>CAVZEK010000031.1:0-153343 GCA_963774185.1 uncultured beta proteobacterium
GGCACGGCGATCTCGAGGAACCCCTTGTTCAGTTCACCGTCAAGGGCGCGAAGGCCGGCGACAAGATCGTGGTGGACTGGTGGACAACCGGGTGACCAACGCCCCGACGAAGCCACGGTGACGTGAGACGGTCTGCGCCCCACGCGCTGACCGTCGTCACTCGACAACGACGAGGAGCATCGTGAGACCACTACTGATGGTGGGTGCAGTCGTCGCGCTGCTGGCGCGTGTCGCGGCGACGGCGCAGAAGTCGGCCGCCGATGGCATCGCGGAGTACCGCAAGATGCTCGAGGACGGCAACCCGGCCGAGCTGTTCGAGGCCAAGGGTGAGGCACTCTGGAAACGAAGCGCGGACCCAAGAACGCCTCGCTCGAAGCGTGTGACCTCGGCAAGGGGCCCGGGCGTGGTCAAGGGCGCCTTCGTCGAGCTGCCGCGCTACTTCGCCGACACCGGTCGCGTGCAGGACCTGGAGTCGCGGCTCGTCAGCTGCATGCAACGCTGCAAGGTCTTCAACGCCGCCGAGATCGCCAAGACGCCGTTTGGCCGCGGCGAGCAGAACAACGTCACCGCGCTGGCCACCTACGTCGCCGCCGACTCCAGGGGCCTGCGCTTCAACCTGCCGCAAGGACATGTCGCCGAGCGCCGCATGTACGAGATCGGCAAGCGGGTGTTCTACTTCCGCGGCGGGCCCTACGATTTTTCGTGCGCGTCGTGCCATGGCGAGGACGGCAAGCGCATCCGCCTGCAGGACCTGCCCAACCTCAGCAAGAACCCGGGCGACGGCGTGGGCTTCGCGGCGTGGCCGGCCTATCGCGTGAGCAACGGCCAGATGTGGGGCATGCAGCTGCGGCTGAACGATTGCTACCGGCAGCAGCGCTTCCCGTATCCCGGCTTCGGCTCCGAAGCGACGGTGGCCCTCGGTGTGTTCATGGGCGTCAACGCCAAGGGCGCCGAGTCGATCGCGCCATCGATCAAACGCTAACCCTCAGGTGCGAACGATGAACACAGCGATTCGAATGGCGCCGTTGCTTCTTGCATGCGCGATCGCAGGTTGCGCCTCGACACCGTCGTCGGCCGAGCTCGACCAACAGGCTCTGGCCGCCATCAAGGCGTCGTTCCGCGACCAGGGCATCGCCAAGGTCGATCGCCTGGAGCAAGACCTTGGGCAACAGGCCTGTTCGGGTCCCGGCGCGCCGAGCCCAGAACTGGCCAAGCGCATCGAGGCGCAGGCGCTGGCGACCATCCGCTGGCCGGCCGACGGCCGCTACCTGGGCGATTGGCGCGAAGGTGAGAAGCTGGCGCAAAACGGCCGCGGCATGACGTGGACCGATGCGTCGGCGGCCACCAAGGACAACGGCGCCAGCTGCTACAACTGCCATCAGATCGACCAGAAAGAGATCTCGTTCGGCACCATCGGTCCGAGCCTGTGGAACTACGGCAAGGCGCGCGGCGTGAAGGACGCAACCGACGCAGCGGCAGCGCCGATCGTTCAATACACGTGGGGCAAGCTGTGGAACAGCAAAGCCTATGCGGCGTGCTCCAACATGCCGCGCTTCGGCCACAAGGGCTTGCTCGACGAAGACCAGCTGCGCCACCTGATGGCGTTGCTGCTCGATCCGAAGTCGCCGGTCAATCAGTGAGGCAAACGGGCGCGGCTTGGCTTCGCGACACGGCGTGAGCCTGAGCAAGCGTGAGTTCGTGCAGGTGCTGGCGGCGGCGGGCGCGGCCGGCATGGCGCCGGGTCGCTGGACCGATGCCGACGCAGCGCGCGCCGGCGACGCGCTGTACGACCTGCCTTCGGCCTTCAAGGGACCGGGTGCGGTGTCGCTGCTGCACTTCACCGACAGCCACGCGCAACTCAAGCCGATCCGGTTTCGCGAACCGAGCGTCAACCTGGGCGCCGGCTCCATGCGCGAGCAGTGGCCGCACCGGGTGGGCGCGCAGTTGTTGCGCGCAGCAGGTATTGCACCCGGGTCACTGCAAGCACACGCGTTCACGCACCTCGACTTCGCGGCGGCATCGCGCCGCTACGGCAAGGTGGGCGGCTTCGCGCACCTGGCCACGCTGATCAGCCGGCTGAAGGCAGACCGTCCCGGCGCGCTGCTGCTCGACGGCGGCGATAGCTGGCAGGGCTCGGCCACGTCGTTGTGGACGCAGGGCGCCGACATGGTGCAGGCGCAGCTGGCGTTGGGCGTCGACGCCACGACCGGCCACTGGGAGTTCACCTACGGCATGGAGCGCGTCAAGCAGATCGTCGATCGCGACTTCAAGGGCCGCATCGCGTTCCTCGCGCAGAACGTCAAGACGGCCGACTTCGGCGATCCGGTGTTCGAGCCCTTCATGCAGCGCGAGGTCAACGGCGTGCCCGTGGCGGTGATCGGGCAGGCCTATCCGTACACGCCGATCGCGAACCCTCGCTACTGGGTGGCCGATTGGACCTTCGGCATTCAGGACGAGCGTCTGCAAGGCCTGGTCGATCAGGTGCGCGCCAGCGGCGCGCAGGTGGTGGTGGTGTTGTCGCACAACGGCATGGACGTCGATTTGAAGATGGCCTCGCGCGTGCGTGGCATCGATGTCATCTTCGGTGGCCACACGCACGATGGCGTGCCGGTGGCGGTGCCGGTGCGCAATGGCGGCGGCCAGACGCTGGTCACCAACGCGGGCAGCAATGGCAAATTCCTCGGCGTGATGGACCTTCGCGTTGCCGGCGGGCGCGTCGCCGACTTTCGTTACCGGCTGCTGCCGGTGTTCTCCAACCTGCTGCCGCCTGATGCGGCGATGGACTCGCTGATCGCAAGGCTGCGCGCCCCTTACGAGGCACGCCTGAACGAGACGCTGGCCATCACCGATGGTCTGCTGTACCGGCGCGGCAACTTCAACGGCAGCTGGGACCAGCTGATCTGCGACGCTTTGATCGACGTGCAGGGGGCCGACATCGCGCTGTCACCGGGCTTTCGCTGGGGCACCTCGCTGCTGCCGGGCGAGACGATCACGCGCGAGCTGATGATGGACCAGTTGGCGATCACCTACCCCAACACCACCATCAGCCAGATGAGCGGTGAGACCTTGAAGGCCGTGCTCGAAGACGTCGCCGACAACCTGTTCAATCCCGATCCGTACTACCAGCAAGGCGGCGACATGGTGCGGGTGGGCGGCATGACCTACACGATGACACCGGGCGCCTCGATGGGTGCACGCATCGGCGACATGCGCTTGCATGGCAAGCCAATCGAGGCCGACAAGACCTACAAGGTCGCCGGCTGGGCCTCGGTCAGCGAAGAGGCGCGCACGGCGCCCGGCGGCAAGCCGGTGTGGGAGGTCGTCGAGGCCTGGCTGCGAAAGCAAAGCGGGCACGTGCGCACACGGCGCCCCAACACGCCCACGCTGGTGGGTGTGGCCGGCAACGCGGGGCTGGCGAGCTGACCCGATCAGGGACAAGGGAATCGATGGCACCGGGCGTGCGTATACGGGCCAGCGCGTGCGCGCGTCAGTGTGTTCAACCGTCCAGGAGATATCCGATGCCGTTCAGATTCAGTATGGCCCCGACCCTTGCGGTGGGTGTGTTGTTGGCGGCATGTTCCTCGATGATGGGATCGGCCCCGGTGATGGTCACCGATGGTGTGCTCACCGGCAAGAATGGCATGACTCTGTACACCTTCGATCGCGACGCGGCCAGCTCGGGCAAGAGTGTGTGCAATGGTCCTTGCGCGACCAACTGGCCTCCGCTGATGGCCGACGATGCTCAAGCCAGCGGCGAATACACGATCGTCACCCGCGACGACGGCAAGAAGCAGGTCGCATACAAGGGCAAGCCGCTGTACTACTGGATCAAGGACACCAAGCCGGGCGACAAGTCCGGTGACGGCTTCAACAGCGTCTGGCACGTCGCAAAGCCATAGCCGCTGCCCTGAGCCACACGGGCAGGTGGCTCAAATCGCCAGCGTGTCGGCCCAGATGTTGTCGGCCCACGCCAGCGCGATGCGGCCTTCGAGTTCGCTCGCTGCGGCCGAGAGGCCGCCCGATCCGGGCACGACCTTGAAGGTCGTTTCTGCAGCGTCGTACTGGTGCACCGTGCTGATGTGCACGGCCTCGAGCGCGGTGACATAGCTGTAGCAGGTGTTGGCCACCACCGGCGTGGCGTTGACCGGCTCGCCCTTGAGCAATTGGATGATCGCCGCCACCGCGACCTTGGCGTGCTGGTTGGCCAGGTGCCCCGACTTGGGCATCAGCGGCGCAGCAAACGTGGCGTCTCCCAGCACGTGGATGCCCGGTGCCGCGGTGGCCTCCATCGTCAACCAGTGGACGCCGACCCATCGATTGTTGACGTTGACCAGCCCGGCGCTGCGAACGATCTCGGCGGCACGCTGCGGTGGCACCACGTTGAGCACGTCGGCCCTCACGTCGTCGAAATCGAGTTTGGCCGTGTTGGTGGCCGCGTCGACCTGCCGCAGTTCGTTGTTCGGACGGTATTCGATGATGCCCTTGTAGTGCTCGGCGAAGGCCCTCTCGAACAACACCCGCTTGGATTGGATTTCGGGGTTGGCGTCGAGCACCAGCACCTTCGATCGCGGCTTGGCGCGCTTGAAATGGTCGGCCACGAGGCACGCGCGTTCGTACGGGCCCGGCGGGCAGCGGTACGGTGCGGTGGGGATCGTCAGGGCATAGACGCCGCCGTCGGGCATGGATTCGATCTGACGCCGCAGCGCCAGCGTTTGCGGTCCGGCCTTCCAGCCGTGCAGGATGCGTTGTTGCGCCGCGGGGCTGTCGAGACCGATCACCTCACCGGGCGTGAAGTCCACCCCTGGCGACACGATGGCGCGGTCGTAGCTCAGCGTGCGCCCGTCGGCCAGGCGCACCTGCCGCAGCTGCGGGTCGATGGCCACGGCAACACCCTGCACCCGCCGCACGCCGAGGGCTTCGAGGCCTGTGTACGGCCTCGTGATGTCGGCCATCGGCTTGTGTCCACTGATGACGAGGTTTGACAACGGGCACGAGATGAATTCGGCATCCCGCTCGACCAGGGTGACGTCGACGCGGCCACCGCCCCACAGGCGCAGGTAACGCGCCGCCGTGGCGCCGCCATAGCCGCCGCCGATGACCACCACGTGGCCGATCGATGATCCGTGCGCCGTGCCGGCGCAGCCGAACAACGGGGCCGCAACCAACGCAGCCGCGCCGCCGCACAGCAGCCGCCGCCGCGACGGATGGGATGCCGTGCTCACCGGTAAAGGGTTCACGGCTGCGCAGGCTGCGCCGCGAAGTAGGTGGCGATGGCCTTGACCTGGTCATCGCTGAAGCCTTTGGCGATCTGGTGCATCACCGTCGCGGGCAGCGCACCGCTGCGAAAGCCGGCCAGGGCGGTCACCATGCGGTCGGCCGGCATACCCGCCAGCGGCTTGATGAGGTCGCCGCGTGCATGGCCGTCGGTGCCGTGGCAATTGGCGCAAACGGCAGCGAGATTGCGCGCCAGCAGGGGGTCTTCGGCCCGTGCGGCGCCCAGGACCATCAAGAGCCACGCGCACAGCACCGCGTCGCGCATCAGCGGAGTCTCGTTTCGGCTGCGGTCATCGTGCCGGGCTGCACGGTCTCGCGCTCAGCCGCGCTCGCAGGCGATCGACGCGGTGGCCACCAGGTCGTCGAACAGCGCCATCGACGCGCGCCCCGGCAGTGCGTAGGGGTCGAGCGTGGCCTTCGCGGAGTACTTGAGCAGCAGCGCCGGGTTCACGCCGGCCATCTGCACCTGCCCCATCGCCCAGCCCGCGAAGCGCCGTTCGTCGATCTCTTCATAGGCCAGCAGCTCCACGTCGGTGTGGCGCGCATCGTGGACGATGCGCTGGTAGAGCTGGTTCACCGCCGGGCGGCCGCCCTCAAGCGCTTGCAAAAAGACGCGATCGGCGAAGCACAGCACGCCGGTAATGCCGTGCTTGGGGTTGTGGGTGCGGCACTGCCGCAGCAGCGTGTGCAGCTCCTCGGCATCCACCGCCGGCACGGCGCGGCTGGCGTACATCAATCGGACCAGCATGGTGGCACCTCCGCGCGTCAAGCGTCGCTCTTCTTGGACAACAGCGACAGGAATTCGCGGCGCAGGTTGGGATCCTTCAGGAATGCGCCGCGCATCACGCTGTTGGTCATCGCCGAATCGTCGTCCTTGACGCCGCGCCAGTGCATGCAGAAGTGGTCGGCCTCCATCACGATGGCCAGGCCGTCGGGCCGCACGCGCTCTTGCAGTGCGTCGGCCAGCATCACCACCGCCTCTTCCTGGATCTGCGGGCGCGTCATCACCCAATCGCACAGCCGCGCGTACTTCGACAGGCCGATCAGGTTGGAGTGCTCGTTGGGCAGGATGCCGATCCACACCCGCCCGAGGATCGGGCACAGGTGGTGCGAGCACGCGCTGCGCACGCTGATCGGCCCGACGATCATCAGTTCGTTCAGGCGCGAGGCATTGGGAAACTCGGTGATCTTGGGCGGCGTGACATAACGGCCGCGAAACACCTCGTCGACGAACATGCGCGCCACCCGCTCGGCGGTGCCCTGCGTGTTGTGGTCGCTGTCGGTGTCGATCACCAGCGCCTGCAGCACCTCGTGCATCTTGGCCTGCACCTCGGCCTTCAGCTCGTCGAGCTCGCCGGGCCGCACGAACGCCGAGATGTTGTCGTTGGCGTGGTAGCGGCGGTCGGCGCCGACCAGCCGGTAGCGGATGCGCTGCGACGCCGGCAGTTGGGCCAGATCAGCGTCGCTCGGGAGAATGCGCGTGACGGTGCTGTGCGGGTCGGGCATGGCAGGACTTTGAGCGTGCCAACGGCACTCGAGCCGCCATTGTCTCAGCCCTGTGTGGGCGCTGCAGCGTCACCCTGGCCGCTAGACTGGGTTTGTGACCACTTCGCCGCCGCTGTCGCGCCTGCTGGATCGCACCGCCGATGCGGTGGCGGCGGTGCGTGCCGGCCACTCGTTGACCGAGGCGCTCGCTGCGCTCGATGGCGAGCTGCGCCCCGGCGTGCTGGCGCTGGCCAGCGACGTGATGCGACGCCTCGGCACCGCGCTCGCGTTGCGCGAGCGGCTGGCGCCGCGCACACCGCCGGCGCCGGTGGACGCGTTGCTGTTGAGCGCGTTGGCGTTGCTGCTGCCGCGCCAGGGTGCGGCACCCTATGCGGATCACACGCTGGTCGATCAGGCTGTCACGGCGGCGCGGCAGCGCACGCCGGCCGCGTCTGGCTTCATCAATGCCGTGCTGCGCCGCTTCGTGCGCGAGCGCAGCTCACTGCTCGACGCGGTGATGTCTCAGGGCGTGGCCGCGTTCAACCATCCGCTGTGGTGGATCGAGCGCGTGCGGCAGGACTGGCCCGCCCAATGGCGCGAATTGCTGGAGGCCAACAACGACGCGCCGCCGATGGTGCTGCGCGTCAACGCGCGCCGCGGCAGCGCGCCCGACTACGTGCAGCGCCTGGCCGCCAACGGGCGCCAGGCGCAGGTGGTGGGGCCGCACGCGGTGTGGCTGGCCTTGCCATGCCCGGTGACGCAGTTGCCAGGCTTTACCGAAGGCGATGTGTCGGTGCAGGACCTGTCGGCGCAGCGCGCGGCGCCCCTGCTGTTGAATCCGGCGCTGCCGCGTGGCGCGCGCGTGCTCGATGCCTGCGCGGCACCGGGCGGCAAGACGGCGCACCTGCTGGAGTTGGCCGATCTCGACGTCACCGCGCTCGACGTCGACGGCGCGCGCCTGCAGCGCGTGCAGCAGAACCTGCAACGCCTGCAGTTGCAGGCCACGCTGCGGTGCGCCGACGCGCGCGCTCTCGACCGCTGGTGGGACGGCACGCCGTTTCACGCCGTGCTGCTCGACGCGCCGTGCAGCGCGTCGGGCGTCGTGCGGCGCCATCCCGACGTGCGCTGGCTGCGTCGCGCGCAGGACGTGGCCACGCTCGCTCGCACGCAAGCGGAGCTGCTCGATGCCTTGTGGCCGACCGTTGCACCGGGTGGTGTGTTGCTGTACGTGACGTGCTCGATCTTTCGTGTCGAGGGTCAGCAGCAGATCGACGCTTTTTTGCAACGCCACGGCACGCAGGGTGCATCGCTGGACGCCGCCTCTCCGGGCCACGTGCTGCCGCTGCCGGACAATGGTCCGCAACGATCCGCCCCGGCGCCCGTCGTGGGCGATGGGTTCTTCTTCGCCTTGATTCGCAAGCCTTCGGACTAAGACCTGCCAGCAACGATGCGCCGCGCGACGACCACAAGTCACACACCGCGCGCGGCCTGGCTCGGTGCGCTGGCGCCCATGGGCCGCGGCATCGGGCGCTGGACTTGGCAGGCCGCGGTGGCGCTGTGCCTGACGTGGGTGTTGGGCGTTGCGCACAATGCGAGGGCTCAGGGCGTTGAGCTGGCCATGCTGGAGTTGCGGCCTGACGAGGGTGCGTTGACTTTGGAGTTCAGCGCGCGCCTGACACTGTCGCGAGCGATCGAGGACGCCTTGCGGCGCGGCGTGCCGATGTACTTCGAAGTCGATGCCACCCTATACCGCTCGCGCTGGTACTGGCGTGACGAACGCGTGTCGCGCGTCTCGCGCAGCTACCGGCTGTCGTTCCAGCCGCTCACGGGCAACTGGCGCGTCGGCCTGGGCGCGCTCGGGCAGGCCTATCCGACCTTGTCCGAGGCGATGGCAGTGATGTCGCGGGTCAGTGGATGGCACCTTGCCGAGGCCGCGCAACTGGACAACGACTTGCGCTACTACGTCGAGTTCAGCTACCGGCTCGATGCCTCGCAACTGCCGCAACCGCTGCAGATCGGCCTGGGCAACGAATGGAAGCTGGGCATCTCGCGCGTGCTGAAAGTCGACGAGCGTCTGATCGAAGCGGTGGCCCGATGAGCGCGAGTCCATCGCCGCAGGCCGGGGGTGCCATGAGCAAGGCGCTGCGCTGGGCCTTGCTGATCTCGGCGATCGCCGTGGTCGGCGCCGCGCTGGTGATCGCCTTCATGCTGTCGCTGACCAGCGAGCGCGATCTGTTCGAGCGCAACTTCGTCTGGCTGTTCTGGGTCAATCTGGCGGTCGCCGCGGCGCTGCTGCTGGTGATCGCGATCGCCGCCACGCGGCTGGCGGTTCGATTGCGCAGCGGCAAATTCGGCAGCCGCCTGCTGATCAAGCTGGCCGGCATCTTCGCGTTCGTGGGCGTGGTGCCCGGCGTGTTGATCTACACGGTGTCGGTGCAGTTCGTCTCGCGCAGCATCGAGACTTGGTTCGACGCCCAGGTGGCCGGCGCGCTCGACGCGGGCCTGGCATTGGGCCGCGGCACGCTCGATGCGTTGAGTGCCGACCTGGTCGCCAAGACGAGGCTGGCGGCCGAACGGCTGGCCGACAACCGACAGGTCATCGGGCCGCTGACGCTGGAGCGCGTGCGCGAACAGATCGATGCCCGCGAGGTCATGCTGCTCGGCCCCGGCGGCCAGGTGGTGGCCAGCGCCAGCTCGCGGGCCGACACGATCGCGCCGCAGCGGCCGGCGCCGGCGTTGCTGCGCCAGGCACGCGTCGCCGGCGCCGCCAGCCAGCTCGAAGGGCTCGATGACGAGCTGCCGGCAGGCAGCGCGCGCCCGGTGGCGCGCGTGCGCGCACTGGCGCTGATCCCGAGCAACGAGATCACGCTGGCGGCGCCCGAGGAACGTTTTCTCTACGTGACGCAGACGGTGGCGCCGCAGCTGGTGGGCAACGCACTGGCCGTGCAGTCGGCCTATCGCGAGTACCAGCGCCGTGCCATCGCGCAAGACGGCCTGCGTCGCATGTACATCGGCACGCTGACGTTGGCGCTCGTGTTGGCGGTGTTCGGCGCCGTGCTGGTGGCGGCGATCCTCGGCAACCAGATCGCGCGGCCGCTGGTGGTGCTGGCCGACGGCGTGCGCGAGGTCGCCGAGGGCGACCTCACCGCCAAGCCGGTGTTCGCTTCGCGCGACGAGCTCGGCGGCCTGACACGCGCCTTTGCGCGCATGACCGAACAGCTCGCCGAGGCGCGCGAACAGGTGGGCCGCGGCGTGACGCAGCTGGAGGGCGCGCGCACGCGGCTGCAGACGATTCTCGACTCGTTGAGCGCCGGCGTCATCGTGTTCGACCGCCAGCGCGGCATTGACACTGTGAACCCGGGCGCCACGCGCATCCTGCGCCAGCCGCTGTCGGTGTATCTGGGCCGGCCGCTGGATGAGGTGCCCGGCCTGGCGGAGTTCGCGCACCAGGTCTGGCAGCGCTTCGAGCTGCACAGCGCCAGCCCCGAGGCGGGCGAGCGCGACCACTGGCAGGACGCCTTCGACCTGCGGGTCAACGAGCAGACCGCACTGAACCTGCTGGTGCGCGGCGCGGTGCTGCCCAACGAGGCGCGATTGATGGTGTTCGATGACATCACCGAGGTGGTGTCGGCACAGCGCTCGATCGCCTGGGCCGAGGTGGCGCGCCGCCTGGCGCACGAAATCAAGAACCCGCTGATGCCGATCCAGCTGTCGGCCGAGCGCATCCGGCACAGGCTCGAATCGCAACTCGGCGGCGCCGACCGCGCGATGCTCGAACGCTCGGTGGCCACCATCGTGGCCCAAGTGCAGGCGATGAAGCAATTGGTCGACGAGTTTCGCGACTATGCGCGACTGCCGGCCGCGCGCCTGGCACCGCTGGACCTCAACGTCGTGGTGCAGGAAGTGCTGGCGCTGTACGGCCAGGCGCAGGAGCACGGCCGCGTGGTGGCGCAACTGGCGAGCGACCTGCCCGCGATCATGGGGGATGCCACGCAACTGCGCCAGGTGATCCACAACCTGCTGCAAAACGGTCTCGACGCTGTGGCCGAGCGGCCCGATGGCTGTGTGTGGCTGCGCACCGAGTTTGCTCATGGCCAAGGCGACGACGCGCGCGCCGTGCGCCTGGTGGTCAGCGACAATGGGCCGGGTTTCGCCGACAAAGTGCTGCGCCGCGCGTTCGAGCCGTACGTGACCACCAAGCCCAAAGGCACGGGCCTGGGGCTCGCGGTGGTGCGCAAGATCGCCGACGAACACGGAGCGCGGGTGCGCCTGGGCAACCTGCGACAAGGCAATGAAGTGGAAGGAAGCGTCGCAGGGGCTCAAGTTTCGTTATCATTTTCACGCCTGAGCCCTATCTCGCTAGCCGCCAAGGGAGCGCAGGCATCCCAAGACGCAGGCGGAGCGGCAACCCAGGTGCACTGAAAGCATCGATGGCAACGATTCTGGTGGTCGACGACGAGTTGGGCATACGCGGCTTGTTGTCCGATATCCTGTCCGACGAAGGCCACTCGGTCGAGCTCGCCGAAAACGCCGCCGAGGCGCGCGCCGTGCGCGAGCGCATGCGACCCGACCTCGTGCTGCTCGACATCTGGATGCCCGACGTCGACGGCATCACGCTGCTGAAGGAGTGGGGCGCATCGGGCCTGCTGACGATGCCCGTCATCATGATGAGCGGCCACGGCACCATCGACACCGCGGTGGAGGCCACCAAGTTCGGTGCCTCGGCGTTCCTCGAAAAGCCGGTCACGCTGCAAAAGCTCTTGCGTGCCGTCGAACAGTCGCTGACCAAGCCCGCGCCGCGTGCCGCGGCACCGGCCGGCAACGGATCCACCGTCTATCGCATGGATGCAGCGCTGCTGCACGAGGCCCCGATGCCCGGCGCCGGCGTGGCACCGATGCTGGCACCGTTGCCGGTGGGCCCGCAGGCCGAACAATCGTTCGATCTCGATCGTCCGCTGCGCGAGGCGCGCGACTCGTTCGAGAAGAGCTACTTCGA
Organism: uncultured beta proteobacterium; assembly: GCA_963774185.1. Taxonomy (GTDB): domain Bacteria; phylum Pseudomonadota; class Gammaproteobacteria; order Burkholderiales; family Burkholderiaceae_C; genus JAEUPI01. The sequence continues at coordinate 11,756 of CAVZEK010000031.1, forward strand.
GTTCCACCTCGCCAAAGAGAACGGCTCGATGACCCGCGTGGCCGAGAAGACCGGCCTGGAGCGCACGCACCTGTACCGCAAGCTCAAGCAACTCGGCGTCGACCTGTCGCGCAACAAGCGCGGCTCACCGGTGTAGCGAAACCTCGCCGTTATAATCGCGCTCCCTCGCGCAGCGGCAGTTCGCGGCCGTCGCGCCGCAGTTCCAAACCCGGCCTGGTAGCTCAGTTGGTAGAGCAGCGGACTGAAAATCCGCGTGTCGGTGGTTCGATTCCGCCCCAGGCCACCAACCAGCGGTTTCAGGGAATCCCAAGAAGTCCCGGATCGTCCCAAAAGCCCTAGAGAATCAACGCTCTAGGGCTTTTTCTTGTCTCACGCGGTTGCGCAAGGAGCCCTGGAGTTCTTCCTGATCGTGGAGTAACTTTGGCAGTAACTCGACTGCCTCCTGCCTAAAAAAGCAGCAGTTACTCCAATGGCACGTCACTTGATCTCGTCCGACGCGACGATTCGCGCCATCAAGCCGAGTGATCCGCGCAAGCGCTTGAGCGATGGCGATGGGCTCGTTCTGCTGCTCTTCGTCAACGGCGGCTCGCATGGTTGGCGCTTCGACTACCGCTTCGGCGGCAAGCGCAACATGCTCTCGCTCGGCACCTATCCGGACACGACATTGGCCATCGCTCGCCGCAAGGCCGATGCGGTGCGTCAACTGCTCGCCGAGGGCTTCGACCCGAGCCAGAAGCGCAAGGCCGAGCGGGAGTCCGTTCCAGAAAGCGCGCGTGGCCGACGAGCGCGAGGCGCAGGGTCTGCCGCCGCTGGGGTCGTTCGAGGCCATCGCGCGCGAGTGGTTTGCCGTCAAGCGCGATGGCTGGGCCGCCAGCTACGCCGACAAGATCATCGCGCGCTTCGAGGCGGACGTGTTCCCGTGGATCGGCAAGCAGCCCATCGGCAGCATCACGCCGCCGCAGTTGCTCGAGGTGCTGCGGCGCATCGAGGCGCGCGGCGTGGTGGAGACGGCGCATCGGGCGCTGCAGGACTCCAGCCAGGTCTTCCGCTACGCCGTGGCCACCGGCAAGTCGGCGAGCAACCCCGCACGCGACTTGAAGGATGCACTCAAGCGACCCGACCCGAAGCACTTCCCGGCGATCATCGAACCCAAGCGCTTGGGCGACCTGCTTCGGGCCTGCGACAACTACGCGGCCACGCCGGTCGTGCGCGCAGCGCTCAAGCTGGCGCCGATGCTGCTGCTGCGGCCGGGTGAACTGCGATTCGCGCAGTGGTCGGAGATCGACCTCGATGCGGCGATGTGGACCGTGCCAGCCGTGCGCATGAAGCGCGAGTTGCGCGAGAAGCTGCATGGCGCTCCGCACCTGGTGCCTTTGCCAAAGCAGGCCGTCGCCGCGCTGCGCGAGCTGCACACGCTGACGGGCGGCGGGCCGATGGTCTTTCGCGGCGAGCGGCACCACGACCGCGCGATGAGCGAGAACACGATCAATGCGGCGTTGCGTGCGATGGGCTTCCCACAAGACGAGGTGACGGGCCACGGCTTCCGGGCAACGGCGCGGACCATGCTGCAGGAGCGGCTCGGCTTCGATCCGCACGTGATCGAAGCGCAGCTCGCGCACTCGGTGCGCGACAGCCTGGGCCGCGCCTACAACCGCACCGAGTTCGTCGAGCAACGGCGCAAGATGCTGCAGGCGTGGGCGGACTATCTGGACAGGCTGCGTCGCGGCGCGCCGGTGGTTCCCATCGCGCGGCGGAAGTCCTGAGCCGCAAGCAGATCGGCCCGATCGCTGGCGCGACGCAAGATTGGGCGGTCAGGCAACGGCCAGGGTCAATGCCCCTACCTCGGCCTTCGTCGGCTTGACCCTGATCTGGATGTCGTAGCCCAGGCGATTCAGGCAGTCCATCAGTTTGCGCTCGGAGAGGTTCTCGAACTCGCCTTTGAGCAGACCCGACACCTTGGGCTGCGAGATCCCCATGCGCTCGGCGGCCTGATGCTGCGTGAGCCCCAGGCGCCGAATGGCCTTGGTGATCTCGATGACCAGGCCGGACTTGATCTTCAGCTTGTCGGCTTCCGGCAGGCCCAGATCGGCGAACACATTGCCCGAGCTGCGGGCTTGTTGGGAAGGCATGGGACGAGACTATGCCAGAACAGGTATAAGGCTGCGCAATCACCTTGTGACCGCATGAACGGCATTGAATCTCGCAGAACAATCCGCACAAAGCGATAGTTTTCATAGGTAAGCCGGCTGGCGTACAATCTCGCACATGGTCTCGCACGCCATCAAGCACTACGACGCTCCGCATCAGTTCGAGCCCCTGATGCCTGAAGAGAGCAAGCTGGCCCCCTTGCTGGAGCGCGCGAGCGACCTGACGAGGGCGGCGACCGCACTGGGCACAGCGTCCGGCAAAGCGGCACAGCTCGAGCTGCGCGCCCTGCTGCGCAGCATGAACTCGTACTACACGAACCGCATCGAGGGCGAGCACACCCGCCCGAGTGACATCGAGCGGGCGCTGCAGCAAGACTTCTCCGCCAATGCCGAACTGGCACGCAAGCAGCGCCTGGCGGTTGCGCACATCCGAACGGAGCAATCGTGCGAGGCCGAGGTCGAACGGCGGGTTGCTGCGTCGGGCGATGAGGGCGCGCGATGGTTGTACTCGTCGGACGCGCTGACCTGGCTGCATGGGGCGTTGTTCAGCGATCTGCCGGCCGAACGACCTCGAACTCTCGGATGGCTCGCTGATGGTGCCGGGTCAGATCCGCAAGAGGGCGGTGGCGGTTGGTCGCCATGAAGCTCCCACGCCCAAGTCGCTGCCGGCGTTCATCGAACGCTGGGCGCAAGCCTATGGTGGCGTGCGGCGTGGCGAGGCATCCATCGTGGCGCTGGCCGCTTCGCACCATCGACTGGCTGGATGCATCCCTTCCTCGACGGCAACGGACGAGTGGCGCGCCTGCACACCCACCTGCTCCTGCACGCTTGGGGACTCACCAACGGGTTGTGGTCGCCGCTGCGCGGATTCGCTCGCACGGAGGAGCGCTACAAGGCGCTGCTGCAGGCCGCGGACGAACATCGACGCGGCGATCTGGATGGGCGAGGCAACCTGACGCAGGCCGGACTCATCGACTGGATTCACTACACGTTGGACGTCTGCATCGATCAGGTCGAGTTCATGACCAAGCAGCTCGACATCAACGGCATGCGTGATCGCATCGAAGCCGCGCTGGCTTTCGAAGCTTCCGCCGTCAAGTCGGGCGTACGGCCGGAGGCACTTATCCCACTGCACTATCTGTTCGCCACGCAGGCCGAACTGGGCCGCGCCGAGTTCAAGGCGATGACCGGGCTCGGTGAGCGGATCGCGACCGAGACGGTGTCGTCGCTCGTGCGCCGCGGCTACTTGGCGTCCGACTCGGCTTACGGCAAGCTGCGCTTCGCGGTGCCGCGGCACGCGCTGAGGTTTTACTTCCCGGCGTTGTGGCCCGAGGCCGAACAGGACGAGGCGCTCCTGCAAGCTGAGTTGTCCAAAGCGCGGCGCGGCGCAGTGGCCAGGAAGAACAAGCCCTAGCAGCGGCCAGCGGTTGCTCGAAGCATCGCTGCTCTTGAATCTGCGATGGGCTGTCGCAGAGTGCGTGGCCTGTGCACGTGTCGCGCGTTTGGCCGCTGACTGTGCGGCACACGCGCGAAGGCTCCGACGCACATTCGACTGCGCGGCACCACGAATTTGAAACGACCCGCAACGCGAGCGCAACCGCATGGGACGCCGTTGGACATTGCGACACTTCATGCGACCGCGCGAGACGTTCGCCGTTTCGGTGACGGGCTCTTTGCCCGCGCATCGCATCAGCGCACCATGCGCTCATGCGATTGCCGTGGAAGAAATCTTCCGCTGATCAGCTCGATCTTCTCGACGCGAAGCTCGATGCGCCGGCTCAATCGGCCGTGGCATCAGCAGATGACTCGGCCTCGATCCTGGATCTCGAACAAGAGCACCACGCATCGCCGGCGATGGGTGCGCGGTCCGAAGCCCACGGCTTGCCATTGCTCGTGCCAATCACGTCGATCGACGAAGACCCGAACAACCCGCGCACCGAGTTCCCAGATACAGAGATCGACGAACTCGCGGACGACATCCGCCAGCACGGCATCCTGCAGCCGCTCACGGTGCATCCCGCCGACGCGCAAGGGCGCTACCGCATCCACTTCGGCGCCAAGCGCTGGCGTGCCGCGCGAGCGTGCCGGCCTGGCCGAAGTGCCCGTCGTCGTGCGCGACGCGCCGGCCGACCCCTACACCCAGGTCGCCGAGAACCAGAAGCGCCACGGCCTGACGCCGCTCGACCTGGCGCGGTTCATCAAGGGTCGCGTGGACAAGGGCGAATCGAATGCGTTCGATCGCCAAGCGCCTGGGCATGAACCTGACGACGGTGGCGCACCACCTGTCGCTGCTCGAACTGCCGCCTGCGCTCGACCTGGCGCTGAAGAGCGGACGCTGCACGTCACCGCGCACCCTGCATGAGTTGAGCAAGCTGCACGAGGTCGAACCGGCCAAGGTCCGCGCGCTGGTGAACGGCGATGGCGAGATCACGCGCAATGCGGTGACAGCGATGCAAGGCGGAGCGGCCTGAGCGGACGCGTTCGGCGAAGGCATCCACGCAGGCTGATCTCATCGCTCGAGCGAATGCAGCGTGCGATCGGCTGGAGCGAGCCCTGGCGCAGGTGGAGCAACCTGCTGGATTCACGGTTGCGCTCCCCGACCTGCGTGGCTCTACGGATTCGCGTGGAAGACCTGGCTCGAGCGCTGGCTGCAGGGGTCTGACCGTCAGAGCCCATGACGCCCTTGCACTCCTGCGTCACTTACCCGTCGCCTTTGCGTCGCCTGTGCATCGCCTTTGGTTCGCTTTCGGTTCGGCTATGAATCACTCCCGGTTCAGTACTGTTTTCATGGGCGTAGGGCAGGATAGGCGGCAAGCCGCCGAATGGATGCCGCACCTGCGGCGGATGGCGCTCTTGTCATGGCCGTGCGTTCGCGTGATCGCGTGACGATCGATCTGTGCGGCATCGGTGACGCGGCGCGGGCGGCGGCTCGAGCGCACGGCGCGACACTCGCGCTCTTTGCGCGTCAAGCCCTGATCGCTGCGCTGCCAGACGACGCTGCCGCGATGCTGCCGTGCGCGGAGCCGAGCGCTGGATATTGGCGGCACGATCAAGCTCAGCGTGCGTTTGTCCGCCGCGGACTCCGCGAGCCCTGGCCACGCAAGCCGCCGCGCTCGGACTGTCGCAAGCTCGGCTTGTCGCGTTGCTGATTCGTCGCGCGGAGCTGCCGTTGCCGATCGCCGAACGCCGTGCCGAACTCGCGGCACTGCGGAGTCTCGAACGACCAGCTCGCCGCCATTGCCGCCGACGTGTCGCTCTTCGTGGGCACGCTGTCGCGCGCCTGGCCTCGGGCGCGCTGGCGCCGCTGCGCCAGCGCATGCTCGACCTCGATGCCGACGTCGCGCGCCACCTGCAGGTGGCGGCCGCGTTGGCTAGCCCGCATCGGCTAACCAAGAGATGCCGTCATGCCCAACAGCCACTGTAGTTGATGGCGCACTGGTGCAGTGGGGCGACCGTCTGTTCTACCCGGGCAATCGCATCGTCCGCTCGCCGGGTGTCGTGCTCAGAGGTTCGATGCTGCACGATCGCGCTCGCGCCATCCGCCAGCGTCTGCACGCGACCGTCGTTCGCGGTGCGCCGCAGGTGATGGTCAAGGTGACCGGCGGCGGGCGCGGCATGGCGGCCATCGCGGCGCACTTGCGCTACATCAGCAAGAACGGCCGCCTGCCGATCGAGGACGACCGCGGCGTGACTGCGAGACGGCAAGGACGGCGTGCTCGCACTGGCCGAGCAATGGCGTCACGCCGGCGTTCACTGATCCCCGAGCGCAGCGCGCGGCGCGAAGCTTTCAACCTGATGCTGTCGATGCCGGCCGGCACGCCCGCACCGTGCCGTGCAAAGCGCTGCCCGCGCGTTCGCACGCGCCGAACTCGCCAATCACCGCTACGTGATGGTGCTGCACACCCACCAGGCCAATCCGCACGTGCACCTGAGCGTGCGCGCCGAGGGCAAGGACGGCCAGCGGCTGAACCCGCGCAAGGCCGACCTGCGACGCTGGCGGGAGACTTTCGCGGAGAAGCTGCGCGAGCTGGGGCATCGAGGCTGAAGCGTCACCGCAGATCACCCGTGGCGGCAGTCGTCGCACAGAGCGGCTGCGGCATCGCAAGGCCAGATACGACGGGCGCCACTTCGGGCCACGCGAAGGCGAACAAGCGCCTGTCGAAGCTCACGCACGTCGCGGCGCGACGCAGCTCAGGCTTGGTGCGAAATCGGCCAAAGCGCTCGGCGTCGTCGGAAGACATGGAGGACCGCGGCTCGGTCAATCGCATCGTCAACTACGCGAGGTGGCGGCCAGGCGTGCGCTACAAGCCACCGGAGCAGCAGGCGCAGCGGGAGCTGCCAGGTGTGGAGCGGGGCCGGCGAAGCTCGCGCGCGCCGCGCACTGAATCGGCCAGGACGCTAGCTCAACGCGCAACGCCGGAGCGCGATCGCGGGCGCTGAGTGCGGTACGCCGAGCCCGCTCTGGCGGGCGCGGGCGACAGGATCAGTGGCGCGTTGCGGATCGCGACCGTGTTCACTCGTCGAGGTCCGACCAGCGCCAAGCGACGGCACGCGGGCCCAGACGCACGGGCGGCGGGAACGAGCCGTCGGCGATCCAGCGATAGATGCTCGAGCGGCCCAGGCCAGTCATCTTGAGCACAGTGGGCAAGCGCGCCAGCACGCGCTGAGCGTCGTCAGCGAGCGGCGAAAGACCGATGGCGTCGCGTTTCATCGCGAGAACATGAGTTCGCCGACGATCTCAATGTAGGCGCTGGTTCAGGCTGTCTGCGCGATGATTTACGGCGATTTTTAGGCACGAGAGTCAGGCACTGCGCGATCACGTCACTTCCGGCCATTCAGCGGTTGGAAAGCCCGCAGACCTAGCTGGAGCTCAAGACTGGCTGCGACCGGTTGAGGTTCGGTGGTTGAACGACTGCTGTTGGCGAAACCCGCCACTTCGCCGTTCCCCGATCTCATCTGGCCGCTGGACTCCGGAACCTGCCAGTCACCGGACTCAGAAGCACACGCCCTAGCAGCAGCCGGAACGCGGGGCGACCGGTCAGCGGCAGCTTTCACTGGCCGCGAACGGGTACTCCCGACCCCGAGGTAGTCATCGAGTTCCGGAATCCTCGCTGCCTCAGAGCGCCGGTCAAATCGCAGACAGCACGAGAAGCGGCCGGACGGCGGGGGACACATCGACAAACAGCCCTCGGAACGATTGAGGCGACGGAGCACTGCTCGAGCCCGTCTGCTTGCCCCTTCCCCACCCACGTCGCACCAATTGATCTACGCGCACTGCCAGCGCTTCACGCTACAAAAGGCGCCTGGAATTCGGCGGGCCCCAATTGATTTTTTTCGAAGGGGCAGCCAGTGTTCTCGGTCGCATGACGTCGAGGCCAGCGAGCAGTCCTCGAGCAGTGACTGCTTCTTGCTGATCGGGCGCGTTCGTCAAGCTGTTGAGCTTCTCCGGTTGATGTTCAGTGCTGTTCCAGGACGTCTCGGTGTGAGTCGGACGCTTCTCTACGCAGTCGGTCTCGACCTTGATCGACGCTGTGCACGCATTGGTCAGACGGAGCGGGAGCACGCTAGCTTGAACGCGCTGGATGCGCAGCAGACATTTGCGGCTTCACCCGGACCATCGTTCACACCCAGACGCTCTGACGCTCAGTACTTGAACTCCTGTGGTCTGTTGGCGCCTACGCTTGTGTCGGCGCCGGCGCCCAACGGGAACTGCGATCCATCGATCCACATGTAGATACGAGGATGTACGGTCAAGCTTGCGCGCCACGGCGATGAGCCGCCCGCTCGGTGACCTCGAGTCTTGTGCAAGGCGCACGCCCCAGGACTTCAACGAGGACCACTGGGCGTTGCGAGTCAGCAGCGAGTGAGCTGCAACATACAGCGCCGAGCGAACATCGGCATCGCCGGCCCTGGAGATATGTCCGGGGTTGTCGAGCGCGCCGGATTGGAAGCGCCGCGGTGTCAGGCCGAAGTGCGCCGCCACCGTGCGCGAGGACTTGAAGCGGCCCGGGTGATCGACGGCGGCCTTGAACGTCAATGCCGTAACCAGACCGACGCCCGGCGTGGATGTCAAGCGGCGGCAGATGGGATCCACGCGCACCACAGCCTTGACCGCGTTGTCCAGCTTCAGGTAGGTCTTGTAGAGCACCGTCCTGGCGTCCAGCAACGGCACGAGCGCGCAGGCGAGCATCTCGTCGCTGTACACGGTCTGGCGCGGCTCGGCGTCGAATGCACCGTGCCCGACCCGACTGGGCAGGCGGATGCGGAACGCTTTGAGCAGCCCGCGCAGTTCATTCTCCAGATCGACGCACTTCTTCAAGATCGCCTTGCGGCTGGCCAGCAGGGCGCGCACCTGGTGGCTGTGCAGGCTCTCTGACATGCACCCGGCTGTACCAACCGGTTCGCAGGATCTGCGCAACGCCCGCGTGCGTCGTTGCGGTCGGTCTTGTTGCGCATCGCCGCCAGCGTGGCGCTGACCTGGCGTGCTTCCAGGCAAATGACTTCGAAGCCCGCCGCCTGCAGGTGATAGGTCAGGTATCGGGCGAGCGTGCCGGCCTCGAAGCCCACCGACCTCACGTCGCGATCGAAGCAGTGCAAGACACTCGACGATGGCGTCGATCTCAGCGGCGAGCTTGGCCTCGAGGCAGACCTCACCCTTGTCATTCGACCAGCGCAAATCGACGCTGATCCGCAGCGACACGTCGATACCGGCGTGGTAGGTCATTTCCATCTCTTCCTTCCGCCGGCACGACCAGTCTATGGAGAGCTCCCGCAGGCAACGCACCCGCCCGATCACCGATGCTTCTGGCCAGAATCTTTCCCAGTTCGGCGCACTCGCTGAGAGCAGTCCTTCGCCGGCGGCTTGATCCGCCAGGCTACTGGGCGGATCATGGTTTGCTCTGCGCCCTGATCAGATCTCCGTCTGCTCGGAGATCTCCAGGGCGTCATCGACCTCGATGCCCAGGTAACTGCACCGTCGACTCCAGCTTCGAGTGCCCGAGGAGCAGTTGCACGGCGCGGAGGTTCTTGGTGCGGCGATAGATCAGCGTCGCCTTGGTGCTACGCATCGAGTGCGTGCCGTAGTCAGCGCGGTCCAGGCCCAGTTCGTCAACCCAGCGCCCAAGGACCCGGGCGTACTGACGGGTGCCCAGATGGGGCGACTCGTGTATGCGGCTGAGAAACAGGAAGTCCTCCGGCTTCAGCGCAGCGAGCTTGATCCACGCCCGCACGGCGTCTCGGGTGGCCGCGGGTAATCTCGAACTGAACGGGGCGCTGGGTCTTGTGCTGGACGACGATGGCGCGCGATCGCCACCTGGTCGCCATGTCACACGTCCCGGACTTTGAGGCCGACCAGGTCGCACGCGCGCAGCTTGCTGTCGATGCCCAGGTTGAAGAGCGCGAGTTCGCGCACACGGCCATCCATCTGGAGGCGCACGCGCAGTGCCCAGATGTCCTTGAGCTTGAACGGCGCCTTCTGCCCGACGATCTTGCCCTTGTTCCACGGCTCGCGATGAGCGGCGTTGCCTGCGGCTTCCATGATGGTCTCCCATCGAGCTCGAGGGCCACGCCAGGATGCGCTCTCGACTCGCCGGAGCGCTACCTCTCGTCAAGCACCGCTGAGACCGACGTCTCGGTCTCTGGAGGTCAGCTTCGGAGCGTGAAGGTGGAATCCACAGTTCCGGCCAGGAGCGGACAGCCACGAGGGGCGGCTTTTCGGGTGGCTGATCAGTTGAGGCCTATCCAGTACGCCGCCGGTCAGAGGCGCGCTTGTCTTCTCATTCAGCTCTGCGACTCGCTGCACGACGAATGCCGCGTGGCCGACGAACTTTGGTCGGAGCTCCGCATCCTTTTCCCCGAGAACGCACTCATCGAAATCCTGATGCTCGCCGGTTTCTACCGAACGGTCTCCTACCTGACCAACGCGATGGATCTGCCCATGGAAGACGTCGGCATCCCCTTCCCTTCATAGCAAACGATGCGTTCAAGAAATAATGGAAGTCGACGAAGGTGTTCAGCCCAACTTCTTTTTCTTCGTCTGCCTGAACAAGTAAGGAGAACCGCATGATCAAAGTCGCCGTGATGTACCCGTACACCGAAGGCGCGCGCTTCGACCACGCCTACTACCGCGACCGGCACATGCCGATGGTGAAGGCCAGGCTGGGCAGTGCCTGCGCCTACTACACCGTCGAAAAAGGCCTGGCCGGCCGAGCACCCGGTTCACCGCCCGCCTTCGTGGCGATGTGCGCGTTCTACTGTGATTCGGCCGAAGGCTACCTGGCCGCCAGCCAGGAACACGCCACCGAGATCCGGGGCGACATCGCCAACTACACCGAAATCGTGCCCGTGGTCCAGTTAAGCGAGGTCGTCGTCGAACGGTCGGATCGTTGAACGCACCGGATCGAGTCTGACGACGCCCGGTATCAAATTGTGGGCTGAGCGAGAGCGTTGACCGACCGCTTCCGGTCGTCGAACCCGACGGAGGCGATACCCGCTCAGGGTCGCGAGCGGCTGTTGAGTCAGTTGCCCGACACCGGACGCTCAAATCCCCCGGTCAGACTATTCGAACGAAATCGAGTCGCCGCTGTTGAAAGCGGAGGAGGGCGACCCTCGAAGGCGCGCACCCTCAAGGTCCACGCCGGGGGCAAGCGACCTACGTCTCGTCCCTCGTCGGGCCGTGGCCGTTGGCCTTACAGGACTCGATTCCCTTCTCCGCCGCGGAGGTTGACGAGTACATCTCACTCGTGCCGATGATCTCGCCATTGGCCGCCTTCAGGACGAAGTACGGCTTGTCATCCTTGGAGGTCTTGCGCTCGTAGCTTGCATCGTTCCCCGAGTTGGTCTTGACGGAGGCGATGCCGTTCTGCGCGCTCGCCTTGGACGCGTAGCGTTCGCTACTGAGGATGGTCTCGTGGTTACCCGCCTTCAGCGCGAACTTGAATTGGTTCCCGGACTTGGTGAGCAAGAAGTAGCCAGCAGCCATGGTGTCTCCTTCGACAACAGCTCAAAGGGGGCGTGAGCGTACTCCCGTGAAGCGGCCGAGGCGCGATGACCCCACTGGGGCCCCCGCGTTGACGCCGTGCCGGGCTCCCGCTGAAGGACAAGCTAAAGGCGATCTCGAAGGTGACCGATCCAGGAGCCTCGGGTCGGCCTTGTTAGTGGTAGCGGCTGCGATGCTGGACGACGACGCGCACGCAGCGTTCTTACCACCTACCCGCGCCATGGGGTGATGCGCGGTAACCATCGCCTCACGTTCGCCCGGTAGCGCTTGTACTCGTCGGCGAACTGCTCGCCCAGCGCAGGCTCTTCGTAGGCGACAACGAACAAGAAGAATCCGGCCCACACGATCGCGCCGTACTCCAGCACCGTGACGCTCCCGAACAGGAGGCCCTGGCCGGCGATCAACGCCGTGACTGCGACGTACATCGGATTGCGGACGTAGCGATAGAACCCGGTGACGACGAGGCGCTTGGGAGGCATCACGGGCGCCGGTGTGCCGAGGCCCTGCAACGCGAAGCGAGCGAACGAATCGAGCAAGATGGGCAACCCGGCGACGATCAGGGCGGCGCCGAGCACGCGCGCGATCGGGAATAGCGGAGGCGCGAAGTGCCAGTGCGTGAGGTACCAAGGGACGTACACGGCGAGCGTGCCCGGAGCGATGACCAGGAAGATCGCGGAACCGATGATCGCGGCGGCGCGCTGCACGATCGGAGCATACTCAACGCCGCCGCGAATCGTGCGGATTGGGCGAGCGCTGGCGTAGCGTGACGTCCTGCGACGTGGTTTGCGAAAAGCCGACACCCTTGTCCTCAACAAGGGTGGCCGTAGCTTTCGAAACCCGCTGGACGGGCTGTGAGGAATGCGACTCGCCCGAAAGCGGCCTGTCCTGGGCGACAGGAATTGGCCGACTGCCGGTGCCCACGACCGGCGGCTTCCAGACAGCCAGTCTTGATGCCCATTGGCAGAACTGTGACCGCTAGGGTGCTCGACGTTCAGAACTCATTCGAAACTGAACTGCCCTTAACCCGCCGTTCACCGGTACCTGCAGTCGGCCAGGTGCCGACTTTCACCGATGACGGCTTTTCGGCAGTGTGATTGATCGCCCTCGCAACGGGCGTCAACTCCCCTGCGCTTCGATCCCGGGTGCCATTGCCAACAGAACGCGGCGGGTCTGCAGCGTTAGCAGCCGGCAGTGGTCGTTGGCCGAAGGTGGCTCCCGATCTCCATCGACAAGGGTGTTATATAACCCCCTCGCATTTCCATTTCCCTGACTCTAAATACGCTCGCCATGAGCACCCCCTTCCCCCGCCCCGACTTCGAGCTGGCCGGCTTCGACGTTGCCACTTTCATCCGCGCCACCCTGGCTGAGGATCTGGGCGAGGGGCTGCCCGGCGGCGGGCGCGATGTCACCTCCGAGAGCGTCATCCCCGCCGAGGCCCGCTTCGCCGGGGTGATGGACAGCCGCGATGCGATCATCGTTGCCGGCCTGCCGCTGGCTGCCGCCTTCTTCCGCCACCTTGACCCCGGGGTGGAGATCGAAATGCTCGCCACGGATGGCGATCGCGTCGCGCCGGGCACTCCGCTGATGCGCCTGTCCGGCAATGCCCGCGCCCTGCTGACGGCGGAGCGCAGCGCCTTGAACACCGTCCAGCACCTCTCCGGCATTGCCACCATGACGCGGTCCTATGTCGACGCCATGGCCGGAAACGCCACGATGCTCGATACCCGCAAGACCATCCCCGGCCTCAGGAGGCTCGAAAAGTACGCGTTGCGGATGGGCGGCGCGCAAAACTTCCGCATGGGCCTGTGGGACGCGGCGATGATCAAGGACAACCACGTCGCCGTGGCGGGCGGTGTCGGCCCGGCGGTGGCGCGGGCACGGGCGGCGGGCCTCGCCAACATCGTCTGCGAGGTGGACGAGCTCGCCCAGATCGAGCCCGCCCTCGCCGCCGGCGCCACCCACCTGCTGCTCGACAACATGGGGTTGGAGACGCTGCGCGAAGCCGTGGCCATGGTCGCCGGCCGGGTGCCGACAGAGGCCAGCGGCGGCGTCCGGCTCGACACCATCGCCGCGGTCGCGGCGAGCGGCGTCGCCTACGTCTCGGTCGGCCGCCTGATGCAAAGCGCCCCGGCAGCGGATATCGGGCTGGATTTCCAGGTGGTGTAATGTCAATCGCGGTTTCCAGGACAGCGTCGCCAAGAACACTTCGGCGCCGGCGTCCTGGCTAGCGAGCACAGCGTTGAGTTCGGGGCGCCATTCGATCGCTCTGCGGCAGAGCGCGTGATGCACATGCGCGACGGCAATGTTGCGAATGTACTTCGCGACTTCGAAGCCGCGCCGAAGAGTCATTCGTTGCCGGACCGCCCTGCGGAATAGTCTGTGCACGGGCCGTGCACCGCGACCGTCTGAATGACCGCTAGCAGGACGCGAGATCGCGGTGGCGCGTTTCCGCTATGGGTCGAGTGCGTGAGTAGGCGGATTGGAGCAGCCGTCATTCGGTCGAGGTAAGACACAAGGTGGTGCTCGGTCACCTCGTGAATGTCAGCATGACCCTCAGGACCGGTCGGCTGCGAGGCACCTGGCCAAGCACCTCAATGATCGTGACGTGGCTGACACCGTGAACTCAATGGTCGAGGTCGAAGGGCCGCAGACGCTGCGCAGCGGTCGTGTCCAGGACTGGGCCCATTCGCGCGCGATGGCCCAAACGGCGGCAATCCCGATCACCTGTCGTTCGAAGGCCGTAGCCTCAAATGACCGCTGCACTTTCGTCAGCGGTCACTTGGCCGTGGCTGACGGGGTAAAGGTTCGCGAACGACTCCTTGCGCCCGGAGTAGCCGGCTGCACCCGACTGGGCCACGATCCCAATGGTCAAATCGACGACGTTCGGTCCATGGAGGGCACGCCCAGTTGAAGGTCGTTCGCGCAGGACTGTTCCTGCTGGTGCTGGCCGCGCTGGCCACGGTGTCGATGGTGGCCACCGATTTCCAGCTGTTCCGCTACACCAACATCGTCGTCTACGCGCTGGCGCTGCTCGGCATGAACCTGCTGGTGGGCTACAACGGCCAGGTGTCGCTGGGTCACGGGGCGTTCTACGCCATCGGCGCCTACGCCACCGCGCTGATGGTGGTGCATGCCGGCGTGCCGCATTGGCTGGCGGTGCCCCTGGCCGGCGCGGTGTGCCTGGTGGTCGGCACGCTGTTCGGCCTGCCGCTGCTGAAGCTGGCGCCGGTGCACCTGATGATGGCTACCTTCGCGATCGGGGTGGTGGTACCCACTCTTGGCAAGTGGAAGGGCGTGGAGCGCTTGACCGGCGGCGCACAGGGCATGGGCATCGACGTGCCCGAGGTGCCCTTCGGCCTGTCGCTCAGCTTCGACCAGTGGATCTACCTGTTCACGCTGGGGCTGACGGCGCTGTGCTACGTACTGATGGTCAACCTGATGAGCGGCCGCATCGGCCGCGCGGTGATCGCCATCCGTGACCATCCGATCGCAGCGAAGTCGATGGGCGTCCACGCGGTGGCCTACAAGACCGGCGTGTTCGGGCTGAGCGCGATGCTGGTGGGCATGGCCGGCGGCCTGTCGGCGCTGTCGATCAAGTACGTGGCGCCCGGGCTGTTCAACCCGTTCCTGTCGTTCGGCCTGCTGATCGGCATCGCGGTGGGTGGGCTGGGCTCGCTGACCGGTGCGTTGTATGGCGCGGTGGTGCTGCAGGCGATTTTTCTGGTGGTGGGCGCATCGGCTAGCGCGCTGCGCATCCAGTACCCGTCACTGATCTACGGCGTGGTTCTGATTGTGTTCCTCAGCCTGTTCCCGCAGGGTATCGCAGGGCTGGTAAGCAGCGCGGTGGGCGGCTGTATCGAAGGCTTGGCCGGCGGTGAGCGGGCCGGCGGTCTTCGTCTGCCTGAGTTCGGCGGCGTGCGGAAGACAGCCCGCGAGCCTTGCGGCAACGCGATGAGGACCGCGCATGTCTCTTCCGGGTCGGAAGCGCCAATTCGAGCCATGCCAAGCCGCAGCCCGGCCACCACCTCGTCTGTGGGAACACGCGTACTACATCGACCATCGCAACCTGAGGGCGCGCTACACCGAGACCTTCCTGCACCACCTCGTCAACTGGAGCGTGGTGAATGAGCGCTGGCAAGCCGCCGCCCGGCAAGGGCGCTGAGTTCGCCAGCGTGGGCCGCGTCAGGCGCGCGCGCCGTGCGACTCGCGGCGCGCCAGCCACACCGTGGCCGCGCAGATCAGACCACCGCCGAGCAACGTGGTGCTGCTGGGCACGTCCGCAAACAGCACGAAGCCCAGGAACGCCGACCACACGAGGTCGAGAAACTTCACCGATTGGGTGGCCGAGATGTCGGCACGCGTGAACGATCGCGTCAGGCAGTAGTGGCCGCCGCTGCCGAGCAGTCCGGTGAGCACAAACCCAGCCCACTGCCACGCAACGATGGGTTGCCAATTGAACAGCGCCAGCGGCAGGCTCAGCGCAGCCACGCTGATCGACTGCCACACCAAGATCGTGCCGGTGGTCTCATAGCGCGTCAGCGCCTTGGTGATCAGGAACGACGCCGCGAACACCGGTGCCGAGGCCAGCATGATGAGGTGGTACAGCCCCGCGCTGGTCGACAGCTTCGGGCCAACCACGATCAGCACGCCGGCCAAGCCGGCCAGCGTGGCCAGCCAGCGCTCCCAGCGCATGGGCTCGTTGAATGCCAGCCTGGCGCCGATCAGGATGAAGATCGGGCCGGTGAAGCCGATGGCCGTCATGTCGGCCAGTGGGATCTTCGGCAGCGCGGTGAACCACAGGCACAGGCCGATCGTGTGCGCCGCGCCGCGCATGAACTGCCCGCCGATGTGGCGGGGCCGGTAGGCCGCGAACCCGCGATGCCAGACGATCGGCAGCAGCACCAGCAGGCCGAAGAAGTAGCGCAGGAACTGCGCCTGGAACGGATCGATCGACAGCGCGAGAGCGCGCATCAATGCGTTGAGCAGCGAGAACAGCGAACCCGCCGCCGCGGCCCACAGCATCGCGCGCGTGGTCGGCGGCAGGTGGGCTGTGCGCTCGTGTACCACAAGCGCGGCGCGCTGCCACCACGACGACAAGGCGCCGAACGGGCGCAGCAACGAGGCGGGTTCGACTGCCATGCCGCCTGGAGAATATCAAGCTGCCGGCCCTCGCCCCGAGCCAAGCGGCGCGGTGCAGGCCGCTACAGTGGGTGTTGTCCCGCACGATGAGACACAAGGAGCCGCCATGACCGCACCGAGCCACCCCGCCCCGGCTGTTGCGGGCTCACGGCCAGCTGCCGCGGCCGACATGAGCTACGGCGACTATCTGCACCTCGATGCGGTGCTCGCCGCGCAGCACCCGCTGTCGCCCGACCACAACGAGATGCTGTTCATCATTCAGCACCAGACCAGCGAGCTGTGGATGAAGCTGATGCTGCACGAGTTGCGCGCGGCGGTGGCGGCGATCGCGGCCGACGACTTGCCCCCGGCATTCAAGATGCTGGCGCGTGTCAGCCGCATCATGGAGCAGCTGGTGCATGCGTGGGACGTGCTGAGCACGATGACGCCGCCGGAGTACTCGGCGATCCGCCCGTACCTGAGCTCCAGCAGCGGCTTCCAGAGCTGGCAGTACCGCTGCATCGAATTCATGATGGGCAACAAGAACGCGGCAATGCTGAAGGTGCACGAACTTCGCGCCGAGCGCTTCGCGGTGGTCGAGGCGGCATGGCGCACGCCGTCGCTGTACGACGAGGCGTTGCGCCTGCTGGCGCGGCGTGGCCTGGCGGTGCCGGCGAGCCACGTGCAGCGCGATTGGACCCAGGCCTATGCGGCGGATGAGGGGGTCGCGCAAGCTTGGCTGACCGTGTACCGCGATCCGTCCGCGCACTGGGACCTGTACCAACTGGGCGAAGAACTAGTCGATCTCGAAGATGCCTTTCGCCTCTGGCGCTTCCGCCACGTGACCACGGTCGAGCGAGTGATCGGCTTCAAGCGCGGCACCGGCGGCACCAGCGGCGTGGCCTACCTGCGCAGGATGCTCGACGTGACGCTGTTTCCGGAGCTCTGGAGCCTGCGCACGGACTTGTAGGCGCGAGCGGCCGCGTGCGGCCCGTCAGGCCATCCAACGCGCCGCCGCCGCCTCCACCAGCGCCGCCATCGGCGGATGAACGCGCCGCTGCTGGCGCAGCCAGCTCGCGTCGTTGCCGTCGGTGAGCGATTCACGGATCAGGTTGCAGGCGTCGAGCGCCTGCAGGTCCAGCGCGTGCGGCTCGATGCGCGCCAGCGTGCGGATGATGTCGTCGCGCAGCTTGCTGCGCTGCTTGGTCTTGGGGTCGACGATCTCGCCGTCGAGGCCGAAGCGGCACGCCTGGAAGCGGTTGAAGGTGTAGACGAGGTAGTCGTCTTCAGCCGGTTCGAATGGCCGCTCTTCGCGCAGGTGGCGGCACAGGCTTTGCAGATAACACGCCAGCGCCGCCGCCTTGTCCACCTGCAGCGGCGTGTCGCACACACGCAGCTCGATCGTGCCGTACTCGGGCTTGGGCCGGATGTCCCAGTAGAAATCCTTCATCGACTGCACGACGCCGGTGCTGGTCATCTTGTCGAAGAACTGGCCGAAGCCATCCCACGTGAGCACGAACGGCGCGCGGCCCGATAGCGGGAACGCGAACACCGAATTCAGGCGTGCCGAGTGGAAGCCCGTGTCCACGCCCTGCACGTAGGGCGACGAGGCCGCCAGTGCGATGAAGTGCGGCACGTAGCGCGACAGCGCGTGCAGCAGCCACAGCGCTTCGTCGCCGTTGGCCACGCCCACGTGCACGTGCTGGCCGAACACGGTGAACTGCTTGGCCAGGTAGCCGTACAGCTCGCTGATGTAGTGGAAGCGCTCGGTCGGAAAGATGCGCTGCTCGCTCCAATGCTGGTAGGGGTGCGTGCCGCCGCCCGAGATCGCGATGTTGAGCTTGCGCGCGGCGCGCGACATCTGGCCGCGCATGTCGCGCAGCTCGGTCGCGCAGCGGGGTGAACGCACGTTGCACCGAGGTGCTGATCTCGATCATGCTGCGCGTGATCTCGGGCTTGACGTCCCACTCGCCGCTGTGGCCGTCGAGCTCGCGCAGCAGGTCCTGCGCGCGCGGCGTGAGATCGAAGTCGTGGGTGTCGAGCAGCTGCAGCTCGAGCTCGACGCCCAGCGTCAGCGGCTGCGATGGCGTGAAGGCCTCAAGTGCCACGGCGTTCGTCCTCGCTGCGTTGGGCATCGTCGTCGCTGACTTCGCCGGCGATGTGCTTCAGCGGCCACAGTGTCCACAGCGGCCCGCTCAACTGCATCAGCGTGGTGGCAATCAGCAGCGCCTGGATCACGCTGGCATCGGCGCTCGGCAGCTGCGTGCGCCAGCCGAACGAATCGCCCACCAGCAGCACCGACAGGCTGCTCATCGGCTGCAGCGCCAGCGTCAGCGCGCCGGCCTGGCGCCACGACAGGCCGCTGGGACGCGCGGTGGCGAAGATCGCGATGCCTTTGCCGACCAGCCGTGCCAGGATGATGGCCAGCACCCATGGCCACAGCGAGCGCCACTCCTGCACCGTGGACAACACGCCGAAGCTGACGAACAGCATCACCGTCAGCGCGGCGCCCGCGCTGCCGAGGTAAGGCTCCACTGTCAAGCGGTGGCGCAGACGCGACCGGGCGGTCATGCCCGCCACCAGCAGCGCGATGAACGGCGACAGGCCCCACGCGATCGCCAACAAGGCGGCCAGGATGACCAGCGCGAGCTGCAGCACGGGCATGGTGGCGGCTTCGTCGTGCAGGCGGCCCAGGCGGTCGAGCAGCATGCCGCAGGCCAGGCCGAGCAGCAACGAGCCGAAGATCACCACGCTGGCGTTGGCCAGCAGCGTCAACGATTCGGATGCCGCCGTGCCCTGCGTGTGCGCCAGCACCGGCCACAGTTTGACGGCGAGGATGGCCAGCACGCTGTTGATGGCGCTCAGCATCAGCAGCCGCTCGGCCACCTGGCCGCGCGGCCGCGCCTCGAGCACGGCAGCCATCGTGATCACCGGCGAGGTGGCCGCCGCCAACGCCGCGGCGGCGGCGGCGCTGGCCACCGGGGCGCCCAAGGCCACCAGCGTCAAGCCCACAGCGCCGGCTGCCACAGCCGCTTCGAGGGCACTGCTGGCCGCCAGCCACGGGTTGTCGATCAGCCAGCGCGGCCGCAGGCGGGTACCGAGCTCGAACACCAGCGCCGCGATCGCCAGGTCGATCAGCGGCTTCCAGGGGTCGATGTCGGTGCGCTGCAGCAGGCCCAGCACCGCCGGGCTGGCGACCGCGCCGACCAGCAGATAGCCGAGCAGCCGCGGCAGGCGCAGGCGCTTGTGCAGCGCGCTGGCCAGCACCAGCGCCGCCAGCACCACCAGGGCCAGACCCGAGCACGGGGTCGGCGCCGCGCAGCCCGGCCAGCGGGCCGCGCGACAACGCTGACGAACCAGTCGACGATCTGTTGGGACACTGGGGGCATCCGGGACGGCGAGTGCCGAAGCGAAGCGCCGGCATCTTGCATGGCTAGCCGGCCGCAGCGCGAGTCAAACTTGACTCCCGGATGGCTCGCGTGGTTTTGCCCTTGAAGGATGCGTGCCGACGGCCCCCACATGCCGCGCCGGATCGCTGCCAGCGATGTCCCCATTCAACCCCATGCCCAGAACCCGACATGAGCAAACAGACCCATTCCTTCCAGGCCGAGGTCAAGCAGATCCTGCACCTCGTGACCCACTCGCTGTACTCGAACAAGGAGATCTTCCTGCGCGAGCTGATCTCCAACGCGTCGGATGCCTGCGACAAGCTGCGCTTCGAGGCGCTCGACAACGCGGCGCTGTACGAAGACGCGCCCGACGCTCGAAGTGCGGGTGCTGTTCGACGCCGCCGCCAAGACGCTGACGATCCGCGACAACGGCATCGGCATGAGCCGCGACGAGGCGATCGAGCACCTGGGCACCATCGCCAAGAGCGGCACGCGCGAGTTCGTGGCGCAGGCTCGAAGGCGACCAGAAGAAGGACGCCAAGCTGATCGGCCAGTTCGGCGTCGGCTTCTACTCCGGCTTCATCGTCGCCGACCGCATCACGGTCGAGACGCGCCGCGCCGGCCTGTCGGCCGCCGAGGGCGTGCGCTGGACGAGCGAGGGCATCGGCGACTTCGAGGTCGAGACGATCGACCGCGCCGCAGCGCGGCACCGACGTGACCCTGCACCTGCGCGAGGGCGAAGACGACTTCCTGCGGCCCTGGAAGCTGAAGTCGATCATCCGCGCTACTCCGACCACATCTCGCTGCCGATCCTGATGCGCAAGGAGAAGTGGGACGACGACAAGAAAGAGCAGGTGCTCAGCGACGAGTGGGAGACGGTCAACAAGGCCGCCGCGCTGTGGACGCGGCCCAAGAGCGACATCACCGACGCGCAGTACCAGGAGTTCTACAAGCAGATCGCGTTCGACACCGAGCCGCCGCTGGCCTACACGCACAACCGCGTCGAGGGCCGCAGCGAGTACACGCAGCTGCTCTACATCCCGGCCAAGGCGCCGTTCGACCTGTGGAACCGCGACAAGCGCGGCGGCGTCAAGCTGTACGTCAAGCGCGTCTTCATCATGGACGACGCCGAGGCGCTGATGCCGGTGTACCTGCGCTTCGTCAAGGGCGTGGTCGACTCGAGCGACCTGCCGCTCAACGTGAGCCGCGAGCTGCTGCAGGAAAGCCGCGACGTCAAGGCGATCCGCGAAGGCTGCACCAAGCGGGTGCTGTCGATGCTGGAGTCGCTGGCCGACAGCGAGAGCGCCGACGACAAGGCCAAGTACCAGCGCTTCTGGAACGAGTTCGGCGCGGTGCTGAAGGAAGGCGTCGGCGAGGACCATGCCAACCGGCGAACGCCTGGCCAAGCTGCTGCGCTTTGCCTCGACGCACGCCGACGAGGGCGTGTCGCTCGCCGACTACGTGACGCGCATGAAGGAAGGCCAGGAGCCGATCTACTACATCACCGCCGACAGCCTGGCGCGCGGCCAAGGCCAGCCCGCAGCTCGAGATCTTCCGCAAGAAGGGCATCGAGGTGCTGCTGCTGATCGACCGTGTCGACGAGTGGATGCTGTCGCACCTGTACGAGTTCGAGGGCATGCCGCTGCAAAGCGTGGCCAAGGGCGCGGTCGACCTCGGCAAGCTGCAGGACGAGGACGAGAAGAAGCAGGCCGACGCCGCCGCCGAACAATGCAAGCCGATGCTCGAGAGGCTGAAGGCCGCGTTGAAGGACCGCGCCAAGGACGTGCGCGTGACCACGCGGCTGGTCGACTCACCGGCCTGCCTGGTGGTCGAGGAAGGCGACATGAGCGCGCACCTGGCGCGGCTGCTCAAGCAGGCGGGCCAGGAGGCGCCCAAGGCCAAGCCGATCCTCGAGGTCAACCCGCAGCATGCGCTGGTCAAGCGCCTGCAGAGCGACTCGGCACCGCTTCGACGATCTGGCGCACATCGTGTTCGACCAGGCGTGGCTGGCCGAAGGCGGCCAGCTCGAGGACCCGGCCGGCTACGTGCAGCGCGTGACGCGGCTGTTGTCGGCGCGCGACGGGCTGAGCGCGTCGGCTACGGCGCCAGCGGCCCGGCCTGCATCGCCTCGACCTGCTCGCGCAACTGCTGCGTCTGCTGCGACCAGTAGTTGGCGCTGCCGAACCACGGGAACGCGGCCGGGAACGCCGGGTCGTCCCAGCGGTCGGCGAGCCAGGCGCTGTGATGGATCATGCGCAGCGTGCGCAGCGGCTCGATCAGCGCCAGCTCGCGCGCGTCGAAGCGCATGAAGGCGGCATAGCCGTCGAGCACGTGCCGCAGCTGCGCGCGCATGTCCTGCGGCGAACCGGACAGCAGCATCCACAGGTCCTGCACCGCCGGCCCGCTGCAGCAGTCGTCGAGGTCGACGATGTGCGGGCCCTCGTCGCGCCACAGGATGTTGCCGGGGTGGAAGTCGCCGTGCAGGCGCAGCGGCTTCAGTTGGCCGATGCTGGCGAATGCGTCGTCGGCGATCATGAGCGCGGCTCGTGCGGCTGTCGGCAAAGGCTGAGCGCTGCGCCGTCGTGACGAGCTCACCGTCGAGCAACCGCCGCAGGGGCTCATGGCCGAAGGTGGCGACGTCGAGCCGGCGGCGCGTTTGAAACGGCTCTCGCGAGCCCACCGCGTGCACGCGCCCGACAAAGCGGCCGAGCCACGAGAGGACCGTCGGGTCATCCAGCTCCGGGCCGTGCCCCGAGCGACGTGCATAGGTGCTCAGTCGGAACACCGCGTCGCCCTCTGACCAACGGGCCAACGTCGGTGGATCGCCGATGCACTTCAGTTGTGCCGCCTGTGCCACATCGTCGATCTGCAGCAGCAGCGGCGCGATGACCGGAATCTCTTCGCGCGCGAGCTGCAGGGCGAAGCGGTGCTCTTCGAGGATCTGCGCATCGCTCCAGCGCCCGGGGCGGTAGAACTTGGCGACCACCGCCGAGCCGTCTTCCAGCATCACCTGGAACACGCGGTTCTCGTAGGAGTTGAGCTGCAGCAGTCGACCGTCGCCGCGCCAGCCCGCGCTCTGCAGCGCGTCGAGCACGCGCTGTGGGGTCAATCGCTCATACGGATGCGAGGCCGGCATGCCCGCATCGTATCGATGCGCGAGAGGCGCGGTTCAGTGGCGGGTGGTCGACGACACGCGCGGCGGCGGGTCGACCACGACGGCACCGCCCTCGGGCGGTGGCTCGGTCGGGGGCTCCGTGGGTGGGCCCTCATGCACCTCGAGGCCAGGGCGGCTGTTGCCGCCCAGTGCGCCGAACTCGCTGCTGCCCGGCGTTTCGCTGCGGTTGTCGGGCGCGAAGAACGAGTCTTGGAAGAAGTTGGAGTCCTGCCACAGCGTGGCGCGGTCGCGCCGGCGGCTCGGCGTTGCGGTGACGCTGGCGACTTCGCGACGCGGATGAGCCGGTGGCGCCGCAGGCTGCGGCCCGCGCGACGACGCGGCACTCTGCGGCACCAGCAACTGCAGCTCGGGGATCGACGGCAGGTGATCGACCGGGCAACGCAGGTAGCGCACGCGGCAAGCGGCGAGCACCGCCTGCTTGATCTGCATCACGCGCCGCGAGTTGCCGCGGTCGGTGTCGAGATCGATCGCCGCGAGCACGCGGCCATTGGCACTGCAGACCGCGAACGTGACGTGGATGGCACCCAGCAACTCGTACCAGAAGCGCACTTCCTGCGGATCGGTGGGCTGGCAAAAGCGCACCAGCGGCAGCTTGGACAGCACGATGTGATGCGGCAGCGCCTCGCGCAGCTGGCGGTAGACGCGCCGCTCGTCGGTGCTGAAGACCGGCCGCGCCGACAGGTTCCACTCGGTAGGCAGCGGGGCGGCCTTGGGCACCCGCGGCCGCAACGCGAACCACACGACCGCCGGCGCCAGCACCGCCACGGCCACCAGCGCGACGATCCAGGGAAGCGTTTGCTGCATGTTGGCTGCCATGTTAACCGCTGCGGCAAGACGCCAACGACCCCGTGCTTGCGTGCTGCCAACGCGTGGCTTGTCGCCCGCGTGCCGGAGCCGCTCAGCCGTGCTCGGTTCGCCGAGGCGAATCGGACGGCGGCTCCGATTGCCGGGCACAGCGCTGACAGCGCGGCTTTCAGAGCGCTCCATGCGGCGCGCTTGTTGCTTGAGGCGATAGTCCCATTCGGCGGCACCGGTCTCGACCATCTGCTCGACCTGCGACGCGAAGGTGTCCGCGGGCAGCCTCAAGCAGCGCTTCCGACTCGCGACCGTCGCGCACCACGTCGGCGCCGGCAGCACGCGCGATGCGCAGCATCGCCGTGTTCTCGCTGAGCGCGTGAATGAACAGCGTCTGCACGCCGCGATTGCGGGCGTGCAGCACGGCGAGGTCGAACAAGCGTTTGCCGTAGCCGCGGCCGCGCGCGTGGGCGGCGACCGACACGCCGAACTCGGCGCACGCAGTCGGCTGGCCGCTCGGCGTCGGGCGAGTAGCGCCAAGTGGGCCATCGCGATCAGGCGCAGCCGCCGGTTGAAGATGCCGAACACCTCGTCGCGATCGAAATTGAGCTGTTGCACGTACTGTTGGATCTGCTCGTCCGACGCCGCATAACCGAAGCGCAGGTAGCGGTCGCGCTCGGGCAGCGCCAGCAGATGTCGTGCGATGCGTTCACGATGGCGCGGTGCCAGCGAGCGGATCGGCACCCAGCGCTGATGGCGCGATGGCACGGTGCGGCTGCGGGCCGCGTTGAGTGCGTGGCATCGACGGCAAGGGGTTCGTGCGGAAGTCACTTGTTGCATACCTAGGGTTTACCCGAATGTAGTTCAAGTCCGCCGGGTCTCGCGTTGGGGCATGGTCTCTAGGCCGGCGCAGGAGCCGCCTGATCGCTGTCGGCTATACTCGCCGGCTTTCCGCCGCTGGCGGAGCCCCGGGCCACGGTACCGACGGGAGGCTGCATCCACAAGCAGTGCCCCGGAGGTCGGCGCGGAGCCAACCGCCACAGTTTCTCGCGCGAAGCGGCGCGCGGCCAGCAGAAAGACACTCATGAAAACCTTCAGCGCCAAGCCGGCCGAGGTGAAGCACGAGTGGTTTGTGCTTGATGCCACCGACAAGGTGCTCGGACGTGTTGCCAGCGAAGTGGCACTCCGTTTGCGCGGCAAGCACAAGGCCATCTACACGCCTCACGTCGATACCGGCGACTTCATCGTCGTCGTCAACGCCGACAAGATCCGCGTCACCGGCAACAAGGCCGAGGACAAGATGTACTACCGCCATTCGGGCTACCCGGGCGGCATCTACTCGGTCAAGTTCAAGGACATGCAAGCCAAGCACCCGGACCGCGCGCTGCAAGAAGGCCGTCAAGGGCATGCTGCCCAAGGGCCCGCTGGGCTACGCGATGATCAAGAAGCTGAAGGTGTACGCCGGTGCCTCGCACCCGCACACCGCCCAGCAGCCCAAGGCGCTGGAAATCTAAGGAGCGGTCGATGATCGGCAATTGGAATTACGGCACCGGCCGCCGCAAGTCGTCGGTGGCGCGCGTCTTCATCAAGAAGGGCAAGGGCGAGATCATGGTCAACGGCAAGCCGGTCGAGCAGTACTTCGGCCGCCAGACCTCGATCATGGTCGTCAAGCAGCCGCTGATGCTGACCAACAACGACGACGCCTTCGACATCAAGGTCAACGTGCACGGCGGCGGCGAGTCGGGCCAGGCCGGTGCGGTGCGCCACGGCATCACGCGCGCGCTGATCGACTACGACACGGCGCTCAAGCCCGACCTGAGCCGCGCCGGCTTCGTCACGCGCGACGCGCGCGAGGTCGAGCGCAAGAAGGTCGGCCTGCACGGCGCGCGCCGCCGCAAGCAGTTCAGCAAGCGTTAACCGGGCATTTCGCGACGCACCATCCGGGCGCAGGCCGCTACCATGCGGCCTCGTTCGTTTGTGGCTCCCTGAATCCGCATGCGCTGGAAGCTATTTCGCCGCCGGCTGTCGATCAGCGCGCCGCGTGTCATCGTCACGCGGCACCTGCCGTGGCCGCTGCGCTGGGCGGTGATCGCGCTGGTGTTCGGTTTTTCGGCGGCGATCGGCCTGTGGGCCTTCGAATTCGGCAAGGACATCGCCGGGCTCGAGCGCGACGCCAAGGAAGAGCTGACGCGGCTGCGTGTCGAGGTGCAACAGTTGCGCGAACAGCGCGACAAGGCGCAAAGCGTCGCCGACACCTCCGAGAGCCTGCTCAAGGCCGAGCGAGCCACGCAGGAGCGCCTGGCCCAGCAGCTCAAGGAGCTCGAAACCGAGCACCTGGCACTGAAGGGCGATCTCGGGTTCTTCGAGCGCATGTTTCCGCCATCGGGCAGCGACAAGCTTGCCGTGCGCGCGTTGCAGGCCGAGGCTCGTGCGCCAGGCCAATTGCGCTACCAGATGCTGGTGATGCAAAACGGCAAGGCCAAGAGCGAGTTCAGCGGTCGTTACGAATTGACGCTGGCCGGCACGGTCGATGGGCAACCCTGGAGTCTGGCAATGCCCGGCGGCGCGCAAACCGCTGCAGTTGAAGCAGTACGCGCGCGTCGAGGGCACGCTGGAGTACCCGGAGCAGGCCGTGGTCAAGACGTTGGAGGTCAAGGTGATCGACCAGTCCGGCGACGTGAGGGCGACGCAGACCGTGCAACTGTGATAGGATGGCACTGCGTCCGCAGCGCCGATCAATCGTTGGAGGCATCAGCGATGTTCAATAGCAAGAAGGCACAACCGCCGATTCGCACGCTGATCGGCGAGGGCTCGGTGCTGCAGGGCGAGATCCGTTTCTCCGACGGGCTGCGCATCGACGGCGAGGTGCAGGGCGACGTCATCGCCGGCGAGGGTGCGGCCAGCCTGGTGGTGATCAGCGAGAAAGCCAGGGTCATCGGCCGGGTGCGTGCCGCGTCACGTGATCGTCAACGGCGAGGTGCAGGGCCCGATCGAGTCGCACGAGCTGCTCGAGCTGCAGCCCAAGGCCCGCGTGGTGGGTGACATCCGCTACGAGGCGCTCGAGATGCACCAGGGGGCGCAGGTCGATGGCGAGCTGCGCCCGCTGAAAGCGGCCGAACGCGCTCCGCTGGTGCTGGCGGCGTCCAACGGCGCTTGAATCCGCGCGCCCAGGCCCCAGGTCAGGGGAAGACCCCGTTGGCAGGCCTGTGTGGTCTTTGGCCTACACTGCGGGTGTCGTTGAAGGAGCCCTCATGAACGCCGTGGTCGAAACCCTGCAAGAGATGCCAGCGCCGCTGGTCTTTACCGACAGCGCTGCCGCGAAGGTCAAAGAGCTGGTCGACGAAGAAGGCAATCCGGAGCTAAAGCTGCGCGTGTTCGTGCAAGGCGGTGGCTGCTCGGGCTTCCAGTACGGCTTCACCTTCGATGAGGTCGATCAACGAAGACGACACGCAGATGAACAAGAACGGCGTGACGCTGCTGATCGACGCGATGAGCCTGCAGTACCTCACCGGCGCCGAGATCGACTACAAGGAAGACCTGCAGGGGGCGCAGTTCGTGATCAAGAACCCGAACGCCACCACCACCTGCGGCTGTGGCTCGAGCTTCTCGGCCTGAGGCTGCTGCCACGCGAGATGCGGCCGCGCACATGCGCGGCCGTTTACTTTTGCAGACGTGTGCTGACCTCAGGCTGGATAGAGGCAGCCCAGCAGGCGTGGACCCTTGGCCCCGGTGACGTCGGGCCGATTGCCGGCACGCCGTTCGACGAATTCGCGCGCCAGCCAGGCAAAGGCGACCGCTTCGACTTGCAGCGGCGGCAAGCCCAGTGCATCGGTGGTCTGCACGGCGAGCTGCGGCATCAGGGCGGCCAAACGCGCAAGCAGGTGATTGTTGAGAGCGCCGCCCCCGCACACCCACAGCCCGCGCGCATCGGGCAAGTGGCGCTGCAGCGCTTGCGCGACCGAGAGCGCTGTCAGTTCAGCCAGTGTGGCCTGCACGTCGGCGGGGCCGACCATGCGGCCCAGTGCAGCCAGATGGGTCTTCAACCAACTCGCTTGGAACAGGTCGCGTCCCGTGCTCTTGGGAGGCGGACGCTGGAAGTACGGGTCCGACAGCAAACGCTGCAGCAGCACCGCATCAACCTGTCCTGAGGCCGCCCAGCGGCCTTCGTCGTCGTAGGGCGCGCCGCGGTGCTCGGCAACCCAGGCGTCCAGCAGCACGCTGGCCGGGCCGGTGTCGAAGCCGCTGACGCGGCCGTCGCCGTGCAGCAGCGTCAGGTTGGCGATGCCGCCGAGGTTCAGCACCGCACGCGCCTCGCCGGCGGCTGCAAATCGATCGGCGTGAAAGGCCGGCACCAGCGGCGCGCCCTGGCCGCCGGCGGCGAGGTCGCGGCTGCGCAGGTCGCACACCACATCGATGCCGCAGCGCTCGGCCAGCACGGCGCCGTTGAGAAGCTGCAGCGAGAAACCGCCGCCGGGTGCCTGCGGACGGTGGCGCACGGTCTGGCCGTGCGCGCCGACGGCACGTACCGGCTCGCGCTGCAGACCGGCTTGCGACAACAGGTCGCGCACCACGTCGGCGTAGGCCTGCGCCACCGCGATTGCCGCAGCGGCGGCGAGCTCGAGTTCGTTTGGCGCGGCCTCATTGAGTGCCAGCAAGCGGTCGCGCATGCGCCCATCAAACGTGCGATGCACATGGCCCAGCACCTGCATCGCCGGCGCAGAGTCGCGTGTCCACAGCACCGCCACGCCGTCGACACCGTCGAGCGAGGTGCCCGACATCAGGCCCACGAACAGGCTCATGGGTAGTCGCCGTGCGCCGAGCGCGGCAAGCCGCCGCCCCGCTTCGACCGCAAACGCGCCATTCCGGCCCGGCTACTCACCCTGACCGGGCGAGTCGCGCAACGTCTCGGCGATGTCGAACTGCTGCTGCACCGCACGCACGGCCTCCTCGAAGCGTGGGCGCAGGCTGCCGGTGATCAGCACCGGCTCGGAGTTGCGCGCGATGCGCGTCGGATCCTGATGCTGGCCATGCACGCGAAACTCGAAGTGCAAGTGCGGCCCGGTGGCCCAGCCGGTGGCGCCGACCGCGCCCACACGCTGGCCCTGTTCGATGCGCTGGCCCTGCTTGACCTCAATGTGACTCAGGTGGGCGTACAAGGTCTGCTTGTCGTTGCCGTGCGCGATCTGCACCACGTTGCCGTAGCCGTTTTGCCAACCGGCGAACTGAACCCAGCCGTCACCCACCGCTCGCACTGCGGTGCCGGTGGGCGCTGCGTAGTCGACGCCGCCGTGCTGGCGCCAGGTGTTCAGGATCGGGTGCATGCGCATCGAAAAGCCCGAGGTCACGCGCGAGAACGCCACCGGGCTGGCCAAAAACGCGCGGCGCCGGCTCTGGCCGTCGAAGCCGTAGTAACCGCCCTTGCCGTTGCCATCTGCGTACCACAGCACCTGTTGCACCTTGGTGCCGTTGACGAACTCGGTGGCCAACACACGGCCCGCCTCATCGGCCCAGGTGACGGGCTGCCCGTCGGCGCTGAGGGACTCGTAAACGACGCTGAAGGTGTCGCCGCGATGCAGCTCGCGGTGAAAGTCGATGTCGCCTGCGAACAGCTCGACCATCTGGATCGCGATCTGGTCGCTCAGCCGGGCTTCGTCGGTGGCCGCGAACAATGACGTCTGGATGGTGCCGCCTGCGACCCGCACCTCCGCGTCTAGCTTTGCCAACTCGCTGTTGGCGCGCCACTGATCGCCGTTGCGTGCGATCGTCAGCCGCGTGAAATGCGTGTTCGCCAGCTCAGTGCTGGGCGGTGCGAAGCGGGCCACCAGTTCCAGCGGCTGACCGTCGCTGCTCACCCGCGCCTGCACCTGCTTGCCGGGCCGTCCTTCGAACAGGCGCCGCGTGTCATTGTTGGCGCGCATGAACGTGGCCAACTGCGGATCGAACACGCCGAGCCGGCGCAACAGGCTCTCGACGTTGTCGCTGGCGCGCGTTTGGTCGGCGCGCGACAGCACCATGTCGTACGACGCGAGCGCCAGCAGTTGGGCCGGCAGACCCGCCGGCTCGATGGTTTCGATGATCTGGCGCCGCGGCAGTTGGGCTGCGTCGGGCGCCATCGGCGCGATGCCGAACGCCGTCAGCGCAGTGCCCGCCAGCAGCACCGACGCGGCCACGGCGACGCGCCGCCGGTGGCGGTGCAGCGTGGCGGCCGCGCCGAGCATGGCGCGCTGGCCCATCGACTGTGCGGTTTGAACGATTCCCAACTGTGTGTCCACGTTGCCGGTTCGAGAACCAGCGGCACCTGCATCACAGGTGATGCAGCAGAGCCGCGGTCCCTTGACATCGCGGCCTCTACAATCGCCGCCGCGTCTTGCTGGTCGCTGCGGCGAGGTCCAAGCGAAGTGAGCAGGCGCTACCAGCGCCGATGTAACGGCTCCCGAGTATACCGACCCCTCTGCGGACAACCTGCGGAAAACCACGCACTGCCAAGCCCGCACCAATGACCAGCGCGCCAGAATTTCATGCTACCGACGCTGTGTACGACGCCATGGCGGTGTCGCTGCGGGGTTGTGCCGAGTTGCTGCCCGAAGCCGACTGGTTGCGCAAGCTCGCGCGGGCCGAGGCCACCGGCAAGCCGTTGCGCATCAAGTTCGGACTCGATCCCACCGCACCCGACCTGCACCTGGGGCACACGGTGGTGTTCAACAAGATGCGGCAGCTGCAGGACCTGGGGCACACCGTGATCCCGCTGATCGGTGACTTCACATCGATGATCGGCGACCCCTCGGGCCGCAACAGCACGCGGCCACCGCTGACGCGCGAGCAGATCGAGGCCAACGCCAAGACCTATTTCGACCAGATCCGGCTGGTGCTGGACATCGATCGCGCCGAGGTCCGCTACAACAGCGAGTGGAGCGATCCACTGGGTGCGCGCGGCATGATCCAGCTGGCCGCCCGCTACACGGTGGCGCGCATGATGGAGCGCGACGACTTTCGCACGCGTTTCGAGGCCAATACGCCGATTAGCGTGCATGAATTTTTGTATCCGCTGATGCAAGGCTACGACTCGGTGGCGCTGAAAAGCGACCTCGAGCTCGGCGGCACCGACCAGAAGTTCAATCTGCTGATGGGCCGCCACCTGCAGCAGGAGTACGGCCAGGAGCCGCAGTGCATTCTCACGATGCCGCTGCTCGAGGGGACCGACGGCGTCGAGAAGATGTCGAAGTCGAAGAACAATTACATCGGCATCACCGAAGACGCCAACACGATGTACGCCAAGGTGCTGTCGATCAGTGACTCGCTGATGTGGCGCTGGTACCAGCTGCTGAGTTTCCGCAGCGCCACCGAGATCGCCGCGCTGCGGCGCGTGGTCGAGGCGGGCCGCAACCCGAAGGACGCCAAGGTGATGCTGGCGCGCGAGATCGTCACGCGTTTCCACAGCGCCGGAGCCGCTGACGCTGCGGCGCATGACTTTGCCCTGCGCTCCAGCGGCGGCGTGCCCGACGAGATCGACGAAGTGATGCTAGCTGGCGCTCCACTGGCAATCGGCCAGTTGCTCAAACAAGCACGCCTGGCGCCGTCGACCAGCGAAGCGTTGCGCTTGGTCGATCAAGGCGGCGTGCGCATCGACGGCGCCGTGGTCAGCGACAAGGCACTCAAGGTCGGCGCCGGCACTTTTGTTGTTCAGGTGGGCAAGCGCAAGTTTGCGCGTGTCACGTTGAGCTGAGGCGAGGGAATTGGCCACCTTCGTGCTCGTTCACGGCGCCTGGCACGGCGCCTGGTGCTGGGCGCGTGTGCTGCCGCTGTTGCGCGCAGCGGGCCACACGGCACACGCGGTCACCCTCACCGGAGTCGGAGAAAGGGCTCACCTGCTCGCACGCGGTATCACGCTCGACACGCACATCGCCGACGTCGCCAACTGGTGCGATGCGAAGAACTCGACGATGTGATTCTGGTCGGTCACAGCTACGGCGGCCTGGTCATCACCGGTACCGCCGATCGTTTGCTGGCTGAGCAGGCCACGCGCGTGCGGCACCTCGTGTACGTCGATGCCGTGGTACCGCACCCGGGCGAAAGCTGGGCCACCCACCACGCGCCGGAACTGGTGGCCACAAGGCTGGCCGCCGCCGCTGCTCATCCGCAAGGTGCGCTGCCGCCGCCCGATGCCGCGCTGTTTGGTCTCACCGGCGCCGATTGCGACTGGGTCAATCGGCGGCAGACGCCGCATCCGTTCGGTCACTACCGGCAGCCGCTGCAGTTCGATGCCGCGCGCCTGGCGGACGTGCCGCGCACCTTCATCGATTGCACGACCCCGGCGTGGCCGAGCATCGCACCGATGCGCGAGCGCGTGCGCAGCGAGCCGGGCTGGCGAGTGCGCGAACTGGCCACCGGGCATGACGCGATGGTCAGCGAGCCCGACCCGCTGGCGCGCTTGCTGCTCGAAGCGGCCTGAGCCGGCTGAGCCACAAGCCCGCGCGCTGCAGGCGGACGCCCGACTCGGGCACACTGACGGCATGAGCGGCCCACTCACCGGATTGCGCGTGATCGAGCTGGCCAGCATCGGCCCCGGACCGATGTGCGCGATGCTGCTGGCCGACCAAGGTGCCGACGTGATCCGCGTCGACCGCGTCGAGCCGAGCGGACTCGGCGTGCCGCTCGATCCGCGTTTCGACGTCACCGGCCGCGGCCGCCGATCGATTGCGCTGGACCTCAAGCAGCCGGCTGGGCGTGACGCCGTGCTGCGGTTGATCGACACCGCCGACGTGCTGATCGAAGGCTGGCGTCCGGGCGTGGCCGAGCGACTCGGCATCGGCCCCGACGAATGCGCCGCGCGCAACCCCAAGCTGGTCTACGGGCGCATGACGGGCTACGGGCAGAGCGGGCCGTTGGCGCAGGCCGCCGGCCACGACATCAACTACATCGCGCTGACCGGTGCGTTGCACGCGATCGGCCCAGCCGACGGCAAGCCGGTGCCGCCGCTGAATCTGATCGGCGACTACGGCGGCGGCGCGCTGTACCTGGCGTTCGGTCTGATGGCCGCGCTGTTCGAGCGCCAGCGCTCGGGCCGCGGCCAGGTGGTCGACGCCGCGATGGTCGACGGCGCGTCGTCGCTGCTGTCGATCTTTCACGGCCTGCTGGCCGCAGGCCGCTGGGACGACAACCAGCGCGGCGCCAACCTGCTCGACGGCGGCGCACCGTTTTACGGCACCTATGCCACCGCCGACGGCAAGTACGTCGCCGTGGGTGCGCTCGAGCCGAAGTTCTTTGCCGAGTTCGCGCAGACCCTTGGCCTGGACGAGCGCTTCGTCAAGGGCCAATACGACACGCGCCTGTGGCCGCAGATGCGAGACGCGATCGCCGCTAAATTGATCGCCCGCTCGCGCGACGAATGGGCTCGCGAGTTCGAACGGGGCGACGCCTGCGTGGCACCGGTGCTGACCTTGCGCGAGGCGCCATCGCATGCGCATGCGATGGCGAGGAGCGCCTTCGTCGAGGTGGCCAGGTGTGATGCAGGCCGCGCCGGCGCCGCGTTTCTCGCGCAGCGAAGCGGGTACGCCGCGCGCCACGCGGCCCGCCGGCAGCGAAGGGGAAGTGGTGTTGGTCGAAGCGGGATTCAGCGAGGCCGAGGTGCAGGCGTTGCGCGCCGCCGGTGTGCTGCGCGACCCGTCGACGCAGGCTCGCTGATGGCCGGTGAATCGACACCGATCGCGAGCGCCGAGCGCAGGGCACCACCGCAGCCGCGCCACTCGGCGTCGCTGATCGTGTTGCGCGATGCCGCCGACGGCGTCGAGGTGCTGATGTTGCGGCGCGCCGAGCGCGAAGGCGATCAGAACAGCGGTGCCGCGGTGTTCCCCGGCGGGCATCTCGATGCCCAGGACAAGCTCGCGCATCCGTTCGCCAACGGCCTCGACGACGCGCGCGCCAGCGCGCTGCTCGGCAGCGCCCGCGGGCGGCCTCGACTACTGGGTCGCCGCCATCCGCGAGTGCTTCGAGGAGGCGGGCTTGCTGCTGGCCGTCGACGCCGGCGGGCAGTGGGTCGACCTCACGGCCCTCGGCGACGACGCCGTGCTCGCGATGCGCCACGACCTGCACGCCGGCCGCGTCGATCTGGCCACGCTGTGCCAGCGCCACGGTTGGCGCCTCGCCACCGATCGCCTGCACTACTTCAGCCACTGGCTCACGCCACCGGGGCGGCCCAAACGATTCGATACGCGCTTCCTGATCGCGATCGCACCGCCGCGCCAGCACGCGAGCGCCGACGAAACCGAATCGGCCGAGCTGATGTGGCTCAAGCCGGCCGACGCGGCGGCCGCCGAGCGCAAGCTCAAGCTGATGCTGGTGACCGAAGAGACGCTGCGCACGCTCGCCACGTTCCGGCGCGCCGACGACGCGATCGCGTTCGCCGCCAAGCCGCGCGAGGTGCCGCTGATGATGCCGCGCATCGGCAGCAGCGCCAAAGGCATGCGGCCTGTGCTGCCGTCGCATTGGGCCTATGCCGAGGTCGGGCCGCCTCGACCCCGAAGGCCGCGGCGACGTCGGCATCGAGCTGCTGCCGGGCCGTGCGGTGAGACTGTCGCCGCGCATCGTGCGCGTGACGGCCGACAATGGCAGCGTGATGACGGGGCCGGGCACCAACAGCTACTTCGTCGGCGACCCCGGTGGCCCGTGTGCGCTGATCGATCCGGGGCCCGACGATCCCGCGCACGTGAAGGCCCTGCTCGCGGCGGCGCCGGGACCGATCACGCGCATCCTCGTCACGCACACCCACAAGGACCACTCGCCTGCTGCCCAGGCGATGCACGCGGCCACCGGCGCACCGCTGTTTGGCCGCGTGGCCGATCACCCCGAGTGGCAGGACGCCGCGTTCAAGCCGCACACCGTGCTCGCGCACGGCGAGCGTGTGGCGCTGGGCAACGACTGCACGCTGCGCGTGGTGCACACGCCGGGCCACGCGTCGAACCACCTGTGCTACCTGCTCGAACAAGAGAAGCTGCTGTTCACCGGCGACCACCTGATGCAGGGTTCGACCGTGGTGATCAATCCGCCCGACGGTGACATGCAGGCCTACCTGCAATCGCTGCGCGCGCTGCTCGATCTCGATCTGGAGTGGCTGGCGCCGGGCCACGGCTTCCTGATCGACCAGCCGCACCAGCTCGTGAATCGCACGGTGGCGCATCGCCTGCATCGAGAAGCCAAAGTCGTGAATGCATTGCGCAGCACCGGCGGCGGCGATGTCGACGCGTTGCTGCCCGTGGTCTACAGCGACGTGCCCGAGCGCATGCACCCGGTGGCGGCACGCTCGTTGCGTGCGCATCTGCTGAAATTGCGGGCCGATGGCCGCGCCGTCGAGTCGGCCGGCCGTTGGTCAGTGGTCGAGGCGCGCTGAACCCCACGCAGGCGATGGCCCAGCCGCCTTTCATCGTCGCTGGTGGCGGTATCGGTGGTCTGGCCGTCGCACTGGTGCTGGCCCGCGAGGGCCATGCGGTGCAAGTGCTCGAGCAAGCCGACGCGCTGGGCGAAATCGGCGCGGGCATCCAGCTCGGGCCCAACGTGTTTCGCATGTTCGAGCACCTGGGCCTCACCGAGCCGATTCGGCGCGTCGCCTACTTTCCTCCCAACCTGGTGATGCGCGACGTGCGCAGCGGCGAGCTGGTGGTGCGCTCGCCGGTCGGCGAGCAGGCGCTGGCGGCGTACGGCCAGCCCTATGGCGTGATCTACCGCGCCGACCTGCATCAGGTGTTGCTCGACGCCTGCCGCGCGCTGCCGGCGATTGCGCTGCAGGTGAAGAGCAAGGTCACCGGCTTCACCCCCCGTGATGACGGTGTCGAGGTGCAGCTCGCCGACGGCAGGCGATTGCCGGGCACCGCGTTGATCGGCGCCGACGGCCTGTGGAGCCGCGTGCGCGAGCAGATCGTCGGCGATGGCAAGCCGCGGGTCTCCGGCCATATTGCCTATCGCGCCGTGCTGCCGACGCGGGATGTGCCGCCGCACCTCTACAGCCCCGACGTCACGCTGTGGGGCGGCGAGAAAACGCACCTCGTGCATTACCCGCTGCGGCGCGGCGAGCTGTTCAACCTGGTGGCGGTGTTCCACAGCGACCGCTACGAGGAGGGCTGGAACACCTTCGGCGACCCGCAGGAGTTGCATCTGCGCTTTGCGCAGGCCGCAGCGCCGGTGAAAGAGCTGTTGGGCAAGATCGAGACCTGGAAGATGTGGGTGCTGTGCGACCGCGAGCCGGTGGCCAACTGGTCACAGGGCCACGTCACGTTGCTCGGCGACGCCGCGCACCCGATGCTGCAATACCTGGCGCAAGGCGCCTGCATGGCGATCGAGGATGCAGTCACGCTGGGCGCGGCGTTGCACGCCGCGCCGCACGACATCGCCGCCGCGTTTCGCACCTACCAGCAGGCGCGTTACCTGCGCACCGGCCGCGTGCAGTTGACGGCGCGCTTCTACGGCGAGATCTACCACGCCAGCGGCGTGATGCGCGAACTGCGCAACCGCATGTTCCAATCGGGCAGCGAGGCGGCCGGGTTCATCGGCACGCATTGGTTGTACCAGGGCATCGACCCCGATTCACCGTTCGATTGATCCTGCCCGCGCGCCGGAGTCCCGCATGTCTGCACAAACCGAACTGCGCTCGCCCGTCGCCGCCGAACGCCAGGCCTACTACGCGGCGATCCGGCCGCTGCACCTGAGCCCGCTGTGGGAGCAGTTGCATGCGCTGGTGCCGCCGCACCCGAACACGCCCTGCGTGGCAGCCCACTGGCGCTACGAGACGCTGCGCCCGCACCTGATGCGATCGGGCACGATCATCAGCGCGGCCGAGGCGGTGCGCCGCGTGCTGGTGCTCGAGAACCCGGCACTGCCCGGGTTGGCCAGCGTGACGCAATCGCTTTACGCGGGCCTGCAGTTGATCCTGCCGGGCGAGGTGGCGCCTGCGCACCGGCACACGCAATCGGCGCTGCGTTTCGTGGTCGAGGGCCGCGGCGCCTACACCGCGGTCAACGGCGAGCGCGCGACGATGGAGCCGGGCGACTTCATCATCACGCCGAGCTGGACCTGGCATGACCACGGCAGCGACGCCGCCGGCCCGGTGGTGTGGCTCGACGGACTGGACATCCCGCTGGTGCGTTTCTTCGACGCTGGCTTTGCCGAGAACGCGCCGTCGGAGCAACAAACGCTGACGCGCCCCGAGGGCCACAACCTGGCGCGCTACGGTGCCAACATGGCGCCGCTGCGCGAGGCGTCGCCGCACGGCGCGACGTCGCCGATCTTCAGCTACCCGTACGCGCGCTCGCGCGAGGCGCTGGCGCGGTTGCTGCGCGACGGCCCGCTCGATGCGTGGGACGGCGTCAAGCTGGCCTACGTCAACCCGGCCAGCGGTGGCGCACCGACGCCAACGATGGCCGCCTTCCTGCAACTGTTGCCTTCCGGCTTCGAGGGCCGGCCCTATCGGCAGACCGATGGCGCAGTGTTCAGCGTGGTCGAAGGGCGTGGCGTGGCCATCGTCGGCGAGGGCGCCGCACAGCAGCGCTTCGAGTTCGCGCCGCGCGACCACTTCGTCGTGCCGTCGTGGCAAACGCTGCGCTGGCTGGCGAGCGACGAGTGCGTGCTGTTCAGCTTCTCCGATCGACCGGTGCAGACGGCCACCGCGCTGTGGCGCGAAGAACGCCTGGCGCGGTGACGCCTCAAGCGTTGCCTGCGAGTAGCGCCGCGTTGCCGCCGGCCGCTGCGGTGTTGATGGTCAGCGTCTGCTCGGCGCAGAACCGATACAGGTAGTGCGGCCCGCCGGCCTTGGGGCCGGTGCCCGACAGCCCTTCGCCGCCGAACGGTTGCACGCCGACCACCGCGCCGATCATGTTGCGGTTGACGTAGACATTGCCCACGGCAGCGAGCTCGGCGATGCGCAGCGCGCGGCTGTCGATGCGCGTCTGGATGCCCAGCGTCAGGCCATAGCCCAGCGCGTTGATGCGCGCCACCAGCGCGTCGACGTCGCCGCTCCAGCGCACCACGTGCAGCACCGGGCCGAACACCTCCTCGCGCAACGACTCCAGCGCGTCGATCTCGAAGGCCACCGGCGCGATGTGCGTGCGCGTGAAACGCTCCGGCAGCGGCGTGCGTGCCAACAGCCGGGCCTCGCGTTCGAGCCGGTGCACGTGGCGCATCAGGTTGGCATGCGCCTCGCCATCGATCACCGGGCCGACATCGGTGGCGATCTCTTCGGGCGCACCGACTCGCAGCTCGGCCATCGCGCCGGCGAGCATCTCGATCAGAGGCGTGGCGATGCTGTCGTGCACGCACAGCAGGCGCAGCGCCGAGCAGCGCTGGCCGGCCGAACGAAAAGCGCTCTGCACCACCGCATCGACCACCTGCTCGGGCAGCGCGGTGGAATCCACCACCATCACGTTCAGGCCGCCGGTCTCGGCGATCAGCGGCACGATCGGGCCGCTCGAGGCGGCCAGCGTGCGTTGGATCGCCTTGGCCACCTGCGTGGAACCGGTGAAACATACGCCGGCGTTCAGCCGATGGGCGACCAGCGCCGCGCCCACCGATTCGCCCGGCCCATGCAGCAGCGCCAGTGCATCGGCCGGCACGCCCGCCTCGTGCAGCAGCTCGACGAACGCCGTCGCCACCGCCGGCGTTTGTTCGGCCGGCTTGGCCGCCACCGCGTTGCCTGCCACCAGCGCGGCCACCACCTGGCCGGCGAATATCGCCAACGGAAAGTTCCATGGCGAGATGCACACGAACACGCCGCGTCCGTGCAGCCGCAGTTCGTTGCTCTCGCCGGTGGGCCCGGGCAACGCCATCGGCGCCAGCCGCGTGCGCGCCTGCAGCGCGTAGTAGCGGCAGAAGTCGATCGCCTCGCGCACCTCGGCCACGCAGTCGCCCCAGGTCTTCTTGCCCTCGCGCACCAGCAACGCCGCATAGGGCGGCCAGGCGCGCTTCGAGCCGGTCGGCGGCGCGCTCGAGCAGCGCGGCACGCTCGGCCACCGGTACTGCGTTCCATGCCGGCCAACCTTGATGCAAGCGCCGCATCGTGGCGTCGATTTGCGCGAGGTCGGCCTCGCGCACCACGGGCACCACACACTGCGTCCAGGCCGCCAGCAAGGGCTCGCGCTGCGGCGCGCACGCGAGGTCGGCGCCCAGTGGGTTGCGGCGTGCCGGGCCGTACAAATCACGCGGCAGCGGCTGGCCCAGGCCCGGCATCGCATGCAGCGGCGAGCGCAGCAGCTCGTCGACCGGCACGGAGGCGTCGGCCAGCTGGTGCACGAACGATGAGTTGGCGCCGTTCTCCAGCAACCGTCGCACCAGGTAGGCCAGCAGCTCGCGGTGCTCGCCCACCGGCGCGTAGACGCGCAGCGCCAGTTCGGGCAACGCGGCCAGGACCTCGCGGTAGACGCCCTCGCCCATGCCGTGCAGCCGCTGCATCTCGAAGCGCGTACGGTGCGCGCCGGCCATCTGCACGATCGCCGCGACGGTCCCCGCGTTGTGGGTGGCGAACTGCGGCACGATCACCGCGTCGTGCCCGATCAGCGCGCGCGCGGCGGCCAGGTAGGCGATGTCGGTGTGCTGCTTGTGCGTGAACACCGGATAGCCTTCGAGCCCGCCCTCCTGCGCGCGCTTGATCTCGCCGTCCCAGTACGCGCCCTTGACCAGGCGCACCATGAACTGCAGCTGCCGTGCGCGCGCGATGCGGGCCACCTCGTCGATGACGTCGAGCACGCGCGTCTGGTACGCCTGCACCGCCAGGCCGAATCCGCGCCAGCGCGGCGCGTGTTGCTGCACGTGGGCGGCCAACGCATCGAACACCTGCAGCGAGAGCTCCAGGCGATCGCTCTCTTCGGCGTCGATGGTGAAGTTGATATCGGCCGCGGCAGCCAGCTCCAGCAACGGCGCCATGCGCGGCACCAGCTCGGCCATCACACGCGAGCGCTGCGCTTCTTCGTAGCGCGGGTGCAGCGCCGACAACTTGATCGAAATGCCGTCGTGCACAAGCGCGCCGCCACCGGCGTCTGACGATGCGGCGGACGCTTCGTCGGCTTGGCGCGCGACGATGGCGCGGATCGCCTTGTCGTACGACCCGAGGTGGCGCAGTGCGTCGCGCTCGGTGCGCGCGCCTTCGCCGAGCATGTCGAACGAAAAGCGCAGCCGCGGTTGCTCGCGCCGCTGCGTGGCCGCTTCGTCCAGCGCCTCATCGACGTGGCGGCCGAGCACGAACTGGCGACCGAGCAGCTGGATCGCGCGCACGGTGGCCGCGACCACGGTTTTCGCGCCCAGGCGTTCGAGCAATCCTGGCGGCTCGCCGACCTCGGGCAACCAGCGTTTGGCCAATCCGATCGCGCTGGACGACAGCGCGGCCAGCAGGCGATGCGGCGAATCACCGTCGCCTTCGCCGGCGAAGTCAGCGCGGCCCAACTGGTCGGCCGTCAGTGCGATCGCCGTCTCGGCGTCGGGCACCCGCAGCAGCGCCTCGGCCAGGCGCATCAGCGCCAGGCCTTCGGCGCTATTGATCGGGTACTCGCGCAGCAGCGACTCGAGCGCCCAGAACGGCGCGGGCTTGTCGCGCACCGCCTGCACCCACGGCGCGGCCTGGGCCGCCGCCGCCGACCAGTCGAGCCGTCCCGACAGCGACTGCAGCAACTCGCCCACGATGGGCGCTTCTTCGCGATACGGTGACGGCAGTCGAGCATTCATCGGGCGATGGCTGGGTGCGGCGGCGACGCGTCGATTGTGCTGCCGCTGCCGACGACACGGCGCGCAGTCGCTTCAAGTGCCGACCATCGACTGCTTCACCCGGTGCTGTCGCCGTCACCGGTCTCGGGCGGACGGCGCTGCAGCAACTCGCCGATCAACGCCTCGTACGCCGCGGCCAGCGCCAGCAGCGCGGCGTCGCCCTGCGCGCGCCCGATCAGCTGCAGCCCAGCGGGCAGGCGGCCGCCGGCGTCGAAGCCGGCCGGCACGCTAATCGCCGGCAGGCCAGCGAAGGTGGCATACAGCGTCACCTCCATCCAGCGGTGATAGGTGTCCATCGCGCGGCCCGCGATCTCGCGCGGCCAGTGTTGATTCACGTCGAACGGCCACACCTGCGCCACCGGCAACGCGAGCGCATCGAAACGATCGAACAGGGCCAGCAGCTGTGCGTGAAGGCGCGTGCGCATCTCGCTGGCGCGCGTCAGCTCGACGGCTTTCAATGCCTGCGCCTGGTCGTACTCCCACAGCGCTTCGGGTTTGATCTGCTCGCGCGTGGCGCCTGGCAAGGCCAGCGCCGCAGCGACGCGCGGCGCCACCAGCATGCGCCGCCACACCAGCCAAGCCTGCCACACGCGATCAAGGTCGACACCGATCGATGCCACCGGCTCGACCAGCGCACCCTCGGCGGCCATCACTTTCAGGGCTTGCTCGCACGCCTGCGAGATGCCGGGCTCGAGCGCCAGATGCCCACCAAGATCGCCGAGCCACGCTATGCGCGTGCCGCGCAGCGATGGCGGCGCGCGCGGCGAGAAGTCTTGCGGACCATGCGCGATCGACAATGGAGCGCGCGCATCGTGGCCGGCCTGGATCGACAGCAGCGACGCGAGGTCGCGCACGTTGCGCGCCATCGGGCCCTCGGTGCCGAGTTGGGCGATCCAGACATCGGGGGTCGGCCAAAACGGCACCCGACCCTGGCTCGGCCGCAGGCCGAACACATGGTTCCAGGCCGCGGGGTTGCGCAGGCTGCCCATGAAGTCGGAGCCGTCGGCCACCGGCAGCAGGCGCTGTGCCAGGCACACCGCGGCGCCGCCGCTGGAGCCACCGGCGCTGACGCGCGGATCCCAGGCGTTGCCGGTCACACCGAACAGGTTGTTATAGGTGTGCGAGCCGAGGCCGAATTCGGGCATGTTGGTCTTGCCGATCACGATGCAGCCGGCCGCCTTCATGCGCTCGACCATCACGCTGTCGACGCGCGCCACGTTGCCCTTCAGCAGCACGTTGCCGTAGGTGGTGGGGAAGCCGGTGGCACTCGACGCGTCCTTGATCGCCTGCGGCATGCCGTGCATCCAGCCGCGGCTGGCGCCGCGCGCCAGTTCGGCGTCGCGCTCGGCCGCCTGCGTGAGCAGCGGGTCGTCGTCGGCCAGGTTGACGATCGCGTTGAAACGCGGATTCAGCCGGTGGATGCGCGCCAGGTAGGCGCGCATCACCTCGACGCACGACGCCTTGCGCGCGTGGATCGCGCGCGACAACGCGTGCGCGTCGAGGTCGGTGATCGGGTCGCCACCCACGCAGCCCTCGATCACATGAGCCTGGCGAGGTTGGGCCGCGCAATCGGCCGCACCGACTCGTAGGCCCGCGCTGCGCGCAGCACCAGTGCGTCGCCGAACATCGGGCCGACGAATTGCAGGCCGATCGGCAACCCCGCCGACGTGAGCCCGCACGGCATCGTGCAGGCCGGTTGCTGCGTCAGGTTGAACGGGTACGTGAACGGCGTCCAGCCGAGCATCGACGCGGTGTCGAACGGCGTGTGGCCGGCAGGCCGCGCGTCGAAGGCCGGCACTGCGACCGTGGGCGTGACCAGCAGATCGAAGCGCTGCATGAACTGGCGCATCTGCGAGCCGAGCGTGCCGCGGCGCAGGTTCAGGCGCTGCACCTCGAGTGCGCTGATCCTGGCACCGAGTTCGGCTTCGGCGGCGAAGTCGGGGTCGGTGACCTTCTGCTGCTCGGCGTTCAGCGTGTTCCACAGCGTCCAGGCGCCGACGAACCACAGCCCGCAGGTGATCTCCAGCGGGTCTTCGAAGCCGGGATCGACGGCCTCGACGTGGGCGCCCAGCGCGCGCAACTCGTCCACCGCCTTGGCACAGGCGGCAGCGACTTCCGGATGCACGTTCTTCGCGTAGCCCAGCGCTGGCGACCAGGCGATGCGCAGGCCGCGAATGCCATCGTCCAGGCCCACGGTGTAGTCACGGGGGTCGAAGGGCAATGACGTCCAGTCGCGCGCGTCGGGTTGCGCCAAGACCGTGAGCATCAACGCCGCATCGCGCACGCTCATCGTGTGCGGGCCCAGATGCGCCACGGTGCCGAACGGCGACAGCGGGTAGGCCGGCACGCGGCCGAAACTCGGCTTCAAGCCGAAGTTACCGCAGAACGCGGCGGGGATCCGCACGCTGCCGGCGCCGTCGGTGCCCACCGACAACGGGCCCAGGCCCGCGGCGATCGCCGCGGCGGTGCCGCCGGACGAGCCGCCCGGCGTCTTGCTCGGGTCCCACGGGTTGCGCGTGATGCCGGTGCGCGGCGAGTTGGTCTCGCCCTTGCAGCCGAACTCCGGCGTGCTGGTCTTGCCGAGCAGCACGGCGCCGGCTTCGCGCAACCGCGCGCTGGCCGGGGCATCGACGTCCCACGGCTGGTCGGCGTCGACGGTGCGGCTGCCGCGCAGCGTGGGCCAGCCCTTGGTGAGGATCAGGTCCTTGATCGACGTCGGCACGCCGTCGAGCGCGCCGCATGGCTCGCCGCGCTGCCAGCGCGCCTCGCTGGCGCGCGCCGACGCGATCGCTTCTCCGGGTGCGAGATGACAGAACGCGAGCAGCTTGGGGTTGATGCGTTCGATGCGCGCCAGCACCGCGTTGGTGGCTTCCACCGGCGAGGCCTGGCGCGAGCGGTACAGCGCCAGCAAGTCGGTGGCCGTGCAGTCGGCCAGGTCGGTGGGCTTCATGTCGGTCTCCTTGATCGGTGCACGGCGCGGCAGCGCGGCGGCTTGCTCTCCGAGGTCGTAGAACAGGCCGGTCATCATCAACAGGCCCTCGCGCATCACCGGGGCTAGCACGTGCTCGTTGGGCGCGTGCTGCGAACACGCCGGGTACGAGTGCGGCACCCACACCGTGGGCAGGTCGAGGATGTCGGCGAACACGTCGTTGGGCAGCGAGCCGCCGAGGTTGGGCAACAAGGCCGGGCGCTGGCCGGTGGTCTGCTCGATCGAACGCAGCGCGAAGCGCACCCAGTCGTTGTCGGGGTCCAGGCGTGTGGCGGCCATCACGATCGGGTCGCTGACCGCGATGTCGGCAAAGCCGTGTTGCTGCAGGTGCGCTTGCACGTGCTCGCGCAGATGCGTGGCATCGGTGCCGACCACGAAGCGCAGCTGCAGTGTGGCGCGCGCCTCATGGGGGATGGCGTTG
This sequence comes from uncultured beta proteobacterium, assembly GCA_963774185.1. Classification (GTDB taxonomy): domain Bacteria; phylum Pseudomonadota; class Gammaproteobacteria; order Burkholderiales; family Burkholderiaceae_C; genus JAEUPI01. Next base: position 55,522 of record CAVZEK010000031.1, read on the forward strand.
ACCGGCTGTGCGGCGTTGCCCACGCCGATGGCCAGCACCTCGACCGTGTTCCAGCCGAACACCCGCTCGGCCGGCGTCAGGCCCGGCTCGCCCCAGTCGGCATCGATGGCCGGGTCATCCGGGCCGCCGCCGACCTCGATGTCGGCCAGCGCGCGCTTCACCGAGGGTGGAATCGGCGGCGGGCGCAGCGCATCGATCGTGATGCGACCGCGCGCATCCACCAGGCTCGCGATGGCGTGCGACAGCACGGTGCCCGGATTGCGCAGCAGGCCGCCCCAATTGCCCGAGTGATGGCCGCCGTCGCGCAACTTCAGCGTCAGCTCGAAGTTGGCGACGCCGCGCGTGCCGAGGTACACCGTGGGCCGGTCCGCACGCAGCCGCGGGCCGTCGCTGGCGATCAGCACGTCGGCCGCGAGCGCATCTCGGTGGGCACGGCAAAACTCGGCCAGGCCGGGCGACCCGGTCTCTTCGCCCATCTCGACCAGCCAGACGACGTTGAATCCAAGGCGACCGCCGCGCGCCGCCAGCACGGCGGCGAGTGCCGCGAGGTTGATGCTGTGCTGGCCCTTGTTGTCGGCGCTGCCGCGGCCGTACCAGCGGCCGTCGCGGGCTGCGAGTGTCCACGGGTCGAGGCCGTCGCGCCATCGCCCCTCGAGTCCGCGCACCACGTCGCCGTGGCCATACACCAGCACGGTGGGCAAAGCGGGGTCTTCGACACGACGCCCGATCAGCAGCGGTTGCGCACCGGCCAGCGGGTTGTCGTGCACGTCGGCTTGCACGCCGATGGCCGCCAGCGATGGCGCGATCTCGTCACTCAGATAAGCGCGCAATGCTGCGGCACGCTCGGGATTCTGGCTTTCGGTGCGATGCGCCACGCGGCGCGCCAAGGTGCGCTCGAAGGCGCCGCTGTCGAACTCGCGCGCGGCAGCAGCGAGGGCATCGGCGCGGGTGTGCATGGACGGTCTGACGTCGGTCGGGCTCGCTGCATCATGCCAGCGGCGCGGCGCCTACCGCATGGGGACTTGCGCGGTGCTGAGCGCTACATCGGCAAGCCGACGTAGTTCTCGGCCAGTGCCTTCGACGCGGCTTCGGAGTGCACTAGGTAGTCGAGCTCAGCCAGCTGCACCTTGCGGTCGAACGAACCGCTGGTGGGGAAGTTGTGCATCAGCGAGGTCATCCACCACGAGAAGCGCTCGGCGCGCCAGATGCGCCGCAGGCAGCGCTCGGAGTAGCGATCGAGCTCCGACCCCTTGCCCTTGTAGTGGCCGATCAACCCTTGGGCCAGATAGCCCACGTCGGTGGCAGCCAGGTTCAGGCCCTTGGCGCCGGTGGGCGGCACGATGTGCGCGGCGTCCCCCGCCAGGAACAGGCGGCCGAAACGCATCGGCTCGGCGACGAAGCTGCGCAGCGGGGCGATGCTCTTTTCCAGCGACGGCCCGGTGACCAGGTTTGCCGCGGCGTCGGCCGGCAGGCGCGCACGCAGCTCGTTCCAGAACGAGTCGTCGGACCAGCGCTCGACCTTGTCGTCGAGCGAACACTGCACGTAGTAGCGGCTGCGCGTGCGGCTGCGCATGCTGCACAGGCCGAATCCGCGCTCATGGTTCAAATAGATCAGCTCGTGCGACACCGGCGGCACGTCGGCCAGCAGGCCGAGCCAGCCGAACGGATACACCTTCTCGTGCAGCGTGATGCGGTCCTTCGGCACGCTGGCGCGGCACACGCCGTGAAAGCCGTCGCAGCCGGCGATGAAGTCGCATTCAATCGTGTGCGTCTGGCCGTCGCGCAGGTAACGCACGCCGGGCCGCTCGCCGTCGAAGCCGTGCACGCTGACGTCGTCGGCCTCGTACACCGTGGTTCGCCCCGAGGCCTTGCGCGCATCCATCAAATCGCGCGTGACTTCGGTCTGGCCGTAGACCATCACGCGCTTGCCGGTGAGGCCGCGCAGGTCGATGCGGTGGCGCTGGCCCACGAAGCACAGCTCGAAGCCGTCGTGCGGTAGCCCTTCGGCGTGCATGCGTGCGCCTACGCCCAGTTCGTCGAGCAGGTCGACTGTGACTTGCTCCAGCACGCCGGCACGGATGCGCCCGAGCACATAGTCGGCACTGCGCTGCTCGACGATGGCGTTGTCGATTCCTGCCTTGCTGAGCAAGCCGCCCAGCAGTAAGCCGGATGGGCCCGCGCCCACGATCACAACCTGGGTGCGCATGGTGGATGTCTCCTGCGGCCCGTCGCACGTGGGGCCATCGATATGGCGCCAGCGTAAGCGGGTGCGGATTGCTCCTCAATGGACGGAAGAGACCAGGTCTTTCACAATTCGAACATTCCTGCGCCCTTGCAGTTGCCGCGCCGCATCATGACAGACGTCGACGCCTCCCGCCTGCCCACCTACACTTTGTACGGCGAGGCCGACGATCGACCGGCGACCGACTGGTTGCACTGCGAGTCGATCGCCGAACGCAGCCGGCGCCACCAGTGGGAGATCAAGGCCCACCGACACGCGTCGCTCTTTCAAATTCTGTACATCCGCCGTGGCACCGGCCAAGCCACCGTCGACGGCCAGGATTGGCCGCTGCGCGGGCCCTGTGTGCTGAGCGTGCCGGCGTTGGTGCCGCACGGCTTTCGCTTCAAACCCGGCATCGACGGCAGCGTGTTCACGGTGCTGCAAGCGCACGTGGCGCAGGTGTTGGCGGCGGCGCCTGCGCTGCCATCGCGCCTGTTGCAGCCGCGGGTGATACCGCTGCAGGGCGACATTGCCGCGTCGATCGAGCGCGCCGTGGGGCAGCTGAGGGCCGAGTTCGTGGGCACCCAACCCTGGCGCGCGCTGGCAATCGACGCCGCGTTGTGCGCGCTGCTGGTGGCGCTGGAGCGTGCCGCACCGCGCCCGGATGCGCAGCGTGCGCAGCGCGGCTCACGCGCGGCAATGCACCTGGAGCGTTACCGCGAGTTGGTCGATGCGTCGTACCGCACGCAGCCGCCGTTGTCGGCGCTGGCGCTGCAATTGGGCATCACGCCGACACAGCTCAACCGGGTGTGCCGCCAACTCACCGGCCGGCCGGCGTTGGCCCTGCTGCATGCGCGCGTGCTGCTCGAAGCGCAGCGCGATCTGGCCTACACCACGCTCAGCATCAAGCAGATCGCGCTCGGGCTGGGCTTCGGCGACGCCGGCTACTTCACACGCTTTTTCCAGCGCCTGTCGGGTCGCACGCCCACGCAGTGGCGCGGGCAGGCCTACGCGGCGCGCGCTTGACGGTGCCGCACCCGGCCCCCGCGGGGCCGGCCGTGGTCTAAGCCGCGCGGGCTTGCTCCACTTGCGCGTAGACGCTGCCGAAGCGGTTGCCGAGGAAGTCGTCGAGCGACACGTCTTCCTGGCGCACGAAACCGCGTTGCGGCAAGCGACCCTGGGCCAGCAAGTCGAGCATTGCGCAGGCACTGGCCGCTGTGGTCACCTGGATGCCGCTGCGCATCTTGCCAGCCAGCACTTGTGCGTAGATCTTGCGCGCATACGTCTCCTGCATCAGGCGGCCTTCACGCCAACCGCTGACGGTGACGAAGATCACCACCACGTCCTGCATCGTGGCGGGCAGCGCGTTCTCGAGGATGTCTTTCAACAAGTCGCGGCGCTCGCGCAGCCGCAGGTCGTGCAGCAACGCCTTCATGATTGCCGCGTGGCCGGGGTAGCGGATGGTGCGGTAGTTGAGCGTGCGCACGCGCCCCTCGAGCGTCTCGGCCAGCGTGCCCAGGCCGCCGGAGGTGTTGAAGGCTTCGTAAAGCACGCCGTCGAGCGCGAACTCCTCGCGCTCCTCGAGCGCCGGCACCTCGACGCGACGGCCCTCGACGATCGCTTCGCACGGTTCGATGTATTCGTTGATGACGCCTTCGGTGCTCCACGTGAGGTTGTAATTCAGCGCATTGCTCGGGTACGCCGGCAAGGCACCGACGCGCATGCGCACGCTGTCGAGCTTGTCGAAGCGCCGCGCCAGGTCGGCGGCCACGATCGCGATGAAACCGGGCGCCAGGCCGCATTGCGGGATGAGCGCGGTGTCGGCACCGTCGGCCAGTTCGCGAATGCGCCGCGTGCTGGCCACGTCTTCGGTGAGGTCCAGGTAGTGGGTTTTGGCGGCGCGCGCGACCTCGGCGATGCGGGTGGTCAGGTGGTAGGGCGCCGCGCTCAGCACCGCGAAGCGCCCACGCAGGGCCCGCTCGAGCGCTGTTGCGTCCGCGACATCGAGCACTTGGGTGTCCATTCGAGGCGCCGCGGCGACGGCGCGCAACGCTGCAACCGACGGTCGGCCAACGTCACTTGGTAGTCACCGCAGTGGGCCAGCAGGTCGGCCGCAACCTGGCCGATCTTGCCGGCACCGACGATCAGGATGCGCTTCATGGCATGGTCTCCTTGCCCAGCGTGCGATTGCCAGATTGTCGAGCAGGATGGTGCAAACTGAACAATTCAACCTGACGATCCGTCGTCAATGGCTCGTCAGATTGACGATAATCGCCAGCGATGAGCACAGTGCGCCTTGATGCCACCGACCGCGCGCTGCTCGCGCTGCTGCGCGAGAACGCCCGCGCGCCGACCTCCGAGCTGGCGCGCAAGCTCAAGTTGTCGCGCACCACGGTGCAAAGCCGGCTGGCGCGACTCGAGCGCGAGCGGGTAATCGCCGGCTACACGGTGACCGTGAGCCCGGATGCCGAGGCGGGGCAGGTGCGCGCGCACATTCTGATCACGCTGGAGCCGCGCAAGTCGCTGGCCATCGAAACGGCGCTGCGGCGCATTCCCGAGCTGCGCACGCTGCACTCGGTGAGCGGCCCGTTCGACCTCATCGCCATCGTGGCGGCGTCGTCGATCGGCGAGCTCGACCATCTGATCGATCGCATCGGTGCACTCGACGGCGTGGAGCGCACCACGTCGGCGATCGTGCTGTCGACCCGCATCGATCGCTGAGCGTTTGGCGCCGTCGGCGTCGCGGTGGCGTCACCCAGGCGGGCTTTGTGACGCTTGCTTGCAGTCGGGCCGGGCCGCGTCTTCTTGCACAAGCCACCGTTCAAGTTCGGCGCACCGGCTGCCGATGTACCCGCAGGGCCCCGCACGGCGGAGCGCCCGACGAAGGGACGGATGAAATGTCGGCCAAGATCGCCGTCGATGAGTTGCGTGTTGGAATGTTCGTGCACCTCGATCTGCGCTGGTGGGCTCATCCGTTCGCGTTGTCGAGCTTCAAGCTGACCTCGCCCGACCAGATCGAGACCATTCGCGGCCTTGGCCTGAAGCAGGTGCGGTGGAGCCCCGAGAAGAGCTCGCTCGACAGCGATGACGCAACGCCTGGCACGGCGGCCAACGACGAGGCCCCGGCGCAGGCTGTGCACGAGATGCCCGGCTCGGAGCTCGCCGCGCAAGCGGCAGCCAACGACCCCGCACCCGAAACCGCCGCTGCCGGCAAGGCGATCGAGAAGACGGCAACGCCTTCGACGGCTTCTGCGATGCACAGCATCGAGGCCGGCGCCGCGGCGCGCGCACAAGAACGGCGCCTTCAGCTTGCAGCGCAGCGGGAGGCCAGCCGCCAGTGCACACGGCAGTACGGCGAGGCCGCCAAGTCGTTGAAGGCAGCCACCGACGGCGCGTTCAGCCAACCCGAGGCAGCACGCCATGCCGCTGAGGGCCTGACCCGCGCGCTGCTCGACAAGATGTTGATCGACGGCGAGTTGTGCATTCGCGTGCTGGCCGACGCCAGGGGCGATCGCGCCACCGCGCACGCGTTGAACGTGGCCGTGATCTCGCTGCTGATGGGCCGCGTGTTCGGTTTCTGCCAGGACGAGATGCTCGATGTCGGCATGGGTGCTCTGCTGCACGACATCGGCAAGCTGGAGTTGCCCGAGCGTGTGCGCCAGCCCGATGCACAGGCGTCGCCGGCCGACCAGACGCTGTACCGCGAGCACGTGATGCGCGGGGTGGCGATGGGCAAGCGCATGGGGCTGAATCCCGGCGCGCTGCTGGTGATCGGCCAGCACCACGAGATGGCCGACGGCTCGGGCTTTCCGAACAAGCTCAACGTCGATCGCATGCACGCGGCCGCGCGCATCGTGGCGCTGGTCAACCGCTACGACAACCTGTGCGACCCGGCGCTGCCGGCGCACGCGTTGACGCCGCACGAGGCGCTGTCGCTGATCTTTGCCCAGACGCGATCGAAGTTCGATGCCTCGATGCTCAATGCGTTCATCCGCATGATGGGCGTGTACCCGCCGGGCTCGGTGGTGCAGCTCACCGACGAGCGTTTTGCGCTGGTCACCAACGTCAATTCCACGCGCCCGTTGAAGCCGCGGGTGCTGGTGTTCGACCCGCAGATGCCGGCCGACGAGGCGCTGCACCTGAACCTGGAGCAGTACTCAGACCTGGGCATTCGCCGCAGCCTGCGCGCACAGCAGCTGCCCGACGACGCGTTGCACTACCTGGCGCCGCAGCAGCGCGTGATCTATTTCTTCGAGCCGGCGCTGCCGCCGCGGTCGGACTTCGGACAGGAGATCGCCGCTTGAGCGTCGAGCGTGGCGCGCGCGCGGTGCGCGGCCGCGCGTCCGGGGCCCGCGGCGGATTGCCGGCCTGGCTGGCGATGCTGCATGCGCTGGGCGACGCGGCATGGATCGTCGATGCCCGCAACCTCACGCTGGCGGGCATCAATCGCGCCGCGCTGGAGTTGCTGGCGCTGAACGAGGCCGACTTGCCGGCCACTGGCGCCACGGCGCTGATCGGCACCCCCGAGGACGTGGCTTTCTGGAACGACGTGCAGGCCGGCCACACCGGGCAGTTGCAGTCACAAGCGATGGCGATGACCGCCGATGAGCGCCTGCTGCACGTGATGCGGCGCATCTCGCCACTGAGCTGGCGTGCCGCCAAGGCCACGCACTACCTGGTGGTGGTGCGCGACCGCAGCGAACAGCTGCGCGAACAGCTCGACCGCGAAACCCTGCTGGCCGAGCTGCAGGCAACGCTCGAATCCACTGCCGACGGCATCCTGGTCACCGACCTGGCGGGCCGCATCCGCGCATTCAACCAACGCTTCGCGGCGATCTGGGGTCTGCCGAAGGATCTGTTGACCGGTTCCCGCGACGACGCGGTGTTCGATTGGATGCGCCGCAGCGTCAGCGATGGTCGCGTCTACCAGCGCCAGCTGGCAGCGTTGCAGGAATCGGCACTGATGGGCCACACCCAGACGCTGCAGCTGCTGTCGGGCTCGACGCTGGAGATGGTGACGCAGCCCCAGATGTGCCGCGGGCGCCCGATCGGGCGCGTGTGGGCGTTTCGCGACCGCACCGAGCTGATCAGGGCCGACCGGCGCATCGAGGCGCTGATCACCACCGATGCGCTGACCGGGCTGCCCAACCGCCGGCACCTGGGTGACGCGCTGGAGCTGGCGCTGGCACACGCGCGGCGCGACGGCGCCGGTTTCGCGCTGCTGCTGCTCGACCTGGATCGCTTCAAGCAGATCAACGACAGCCTGGGCAGCGACGTCGGCGACCGCGTGCTGATCGAGGTGGGTGAACGCATCAAGACCTGCCTGCGGCAGGGCGATTTGTTGGCCCGCCTCGGCGGCGACCAGTTTGCGTTGCTGGTGTACGGCTCTGACCAGCGCGGCGCCGAAGCGGCGGCCGCTCGCGTGCTCGACGTCACCGGCCGCGGCTACGCGATCGACGGCAGCCAGTTCACGCTGACCTGCAGCATCGGCATCACGCTGTTCCCGAGCGACGGCGGCCAGAGCGGCGAGCTGATCCGCCACGCAGAAACCGCGATGCAGCGCGCCAAACAAGGCGGCCGCGCTGCGTTTCGGTTTCACCAGCCCAGCCACGACGCCGACCTGCGCACCCGCATGCGTCTGGACCACGCGATGCGCCAGGCACTGACCGCGCAGCGCTTTCGCATCACCTACCAGCCGCAGCTCGGCATCGACGGCCACACCATCGTCGGCGCCGAAGCGCTGTTGCGCTGGCGCGATCCCGAGCTGGGCGAGGTGGCGCCTACGCAGTTCATCGCCGTGGCGGAGGAATCGGGTTTCATCATTGCGTTGGGCGATTGGGTGCTCAGCCAGGCGGTGCGGCAGGCGGCGAGCTGGCGCAGCGCGGGCATGCCGCTGAGGGTCGCGGTCAACGTGTCGGCGCTGCAGTTTCAGCAGGCAGACTTCGTCGACCGCGTGGCTGCGGCGCTGGTCGCTGCCGACCTGCCCGGTGCGCTGCTGGAGCTGGAGCTGACCGAATCGATCCTGGTGCGCGACGCCGGCGAGGCGCTGCTGCGCCTGTACGCGCTGTCGCAGCTCGGCGTGAAGCTGGCGATCGACGACTTCGGCACCGGCTACTCGAGCCTGGCTTATTTGAAGCGGTTTCCGATCGGCAAGCTCAAGATCGACAAGAGCTTCATCCGCAGCCTGCCCGGCGACGACAGCGACGCCGCGATCGTGCGCGCCGTGATCCAGATGGCGCGGGCGCTGAACCTGAAGGTCAATGCCGAGGGCGTGGAGACCGAGCCGCAGCGCAATTTTCTTGCGCAAGAGGGTTGCGACGAGCTGCAGGGCTTTCTGTTCGCCCCCGCGCTCGATGCGTTCAGCTTCGAGCAGCGCCTGCGCAGCCAGGCGCTTGACGGTCGGCACCTGCGCATCGTGTCGCGCTGACGGGCAGCGGCTTGCCAGGGCCGGCCCCATGCCGCGCTGGCGTACTGTCGACCCCGGATGGCGAGGGCCCGATTTCACCGTACAGTCATGCCTCGACCGTCGTTTTCGTGCGTGGCCATGAACCCCATCGACAACCTGATCGAACGCAAGTTTGCCAACCTGCAAACCAGCACTGCCGTCGTGCTCCCCGGCGGGCGCCGGTTGGGCGCCGCTGACGCCGAAGTGACGCTGACCGTGCGCGAACTGGCGGCGCTGGCGCACCTCGCCGCCGGCCAGGTGGGCCTGCTGGCGGGTGACTACGTCGAGGGGCGCCTGCAGATCGACGGCAACATGCGCGACGTCATGTCGGCGGCGGCGCAGATGATCCCCACCGACCCGACGGCGGGCGGCGCGAGTTCGTCGTGGTGGCGCCAGTTGCTGCGCAACGCCAAGTCAGTGGGTCACCACAGCGCGGAGGTCGACGCGCGCCAGGTGCAGTTTCACTACGACGTGTCCGACGATTTTTATGCTCTGTGGCTCGACGCCCGGCGCGTCTACTCGTGCGCGTACTACCGCGACGCCGGCATGCCGCTGGCGCAGGCGCAGGAGGCCAAGCTCGACCATGTGTGCCGCAAGCTGATGCTGCGCGAGGGCGAGCGCTTCCTCGACATCGGCGCCGGCTGGGGCGGTCTGCTGCTGTGGGCCGCCGAGCACTATGGTGTCAAGGCCACCGGCATCACGCTGTCGAAGAACCAGCACGCGCACGTGAGCCAGTTGATCAACGAGCGCGGGCTGCAGGGCCGTGTGGAAATGAAACTGCTCGACTACCGCGCGCTGCCTGAAGACCAACCGTGGGACAAGATCGCCTCGATCGGCATGTTCGAGCACGTGGGCCGCGCGATGCTGCCCACCTACTTCGCCAAGATCCGCCGCCTGCTCAAACCCGGAGGCCTGCTGATGAACCACGGCATCACCGCCGGCGGCATCCGCAACTCGCAATTGGGCGCGGGCATTGGCGACTTCATCGAGCGCTACATCTTCCCCGGGGGCGAGCTGCTGCATCTGTCGCACGTGCTGCGCGAGATGGCTGATTGCGGCCTCGAGGCGCTGGACGTCGAGAACCTGCGGCCGCATTACGCGCGCACGCTATGGGCGTGGTCCGACGCACTGGAGTCGCGGCTGGTGCACGCGGCCGAGGTGGCCGGCGAGAAGGTGGTGCGCGCCTATCGGCTGTATCTGGCCGGCTCGGCGATGAGCTTTGAGCGTGGCTGGATCTCGCTACACCAGATGCTGGCCGGGCGGCCGAACGGCAACATGGATGACGGGCCGATGCGCGGCGCGCAGTCGATGTTCCCGTTCCAGCGCAGCTACATGTACAAGTGACGCTTGGACGCGCTGCAGCGATGATCTACAAGTTCAAGAGCAAGGCGGCGGGCGACGTGATCATGCTGCAGCCGCATGGCGACCAGCTGATGGGTCTGCTCGGCCGCGAGCCGGCGGCCAAGGGCATCATCGAAGCCGCGGACCTGCCCGCGGCCATCGCTGCCCTGCAGCAGGCGGCGGCGCAAGCGCAGGCGCCGGCCGACGGCGCCGATGGCGAGCGCGGCGTCGGCCTCAAGCAGCGCTTGTGGCCGATGATCGAAATGATGAAACGCTCTCACGCTGCCGGCGAGCCAATCGTCTGGGGCGTTTGACAAAGCGAGTGCTGCGATGAAGTTGTGGAGCGACAGCTGGACCAATGGCGACGCGATCCCCGCGCGCTATGCAGCCGGCAAGATCGAAGGTGCCGGTGGCGTGGCTTTCTCGGACAACCTCAATCCGCATCTGGCCTGGAGCGAGTTGCCCGCGGGCACCCGCTCGCTGGTGTTGATCTGCCACGACTTCGATGTGCCCAGCCGCGGCGACGACGTCAACAAGAGCGATCGCGAGGTGCCAGCCGACTTGCCGCGCGTCGACTTTTTCCACTGGGTGATGGTCGACATCGCGCCCGGCCTCGGCGCCATCGGCGAGGGCCAATTCAGCCGCGGCTTCACCGCGCGCGGCAAGCCAGGGCCGGCGGCCGGACACGGTGCGCGTCATGGCCTGAACGACTACACCGGCTGGTTTGCCGGCGATGCGCAGATGGCGGGGCAGTACTTCGGATACGACGGCCCGTTCCCGCCGTTCAACGATTCGCTGGTGCACCACTATGTGTTCACGCTGTACGCAGTGTCGGTCGACCGGCTGCCGGTGGAAAGCGCGTTCACCGGGGCGCAGGTGCGCGAAGCGTTGGCCGGCAAAGTGCTCGGCGAGGCCACGCTGTCGGGCACCTACACGCTGAACCGACGGCTGGTGCGTGGTGGTTGAACGCGCGCTGAACCGGCGTTGAACGAAGCCACCCGCATCATCGCGATCCGCCACGGGCAGACCGCGTGGAACGCGGAGATGCGCATGCAGGGCCAGCTCGACACCGCGCTCGACGCGCTAGGCCGCTGGCAGGCGCAGCAGTTGGCGCAAGCGCTGGCCCACGAGCCGATTGACGCCATCGTGGCGAGCGACTTGTCGCGCGCGATGCAGACCGCGGCGCCGCTGGCTGCTGCGCGGGGCCTGCGCGTGCTGCCCGAGCGCGGCCTGCGCGAACGCTGCTTCGGTGACTTCGAGGGCTTCACCTACGCCGACATCGCGCGCCACTGGCCTGACGAGACAGCGCGCTGGCGTGCCCGCGACCCAGCGTTCGCGCCATCGCGCGGCGAAAGCCTGGCCGCCTTCTACGAGCGTTGCGTCGGTGTGGCACAGCGATTGGCAGACGAACACGCTGGCCGCGTGATCGTGTGGGTGACGCACGGCGGCGTGCTCGACTGCCTGTACCGGGCGGCCACCCGCATGGCGCTCGACGCACCACGCACCTGGACGTTGGACAACGCGTCGATCAATCGGCTGCTGCACGGCGACCAAGGCCTGATGCTGGTCGGCTGGGGCGACATCCACCACCTCGACACGCCGGCCGTCCGACGCACGCGAAGCGTGACGTATTGACGGCGCGATGAGCGGTCGCGCGTTTCAGACGGGCGGCGCAGCCCATCTGTAAGCACATTCGTCGGCCCGCCAACGCGTGCCGCGAAGTGCCAACTCCTTCCGCTTTTCGGACCCCCGAACCGTGGTTGTGACCGTTCGTTCGCCGGTGCATGGCTCAAGCTGAATCCGCCACGTGGGCTTGCCACGTCATCTAACAGGCGAGATCAGCGCATGACATCGAATCCAAGCACCCTTTCGCGCCGCCGCGTCGCAGGCTTCACCTTGATCGAACTGGTGGTCGCGATGGCGCTGGTGGCAATCCTGGCATCGATCGGCATGCCGTCGTACCAGGCCTACGCGCGCCGCGGACAGCTCGCGGATGCGTTCACCTCGCTGGCCGACATGCGAGTGAAGATGGAGCAGTACTACCAGGACAACAAGTTCTACGGTACCGCAAGCAACACGACGACGTGCGCCACGCTCCCGGGCTACGCGGCGTTTCCGGTCTCCAGCAAGTACTTCACCGTCAGCTGCGCCGCCGGTGCCGCGCCGTCTCAGACCTTCACGCTGACCGCTACCGGCATCGGGGGCCTGACCACCGGCTACGAGTACACGCTGAATCAGGTCGGTACCAAGGGCACAACCAAGTTCGCCGGCAACTCGGCGGCGGCCACTTGCTGGATGACCAAAGCCAGCGCTTGCGACAACTGATGGAGCCGATGATGAAACAGCGCGGCTTCACGATCATCGAGGTCGTCATCGCGATCGCGATCGCGGCCTTTCTGCTGGCAGCGGTGATGCCGAGCGCCGGCGCCTGGATCCGCAATTCCCGGCTGCGCACCGCCGCGGAATCGATCTCCGTTGGAATGCAGCAGGCACGCAACGAAGCCGTGCGGCGCAACCAGCCGGTCGGTTTCTTCCTGGTCTCCGATGCCGACGCGATGTCGATGACCGACGGCTGTGCGTTGTCGTCCATCAGCTCGGGCTGGGTGGTGGCGCTCGCCTCGCCGGAAGGCAAGTGCGCCACCGACCGCGACACCTTCGTTGCCGTCAGGCCGCCGGGCGACACCGCCCTCGGGCTCAGCGTGTCGGCCAAGGACGCCCTCGGGGGCAATGCCACCACGGTCATGTTCAACGGCTACGGCCAGATCTCGAACGCATCGCCCGTCTACTGCATCAAGGTCAGCAACCCGAACGATGCGACGACCCGCCGACTGAACATCGCCGTCACCGCGGGCGGGCAGATCCGCATGTGCGACCCGGCCGTTGCCGCCGACGACCCGCGGGCGTGCCCAACGCCGCCGCCGGGCTACCCCGATTGCAAGTGAAGTCCGCGTCACCAAGGGACGAATCCATGAAGACACTGCATCAATCCCATCGCGCCACCGGCATCGGTGCGCGCCGCGCCCACGCCGCTGGCTTCGCGTTGATCGAAGTGCTGGTGGCGGTACTGCTGTTTGCCATCGGCATTCTCGGCATCGTCGGCCTGCAGGCGTCGATGGTGCAGGCGCAAACCGACAGCAAGGTGCGCGCCGAGGCCGCCAATCTGGTCGACGAGGTCGCCACGCTGATGTGGTCGGACGTGAACAAGGGCAAGCCGGCCCCGGCGACCCTGGCCAACATCGTGCAGTACAAGGCCGGCGCTTGCGCGGGCAACCTCACCTGCAACGGCTGGCTGACCAAGGTGCAGGCCACGCTGCCGGGGGGCACGCTGGACCAGCTGTCGTTCGACGAAACGATCACCGATTCGTCGGACGCGAATTTCGGGCAGGTCACCGTGCAGCTGAGCTGGACGTTGCCCAACGGCGCCGCCCACAAGTACATCACGACGTTCAACATTTCTCCTTCGACGATCTGAGCGGGCCAGCACATGAACACCACATTCCGCCTGGCACCTTCCAGCCGCCGCGCGCGATCGACAGCGCAACGCGGCATGACGCTGGTCGAGCTGATGGTCGCGCTGTTGCTCGGCCTGGTCACGACCTACTTCATCGCGCAAGTGTTCGCAGTCGCTGAGGGCCAGAAACGCACCGCCACGTTCGGCAGCGACGCGCAGGTCAACGGGGCGGTTGCGCTGCACACGCTGCGCCGCCACGTGCTGAGCGCCGGCTACGGCGTGACCGGCGTGGTCGAGGGCCTCGGCTGCCCGATCAAGGGCCAGTACGGCACTGCCGGCAGCACGACGCCGGCGCCTGCGATGAACCTGGCGCCGATAGAGATCACCCGCAGCGCCGTGGCATCGGCGCCCAGTGACCAGATCGCGGTGCTGACCAGCACCAAGACGAGTTTCGCGGCCGTGACGCGGATTACGAAGCCCGTGACCTCCGTTCAGGCAAACAACTTCCAGGTCGATTCGTCGGTCGGTGCCGCCGAGGACGACACGATCCTGGCGATTCCGATGAGCTGGGCGGCAGACAACACGGGTTGTGTGTTCTTCACCGTCAAGCCCGATAACTCGGATCCCTCGACCACGATGACCACGGCGCAGATTCCGCGCGCCCCATCGGGCAGCGCCTCGTCCTGGAACGCGGCCGCGTCGTCGGTGTGGCCGCCGGGGGGCTTCAAGGAAAACGATGTGCTCGTCAACTTCGGCAAGGTGCGCCGCATGGTGTTCGGCGTCGACAGCGACACCTTCCAGGTCGTGACCTGGACGCCCCAGGGCATCGGCAACGGCGAACAGCTCAACTCCGGCATCGTGCTGCTGAAGGCGCTGTACGGCCGCGACAACGACAACGACGGCGTGGTCGACACCTACGACACCACGACACCGGTGACACAACGCCGACTGGCAAAAGGTGATGTCGGTGCGCATCGCCATGGTCGCGCGCAGCGGCCAGCGAGAAAAGGACGAGGTCACCACCGCTGAGCCGACATGGAACGTCGGCGCCAACGTGGCGGTCTCCTATGTGCCCGTGCCGGGCGGACCGGCCACCCTTTGCGCCGCAGGCGCCGGGGCCTGCCAGGTGCCACTGCCGGTGAGCCAGCTCGTCGAGTGGAAGCACTACCGCTACAAGGTGTTCGACACCGCCATTCCGCTGCGCAACATGCTGTGGAACCTCGGGTCATGAGTGGAGCGAGCATGCGTAAATCCCCACACTTCATGCGAGCCGGTGCCAAGCGGGCCGGTGCACGCCAGGCCGGTGCCTCGCTGCTGTTCGCGCTGATCACGCTCACGGCGCTGGCCCTGGCTGCCACCGCGCTGGTGCGTTCGGTGGACACCGGCGCCATCGTGCTGGGCAACCTGAGTGCCAAGAAGGCCACCACGATCGTCGCCGACCGCACCACGCAGATGGCCATCAACTACCTGGTGGGCAAGGGCGGCGAAGCCAACCGGTTCAACGACGACCCGGGCATGGGCTACTTCTCCAACGCCAAGGACGACTACGACATGACCGGCTTCGGCGGCACCGACAACGCCCGCAAGCTCGTCAACTGGGACATCGACGGCAGCTGCGCCTACGCAACGGCAGGCGGCGTGTGCGACAGCGCCACGCGGCCGAACGACACCATCAAGTTCGAAACCATCGACCCCAATCTGCGGGGCTACGAGGCGCACTGGTTGATCACGCGCTTGTGCGCCACGGCGGGCATCTCCCACCTCGACCCGGCCAACAGCTGCGCGCAGCCGCCCAAGGCGGGCCACCTGACTGACCAGGGCGCGGGCGAAAAGAACTTCACGCAGATCCAGCAGGCACAAAACGCACCGGTGCCTTTTTATCGGATCGTCGTGCGCGTCAAGGGTCCCCGCAACGCGCTGACCTACACCGAAACCATCGTCAACCTGTGATCCAAAGAACGCTTGCGCTCAAGGAGAAATCATGAACGTCGCCCGACACACTAAACGGATGCTCGCCGCCTTGATGGCGTCGATGCTCACCGTTGTCGACGTGCATGCCGCCGTCACCGACATCTTCAACCAGCCGCTGGCGACCACATCCACCGTCGTGGCCAAGCCGAACATCATGTTCATCTTGGACAACTCGGGCAGTATGGAAAGCGCCTACATGCCCGACGACATGAGCGACACCGGCAAGTACGGCTTCAAGTCGATCCAGTGCAACGGCCTGGCGTTCGATCCGAACTACGCCTACACACCGCCCGTCTATGCCGACGGCACCCCCTATCCCAACGCGAGCTTCACCAATGCTCTGAGCGAGGGCTACGCCTATCAGGGCACCGGCACGTTGCGCACGAGCAGCACGTCGCACGCCGTCGCCACGGGCACCGGCGTGACCTTCACGCTGGACTCCGGGTCGACGACGTTCAACGTTGGCGACGTCGTCGCGCTGGCGTACCAGCAGGACGGGACGGTTCACATGACCGCCTCGGTGACGGCATGGAACTCGAGCACCAAGGTGCTCACGGTCAACATCACGTCGATCCAAGGCAGCGGCACCTACAACAGCTGGTACGTGAGCCAGATGGGCTCCCTGAACAACAGCACGTACTACACCTACACCGGCAGCCAGCCGCTGATGGGCTGGACCTACAACGCCAGCAGCGTGATCACCTCGACCACGTTCTATCAGGAGTGCATGAGCAACATCGGCAACTCGCCGGGTTCGAGCAAGTTCGCGCTGCAAACGGTGACCACGGCGTCGCCTGCGGCGGTGCAGCAGAACTACGCCAACTGGTACGCGTACTACCAGACGCGGCGCCTGATGATGCGCACCGCAGCCGGCAAGGCCTTCCAGACGCTGGACAACAGCTTCCGGGTTGGCTTCACGACCATCAGCGACACCGGTGTGACGCAGGGCACCAACAAGTTCATCGACATCGGTGACTTCGACACGGCCAAGAAAGCCGCCTTCTACAACAGTCTGTACACGGCGACCGGCAACAGCTACACGCCGCTGCGCGGGGCGCTGTCCAAGGTGGGGCGTTACTTCGCCAACAAGGCGCCCGGCCAGGCGTCGGACCCGATGCAGTACTCGTGCCAGCGCAACTTCACGATCCTGTCGACCGACGGCTACTGGAACAACAACACCGAGACCAGCAGCTATGGCCCTCTGAAGCTGACCACCAACACCGCTGTCGGCCAGCAGGACGGGGGCGATGCCAAGCCGATGTGGGACGGCGCCAACTCGGTCGTGACGACGACGACGCCGATCACCACGATCACGCGCAAGGAGACGATCAGCACGCGCAACGACACGGCGAATTTTCGGCGCTACGCCTACCCCGTGCCGTCGAGCAAGGGCGGCGGCTCGTGCACCAACTCGCAGTACCGCATCCGGGTGCAGCAACAGAACCAGACCGAGACCATCCCGAAGTCGATCGATTCGATCGATGACACGACCAGCGTGGTGACGAACACCGTGGTCACGACCAATGGCGTGGTCACCAGCAACACCAACTCGGCGCCCGCCAACAGCACGGCCAATGTCAGCTCGACCACCACCACCGGTACGCCCGCCTTCGGCGCCTGGGGCAACAGCGGCGGCACGACCGACTACTGCCTGACGACCTCGCAGCTCAGCACGGTGTTCGGGTCGAGTAGCACCAACACCACGTACTACTCGAGCACCGGCTGCGGCGGCAGCTGCACCTACACCGCGACCAGCTCGAGCGGCACGCAGACGAGCAGCAGCACAGGAAGCACCACGCCGGGTACCCCGACGGTGATCTCGACCAACGGGCCGACCAACGGCACGTCGACATCGGTGCAGTCGTACACGGGTGGCACCAGCAGCACGCTGGCCGACGTGGCCGAGTACTACTACACGACCGACCTGCGCACTCCGGCGCTCGGCAACTGCACCGGCTCGCTCGGCGGCGACGTGTGCGACAACACCACGATGCTGCCGCTGCCGCCGCTGGACATCGTGACCTACCAGCACATGACCACGTACACGATCGGTCTGGGCGTCGGCGGCACGCTGGCCTACGACCCGAACTACCTCACCCAGACCGCGGGCACCTACGTCAACCTGACGAACGGCACCATCAACTGGCCGGATCCGACGCCCACCGAAGGCGCCACCCGCGTCGACGATCTGTGGCACGCAGCGGTCAACGGGCGTGGTCGGTATTTCGCGACGACCAACGCCAACACGCTGTCCAACGCCCTCACGGGGGCACTGTCCGACGCGTCCAAGGCCACCGGCTCGGCGGCCGGCGCGGCCACCAACTCGCTGGAGCCTGTGGTCGGTGAAAGCAACAACGCCTTCATCGCGACCTACACGACCCTCGAGTGGACCGGCGACATCAAGGCCTACCCGTTGGATGCGACCAGCGGCGTGATCGACACGACGACCGCCGTCTGGTCGGCGAAAACGCAGCTCCAGGCAGTGAGCGCGGGCAGCCGCAGCATCAAGTACATGCAGCCGGGTACCAACGCGTTGCGTTCGTTCAACTTCACGAACCTGACCGCCGACGGCTATGGTGGCAACTTCAGCAACCTGTGCAGCAAGACGCCCGCGCCCCTGCAGTGCGGAACGCTCACCTCGGGCCAGGTGACCACGGCCAACACCGGCGACAACCTGGTCAACTACCTGCGCGGCGACAGCACCTACGACGCTGCGGTCAACTCGACCAACCCGCTGTATCGCGCCCGCACGGCCAAGCTCGGCGACATCATCAATGCGTCGCCGGTGTACGTGAAGAAGTCGCCGCTGCAGTATCTCGACACCGGCTATGCCGCCTACGCCGCCGGCACCGCAACCCGCAAGGCGATGCTCTACTCGGCGGCCAACGACGGCATGCTGCACGCGTTCGACGCCTCCACGGGCAGCGAGCTGTGGGCGTTCGTGCCCTCGTACGTGATGCCCAACATGTACAAGCTGGCCGACACCGACTATCGCAACAAGCACTCGTTCTTCGTCGACGGCACGCCGGTGGTGGGTGACATCTACACCGGTTCGGCCTGGAAGACGATCCTGGTCGGCGGCCTGAACTCTGGCGGCAAGGGCTACTACGCGCTGGACATCACCGATCCGGACAACCCCGTCGCGCTGTGGGAGTTCACCAACGCCAACATGGGCCTGACCTATGGCAACCCGGTGATCACCAAGCGCGCCGACGGCACCTGGGTGGTGGCCGTGAGCTCGGGCTACAACAACACCACCGGTGACGGCCAGGGCCGCATCTACCTGATCAACGCCACCACCGGCGCGCTGGTGACCAGCTTGTCCACCGGCGTCGGGTCATCGCCCAGCTCGCCCAGCGGCTTGGGCAAGATCAACGCCTGGGTCGACAGTGGCGCCGACAACACCGCCAAGCGCTTCTATGGCGGCGACATGCTGGGCAATCTGTGGCGCTTCGACTTCGACGATCTGGTCCCGCCGTCCGGTGCCGAGGCAACCAAGCTCGCCAACTTCCAGGTCGGCGGTACGCCGCAGCCGATCACCACCAAGCCGCAGCTGACGGTGGTCACCGCCAGCAATGGCACCAAGGTGCCGGTGGTCGTGGTGGCCACCGGGCGCTACCTCGGCACCAGCGACGTCTCCGACACGACCCAGCAGTCGATCTACGCCATCAAGGATCCGTTGACCGCCAGCGGCTGGGGCGACGTGCGCAGCCGCGCCGACGTGGTGACGCAGACAGTCACCGTCAGCGGCGTGAGCGGCACGGGCACCAGCAATACGGTCGACTGGTTGACCAAGATCGGCTGGAAGATGGATCTGCCAAAATCGAAGGAGCGCGTCGTCACCGACTTCATCCTGCAGTTCAACGTGCTCACGGTGGCCAGCGCGATCCCGGGCGCCAACGAGTGCAATCCGTCGGGTGGTGCCTCGTGGTTGTACGAGATCAGTGCGGCCAGCGGCACCTCGGCCAGCGGCACCACGGTGTCGACGTATCTGGGGGCTTTCCTGGTGGTCGGCATGACGTCGATCAAGACTGCCGATGGCAACATGAAGATCGAGATCGTCGGCAGCGACGCCAGTGTTCGCACCAAGGTGCCGCCGCCGCCGGACACGGGGGCAAGGTCGGTGCGCCGGTCCGCCTGGCGTGAGCTGATCAACTGACGGTACCGGGTTTCAGCCGACCCCGCCTCGCCGGCGCAACGAGACATCGTTGCCCGGCGAGCGCGTCTTGGGGCTGCCACGCGGCGCTCTATCATCGGCAGCGATGACACCAGCCCAAATCATCGTTCTGGCCACGCCCGTCTTTCTGGGTGCGATCGCGATCGAGCTGGCGGTCGGCCTGGCCCGCGGTCGCAACACCTACCGGCTGCACGACGCGATGGCCAGCATCGGCCTGGGCATGATGAGCCAGCTGGTGGGGCTGTTCACGCGCTTGCTGGCCATCGGACTGTACGTGCTGGCCTATGAACGGATCGCGTTGTGGCGCTTGCCGGCCGATTCGATTGCGGTGTGGCTCGGTGCGCTGCTGATGTACGACCTGTGCTACTACTGGCTGCATCGGGCCGGCCACCGTGTGGCCGTCTTCTGGGCCGCGCACGTGGTGCATCACCAGAGCGAGGACTACAACCTGTCCACCGCGTTGCGCCAGACCTCCAGCGGCGCGCTGCTGGGGTGGCTGTTCTATCTGCCGATGGCGGTGATCGGCGTGCCGCCGTTGGTGTTCGGCACCGTCGCGCTGATCGACTTGTTGTACCAGTTTTGGGTGCACACCCGGCAGGTGGACAAGCTGGGCTGGTTCGACCGCTGGTTCTGCTCGCCGTCGAACCACCGCGTGCACCATGCAGTGAACGATCGTTACCTCGACCGTAACTACGGCGGCATCCTGATCGTGTGGGACCGCCTGTTCGGTACCTTCGAGGAAGAGTGCGACGACGAGCCTTGCATCTACGGCACTCGCGCGCCGCTGCGCAGCTTCAACCCGCTGTGGGCCAACCTCGAGGTCTATGCCGCGCTGGCGCGAGACATGTGGCGCGCTCGCTCGTGGGCGGACAAGGTGCGCGTCTGGCTCAAGCCGCCCGGCTGGCGGCCCGCCGACGTGGCCGAGCGGTTTCCGAAACCCGCTTTCCGGATCGAGGCAGTGCGGCGCTACGACCCGGCGATGTCGCCGGCAGCGCAGGCCGTGGCGCTGCTGCTGTTCGTCGCCTTGCTGGGCAGCGTGTGCGTGCTGCTGTGGTTTGCGCATCAATGGTCGATGCCGACGCTGCTCGCCGGCACGGCGCTCGTCGTCGCCGGCCTTTGGTGTGTTGGCCGGCTCGGTGAAGGCCGTGCGGCAGGTGGCAACGGCATACCCGCCGGCGCGGCTTCCGATTAAGGCTCGAACAGGTCGGTGGCCGTCTTGGGCGGCGCCGCGCCCAGGTGCCGGTAGGCAGCCAGCGTGGCCACGCGCCCGCGCGGCGTGCGCTGCAAGTAGCCTTGCTGAATCAAGTAGGGCTCGATCACGTCTTCGATGGTGTCGCGCTCCTCGCCGATGGCGGCTGCCACGTTGTCCAGGCCTACCGGGCCGCCGTCGAAACGATGCACCACCGCTTCGAGCAGCTTGCGGTCCATCACGTCGAGGCCAAGCGGGTCGACGTCGAGCATGACGAGCGCCTGCTCGGCGATGGCGTGGGTGATGCGGCCCTGCGCCTTCACCTCCGCGTAGTCGCGCACCCGGCGCAGCAGCCGGTTGGCGATGCGGGGTGTGCCGCGCGCGCGCCGCGCGATCTCCGACCCGCCGGCCTCGTCGATCGGCACTGACAGCAGGTGCGCCGATCGATTGACGATGCGCGCCAGCTCGTCGTGTGAATAGAACTCCAGCCGCGCCACGATGCCGAAACGGTCGCGCAGCGGGTTGGTCAGCATGCCGGCGCGCGTGGTGGCGCCCACCAGCGTGAACGGCTGCAGGTCGAGCTTGATCGAGCGCGCCGCCGGACCCTCGCCGATCATGATGTCGATCTGGTAGTCCTCCAGCGCCGGGTACAGGATCTCCTCGACCACCGGCGACAGGCGATGGATCTCGTCGATGAACAGCACGTCGTTGCGCTCGAGGTTGGTCAGGATCGCCGCCAGGTCCTTCGGCTTTTCGAGCACCGGCCCCGAGGTCTGGCGCAGGTTCACGCCGAGCTCGGCGGCGATGATGTGGCTGAGCGTGGTCTTGCCCAGGCCGGGCGGCCCGAACAGCAACACGTGGTCGAGCGCCTCGCCGCGTTGCTTGGCAGCGCCGATGAAGATCTCCAGCTGTTCGCGCGTCTTGGCCTGGCCCACGTAGTCGCGCAACTGGCGCGGCCGCAGCGCGCGCTCCAGCGCTTCTTCCTGCGGCGATTGCCGGGCTGCCCCGACCGTGCGCGGCGTGAGCGGTTGTTCGGCGAGATCGTCGGTCTGAATGCCCATGCCGGGGATTGTGCGTCTGCGCGACGCTAGCGCGACAACGCGCGCAGCGCCAGCTTGATGCCCTCGGCGACGGCCACTCCGGGCGGCAAGCCCTTCAACGCAGCGGCTGCCTCGCGCTCGTTGTAACCGAGCGCGAGCAGCGCCTGCACGATGTCGGCCTGGCTGTCGCTGGTCACCGCCGCAGTGCCAGACAGATCGGGCGCGAGCTTGTCCTTCAGCTCCAGCAGCAGCCGCTCTGCCGTCTTCTTGCCGATGCCCGGCACCTTGACCAGCCGCGCGCCGTCTTGTCGCGACACCGCTTGCGCCAGCTCGCTGAACGACAACCCCGAGAGGATGGCCAACGCCGTGCGCGGGCCGATGCCCGCGATGCGGATCAACAGGCGAAAGGTCGCGCGCTCGGGCGGGCTGGCAAAGCCGTACAACAGGTGCGCGTCCTCGCGCACCACCAGGTGCGTCAGCAAGGTCAGCCGCTCGCCCAGTGCGGGCAGCGTGTAGAACGTGCTCATCGGCACGTCGAGTTCGTAGCCGACGCCAGCCACGTCGATCAGCACCTGCGGTGGCGTCTTTTCAGCGAGGGTACCCGTCAGCCGACCGATCATGGCCGGCGATTATCACCGCCGTCACAAGCCCGCATCGCGCGGGCTCGAGCGCACCCGATCTTCAGCGGGCGCGGCCGAACAGCCCTAGCCGCTGCGCTTCGAGCGCTGCCTCGGCACGCGAACTGACGTTGAGCTTGCGGTAGATCTGCTTCACGTAGTCGGCGATCGTGTGGCGCGACAGGCCCAGCTGCACGCCGATCTCGGGCAGCGTGAAGCCTTTGGCCACCCGCAGCAGCACCTCGCTCTCGCGTTCGGTGAGCGACACGTGAGGCAGCGCGTTGGCCTGCGGCTTGGCTTGCGCCGCGAAATACGCAATCACCTTGCGCGCGATCGATGGCGACAGCGGCGGCTCGCCCTGGCTGATGCGCTGCAGCTGCTCGGTGATCAGCTCGCGCGACTGCTCTTTCAGGATATAGCCGTAGGCGCCCGCCTGCAGCGCCGGGAACAGGTGGTCGTCGTCGTCGTGGATGGTCACGATCACCGACAGCGCCTCGGGCTGCGATTCGCGCAGCGCTGACACCACGTCGACGCCCGAGCCATCGGGCAGGCCGAGGTCGATCAGCGCCAGGTCGAATTTTTGCGCCGACACTTGCGCCTGCGCGTCGTGCACGCGCGCGCATTCGACGATCTGGGCGTTGGGGAAGACCTGCATCACCAGCGCCTTCAACCAGATACGGATCTCGGGAAGGTCTTCGAGCAGCAGGATGTTCTTCATCGTGCCTCCGCGGTGGTGAATCGCGGCATCGTAACAGCCGGTCAGGCCGACGCGAGGTGCCTGTCCAGCGGAATCGTGAGGCGGATCACGGTCCCATACCCCGGGCCGGACTCCACCAGGCACTGGCCCTGCAGCTGCTTGGCACGGTGTTTCATGCTGGCCATGCCGTGCCCGCGGTCCAGCCGCCCGTCGAGCTCCATCGGAATGCCCTTGCCGTTGTCCTGGATCACGACTTGAAAGTCGCCTTCGGCGATGGTGCAACGCACGGTGCAGCGCGACGCGCCGCTGTGCTTGATGATGTTGCTCACCGCCTCGCGCAGCACGCGTGTGGTCTGCACGAAGGCGCGTGCCGACAGCAGCTGCGGCACGTCGTCGTCGGCCGGCGCGTGCCACGAGCCGTCGACCCCGGCCTGCGACAGGCGCAACACGAACTCGGCGCGCCAGTCGCCCAGCGCGTTGAGCAGCGGCACCGGCTTGCCGGTGAGGCCGCGCACCGACAGGCGCATTTCTTCCAGCGCTTCGCGCGCCAATGTGGAGATGCGCTCGTTGTCGCTGGTGTGCACGATGGTCAGCAGCTTGGCGCCGAGGTCGTCGTGCAGGTCGGCGGCGATGCGCTTGCGCTCCTGCTGCGTGACCTGCTCGACCTTCAGGTCGGCCAGTTGCGCGAAGTTGCGCTCGATCTGCGCCGAGGCCTCGTGCACGCGGCGCTCGAGTTCCGCGCGATCGTGCTGCGCATCCTGCAGCGCGCGGCCGTACTGCTGCACCATGCGCAGACCCTGTGCGGTGAACAGCAGCGGCGGGATGATCTGCGCCGCGCCGATGATGCGCGCGTCGATGCCGAGCTGCTGGGCGCCGAATTCCACCAGCGCGGCCAACGCCATCAGGGCGCCGAGCGTGGCCATCGGCCAGAATTGCGCGCGCCGGAACAGCCACAGCTTGCGCAGGTACAACAGCGCCGCTGCGCCCACCTCGACGGCCAGCACCACGTACCAGAAGGTGGCCATCGCGTGCAGATGCTGCGCGCCCATCACCATCAGCGTCAGCGGCATCACCGCACACTGCGCAGGCAAGCCCACATCGGCCCAGCGCCGGCGTTCGCCGCCATAGCGCAGCAGGAACTGCACCGCCGCCAGCGTGACGAACGACGCCAGGATGGCGAGCAGGAACTCCGAGCTGGCGTTGGGCCACGGCATGTCGGACACCCATTGCCGCGACAGCACGAGCGCCCAGCCGATCAGCAGGGCGCCGTAGTAGGCGAGAAAGCTCTGGGCGCGGTTGAGCCAGCCCATCGCGAAGATCAGGCAGCCCACCAGCAGCAGGCTGCCGCTGATGACTTCGGGCATCCGGATCGACACCGCGGTGCGCCAGCTGTGTTTGTTGGCCAGCGCCGCGTAGGGGCCCAGCTCGATGGCCGACAGCCCGCCCGCGCGTTGGCGCGACGCCACCTGGCGCAGCGGAAATCCCATCAGCTTCAAATCGAGCTGGTTGTTGCGCGGCTGCATCCACGCCACCGGCAATGCCACCAGCTGCGGCCGTTGGCAGTTGCGCGACACCGGCTCGGTGAGACGCCCCGACAGGTGCACCAGCTTGCCGTTCAGGCGAATCGCCACGGCGCTGCAGGCGCGCTCGATGTACAGCGCCAGCAGCTCGCCGCTGGCGCGCAGCGCTTCGGCGTCGAAGGTCAAGCGGTACCACACCGGGCCCGACTGATCGGGCCGCGACACCGCCCAATCGTCGGGCAGGCTCAGTGTGCGCACCTGCGGCAGCTCGGGGAAGTATTCGGTGTCGGCGGCCACCACCTGCGCCTGTGTGAACAGCAGCGTCTGGGCGCTGGCCGCGGTGGCCCAACCGATCAGCAGCGCCATCACCAGGGTCCACCACGGCGCGAGGCGTGGCTCAAGTCGGCGGCGTGGCATCGCTTGCAATGGGTGGTGCGCTCTCATGCCCTCTCGGCCGGGAATTGTGCAGCAAGCCGATGCCTGCCCTCGCGGTCTCCGTGCGCCTCCAGGCGGCGCCGATGCGAACTTGGCGTGACAATGACACGCCGCCACTGCCGCTGCCGATGATCCTTCGCCACGAATTCGCACCGATCGACAACCGTCGCCTCGCACACCTGTGCGGCCCCACCGATGCGCACCTGCGCACCATCGAGTCGGCGTTGGACGTGCGCATCACGCATCGCCAGGCGGCCTTTCGCATCGAAGGGGCCAAGGTGCGCGCCGAAGGGGCGCTGGCCGTCTTGCGCGAACTCTACGAGCGCGCCGGGCGCTCCCTTGATGCGCAGGCCGTGGCGTTGGCCGTCGGCGCGCCGAACCAGGCGCGCCTGGCGGCCGACGATGAGACGGCTTCGCCGGTCTTGCAGACGCGCCGTGCGGACCTCGCGGGCCGCACGCCCAACCAGGTGCAATACCTGCGCCACATCCTGTCGCACGACCTCAGTTTCGGCATCGGGCCGGCCGGCACCGGAAAGACCTTTCTTGCCGTGGCCTGCGCCGTCGACGCGCTGGAGCGCAGCACGGTGCAGCGCATCGTGCTGACGCGCCCGGCGGTCGAGGCCGGCGAGCGCCTGGGCTTCTTGCCCGGCGACCTGGCACAGAAGGTCGACCCCTACCTGCGCCCGCTGTACGACGCGCTGTACGACCTGATGGGCCTGGAGCGCGTGACCAAGGCGTTCGAGCGCGGCCACCTGGAGATTGCGCCGCTGGCCTTCATGCGCGGGCGCACGCTCAACCATGCCTTCGTGATCCTCGACGAGGCCCAGAACACCACGCGCGAGCAGATGAAGATGTTCCTCACGCGAATTGGCTTTGGCGCCAAGGCCGTGGTCACCGGCGACGTCAGCCAGATCGACCTGCCGCGCGGCTCTGCCAGCGGCCTGCTCGATGCGCGCGAGGTGCTGCGCGGCGTGCCTGGCATCGGCTTCACGCACTTCACCGCAGCCGATGTGGTGCGCCACCCGTTGGTGGCGCGCATCGTCGACGCCTACGACAAGGCGCGCGCGCAGACCGATCGCGAGCAGCCATGAGCCACCGGGAGGTTCCCAGCACGCGGGGACACCGATGACCCCGGCGCTGCGCCTGTCGCTGCAATTCGCCGACACAAGCCACCGCGCGCTGTTGGCCCGCCACCGAGTGCAGCGCTGGCTGCGCGCGAGCCTCGCGGCACCGGCCGAGCTGACCGTGCGCATCGTCGGTGCCGACGAGGGGCGGCGCCTCAATCGACAGTTTCGCCGCCGCGACTACGCGACCAACGTATTGACCTTCGACTACCAGCAGGCCCCGGTGGTGATGGCCGATCTGGTGCTGTGCGCGCCGGTGGTCGAGCGCGAGGCGCGCGAACAGGGTATCGATCTGACGGCCCACTATGCGCACTTGCTGGTGCACGGCGCGCTGCACGCACAAGGCATGGACCACGAGCGCGCGCGCGACGCCAAGACGATGCAGGCCCGCGAGACGCAAGTACTGGCGGCGTTGGGCTTTGCCGATCCCTACGCGCACTGAGGCACCCGCCCACTGCGCATGGGCTCGATCCGCCAATCGCGTCACGGCGGATGGTGCGTCCCGAGATAGCGCTTGCGCCAGAAGAACACGCCCAGACTCACGCCCACCAGCGCCATGATGCCGAACGCGATCCACACGCCGGTGGCGCGGTGTATCAGCGGCAGCGCATCGAAGTTCATGCCGAAGATGCCGGTGATCAGGTTCAGCGGCAGAAAAATGGCCGTCAGCACGGTCAGGGTGCGCATGATGGCGTTGGTGCGATTGGACAACGCAGAGAAGTGCAGCTGCACCGCGCCCTCGGCCGATTGCTCAAGCCGCCGTACATGCGACAGCACCCGCTCGATGTGCTCGAGCACGTCGCGCGAGCGCACACGCAGCAGCTCCTGATCGCGCGCCGCCGCGCTGTCGCCCGGTTGTGGCCACTCTTCCAGCGCGTCGAGCCACTCCTGCATCGCGCTGCGCTGGTCTTCGCAGGTGTCTTCCAGCGAATGCAGCGCGTTGCGCGACTCCAGCAGCCGCCGCCAATCGTTGAAATGGCTGTGCGGAGTCCAGCAGCTGCTCCTGCAACTGGCCGAGGTGGCGCGTCAACAGACGCCGCAGCTCCAGGTAGCTGTCGACCATGTAGTTGACCATGCGCAGCATCAGGTCCGCTGCGCTGGTGGGCAGCCGGCTGACGCCGCGCATGTCGGTGCCTTGGCCGAGCTGGTTCAGGCGCTGCGCGAAGAACTCGCGCACCATGCAGTCGGCCGGGTGCACACTCACCAGCACGCGGTCGAACACGGCAAAGCCAACCGGGCTGGTGTCGATCGCCTCGACGGTTCGTTTGGGGCTGGCCGCATCCGCGCCGTCGGCCTTGCCGGACGCCACCAGACGTCGAAACACCAGCATGTCGTACCACGAGGTGTAGTCGAAGTGGGACGGCAGCTGCGTGTTCAACAGGTCGGACACGTGCAGGTCCACCAGCTGGCTGCTGGTCCATCGCTGCAGCGCCGCCTGCAGGTCTGGCAGCGCCGATTCGAGCGCCGTGCGAGCCAAGCCAATCCAGACGAAACCCTTGGCGGGCAGCTCGTCGGGCAGTTGCGGCAGCTCGACGAGCTGGTCGCTCTGCAGGTGGAAGGTTCGCAGCGCGAGCGCCGCTTCAGCCATGTCGCAGCAGGCGCGCAGCGTCGAGGGCGAAGTAGGTCAGCACGCCATCGGCGCCCGCGCGCTTGAAAGCGAGCAGCGCTTCCATCATCGCCGCGTCGTGGTCGAGCCAGCCGTTGGCGGCGGCGGCCTTGAGCATCGAGTACTCGCCGCTGACCTGATAGACGAAGGTCGGCATGCGGAATTCGCGCTTCACGCGCGACACGATGTCCAGGTACGGCATGCCGGGCTTGACCATCACCATGTCGGCGCCCTCGGCGATGTCCAGGGCCACCTCACGCAGCGCCTCGTCGCTGTTGCCGGGGTCCATTTGATAGACCTTCTTGTCGGCCTTGCCGAGGTTGGACGCCGAACCCACCGCGTCGCGAAACGGCCCGTAGAAGGCACTCGCGTATTTCGCGCTGTAGGCCATGATGCGGGTGTGGATGCGATGCTGCGCCTCGAGCGCGCGGCGAATCGCGCCGACGCGGCCATCCATCATGTCGCTCGGCGCGACGATGTCGACACCGGCCTCGGCTTGCACCAGTGCTTGGCGAACAAGCACCTCCACGGTTTCGTCGTTCAAGATGTAGCCGGTGGCGTCGAGCAGGCCGTCCTGGCCATGGCTGGTGAACGGGTCGAGCGCCACGTCGGTGAGCAGCCCCAACTCCGGAAAGCGCGACTTCAACGCGCGCACCGCACGCGGCACCAGGCCCTCGGCGTTGGTGGCCTCGCGACCATCGGGCGTCTTCAGTGCGGGATCGATCACCGGGAACAGCGCCATCACCGGCACACCCAAATTCAGGCAGAGTTCAGCCTGCGCGAACAGCCGATCGACCGTGTGGCGCTGCACCCCCGGCATGCTGGCCACGTCCTGGCTGCGCTGCTCGCCGTCGAGCACGAACACCGGATAGATCAGATCCGATGCATCGAGGCGATGCTCGCGCACCAGGGCCCGGGTGAACGCGTCCTTGCGCAGACGCCGCGGCCGGCTGGCCGGAAAAGGGGGGAGCGCTGGCACAGCGTGGCCTTTCTCAGAGTGCGGGACAAACTGTGCCATTGGCCCAGCTCCATCCGGTGTTACGCGGAGTCACACCGGGTAATCCCTCTGCTACGATCGCCGGCGAATGATAGCTGCAAGGCTGTCGTTCCCTGCTTTTCCTCCCTGAGCAGGTGCCTTACCGTGATGACAGCGATAAGGCTTGCAACCCCGATCTTTGCGATCGGGGTTTTTTTTGAAGCTCGGCGGCAACGGTGCTGCGAGAGGCCACCACGATAATCGCGCGCCATGGGCACCGCTTACTTGTGGGTCAAGGCCATTCACATCGTGTTCGTGGCGAGCTGGTTTGCGGGCCTGTTCTATCTGCCGCGGTTCTTCGTCAATCTGGCCGGCGTGGCGGCCGACAGCCATGCCGAACGCGAGCGGTTGCTGTTGATGGCGCGGCGCTTGTATCGCTTCTCCAACATCCTGATGGCCGCGGCGCTGCTGCTCGGCGTCTGGCTTTGGCTGGGCTTTCCAACTTGGCGAGGCATCGAGTACTTGTGGCTGGACTTGAAGCTCTTGCTGGTCGTCGCGGCAGTGGGCTATCAGCACGCGTGCGGAGCGCTGCTCAAGCGGTTCGAGCGCATGCGCAACCAGCGCAGCGAGCGCTGGTACCGCGTCTTCAACGAGGTGGCCATCGTGCTGTTCGCAGCCATCGTGGTGCTGGTGGTGGTCAAACCGCTGTGAGCCGGTGAACGCCCAAGCCAACCCCGGGCGCAGCGCGATGGTGACGCTGCTGCTGGTGGCTTGGGCGGCGTTGATCGTTTACGCCAGCTGGTTTCCGCTGACCGGCTGGCGCTGGCCCGCCGGTGCCAGCGTGTGGACGCTGCTGCGCCTGCCTTGGCCGCGCGGCCAGAGCAGCTTCGACATCGTCTCCAACCTGCTGGGCTATGTGCCGCTGGGGACGCTGCTGGTGCTTGCGCCGGGGCACCCGCGGGGTCACGGTGCGGCGGCTCGTGCGCGACGCCACCGTGCTGGCCGCCGTGCTGTCGTATGCGCTCGAGGTGGGACAGAACCTGCTGCCGCTGCGTGTGCCGTCGCTGCTGGATTGGTTGCTCAACACGTCAGGGTCGACCGTCGGCGCGCTGCTTGGCCTGTGGCTGGCTCGCACCGAGGCGCTCGATTGGCTGCACCGCACCGGTGAGTTATGGTTCGCTCAACGCAGCCGCAGCGGCCTCATGCTGCTGGTGCTGTGGCCGCTCGGCCTGCTGTTCCCCACCCCCGTCGCACTGGGCCTGGGCCAGGTCTGGGAGCGCGTGCGTGACGCACTGGGCGACGCGTTCAGTGGCGCCGCCGCGGCCCCGCCCCTGGCGCGCTGGCTGGAGGTGGGGCCCTCGACCACGGCTCGCCTGTCGCCGGCGGCCGAGTTGCTGGCCGTGGCCCTCGGGTTGCTGGGGCCGTGCCTGATGACTTACAGCATGGCGCGGCCGGGCTTGCGCCGTGCCTGGCTGGCGATCGGGGCCATGGGGCTCGGGTTCGGGGTCACGACGCTGTCGACGGCGTTGAACTTCGGCCCGCAACACGCGTTGGCCTGGTGCACGGCCAGCAGCCTGGGTGGACTCGGGCTCGGCTTCGCGATGGCGCTGCTGCTGCTGGGAAGCGGCCGGCGCATCGCGGCGGGCATTGCGCTGGTTGTGGTCACCGCGGGCGTCGGTCTGGTGGCGCAGGCGCCGGCGGACCCTTACTTCGCAGCCAGCCTGCACGGATGGGAGCAGGGGCGCTTCATCCGCTTTCACGGCTTGGCGCAGTGGATCGGCTGGTGCTGGCCCTATGCGGCGACGTTGTGGCTGTTGCGCCAGAGTGCCGGGCGCGATTGAACCTTCGGCTCCGGGGGCGTCTCCCTACAATGCGTGCTGGGCCGGCAGTTCTTGCGCGGTTCGATCGCGCACATGAGCTACTACCAGCACCACATTTTCTTTTGCCTCAACGAGCGCAGCAATGGCGAGGCCTGCTGCGCCCAACACCAGCCACAGCTCGCGCTCGACCACTGCAAGGCGCGCGTCAAGTCGCTGGGTTTGGCGGGCCCCGGTGGCGTGCGCGTCAACAAGGCCGGTTGCATGGACCGCTGTGCCGGCGGGCCGGTGGCGGTGGTGTATCCGGAGGCCGTCTGGTACACCTACGTCGATCAGCACGACATCGACGAGATCGTCGAGTCGCACTTGCAGAACGGTCAGGTGGTCGAGCGCCTGCTGCTGCCGCCCACCGTCGGACGCTGATGGCCGCGACGAGCACGCCCATGGACGTCACCGGTCCAGCCGGCCGCATCGAGGCGGCGGTCGACACGCCAGATGGCGCCGCGCGCGGCGTCGCGGTGCTGTGCCACCCGCACCCGCAGCACGGCGGCACGATGGACAACAAGGTGGTCCAGACCCTGGCACGAGCCTTTGTGCAGCTCGGCTACCGTGCGGTGCGCTTCAACTTTCGCGGTGTCGGTGCATCGCAAGGGCGGTGGGACCACGGCGTCGGCGAGGTCGACGACGCGCTGGCCGTGGTCGCGGCCTCTCGCGATGCGACGCTGCCGTTGGCGCTGGGCGGCTTCTCGTTCGGCGGCTACATCGCGGCGCAGTTGAGCGCGCGGTTGACCGCGGCCAACGCGCCGGCGCAGCGCGTGGTGCTCGTCGGCCCGGCCACCTCGACCTTTCCGGTGCCCGCGGTGCCTGCCGATTCGTTGATCATCCACGGCGAGGCCGACGATGTGGTGCCGTTGAGCGCGACCCTCGATTGGGCGCGTCCGCAGGGCTTGCCGGTCGTGGTGCTGCCCGGTGTGGGCCACTATTTCCATGGTCAGCTGACGCGTTTGCGCGATCTCGTGCTGCGCGGCCTGGAGCCACTGACTCCCGGCGTTGGGCCGACGAGCAGAAAGTTGAAAGGCAGTTGGATGTCGAACCGAAAATCACTGGAGCGCCTGGCTGCTCGCCGCGGTCAGCGCTTGGTCGCAAGCGCAGCCGTTGCAGCCGCCCGAGGTGGCTGCCCGCAACTACTTCCTGATCGACCTCAACGCCGACCAGGTGCTCGCCGAGCGCGAGGCCGACAAGCAAGTCGACCCGGCGTCGCTGACCAAGCTGATGACGGCTTACCTGGTGTTCAACGCCATCAAGGACAAGAAGTTGTCGCTGGAGCAGACGCTGCCGGTGTCGGTGCGCGCCTGGTCCGAGCGCAAAGGCGGCGGCTCGCTGATGTTCATCGATCCGAAGATGACGCCCAAGGTCGACGAGCTGCTCAAGGGGATGATCTCGGTGTCGGGCAACGACGCGGCGGTGGCGCTGGCCGAAGGAGTCGCGGGTAGCCTCGACGGCTTCGTGGCGATGATGAATCGGCAGGCCCAGGCGTGGGGTCTGAAGAACACGCAGTTCAAGAACGTCACCGGCCTGGACGAGGCCGGGCACTACAGCAGCGCGCGCGACATCGCCGCCATGGCCGCCCACGTGATCCGCGAGCACCCGGCCTTCTACGCCAGCTACTACTCGATCCGGCAGTACACGTTCAATCACATCAAGCAGGACAACCGCAACCTGCTGCTCGGGCGTGACCCCACCGTCGATGGCATGAAGACCGGCTTCACCGAGGCGGCGGGCTACTGCTTGGTGGCCAGCGCGCAGCGCGAGTTTCCCAACGGCAAGCGGCGGCTGTTGTCGGTCGTGCTGGGCACGGCGTCGCGCGAGGCGCGCGCCAGCGAAAGCCAGAAGCTGCTCAACTGGGGCTACACCGCGTGGGACGCCGTGCGGCTGTTCGAAGACGGCAAGCCCGCGCTGCGCGTGCTGGTGTGGAAGGGCAAGGAGCGCGAGGCGTCGTTGGGCGCGCCGGGTGCCCTGTTCGTGGCCGTGCCGCACGGCGAGGGCGACAAACTGAAGACGGTGGTCGAGCGCACCGACCCGCTGGTGGCGCCGCTGGCACAGGGCCAGCGCGTGGGCACCCTGAAGATCACCACCGCTGCGGGCGCCGCGGTGACCAGCGTGCCGCTGATAGTGCAGGAGGCCGTTCCGGAAGCGGGGCTGTTCGGTCGCGCATGGGACTCGTTGCGCTTGTGGATCAAGTAGCCGGGCGGCGCATCCGCTAAGCTTTGACTTTCCGCTTTGATGTCGCTGTAACCGATGAGGCAAACATGACGTCCCTGCCCGACACGCCTTGCCTGCTCAACGGTCAGTTGTTGCCGTTGAACCAGGCCAAGGTCTCCGTGCTTGACCGCGGTTTCATCTTCGGCGACGGCGTCTACGAGGTGATCCCGGTCTATGGGCGGCGGCTGTTTCGCTTCGACGAGCACATGGCGCGGCTGGCGCGCAGCCTCGACAAGCTGCGCATCGCCAACCCCCACAGCCGCGACGAATGGCTGCGCCAGGCGCGCTCGCTGATCGCCGCGCTGGCGGTGGACGACCAGGCGGTCTATTTTCAGGTCACGCGCGGCGTGGCGCCGCGCGACCACGTGATTCCCGAAGGCATCGCGCCCACCGTGTTCATGATGACCAACCCGATGAAGCCGGCCAGCGCCGACCAGCGCCATCACGGCGTGGCTTGCGTCACTGCACGCGACTTTCGCTGGGAGCGCGGCGACATCAAGAGCATCTCGCTGCTCGGCAACGTGTTGGCGCGCCAGATGTCGGCCGACCGCGGTGCCGTCGAGACCATCATGTTTCGCGACGGCTGGCTCACCGAAGGCTCGGGCAGCAACGTGTGGGTGGTGCACGAAGGCGCTGTGCTGGGGCCGCCGCGCAGCGAGCATTTGCTCGAGGGCATACGCTACGAACTGCTGCACGAGCTGTGCGAGGAGGAGGGCATCGGCTACAACCTGCGCCCGATCTCCGAGGACGACGTGCGCAGCGCCGACGAGTTGATGATCAGCTCGGCCAGCAAGGAGATCCTGCCGGTCACCAAGCTCGACGATCACCCAGTGGGCCACGGTGCGCTGCGCGGCAAGCCGGGCCCGATCTACGCGCGGCTCTACGAGGCCTATCAGCGCGCCAAACGGTCGCAGTCGATCTGACTGTCCACACGCTCGCATGCCAGCGCCATCCGACGCCTCTGCCTCGTTGATCCAGTACCCGAGCGAGTTTCCGATCAAGGTGATGGGGGCACGCGTCGAGGGCTTCGCCGAGGCGATCATCGAGGTGGCACGCCGCTTCGACCCGCAGTTCGACGCCGGGCGAGTCGAATTCAGGCCGAGCAGTGCGGGCAACTACCTCGGCATCACGTTGACGGTCACGGCCACCAGCCGCGAGCAGCTTGACGCGCTGTACCAGGCGCTGACTTCGCATCCAATGGTCAAGATCGTGCTGTAGGCTTGGCCTCATGCGCGTGGGCGCGGGTCAAGCCGCTGCGAGCGGATATGAGACCGGCCTGAGAAAATCGCTGTCGGCGCGTCCGCTTCATGCAGATCAAACTCCTCGGCCGTCGTGACCAGGCCAGCGTGGAAACCGCGATGCGGTCGTTCACGAGTTCACGCACCGCGGCGACCGCCGACGAGTTGTGGCTGGTCGAGCACGATCCTGTGTTCACTCTGGGCGTGGCGGGCCGCGAGAGCCACGTGCTGGACGCCGGCGACATTCCGGTGGTGCGCACTGCGCGCGGCGGCCAGGTCACCTACCATGGGCCGGGTCAGGTGGTGGCCTATCCGCTGGTCGATCTGCGGCGCCTGCGCATCTACGTGAAAGAGTATGTCTATCGCCTGGAGCAGGCGGCACTCGATGTGTTGTCGAGTTACGGGCTGACCGGGTATCGCGTGCCGAGCGCGCCGGGCATCTTCATCCGGGTGGACGAACCCTCCGGACACCGGCGGCTGTCGATGACGGCCAGTGCGGACGATCGTTTCGCTGGCCTGGGCAAGGTGGCGGCGCTGGGCATCAAGGTCAGCAACCATTGCGCCTACCACGGCCTGGCCCTCAACGTGGCGATGAACCTAGAACCCTTTGCGCGCATCAACCCGTGCGGATTTGCGGGGCTGACCACGGTCGACCTGGCTACACTGGGCGTGCACGCCAGCTGGGACGACGTGGCACAGCGCCTGGGCGCTCGACTCTCGGTCTTGCTGTCTACTTGAGACATCGCGCATGCACCAGCAACACCGACACTGCGGCAAGCCCCGCGGGCTACGAGCCGGCGGCCAAACAGAAGGCGCAGGCCAAGACTGCCCGCATTCCCATCAAGGTGGTGGCGGCGCCGACGTTGAAGAAGCCGCCGTGGATCCGCGTGAAGGCGAGTTCCGCCGGTTCGCGCTTCTACGAGATCAAGCAGATCCTGCGCGAGCACCACTTGCATACCGTGTGCGAAGAGGCGTCGTGCCCGAACATCGGCGAGTGTTTCGGGCACGGCACGGCGACGTTCATGATCATGGGCGACAAGTGCACGCGCCGCTGTCCGTTTTGCGATGTCGGCCACGGCCGCCCCGACCCGCTCGATGCGGACGAGCCGGTCAATCTCGCCGACACGATCGCGGCGTTGAAGCTGAAATACGTGGTCATCACCAGCGTCGACCGCGACGATCTGCGCGATGGCGGTGCGGCGCATTTCGTCGCCTGCATCCGGCAGGTTCGCGAGCGCTCGCCGCAGACGCGCATCGAAATCCTGACACCGGATTTTCGAGGCCGCATGGATCGTGCGCTCGAAATCCTGGCGCAGGCACCGCCCGACGTGATGAACCACAACCTCGAGACCGTGCCGCGGCTGTACAAGCAGGCGCGACCGGGCTCCGACTACGCCACATCGCTGCAACTGCTGCAGCGCTTCAAGCAATTGTTTCCCGACGTGCCGACCAAGAGCGGCCTGATGGTCGGCCTCGGTGAAACCGACGACGAAATCGTCGAGGTGATGCGCGACATGCGCCGCCATGGCGTCGACATGTTGACG
The DNA here is from genome assembly GCA_963774185.1 of uncultured beta proteobacterium. GTDB lineage: Bacteria > Pseudomonadota > Gammaproteobacteria > Burkholderiales > Burkholderiaceae_C > JAEUPI01. The sequence goes on from CAVZEK010000031.1 coordinate 91,193, forward strand.
ATCGGCCAATACCTGGCGCCGTCGATGCATCACCTGCCGGTGCTGCGTTATGTGCACCCTGATGCTTTCAGGACCTTCGAATCGCAGGCTCAACAGCTCGGTTTCACGCACGCCGCCGTCGGCGCGCTGGTGCGTTCGAGCTACCACGCCGACCAGCAAGCGGCTCTCGCCGGAGTCACCGCAGCGGTGTGAGGTACAGCGAGCCGAGGGGAGCGGTGAGACGTCGCCAATGGATCGAGCGATGTAGCGCGGGCTGTCGCTGTGGCTGCCCTGCCTGCAGGCGACGCAGGCAGCAATCGGACTGACCGAGTCCGACGCGGCGGCGGCGATTCGCCAGGCGCTCGAGCGCGGGGCCCTCGCAGCGGTGTCGCTGCTGGGCAAGACCGACGGGTTTCTCGGCAATCCGAAGGTGCGCATTCCGCTGCCCAAGTCTCTGGAAGACGCTGCCGACCTGATGCGCAGGTTCGGACAGGGCAAGCGCGTCGACGAGTTGGTGACGGCATGAATCGGGCAGCCGAACAGGCCGTGCCGGAGGCCAAGACGCTGCTGGTGCAGACGGCCAAGGCGGTCACCGTCGACGACGCGATCAAGATCGTGCGCGGCAGCGAGACCTCGGTGACCGACTACTTCGCTGCCAAGACGCGCCAGCCGCTGGGCGACAAGTTCCTGCCGATCGTCAAACGCTCAACCGAAAAGGTTGCGCTCGCTGACAAGTACAACGCAGTGGCCGATCGAGCCAGCAGGTTCGGACTCGTGAAACCAGAAGATGCCGACTTGAACCACTACGTCAGCGGCAAGGCGCTCGACGGCTTGTATCTGATGATCGGCGAAGAAGAACGCAGGATCCGGCGCGATCCGGTGGCCACCGGCAGCGCCCTCTTGCGCAAGGTGTTCGGGTTCTGAGAGCTTGTTCCGCGAAGGGGCTGGCGCTACAGGCCCCTGGCCAGCTCGAACATCAGTGCCGATGGCAGCGAACTCGCGATGGCATCGCGGCCGACGCGTGCCATCGACATGCCGCCGAAGCTGGAGATCTCGAAGGCATCGCCCTGTTCGACGATCTCGATCCATGCCAGCTCGGGGCATTGCAGCTTGATGTCGTTGCGCAGGCCGTCGAAGGCACTGTCGTATACGACCGATTCGTAGACGATCGCTTGCGGCAGACCTTGTTGGCACAGCTCCCGCGCGGCGTCGACCGAACTCACACAATCGAATGCGATGCCCATCGGCGAGATCGTCTGGCGGATCTGGTTGAGCACCTCGCGGCGCGGCGCGATCACCAACACCCGTGCGCCGGACAGCGGTTGCGAATCACCGGTGGGAGTTGCGACACCACCATTCCATTCGATCGCCGCAGCGCCTTCCAGGTGTCGTTCACCGTGTGCGGGAACTCCAACGTCAAGACGGTGTCGCATTCGCTGTCGGCGCGATCGATGTGCAATGCCATGATGCGGGCCAACTGCGTCGAGCGAGTTGCCACGACAGGCAGTTGAGAGCCGTCAACCGGCCCTGGCTCGCAGCCGCTGTTGCGGTCGACGCGCTCGCCTGCACTCGATCTTGCGGCGTGTGGCCGTATCGGCACACGAGGCGGGCATGCGCCGGCCAGGCCTTCGTGTCCAGCCGGAGGTCGATCGATGTGCGAGCGTGGCGCAAGCTCCAATCGAGCAGGGTGCTGAGCAGCGCCGACAGCAGCGTCGCGTCGACCACCACTTCGGTGGACTTGAGCGTCTGCTTGACGGCCAGCCGCGCGTGCGCAGTTCATCCTGGTGCTGCGTCAGCGAATCTTGCAGCGCGTGATTCAGGTTCAGCGTCTCGGGCTGTTGCTGGATGCCGCCATGGGCCAACCGGGCGATCTGCTGGCCCAGCATGCTGGCGAGACGCGCCTGCTCGATCTGCGTGACCAGCGCGTGCAAGCCCGGCGCGGTCGATGCGGCCACTGGTCTGCATCTGGCGCACGCTGTCCAGATGCCGGCGTGAGCGCGCTAGCCACCTCGACGCCGATCTGATTTGCCAACGCCACGTCGCATCGCCGTGTGCGTCACCGACTGAAGGGAGTTCTCGAGATGGAGACTTACCCGGCGTGTTCGTTGAGTTCAGGTCGGACAAGTCCATGCGCGAATGGTCACGTCGATTGCGTGTGCAGTGAATCCCGCGGCCACGGGTTTGAATGGTTACCACCTGCATCCGGCGTGACTTGCGTCACAGAGCCGAACGCCGTTCACGGGCTCGGGATAATGCCCTGCATGAGATCGCCGCGCAGCTTGCTCTTGATCGCGGCGCTTTGTGTGCTTGCTCGCCCGCGCTTGGATTGGCGTCAGATCGCGCCCGCGGAGCTCGGCGCGCAAGTCCTGTTTCCGTGCCGGCCGGCCTCGCTGACGCGCGATGTGCCCGTGCTGCAAGGCCGTTCGCAGATGGTCATGTATGCGTGCAGCACGGCCGGCAGCACGTTTGCGCTGTCGAGTTTGGCGTTGAGCGATGTGCGTGACGTCACTGCCGCGATCGATTTCCTGCTCGAATCTGCTCGCGCAACTTACGCACCGGCCCTGGCCAGCCGCAACCGTTCCAGGTGCCGGGCATGACGCCCAATCCGCGGGCCGGGCGCCTCGTGCTCACGGGTCGGCGCCCCGACGGATCAGCCGTCACCGAGCATCTGCTGGTGTTCGTGCGAGGCGCGCAGGTCTACCAGGCCAGCGTGGTGGGCGATGCACCGGATGAATCGGCGGTGTCCACGTTCTTCGGTGGATTGAAGGTGACGCGATGACCGGGCATGAGCTGTCCGCGCGATGGCGGGTGGGCGCGATCTTCATGGCCTTTGCCTTCGATAGTTTCTGTCGGCGTTGCTGAGGGCCGTGGTGCATGATCGCCGCCGGCGCATGCTACGGGGCCCACCCGAGGCTCAGCCAACGCGGGCGGTTGGTAGCCGCCCGCGGATAATCGGCGTCAACGGTTCGATATGGCAGGCCTGCTGATCATCGCGCATGCACCTTTGGCCTCTTCGCTGAGGGCGGTGGTGAGGCACGTGTTCCCCAACGACACAGGCATCGAAGCGATCGACGTCACCAGCGACGCGTCGCTCGAGCAGGTCGAAGAGGCCGCACGGGAGGCGTTGGCGAGCATCGCCGACCCCGAGGTCCTTGTATTGACCGATGTCTTTGGCGCTACCCCGTGCAACGCCGCCATGCGCCTGGCCGATGGCGTGCACGTGCGCGTTGTCGTCGGGGTCAACGTACCGATGCTGTGGCGAGCGGTGGCCCACCGCAGGAACCCGCTGCCGGCGGTGGCCGAGCGCGCTGTGTCCGGGGCGGTGCAAGGCATCATGCAGTTGGCGCCCAGCCGACCTCAGACACAGCCCACACGACCGGGTGACCATGATCAAGACCGTACTCACGATCAATAACAAGCTGGGATTGCATGCACGTGCGTCGGCCAAACTCACCAAACTGGCCAGCAGTTTCGCCTGCGATATTTACCTGAGCCGCGGCGGCCGCCGAGTGAACGCCAAGAGCATCATGGGCGTGATGATGTTGGCCGCCGGCCAAGGCACCGAGATCGAGCTGGAGGCTGAGGGCACTGACGAGACGCAGGCGGCCGATGCGATCACGGCATTGGTGAACGACAAGTTCGGGGAAGGACAATGACCCGGCGGCTTTCCCGACCATGCGACCTCGGCAACACCGGCCAATGCGTGTGGTCGCGTCCGCCGTTGCGCGTTGGCGAGGCCGCCGCCGAGGCGGGTAGTCCATGAGCATCCAGGTCTTTGGGCTGCCAGTTTCGCGCGGTGTGGCCATCGGGCGTGCGGTGCTGATCGCGTCCAGCCGAGTCGATGTCGCGCACTACTACATCGATGAATCACGGGTGGAGGCGGAGGTCGACCGCTTGCGCCAGGCGCGTGATGTGGTCGCCAACGAACTGACGACGCTCAAGCGTGACATGCCCGCCGAGGCGCCGGCCGAGCTGCCGGCCCTGCTCGACGTCCATTTGATGTTGCTACACGACGAAGCGATGGCGGGGGCCACCAGGCATTGGATCGAGGTGCGCCACTACAACGCCGAATGGGCCCTGTCCGCCCAGCTCGAAGTGGTGGCGCGCCAGTTCGACGAGATGGAGGACGACTACCTCAGGGAGCGTAAGGCCGATCTGGAACAGGTGGTCGAGCGCGTGCTGCGGGCTCTGTCGAAGTCCGACCCCTTGTTGTCTTCGACGGTTCGAGCGGCGGCGCATGGGTACGAGGATCCGCTGGTGTTGGTCGCCAATGACGTCGCGCCGGCCGACATGCTGCAATTCAAGGGCAGCGTGTTTTCGGGCTTCGTCACCGATGTGGGCGGCAAGACGTCGCACACGGCAATCGTGGCGCGCAGCATGGACATCCCCGCGGTGGTTGGTGCGCGCGAGGCCAGCCGCCTGATCCGGCAGGACGACTGGATCGTCATCGACGGGGACGCCGGGGTGGTGGTGGTGGACCCGTCGCCGATCGTGCTGGAGGAGTATCGGTTTCGGCAGCGCCAGAGCGAACTCGAGCGCGCTCGCCTTCATCGCCTGCGCCACACGCCGTCAGTGACCCTGGACGGCGTGCCGGTCGAGTTGCTCGCCAACATCGAGTTGCCCCGCGATGCCCCGGTTGCGCTCGACTCGGGCGCGGTGGGTATCGGACTGTTCCGAAGCGAGTTCCTGTTCATGAACCGCGGCGGTGAGTTGCCCAGCGAAGACGAGCAGTTCGAAGCTTATCGGGGTGTGGTCGAGGCGATGCGTGGCCTTCCGGTAACCATCCGTACCGTCGACATCGGCGCCGACAAGCCTCTCGATCGGCTGACCATTCACGAGTTGAGACACGAACACGCATTGAACCCCGCGCTTGGCCTGCGAGCCATTCGCTGGAGCTTGGCCGAGCCCGGCATGTTTCGACAGCAGCTGAGAGCGATTCTGCGTGCCAGCGCGTTCGGCAAGGTGCGATTGCTGTTGCCGATGGTGGCGCAGCTCTCGGAGGTCAAACTGGCACGCGAAGCGCTCAGCAGGGCCAAGCGCCAGCTATTGGACGCCGGCGTCGCGTTCACCGACGTCGAATTGGGCGCCATGATCGAAGTGCCGGCTGCCGTGTTGATCTTGCCGAGCATGCTGCGCCAACTCGACTTCGTTTCGATCGGAACCAACGACCTCATCCAGTACACGCTGGCCATCGATCGGGCGGACGAGTCGGTGGCACGGCTGTACGACCCTTGGCATCCGGCTGTCCTGCAACTGATTGCGCGCACCATCGAAATCGCCAACCAGGCAGGCAAGCATGTGAGCGTATGCGGGGAGATGGCCGGTGACGCCGCATTCACCGAACTCCTGCTGGCAATGGGTTTGCGCTCGTTCTCGATGCATCCGTCCCAGATCGCGTCGGTGAAGCAGCGCATTCTTCGGGCCGAGGTCAAACGACTGGGGCCTCGTCTCTCGCGTACGCTGCTCAGCGACGAGCCGATGCAGACCTGGGCCGGCGCTCCTGGCCCGCGTGAGGCTGCGCGCGACTTTGGGCTCGATACCCCCTAGCGCCGACGGGCCGGATGGGATCGCACTCCTGATTCCAGCCGCCGCGCCCGGGGACGTAGTGTGTTAGCCACGTGGCGGCACCTCGTGGCGAAGTCGCGCACTTGTTGACGAGTGTTCTCTTCCATGCCATACTCCGCCTTCTTTGCCGACAACGGTCGGCTCCGTCGTGAGACGGGTGCTCTTTAACAAGCAACAGCCGATAAGCGTGGGCGTTTGAAGGCGAGTGCCGCGGATCTCGGGTCGCAAGACCAGAGTCCACAAACGCTCACGGATGAAGAAGTGAAGTTCACTTCAATTCCAGAGCAAACTTGCAGAGATCGAACTGAAGAGTTTGATCCTGGCTCAGATTGAACGCTGGCGGCATGCCTTACACATGCAAGTCGAACGGCAGCACGGGGGCAACCCTGGTGGCGAGTGGCGAACGGGTGAGTAATACATCGGAACGTGCCCAGTAGTGGGGGATAGCTCGGCGAAAGCCGGATTAATACCGCATACGACCTACGGGTGAAAGCGGGGGATCGCAAGACCTCGCGCTATTGGAGCGGCCGATGTCAGATTAGGTTGTTGGTGGGGTAAAAGCCCACCAAGCCGACGATCTGTAGCTGGTCTGAGAGGACGACCAGCCACACTGGGACTGAGACACGGCCCAGACTCCTACGGGAGGCAGCAGTGGGGAATTTTGGACAATGGGCGAAAGCCTGATCCAGCCATGCCGCGTGCGGGAAGAAGGCCTTCGGGTTGTAAACCGCTTTTGTCAGGGAAGAAATTTTCCGAGCTAATACCTCGGGAGGATGACGGTACCTGAAGAATAAGCACCGGCTAACTACGTGCCAGCAGCCGCGGTAATACGTAGGGTGCAAGCGTTAATCGGAATTACTGGGCGTAAAGCGTGCGCAGGCGGTTATGCAAGACAGATGTGAAATCCCCGGGCTTAACCTGGGAACTGCATTTGTGACTGCATAGCTGGAGTACGGTAGAGGGGGATGGAATTCCGCGTGTAGCAGTGAAATGCGTAGATATGCGGAGGAACACCGATGGCGAAGGCAGTCCCCTGGACCTGTACTGACGCTCATGCACGAAAGCGTGGGGAGCAAACAGGATTAGATACCCTGGTAGTCCACGCCCTAAACGATGTCAACTGGTTGTTGGGAAGGTTTCTTCTCAGTAACGTAGCTAACGCGTGAAGTTGACCGCCTGGGGAGTACGGCCGCAAGGTTGAAACTCAAAGGAATTGACGGGGACCCGCACAAGCGGTGGATGATGTGGTTTAATTCGATGCAACGCGAAAAACCTTACCTACCCTTGACATGCCAGGAATTTCATAGAGATATGGAAGTGCTCGAAAGAGAGCCTGGGCACAGGTGCTGCATGGCCGTCGTCAGCTCGTGTCGTGAGATGTTGGGTTAAGTCCCGCAACGAGCGCAACCCTTGTCATTAGTTGCTACGTAAGGGCACTCTAATGAGACTGCCGGTGACAAACCGGAGGAAGGTGGGGATGACGTCAGGTCCTCATGGCCCTTATGGGTAGGGCTACACACGTCATACAATGGCCGGTACAGAGGGCTGCCAACCCGCGAGGGGGAGCTAATCCCAGAAAACCGGTCGTAGTCCGGATTGCAGTCTGCAACTCGACTGCATGAAGTCGGAATCGCTAGTAATCGCGGATCAGCTTGCCGCGGTGAATACGTTCCCGGGTCTTGTACACACCGCCCGTCACACCATGGGAGCGGGTTCTGCCAGAAGTAGTTAGCCTAACCGCAAGGAGGGCGATTACCACGGCAGGGTTCGTGACTGGGGTGAAGTCGTAACAAGGTAGCCGTATCGGAAGGTGCGGCTGGATCACCTCCTTTCTGGAAAAAAGCACTCAATCTCTTTCGCCCACACTTATCGGCTGTCGTTGACGACAGTAGTCGCGCCAATGTCTGGCAGCGGCCTCGGTGCATTCCATCTTGTTGGTGCAGGCTATTTTGAATAGCCGTCGCCACCGATGAGGGTCTGTAGCTCAGTCGGTTAGAGCACCGTCTTGATAAGGCGGGGGTCGTTGGTTCGAATCCAACCAGACCCACCACGATCTTCCTGGGGGTGTAGCTCAGCTGGGAGAGCACCTGCTTTGCAAGCAGGGGGTCATCGGTTCGATCCCGTTCACCTCCACCAACATTTACGTTCGCGCACTGGCAAGGCATCCAATGATGTTTTACCAGTGCGATCGAATGATCGGCTGTCGTTCTTTAACAATTCATAGAGTCGAATCAGCGTTGCTGGCGGAAAGCGTTGAGCGTTTGGCGAAGCCAAAGCGCGCAACGCACCGTGCCGCCAGTGACATTTGATTGCGTCACCAGACTTCAGCTCAGCAGAAATATCGAGCTTGAAGAACGGCATAACGCGAATACTCAACCGATCGCAAGATCGAAGAGTCCTTGACGATGCCTCTGCAGCGAGGCGTCAAAGTTATAGGGTCAAGTGACTAAGTGCATGTGGTGGATGCCTTGGCGATTACAGGCGACGAAGGACGTGATAGCCTGCGATAAGCTTCGGGGAGCTGGCAAATGAGCTTTGATCCGGAGATTTCCGAATGGGGAAACCCACCCGTAAGGGTATCTTGCTCTGAATTCATAGGAGCAAGAAGCGAACCGGGCGAACTGAAACATCTCAGTAGCCCGAGGAATAGACATCAACCGAGATTCCGAAAGTAGTGGCGAGCGAAATCGGAAGAGCCTGCACGTTTTAGCATTTGGTTTATCAGAACGGTCTGGAAAGTCCGGCCAAAGCGGGTGATAGCCCCGTATGAAAAAAACCGGGTGTGGAACTAGGCGTGCGAAAAGTAGGGCGGGACACGTGAAATCCTGTCTGAAGATGGGGGGACCATCCTCCAAGGCTAAATACTCGTAATCGACCGATAGCGAACTAGTACCGTGAGGGAAAGGCGAAAAGAACCCCGGGAGGGGAGTGAAATAGATCCTGAAACCGCATGCATACAAAAAGTCGGAGCCCGCAAGGGTGACGGCGTACCTTTTGTATAATGGGTCAGCGACTTACATTCAGTGGCAAGCTTAACCGAATAGGGAAGGCGAAGGGAAACCGAGTCCGAATAGGGCGTCTAGTCGCTGGGTGTAGACCCGAAACCAGGTGATCTATCCATGGCCAGGATGAAGGTGCGGTAACACGCACTGGAGGTCCGAACCGACTAGTGTTGCAAAACTAGCGGATGAGCTGTGGATAGGGGTGAAAGGCTAAACAAACCTGGAGATAGCTGGTTCTCTCCGAAAACTATTTAGGTAGTGCCTCAAGTATTACCATCGGGGGTAGAGCACTGTTATGGCTAGGGGGTCATGGCGACTTACCAAACCATTGCAAACTCCGAATACCGATGAGTACAGCTTGGGAGACAGTGCACCGGGTGCTAACGTCCGGACACGAGAGGGAAACAACCCAGACCGCCGGCTAAGGTCCCCAATATTGGCTAAGTGGGAAACGAAGTGGGAAGGCTAAAACAGTCAGGATGTTGGCTTAGAAGCAGCCACCATTTAAAGAAAGCGTAATAGCTCACTGATCGAGTCGTCCTGCGCGGAAGATGTAACGGGGCTAAGCCAGTAACCGAAGCTGCGGATGTGCCGCAAGGCACATGGTAGGAGAGCGTTCCGTACGCCTGCGAAGGTGGATCGTGAGGTCCGCTGGAGGTATCGGAAGTGCGAATGCTGACATGAGTAGCGTTAAAGGGGGTGAAAAGCCCCCTCGCCGAAAGCGCAAGGTTTCCTACGCAACGTTCATCGGCGTAGGGTGAGTCGGCCCCTAAGGCGAGGCAGAGATGCGTAGCTGATGGGAAACAGGTCAATATTCCTGTACCGATGTGTAGTGCGATGTGGGGACGAAGAAGGTTAGCTCGGCCGGGTGTTGGATGTCCCGGTTCAAGCCTGTAGTCGTGCCTGGTAGGAAAATCCGCCGGGCTTAGATGAGAGGTGATAACGAGGCGGCTTGCCGCCGAAGTGAGCGATACCCTGCTTCCAGGAAAAGCCACTAAGCTCCAGCTGCACACGACCGTACCGCAAACCGACACTGGTGCGCGAGATGAGTATTCTCAGGCGCTTGAGAGAACTCTGGAGAAGGAACTCGGCAAATTGACACCGTAACTTCGGAAGAAGGTGTGCCTTTAGTAGGTGAACCCGTACAGGGGGAGCCCAATGAGGCCGCAGAGAATCGGTGGCTGCGACTGTTTAATAAAAACACAGCACTCTGCAAAGACGAAAGTCGACGTATAGGGTGTGACGCCTGCCCGGTGCTGGAAGATTAAATGATGGGGTGCAAGCTCTTGATTGAAGTCCCAGTAAACGGCGGCCGTAACTATAACGGTCCTAAGGTAGCGAAATTCCTTGTCGGGTAAGTTCCGACCTGCACGAATGGCGTAACGATGGCCACACTGTCTCCTCCAGAGACTCAGCGAAGTTGAAATGTTTGTGATGATGCAATCTCCCCGCGGAAAGACGGAAAGACCCCATGAACCTTTACTGCAGCTTTACATTGGACTTTGAATAGATCTGTGTAGGATAGGTGGGAGGCTTTGAAGCCGGGACGCTAGTCTTGGTGGAGCCAACGTTGAAATACCACCCTGGTGTGTTTGAGGTTCTAACCTTGACCCATTATCTGGGTTGGGGACAGTGTATGGTAGGCAGTTTGACTGGGGCGGTCTCCTCCCAAAGTGTAACGGAGGAGTTCGAAGGTACGCTAGGCACGGTCGGAAATCGTGCTGATAGTGCATAGGCATAAGCGTGCTTGACTGCGAGACTGACAAGTCGAGCAGGTACGAAAGTAGGACTAAGTGATCCGGTGGTTCTGTATGGAAGGGCCATCGCTCAACGGATAAAAGGTACTCTGGGGATAACAGGCTGATACCGCCCAAGAGTTCATATCGACGGCGGTGTTTGGCACCTCGATGTCGGCTCATCTCATCCTGGGGCTGTAGCCGGTCCCAAGGGTATGGCTGTTCGCCATTTAAAGAGGTACGTGAGCTGGGTTTAAAACGTCGTGAGACAGTTTGGTCCCTATCTTCCGTGGGCGCTGCAAGATTGAGAGAGCCTGCTCCTAGTACGAGAGGACCGGAGTGGACGCACCTCTGGTGTATCGGTTGTCACGCCAGTGGCATTGCCGAGTAGCTAAGTGCGGAAGAGATAACCGCTGAAAGCATCTAAGCGGGAAACTCGTCTCAAGATGAGTCTTGCCGGGGCCTTGAGCCCCCTGAAGAGTCGTTCGAGACCAGAACGTTGATAGGCCGGATGTGGAAGCTGGGTAACCAGTTGAGCTAACCGGTACTAATTGCTCGTGCGGCTTGACCCTATAATTTTGACGACGACCGTCAACGGGTTATGCCAAGGTACGCAATCAAACTGATTTGATTCTATGAATTGGCTGTCTTGCTGTTAGCAAGATGGCGACAAGTCAAGCCTGATGACCATAGCGAGGTGGTCCCACTCCTTCCCATCCCGAACAGGACAGTGAAACGCCTCTGCGCCGATGATAGTGCGGGTTCCCGTGTGAAAGTAGGACATTGTCAGGCTAATATTTGAAAACCCGGTCGAGCGTATGCGACCGGGTTTTTCAATTATTGACAAAGAGTTCATTGATGGTGCGGGACTCGTTCTCATCAATGATCCGAAGGAAGTCTTGAGCTCCTGCCATCCCGGCGAAAGCGGACATTCCGGCCTCGAGAAAGGCCTGCAGCCGCCCCAGGCCCGCAGCGTGCGCAGGTCCTCGCATGATCCGCAGCGTGCCGACCAATAGCTTGCTGCGAGTGTGTCGTTCCAGCGCGCGCCCGCATCCGAGCAAGAGTGCCAGTTGCCGCTCGCGGTCGGGGCGCCGCCCGACCCGCAGCCACGCTCCGCGATACGATGGTTCGTCGATGTCGGCCGAGTTCAGCGCCGCCGCCATTCGTTGGTCCAACCCTTCTGTCAGCGAATGCAACTCGATCAGGTCGGCAACAGTGCGCTTCACCTCCTCGGGGAGCACGCGCGCCATCAAGGGAACGACGCGTTCGAACTCCGCGTCGCGGGCCGTGAAGTCCTCGGGACCATACAACTCGTCGAGGAAGAACTTCGCTGCGGCACAGTAACGCGGGCTCGCCAAGAGTGCAGCATAGTCGCGCACGAAGCGCGCATGCTGATATTGCTTGATCGCCTCGACACGTGCTCGCAGCCCCGGATCGGCCTCTCGTTCGCCACGCAGGCGCAGCACATGCGCCAGGCGCGAAACGACTCCGGTGGCCCATTGCGACATTGCTGCAGCCTACAACGCCCTGGGCTTGCCGAGGCCGACTAGGGTCGCATGGATCATGCTGGCGCGATTGCAGCGTAGCTGGGTCTTGAGTCTGTTGATGTTGGCTGCCGCCGCGGGCTGGTGGATCTCGCAACGCGGATCGCCGACGTGGCTCGCGATTTTCGCGACGCTGGTGGTATTGAACGTGCACGCCTGGGCCCTGGCCTGCGAATTCGTCTGGCTGCGACGCATTGACCCCGGGCCCGGCGTTCCGAGTCCTACCGCGCGCGCCTTGTTCAAGGCTTGGTGGGGTGAGGTGGTCACCGGACTGCGCGTGTTCGGATGGCGCCAACCGTTTCGATCAAGCGCGTTCCAGGACAACCTGGCTGGCGTAGAGGGTAGACGTGGGGTCTTGTTTCTGCACGGGTTCGTCTGCAACCGCGGCCTTTGGAATCCCTGGATGAGGCGCTTGCGCAAGACCTGCACGCCATATGTCGCAATCAATCTGGAACCGGTATTCGGTTCCATCGACCACTACGTGGCCGCCGTCGACGCCGCGGTCAAGCGTCTCGAGGAGGCGACCTCAATCCCACCGGTCATCGTCGCGCACAGCATGGGGGGCTTGGCGGTACGCGCCTGGTTACGGCAGCGAGGTGCGCAGCAACGCGTGCACTCGGTCGTCACGATCGGCACGCCACACACCGGCACCTGGCTGGCGCGCTTCGCGATGACCGAAAACGCCCGGCAAATGCGCGAAGCAAGCCATTGGTTGCGTGATCTCGAAGCCGGCGAAACGAAGTCCTTGCGGGAAATGTTCACCTGCTACTTCGGCCACTGCGACAACATCGTGTTCCCAGCGCACAACGCAACGCTCAGCGACGCGACCAATCACCATGTGCCGGGTGTCGCTCACGTGCACCTGGCATTTCACCGCCCCATCTTCGACGACGTCCTGAGCCGTACGCTCAGCTAGGAAATTCGGACGGCTGCTGCCAGCAGCGACGGGCTCCCTGGCCTCAACTGTCGAGTTCGTGCAGCAGTTTCAACGTCGATACCGGCCTCAGGTTGAGCAACTCGGAGATGTCGCGCACGTCATCGGGAACGGCGGCGTTGTCCCAGCCGTCCTTCGTGTGTCGGGCCAGTCGGATCGCGAGCACCACGTTTCTGACTTGAGCCGACTGATCATGGTGGTCGTCGCTGATGCGCACCAACAGTTCCGGCAAGCGCCAGCCCCGCATCAGAGCCTGCTGCAGGTCCACCAACTCGACACCGAGGACTTGGCGCTGCACGCTGGCCGAGCGCAGCGTCGGGTCGGCTTGTTGGCGCTGCTCGATGTCGAGCGCCAGCGCCGGCGCATGGCACCAGAGCAGCATTTCCGCGAAGCCGTGCAACAGTGCGGCTTCGTGGATCACCTCGGCATCGAGATCCATGCGGTGAACCGCAAAGCCGAGCGCGAAGCGGGCTGCGCGCTGCGAGCGCGCCAACTGGCGCATCAAGCCAGCCAGGGCACGCGGATCGCCCGCTAGTCTGTCCTGCACCGTGGGCTGCGGTCCGAAATTGCGGAAGAACGGGCCGATGCCCATCATCACCAGCGCCGCAGTGGCTGTCTCAGTGTCTGTGATCCGGCGCGATGAGCGATGGCCGGACACATGGGCCAGCAGCTTCAGGCACATCAGCGGGTCTGCGCTCACCACCGGCGCCAGCAAACGGGCGTCGACCTCGTCTTCGCGCGTGCGCAACTCTTCGATCTGCTCGGCCGTCTCGCGCAGCACGGGAATTTCGGCCTGGCGCCACAACGTTGCCCAGCCGCTGACATCGTGTGCCATGCGCATCGGGGTGGTGACGCCAATCATGGGTGGATCTTCGGTGTGGTTCCTCAAGCGGGATATCGGCCCGCCGGTGCCTGACTTGAGGCTGACCTCCGTCGGCTGCGACCGCTAGGATGCGAACCATGCACGCGTCAGCGAACACGCTCGAACTGGGACAGCCGGCCGAGCAGTGGCCCGTGCTGGGGCTGGGCACATGGCGCCTGGGAGAAAGCACGCGCACCGCCGATCAAGAAGTGAGCCTGATCCGCAAGGCGGTGGAGATCGGGTACCGCCTGTTCGATACCGCCGAGATGTATGGTGAGGGCGGCGCTGAGCGCGTGCTCGGCCAGGCGTTGGCGCAGGCGCTGCGAGCGCCGGGCCTGCGGCGCGAGCAATTGCGAGTCGTCAGCAAGGCGTACCCGCACCACGGCGACGTGGTAGGCCTGCGGCGAGCCTGCGATGCGAGCCGGCGGCGCCTTCAGCTCGACACCATCGACCTGTACCTGCTGCACTGGCGCGGTGACATCCCATTGGCAGAGACCGTGCGCGGCTTTGAACAGCTGCGGCAAGAAGGGTGGATCCGCCATTGGGGCGTCAGCAACTTCGATGTGGGCGATCTCGACGAGCTGCTCCGTCTGCCGGCCCCGACAGGCTGCGCGGCCAATCAGGTCTACTACTCGCTGAGCGAACGTGGAATCGAATTCGACCTCTTGCCCCGCATGCGGCAGCAGCGCATGCCGCTGATGGCCTATTGCCCGATCGATGGCGGTCGCATCACGCAACATGCTCGCCTGGCCAAACTCGCCGCCTCGCTGAGCATCTCGTCTGCGCAACTCGCGTTGGCTTGGCTGCTGCGTCAACCTGGCGTGATCGCCATTCCGAAAGCGGGCCGGGAGATGCACCTGATGGAGAACTGGCGAAGCCAAGCGGTTGCGATTCCAGACGAGGCTTGGCCGGCACTGGAGTCGATGTTTCCCAAGCCAGCCCGCAAACGAGGCTTGGCGATGCGGTAGAGACCGCGCCGCCGCGAGGCGCAGTCAGTCCTCGTCCTTGACCTTGAACTGCCCCATCAGCTGCTGCTGCACCGGCACCGGCACCGGCTCGTAGTGCGACAGCGCAATCGTGTAGCGGCCTTGCCCAGCGGTCATCGCGTTCAATCGCGATTGGTAGCCGGCCAGCTCGGACAACGGCGCCATGGCCTGAATGATCATCGCACCCATCGCACCATTGGCGCTGCCGCTGACCTGTCCTCGCTTGGCGGAGAGGTCGCCTGTGATGTCGCCCATCGCGACATCGGGCGCGGTGATCTCCACATTGACGATCGGCTCGAGCACGATCGGCCGCGCTTCGCGCACTGCGGCCAAGAATGCCTTGCGCCCCGCCGTGGCAAAGGCGATTTCCTTGCTGTCCACCGAATGGTGTTTGCCGTCGTAGACGGTGACCTTGACGTCGACCACCGGGTAGCCGGCGATGGCACCGCCAGCGAGCACCTCGCGAACGCCCTTCTCGACTGCCGGAATGAATTGGCCGGGGATCGTGCCCCCTTTGACCGCATCGACGAACTCAAAACCGCTGCCGCGCGGCAGCGGCTCGACGCGCAGAAACACCTCGCCGAACTGGCCGGCGCCGCCGGTTTGCTTCTTGTGTCGGTGGTGGCCATCAGCCTTGGTCGTGATGGTCTCGCGGTACGCGATGCGCGGCGGCCGCGTCTGCACCTCGAACTTGTAGACCTCGCGCAGGCGTTCCAGCAGCATGCGCAAATGCAATTCACCGAGCCCGTACACCACGGTCTCGTTGGTGTTGACGACGTGCTCCACCTTCAGGCAAGGATCCTCGGCCACCAGCTTGTTGAGGATCTCCCACATGCGCTGCTCGTCGCCGTGGCGCTTGGGTTCGATCGCCAGGCCGTGCACCGGCACCGGAAAGGGCAACGGCAACAGATGGATGTGATCGTCTTCTGCCGCATCGTGCAGCACCGCGTCGAAGTGCAGTTCATCGACCTTGGCCACTGCGCAGATGTCGCCGGGCAACGCCCGCGGCACCTCGATGTGCTCCTTGCCTTGCAACATGAACAGATGCCCCACCTTGAACGGCTTGCGCGCGTCGCCCACGTACAGCAGACTGTCCTTGGTCACTGTGCCCTGCCAGATGCGAAACACGCCCATCTTGCCGACGAATGGATCGACCGTGACCTTGAAGACGTGCGCCAGCACGTGCGCCTTTTCGTCGGGTTGGGCCTGCATCGGCACCGCAGCCTCGCCCTCGCCGTTGAGGAAGTCAGGTGGGTTCGATTCGGTCGGGTTGGGCAGCAGCTTGACGATCACGTCGAGCAGCTCGGCCACGCCGGCGCCGGTGCGCGACGAGGTGAAACACACCGGAATCAGATGGCCCTCGCGCAGCGCCTGCTCCAGCGGCGCGTGCAACTCCGAGGCATCGACGTCGCCATCGTTGAGGTAGCGCTCGACGAACGCCGCGTCGACTTCGACCACTTGCTCGACCAGTGCGCGATGCGCCGCGTCGACCGCGCCGAAGTCGCTGTGGCCCTCGCGGTTGTAGAAGCATTCCACCACGCGCGCCCCGCCGCCATCGGGCAAGTTCAACGGCAGGCACTCCTTGCCGAACGTTGCCTGGATCTGTTCCAACAGCGCTGGCAGATTGATCTCCTGCGCATCGATCTTGTTGATGACGATCACGCGATCGAGGTGGCGCGATGCCGCGTAGGCCATCATGCGCTGCGCCATCGGCTCGATGCCGATGGCCGCGTTGATCACGATCACCGCCGTCTCGACCGCCTCGAGCGCGGGCAACGATTGCCCGACAAAGTCGGGTGACCCGGGCGTGTCGATCAGGTGCACGCGGGTGCCGGCGTGGTCCAGATGCAGGATCGACGCGCTGAGCGAGTGCTGCATCCGGCGTTCCAGCGGGTCATGGTCGCTCACCGTGCTGCCGCGTTCGAGGCTGCCGATGGCGCCGATCATGCCGGCGCGATGCAGCAGGCATTCCGCCAGGCTGGTTTTCCCAGCAGCCGCCGGACCGACCAACGCCAAGGTGCGGATGGCGGCGATGCTGGGAGAAGCTGGGCTTGGCATGGGGGTACTCCTTCAACCCAGGCGGTTCCCGGGTGGCTGCATATCGGACGGGGGGGACACCAGCGTATGCCTCGCGCGGCGTGCGCGCAAGCGGAAACACGCCTGGATGAGGCCGCGCCCTTCGCTTGTTGGCGACTGGCCTACTGAAACGCGACCTCGGCGAAGCTGCGCAGCTTGCGGCTGTGCAGTTGGTCCAGGCGCAAGCGACGCAGCAACTCGACTGCGCGCATGCCGATGCGCAGGTGCTGGTCGACGCGGTCGCGGTAGAACTGATTGGCCATGCCGGGTAACTTGATCTCGCCGTGCAGCGGCTTGTCGCTCACGCACAGCAAGGTGCCGTAGGGAACGCGGAAACGAAAGCCGTTGGCCGCGATGGCCGCGCTTTCCATGTCCAGCGCGATGGCGCGGCTCTGACTGAAGCGGCGCTCCGGGCCCGGGTGCGGCAGCAGCTCCCAATTGCGGTTGTCGGTGGACGCCACCGTGCCGGTGCGCAGCACGCGCTTCAACTCGTAGCCCTTGAGCTGCGTCACGTCGGCCACCGCCTGTTCCAGCGCCTGTTGGATCTCGGCCAACGGCGGAATCGGCACCCACAGCGGCAACTCCTCGTCGAGCACGTGGTCCTCGCGCACATAACCGTGCGCGAGCACGTAGTCGCCGAGTTGCTGCGTGTTGCGCAGGCCCGCGCAGTGGCCCAGCATCAGCCAGGCGTGCGGGCGCAGCACCGCCACGTGGTCGCTGATGTTCTTGGCGTTGGACGGTCCAATACCGATGTTGACCATCGTGATGCCGCTGCGATCGGGCCTCACCAAGTGGTAGGCCGGCATCTGCGGCAAACGTGCCGGCGCGTTGCCGAGTTCGTCGCCGGGCAGCGGGCGTGTGCCGACGCGGCGCGTGATCACGTCGCCCGGCTCGACGAATGCCGCATAGTCGCTCTTCTTGAGCGCCATCTGCTCGCGGCCGAGGCGGATGAACTCGTCGATGTAGAACTGATAGTTGGTGAACAGCACGAAGTTCTGAAAGTGTTCGGGTGCGGTGCCGGTGTAGTGGCGCAGGCGGTGCAGCGAATAGTCCACCCGCGGTGCGGTGAACAGCGACAGCGGCTGCGGTTGACCATCGCCCGGCTCGTGCGTGCCGTTGGCGATGCCGTCGTCCATCGCCGCCAGGTCGGGCAGGTCGAACAGGTCGCGCATCAGCAGGCGCCGCTCGGCGCTGAGCGATCCCTCCAGATGGTCGGTGTCGGCCAGCGAGAAATGCACCGGGATCGGCTGGTCTCGACGGCCCCACTTCGAGTGCCACACGATGGTTGCGCAGCAGCAGCGCAAACTGCTCGCGGTAGTAGTCGCCGAACAGATCCGGCCGCGTCAGCGTGGTTTCGTAGACGCCGGGCCCTGCCACGAAACCATAGGTCAGCCGCGAGTCGGCACGCGCCACGGTCTGCGTGTGCACGCGCACGCAGGGGTAGCACTCGCGCACGCGCGAGTGAAACTGACGCCCCGAGATGAAGCCCTGTAGCGCCTTGCGCAGGCGGCGCGCGGCCTCCTCGTAGAGCGTGCTGGCATGGTCCAGTGCGGCCTGCGCGTCGGTGAAGGTCTGGGTGGCGGTAGTTGTCTTGCGGCCCGTCGGGGCACTGGTCTTGGGGGCTCGGCTCATGGGCGCGAAGTATGCGTCGGCTTGTTCACACATCGGGCCACCTTGTACAGCAGCCAGATCGGACCCTCTCCTGTTTGGAGACAATAACGCCCCGATGCGCGCTCCAAGCGCGACACCAGGGATGATGCACGGAGGCAGCAAGGTTGCAACGGACCGAGGAGACGATTCCCGTCAAGACCGCCGATGGGGTGGCCGAATTGGCGCATCGTTCGCGCGGCTTGAGCCAGCGGCACCGCACGATGCTGCTGCTGGTCGACGGCCAGCGGCGCGTTTCGCAGATTCTTGCCACCGCTCAGGCGGCCGGCGTGCCGGTAGGCGTGTTCGAGGAACTGGTGAACCTGGGCATGGTCGAGATGCCTGCGCCCGCTCACATCGACCTGCCGATCGAGGCCGCTCAGGGCGGTGATTCATCGCTGCTGCCCGCGGCGCAGTCGCTGCTGCCCGAGTCGGGTTGGTCAACCTTGTCGGGGGCGCAGGCCGATGCCGAAGTCGACCGCCCGCTGCAGGAGGCGCGCGAGTTGCTGATGCGCGCGCTGCGCGCGCAAGCGCCGGTGTCGGGCTCCCTCACGTTGATGAAGCTGCGTCGGGCCGTCACCCGCGACGACGTCGAGGCGCTGCTCGACGAAATCGAGCAGCGATTGCGCAGGCCGCACCGCATGATCATCGCCGCGCAAACCATGCGCCACGTGCGCCATCTGCTCGGCCTGCCAGGGCCCGATCAGCGCTGAAGGCCGGGCTGCTGCCGGCCGGGGCTGCTACGCTCGCGCCATGGGTTTCCTGGCGCTTGACATCGGCAACACCCGCCTGAAGTGGGCGCTGTATCCGTACGCCCAGCCGGCCAGCGTGCCGGTGGCGCACGGCGCGGTGTTTCTGGAGACCATCGACGACTTGGCGGAGGGCCAGTGGAAAGGCCTGGCGTCGCCGACGCAGATGCTCGGTTGCGTCGTCGCCGGCGAGGCGGTGCGCTTGCGGGTCGAGCAGCAGCTCGAGCTGTGGGATCTGTCGCCGCGCTGGGTGGTGCCCGGCGCGCACCAAGCGGGGGTCAGCAACGGCTACGATCACCCATCGCGTCTCGGCGCCGACCGCTGGGTGGCGTTGATCGGCGCTCGCTGGCACGTGCTCGCGCGCGGTGCGCCGCGCCCGGTGCTGGTGGTGATGGTGGGCACAGCGGTCACTGTGGACGCGCTCGACACCGAGGGCCGGTTCCTGGGTGGCCTGATCCTGCCCGGCTTCGGCCTGATGCTCAAGGCGCTCGAGATGGGCACCGCGGGCCTCAAGGTGCCCACCGGCGAGGTGGTGGAATTTCCCACCAACACCAGCGACGCGCTGATGAGCGGCGGCGCCTACGCGATTGCCGGCGCGGTGCGGCGCCAATACCGGCGGTTGCAGGCGCGCTGCGGCCTGGAACCACTGCTGCTGATGGGCGGCGGCGCAGCGGTGAAGCTGGCGCCGATCACCGACCTGCCGCTGGAGACCGTGGACACGCTGATCTTCGACGGGCTGCTGGCCATCGGTGCCGAGAAAGTTTGAATCAAAGAATGTAGCGCGACAGGTCTTCGTTGCGTGCCAGCTCGGCCAGGCGCGCATTCACCGCGGCCTCGTCGATGTGCACCGTCTGGCCGCTGCGGTTGGGGGCGTCGAAGCTCACCTCGTCGAGCAGCCGTTCCATCACCGTCGACAAGCGCCGCGCGCCGATGTTCTCGGTGCGCTCGTTGACGTCATAGGCGATTTGCGCCAGCCGACGGATCGCCGCCGGCTCGAACTGCAAGGTCACGCCTTCGGTGCCGAGCAGCGCCTGGTATTGCTTGAGCAGGCTGGCGTGCGTGCTGGTGAGAATCGCCTCGAAATCGTCCACCGACAGCGGCGCCAGCTCGACGCGGATCGGAAAGCGCCCCTGCAGCTCGGGAATCAGGTCGCTCGGCTTGGACAGATGGAATGCGCCCGAGGCGATGAACAGGATGTGGTCGGTCTTGACCATGCCGTACTTGGTGCTGACCGTCGTGCCTTCGACCAGCGGCAGCAGGTCGCGCTGCACGCCCTGGCGCGACACGTCTGCGCCGCCCATGTCGGAGCGGCTGGCGATCTTGTCGATCTCGTCGATGAACACGATGCCGTTGTTCTCGGTGTTGGCCAGCGCACGCAGCTTGATCTCGTCGTCGTTGACCAGCTTGGCGGCTTCTTCGTCGGCCAGCAGCTTCATGGCCTCGCCGATCTTGAGCTTGCGCGCCTTGCGGCGCGAACCGCTCATCTGGCTGAACAGGCTCTTCATTTGCTCGGCCATCTCTTCCATGCCGGGCGGCGTCATGATCTCCAGACCGCTGCGCGGCTCGACCAGCTCGATTTCGATTTCCTTGTCGTCGAGTGCGCCTTCGCGTAGGCGCTTGCGCATCACCTGGCGCGCCGTGTTGTCGCTGCCGGCAGTGGCCTCGAGGCCGAAGCCGGCCCGCGGCGCCGGCACCAGCGCGTCGAGCACGCGTTCTTCGGCAGCGTCTTCGGCGCGCGTGCGCTGACGCTGCATCGCGGCCTCGCGTTCGCGCTTGACGGCCATGTCGGCGAGGTCGCGCACGATGGCGTCGACATCCTTGCCGACGTAGCCGACCTCGGTGAACTTGGTGGCCTCGACCTTGATGAACGGCGCGTCGGCCAGCCTGGCAAGGCGGCGTGCGATCTCGGTCTTGCCGACGCCGGTGGGCCCGATCATCAGGATGTTCTTCGGCGTGATCTCGCCGCGCAGCTTGTCGTCCACCTGTTGGCGGCGCCAGCGGTTGCGCAGCGCAATGGCCACCGCGCGTTTGGCGGCGCGCTGGCCGACGATGTGGCGGTCGAGCTCGGAGACGATCTCCTGCGGGGTCATGCTGGCGGACATGGCGTATGGGTCGAGCGCGTGGTCTTGGGTTGCCGCGCTCACTCAAGAACTTCGATCGTGTGGTGCTGGTTCGTGTAGATGCACAGCTCGCCGGCAATCTCGAGCGCGCGCTTGACGATGTCGGGCGCCGGCATCTCGGTGTGCGCGAGCAGCGCGCGCGCGGCAGCCTGTGCGTAGGCGCCACCCGAGCCGATGGCCACGATGCCGTGCTCGGGCTCGAGCACGTCGCCATTGCCGCTGATGATCAGCGAGGTTTCGTGATCGGCCACCGCCAACATCGCTTCCAGACGCCGCAAGCACGCGGTCGGTGCGCCAATCGCGCGTGAGCTCGATCGCCGCGCGCTGCAGGTGGCCCTGGTGCTTGTCGAGCTTGGCCTCGAAACGCTCGAACAACGTGAACGCGTCGGCGGTGGCGCCGGCAAAACCCGCCAGCACGCGGTCGTGGTGCAAGCGCCTCACTTTGCGCGCGCCGGCCTTGACGACGATCTGCCCGAGGGTCACCTGGCCGTCGCCGCCCAGCGCCACCCGTGGACCCTGGCCAGCATTGCGGCGCACGCTGACAATGGTGGTGCCGTGCCAGACGGGCGAGTCGCTCATGTGGGAGGCCAGGCGTTCGAAGTGGCTGCAGTGCTCGCGCCAGCGGGCTAGACCGCCGGTGCCTTCAGACCTTGCGCACCTGGACCTTGGCGTGCTCGTTGATGCCCATGGCGCCGAAGAACAGCGCCACCAGCCGATTGGCATCGACAAAGTTGACGGCACGGTTCTCGCTGCGCTTGGCGAGCACCCAGTTCAGCAGGTCGCCCGCTGCGACGAAGTCGACCCGGATCAGCTTGGCACACGACACCGAGACGATCGGTGCTGCGGTCAGCTCGCGGTCGAGCTTGGCGAGCGTGGCGCCGATGTCGCCAACCAGCTGGCCCGACAGATCGACCGCCGCCACCTGCACGCCCGCCTGCAGCTCGTCGGACATGCTCGATTCGACGAAGCTGCTCGACACCTCGCTGACGATCGACATCGGCGGCGAACGGGTCGACAGCGTCGAGCCGCTCAGGCGCACGCTGCACTTGGCGCGTTCCCACGACGGCGGCGACACCTCGTAGGTGACGCAGTAGTCGATCGCCGTTTCGTCGAATTGGTCGGGCCGGTTGGACACGCGCAGTGCGTCCAGCCGCAGCAGCCAGTAGGCCGGGTCGGCGTCGCGCACGCCGGTGGGCGACGCATCCTGCAGCACGGTGAGGAAGTGCTCACCCGACAGCCAGCGCATCTCGATCGCCTGCGTGGCCCAGTGGCGCAACAATTCAGACAGTTGGGCGGCCGCGTCGGCGTCGACTCGCTTCAGGCCCGACCAATCGAACACCCAGGGCAGCGGCAACTGCAGCGTCACCGAGCGCAGCCGCGCGATGGCGTCGACATCCAGCAGGTCGGGACAGACCCAACCCACATCGCCGGCTGCACGGGCACCGCCCGACGGCCGCTCTTCGGCGGCCGCCTCGGCCACCAGCTTGGGCAGCGAGAACCACTGCGGCGGGGACAGGCCGAACTGGTGCACATAGTCGACGGCCAACGATTCGAACCGAGCGTGCTGGCCGGTGGCGCGATAGAGGTCGAACAGCACCAGCCACGTTTCGGCGTGCTGGGCGCGCGAGCCGTTGATGCCGACCAGTTGCGACAGCGACTGCTCGCACTGCGTGAAATCGGCGTTGGCAAACGCGATCACCGCCTCGTCGAGCTCGGGGTCGTGCACGACTTCGCTGACTTCGACCTCCGGGCCGGCCGCACCGGCGCGCCCCGGTGTCACGGCGGCCGAATTGGCCGGTGCCAGCGGCGACATGCCGCCGCCCATCACCACCGGTGAGGGCGGGGCCACCGGAGGCAGTTGCGCGTCGCTCAGCACAGGCAGCGCGGGTAGGCGGTCTAGATCCTGCGCACCAGGCGCGGCCACCACGGCGCCGCCGTCCAGCGGTGCTGCCGCGGCGCGGCCCAAGGTGGCGGGCAGCGACGCCGGCTGCGTCGGTGCGTTGTAGAAGTCGGTCGAGCGCTTCTGGCTGCCGGCATAACCGCCGCCTTCGCCCACCATTTGCTGCTCGATCTCGTCGATCTTGGCCTTGACGCCGGCATCCAACGGGCGCACCGGTGGGCTGTCGGTGATGCGCACCTCGGAGTCGTCGATGCGCGACGAGTGGCCCAGCGCCGCCAACTGCTCGGGCGACAAGCCTTCGCGGCGCATCTTGCGCAGCATGTCGAACTCGCGCTTGCGAACGAAATCGTTGCGGCGCTTGCGCTCGATCATCGCCTTGAGTTCGGACTTCTCGAGGTCGAGCTCGCCGCCGTCGTCCTGGCGCGAGTTGAGGTCGGCCCAATCGGTGGCCGGATTGGCCACGAAACGCACAACCTTGCGGAAGAAGCTTTCGTCCTTGGGTTGCTGTTCGGACATGGTGGGCGGTGGGGCGCTGACCTGAAAAGAGGTCAGTCGCCGAACATCTTCTGCTTCAGCTCGCGACGCTGCTGCGCCTCGAGCGACAGCGTCGCGGTGGGGCGTGCCAGCAGCCGGCCCAGGCCGATGGGCTCACCCGTCTCGTCGCAATAGCCGTAGTCGCCCGCTTCGATGCGCGACAGCGACTGCGTGATCTTCTTGAGCAGCTTGCGCTCGCGGTCGCGCGTGCGCAACTCCAGCGCGTGCTCTTCTTCGATCGTGGCGCGGTCAGCCGGGTCGGGCACGATGGAGGTGTCTTCGCGCAAGTGCTCGGTGGTCTCGCCGGCGTTGGACAACAGATCGTCCTTCAACGCCTGCAGGCGGCTGCGGAAGAACTCGAGCTGTTTCTCGTTCATGTACTCACCATCGGGCATGGCGAGCAACTCGTCTTCGGTCAGGTCGCGCCCAGCCTTGTTCTTCCAGGCGTTGGCGAGCCTGGGGTCGGCCTTGTGCGTGGGGCGCACCGGCTCCACCGGGTCGGGCAATACCCGTTGCGGCGGTCGAGGCGGCGCAAAGCGCTCGGTGAAGCGAGTGCCTGCGGCGATGGCCGCGGGGGTGGCCTGCGGCTTGTCGGTTGTCTTGGGCAAGGTGCTGAAGGCCGGTTGGGGCGCGGTTGACGGTCTGACGAGAGTGGTGACGGCGCTTGAGGCGGCGAGCACGGCGGGTTTCTGGGCTGCGGTCTTCGCTGCGTGGGCGACCACCGAATGGCCGCGGCTGCTGGCTGGCGGGGGAGCCTTGCCGGCTGGCTTGTGGGGGCTGACCGTCTTGGTGGGAGCGGCTTTGGCAGCTGGCTTGGCTGCGGACTTGCTCGCAGCCTTGACACTGGATTTCGGAGCTGGTTTGGCGCTGTGCTTTTCGATGGGTTTGGCGCCACGGCTGGTTGGTTTGGCAGCCGGCTTGGCCGGCGCCTTGGCCTTGCCGGCCGGCTTGGCCACGGCCTTGGCGGGCGCGTGCTTGCCGGCCGCTGCCTTGTTGCGGGCGGGCGCCTTCTTGGCCGGGCTCTTGCTCACGTCGACATCACTCCTGGCGGGGGACGTTATACCCGCTTCTGATGCGCGGCTGTGGGATTCCAGCGTCGATTCGGGCGCGCGGATTGTAGCCACCTGGCGGTGGCGTGAAATCCGGTCTAGACCAGGCAGGCCTGCAGGCCTTGCAGCAGGATCTCGCGCGGCAGGTCGATGCCGATAAAGACCATCTTGCTGCCCTTCTTTTCGCTGGGTGCCCACTTTGGCCCGAGGTCGCTGCCCATCAGTTGGTGCACGCCTTGGAACACCACCTTGCGGTCCGATCCCTTCATGTACAGCACGCCCTTGTACCGCAGCATCTTGGGGCCGTAGACCTGCACGATCGAGCCCAAGAAATCCTCCAGCTTGGCGGCGGCGAATGGCTTGTCGCTGCGAAACACGAAGGATTTCACGTCGTCGTCGTGGTGGTGATGGTGCGGGTGGTCGCAGTCCCCGTCGTCGTGATCGTGGTCGTGGTGGTCATGGTCGTGGTTGTGGTCACTCCCATCGGCGTTGAGAAACTCCGGATCGATCTCCAGCTTGGCGTTGAGATTGAAGCCGCGCAGGTCGAACACCTTGGTGAGCGGCACCTCTCCAAAATGCACTTTAGACTGCGGCGCGCGCGGGTTCATGTGCTTCAAGCGGTGCGTCAGGGCATCGATCGAAGCATCGTCGACCAGCTCCGACTTGCTGATAAAAATCTGGTCGGCGAAGCCCACCTGGCGCCGCGCCTCGAGCCGTGAGTCGAGTTGCTGTTCGGCGTGTTTAGCATCGACCAGCGTCAGCACCGAGTCGAGCAGATAGGTTTCGGCGATTTCGTCGTCCATGAAAAAGGTCTGCGCCACGGGCCCCGGGTCGGCCAGGCCGGTGGTCTCGATCACCACGCGCTCGAAGTCGAGCTCGCCCTTGCGCTTCTTTTCGGCCAACGATGCCAGCGTGGAGCGCAGGTCTTCGCGGATCGTGCAGCAGACGCAGCCGTTGTTCATCTGGATGATCTGCTCGCCGGTGTCGGCCACCAGGATCTCGTTGTCGATGCTCTCCTCGCCGAATTCGTTTTCGATGACGGCGATCTTCTGGCCGTGCGATTCGGTGAGTACGCGCTTGAGCAACGTGGTCTTTCCCGAGCCCAGGAAGCCGGTCAGGATGGTGGCGGGGATGAGGCCTTGTGACATGGAGAACTCCGGTTCGAACGAGGGCATCTGACGGTGGCCCCGGTGGATTTCAAGGCAGGGTTGTCCCCGGCCCGATCGGGTATTCTCGCGCCAGCGTCCACTCGCGACACCCCCACGTGTCAGACCCCCAGCAGAGCCGCCCGATGCGGCTCGATCCCCGCGCCGGCAGCGACAAGCGTAGCCTGTTCGAGCGCGTGGTGGAGTTTTTGTCGCCCGGGCCGGACACCCGTGCCGAGCTGATCGAGACGCTGGCCGACGCCGAGCACCGCGAGCTGATCGCGCCGGAGTCGCGCATCATGCTCGAGGGCGTCATCCGCATGGCCGACATGATCGCCGGCGATGTGATGGTCGCCGCGCCGCGCATGGACCTGCTGGACATCGACGCGCCATACGACGAACTGCTGGCCGTGGTGATCGAGACCAGCCACTCGCGATTCCCGGTGTACGAGGGCCAGCGCGACAACATCATCGGCATCCTGCTGGCCAAGGATCTGCTCAAGCTGCAGCGCGCGCCCGAGTTGAACCTGCGCACGCTGCTGCGCCCGGCCGTCTTCGTGCCCGAATCGAAGAACCTCAACGAGCTGTTGCGCGACTTTCGCTCCAACCGCAATCACTTGGCGATCGCGATCGACGAGTTCGGCAACACCGCCGGCCTGATCACGATCGAAGACGTGCTCGAAGAGATCGTCGGCGAGATCGAGGACGAGTTCGACGAGATACCGGACGACGAGGGCATCTACACGCTGGCCGACGGTTCGCAGCGCATCGCCGGCGACGCCGACATCGGCGCCGTGAACCGGGCGCTCGGCGTGCAGCTGCCCGACGACGCCTTCGACACCATCGGCGGCCTGGTCGCACACGAGCACGGCCGTGTGCCTCGGCGCGGGGAGGCGGTGGTGGTCGGCGGCCTGTCGTTCACGGTGATGCTCACCCGCGGCGGCGCCGTACGCTGGTTCAAGGTGGCGCCGGCATCGCGCGAGACCGGCGCTTGAGCCTGCCGCCGCAGCGCGCGCTGCCCGCCGTGATGCGAGTGCGCGCGCTGCCAGCCTGGGCCGATATGTTGCTGGCCGCCGCGCTCGGCGCCCTGCAGACGCTGCCATTCGTCTACACCAGCTGGTGGTTGCTGCAGTTGCTGTGCATCGCCGTGCTCGCGCACCGCGTGTTGGTCGCCTCGGTGCGGCGTGCTGCCGCGCTCGGCCTCGCGTTCGGCACCACGTGGCTGGTGGCCGGCGTGTGGTGGCTGTTCATCAGCATGCACCGCTATGGCAACCTGCCGGCGTGGCTGGCCGCGCTGGCGGTACTGGCGCTGGCGTTGGGGTTGTCGATCTACCTGGCGATCGCGATGGCTGCGGCGGCGCATTGGCGCGGCGGCAACGTGTGGCACGACATGGCCTGCTTCAGCGCCGCGTGGCTGCTGGTCGAGCTGGCACGCACGTGGCTGTTCACCGGCTTTCCGTGGCTGGCCTCAGGCTACGCGCAGGTCGACTCGCCGCTGGCGGTGCTCGCACCGTGGGTTGGCGTGCTCGGCATCGGCGCGATGCAGGCTGCCATCGCGACGCTGTGGTCGCAAGCCGCCTCGCACCGTGTGGCGGCTGCCGCCAGCGTCGCGGCGCTCGCGCTGGCCGGGTGGGTGGGGCCGCCGTCGCACAGCCGGCCCGGCGCCACGCTCAGCGTGAGCCTGCTGCAGACCAATGTGCCGCAAGACGAGAAGTTCGTGATCGAGCAGTTGCCCAACACATTGCGCGCGTTGGTGGCGGATGTGGCGTCGGCGCGCGGCGAACTGGTGATCGCGCCCGAGACCGCGGTGCCGCTGCTGCCGTCGCAACTCGACGAATTGGCGCCAGGCTATATGGCGGCGCTGGCCGAACGCTTCAGCACGCACGAACGCGCAGCGATCATCGGTGTGCCGCTGGGCGACTACGACCGCGGCTACAGCAACTCGGTGATCGGGTTGACGGCGTCGGCTTCAGCCGCGGCCCCGTACCGCTACGACAAGCAGCATCTGGTGCCGTTCGGCGAGTTCATTCCCACCGGGTTTCGCTGGTTCACCACGTTGTTGAACATCCCTCTGGGCGACTTCATGCGCGGCGTGCGCAACCCACCATCGTTTGGATTCGCTGGCGAGCGCATCGCGCCGACCATCTGCTATGAAGACCTCTACGGCGATGAACTCGCGCTGCGCTTTGGCGACGAGGCCCTCGCGCCGACGATGTTCGCCAACCTGAGCAACATTGGCTGGTTCGGCGACAGCATCGCGATCGATCAGCACCTGAACATCTCGCGCATGCGCACACTGGAGTTTCAGCGGCCGATGCTGCGCGCCACCAACACCGGCGCGACGGCGATCATCGACCACCGCGGACAAGTGGTGGCCAGCCTGGCGCCGTTCACGCGCGGCGTGCTCGAAGGGCAGGTGCAGGGGCGTACCGGCATCACACCCTACGCGTGGTGGGCGTCGCGCGCGGGGCTGTGGCCCTACCTGGCGCTGGGCATGCTGGTCTTCCTGTGGGGCGCGCTGCGCGGGCGCGCAACCCGCGCGACGGCCGCCTGACGCCCGCCACCCGCGCAGACCTCGGTGACCCATCCTCGCCGGGCGAGGCTCGCCATGCCCGCCCATAGAATCGTCGCTCGTGCAAAGGGCCGCGATGCTCAGCTTCCAGCAACTGATCCTCAAGCTGCAGACGTATTGGGACGCGCAGGGCTGCGCGCTGCTGCAGTCTTACGACATGGAAGTTGGCGCCGGCACCAGCCACACGGCCACCTTTCTGCGCGCGCTCGGGCCCGAGCCGTGGAAGGCGGCCTATGTGCAGCCGAGCCGGCGCCCGAAGGACGGCCGGTACGGCGAGAACCCGAATCGGCTGCAGCACTACTACCAGTACCAGGTGGTGCTGAAACCGGCGCCGGCGAACATCCTCGATCTGTACCTCGGGTCGCTCGAGGCGCTGGGGTTCGATCTGAAGACCAACGACGTGCGTTTCGTCGAGGACGATTGGGAGAACCCCACGCTTGGCTGCTGGGGCCTGGGCTGGGAGGTGTGGCTCAACGGCATGGAGGTCACGCAGTTCACCTACTTCCAGCAGGTGGGCGGCATCGAATGCCGGCCGATCACCGGCGAGATCACCTATGGGCTGGAGCGCCTGGCGATGTACATCCAGGGCGTGGAGAGCCTCTTCGATCTGCAGTGGGCACCTGGCATCACTTATCGCGATGTCTATCACCAGAACGAAGTCGAGCAAAGCGCCTACAACTTCGAGCACAGCAACGTCGAGTTCCTGCTCACCGCATTCGGCGAACACGAGCGCCAGGCGCAACACCTGATGCAGCTGCAGCTCGCGCTGCCGGCCTATGAACAGGTGCTGAAGGCCGCGCACACGTTCAACCTGCTCGATGCGCGCGGTGCGATCAGCGTCACCGAGCGCGCCGCCTACATTGGCCGTATCCGCAACCTGGCGCGCAGCGTGGCTGCGAGCTACCTCGATAGCCGGGCGCGGCTGATGTTTCCGATGGCGCCCAGGGCCTGGGCCGAGGAGACCTTGGCCGTGCTGGCCAAGAAGGCGGCGTGATGTCGACCACGCAGAGCCTATTGGTCGAGTTGCTTGTGGAAGAGCTGCCGCCCAAGGCGCTGAAGCGACTTGGCGATGCGTTTGCATCGAGCCTGCTCGAAGGATTGAGGTCGCGCGGCTTGCTAAGCGAGCATTCCGCAGTGACCGGCTTCGCGACGCCGCGTCGATTGGCGGCGCACATGAGCGGTGTGCATGCCATCGCTGCAGACCAGGAAGTCACGCGCAAGGTCATGCCGGTGTCGGTGGCCATCGATGCGTCCGGGAAACCCACCATGGCATTGCGCAAGGCGCTGGCCAAGCTCGGGCGCGAACACATGGCCGATCGTTGGCCCGACGCAAAGGACGGTCCGGACCGACTCTATGAAGACGCTGATGGCAAGGTGCGCGCGCTGTTTCTGCGTTCTTTGGCCAAAGGCACGACGCTCGCTGTCGGGCTGCAAGGCGCGCTCGACGACACCATCGCTCAGCTGCCGATTCCCAAGGTGATGACTTACCAGCTCGCCGATGGCTGGACCAACGTGCAGTTCGTGCGGCCGGTGCATGGCCTGGTGGCTCTGCATGGCGCCGACGTCGTGCCGGTGCATGCACTCGGATTGGATGCGGGCCGCGATACGCTGGGGCATCGCTTCGAAGCCACTGTCGAGCCGATTCGTGTGCAGCACGCCGACCACTATGCGCAGCAGCTGGAACAGCAGGGGGCTGTGATCGTTGCGTTCGCGCACCGACGCGCCGAGGTGGCGCGGCAGCTGCAGCACGCGGCCGACCGCATCGAACTCAAACCCATCGACGACGACGCGCTGCTCGACGAGGTGACCGCGCTGGTCGAGCGGCCGAACGTGGTGCTGTGCGAATTCGAGCCGCAGTTCCTTGCCGTGCCGCCCGAGTGCCTGATCCTGACGATGAAGGCGAACCAGAAGTACTTTCCGTTGCTCGATGCCGCGGGCGCTCTGACCAACAAGTTCCTCGTCGTCAGCAACATCCGGCCCGACGACGCCAGCGCGGTGATCCGGGGCAACGAGCGTGTCGTGCGCCCGCGACTGGCCGACGCGAAGTTCTTCTTCGACCAGGATCGCAAGAAGAAGCTTGTCGATCGCGTGCCCGGCCTCGACAAGGTGGTCTACCACGCCAAGCTCGGCTCGATGGGCGAGCGGACCCACCGCGTGCGCGCGATCGCCAACGTCATCGGCCAGGAGGTCGGCGGCCCAGCGCTGGCCGAGCAGGCCGAGCGCGCGGCGCTGCTGGCCAAGGCCGATCTGCTGAGCGACATGGTCGGCGAGTTTCCCGAGCTGCAGGGCGTGATGGGCGGCTACTACGCACGCCACGACGGCGAGACCGACGCGGTCGCGCAGGCGATCGAAGACCACTACAAGCCGCGCTTCGCCGGCGATGCGCTGCCCCGCGGCGAGGTGGCCCTCGTCGTTGCGCTCGCCGACAAGCTCGAGACGCTGGTGGGACTGTTCGGCATTGGCCAGACGCCGACCGGCGACAAGGATCCGTTCGCACTGCGCCGTCATGCGCTGGGCGTGCTGCGCATGTTGATCGAGCGCGCGCTGCCGATCGATCTGCCGGCCCTGGTGGCGATGGCGCAGGCGCCGTTCTCCGCCGTGCGCGGCTGGAGCGAAGTGACCGAGCCCGTGCTGCAGTTCTTTCACGAGCGGCTGGCCGTGTGGCTGCGCGAGCATGGTGGCAGCGCACAGGAGGTCGACGCCGTGCTCGGCCTGAAGCCCGCGCGCATGAGCGAGGTGCCGCAGCGCTTGGCCGCCGTGCGCGCCTTCGCTGGCATGCCGGAGTCGGCGCCGCTGGCGGCAGCCAACAAGCGGATCACCAACATCCTGAAGAAGAGCGATGCCGATGGCGCGTCGACCGTCGAGCCCGGATTGTTCTCCGAGGACGCCGAACGCGCGTTGCACGGCGCGTTGAGCGACGTGGCGCCGCGCGCCGACTTGTTGTTCGAGCGGCGCGACTACACAGCGTCATTGCGTGAGCTGGCGGCACTGAAAGCGCCGGTCGACGCCTTCTTCGACCACGTGATGGTCAACGTCGACGATGCCAAACTGCGCGCCAACCGGCTGGCTCTGTTGTCGGCACTGCATCGCACCATGAATCGCGTCGCCGACTTGTCTCGATTGGCGGCTTGAACCTCGCGAGGTCCGCACCATGCAGCACATTCTCCGCCTCGTGATCCTCGGCCGCGATGGCATCTTGAACGTCTACCGCGAAGACCATGTCAAGTCGCCCGACGAGTGGGAGCCGATTCCCGGCGCGCTCGACGCGGTGGCGCGGCTGAACCATGCCGGCTGGCACGCGGTGGTCGCCACCAACCAATCGGGCATCGGCCGCGGCATGATCGACATGGCGTCGGTCAACGCCGTGCACCTGCACATGATGCAGCGGCTGATCGAGGTGGGCGGCCGGCTCGACGCGGTGTTCTTCTGCCCGCACACGCCCGAAGAGAACTGCGACTGCCGCAAGCCCAAGCCGGGCCTGATGCGCCAGATCGGCCTGCGCTACGGCATCGACTTACGCACCGTGCCGATGCTGTGCGACACGCTGCGCGATTTGCAGGCTGCGCACGCGGCCGGCTGCGAGCCGCATCTCGTGCTGAGCGGTCGCGCGGCGAGGTTGAGCAAGGCGCAGCTGATGGAGATCGTCGCCCAGGTGCCCGGCACCGAGGTGCACGATGACCTGAGCGGCTTCGTCGATTTCCTGCTGCAGCGGGCGCATGTGCCCGATTCGAGCCCGATGGGGCTGCACTAGCCTTTCTTGTGACGGCGATGTCACGCGCCCTGTGGCTGCTGCGTTCGGTGCTGTTCCTGGCCTGGATGGTGGTCACGGTGGTGCCGATCGCGCTCTCGGTGCTGCTGGCGTCGATCGTGCAGCAGGGTGCGCCGCTGTACTGGATGTGCGTGACGTGGCTGCGCCTGGTGATCTTCGGTGCGCGCTGGATCTGCGGCGTGCGCTACCGCGTGCAAGGCATGGAGCACCTGCCCGACGCGGCGAGCGCGACGGCGGCGGTGATCCTGGCGCCGAAACACCAGTCCACCTGGGAGACGTTCGCGCTGCCCACGCTGATGTCGCACCCGCTGGCCTATGTGTTCAAGAAGGAGCTGCTGCAGATCCCGTTCTTTGGCTGGGCGATGGGACGGCTCGACATGATCCACATCGACCGCAGCAAGCGCGCCGAAGCATGGGCCAAGGTGGCCGAGCAAGGCGCCCGACTGATGAGCCAGGGCGTGTGGGTCATCATGTTTCCTGAGGGCACGCGCACGCCGCGCGGCTCGCAGGGGGCCTACAAGAGCGGTGCCAGTCGCCTGGCCGTGACCAGTGGCATTCCGATCGTGCCGATCGCCGTGACATCGGCGCGCTGCTGGCCGCGCAAGAGTTTTCTGCTGCGCCCGGGCATGATCGACATCTCGATCGGTCGCCCGATTCCCAGCGCGGGCCGTGAGCCCGACGAGTTGATGCGCGAAATCGAGCGCTGGATCGAATCCGAGATGCGCCGGCTCGACCCCGAGGCCTATCCCGCGGGCGGCCAGCCGAGCGCTGCGGCCCAGCCTTCGTAGCGCTTGGGCAGCGGGCGCGCGTAGTCGCCGCGTTTGCTGGTCTTCAGGCCCAGTGCGGCCAGCGCTTCGGCGAACTTCACTGCCACGGCCACGCCGTCGATCACCGGCACGCGCAAGCGCTGCTGCAACGTGTGGGTGAGTGCGGCCATGCCGGCGCAGCCGAGCACGATGGCACCGCTGCGGTCGGTCGCGAGCGCGTGGCGGCAGGCCGCTTCAACCTGCGCCAGCGTGTCGCGCGCCATTGCCTCGAGCGCCAGCACCGGGACGTCGGTGCCGTGCACGCCGCGGCAGGTGTGCTCGAAGCCGTAGCGCTGCACCAGCCGCTCGGCGATCACGCAGGTGCGCGTCATCGTCGTCACCACTGAAAAGCCGGTGGCCAGCATCGACGCAGCGTGAAACGCCGCCTCGGCAATGCCGAGCACCGGCGCGTCGGTGGCTTCGCGTGCGGCGTCGAGGCCAGGGTCGCCGAAGCACGCGATCACCACGGCGTCGGGCGTGGGATCACGAGCCAGGCGCACCTGCTCGGCCACGCCGGCGGCGGCGATCGCTTCGTCGAAGTGGCCCTCGATCGACGTCGGCCCGAACGTGGGCTGGCGCGCGTGCACCTGCGTGCCAGGTGCCGCGACGGCGCGCGCAGCGTCGGCGACGGCCGCCGTCATCGACGCGGTGGTGTTGGGGTTGATCAGCAGCAGCTGGGTCATCGTGATGCTCGGCGGTGCGCTATTCGGCCATCGATTGTTCGTCGCCGGTGCGTGCCGTCTGGCCTTGGTGCGTCGCGCGCCGGTGCATCGGCCTGTCATGCCCCGAATGCAAGCAGCGGGCCCGGCGCGACCTGCGCGTGCGGCGGGCAACGCAATGGCACGCGCTTTGCATTCCAGCTTCGACGTGGCGTCGTCGGATCTCGAGCTCGTTGCGCTGGCCAAAAGCTTCGGCGATGCCGTCGCGGTGGCCGGCATCGACCTCAAGGTGGCGGCCAACACGTATTGCTGTCTGCTCGGGCCCTCGGGCTGCGGCAAGACCTCGACGCTGCGCATGATCGCCGGCCACGAGGAGCCCACCGGCGGCCACGTGGTACTGGGCGGCCGCGAGATCACGCATCTGTCGCCGGCCGCGCGCGGCACGGCGATGATGTTTCAGAGCTATGCGCTGTTCCCGCACCTCACGGTGCTCGGCAATGTCGCCTTCAGCGCGCAGATGAAGGGCGTGGCCCGCGCCGAGCGCGAGGCCAAGGCCATGGAGCTGCTCAAGCTCGTCGCGATGGCGCCGTATGCGCAGCGCCTGCCGGCGGCACTGTCCGGTGGCCAGCAACAACGCGTGGCGCTGGCGCGTGCGCTGATGACGCAGCCGCGCGTGCTGCTGCTCGACGAGCCGCTGTCAGCGCTCGACCCGTTCTTGCGCATCAAGATGCGCGCCGAGCTGCAGCGCTGGCACCGCGAATTGGGCATGACGTTCGTGCACGTCACGCACTCGCAGGAAGAAGCGATGGCGCTGGCCGACCTGGTGGTGGTGATGAACCACGGCCGCATCGAACAAGCCGGCCCGGCGCGCGAGGTGTTCGAGCGGCCGCGCACCGAATTCGTCGCACGGTTCATCGGCGCGCACAACGTGCTCGACACGCCGGCGGGCAAGTTGGCCGTGCGCAGCGACCGCAGCGAGCTCGGGCCCGCGGGCAACGGCGGCGTGCCGGTGCTGGTGCGCGCCATCGAGTACCAGGGCAACCATGTGCAGGTGCACCTCGTGCCGCCCGGTGCGCAGCTCGACGGTGCCGACGACAGCGCGCCGCTCGCAGCGTGGGTGGCCACGCTGCCCGATCACCGTTTCCATGCGCGGCCGTTCGAGCCCGGCCAGCAGATGTCGCTGCACTGGGCCGAACGCGACGCCCATCGGCTGCAGTCCTGAGGGCCTGTCGCTTCATCGGCCTGCCCATCCCCCACCACCACCCTCACAGGAGAGTCCGACATGAACGATGACCGCCACGACACGCCGCTTGCCAGCGGCGGCGACCCTCACGCGTTGCCGCGCCGCGGCTTTCTCAAGGTGGCTGCCAGCGCTGGCGCCGCGGCCGCCGGCATCGCCGGTTTCCCGTATGTGCACGCGCAGGAGAAGATGACACTGCGCTACCTCGGCACCGCGGTCAACCAGGACAAGGCGATCGCCGACAAGTTCGAGGCCGACACCGGCATCAAGATCCAGTACGTCGCCGTCACCACCGATGACGTGACCAAGCGCGCGGTCACCGCGCCCAACTCGTTCGACCTGATCGACACCGAGTACTTTTCACTGAGGAAGATCATCCCCACCGGCAACCTGCTGGGCATCGACACCAAGCGCATCAAGAACGCCGACAAGATCACCACGTTGTTCACCAAGGGCGAGGTCGGCGGCAAGAAGGTGGGCGACCAGGGCACCGCGCCGAAGAAGGTGATGTACCTTGAGAAGCCCGACGCCAAGACCTTCGCGTCGGCGCCGACGCAGTACATGACGCTGATCCCCACCGTCTACAACGCCGACACGCTGGGCATCCGGCCCGATCTGATCAGGCGCCCGATCGAGAGCTGGAAGGAGCTGCTGAACCCCGAGTTCAAGGGCAAGGCGGCGATCCTGAACATCCCGAGCATCGGCATCATGGACGCGGCGATGGTGGTGGAGTCGATGGGTCTGTACAAGTACCCCGACAAGGGCAACATGACCAAGAAGGAGATCGACCTCACGATCAAGGCGCTGATCGAAGCCAAG
Organism: uncultured beta proteobacterium; assembly: GCA_963774185.1. GTDB lineage: Bacteria > Pseudomonadota > Gammaproteobacteria > Burkholderiales > Burkholderiaceae_C > JAEUPI01. The sequence continues at coordinate 126,886 of CAVZEK010000031.1, forward strand.
AAGGCCGGCCAGTTCCGCGCGTTGTGGAAGGACTTCAACGAGAGCGTCAATCTGATGGCGTCGGGCGAAGTCGTCATCCAGTCGATGTGGTCGCCGGCGGTGACCGCGGTGCGCACTAAGGGCATCGACTGCACCTTCCAGCCGCTGAAGGAAGGCTATCGCGCGTGGGCGGCCGGCTTCGGGGTGCCCAAGACGCTGTCCGGCAAGAAGGCCGACGCCGCCTATGAGTTCATCAACTGGTTCCTCGACGGCTGGGCCGGCGCGTATCTGAATCGCCAGGGCTACTACAGCGCGGTGCTCGAAACCGCGAAGGCCAAGATGGAGGCCTACGAGTGGGCCTACTGGATGGAGGGCAAGCCGGCCACGTCCGACATCAAGAGCCCCAACGGCGACCTGCTGGCCAAGGCCGGCGCCACGCGCGACGGCGGCAGCTACGAAACGCGCATGGGCGGCATCGCCTGCTGGAACGCGTTGATGGACGAGAACGTCTACATGGTGCAGAAGTGGAACGAGTTCGTTGCAGCGTAGCGTGCGGATCGAAGCGGGCGCGGTGACGCCGCCCGCCGCCTCTGTCGCAGCCGGCGCGCCGTCGGCGGTCGATGCGCCGGCGCGCGTGCTTCCCGCCCCGCGGCGCCACGCGTCGCGCCGGCGCATCGCGTGGCTGCAGGCCGCGCCGCTGACCGCGGTGTTCGTGGTGTTCTTCCTGGTGCCGCTGGCGCTGATCTTGATGGTCAGCTTCTGGCGCGCCACCGACTACGAGTTGATCCCCGCCTTCACCGCGCAGAGCTATCTCGACATCTTTGCCGGTTGCGGCAGCGACGAGGGCTCCTGCGTCACGCTGAGCACCTACCTGTCGACGTTGAAGTTCAGCCTACTGACCTGGGCCATCACCGCGCTGCTCGGCTTCGCGGTGGCGTACTTCCTGGCCTTCCACGTGCGCTCGACGCTGATGCAGACGGTGCTGTTCATCCTGTGCACCGTGCCGTTCTGGACCAGCAACGTGATCCGCATGATCTCGTGGATTCCGCTGCTCGGCCGCAATGGTCTGGTCAACGACGTGCTGCTGGCCACCGGCTTGGTGAATCAGCCGCAGGAGTGGCTGCTTTTCTCCGGCTTCTCGGTGGTGCTGGCGTTCGTTCACCTGTACACGATGTTCATGATCGTGCCGATCTTCAACTCGATGATGCGCATCGACCGCGCGCTGCTCGAGGCGGCGCGCGACAACGGCGCCACGCCGTGGCAGACCGTCGTGCACGTGATCCTACCGCTCAGCAGAACGGGCCTGATCATCGGCTCGATCTTCGTCGTCGCGCTGGTGATGGGCGACTTCGTCACTGTCGGCGTGATGGGCGGCCAGCAGATCGCCTCGGTCGGCAAAATGATCCAGGTGCAGGCCAACGTGCTGCAGTTTCCCGCCGCGGCGGCCAATGCGATCGTGCTGTTGGCTGTGGTGCTGCTGATGATCGTGGCACTGATGCGCTTGGTCGACCTGCGCAAGGAGCTGTAGATGGCGTCCGCCCGCCGACGGCCTGCGAGCTTCTGGTTTCTGGCGGCGCTGTTCGCCGCGTTCGTGCTGTTCCTCTACGGCCCGATGCTGGCGATCTTCGTGCTCAGCTTTCAGGGGCCTGAAGGCGGCCTGACCTTCCCGCTGCGCGGCGTCTCGCTGCACTGGTTCGCCACGTTGTGGCAGGGCATCGGCACTGTCGACATCGGCAGCGCGTTTCGGCGCTCGCTCGCGCTCGGCGCCGTGGTGATGGTGCTCACCGTGGGGCTGTCGCTGCTGGCAGGCCTGGCCTACCGCAAGAAGCTGCCCGGCGGCTCGCTGCTGTTCTACGTGGTGGTGGCCAGCCTGATCATGCCGTCGATCATCGTGTCGCTGGGCATCGGCTTGATGTTCCGGCTGCTCGACAGCGGCCTCAAGGCCTGGCTCGAAGCGCACTGGCCGGCGGCGCTCGAGGGCTACACCACGGCGCTTGGCATGTTCACGTCGGGTCTCGGCGCGCAGCTGACGTGGACACTGCCGTTCGGTCTCTTGATCATGTTCGCGGTGTTCAACCGCTTCAATCCGGCCTACGAAGAAGCGGCACGCGACCTCGGCGCCACGCCGTGGCAGAGCCTGCGTCATGTGGTGCTGCCGCTGATCGGGCCGAGTTTAGTGGGCATCGGCATGTTTGGCTTCACGCTGAGCTGGGACGAGATCGCGCGCTCGTCGCAGGCGATGGGCGACTTCAACACGCTGCCGCTCGAACTGCAGGGCCTGACCACCACCGTCACCACGCCGGTGATCTATGCGCTGGGCACCGTGACCACGGTGGTGTCGTTCGCGGTGATGGCGCTCACGCTGTCGGTGCTGTGGTGGTGGCGGCGACGGCGCCATGGTTGAGGCGCTGCACGGCGCGGGCGAACCGCGTTCCGTAGAATCGGCCGCATGCCGTTGCCCACGAAGGCGCAGCCCGGGCAGCTGAGCCTGTTTGATTTCAACGTCGCGGCCGACCCCGTTGCGCAGACACCCGGTCACGGTGCGCCGCTGTCGCCGCCCGCCGCCACGCCGCCGCCCGCACCCAACCTGCTGCAGCATCCGCGCGCGCAACGCGAGATCGTGTTGCAAGGGCAGCGGGTCGCCTATGAGTTTCGCGTCGCGCGCCGGCGCAGCATCGGCTTCTCGGTCGGCCTCGAGGGATTGAGCGTCAGGGCGCCGCGCTGGGTGCGCCGGGCCGACGTCGACGAGGCGTTGCACGAGCGCGCGCATTGGATCCTCGACAAGCTGGCCGAGCAGCGTGAGCGTGCCCAGCGCCTGGAGGCCACACGTGTGCAGTGGCGCGAAGGCGCCAGCATCCCGTTCCTCGGCGAGCCCGTGGTGCTGGTGATCGATCCCCGCATTGCGGGCGCTGCGCTCGACGCCGATGCGCCAGGGCTTCCCGGCCTGCCGCGTCGGGCGCTGCGCGTCGGGCTGCCGCACGATGCCGTCGCTGAGCAATTGCGCGAGGCCGTGCAAGGTTGGCTGCAGCGCCAGGCGCTGCGGGTGTTCAAGGAGCGTTGCGCACACTTCGCACCGCGTCTCCAGGTGCGTGTGCGGCGCTTGTCGCTGAGTTCGGCCGCCACGCGCTGGGGCAGCGCGAGCGCCGACGGTGCGATCTGGCTGCACTGGCGCCTGATCCATTTCACGCTGCCGGTGATCGACTACGTGGTGGCGCACGAACTGGCGCACCTGCGCGAGATGAACCACAGCCGCGCGTTCTGGGAGGTGGTGCGATCGGTGGTGCCCGACTACGAGCGGGCGCGCCGCACGCTCGACGACGAGCCGGTGCCGGTGCTCGATTGACCGCGCCATATCGCTCGGGAGGCCCGGCTTTAGAGGCAAAGGTCGCAAAGGCGACGAGACCTCCTGAGAATCAGGGATGGTTCGGCCACCGGAATGCGTACACACTCGGATTTGACGCTGTCGTTGCGAGACGGAGGGGGTTGTTCAGGGAAGGTGGCCGTCTCGGCACACATCAAACGGCGGCAGGCTCGTAGGGCCTGCCGCCGTTTTCACGTCGGCGCTGTGCAGCGACGGTGCGCGCGAAACGGGCAGAATCGCCTTTGTCCCCTTGGCGACCTGAAGACCTGAACCCGTGACCACCGAACTCGGCGAGCTGTTCAACACCAACCGCGAGTGGGCAGCGGCCACCGAGCGGCGCACGCCCGGATTCTTCACCCGGCTGCAGACGCAGCAGGCACCGCAGTACCTGTGGATCGGCTGCGCCGATAGCCGGGTGCCGGCCAACGACATCGTCGGCCTGCTGCCGGGCGAGCTCTTCGTGCACCGCAACGTCGCCAACGTGGTGGTGCATTCGGACCTCAACTGCCTGTCGGTGATCCAGTTCGCGATCGACCTGCTGCAGGTCAGGCACATCATCGTGGTCGGCCACTATGGCTGCAGCGGCGTGCGCGCCGCGCTCGAAGACCGCCGCATCGGCATCGCCGACAACTGGCTTCGCCACGTGCAGGACGTGCGCAACAAGCACCGCATGTTCATCGAGTCGTTGCCCGATGACGAGACGCGCATGCGCGCTCTTTGCGAGCTCAACGTGCTGGAGCAGTCGCTCAACGTGTGCGAGACCACGGTGGTCGGCGATGCCTGGGCGCGTGGCCAGAAGGTGGTGGTGCACGGCTGGATCTACGGCCTGCACAACGGGCTGCTGGAAGACCTGCGCATGACCGTGCACGAGGCGGGTGGCGTGGGCGCCGCCTACGGGCTGGCGCTGGGCGCGTTGAAGGATCGCTACACCGGACGCCCCCGCCCCGCGGCAGCCCAGGCGCCGCGCTGACGGCCAGCGATGTTTCCCCACCAACTCACCGACACCCGGGCCTTCGACGTCGCGCAGGCGATGCTCGACGGCTTCAACAAGCACTACCGTCTGTTCCGCGAATCCAGCCGCGCCGCCAAGGCGCGCTTCGAGGCCGCCGACTGGCGAGGCCAGCAGGTGGCCCAACGCGAGCGCATCGAGTTCTACGATCGCCGCGTCGACGAGAATGTCGAGCTGCTGCAGCGCGAGTTCGACATCAGCCACCTGTCGATGGACAGCTGGCAGCAGGTCAAGCTGCACTACATCGGCCTGCTGATCGATCATCACCAGCCCGAGCTCGCCGAGACCTTTTTCAACTCGGTGACCACCAAGATCTTGCACCGCAGCTACTTCCGCAACGACTTCATCTTCGTGCGCCCGGCGGTGTCCACCGAGTACATCGAGAACGACGAGCCGGCGTCGCAGCCGACCTACCGCGCCTACTACCCCACGCGCGACACGCTGCGCGACACGCTGCTGCGCATCGTCAACAACTTCCAGTTGCGCAACGAGTTCGAGGACCTCGGCCGCGACGTCGATCAGGTGCTCGGCGCGTTGCGCGCCTACACCGGTGAAGTGCGGTTGCGCACCAACTACCAGATCCAGGTGCTGTCGAGCCTGTTCCTGCGCAACAAGGGGGCCTACATCGTCGGCAAGATCATCAACGGCTTCGTCGAGACGCCGTTCGCGCTGCCGATCCTGCACGTGGGACGCGGCCGGCTGGCGATCGACACGGCGCTGTTCGGCGAAGACGACCTGCAGCTGCTGTTCAGCTTCGCGCGCGCGTACTTCATGGTCGAGATGGAGATCCCGAGCGCCTATGTGCAGTTTCTGCGCTCGCTGATGCCCAAGAAGCCGCGCTCCGAGATGTACAGCGCGATCGGCCTGCACAAGCAGGGCAAGAACCTGTTCTATCGCGACTTTCTGTACCACCTGCGCCACTCGAGCGATCGCTTCCGCGTCGCACCCGGCATCAAGGGCATGGTGATGCTGGTGTTCGACCTGCCGTCGTTCCCTTTCGTCTTCAAGGTGATCAAGGATTTCTTCCCGCCGCAGAAGGACACCACGCGCGAGCAGATCATGGCCAAGTACCTGCTGGTCAAGACGCACGATCGCGTGGGCCGCATGGCCGACACGCTGGAGTACAGCAACGTGGCGTTCCCGCTGCAGCGCTTCGAGCCCGATCTGGTGGCCGAGTTGCGCGAGTTCTGCCCCAGCCTGCTCGAGCAGGTCGGCGACACGCTGATCATTCGCCACGTGTACATCGAGCGGCGCATGATTCCGCTGAACATCTACCTGCACGACGCTGATCATCGACAGATCGAGTCGGCGGTCATCGAGTATGGCAACGCCATTAAAGACCTGGTGGCCGCCAACATCTTTCCCGGCGACATGCTGTGGAAGAACTTCGGCGTCACCCGACAGGGCAAGGTGGTGTTCTACGACTACGACGAGATCGAGTACCTCACCGACTGCAACTTCCGCCGCGTGCCCGAGGCCCACACCGACGAAGAAGAGATGTCCGGCGAGGTCTGGTACCCGGTGGGCCCGAAGGACGTGTTCCCCGAGACCTTCGGCCCGTTTCTGCTCGGCAACCCGAGCGTTCGCGAGGTGTTCCTCAAGCATCACGCCGACCTGCTCGACTCGACGTTCTGGCAGAGCCACAAGGAGCGCATCCTGGCCGGCCATGTGCACGACGTCTTCCCCTACGACATCAGCCGGCGTTTCGTGCGGCAACGGCGGCGCGAGGCGCTCGGCGCAGCCACATGATCTGGCGCGACGCGTTCGAACTCGCCAGCTTCATCGTCACGGTGGTCGGCCTGCCGTTTGCCATTGCGGTGTTCGTGATCCAGCAGCGCAAGGAGCGCGAAAATGAAGAGGAAGAGGCCTACCAGCACCTGTCGGACGCCTACAACGACTTCCTGAAGATCGTGCTGGCCAATTCGGACCTGCAGCTACGCACCAACACCGCTTTGGCCAACCCGTCGTCAGAACAGAACGAGCGCATGCTGGTGATATTCGACATGTTGATCTCGCTGTTCGAACGGTCTTATCTGGTGGCGTATAAAGATGACATGACGCCCGCTGAGAAGCGGCGCTGGAACAGCTGGGACGACTACATGCGCGAGTGGTGCCGCCGCGACGACTTCCACAACGCGTTGCCGCTGCTGCTGCGCGGCGAAGACCCTGGCTTCCAGGCCTACATCAAGCGCGTGGCGCACGAAGAGCGCGGCACACCGCTGCTGTCCACCTACTGAGCTGATTGCAAGGAGTCTTCCATGGCCGACCCCATCGTCATCGTCTCCGCCGCGCGCACGCCGATCGGCGGCATGCTGGGTGACTTCGCGTCGCTGGCCGCCTGGGAGCTGGGCGCCGTGGCCATCAAGGCCGCGGTCGAACGCGCGGGCGTGCAAGGCGATGCCGTCGACGAGGTGCTGATGGGCAACTGCCTGATGGCCGGCCAGGGCCAGGCACCGGCGCGCCAGGCGATGCGCAGGGCCGGCCTGCCCGACTCCGTGGGCGCGGTGACGCTGTCCAAGATGTGCGGCTCGGGCATGCGCGCGATGATGTTCGCGCACGACATGCTGGCTGCCGGCAGCGCCAACGTGATGGTGGCCGGCGGCATGGAGAGCATGACCAACGCCCCGCACCTGCTGTTCGCGCGCAAGGGTGTGCGCTATGGCCAGGCGCCACTGCTCGACCACATGGCGGTGGACGGCCTGGAAGACGCCTACGAGCGCGGTAAGGCGATGGGCGTGTTCGCCGAAACGTGCGTCAGCAAGTACGGCTTCACGCGGCAGGCGCAGGATCAGTTTGCGATCACCTCCACCACACGCAGCAAGCAGGCCAATGAAGACGGCAGCTTCGCGTGGGAGATGGCGCCTGTCACGCTGCCCGGCAAGACGGGCGACACGGTGATCAAGTTCGACGAGCAACCGTTCAAGGCCAAGCTCGACAAGATCCCGAGCCTGAAGCCGGCGTTCAAGAAAGACGGCACCATCACCGCCGCCAACGCATCGAGCATCTCCGACGGCGCCGCCGCCCTGGTGCTGATGCGCGAGTCGCACGCGGCCAAGCTAGGCGCCAGGCCGATTGCCCGCATCGTCGCGCACGCAGTGCATGCGCAGGCGCCGGAGTGGTTTTCCACCGCGCCGGTGGGCGCGATCCAGAAGGTGCTCAAGAAGGCGGGCTGGGACCCCAAGGCCGTGCACCTGTGGGAGGTCAACGAGGCCTTCGCGGCGGTGACGATGGCGGCGATGGAAGAGTTTCGGCTGCCGCACGAGATCGTCAACGTGCACGGCGGCGCTTGTGCGCTCGGCCACCCGATCGGCGCCTCGGGCGCGCGCATCGTCGTCACGCTGCTCGGTGCGTTGAAGAAGCGCAACCTGAAGAAAGGCGTGGCCGCGCTGTGCATCGGCGGCGGCGAAGCCACCGCGATGGCGATCGAGTTGCTCTGAGTGATCGGTCATCGAGCTCGAGCTCGCCACACCGCGACGTGCCGACACCGACCCGGTGGTCGATGGATGAAGCCAGCGCACGGCAGGTGGTGCTGGTGCAGGCCTTCGATGGCGCCGACTCGCCACTGTGGGCGCCTGAAGACTCGACCTGGGCCACCCGCTTGGCGCTGCAGACCGCACCGCCCGACGCGTCGGATGCACGGCTGCTGAGCGAGCGCGCGCGCCACGCGGTGCAACGGCTCGAACCACGCGACCGCGGTGTGCGGCGCTGGCTGCGGCGGCCCGTCTGGTCGTGGCGCTGGGCGCTGCTGACCGTGGCGTTCGGTCTGGCCATCGGGTTGGCGGCCGATCTGCTCGACCGCAACCAGCTCGTCAATGTGCTCGCGCCGTCGGCCTGGGCGGTGGTGGCGTGGAACCTTGTCGTCTACCTGGCCTTGTTGGCTGCAGCGCTGCGGCGACCGACCGGCAACGATGGCCCGACCCATGGCTTGCGTGGCGCCGTGCTGGCGTGGTGGCAGCGCTCGTCGGGCAGTGGCCCCCTGCGTGCGGCGACACGCCGCTGGGTTGAGCTGTCGGCGCCGCTGATGCTCACGCGCGTGGCCGCGCTGCTGCACGTGGCCGCCGCCGCGGTGGCGATCGGGCTGATGGGCAGCATGTACCTGCGCGGCCTGGTGCTCGACTTCCGCGCCGGCTGGCAGAGCACGTTCCTCGACAGCGCCGCCGTGCACCGGCTGTTGTCGATGCTGCTGGCACCGGCGCAGGCCGTCACCGGCATTGTGGTGCCCGACGTTGCGGCGCTCGATGCGATGCGCCTGACATCGCCGGCACAAAGTGCCAGTGCCAGCGCGGCCCCGTGGATCCATCTGTACGGCGTGACGCTGGCGTTGGCCGTGGTGCTGCCAAGGCTCGCGTTGGCGCTGCTGGCGCTGGGTCAGTCGTTGTACCGTTCGCGGCGTTTCGAGCTGCCGATGAACGATGCGGCCACCCTGCGCGCAGTGCAACACCTGCGGCGCCGCGCCAGCCGCGTGCAGGTGTGTCCCTATGCGCAGGCCCCCGCGGCGTCAGCGGCATTGGGCTTGCGCACGCTGCTGGCGCGCGAACTCGGCGACGATCTGCAGCTGCAGGTCGCACCCACCGCGGCGGTCGGCGACGAGGCCGAAGCCGCCCAGCGCCTGGCCGCCGACGGCACCACGTTGCGCGTGCTGCTGGTCGATCTCGCGGCGACCCCCGAAGACGACCACCAAGGGCGCTTCGTGCGCGCGCTGCGCGCGGCTGCGCCGCAGTTGCCGCTGTGGCTGGTGGTTGACGAGTCGGCCTACCGGCGCCGCTTTGCGAAGCTGCCCGAACGCGTCGACGAGCGACGCGCCGCCTGGCGGCGCTGGGCCACCGCGCACGACCTGAGCCTGCGCGCGGTGGCGCTCGACAGCTTCGATGCCGGCATGGCCAGCGCGCCGCCCGCGCCGCCGTGCCATGACCGAACGCGCGACCATCGCGCTGAGCCTGATTTCGCACACCAACGCGGGCAAGACCACGTTGGCGCGCACGCTGTTGCAACGCGATGTCGGCGAGGTGCGCGACGCGCCGCACGTCACCGAGTTCAGCGAAGACCATCTGCTGGTGCGCAGCGCGCTCGGTGACGAACTGCGGGTGTGGGACACGCCGGGCCTCGGCGACAGCGTGCGGCTGGTGCGACGGCTGCGCTCTGCACGGCCACGCGCTCGGCTGGTTTCTCACCGAGGTGTGGGACCGTTGGCGCGACCGCGCGTTCTGGCGACAGCCAGCAGGCGTTGCGCCACGTGCGCGAGCACTCGCACGTCGTGCTGTACCTCGTCAACGCGGCCGAGTCGCCCGAGGCCGCTGCCTACGTCGAGGCGGAGATGGCGTTGCTGGCCTGGCTCGACAAGCCGGTGCTGGTTCTGCTGAATCAGCTCGGCCCGCCGGCGCGCGCGACAGCAGGACGCCGACGACGTCGAACGCTGGCGGCGCCATCTGCAGGGCCTGCGCACCGGCGTGCAGGTGTTGCCGATGGACGCCTTCGCGCGCTGCTGGGTGCAGGAACTGGCGCTGCTGCGCGGCGTGCAGGCCGCGCTCGACGGGCGCGGTGCGCGACGCGATGGTGCGCCTGTCCGAGGCGTGGCTGCAGATGCGCCAGGACACCTTCGAGCGCGCGATGGCGGTGCTCGCGCGCAGCCTTGCGCGCGTGGCGGGCGCCCGCCAGCGCATCGAGGACAAGGGTGGCCTCACCGATGCGGTCAAGCGGCTGGTCGGCCGGGTGGGTCCGGTGTTCGGCGGCAGCACCAACGTGAACGACCCGGTCGAGCAGGCGCGAGCCGACGCTGGCCGCGCGGCTCGACGACGACGTGCGTGCGAGTACCGCCGAGCTGCTCGCTCTGCACGGCCTGGAGGGGCGAGCGCAAGGCGAGATCCTGGCGCGTGTGGCGGCGCAGTTCGACGTGCGCGATCGCGTCCATGAGGGCAAGGCCGCCGTGCTCGGTGGGCTGCTCAGCGGCGCGTTGGCCGGGTTGAAGGCCGACCTCGCTCACCGGGGGCTTGACGATGGGCGGCGGCCTGCTCGCCGGCGGCCTGCTCGGTGCACTCGGCGGCGCCGGCATCGCACGTGGCATCAACGTCATGCGCGGCGGCGGCCCGCCGTGGGTCGGTTGGAGCACCGAGGCGATGGGCCCGATGGTCGATGCCGCGCTGCTGCGTTACCTGGCGGTCGCTCATTTCGGTCGCGGTCGCGGGCAGTGGTCCGAAGGCGAGGCGCCGGCCCATTGGCGCGAGGTTGTCGCGGGCGCACTGGTGCCTCATCGCGAATCGTTGCAGATCGCTGTGGCGTTCACGCGGCGAGCAGGTCGAACCGAAGGCGACGAGGACGATCGCCTGGCGGCGGCGCTGCAGCCCCTGCTGCACGCCGCGGCGCGCCAGTCGCTCGAGCGGCTGTATCCCGGCGCCTGGCGCGCGAGGCCGCGGTGCCAGCGGCCTAAGCGTCCGGCGCCGCGCCGATGAAGGCGCTCACCTGCGCGTTGAAGGTTCGGTGTCGATCGGCTTTTCGATGTGCCCGGCGCAGCCGGCGGTCATCGCCTGTTCGCGCTCGTGCGGCATCGCGTAGGCGGTGAGCGCGACCACCGGAATGGCCCGCAGCTGCGCGTCGGCCTTCAGCTGCACGGTGGCCTCGTAGCCGTCCATCACCGGCATCTGGATGTCCATCAGGATCAGGTCGGGCCGGTGCGCGCGGGCCAGCTCGATCGCCTCGCGCCCGTTGGCGGCGGTGATGACGCGCAAGCCACCCTTTTCGAGCACGAACCGAACCAGGTAGCGATTGACCTCGTTGTCCTCGACCAGCAGGACGCATGCGGCCATGGTCGTCAGATGCACGGCGGCCGCGTCCGGCGTCGCTGCGGCTGCCGCCGCGGAAAGATCGAGCGGCATCGAGAAGCTGAAGCGCGAGCCGGCGCCAAATTCGCTTTGCACCTCGATGCTTGCCGCCCATCAGGTCGAGCAGCTTGCGGCACAGGTGCAGGCCGAGCCCCGTGCCTTCGTACAGGCGCCGCGGTGAGCCGTCGAGCTGGCGAAACGCTTCGAACAGCAGCTTGAGCTGCTCGGGCCGGATGCCGATGCCGCTGTCGCTGACGATCGCGTGCAACCGCCCATCGCGCACGCTGGCCTCGATGCGCACGCGGCCGCGCTCGGTGAACTTCACGGCGTTGTTGGTCAGGTTGAGCAGCACCTGGTAGCACTTGCGGCGGTCGCCCACCATCGGCAGGCTGCCCGGCATGCCGAACTCCAGCCGCAACCCCTTCTGCGCGATCAGCGGCTTCAAGTTGACGCCCACCTCGGCGGCCACGGCGGCGAAGTCGAACCGCTCGACGGCCACGTCCATGCGGCCCGACTCGATGCGCGACAGGTCGAGCAGGTCGTTGATCAACGCCAGCAGGTGCTCGCCCGAGCCGTGCACGAAACCGAGCTGCCGGCGCTGCTCGTCGGTGAGCGGCCCGGCCATGCCCTCGCGCATCAGGCTGGTGAAGCCGAGGATCGAATTGAGCGGCGTGCGCAGTTCGTGGCTCATCGTGGCCAGGAACTGCGACTTCATGCGGTCGAGCTCCATCAGCCGCTCGTTGGCCTCGCGCAGCTCGCGCGTGCGTTCGGCCACCCGCTGCTCGAGCCGCTCGTTGCTGTCGCGCACCGCGCGCTCGGCTTCCTTGCGCTTGGTGATGTCGCGCAGGAAGCCGACGAAGTGCATCTGGCCGTCGAGCTGCAGCTCGGAGAACATCATCTCCACCGGAAACACGCGCCCGGAGCGATGCCGTGCCAGCGTCTCGGCGCCGGCCCACTCGGGCGTGCGCTCGTGGGTGTCCAGGTAGCGCTGCAGCTTGGCCCGGTGCGCCGCGTAGGCGCCGTCAGGCTGCAGCAGCGCCAGCGGCTTCCCATCGAGCTCGTCGGGCGAGTAGCCGAACAGCTGGCGCACCCCGGGGTTGGCGAAGCGGATCTTGTGGTCCACCGTGACGATCAGCACCGCGTCGCTGGTGGTCTCCCACAACGAGCGAAAACGCTCCTCGCTGGCACGCAACCGGGCCTCGACGCGCGAGCCGCGCTGCGCCACGCCGCGTGCGACCAGCATGCCCAGCGCCGTGAGCGCCAGCGCCACCACGGCCATCGCGATGTTCAGCAGCGTCAACGTGCTGCGCGTGGCCTCGCCGAGCGTGGCCGAGAAGCTCACCTCCAGCGGCGTCAGGCGCTTGTCGAGGTCGTCGATCTGCTGCAGCAGCTGCATCACCACCAGCGGTGGCGCGTCGGACTCGACGGCGCTGCGCAGTTTCTCGGCAATGCCCGTGAGCTCCTCGACCAGGCCGTCGGCCTCGGCCCAGATGCCGATCGCCCGGTCGATCAGAGGGTCGGTGCGGAACCAGCGAAACAACCGGATCATGCCGGCGATGTCGTCGGGGTGCAGGCTGCCGGCGATGAAGCCGCGGCGCGCCACTTCGAAGTCCGGTGAGGGTTTCTCGAGTTCCTCGCGCGCGGCGCGGTCGCCCAGCGGCACCGCGATCGCCTGCTGGTAGGCGAACCACTCCGCGCCGTCGCGCAACTGTGCGAAGCGCACCAGGCTTTGCACGGCCTGTTTCTGCGCCTTGGTGTACAGGCTTTCGCCACCGACGTAGGCGCGCGCGGCCGACAGCAGCTCCATGAAGAAGATCGCCAGCGCCACCAGCACGACGGCCACTGCGACGAAGGGCGATGCCACCAGCAACCGTCTGAGGATCGGCCTGGCGAACAGTTGGCGGGTGGTCGAGGCCTGCTCCATGGTCTCGGGCGATGCGCTGCCCGGGAAACTGCCCGGGTCTTGTTGCTGCAGATACGAATTGTCGTGCCATCGCAGCCTTTCGGGGCTCGCGGTGGCCCGCGGCGTGACCGATCGCACGCGGGTGCCTGCGCCATCGGCGGCGCTACGGCCGGGTGGACAATGCGAAGCGTCGACGCGCATCGGTTTGGCCAGGCCGGCCTTGTCGCGTTGAACCGTCTCACCGCGCGCCAGAGGATCACGACGATGCTGTTGTCCGAACATCACCTCGCCGTCCAGGACGCCGTGCGCACCTTCGTGCGCGAGCGCATCGCCCCGCACGCCGCATCGTGGGACAAGAGCCATCGTTTTCCGCGCGAGGAGTTGCAGGGTCTGGCCGCGCTCGGCTGCTACGGCGTGGCGGTGCCCGAGGCCGACGGCGGCGCCGGGCTCGACTACCTGGCGCTGGCCATCATCCTGGAGGAGATTGCTGCCGGCGACGGCGCCACCAGCACGATCGTCAGCGTCAACAACTGCCCGGTGTGCTCGATCCTGATGGCGTTCGGCAACGACGAGCAGAAGCGGCGCTTCCTGCAGCCGCTGGCGCGCGGCGAGATGCTCGGTGCGTTTTGCCTCACCGAGCCGCACGTCGGCTCCGAGGCCGGTGGCCTGAAGACCACCGCGGTGCGTGACGGCGACCACTACGTGCTCAACGGCGTCAAGCAGTTCATCACCAGCGGCAAGAACGGCGACATCGCGATCGTGATGGCGGTCACCGACAAGGCGGCCGGCAAGAAGGGCATCAGCGCCTTCATCGTGCCCACCGCGACGCCCGGCTACCAGGTCGCGCGCATCGAAGACAAGATGGGCCAGCACGCCAGCGACACCGCGCAGATCGTGTTCGACAACTGCCGTGTGCCGGCCGCCAACCTGCTGGCCGACGAGGGGCTTGGGTTGAAGATCGCGTTGTCGGGCCTGGAAGGCGGGCGCATCGGCATCGCGTCGCAGGCGCTCGGCATGGCACGTGCCGCATTCGACGCGGCGCTCATCTACAGCAAGGAACGCCGCGCCTTCGGCCAGCCGATCTTCGAGCACCAGGCGGTGCAGTTCAAGCTCGCCGACATGGCCACGCAGATCGAAGCCGCGCGTCAGTTGATCTGGCACGCCGCTGCATTGAAAGACGCCGGCCGGCCGTGCCTGAAGGAGGCCGCGATGGCCAAGCTCAACGCCAGCGAGATGGCCGAACGCGTGTGCTCGGCGGCGATCCAGGTGTTCGGCGGCTATGGCTACGTGAGCGACTTTCCGGTCGAGCGCATCTACCGTGACGTGCGCGTGTGCCAGATCTACGAGGGCACGAGCGAGGTGCAGAAGATCCTGATCGGGCGCGCGCTGGCATGACCACGCCACTGACCATCGGCTTCGTCGGCCTGGGCGTGATGGGTGTGCCGATGGCGCGGCACCTCGGCGAGGCCGGCCATCGGGTGCAAGGGTTCGACGTGGCGCCGCAGGCGCTTGACCGGCTGCGCCGGGCGCACCCCGCGGCGCGCGCGTGCACCGGCGCGCGAGAGGCGGCGTCGGGCGCCGACGTGGTGTTCACGATGTTGCCCAATGGCGCGGTGGTGCGCGATGCCGTCGCCGGCGACGCAGGCATCGCTGCCGGGCTCGCGCCCGGCGCGCTGCTGATCGACACCTCATCGTCGGAGCCGTGGCTGACGAGCGAGACCGCCGCCGTCGTGCGCGCACGTGGCGCCGCGATGATCGATGCGCCGGTGTCGGGTGCGATGTGGGGTGCCGAAGCCGGCGAGTTGGTGTTCATGGTCGGCGGAGATGCGGTCGACGTGCAGCGCGCCACACCACTGCTCACCGCGATGGGCAAGCAGATCTTTCACCTCGGGCCGCTGGGCAGCGGGCACACGATGAAAGCCCTCAACAACCTGGTCACCGCGATGACGCTCACCGCCACCGCCGAGGCACTGACGGTGGGCACGCGCTGCGGCCTCGACCCGGCGGTGATGACCGATGTGCTCAACGCTTCCACCGGTGGCTCGTGGATCACGCGCACGCACATTCATCAGCGCGTGATCAGCCGCCGCTTCGACGATCCGTTCAAGCTCGAGCTGATGCTCAAAGACATCGGCATCGCGCTGGCGGTCGCGCGCGAGGCCGGCATCCCGATGCCGCTCGGCGAGGCCGGGTATCCGCTGTGGCAGGCGGCCGACCGCGCGCAGGGCCCCGGTGCCAGCATCAGCGAACTGGTGCGCTGGATCGAGCAGCGCGCCGGGGTCGAGATCGCGGCGCCTGCGGACGCGCCGCGAGCCGGCTGACCCGCGCCTGCTCCCGCTCATGGACAGCCGTGCGTGCGCAGCGCAGCGTGTAGATGGAACGCCGGCTCACGCAGGGCACGATTTGAAGCAAGGCCCACGCCCAAGTTGTCGTATCGTGCGCCCGCATCACACATGCAATCAACGGACCGGAGGGTTGTCATGAGGAGTCAGTGGCTTCGTGTCGCGCAGGCGTGCGTGCTCGGCGCGTTCGCCGGCGTCGCCGGCGCGGCGGCTGCGCAGAGCGGGCCGACCAGCGCGGCCAACGCCGCGGAAGACTTCTGCGCCGGCAAGGTGAGCAGCGAGCAGATGGTGAGCGCCGCGCTGGCGCGCGCCAAGGAGCGCGCCGACCTGAACGCTTTCGTCACGCTCGATGAGGCGGGCGCGCTGGCGGCCGCCAAGCGCGCCGATGCGAGCAAGGGGCATGCACGCTGCCGGCCGCTGGCGGGCGTGCCGATCGTCGTCAAGGACAACATCGAGGTGGCCAAGCTGCCGACCACCGGTGGTACCCCGGCGCTCAAAGGCTATGTGCCGAAGGCCGATGCGCCGGTGGTGAAGAAATTGCGCGAGGCCGGCGCCATCGTGCTCGGTAAGACCAACATGCACGAACTCGCGTTCGGCATCTCGGGCTACAACCCGGCGTACAACACGGGCGCCGGAGTCGGCGTGCGCAACGCCTACGACCCCACGCGCAGCGCCGGCGGATCGTCGTCGGGCACCGGTGCCGCACTGGGCGCGCGCATCGTGATGGCGGGGCTGGGCACCGACACCGGCGGCTCGGTGCGCATCCCGTGCGCATTCAACGGCTGCGCGTCGCTGCGACCGACCGTCGGCCGCTACTCGCAAAAAGGCATCCTGCCGATCTCGCACACGCGCGACACGGCCGGGCCGATGGCGCTGGCGATGACCGACGTGGAACTGCTCGACCGCGTCATCAGCGGGGCCAAGCCGGCCAAGGCCGCCGACCTGAAGGCCGTGCGACTGGGCCTGGTGAAGGAGTTCCAGGCCAACCTCGATGCCGACACGCAGGAGGCGTTCGACGCCGCGCTCGCCAAGGCCAAGGCGGCCGGCGTGACGGTGGTCGATGTGCCGATGCCCAAGCTGATGGATCTCAACAACGCGGTGAGCTTTCCGATCGCGCTGTACGAAGCGTATGACGACGTCGTCAAGTACCTGAAGGGCACCGGCACCGGGATCACGTTGCCCAAGCTGGCCGAAGCCATTGCCAGCCCCGACGTCAAGGGCACCTACCAAGGGCTGGTGATCCCGCGCAAGCTGCCCGGACCCAACAACACGGTGGTCGACGCCAAGCCGGCCTACGACGCGGCGATGAAGACCTCGCGCCCGGCACTGCAAAAGCTCTACGCCGACACTTTCAAGCAGCACAAGCTCGACGCATTGGTGTTCCCCACCGTGCCCAAGGTGGCGATGGTGGCCGACCCCGAGTCGAGCAGCGTGCCCACGTTCGTCGGCGTGATCCAGAACACCGACCCCGGCAGCAACGCCGGCGTGCCGGGCTTGCAGATCCCGATCGGCATCGGCACGACCAGCAAGCTGCCTGTCGGCCTGGAGCTCGACGGCCCGGCCGGCAGCGACCGCCGGCTGGTGGCCATCGGCCTCGCGCTCGAGGGCGTGTTCGGGCGATTGCCGCCACCGGGCAAGTGACTCGCCGCGCGGCGCATGATGTCGGCTTCACCGCGGAAGGCCAGTGATGAAAACCGTGAAATCGATGGTCGACGAGGCGATGGCCGACATCACCACCTACAGCGTCGAACAGGCGCGAGACCTGCACGGTCGCGACGACGTGCAGTTCATCGACATCCGAGACGTGCGCGAGCTCGAGCGCGAGGGCGTGATCCCCGGCGCTTTCCACGCGCCGCGCGGCATGCTCGAGTTCTGGGTCGACCCGGAGTCGCCGTACCACAAGCCGCTGTTCGCGCGCCCGCACACGCGCTACGTGCTGTTCTGCGCCGCCGGCTGGCGCTCGGCGCTGGCCACCAAGACGCTGCAGGAGATGGGGCTGGAAAACGTCGCGCACATCGAAGGCGGCTTCTCGGCGTGGAAGGAGTCGGGCGCGCCGGTGGCCGACAAAGCGCAGCAAGCCGGCGAAGACGGCGTGAACGGTCGGCGATGGAGCTGACGTCGTATCTGCGCATCCAGGCGCGCGCCAACCGCTATCGAACCACCGGTTGCATGCCGCGATGGCGCCGCTGTCGCGGGCCGAGTTTCACGCGCCGCGCGTGGGCTTCTTTCCGAGCCTGGCGCAGACGCTGAATCACATCCTCGAGGTCGACCTGTACTACATCGGTGCGCTGCATCGCGAGGCGGGCGACCGCGCCGCGGTGCTGGGCTTCGTGCCGTATCGACGACCTCGCGGCGTTGGCCGACCGACAGGCGGCGAGCGACGAGCGGCTGATCGCCTATTGCGAGCGGCTCGACGCGGCCGGGCTCGACGCGGTGATCGACATGGAGCGCGCCGACCACGTGCAGCGTGATCGGGTCGGCCACGTGCTGGCCCATCTGTTCAACCATCAGACGCATCACCGCGGTCAGGCCCACGCGATGCTGTCGAGCACCTCGATCAAGCCGCCGCAACTCGACGAGTTCATGATGCCGAGCGAGGCCCATCTGCGCGCAGCCGACTTGGCGGCGCTCGGGTGGAGCGAGCGCGCGGTCTACGACTGACCGCCGCGCCGGCCGCCGCGAGCTGCGGGCTCGCTTGGACAGCCCTGCCCTTGTTGCTTGGGCAGCAGGTAGGGCCAGCCCACGTCCGGTTGCTGGCCCTGTACGAGGCCGCGCAGCAGCGGCGACTGCTGCGCCTGCAGGGCCGGTTGTGATCGGCACAGCGCGGCGACCAGCAGGTGCAGCGCTTCGTCCTGCGGGCGTGGCGGCGCACCTGTGGCCACCAAGAAAGTGGTCACGGACAGGCGCGGCCGCTCAGCGGGTGTGCGCCGCGTCAGCGAGAACGCCGGCATTGCCGTCACCTTGCTCAGGTCTACGCGGTCGATCGTCAATTCGCGCAGCTGACGTCGCACGTCCGGCGGCAGCTGCGCCAATAGCGGCGATTCCGAGACCACGATCATGGCGTCGATCGGGCCACCGCGACGCAGCAGCTGCTGCAGCGCCTGCGTGACGTCGCGCTCGTCTGTGGCTGCGGCCGGCAGCGGCACGCCGAACAGCTGTTGGTACAGCGCACGCACGGTGTGCGCGCGCGCGCCGTTGCTGCGGCCGATGTTCAGCCGCAGTCCGCGGATCTCGCGCACGTAGTCCCAGCGTGCGTCGTTGCGCACCACCACCTGGATTTGCTCGGTGAACAACGGCGCCACCACCTGCAGGGGTGCGGCGCCGGCGCCGCGCGCGGCGAGCAGCGCATCGGTGCGGCGCAGCGCCAACATGGGCGGGTCGCCCGGCGCGGCAGGCCTGAGGTCGAGACCGGCTGGAGCCGCAACCTCGCGAGTCAATGCCTCGAACATCGGTGCGGCGGAATCGGCCTCGAGCGGCAACACGTAGGTGAGCGTGTTGATCGCTGCTGGGCTGGGCGGTGCAGCGGGCTGAGCGGTGAGCGTTGTCGCGGATGGCGCCACGAGCGGTGCAGTGGGCTGTGCGGTGGGGGGGGCAGCCGCCTGCGCTGCCGGTGGCACGGCGGGTGCGGCGATCGGTGGTTCGGTGGCCGGCGGACTCGGTGGCGGCGCGCGCGTCGAGGCTTGGGCCGGTGCGCGTGGCGCCGGATCGATGCGCTGCATGTCAGGAATCCAGCGTGCTGCCATCCACGCAATGGTGATCAGTGCGGTCATCACCACCCCCAGGCCCAGCAACGCCGGCCAGCGTGAGGGTGCGGTGTCCATCCGTCGCCAGGCGGCCACGTTCCCCTCCCTGAGCCACGACGGCACCGGTGGCTCGCCTGCCCGCTCGGCGGATAGCCGGTCGGCTACTGCCGCCGCAGTGTTGCGCACGGGCGGCGCGGCGAAGGCCACCCCGGATAGGGCCGCGGACGCCACGCTGGCTGCCCGGTGGGGCGCGGCGGCCGGAGCAGCGCTCGTTGCGGCGGGCGACACGGACGTGGGCACTGGGCGGTCGACCGGTGCGTCGTCGAGCACCAGATCGAGCGCCCAATCCGCATCGTCGCCGGGCGACGCTGGCTCGTCGCTGGCGAGCGACGCGTCGATATCGGTGTCGCTCCACGGCGCGGCGACATCGGGTGCGTCGTTCGGCAGCCGCAGGACGTCGGCAGCGACGTCCGTGAGCCACGGCGGGTAGCGCGCAAGCGATCCCTGCGCAGCTTCATCGATCACCATCAGCACGTGTGCCGGCACCGTCGCATCCGCAATGCACGCGGCCAATTCACGATCGAAGGCTTCGACGTCCAGCCGGTGCGCAGGTTCGGCGAGGTGGCGTTCGAACGCATCGAGCACCAGCAGCACCGTGGTGTTGCGCTGGCCGCCGATCGCCCGCAGCGCTTCGGCCAGCGTCGGCGGCGGGCCATCCGGTGCTGCGTTCTGCAGTCCGGCGATGCGTTCGTGCAGCGCGCGCAGTGGCAACTTGCCCCAGCCATCGAAGCGAATGGCCACGGCGCGGCGCTCCCCTGGGCGATGTTGGCGCAACCGTGGCATCAGACCGCGGCGAACCATGCCGTCGCGCTGCGGTCCTGCGGCGCCGCACAGCAGTGTCAACCGCTTGCTGCTCAGCGCGCTGACCAGCAAGTCGGGATGCCAGAGGGAGAATGTCGGTGGCGAAGATGCCATGGTCGTGATCGGCTGACGATCTTGTCAGCCGCTGCCAGCAGCGAGCAAACGCGGTGCCTGCCGCCCCTGCTTGCGCAGGGGTCAGCGCGGGCGTCCCGCCGACCGGATTGAGGTGGATCTCTCAGGCCGATCGCGCCGCGCGGGTGCCGCCGCTCTCGCGGGGCTGTGCACCGGCGCGCGCGCTTGCAGCCGCAGGTGGTCGATCAGCAACCGGGTGGTGGCCGACAGCGCCGCGTTGGCGCGCGAGCAGATCACGTAGCGCCCCACCGCCAAGGGTTCCGCACCGCTGGCGCCGCCGATCGGAATGTCTACAGTTCGCGACATGACACCCGCCACCCACGACCCCCGCGCGCCGGTGACCGTGCGCGAAGTGGGCCTGCGCGACGGCCTGCAGATCCTGCCGCGCACGCTGCCCACCGCCGACAAGCTGCAATGGATCCGCGGCGCCTATGACGCCGGCCTGCGCGAGCTCGAGGTCGGCTCGTTCGTGCCGCCCAAGCTGATGCCGCAACTGGCCGATACCGCCGAGCTGGTGGCGTTCGCCAACACGCTGCCGGGCCTGCTGCCCTCGGTGCTGGTGCCCAACCTCAAGGGCGCCGAGCGCGCGATCGACTCGGGCGCGCACGCGATGCTGCTGCCGTTGTCGGCCAGCCATGCGCACAGCCTGGCCAATCTGCGCAAGACGCCCGACGAGGTGGTGGACGAGTCGCGCCGCATCGTCGACCTGCGCGACGCCAGCGGCTCGCATTGCCTGGTCGAGGTGGGTATCAGCACCGCGTTCGGCTGCACGATCCAGGGCCGCGTCGAGCCCGACGAGGTGCTGCGGCTGGTGCGCGCGGCGCTCGGCGCCGGCGTCGACCGCGTCGGCCTGGCCGACACCGTGGGCTACGCCGATCCGCTGCAGGTGAAGACGTCTGTTCGAGCAGGGCCTCGACGTGGCCGGCGACAAGCGTCTCGCTGCGGCCACTTCCACGATACACGCGGCCTTGGCTTGGCCAACGTGTTCGCCGCCTGGCAAGCCGGCGTGCGCCGCTTCGACGCCTGCCCGGCGGCCTCGGCGGCTGTCCGCATGCGCCGGGCGCCAGCGGCAACGTGGCGACCGAAGACGTGGCCTACCTGTTCGCCAGCATGGGCGTGCCCACCGGGCCTCGACTTCGATCGCGCTGATGGCGCTGCGCGAGCGCGCTGGCCGGCTGGCTCGAAGGCGAACCGCTGCACGGCGCGCTCTGGCGTGCGGGCTTGCCCAAGACGATGACACTGGCCGTATGAACGCGAGCGAACTGACACCCGCAAGTTGCCCGCAGCCGCTTGAGCGGGCTGAAGGTCGTCGAGTTCACCCACATGGTGATGGGCCCCACCTGCGGCATGGTGCTGGCCGACCTCGGTGCCGACGTGATCAAGGTCGAGCCGATCGACGGCGACCGCACGCGCACGCTGCTCGGCGCGGGCATCGGCTTCTTCCCGATGTTCAACCGCAACAAGAAGAGCATCCAGATCGATCTGCACAAGCCGGCCGGCGCCGCGGTGGCGCGCCAGCTCGCGGCCAGCGCCGACGTGGTGGCCGAGAACTTCAAGCCCGGCACGATGGTCAAGTACGGCCTCGACTACGCCGCGCTCGACCAGGACAACCCGCGCCTCATCTACGCCAGCCTGAAGGGCTTCCTGCCCGGCCCGTACGATCACCGCACCGCGCTCGACGAAGTGGTGCAGATGATGGGCGGCCTGGCCTACATGACCGGCCGGCCCGGCGACCCGCTGCGCGCCGGCTCGTCGGTCAACGACATCATGGGCGGCATGTTCGGCGCCATCGCGATCCTCGGCGCGCTGATCCAGCGCGGCATCACCGGGCGCGGCATGGAGGTGCAGTCGGCCCTGTTCGAGAACAACGTGTTCCTGGTCGGCCAGCACATGCTGCAGTACGCGATCACCGGCCAGCCGGCGGCGCCGATGCCGGCGCGCATCAGCCCGTGGGCGATCTACGACGTGTTCACGGTCAAGGACGACGAGCAGATCTTTCTCGCCGCGGTGAGCGATGCGCAGTGGCTCACGTTCTGCGATGCGCTCGGTTTCGCCGACCTGAAGGCCGACCCGGCGCTCAAGCTCAACAACGACCGCGTGCGCGCGCGGCCCACGCTGCTGGCCGAGTTGCGCGAGCGGCTGAAGGCATTCAGCGCTGCCGAGTTGTCGCGCCGCTTCGAGGCCGCGGGGCTGCCGTTCGCGCCGATCATGAAGCCCGAGCAATTGCTCGACGACCCGCACCTCGCTGCCACCGGCGGCCTGGCCGACATCCGGCTCACCGACGGCGAGCGCGCCGGGCAGACCGGTGAAGACCACGCTGTTTCCGTTCACGCTCGATGGCCAGCGCCTGGGCGTGCGGCTGAATCCACCCAGCGCGGCGAACACACGCGCGAGGTGCTGGCCAGCATCGGCATCGCCGAGCGCGAGATCGACGCGCTGGTCGAAGCCCACGCGGTGGCGTGAGGATCACCGCGCCCTCAAACCCGGAGACGACATGACGATCGAGACACCCCACGCGGCGCGACCTGCTGGCCTTGAGCGTCGGCGCGCTGTGCGCGCCGGCCGCGCTTCGCCGCAGGCGGCGACAAGACGCGTCCGCTTCATCCTGCCCAACGCCACCGGCTCGGGCGTCGACGCGATCACGCGCGCCGCGCAACCGGCGCTCGCCAAGGCGCTGGGCGCGCACGGTGATCGTCGACAACCAGCCGGGCGCCGGCGGCATCGTCGGCCTGCAGGCGTTGGCGCGCTCGGCGCCCGACGGCCTCACGCTCAGCGTGGTGTCGAACAACGTGGTGATCTTTCCGAGCGTCTACAAGATCGCTGCCGTTCGACATGCCGGGCGACTTCACGCCGATCGCGGTCGTCGGCGCCACGCCGATCGTCGCTGGTCGTCAACCCGGCAAGGTGCCGGCCAAGGACTCCAAGGAATTCGTCGCGCTGCTGAAGGCCAAGCCCGATCAGTACACCTACGCGTCGGGCGGCAACGGCACGATCCTGCACCTGGCCACCGAGATGTTCGTCGAAGAGGCCGGCGGCAAGGCGCGACACATTCCCTACAAAGGCGTGGGCCCGATGGTCACCGACCTGATCGGCGGCCAGGTCGACTTCGCGACCGCGGCGCTGCCGAGCGTGCAGCAGCACATCAAGAGCGGCGCGCTGCGCGCGATCGGCGTCGGCGGCGCGCAGCGCACGCCGGCGGCGCCCGAGATCCCGACCATTCGCCGAGCAGGGCCTGCCGGACTACGTGGTCGAGGCCTGGTTCGCGCGTGCTCGGCCCCAAGGGCATGAGCGCGGCCGACGTCAAGCGCGTGCACGACGCGATCGTCGCCGCATTCGCCGACCCCGCGGTGAAGGAGGCGATGGCCAAGCAGGGCAACACCATCAACATCAGCACGTCGGAATACGCGCAGGCAGTACTTCCGCAGCGAGAAGGACAAGTACGCCAAGCTGGTGAAGAAGGCCGGCATCGAGCTGCAGTGAGCGGGCGTCGCCGCCGCATGGACCGCAGCGCCGTTTGAGCGCGATGCACCGCGCGCGGGCTGTGCGAGACTGCGCATCTACCAGGTGGTCCGGTGCGCGGCACGCGCGAGAGGCTCCGCCGCTCGCCCTCGCCCGATGACAGCCACCGCGCTCAAACCTTCCGCCTTCATTGCCCTGCTGTTGCTGGCCTGCATGTTCGCCAGCAACCACATCGCTGCGCGCGTCGCGTTCGACCATGGCGTCGACGTCGTCACCGCGGTGGCGGTGCGCAGCCTCGCCACTGCGCTGGTGGTGTCGCTGCTGATCGCGTGGCACCGCGTGCCGCTCACGCACACCACGCGCCACCGGCGTTTCATGGTGCTGATCGCGCTGCTCGTGACCGTGCAGAGCGTGTGCCTGTACGCCGCGGTGGCGCGCATGCCGGTGGGCCTGGCGCTGCTGGTGTTCAACAGCTATCCGATCTGGGCGACGCTGGCCGCGCGCATCTTGTATGGGCGCCGCCCCGAGCGCGCCGCAGTCATTGCAATGCCGGTGATTCTGTTCGGCCTGGCGCTGGCCCTTGGCATCGCGGGGTTGCTTGGTGGTGCACCGGCGCGCGGCGCGGACATCGCGCCCGGTGTGGCCTTCGCGCTCGGTGCGGCCACCAGCTTCGGCCTCGTGCTGGCGCTCACCCAGCATGAGGTGGCCGATCTCGACGGCCGGGTGCGCAGCGCCTTCACGATGGCGGTGGTGGGTGTGCTGGCGCTGGCGGCCGCGCTGGCCGGTGGCGGCCTGCATTGGCCCGACGCGCCGGCGGGCTGGTGGGGTCTGGTCGCGCTCAGCATCTTGTACGGCACCGCGTTCACCGCGGTGTTCACGCTGCTGCCCAAGCTCGGCGCGGTGAGCAACTCGCCGATCCTCAACGTCGAACCGGTGGCGGCACTGGTGCTGGGCTCGCTCGTGCTCGGGCAGGTGGTGAGCCCGCTGCAGTGGCTGGGCGCGTTGATTGTGGTGGGCGCCGTGATGGCACTCGGGCTGCGTAAACGCTGAAGGCGGACTCTTCGACGCCATGGAAGCGTTCCTGTGGTCGACCGGCGTCGTCGCGCTCGGCGAGATGGGCGACAAGACGCAGTTGCTGGCGCTGCTGCTGGCCACGCGCTTCAAGCGGCCGTGGGTGATCGTGGCAGGCATCGCGGTGGCCACCGCGGTGAATCACGCGCTGGCGGGCCTGCTGGGCCACTGGATCGCGTTGCAGCTCGGCGCCACCGCACTGCGCTGGACGGTGGGGTTGGGTTTCATCGGGATGGCGGCGTGGATGCTGGTGCCCGATCGCATCGATGACGAGGCTGTCGCAACCGGTGGTCACTGGGGCGTCTTCGTCACCACGGTGATCGCCTTCTTCCTCGCCGAGATGGGCGACAAGACTCAGCTCGCCACCGTGGCGCTGGCCGCGCGCTTTGCCGATCTGCCGAGCGTCGTGGCGGGCACGACGGCGGGCCTGCTGTTGGCCGACGCGCCAGTGGTGTGGCTGGGCGACGTGCTGTCGCGCCGCCTGCCGATGACGTGGTTGCACCGTGGAGCGGCGCTGCTGATGGCGTTGATGGGCGTGCTGGCGCTGCTCAACGTGGGCGGCGTGTTCGACTAGCCGCGCGTCAAACGCGGGCCGCGTGGTCGAGCGCCTGCGCCACGTTGCCGCGCAGCGCCCGCAGGGCCGCCAACTCGGCGCCCGGTGTGGCCATCGCGGACCACAACAGCGTGCTCAACGCGCCGGCGGCGGCGTCGACGTCGATCGGCTTCTTGCTCGACACCACCTCCCACAGCATCTGCTCCATCGGCCCCAGCACCAGCGAGCGCAGCAGGCGCAGCGGCACGTCGGAGCGGATCGAGCCGTCGGCCTGGCCGCGCGACAACAGGTCCATCAGCGGTGCCGTGTAGCGGCGATGCAGCGGCAGCACCGCGGCGCCCAGGTCGCCGCCCTTGTCGCGGCCTTCGGACAGCACCAGCGCGCACATGCCGGTGCCGTGCCCGAGGAACAGCCTCAGGTGGGCATGGACGAAGTACTCGAGCTGAGCGCGCACCGATTTGCGCTTGGGCAGACCTTCGGCGATCTCGGCGGTGATCTCGTCGTACCAGTCGCTGATCACCCGCACACACAGCTCGCGTTTGCCGTGGAAGTAAGTGAACACCGTGGCTTCGCTGACGGCCAGCCGCTGCGCGATGTCGGTGATGGTGGCGCGCTCGAAGCCTCGCTCGGACAGCACGTCGCGGCCGACGCGCACGATGTCGCGCACGCGCTGCTCGGCCTTCGCGCTGGCCGGCGAGCGCCGATGCGTTGCCGCCGCGCGGTCGGGCCTGCTGGCCGGCTCGGCG
Source organism: uncultured beta proteobacterium (assembly GCA_963774185.1). Classification (GTDB taxonomy): domain Bacteria; phylum Pseudomonadota; class Gammaproteobacteria; order Burkholderiales; family Burkholderiaceae_C; genus JAEUPI01. The sequence goes on from CAVZEK010000031.1 coordinate 152,860, forward strand.
CGAGCCCGCGGCGCGGGGCGCGATGCTTTCATTGGCGCGTTCTCAGGCCGCGACCGTGCTCGCGATCAACGCTTGCGCCTTGGCGATCACGGTGGCGGTGAAGGCGGCCGACTTGCGCTGCACGGTGTCGAGGTGCACCGCCTTCAGCGTGGTGCGCGCCGCGATGGCACCGGTGGACTCGTCGACCATCTCGTGCTCGAAGCGCAGACTGCGCTCCTTGACTTCGAGCACACGGGTGCGCACGCTGACCACGGCGCCGGCGTGCAGCTCTTGCAGATAGGAGATGTGCTGGTCGACGGCAGCCATGCCGCGTTGGGCATTGCGCAGGGTCGGCGCCGACAAGCCGACGGCATTGAACAGGTGCCAGCTGGCCTCGTCGAACTTGCCCACGTACCACATCACGTTCATGTGGCCGATGTGGTCGCAGTGCCAGGGGTAGACGGTGCCGCGATAGGTGAGAAGTTTTTCGCTCATGGCAAAGAAG
>CAVZEK010000032.1:0-275997 GCA_963774185.1 uncultured beta proteobacterium
GGTAAATATAGCCCCCGACAGCCGGCAGGCGTATCGGGGGCTTAAGGTATTGTAGATCACAGGTAAAGACAAAAAAAAAATAGCCCGTAGGGCTTTTAGTATTGTAGACAATGGACAGGAATTCGAAAATATACATTGCAGGGCACACAGGGTTGGTGGGGAGTGCGATAACGGAGGCGCTAAGGAGAAAGGGATATGTCAATATTATCGGCCGGACATTTGAGGAGCTTGATCTGAGAAGGCAGGCTGATACGGAGGCGTTCTTTGAGAAAGAGAAGCCGGAAGCGGTGATATTATGTGCAGCTAAAGTCGGTGGCATAATGGCCAACAACTCGCTCAGGGCTGAATTCATCTACGAGAACCTGATGATAGAGGCGAACGTGGTGCACGCTGCATATTTAAACGGGGTGAAAAAGCTTGTGTTCCTCGGCAGCAGCTGCATCTATCCCCGTGATGCGCCGCAGCCTCTGAAAGAGGATTACCTCCTAACATCCCCCCTGGAATATACAAACGAACCATACGCCATTGCCAAGATAGCAGGACTGAAGATGTGCGAAGCCTACAACCTGCGATACGGTACTGACTTCATCGCAGTAATGCCAACGAATCTGTACGGTCCCAGTGATAATTTCAACCTCACAGGCGGGCATGTGATGCCGTCGCTTATGCGACGATCCATTTGGGAAAGCTTTTAGAGGAGGGCGATATGAGCGGTATACGTGCGGACCTTAAAAGAAGACCCGTTGATAAATTTGACGGTGATGAGGCAGAAGGGGGGATTATCGAGCTGCTTAAACAGCAAGGCATTCACAGTGAAAAATCGCAAATTGCAGATCGCAAATCGCAGATTTCAGTTTCGGTCTGGGGAACGGGAAAACCTTTAAGGGAGTTCATGTACAGCGGAGATATGGCGGACGCTACTGTATATATTATGGAGAAGGTATCCTTTAAAGACCTCAGAGACGAAGGGAATGAAGTACGAAACACACATATAAATATCGGAACGGGCGAAGAGATAACAATAAAGGATCTGGCAGGATTATTGAAGGAAACGACAGGGTTCAGGGGTAAGCTGGAATTTGATCACAGCAAGCCGGACGGGACGCCGAGGAAATTTCTGGACTCATCGAAGCTGCATTCGCTGGGATTCAGGCATTCCACCTCTCTGAAAGATGGAGCGAGGAAGATGTATGAATGGTATTTAAACAATTTATAGTATATCCTCTACGAGGAATTGTTTATTTTGTAGAACTTTATATACAATACCTGAACCGCTACGCGGTAAACATAGTTTGGGGATTTAAGGTGTTGTGAAGTCCCGTGAGCCCCGGGGGGAAAATATAAAACGCAAAACATGAAAAAGGCAACAGTTTTATTAATGTCGACAGTCCTGGCGGTGATGCTGGCAGGATGTGCTGCAACGTCGATTGACACATCAGGCGGACGCGACGGATCGTCGTTCGACAAGGCAGTGATAGTAGGATCGGTGAGGGCCGAGTACCTGTACATTGACCGTACATGGAAAGATGCTAACATTGGAAGCCAGGTTGTAACAGAGAACGCCGGTAAAACCTACGATGTAGTATCGATCACTACAAAAGAGGGCGCGGCAAAGAATATCTATTTTGATATCTCGTCGTTCTACAGGAAGAAGACGTACGCTGACGACCTGGAATAAAGGTTAGAGTAGAAAGGTTATAGTTGGATGGAGCCGAACGATCTTCAAAAGAGATTGTTCAGTTTTGCTATAGGTGTGACCAAGACTGTAAGGAAAGCTTCCAAAGGAAGTGGTATATATGATCATTTCAAGGCAACTGATCAAATCATCTACATCATCAGGAGCTAGTTAGTCGAACCTTAAGAAGTCTCGTTTTCAATAAATCGTAAGAATTATCTATTCTATGGTTATTAAACAATTAAACATTTAAACAAAGGATATCCGAAATTCACGAAACAAGAATTCAAATTGGACAAAATGAAATCAGAACAACTAATTGAATGTCTATTGTGCAATGAACACGCGAAGTTAATATATGAAAATTACCCCGGGTATCAAGAGCCTGATGTTTTTATGTTATACAATGGCGGCGTGTTCGCCATGCGATTCGGTTGACGAGCCGGTGGCGCTGACGGGCCGCGGGCGGGCGAGCAGCAGCGACAAGCGATGAAGCCCGTTCTCGCGATCGTCGGCCGCCCCAACGTGGGCAAGAGCACGCTGTTCAATCGCCTGACCAAGTCGCGTGATGCGATCGTGGCTGATTTTTCCGGCCTCACGCGTGACCGCCACTATGGCGACGCTGTCTCCGAGGGCCGCGAATTCATCGTCGTCGACACCGGCGGCTTCGAGCCGACGAGCCAGGCCGGCATCGTGCACGAGATGGCCAAGCAGACGCGGCAGGCGGTGGCCGAGGCCGACGCGGTGCTGTTCGTCCTTGACGTGCGTGCCGGGTTGTCGGGGCAGGACCACGACATCGCGCGCTTCCTGCGCACCAGCGGCAAGCGCGTGGTGCTCACGGTCAACAAGGCCGAAGGCATGAGCGAATCGCCAGCGCTCAACGAGTTTCACGAACTCGGTCTCGGCGACCCGCACCCGGTGTCGGCGGCCCACGGCCAGGGCGTGCGCAGTCTGCTCGACGCGGCGCTCGAAGGCTTTGAATTCGACACGGCTCCAGACGACGATGCCGCCGACGACAGGCCGGTCCGCCTGGCCGTGGCCGGCCGGCCCAACGTCGGCAAGAGCACGTTGATCAACACCTGGCTGGGCGAAGAGCGGCTGGTCGCCTTCGATCAGCCCGGCACCACGCGCGATGCGATCCATGTGCCGTTCGAGCGCGCCGGCCGGCGCTTCGAGTTGATCGACACCGCCGGCCTGCGGCGCAAAGGGCGGGTGTTCGAGGCGGTGGAGAAGTTCTCGGTGGTCAAGACGCTGCAGGCGATCGCCGACGCCAACGTGGTGGTGCTGCTGCTCGATGCCACGCAGGGCGTGAGCGACCAGGATGCCCACATCGCCGGCTACATCCTCGACAGCGGCCGCGCGGTGGTGGTGGCGATCAACAAGTGGGACGCAGTCGACGCCCATGAGCGCGAGATGGTCGACCGGGCACTGGCCCAGCGGCTGGCCTTCCTGCGCTATGCCACCGTGCTGCACATCTCCGCGCGCAAGCGCCAGGGCCTCACGCCGCTGTGGAACGCCATCGTGCAGGCCCACGACTCGGCGCGCGCCAAGCTGCCCACGCCGGTGCTGACGCGCCTGTTGCAGGAGGCGGTGGCGCACCAGGCGCCCAAGCGCGCCGGCGCAGTGCGCCCCAAATTGCGCTATGCGCACCAAGGCGGCATGAACCCGCCGATCGTGGTGATCCATGGCAATGCGCTGGACCACGTGACCGATGCATACAAACGTTATCTCGAGGGCCGCATCCGCGCCCACTTCGGCCTCGTGGGCACGCCGCTGCGCATCGAAATGCGCAGTTCGCGCAATCCGTTCGACGAGGGTCGCGCACGCTCGCGCTGAATTCGCTGCTGCACAGATTGAACTCTTCGCGCGGTGCGCGGTCGATGCGGGTGGCACGCACCTGCGACAGCGACCCTGCGAGCAAGAAGGCGCCCGCCGTGTGATAACGTGCGGCTTCCTTCCGGAACTCTCAACACGGAGCATATCGTGAGCAACAAAGGGCAACTTCTACAAGACCCGTTCCTGAACCTGCTGCGCAAAGAGCATGTGCCGGTGTCGATCTACCTGGTCAACGGCATCAAGCTCCAGGGACACATCGAATCGTTCGATCAATACGTGGTGCTGCTGCGAAACACCGTCACGCAGATGGTCTACAAGCACGCGATCTCGACGGTGGTACCGGGCCGGCCGGTCAACTTCCACACCAACGAGAGCACCGACGAGGCGGCCTGATCGCTGCATGCGCAGCGGGCCCGCCAGCGGTTTGCCTTTGGATCGCACCTCCGACCTGTCGAGCGTTGACGACGCGGCAGCGACGCGCACCGTCCTGGTGGGTGTCGACCTGGGCGCGGGGCATTCGTTCGATCCGACGCTCGATGAGCTGGCCTTGCTCGCCGAGTCGGCCGGCGACGAGCCGGTGGCGCGGCTGGTCGCGCGGCGCAAGGCGCCCGATGCGGCGTTGTTCGTGGGCAGCGGCAAGGCCGATGAAATCAAGGCGCTGGTGGCCGAGCACCACGCCAGCGGCGTGTTGTTCGACCAGGCGCTGAGCCCGGCACAGCAGCGCAACCTCGAGCGCCACCTCGGCGTGCAGGTGGCCGACCGCACGGCGCTGATCCTGGAGATCTTTGCGCGCCGCGCCAAGAGCCACGAGGGCAAGCTGCAGGTCGAGTTGGCGCGCCTGCAATACCTGTCAACGCGGCTGGTGCGCCGCTGGAGCCACCTGGAGCGGCAACGCGGGGGTGCCGGCCTGCGTGGCGGCCCCGGCGAGGCGCAGATCGAGCTGGACCGCCGCATGATCAGCGAGCGCATCAAGTCGGTGAAGGCGCGGCTGACCAAGGTGAAGCGCCAGCACGACACGCAGCGCAAGGCACGCGCCAAGAGCGGGGCCTTGCGGGTTTCGCTGGTCGGCTACACCAACGCCGGCAAGTCGACGCTGTTCAACGCGCTGGTCAAGGCTCGCGTCTATGCCGCCGACCAATTGTTCGCCACGCTGGACACCACCACGCGGTCGCTGTACTTGAACGGCACCCAGCAATCGGCGGCATTGTCCGACACGGTCGGTTTCATCCGCGACCTGCCGCACAAGCTGGTCGAAGCCTTTCGCGCCACGTTGCAGGAGGCCACCGAGGCCGACCTGCTGCTGCACGTGATCGATGCGTCGAGCCCGCAAGTGCAGGCGCAGCGCGAAGAGGTCGAGCGGGTGCTCGCCGAGATCGGCGCCCAGGACCTGCCGCAGATCCTCGTCTTCAACAAGCTCGATGCGTTGCAGCCGCAGCCCCGTGCGCTGCACGACTGGATCGCGCGCGGCGACGGCACGCTGGTGCCGCGGGTGTTCGTCAGCGCCACCCAGGGTACCGGGCTCGATCGGCTGCGCGAGCTGATCGCCGGCGTGGCGGCTGGCCAGGCCTTGCGTCCGCCGGCGGCGCCACCATGTGAGGGCGCAGCGTCGCGGCCCGCGATTGCCGGACAATCCGATCCATCGGTTCAAACTTCCAACACCGCATGAGCCTGCGCCCGACACCGGCCACCGCCGACAAACCGTCCACCCTACCGACTCGCCTGCGCCTGGCCTGGCAGGCCGGGCTCGCCTGGCTGCGTGCGCGCCGCTCGCCGCACGTGGTGATGGCCGGCCGCAACGATGGCCCGCCCGATCTCGACGAGTTGTGGCGCGACTTCAACCGCCGGCTCGGCGGGCTGTTCGGCGGCAAGGGCGGCCAGCGCCGCACCGAGCCCGACAACGGCGGGCCGCCCTATCAACCCGACATGAAGAGCGCCGGCATCGGCGTCAGCCTGATCGCGCTGGTGGTGCTGTTGGTGTGGGCCGGCAGCGGCTTTTTCATCGTGCAGGAAGGCCAGCAGGCGGTGGTGAGCACCTTCGGCAAGTACAGCTACACCTCCGACGCCGGCTTTCAGTGGCGTTTTCCGTATCCGTTCCAGTCCCACGAGACGGTGCCGGTGACGCAGTTGCGCTCCAAGGAGATCGGGCGCAACAACGTGATTCAGGCCACCGGCCTGCGCGACTCGTCGATGCTGACGCAGGACGAGAACATCATCGACATCCGCTTCACGGTGCAATACCGCCTGAAGGACGCGCGCGCCTACCTGTTCGAGAACCGCGACCCCGATCTGGCGGTGGAGCAGGCGGCTGAGTCGGCGGTGCGCGAGATCGTCGGCCGCAGCAAGGTCGACTCGGTGCTGTACGAGCAGCGCGAGGCGCTGTCCACCGATCTGGTGAAGTCGATCCAGGCCCAGCTCGACCGCTACAACGCCGGCATCCTGATCGTCAATGTCAACGTGCAAAACGTGCAGGTGCCCGAGCAGGTGCAGGCGGCATTCAACGATGCGGTGAAGGCCGGCGCCGATCGCGACCGCTTGAAAAACGAAGGCCAGGCCTATTCGAGCGACGTGGTGCCCAAGGCCCGCGGCACGGCCGCGCGCCTGCGCGAGGAAGCGCAGGGCTACAAGCAGCGCGTGATCGCGCAGGCCGATGGTGACGCCCAGCGTTTTCGCTCGGTGCTGGCCGAGTACCAGCGCGCTCCCGCGGTGACGCGCGACCGCCTGTACATCGAGACGATGCAGCAGGTGTACTCCAGCGTCAGCAAGGTGATGATCGACAGCCGCAGCGGCTCCAACTTGCTGTACCTGCCGCTGGACAAGCTGCTTCAGCAAGGCGGCACGGCAGGGCCGGCTGCGGCAGCGCCGGCGCCCGCGGGCGGCGACGCCGGCGGGGTGACTCCCTCGAGCACCACCGATGCACGCTCGCGCGACGGCGGACGCAGCCGAGACCGCGAGGGCCGCTGAAAGCGGCTGCAGGAGAACAACAACATGAATCGCATTGGATTGCTCGTCGCCGGCCTGGTGATCCTGCTGATGATCGCCAGCTCGACGCTCTTCATCGTCGATCAGAAGTCGGTCGGCGTGGTCTATGCGCTTGGCGAGATCAAAGAGGTCATCACCGAGCCGGGGCTCAAGGCCAAGCTGCCGCCGCCGTTCCAGAACGTGGTGTTTCTCGACAAGCGCACCCAGACGCTCGACAGCACCGAGACGCGTGCCATCTTCACTGCCGAGAAGAAGAGCCTGGTGATCGACTGGCTGGCCAAGTGGCGCGTCTCAGAGCCGCGCCAGTTCATCCGCAACAACGGCACCGATTTTCGCAACCTGGAGAGCCGGCTGAGCCAGGTGGTGCAGGCGGCGTTCAACGAAGAGGTTACCAAGCGCACTGTGCGCGAGATGCTGTCGGGGGAGCGCGATCGCGTGATGCAAGACGTGCGCAGCCGTCTGGCCGACGAAGCCAAGTCGTTCGGCATCGAGTTGATCGACATTCGCATCAAGCGCGTCGACTTCGTGGCTGACATCACCGATTCGGTGTACCGGCGCATGCAGTCGGAGCGCCAGCAGGTGGCCAACGAATTGCGGTCGCAAGGCGCCGCCGAGGGCGAGCGCATCCGCGCCGACGCCGACCGCCAGCGCGAGGTGATCATCGCCGAGGCGTATCGCGATGCACAGAAGCTCAAGGGCGAGGGCGACGCCAAGGCCTCGGCGCTGTACGCTGACGCGTTCGGCCGCGACCCGCAGTTCGCGCAGTTCTATCGCAGCCTGGAGGCTTATCGCGCCAGCTTTCGCAGCCGCTCGGACGTGATGGTGGTCGATCCATCGAGCGAGTTCTTCAAGGCGATGCGCGGCAATTCGCTCGCCGCGCCGGCCGCTGTGGCTCCGCGGCGCTGAACCGACGCCATGGTCGACTTGTTGCTCGGCGCCGTGGCGCTGCTGCTGGTGTTCGAAGGCCTGTTGCCGTTTCTGAGCCCGACCACCTGGCGCGAGGTGTTCTCCAAGGCGCTGCGCCTGAGCGACGGCCAGATCCGCTTTCTCGGGCTGTCGAGCATGCTGATCGGGCTGCTTCTGCTGGTGGTGTTCTTCCGGTAGGCCCCTGGGCGTCGGCCACGGGGCCACCCGTACAATGCCGTTTTTAACCGGCCCGCTCGTTCATGTCCTCAGCTTGGCTGTTGCCCGAGCACATTGCCGACGTGTTGCCCGCACAAGCGCGGCGCATCGAAGAGCTGCGGCGCACCTTGCTCGATCTGGCGCGCAGCTACGGCTTCGAGCTGGTGATGCCGCCGCTGCTGGAGTACCTGGAGTCGCTGCTGTCGGGCACCGGGCGCGAACTCGATCTGCAGACCTTCAAGCTGGTCGATCAGCTGAGCGGACGCACGCTGGGCCTGCGCGCCGACACCACGCCGCAGGTGGCGCGCATCGACGCTCATCTGCTCAACCGCGTCGGCGTGTCGCGTCTGTGCTATTGCGGCCCGGTGCTGCACACGCGGCCCGGCGCGCCGCATGCCACGCGTGAGCCGCTGCAGCTCGGCGCCGAGATCTATGGGCACGGCGGCCTCGAGGCCGACCTCGAAGTGCAGGAGCTGGCCCTCGACGGCCTGCAGGCGGCGGGTCTGCAGGGGTTGGTGCTCGACTTGGCTGACGCGCGCATCGTGCGCGGCGTGCTGGCCGGTGTGCCGGCCGATGGACAGCGGCTGCAGGACGTGGTGGCCGCGCTCGCCGCAAAAGACAGCGCGTCGTTGCACGAGCTGACGCATGGTTTCCCGGCCAGCGCACGACAGGCGCTGGCCGATCTGCTGAGCCTGTACGGCGACGAGTCGGTGCTTGATCGCGCACGGCAGGTGCTGCCGCGCAGCGACCTGGTGCGCCGTGCGCTCGACGACCTGGCCTGGCTGGCGCGTCATGTGCGCCATACGCATCCGCAGGTGCGCATCGGATTCGACCTCGCCGACTTGAGCGGCTATGCGTATTACAGCGGCGCGCGCTTCGCGGTCTATGCGACCGATGTCGGAGAACCCGTGTTGCGCGGCGGACGCTACGACGAGGTGGGTGCGGTGTTCGGCCGCAACCGCCCGGCCGTGGGCTTCAGCCTCGACTTGAAGGCGTTGTCGTCGCACGGGGCGCCCCAGGCGCCGCGCAGCGCGATCCGCGCGCCATGGGGCGAAGACGCCTCGTTGCGCACGGCGGTGCGCCGCTTGCGCGAGCAGGGCGAGACCGTGCTGTGCATCCTGCCGGGCCACGAACACGAAGGGCAGGAGTTCGACTGCAACCGCGAGCTTGCCGCCGTCGGCGGCCAATGGGTGCTGCGGGCGCGCTAGCTCGAGCCTGACCTTTCACCATCCGCAGTTCCATTCATGAGTTCAGACGATTCGATCGCGCACGGCCGCAATGTGGTGGTGGTCGGCACCCAATGGGGCGACGAGGGCAAGGGCAAGGTCGTCGACTGGCTGACCGACCATGCGCAGGCCGTGGTGCGCTTCCAGGGCGGCCACAACGCCGGCCATACGCTGGTCATCAAGGGCGTGAAGACCGCGCTGCAGTTGATTCCGTCGGGCGTCATGCGCGAAGGTGTCGCCTGCCTCATCGGCAACGGCGTGGTGGTCGACCCGGCTCACCTGCTGATCGAGATCGCGCGGCTGGAGGCCATCGGCCTGGACGTGCGCTCGCGCCTGCTGATCAGCGAATCGTGCCCGCTGATCCTGCCGTTCCACGTGGCCGTGGACTCTGCGCGCGAGGCGCAGCGCGAGGAGAGCGGCAGCGGCAAGATCGGCACCACCGGCAAGGGCATCGGCCCGGCCTACGAAGACAAGGTGGCGCGCCGCGCGCTGCGCATGCAGGACTTGAAGCATCCGCAGCGCTTCGAGCGCAAGCTGCGCGACCTGCTGGCGCTGCACAACGAGTCGCTCACCGGTGCGCTGCACGCCAGGCCGCTGGAGTTCGCGCCGATCTTCGATGCGGCCCTCGGCGCCGCCGAGCAGCTGGTGCCGCTGATGGGCGACGTCGGCAGCCGCATCGCGCAGGCGCATCGGGCCGGCCACAACGTGCTGTTCGAGGGGGCACAAGGCACGCTGCTCGACATCGACCACGGCACCTATCCGTTCGTCACCTCGAGCAACTGCGTGGCTGGCAACGCGGCCGCGGGCTCGGGTGTGGGGCCGCAGATGCTGCACCACGTGCTGGGCATCACCAAGGCCTATACCACGCGCGTCGGTGGCGGCCCATTCCCCACCGAGCTGTCAATCGACGTGCCGGGCACGGTGGGTCACCACCTGTCCACCGTGGGGCAGGAGCGCGGCGTGGTCACCGGGCGGGCGCGGCGCTGCGGCTGGCTCGACACCGCGGCACTGCGCCGTGCCATGCTGATCAACGGCGTATCGGGCCTGTGCGTCACCAAGCTCGATGTGCTCGACGGCTTGCCCGAGGTGAAGATCTGTGTGAGCTATTCGCAAGGCGGCCAGCGGCTCGACATCCTGCCGCTCGATGCCGACGAGATTGCGGCCTGCCAGCCGATCTACGAAACGCTGCCCGGCTGGCGCGAGACCACCGCCGGACTGACGCGCTGGGATCAATTGCCGTTGAACGCGCGCGCCTACCTCGAGCGCATGCGCGCCTTGATCGATGCGCCGATCGACATGGTGTCCACCGGGCCCGACCGCGAGCATACGATCGTGCTGCGGCATCCGTTTCGCACCTGAACTCCATTCAACACAAGAGACGACTGCCATGCTCACCGACGACGGCAAGCACCTGTACGTGTCGTGGGACGAATACCACATGTTGATCGAGCGACTGGCGCTGAAGGTGGCGGCGTCGAAGTGGCAATTCGATCAGATCCTGTGCCTGGCGCGCGGCGGCATGCGGCCGGGCGACGTGCTGTCGCGCGTGTTCGACCTGCCGCTGGCGATCATGTCCACCAGCTCGTACCGCGCCGAGGCCGGCACGATTCAGGGGCGTCTTGACATGGCCAAGTACATCACCATGCCCAAAGGCGAGCTGGCCGGCCGCGTGCTGCTGGTCGACGACCTGGCCGACTCGGGCATCACGCTGCGCGCGGTGGTCGACCGGCTGCGCGGCATGCCGTCGATCGCCGAGCTGCGCTCGGCGGTGATCTGGGTCAAGGGCGTGTCGAGCTACACGCCCGACTATTTCGTCGAGACGCTGCCCACCAGCCCGTGGATCCATCAGCCGTTCGAGGAGTACGACAACCTGCGGCCCGAACGGCTGGCGAAGAAGTTCGCCGTTTGATCGCAGGCGGCTGATTGCAGTCGGCCGTGCCGGGAAAAAAGAAAGAGTTGGCGTTAGCCAACCCGCTTCTCCATCTATCCTTTTGGTGCCCAGGAAGGGACTCGAACCCCCACGCCGTTAAGCGCTAGTACCTGAAACTAGTGCGTCTACCAATTCCGCCACCTGGGCAGTTTCAAGAGCGAAGGATTTTAGCATCAAGACATTGAAAGAGACCGCCAGCGCGCCGCTTGGCGGTGCACTGATGAGCGAGGTTTGCGGCACCGTCATCGGTCACCGCGACGGCCACGGCTTCGTGCAGCGCGACGACGGCGAGGCCGACATTTACCTGTCGCAGCAAGAGATGCATTCGGTGCTGCACCGCGACCGTGTGCAGGTGCGCATCGTGCGCTTCGACCGCAAAGGCCGGCCCGAAGGCCACGTGCTCGACATCGTTGAGCGGCGCAAGGCCTCGATCATCGGTCGCCTGCTGCACGAAAACGGCATGTGGCTGGTGGCTCCGGAGGATCGACGCTATGGCCAGGACATCCTGATCCCGAAGAACGCCACGGCCGCAGCCACCACCGGCCAAGTGGTGGCGGTGGAGCTGACCGAGCCGCCGTCGATGTTCTCGCAGCCGGTGGGCCGCGTGGTCGAGGTGCTCGGCGAGATCGACGACCCGGGCATGGAGATCGAGATCGCGGTGCGCAAGTACGAAGTGCCGCATCGCTTCTCGGCCGAGTCGCTGGCGCAGGCCGCCGCGTTGCCCGACCACGTGCGCGTGGTCGACCGGCGCCAGCGCATCGACTTGACCGACGTGCCGCTGGTCACCATCGACGGCGAGGACGCGCGCGACTTCGACGATGCGGTGTATTGCGAACCGCATCCGCTGGGGCGTGGCAAGAACGCGGCGTCGGGTTGGCGCCTGGTGGTGGCAATCGCCGACGTCAGCCACTACGTGAAGCCCGGCGAGCCGATCGACGACGACGCTTACGAACGTGCCACGTCGGTGTACTTTCCGCGCCGCGTCATCCCGATGCTGCCGGAGAAGCTCTCCAACGGCCTGTGCTCGCTCAATCCCGAACAAGACCGGCTGTCGGTGGTGTGCGACATGGTGGTCGACGGCGACGGCGCGATCACCGCCTACCAGTTCTATTCCGCGGTGATCTGCTCGCAGGCGCGCTTCACCTACACCGAGGTGGCCGCAATTCTCGGCAACACGCGCGGTCCCGAGGCACAGCGGCGCAGCGAACTGGTGCCGCACTTGATTCACTTGCACGAGGTGTACCGCGCGCTGCTCAAACACCGTGGCACGCGCGGTGCGGTGGACTTCGAGACCACCGAGACGCAGATCGTCGCCGACGAGAACGGCCGCATCGAGCGCATCGAACCGCGCAAGCGCAACGAGGCGCATCGCCTGATCGAAGAAGCGATGCTCGCGGCCAACGTGTGCGCCGCCGAGTTCATTGCCGACCACGGTCATCCGGCGCTATATCGCGTGCACGAAGGGCCGACCACCGAAAAGCGCATCACGCTGCAGAACTACCTCAAGGCGATGGGCCTGGGCGTCTCGCTGTCGGACGACCCCACGCCGGGCGAGTTGCAGGCCATTGCGCTGGCCACGCGCGAGCGGCCCGACGCGACGCAGATCCACGCGATGCTGTTGCGCTCGATGCAGCAGGCGCACTACACCGCGGCCAACAGCGGCCACTTCGGCCTCGCCTACGAGGCCTACACGCATTTCACGAGCCCGATCCGGCGCTATCCGGATCTGCTGGTGCACCGGGTCATCAAGGCGCTGCTGCACGGCAAGCGGTATCACCTGGCCACCGGTGCGCTGGAAGACGTGCCCAAGCCTGCCAAGGCCGCGCCCAAACGCACGGCCACCGCGCAGGAACTGGAGCAGTGGAATGCCGCGGGTGCGCATTGCAGCAGCAACGAACGGCGTGCCGACGAGGCCTCGCGCGACGTCGAAGCGTGGCTGAAGTGCCGCTACATGCGCGAGCGGCTGGGCGAGGAATTCAATGGCACGGTCAGCGCGGTGGTGCCATTCGGCCTGTTCGTCACGCTCGACGAGCTGTATGTCGAAGGCCTGCTGCACATCACCGAGATCGGCGGCGGCTATTACCGCTACGACGAGGTGCGGCAGGAGTTGCACGGCGAGCGCAGCGGCGTGCGCTATGCCGCGGGCACGCGCGTGCGCGTGCAGGTGAGCCGCGTCGACCTCGACAGCCGGCGCATCGACTTTCGCATGGTGCGCAACGACGAGGGTGATCGCTTGTTGGCACGCGGTCGCAAGGCCGACGCGCGATCGCCGCAGGCCGAACTGGCCGCGGTGCGCGCACGCGACCGTGCGGCCAAGAAGGGCCTGGCGCGCGCAGCCAAGGCCAGGCCGCGGCCCACCGGCAAGAAGAACGCGACCAAGGGCACCCGCGCGCGCAGCCCGCGCGGTTGACGATTCGCCGCGCGAAGGCAACCGCCCGACGCGCTCTAGGGCGCCACCTGGAGCGCGTCGCGCGCCGACACGATCGCTTCGACCAAGTGTGACGCGCACAACGGCCCGGCCCGCGGCGCGTACTCGACGGCGGCCCCATGCAGCCACGCGGCCGCCTGCGCCACTGCGTGCGCGCGTGCCGTTGCGGCATGCGCCGCCCACAGGCCGCCGATCCAGCCGGCCAGCACGTCGCCGCTGCCTGCCGTGCCCAGGCGCGCGTCGCCGGTCGGGTTGATCGACGTGGTGTGTCCCGGCGTGGCGACGATGCTGCCCGAGCCCTTGAGCAACACGGTGCACTGCATCGCGTCGGCCAGTTGGTCCGCGGCGCGCAGACGATCCGACTGCACGTCGCGGCTGCCCGTGTTCAACAGGCGTGCGGCCTCCAGCGGGTGGGGCGTCAGCACGGTGTCCAGGCTGCGCGCTGCGCGCGCCCGCAACGCCCTCGTCAACCCGGCGTCGCCGGCCACCGTGTTGAGCCCATCGGCATCGAGCACCAGGCGCCGCGAGTGGTGCAGCACGGTGGGCAGCACGTCGCGCACCGCCGCCCCGCCGCCGCAGCCGCACACCACTGTCGCATCGTCGAGCGCGGCGGGCACCAGCAACTGAGCCATGGTGCGCGACATCAGCTCGGGGTGCGCAGGTTCGAACCATGCGGCCTCGACTGCGGCCAGCAAGCCCACGTAGACGCGCCCGGCGCCGGCCGCCAGTGCCGCACGCGCGGCGAGCACCGCTGCGCCGACCATGCCGCTGGCGCCGCCGATCACCATCGCATCGCCGAAGCTGCCCTTGTGTTGCGCATGCAGCCGCGGCGCGGACAGAGCCAGCGCCGCTTCGCTGCCGGCCAGCTCGAAGGGGCTCGCTGCGGCCGCCACCATCAAATCGTCGAACCACAGGCGTCCGACATGGTCACGCCCCTGCGCAGTAAACAGCCCTGGCTTGAGCGCGAGGAGCGCCAGCGTGTGCGCGGCGCGCACGGCTGCCCCTTGCACGACACCGGTGTCGCTGTGCAGGCCCGACGGCACGTCGACCGCCAGCACCGGGCAGCCGCTGTCGTTGAGCCGTTTCACCGCGGCGGCCAGCGGGCCGTCGAGCGGGCGGTTGACACCGATGCCCAGCAGCGCGTCGACGGCCAGGTCGGCCTGCACGCGCGCCGGCAGGCCCGGCAGCACCGGCACGCCGGCCTCCTGTGCGTCTTGCCAGGCGTGGCGCGCGTCGTCGGGGCTGCGCGCGGGATCCCCGACGTTCACGAGCCGCGCATCCTTGCCCCAGGCCCGCAACAGCGAAGCTGCGACGAAGCCGTCGCCGCCGTTGTTGCCCGGGCCGCACCACATCTCGATCGTCTGCGCATGAGGTGCAACGGCCAAGGCCAGGCGGGCCACCGCTTCGCCGGCGCGTGCCATCAGCGTGTGCGGTGGCAATACCGCCGCAGCGCTGCGCTCGATGTCTCGGCAGGCGGCGGCCAGATGCAGCGGCCGATTGCGTGGACACGGCAGCACCGGATGCGGACGAAATGGCTCGGTCATGGCCGCAGTCGGCTTTTGTGTTGGCTTGATCGAAGGCCGCGGACATTGTGCTCTACTGCTGGCCCTCGACCTTGAAGGAGTCTCTTGCATGAAGCGATTCGTCGCCGCCGCGTTCAGCGCGCTTGTTTTCGTCGGGGCCGCGCAAGCGCAGCAGTTCTTCCGCATCGGCACCGGCGGTACCGCCGGCACCTACTATCCGGTGGGCGGCATGATCGCCAACGCGGTGTCGCAGCCGGGCAAGATCGTCGTCACCGCGCAGGCCAGCAACGGCTCGATGGCCAATGTCAACGGCATCGCCGGCGGCGCCATCGAGTCGGGCTTCTCGCAGGCCGACGTGGCCACCTGGGCGCAGAAGGGCACCGGCGTGTTCGAGGGCAAGCCCAACGTTCCGGGCCTGCGGCTGATCGCCAACCTGTACCCCGAGAGCGTGCACATCGTCGTGCGCAAGGGCCTGAACGTGAAGTCGCCCGGCCGACCTCAAGGGCAAACGCGTCGCGCTCGACGAGCCGGGCTCGGGCACGTTGATCAACGCGCGCATCATCCTCGCCGCCTATGGCGTGCAGGAGAGCGACATCAAGCCCGAGTACATCAAGCCCAACCAGGCCGGCGACAAGTTGAAGGATGGCTCGCTCGACGCCTTCTTCTTCACGGGCGGCGCGCCGGCCGGTGCGATCGCTGAGCTGGCCACCAGTCGGCACGGGCATCGAGCTGGTGCCGATCGACGGGCCGCAAGCCGACGGTCTGCGCATCGCCAGCCCGTTCTTCGCTCCCGACGTGATCCCGGCCGATACCTACAAGGGCGTGGCGGCGGTCAAGACACTGGCGGTGGGCGCGCAGTGGGTGACCAGCGACAAGGCCGACGCGGCCACGGTCTACGAGATCACCAAGGCGCTGTTCAGCGACGCCACGCAGAAGACGCTGGCCGCCGGCCACGCCAAGGGCAAGATGATCACCAAGGAGAACGCCGTCAAGGGCGCCGGCATCCCGTTCCACCCGGGTGCCGAAAAGTACTATCGCGAAGTCGGGCTGATCAAGTAGGTCGGCGGCCGCGTCTGGGTTGCAGGCGAGGGCGGTGCGCCGCAAGGCGCCCGCCCTCGTGTCGCGTCGGAAGCACCACAGCGGGGGCGATGAAGGCATCACGATGACGCTCACCACGATCGACGACCGGGCGCTGTCGGAGCTCGAGCAGAAGTTCGACCCCGAGATGCGCTTTCGGCCGACCTGGCCGCCGGCGTCGACGGTGCTGAAGGCGTTGCTGATCGCGCTGTCGTGCTTCCACTACTACACGGCCGGCTTCGGGCTGCTGCGCGAGGCCACGCACCGCGGCGTGCACCTGGCCTTCGTGCTCGGCCTGATCTTCATCGTGTTCGGCTTTCGGCGCTCGCCTGGCGACAAGCCCACCGCACGCAGCGCATGGGCGCCTGGCGGCGTGCCGCTGGTCGACTGGCTGCTCGGCATCGCGGTGGCGACCTCGGTGCTGTACATCCCGTACGTCTTCGACGACCTGGCGTTTCGCGTCGGCAACCCCACCGGCCTGGACGTCGCGATGGGCTCGATCCTGATGGTGCTGCTGCTCGAAGCCACCCGGCGCAGCATGGGCTGGCCACTGCCGATGATCGCGATCGTCTTCATGGTCTATGCGCTGGCCGGGCCGATCTTCCCGGGCCTGCTGCAGCACGCCGGCGCCATCGTGGGGGCAGCTGGTCAACCACCAGTACCTCACCAGCCAGGGCATCTACGGCATCGCGGTGGGCGTGGTCGCCACCTACGTCTTTCACTTCGTGCTGTTCGGCGTGCTGGCCACGCGCGTTGGGCTCGGGCAGTTGTTCCTCGACATCGCCTCGACGATCGCGGGGCGCTATGCCGGCGGGCCGGCCAAGGTGAGCGTGTTCGGCTCGGCGATGTTCGGCATGTTGTCGGGCTCGTCGGTGGCCAACGCGGTGACGGTGGGCTCGCTCACCATCCCCGCGATGATCCGCGTCGGCTATCGCCGCGAGTTCGCCGGCGCGGTGGAAGCGGCGTCGTCCACCGGCGGGCAGATCACGCCACCGGTGCTCGGTGCCGCGGCGTTCCTGATGATCGAATTTCTCGCGGTGCCCTACCAGACGATCATCGCTGCGGCCGTGGTGCCGGCGTTCATGCACTTCTTCGGCGTTTTCATGCAGGTGCACTTCGAGGCCAAACGCTTCGGGTTGCGCGGCCTCACCGAAGCCGAGATGCCGCGGCTGCGCGAATCGTTTCGCCTGCGCTGGCCGACGTTGATTCCGCTTGTGCTGCTGATCGGCATTCTGGTGAGCGGCCGCACGCCGTACCTGGCGGCGTTCAGCGGCATCAGCTCGTGCGCGATCGTCGGCCTCACCACCGGTTCGGGCCGCGAAGGCATTCGCAACTGGGCGCTGCTGGTGACGCTGCATGCCGTGCTGCTGGTGCTGGCGTTCGCCGGCATCGAAAGTGCTGCACTGCGCGTTGGCCTCTTTGCAGTGGCCGTGGTGGCCACGCCGTGGTTGCTGAAAGCGCTGCGCGTCAGCGGCCGCATCGGCCTGGGCACGCTGGTCGAGGCCTTCGAGACCGGCGCCAAGTACGCACTGGCGGTCGGTGCCGCAGCGGCGACCGTGGGCATCGTGATCGGCGTGGTCACGCTCACCGGCGTGGGCTTCAAGCTGTCGACCATCATCACCGGCGCGGCGCAGGGCGTGGCCGGCGGCGTGCTCGGCTTCCTGCCAGATGGCTGGTTCGACCCCAAGTCGCTCACCTTGCTGGCTGCGCTGGTGATGACGGGGCTGGTGTGCATCCTGCTCGGCTGCGGCATTCCGACCACCGCCAACTACATCATCATGGTCACGGTGGCGGCGCCCACACTGGTGCTGCTGAGCGTGGAGCCGCTGGTGGCGCACTTCTTCGTCTTCTACTACGGGGTGCTCGCCGACATCACGCCGCCGGTGGCGTTGGCGGCCTATGCGGCCGCGGGCATGGCCGGCAGCGACCCTTTCAAGACCGGCAACATGGCGTTCCGGCTCGGCCTGGCAAAGGCGCTGGTGCCGTTCGTGTTCGTGTTCTCGCCGTCGCTGCTGCTGGTGGCCAAGGGCTTCACGGTCACCGACTTCGCGATCACATTCGTGGGTTGCGTGGTCGGCATCGTGATGCTGGCGGCCGCGTTGTCCAAGTACATGTGGATCGAGCTGCAGCGCTGGGAGCAGGCCCTGCTCGGCGTCGCCGCACTGCTGCTGGTGGCTCCCGGCGTGCCGAGCGGCCTGGTCGGCCTGGTAGTGGCCTCGCCAGTGCTGGCGCGGCAGTGGTCGCGCAGGCCGCGCGCCGCCGCCGCGAGATCCTTATCTGGCTGATCAGCTGCGGGGCGCACGCGCTGGGCCCTCGGCCACTCAGCGAAGGCGTTCGACTCCCAATCCTGCGAGGTCGATCGCCGGCGGTCGGCCCGACATTGCATCGGCCAGCACGCGCGCCGAACCGCAGGCCAGCGCCCAACCGCTGGAGCCGTGGCCGAGGTTGAGCCACACGCCGGGCTGGCCGCTGGCGCCGATCACTGGCGGACCATCGGGCAGCATCGGGCGTGCACCTTTCCAGCTCTGCGCCTTGGCTTGCACTGCGCAGCCGGGGAACCAATCGTCGAGCACCTTGTACAGCGTGGCCAGCGCAGCGTCGTTGGTGGTCTGCAGCGTGCCGCCGAGTTCGGCACCGCCGGCCACGCGCACGCGTTTGCCCAGACGGCTGATCGCGACCTTGTAGCGCTCGTCGATCAGCGTCGAGCGCGGGCCGACGTCGCCGTGCTCGCCGGCCTCGCGCAATGGCGCGGTGACCGAGTAGCCGTGCACCGGTGCCAGCGGCAGACGCAGCTTCAGCGGCGCGAGCAACTGGCGCGACGCCATCGCCGCGCACACCACCACCGCATCGAACTGCTCGCTACCTTCGGATTCGGGCAGCGTGGTGGGCTGCTCGGCGCCGGCCAGTTGCGCGGGGTCGAAACGCGGCAACGCCCGGTGGTGCACGGTCGGCAACGTGCCGGCTTCGATGCGCTGCACTTCGCGGTGAAAGCGGAAAACCGTGCCGAGCTGCTGTGCGTGCTGCTTCATCAGATGCGCGAACTGGCGGCAGTTGCCCACCTCTTCGTCAGGCAAATGCAGCGCAGCGTGCAGCGGCGTGTCGGCGTTGAGGCCGGGCTCGATCTCGCGCGCCTTGGCGGCTTCGACGACATGGCAGTTGACGCTCAGCTCGGCCAGCAGCTTCACACCCGAGCGTGCGCGCGACAGCTCGCGTGGGGTGCGCAGCAGCACCAGCATGCCGCGGCCCTGCTCGTAGTCCAGTTGCAGCGACGCGGTCAGCAAGTGCATGCGCAGCAGGCTGAAGCGCGCCAGCTGGACCATGCGGGCGCGGTTGGCCTGGTGCACGCTCGGCAGGCAGGCGCGCCACCAACGCCACGTCCAGCCCAGCAGCGACGGCGAGAACGGACGCGCCAGCCGCACCGCCGCGTGGCGGCCGAACATCTGGCGCAGCACTTTGCCGGGCATGCCGGGCGCCGCCCACGGGGTGACATAACCCGGCGCCAGCACGCCTGCGTTGGCAAAGCTCGTTTCGGCCGCCACGCTGGCCTGGCGCTCGAACACGGTGACCTCGTGGCCGTCGACGGCGAGTTCGTACGCCGTCGTGACGCCCACGATGCCGGCGCCGATCACAGCCACACGCATGCGATCAGCTCGCTTTCGCAGCAGCGCTGCGCAACACCGACTCGATGGCCAACGAGACGCTCAGCACCGCGTCGTCGGCGAGCGCATCGCGCCACACCATCAGCGCCACTGGGAACTCACCGTCGCGCTGGCACGGCAACGACAGCGCGCAGCCGTCGAGTACGTTGACCATCGAGGTGTTGCGCAACAGCAGCCCGTTGGCGGCGAAGAACGCCTCGTCGCTGGCCACCAGCGGCGCGACGGCCGGTGCCACGATCGGCACGGTGGGCGACAGCATCGCGTCGAAGCCGAGCAGCGCGCCCGCCATGCGATCGATCCAGTCTCGCCTGGCGTGGATGAGGTCGATGTAGTCGGCGGCACTCATGGTTTCGCCGCGGCGGATGCGCAGCGCCACGCGCGGGTCGTAGCCTGCGCCGCGCTCGGCCATGCGTTTGCGGTGCCAGGCCCAGCTCTCTGGCGGCGAGAAGCCGCCGCCGGAGGTGATGGTGGCGACCTCGGCCAGCTCGGGCAGCACGATGTCCTCGATGCGCGCGCCGGCCGCGCGCAGCGCCCGCAGCGCGCGCTCGAAGGCGCCCGCCACGGTGGCGTCGAGCGCGTCGAGCATCAGCGTGCGCGGCACCGCAAGCCGCCATGCGGCCAGCGGCCGCGTGTCGATCGGCACCGTGTGCTGCGCCAGCACCTCGTGCATGGTGATCGCGTCGCGCACGTCGCGCGTGATTGCGCACACGGTGTCCATCGTGGTCGACAGCGGTACGGTGCCTTGCAGCGGTGTCAGTCGCTGCGTGTTCTTGAATCCGACCAGTCCCTGCAGTGCCGCCGGAATGCGCACCGAGCCGCCGGTGTCGGAGCCGAGCGCGGCCAGCGCCGCACCGGCGGCCACCGACGTGGCGCCGCCCGATGTCGAGCCGCCCGGTGCGCGCGGCGTCGCGTCGAGCGCCGCGGTGGCCACGTTGATGGGCGTGCCGAAGTGCGGGTTGATGCCCACCCCCGAGAACGCGAACTCGCTCATGTTGGTGTGGCCGAGCAGCACACCGCCTGCTTGGCGCACTCGCGCCACCGCCGGGCTGTCTTGCGATGCAACGGGTGCGTCGTGCATCGTCGATGACGCGGCCGTGGTGGGGAAGCCCGCCACGTCGTACAGATCCTTCACCGAGATTGGCGCACCGGACAGCGGGCCGATCGGCGCGCCGGCGCGGTGCATCGCTTGCAGCGCACTCGCGCTGGCGCGGGCCGACGCGTCGAACAAGCGGATGAACGCCTTGTCGCAGGCCGGCGCCATGGTGGCCTCGAGCGCCTGGCGAACGACGGCCTCCACCGAACTGCGGCCCGACTGCACGGCGGCACGGTGGGCGTCGAGGGTCGGGCCGGGCACGGCTGCTACAATTCGCGGGTTCAACTGGGTGTGTCCTGGCTCTGGCGAGTCATTCGTGGCGCGCGGCGCGGACTGTCCGTTGATCAATCCCGAACCGGCCCTCAAAAGGTGTCGCAGTGCGGCCAAGCATTCAGCCGCCCGCGATTCGCGCCGGATTCTAGACCCAACCTTTGGAGGCTCAATGCCCACCACGATGCGTGAAATGCTGGAAGCCGGCGTCCATTTCGGACACCAGACGCGCTTCTGGAATCCCAAAATGGCGCCGTACATCTACGGCCATCGCAACAAGATCCACATCATCAACCTCGAGAAGACGCTGCCGGCGTTCGAGGACGCGATGAAATTCGTGCGCCAGCTGGCGAGCCGCCGCGGCGCGATCCTGATGGTGGGCACCAAGCGCCAGGCGCGTGAGGTGATCAAGCAAGAGGCGCTGCGCTCGGGTATGCCGTTTGTCGACCAGCGCTGGCTCGGTGGCATGCTGACCAACTTCAAGACCGTGAAGGCGTCGCTGAAGAAGCTCAAGGAGATGCAGGCGCAAAAAGAGGCCGGCCTGGAGCAGTTGACCAAGAAAGAGGGCCTGATGTTCGAGCGCGAACTGGGCAAGCTCGAAAAGGACATCGGCGGCATCCAGGACATGACTGCGCTGCCCGACGCAGTGTTCGTGATCGATGTCGGCTACCACAAGATCGCGGTGGCCGAGGCCAAGAAGCTCGGCATTCCGGTGATCGGCGTGGTCGACACCAACCACTCGCCCGAGCTCATCGACTACGTGATCCCCGGCAACGACGATTCAGCCAAGGCGGTGGCGCTGTATGCGCGCGCGGTGGCTGATGCGGTGCTCGAGGGCAAGGCGCAGGCGGTAACCGAAGTCGTGCAGACCGCCGGCGGCAGCGACGAGTTCGTGGAAGTGAATGAAGGGGCGTAGCCCCTTCATTCGCTCCCGCTGTCAGCACTGCTCCCCCGAGCCCCATCCAAGCGGGGGCTCCAGCATGGATGACGACGCGGCCTGCGGCCGCGGAATGCCTAGGTTGTAGCGGGCGCGACAGCCCGCATCTTGGAGTTGATATGCCCGCAATCACAGCAAACATGGTGGCCGAGCTGCGTGCCAAGACCGACGCGCCGATGATGGATTGCAAGAAGGCGCTCACCGAGGCCGCGGGCGACATGACGCGAGCCGAAGAGATCCTGCGCATCAAGCTTGGCAACAAGGCGGGTAAGGCCGCCTCGCGCGTCACTGCCGAGGGCGTGGTGGCCGCAGTGGTCGAAGGCGGCACCGGTGCGCTGGTGGAGATCAACTGCGAAACCGACTTTGTCTCCAAGAACGATTCGTTCCTTGCGTTCGCCAAATCGTGCGCGCACCTGGTGGCTTCCAAGAACCCGGCCGACATCGCCGCGCTGTCGGCGCTGCCGCTGTCGCAAGACGGCTTCGGCCCCACGGTCGAAGACGTGCGCAAGGGACTGATCGGCAAGATCGGCGAGAACATGTCGATTCGCCGCTTCAAGCGCTATGCCGGTGCGGCCAAGCTCGCGCACTATCTGCACGGCACGCGGATCGGCGTGATGGTGGAGTTCGAAGGCAGTGACGTCGCGGCGAAAGACGTGGCCATGCACGTGGCCGCGATGAAGCCCAAGGCGCTGGCCACCACCGACGTGGCGGCCGACCTGATCGACACCGAGCGCCGCATCGCCACCGAGAAGGCGGCCGAGAGCGGCAAGCCGCCTGAGATCGTGGCCAAGATGGTCGAGGGCTCGGTGCAGAAGTTTCTGAAGGAGGTGTCGCTGCTGAACCAGCCCTTCGTCAAGAACGACAAGCAAACAGTCGAGCAGATGCTCAAGGCGGCCAACACGTCGGTCAAGTCGTTCACGCTGTACGTGGTGGGCGAGGGCATCGAAAAGCGCGTCGACGACTTCGCCGCCGAAGTGGCGGCGCAGGTGGCGGCCGCCAAGAAAGACTGAACGGCGCGGCCCACGGGATCGCGCGTGACGCGGGCCGGTTCGAGGCCTCGCGCCGCCGCCGCGTAAACTCCGCCCTCAGCCACGGTTGCCAGGGAGAATCGGCGGATGCCGGCCTACAAGCGAATTCTGCTCAAGCTGTCCGGCGAAGCGCTGATGGGCGACGATGCCTACGGCATCAACCGCGCCACCATCGTGCGCATGGTGCGTGAACTGAAAGAGGTCACCGACCTCGGCATCGAACTGGCCATCGTCATCGGTGGCGGCAACATATTTCGCGGCGTGGCCGGTGGCTCGGTGGGCATGGACCGCGCGACCGCCGACTACATGGGCATGCTGGCCACGGTGATGAACTCGCTGGCGCTGGCCGACTCGATGCGCCAGGCCGGCATGACGGCGCGCGTGATGTCGGCCATCGCGATTGAGGCGGTGGTCGAGCCTTATGTGCGGCCCAAGGCGCTGCAGTACCTCGAAGAGGGCAAGGTCGTGGTGTTCGCGGCCGGCACCGGCAACCCTTTCTTTACCACCGACACGGCGGCTGCGCTGCGTGGCGCCGAGGTCGGTGCCGAGGTCGTGCTCAAGGCCACCAAGGTCGACGGCGTGTACAGTGCTGACCCCAACAAGGACAAGTCGGCGACGCGCTATGCGTCGATCAGCTTCGACGACGCGATCGCGCGCAACCTGCAGGTGATGGACGCCACCGCATTTGCGCTGTGTCGCGACCAGAAACTGCCGATCCGCGTGTTTTCGATCATCAAGCCCGGCGCGTTGAAGCGCGTGGTGCAGGGCGACGACGAAGGCACGCTGGTGCACGTGTAGTCATCGCGCGCAAGGAGACATCATGGCCGCCCTCACGATTACCGAAATCAAGAAAACTGCCGAGTTCAAGATGGGCAAGACGGTCGAAGCGCTGAAGCACGAGATGCAGAAGGTCCGCACGGGCCGAGCGCACCCAGGCATCCTCGACCAGGTGCACGTCGAATACTACGGTTCGATGGTGCCGATCAGCCAGGTGGCCAACGTGACGTTGCTCGATGCGCGCACGATCAGCGTGCAACCCTGGGAAAAGGGCATGGGCGCGAAGATCGAGAAGGCGATTCGCGAGAGCGATCTCGGACTGAACCCGGCGGCACAGGGCGACCTGCTGCGCGTGCCGATGCCGGCATTGACCGAGGAGCGCCGCAAGGAACTGACCAAGGTGGTCCGCCATGAGGGCGAAGAGGCCAAGGTGGCCGTGCGCAACCTGCGACGCGACGCCAACGAGCACCTGAAGAAGATGCTGAAGGACAAGACCGCCACCGAGGACGAAGAGCGCCGTGCGCAGGACGAGGTGCAGAAGCTCACCGATCGCACGGTGGCGGAGATCGACAAGCTGGTGCACGCCAAGGAAGCAGAAATCCTTGCCGTGTGAACATGGCTGAGCGGCAGCGGCCGCCAGCCTCCACAAGGGGCGACAAACGGCCGCGCGGCCGCCGGTGGTGACCAACCGGCTTGCCTAGAGCGGTGCAGCGCGACCTGAAAACCGTTCCGCGTCACGTGGCCATCGTGATGGATGGCAACGGCCGTTGGGCCAAGAAACGCTTCATGCCGCGTTTCTTCGGACACAAGCAGGGTGTCGACTCGCTGGTGCGCTGCGTGCAGGCGTGCTCCGATCGCGGCATCGAGTACCTCACCGTGTTTGCGTTCTCGTCGGAGAACTGGAAGCGCCCCGAGGAGGAGATCTCCGGTCTGCTCGGCCTGGTGCTGGTGGCGGTGTCGAAGTACCTGCGCAAGCTGGCCGAGAAAGGCGTGCGCATCCGCATCGTCGGCGACCGCAGCGCGGTCAACGACAAGGTGCGCGCGGCCTGGGATGAGGCCGAGGGCGCCACTGCGCACAACACGCGCATCACGCTGTCGGTGGCCTTCAACTATGGCGGCCGCTGGGATATCGTGCAGGCCTGCCGGCAGGCGATCGCGCAGGGGCTTGCCGCCGAGCAGATCGACGAGCAGCGTCTGTCGTCGTTGATGGCGCTGGCGCACGCGCCCGACCCCGACTTGTTCATCCGCACTGGCGGCGAGGTGCGCATCAGCAACTTCCTGCTGTGGCAGATCGCCTACGCGGAGCTGTACTTCACCGAGTGCCTGTGGCCTGACTTCGACGAGGCTGAGCTCGATGCCGCGCTGGCCGCCTACGCCGGCCGCGAGCGCCGCTTCGGCGACGTGCAGGCCGCGCAGGCAGCACGTCTGGCCGGCGGTTGAGCGCGATGCTCGCGCAGCGCGTGGCCACTGCCCTGGTGCTGCTTGCACTGTGGTTGCCGACCCTGTGGATGCACAGTCCGTGGCCGTTCATGGTGTTGACGCTGATCCTGATCAGCGCGGCAGCCTGGGAGTGGGCGCGGCTCAATGGCCTGGCGTCGGGCGCGGCGTGGGCCAGCGGCCTTGCCTTGGCAGTGGCCGGCCTGTTGGCCGCCAACGCGTTGCCCGCGATGAACGAAGCCCCTGCGTTGTGGTGGCTGGCCGCATGCGTGTGGATCGCCGGGGGCGCTGTGGTGTTGCGGGCGGGTCCGCGGCGTTGGACCGCGTTGCCACAGGCCCTGCGCGTCGGCGTGGGGCTGGCGCTGTTGATCGTGGCGTGGTGGGCGTTGGCGCAGGCGCGCATCGTCGGCGTGAACTATCTGCTGTCGGTGCTGTGCGTCGTTTGGATGGCCGATATCGCGGCCTACTTCGGTGGCCGCGCGTTCGGCCGCCGCAAGCTGGCGCCCAACATCAGCCCGGGCAAGAGCTGGGAGGGCGTGGTCAGCGGCATGCTCGGTGTGTTGTTGCTGGCTGCGGCATGGATGGCCATCGACGCCCGCGTGGCCACCGATTCGGCCAGCCTGTTCACCCAGCTCAGGCAGCGCTTCGGCGTCTTGGTGATGATGATCGCGGTGTTGTGCCTGGTGGCGATGAGCGTGGTCGGTGATCTGTTCGAGTCGCTGATCAAACGCGCCGTCGGGGCCAAGGACGCCAGCAACCTGTTGCCAGGGCACGGCGGCGTGCTCGATCGCATCGATGCCTTGCTGCCGGTGCTGCCCTGCGCGCTGGCACTCACCACCCTGTGAGCTGGTGCTGCATTGACCGACAATCGCGCGATGGCTAGACGTCAACGCCTGTGCATCCTCGGGGCCACCGGCTCGGTGGGCATGAACACGCTCGAGGTGGTGGCGCTGCATCCGCAGCGCTTCGAGGTGTTCGCGCTGACCGCGCGCCACCGCATCGACGAGCTCGCCGCGTTGTGCGTGCGCTGGCGGCCGCGCCTGGCGGTGGTCGACAACGCGCAGCAGGCGCGCAGCCTGCGCGAGCAACTGGGCCGCGCCGACGTGCACACCGAGGTGCTGCACGGTGCGCCAGCGCTGAGCGACCTGGCCGCGCACCCCGAGGTCGACATCGTGATGGCGGCCATCGTCGGCGCCGCGGGCCTGGCACCTTGCCTGGCTGCCGCACGCGCCGGTAAACGTTTGCTGCTGGCCAACAAGGAAGCCCTGGTGGTCGGCGGCGACCTGTTCATGCGGTGTGTGGAGGCGGGCGGCGCCACGCTGCTGCCGATCGACAGCGAGCACTCGGCGATCTTCCAGTGCCTGCCGGCCGAGCGAGCCCATTGGGCCGCGCGCATCGACCACATCGTACTCACCGCGTCGGGTGGGCCATTTCGTGAACGCGACCCGTCATCGCTGGAACAGGTGACACCGGATGAAGCGTGCGCGCATCCCAACTGGGTGATGGGGCGCAAGATCTCGGTCGATTCGGCGACCATGATGAACAAGGCGCTCGAGGTGATCGAGGCGCGCTGGTTGTTTGCGTTGCCACCCGAGCAGATTCGCGTGGTGATTCATCCGCAGAGCATCGTGCATTCGATGGTCGTGTGCCGCGACCAGTCGGTGCTGGCGCAACTGGGCACGCCCGACATGAAGGTGCCGATCGCCTGCGGCCTGGCCTGGCCCGAGCGCATTGGCTCGGGTGCCTCGCGGCTCGACTTCGCCACGTTGGGCGCGTTGACCTTCGAGGTGCCGCATGCGGGGCGTTTTCCGGGCCTCGATCTGGCCTACGACTGCTTGAAAGCGCCACCTGGAGCAACCAACGTGCTCAACGCGGCCAACGAAATCGCGGTGGCTGCGTTCCTGGAGGGTGCCATCGCGTTTCCCGCCATCCACGCCGTCAACGCCGCCACGCTTGAGCAGGTGGCGGGCCACTTCGGCCCGCAAGACACGCTGGACGACCTGCTCGCGCTCGACGAGCGTGCGCGCGCTGTCGCACGGCAACAGGTGAAGGCGAAGGCCAGATGAAACAACCCTCACGCCCACTGCGTTGGCTGCCCCCCGAGGCGGTGTCAGTGTCTTGGGGCGGCCCGGCGACACTGACATGATCACCGTACTGGCTTTCATCGTCACGCTGGGCTTGCTGATCGTCGTGCACGAGTACGGTCATTACCGGGTGGCGGTGGCCTGCGGGGTGAAGGTACTGCGCTTTTCGGTGGGCTTCGGGCGCACGCTGTGGAGCCGCCAGCGCGGCGAGACGGAGTTCGTGGTCGCCGCGCTGCCACTGGGCGGCTATGTGCGCATGCTCGACGAGCGCGAAGCGCCGGTGCCTGCCCACGAACTGCATCGTGCGTTCAATCGCCAGTCGCTGGCCAAGCGCTCGGCCATCGTGGCCGCAGGGCCGATCGCCAATCTGCTGCTGGCCGTGCTGCTGTACGCCTGCGCGCACTGGATCGGCATTGAAGAGCCCAAGGCCCTGCTGGGCTCGCCACCGGCTGGCAGCGTGTTCGAGCGCGCTGGCGTGCACGCCGGCGACTGGGTGCGCGCGTACGCCGACGGCGACGACTCGTGGAGCGAGCTGGCCTCGATCAACGAGTTGAACTGGCAGGTGATTCGCCATGCGTTGAATCAGCAGTCGATGCAACTGCAAATCGCCGATGCACAGGGCCGCGGACAACGCACGGTGACGCTCGATCTGGACCGCCTGACGGTGCGTGAGATCGATGCCGATACGATGCGTCAGATCGGGCTGCCCGGCGCATTTCGCGAACCGGTGATGGGCGAGGTGCGCGCCGGTGGGCCGGCGGCGGCGGCCGGACTGCGCGCGGGCGACCGCATCGAGCGCATAGACGGCCAGGCCATCGTCGACGCGCAGCCGGTGTTCGAACGCATCCGTGCCGCGGTGCGCGATGGCGCCGGCGTCACGATGAACTGGCGAGTGCGGCGCGCCGGCGAGGCGATCGACCTCGTCGTCACGCCGCGCGTCATCACCGACGGCCCGCGCACCCTCGGCCGCATCGACGCCGCGGTGGGCACGATGCCCGAGCGGGTGCTCGTGCGCTACGGACCGCTCGAGGGTTTGCTCAAAGGTGTGCAGCGCACCTGGGACATGTCGGTGCTGAGTCTGAAGATGCTCGGGCGCATCGTGGTCGGCCAGGCGTCGGTGCGCAACCTGAATGGGCCGTTGACGATCGCCGATGCGGCCGGCCAGTCGGCCGAGCAGGGCTTGGTCGCGTTCATCGGCTTTCTCGCGGTGGTGAGCCTGAGCATCGGCGTGCTCAACTTGATCCCGCTGCCGATGCTCGATGGCGGACACCTGATGTATTATCTTTTCGAGGCCGTCACCGGTCGACCCGTGTCGGACCTCTGGCTCGCACGATTGCAGCGCGGCGGCGTCGCGATCCTGCTGCTCGTCATGTCGGTGGCGCTCTACAACGACGTGGCCCGGCTGCTGGGCCTGCACTGAGCCGTTCTCCCAAAGCATGGTGTTTTTCCCAGAGGTGAATCCGCTGCGCCCGATTGCGGTCCTGGCGGTGGCGATGGCCGGCCTGGGCGCTGGCCCCGCGCGGGCGGTGGAGCCGTTCGTGCTGAAGGACATCCGCGTCGAGGGCCTGCAGCGTGCCGATGCCGGCACCGTGTTCGCTGCGCTGCCGTTTCGCATCGGCGACACCTACAGCGACGACAAGGGCGCCATTGCACTGCGTTCACTGTTCGCCACCGGCCTGTTCAAAGACGTGCGCAT
Organism: uncultured beta proteobacterium; assembly: GCA_963774185.1. GTDB lineage: Bacteria > Pseudomonadota > Gammaproteobacteria > Burkholderiales > Burkholderiaceae_C > JAEUPI01. The sequence goes on from CAVZEK010000032.1 coordinate 28,778, forward strand.
CGAGATCGACGGCGAGGTGGTGGTGGTGATCGTCGAGGAGCGGCCGGTCATCCAGACCGTCACCTTCGCCGGCCTGAAGGAGTTCGACAAGGACCAGCTGATCAAGTCGCTGAAGGACACCGGCATCGGCGAGGGCCTGCCGTTCGACAAGGCGCTGATTGACCGTGCCGAGCAGGAGATCAAGCGCCAGTACCTGTCGCGCAGCCTGTACGGCGCCGAAGTGGTGACCACCATCACCCCGGTGGAGCGCAACCGCGTCAACGTGACTTTCACGATGACCGAGGGCGACGCCGCGAAGATCGCCGAGATCCGCATCATCGGCAGCAAGGTGTTCTCCGAGGGCACGCTGATCGGCCTGATGGAGCTCACCACCAGCGGCTGGCTCACCTGGTACACGAAGAACGACCGCTATTCGCGCGCCAAGCTCAACGCCGACTTGGAGACCATCCGCTCGTACTACTTGAACCGCGGCTACCTGGAGTTCAACGTCGACTCCACCCAGGTGACGATCTCGCCCGACAAGCAGGAGATCTCGATCACCATCACGATCACCGAGGGGCAGCCCTACACCGTGACGGCGGTCAAGCTGCAGGGCGACTTCCTCGGCAAGGACGACGAGTTCCGCGAGCTGGTGCGCATCAAGCCCGGTGCACCCTATCGCGCGCAGGACGCCACCGACACCACCAAGGCCTTCAGCGATCGCTTCGGCTTGTATGGCTACGCGTTTGCGCGCGTCGAGGCCACGCCGGAGGTCGATCGCGCGACTGGCGCAGGTGGCCATCACGCTGCGTGCCGACCCGCAGCGGCGGGTGTACGTGCGGCGCGTCGAGGTGTCGGGCAACACGCGCACGCGCGACGAGGTGATCCGCCGCGAGTTCCGCCAGTTCGAGTCGTCCTGGTACGACGGCGCGAAGATCAAGGCGTCGCGCGATCGCGTGGATCGTCTGGGCTACTTCAAGGAAGTCAACATCGACACGAACGAGGTGGCCGGATCGCCCGATCAGGTCGACCTCACGATCAGCGGTGGTCGAGAAAGCCCACCGGCAATCTGTCGCTCGGCCTGAGTTTTTCGAGCACCGAGAAGCTGGCGCTGTCGGCGTCGATCCGCCAGGAGAATGTCTTCGGCTCGGGCAACTACCTCGGCCTCGAAGCTCAACACCAGCCGCTATGCGCGCTCATTGGTGTTCAGCACGCGTGGATCCGTACTTCAGTGTCGACGGCGTGTCGCGTGCCCTCGATCTGTACTACCGGACCTCGCGGCCGTTCAACAGTCTGGGCGACCAGTACCAGATCGCCACGCCGGGGGCTCGCCGTGCGTTTCGGCGTGCCGTTCTCGGAGTTCGATACGGTCTTCTTCGGCATCGGCGCCGAGACGACCGAAATCAAGGCCCCACCTCGCTGCCCAATGCGTACTTCATCTACCGCGATCTCTATGGCTCGAACAGCAGCTCGGTGCCGCTGACGATCGGCTGGGCGCGCGACAACCGCGACAGCGTGATTGCCCCCACGTCGGCCGCTACGCGCGCGTCAACCTCGAGTGGTCGGCGGCCGGGGACGTGCAGTACCTGCGTTCGAATTTCCAGGTTCAGCAGTACGTGCCGTTCACCAACAGGATCACGCTGGGCCTGAACGCCGAGGTCGGAATCGGCAAGGGTCTGGGCGGCAAGCCGTACCCGGTGTTCAAGAACTTCTACGGCGGTGGCCTCGGTTCGGTGCGTGTGTTCGAACAGAATTCGCTCGGCGTGATCGACCCCACCGGCGCGTACATCGGCGGCGCCAAGAAGTTCAACGCCAATGCCGAGTTGTACTCTCCCGGTTCCGGGAACCGGCAACGACAAGTCGCTGCGCGTCTTTGCGTTCACCGACATGGGCAACGTCTGGCGTGAAGACGAACAAATCCACGGCGCGGACCTTCGGGCGTCGGCTGGGCTTCGGCCTGTCGTGGATCTCGCCGGTCGGGCCATTGAAAATGAGCTGGGGTAAACCCGTGAAGAGCAAGACGACGGATAGAATCCAGCAATTCCAATTCCAGATCGGGACCGCGTTCTGATGAGCCACTTCACACGCATCGGGGTGCTGGCCGTCGCGGCAACGGCTGCTCTGTGGGCCGGCGCCGCCGCAGCCCAGGAGTTGAAGATCGGGTACGTCAACAGCGAGCGCGTGCTGCGCGAAGCCACACCCGCCAAGGCGGCGCAAAGCAAGCTCGAGGTCGAGTTCAGCAAGCGCGAGAAGGAATTGAACGAAACGGGCGCGCGCCTGAAGGCCGCCGCCGAGAAACTCGACAAGGATGCGCCCGCATTGAGCGAAGCCGAGCGCACGCGCCGCCAGCGCGAACTGGTCGAGCAAGACCGTGACCTGCAGCGCAAGCGTCGCGAGTTCCAGGAAGACCTGAGTCAGCGTAGGAACGAGGAGTTGGCCGCCGTCGTCGAACGCGCCAACCGCGTGATCAAGCAGATCTTCGATTCGGAGAAGTACGACCTGATCCTGCAGGAGGTCATCTTCGCGGGGCCGCGCGTGGACATCACCGACAAAGTCATCAAGGCGCTCAACGCAGCGCCCGCCGCGGCGACGACGGGGCGCTGACGACGCCCGCCGCGGCCGACCTCGTCGCACCGTGACTGCGGTCCGCCTCGCTGACATCGTCGCCGCACTGGGCGGTGAGTTGCACGGCGACCCCGAGCTGCCGATCGTGCGCATCGCGGCGCTCGACAGCGCCGATGCGCAGTCGATCTCGTTTCTGGCGCACGCGCGTCACGTCGGCAAGCTGGCGCGCAGCGGTGCCGGTTGCGTGATCGTTGCGCCCAGCCACCTGCAAGCGGCGCGCGCGCGTGGTGCGGCGCTGGTGACCGACGACCCGTACCTGTACTACGCGCGGCTCACGCAATGGTGGCGCCGCGGCCAGGGTGCGCCCGCGCCCGGCGTCCACTCGAGCGCGGTGGTCGACGCGAGTGCGCAGATTGACCCGAGCGCGCACATCGGTGCGTTGTCGGTGGTGGGTGCGCGCGCGCAGATCGGGCCGCATGCGGTGATCGGCGCGTACTGCAGCGTCGGTGCGCACGCCCGTGTGGGCGCGCGCACGCGGCTGGTTGAACGCGTGACGTTCGGCGAGCGCTGCACGATCGGCGAGCGCGGCATCGTGCACCCGGGGGTGGTGATCGGCGCCGACGGCTTCGGCTTTGCGCCGGTGCAAGGGCGCTGGGAGAAGATCGAGCAGCTTGGCGCCGTGCGCATCGGCGACGACGTCGAGATCGGTGCCAACACCTGCATCGACCGTGGCGCCCTCGACGACACGGTGATCGAAGACGGCGTCAAGCTCGACAACCTGATCCAGGTGGCGCACAACGTGCACATCGGTGCACACACGGCGATCGCTGCGATGGCAGGCATCGCGGGCTCGGCGCGCATCGGGTGCCATTGCACGATCGGTGGCGCCGCGGGCATCGTGGGCCACATCGACATCGTCGACCATGTGCACATCGATGCCGGCACCAGTCATCACACGCTCGATCGCCAAGCCGGGGCGCTACAGCGGCCTGTTCCCCTTCGACGACAATGCGTCGTGGGAAAAGAACGCGGCCACCCTGCGGCAGCTGCACGCGCTGCGCGAACGCTTGCGCGCGCTGGAGAAGAAGCCGTGAGCCGCAGGAGACAAGCTCGATGAGCGTGATGAACATCCACCAGATCCTCAAGCGCCTGCCGCATCGCTATCCGATCCTGCTGGTTGACCGCGTGCTCGAACTCGAGCCCCACCAGCGCATCCGCGCACTGAAGAACGTGTCGATCAACGAGCCGTTCTTTGCCGGGCACTTTCCGCATCGGCCGGTGATGCCGGGCGTGTTGACGCTCGAGGCGCTGGCGCAAGCGGCCGCGCTGCTGGCGTTCGAATCGGCCGGCGCTACCGTGGACCCCGACTCGGTGGTGTATTTCGTCGGCATCGACGGTGCACGCTTCAAGCGCCCGGTGGAGCCCGGCGACCAGCTGATCCTGGAAGCGTCGATTGACCGCATGAAGGCCGGCATCTACAAGTTCAAGACACGGGCCAGCGTCGATGGCGAGACGGTGGTCGAGGCCGACCTGATGTGCACCTTGCGCAAGGTCGACTGATCCCTCGATCGCTGCCATGACACAGGTCCACGCCACCGCGATCGTCGATCTCCAAGCCGAGTTGCACGAGTCGGTGAGCGTCGGCCCCTATGCGGTCATCGGCCCGCATGTGCGCATCGGTGCGCGTTGTTCTATCGGTGCGCATTGCGTGATCGATGGCCACACGACCATCGGCGAGGGCAACCGCATTTTTCAGTTCGCGTCGATCGGCGGGCCGCCGCAAGACATGAAATACGGTGGCGAAGCCACCGGCCTGGAGATCGGCAACGGCAACACGATCCGCGAGTTCGTGACCATCAATACCGGCACCGTTCAGGACGTCGGTGTCACGCGCCTGGGCGATGACAACTGGATCATGGCCTACGTTCACATTGCACACGATTGCCAACTCGGCAGCCACTTGATCCTGGCCAACGCCGTGCAGCTGGCCGGGCACGTTCACCTCGGCGATTGGGTGTTCCTGGGCGGCTTGTCGGGTGTGCACCAGTTCGTGCGCGTGGGCCCACACGCGATGACCGGCTTCCAAACGCGCCTGGCGCAAGACCTGCCGCCCTTCATCACCGCGGCCGGCAACCCTGCGCAGGCCCAGGGCATCAATCAAGAGGGGCTGCGCCGCCGCGGCTACACGCCCGAGCGCATCGGCCGCGTCAAGCAGATGCACAAGCTGCTGTATCGGCAGGGGCTCACGCTGGCCGCCGCGAGCGAGGCGATCGCCGAGTTGGCCAAGGACGATTTCGACGATGGTGGCGACGTGGCGATGATGCAGGGCTTCCTGGCCGCCGCCGAGCGCGGCATCGTGCGCTAGATGGGCGCGTCCCCAGTCAGCGTGTTCGTTGCGCGGCCGGCCGCAGCCTCGGGGCGCGCAGAGCCTTCGCGCGCGGGCTGACCGCATGTCGCACGATGCCCCGCAATTGGCGATGGTCGCCGGCGAGGCCTCCGGCGACCTGCTGGCCAGTCTGTTGCTGGGCGGCGTGCGGGCGCGCTGGCCGCGGGCCGCGGCGTTCGGCATCGGCGGCCCGCGCATGACGGCGCTGGGTTTCGACGCCTGGTGGCCGTCGGACAAACTCGCTGTGCGCGGCTACTTCGAGGTGCTGCGCCACTACCGCGAGATTGCAGGCATCCGCAACGCGTTGTGCGAACGGCTGCTGCAGCACAGGCCCGACGCATTCATCGGCGTCGATGCGCCCGATTTCAATCTTGGGCTGGCGCAGCGGCTGCGCGAGACCGGGCAGCGCACGATCCAGTTCGTGTGCCCATCGATCTGGGCCTGGCGATCGGGCCGCGTCAAGAAGATCGCGCGCGCGGTCGACCACGTGCTGTGTCTGTTTCCGTTCGAGCCCGAAATCCTCGCGCGCGGCGGCGTCGCCGCCAGTTTGTCGGTCATCCGCTGGCCGATGAGATTCCGTTGCAGCCGCCACGCGCCGCCAGTCGATCTGCGCTCGGACTGGCCGGCTCCGACACGGTAGTGGCGGTGCTGCCAGGCAGTCGCCGCTCGGAGATCGAAGCCATTGCGCCGCTGTTCCTGCAAGCCGTGTCGCAGCTGCATGCACGGCGCCCGGGCTTGCGGTATCTCTTGCCTGCGGCACCCGGGCTGCGTGCGATGCTGGAGCCGCTGGCCGCCCGGCTGGCGGCCGGCGTACCGCTGACGCTGCTCGAAGGCCGCTCGCACGAGGTGCTGGCCGCCTGCGACGTGACGCTGATCGCCAGCGGCACTGCTACGTTGGAGGCGGCACTGTTCAAGCGGCCGATGGTTATTGCCTACCGCATGAACGCGTGGTCGTGGCAGATCATGAGCCGCATGCGCCTGCAGCCGTGGGTCGGATTGCCCAACATCCTGTGCCGCGAGTTCGTGGTGCCCGAACTGCTGCAGGGCGACGCCACGCCCGACGCGTTGGCTCTGTCTGTCTTGCAGTGGCTGGATTCACCGCAGCGCTGCGAGGCGGTGTCGGCACGATTCCTCGAGATTCATCAGCTCTTGCGGCGCGACACCGCGCGCACGGCCAGCGATGCGATCGCACAAATTCTTGCGCGCTGAGCAACTGGGCTTCGACTGGAACCGCCCGGGGCTCGTGGCGGGTGTCGACGAAGCGGGGCGCGGGCCGCTGGCCGGTCCGGTGGTGGCCGCGGCGGTGATCCTCGACGATCACAACCCGATCGCGGGGCTGGCTGATTCCAAGGTGTTGACGCCAGCGCAGCGCGAACGCTTGTTCGACGAGATCCGCGCGCGTGCGTTGGCATTCAGCATCGCGCAAGCGGTGGTGGAAGAGATCGACACGCTGAACATCCTGCGCGCAACGCTGCTGGCGATGCGTCGCGCGGTCGATGGTCTGCGATTGCCGCCGGTGCTGGTGCTCGTCGATGGCAACCAGCTGCCGGTGCTGCGCGTGCAGGCAGAGGCGGTGGTCGACGGCGACGCCACGGTGGCGTCGATCTCAGCGGCGTCGATTCTGGCCAAGGTGCACCGCGACCGCATGTGCATGGAGCTGCATCGCTGCCACCCGCAATACGGCTTCGATGCGCACAAGGGGTATGCGACGCCCGAGCACCTGCGGGCGCTGCGCGAACACGGCGCGTGCGCGGCGCATCGCCGCAGCTTTGCGCCCGTGCGTCTGGCGCTCGACGCACTGCCGTGATGGCGATGCGCATGCACCCTCGGCGCCCGCTGCTCGGCGAGCGCTGCCGCGGCCAGGCCAAGAGCAGCCGGTGAGCGCAACCCGCATTCGCATTGCGTCGCGCGACAACCCGCTGCTGGTGCGCGTGCGCCGATTGAATGCCACGCCCGACGCCTATCGCCAGCTGGGCCTGGTCTGGCTCGAGGGCGAACACCTGGTGCGAGCCGCACTGGCGCGCGGTTGGTGTCTGCTGGAGTTGTTGGTGCCGGCCAGGTGCGAAGGCGATGTCGCATTGCAGTCGTTGTGGCCCCACGCGCCGAAGCTGCGCGTGGTGGACGATGCGCTGTGGGCTGGCATCGGCTCGTTGTCGTCCAAGGCAGCGGTGGCCGCGCTGGTGGCGTGGCCCGGCGAGGTGGCGGTGCTGAGAGGGCGACGCAGCGTGGTGCTCGATCGCCTGCAAGACGCCGGCAACGTCGGCAGCATCCTGCGCAGTGCAGCGGCGTTTGGCATCGCTCAGGTGGCGGCGCTGAAGGGCTGTGTGGCCTTGTGGTCGCCCAAGGTGCTGCGCGCCGGCATGGGTGCGCATTTCGCGCTGCATCTGGTCGAAGGGATGGATGAGTCGGCGCTCGATGCGATCGACCTGCCGCTGATCGCCACCAGCTCGCACCGCGCGGCGTCGCTGATCGACGCGCAACTGCCCGATCCCTGCGCTTGGGTGTTCGGGCACGAAGGGCAGGGTGTCGCCACGTCGCTGCTGCAACGCTGCGCCTTGCAGCTGGGCATCCCGCAGCCTGGCGGCGAGGAGTCGATCAACGTGGCGGCTGCGGCCGCCGTGTGTCTCTACGAGTCGATGCGCCGGCGCGCTCAGTAGATCAGCCGGTCGGGGCGGATGTCGCGAAGAATCGTCGTGGCGATCTCCTCGATCGACTTGTGCGTGGAGCTCAGCCACGCGATGCCCTCGCGCCGCATCAACGCCTCGGCTTCGCGCACCTCCATGCGGCAGTTGTCGAGCGCGGCGTAGCGGCCGCCGGGGCGGCGCTCGTGACGGATCTGCGCCAGGCGTTCGGGGTCGATGGTCAGGCCAAAGCACTTGCGCTTGTGCGGCGCCAGCGACTTGGGCAACTCGGCACGCTCGAAATCCTCCGGGATCAGCGGGTAGTTGGCCGCCTTCACGCCGTGCTGCATCGCCAGGTACAGCGAGGTCGGCGTCTTGCCGCAGCGGCTCACGCCCACCAGGATGACCTCGGCGCTCTCGAGGTCGCGCGACGACTGGCCGTCGTCGTGCACCAGCGAGAAGTTGATGGCCTCGATGCGTTCGTGGTACTCGTGGCTCTTGGCCACCTCGGCAAAGCGGCCCACACGATGGTTGGACTTGACGCCGAACTCCGCCTCCAGCGGCTCGACGAAGGTGCGGAACATGTCCATCACGAAGCCGCCGCAGCTCGCGCGCGTGAACACGTCGCGCACCTCGTCGTTGACCAGCGTGATGAAGACGATCGGCCGGCGCCCCTCGGCCTGCGCGGTGGCGTTGATTTCGTGCACCACGGTGTGCGCCTTTTCGATCGAATCGATGAACGGCCGCCTGACGTGGCGCGGGCGCGTGGGGAACTGCGCCAGGATCGAGTTGCCGAACGTCTCGGCGGTGATGCCGGTGCCATCGGACACGAAGAACACGGTTCGGTTGGGCAAGGCCGGCTCCGAGAAAAGGGGGAAGCGATCGAGTGTCGATGATAGGGCTCGGGGCCAACCCTTAGAATCGCCCTTAAGCCCGCCCGATGACGCCGCCATGAGTGCCCACGGCCTGAAAGCCACAAACCCAAACGCACTTGGGTGCGCTCGCGTCGTATTCCGGACAGCACCGCATGTTCACCTTCACGGAGCTCTCCCATGTCATCGACCCCATTGGCGACCGCCCTGGTCGTACCGCTTGACCAACTGAGGATGACCGACGTCGAGGCGGTTGGCGGCAAGAACGCCAGTCTCGGCGAGATGATCAGTCAGTTGGCTGCCAGTGGCGTACGGGTGCCCGGCGGGTTTGCCACCACCGCGCATGCGTTTCGCGAGTTCCTGCGCCATGGCGATTTGACCGAGCGCATCAACGCACGCCTGGCCCGCCTGAACATCGATGACGTGAAGGCATTGGCCGCAGCGGGCGCCGAGATCCGCGGCTGGGTGATGACTGCGGCATTGCCGCCGGCGCTCGAAGCCGCCATCCGTGCCGGCTACGAGGTGCTGTCGGCCGGTGATGCGCAGGCCTCGTACGCGGTGCGCTCGTCGGCCACCGCCGAAGATCTGCCCGACGCGTCGTTCGCTGGGCAGCAAGAGACCTATCTGAACGTGAGCGGCATCGACGGCGTGCTGCAGCGGATCAGGGAGGTGTTCGCGTCGCTGTACAACGATCGCGCGATCAGCTACCGCGTGCACAAGGGTTTTGCTCACAACGACGTGGCGTTGTCGGCAGGCGTGCAGCGCATGGTGCGCTCCGACTTGGGCAGCGCCGGCGTGATGTTCACGATCGACACCGAGTCGGGCTTCGAGGAGGTGGTGCTCATCACCTCGAGCTACGGGCTGGGCGAGACGGTGGTGCAAGGCAGCGTGAACCCTGACGAGTTCTACGTGCACAAACCGACGCTGCGCGCCGGCAGGCCAGCGATCATCCGGCGCACGCTCGGCTCCAAACTGATTCGCATGGAGTTCGCGTCTGCGCAGTCAGCCAATGGCAAGCTGGTCGCCACCGTCGACACGCCGCCCGAGCAGCGCAACCGATACTCGTTGAGCGATGCTGACGTGGCCGAGCTGGCGCGCTACGCGCTGGTGATTGAAGCGCACTACGGTCGGCCGATGGACATCGAGTGGGGCCGCGACGGATGCGACGGCAAGCTCTACATCCTGCAGGCGCGGCCCGAGACGGTGAAGAGCCATGCACAGGTCGAGCACCGCTACAAGCTCAAGGGCCACGGCACGGTGCTGGCCGAGGGCCGCGCGATCGGGCAGAAGATCGGCACGGGCCGCGTGCGCCTGGTGCGCTCGCCCACCGACATGGAACGCGTGCAGTCAGGCGACGTGCTGGTCACCGAGATCACCGATCCCAACTGGGAGCCGGTGATGAAGCGTGCCGCCGCGATTGTCACCAACCGCGGCGGGCGCACCTGCCACGCGGCGATCATCGCGCGCGAATTGGGCATCCCGGCGGTGGTGGGCTGCGGCAACGCGACCGAGAAACTGACCGACGGCGCTTTGATCACCGTGTCGTGCGCCGAGGGTGACACCGGTTTCATCTACGAAGGGCTGTTGGAGACCGAGATCACCGAGGTCAAGCGCGGCGCGATGCCTTACTGCCCGATCAAGCTGATGATGAACGTGGGCAACCCGGGCCTGGCATTCGAGTTCGCGCGCATTCCGAACTCCGGCGTCGGGCTGGCGCGGCTGGAGTTCATCATCAACACCAACATCGGCGTGCACCCGAAGGCGATCCTCGACTACCCGAACGTCGACCCCGAGTTGAAGATGGCCGTGGAGTCGGTGGCGCGCGGGCATGCCTCGCCGCGTGCCTTCTACGTCGACAAGCTAATCGAGGGCGTCGCCACCATCGCGGCAGCCTTCTGGCCCAAGCCGGTTATCGTGCGCTTGTCGGACTTCAAGTCCAACGAATACAAGAAGCTGATCGGCGGCTCGCGCTACGAACCCGACGAAGAAAACCCGATGCTTGGCTTTCGCGGCGCGTCGCGCTACATCAGCGGCGACTTCGGCGACGCGTTTGCGATGGAGTGCGAGGCGCTGCGGCGCGTGCGCGGCGAGATGGGGCTGACCAACGTCGAGATCATGGTGCCGTTCGTGCGCACCGTGCGACAGGCCGAACGGGTGATTCAGTTGATGGCCGATCGAGGCCTGGTGCGTGGCAAGGACGGCTTGCGCGTGATCATGATGTGCGAGGTGCCGAGCAACGCCATCTTGGCCGATCAGTTTTTGCAGCACTTCGACGGCATGTCGATCGGCTCCAACGACCTGACGCAACTCACGCTGGGTCTGGACCGCGATTCCGGCCACGAGCAGTTGACCGGTGACTTCGATGAACGCGACCCGGCCGTCAAGGCGATGATCTCGCGCGCGATCGCCGCCTGCCGTGCCACAGGAAAGTACGTGGGCATCTGCGGCCAGGGGCCGAGCGACCACCCCGACTTTGCCGACTGGCTGGCCGCCGAGGGCATCGTCTCGATGTCGCTGAACCCCGACTCGATCGTCGAAACCTGGCAACGCCTGGCTGCCGCTAGGTAGCTGAATCGATCACGCCGGGGCTGGCACAGACCGCCTGAGCGGCCATGCGGGCCGCTGCAGTTATAATTCGCAGCTTTCCCTTGCCGCACCCCACGCTGACGCCACCGGGGGCGGCTTCCTTCACCGGAATCCACAAGGAGTTGTCATGCGTCACTATGAAATCGTGCTCCTGATCCACCCGGATCAGAGCGAGCAAGTTCCAGCCATGCTGGAGCGCTACAAAACCTCGATCACCGCCGGCGGCGGCAAGGTGCACCGGGTCGAGGATTGGGGCCGGCGCCAGCTGGCCTACATGATCCAAAAGCTCGCCAAGGCGCACTACCTGTGCCTGAACATCGAGTGCGAGCAAAACGTGCTCACCGAGCTGGAATCGGGCTTTCGCTTCAACGACGCCGTGCTGCGCCACCTGACGGTGGCCAAGAGCAAGGCGGAGATCACGCCATCGGTGATGATGAAGGTGGTCGAGAAGGAAGAAGCCCGCAAGGCCGCACAGGAGGCGAACGCCTGAAACCGCACGCGTTCGTTTGCGTCTGCTGAATCGACGAGATGAACCGGCTGGTGCTGTCTGCCCGATTGATCGAGCGTGGCAACCTGAGATACACGCCCGCTGGACTACCGGCATTGGATTTCAGGCTCGAGCACCAATCGGAGTTGAGCGAGGAGAGCCAAGTGCGCAAGGTCTCGCTGCAGATCAGGGCCATCGCGATCGGTGCCATCACGCGCTCGCTGGCGGCGTTGGCCCTTGGCGACGACGGCACCTTCGCAGGTTTCCTTTCAGGCACACGCAACGGACGCGGCTTGTTGTTTCATGTCACGTCGCTCGGTTGAGCGGCGGACTCACCGAATCACGAATGTCATCGCATTGAAGAGAGGTACCCCATGCCACCACCAAGAGGCAAAGGCCGGTTTTCCAAGGATCGAAAGCCCAAGCGCAACCAGCAGTCGCTGCTGTTCCGGCGCAAGCGGTTCTGCCGCTTCACCGTCGCCGGAGTGGAGGAGATCGACTACAAGGACGTCGACACGCTGCGCGACTTCATCGGCGAGAACGGCAAGATCACACCGGCGCGCTTGACCGGCACGCGAGCCTTCTACCAGCGCCAACTCACCACCGCGATCAAGCGTGCGCGTTTCCTGGCGCTGATTCCGTACTCGGATCAGCACCGCGTGTAAGGGGACACAAATGAACCCCCACGCTCACTACGTTCGCTGCCCCCAGAGGGGCGCCAGCCTCCTAGAGGCGGCTCGTCGGAGGCTGCCATGCAAGTGATCCTGCTGGAAAAGATCGTCAACCTGGGCAACCTGGGGGACGTGGTCAAGGTCAAGGACGGCTTTGCGCGCAACTTTCTGATTCCCACCAAGCGGGCGCGTCGCGCCACCGAAGCGGCGATCAAGGAGTTCGAAGACCGTCGCGCCGACCTCGAGAAGGCCGCGGCCGACAAGTTGGCGTCCGCGCAAACGCTCAGTGAAAAACTCGCCGGGCAAACGCTCACCGTCGAACAGAAGGCCGGCGTCGATGGCCGCCTGTTCGGATCGGTGACCAACTTCGACATCGCCGAAGGCTTGAAGAAGCTCGGTTTCAGCATCCAGAAGTCGCAGATCCGGCTGCCCAACGGGCCGCTGAAGACCGTGGGCGATCACGCAGTGTCGGTGGCGCCCCACACCGACGTGGTGGTCGACATCACAGTGCGCGTGGTGGCAGAGGCCGAGTGAGGACGTTTGCCAGCGCCTGCGCGCTGGCAAACGCCTCACGAGGGACGAGCGCATGCAGGCGCGAGCGCGACCTGCAAGGCGAATGACAGACTGATCCTCGCGCACCGCGCGTTTCACGCGAAGGCCGGCGACCAAGCCGGCCTTTTTCTATCTGGCCGTTGATATCCGGTTCTCAACCGCTTGTGCAGGGCATTTCCACAGGTCTGCCCACAGGTGCCGACCAGCCCACGCACTATCATCGATGCCATGTCTGCAGTGTTCCAACAGGCTCCCGGCCACACCGATGACGAAGTGGCGCGCCTGCGCGTGCCGCCGCACTCGATCGAAGCCGAACAGAGTGTGTTGGGCGGCCTGCTGCTCGACAACCTGGCGTGGGACCGCGCCGCCGACCTGCTGAGCGAGAGCGATTTCTACCGCTACGAGCATCGGCTGATTTACTTGGCCATCGCTTCGTTGGTGGGCGGCAACAAGCCGGCCGACGTGGTCACGGTGCACGAGCACCTGCAAAGCCTCGGCCATGCGGCCGATTGCGGTGGCATGGTGTACCTGAATGCATTGGCGCAAAGCGTGCCCAGTGCCGCCAACATGCGACGCTACGCCGAGATCGTGCGCGAGCGCGCGGTGCTGCGCAAGCTGATCGGCGCCAGCGACGACATCGCCACGCAGGCGTTCAACCCGCAAGGCAAGCCGGTGTCGCAGATCCTCGACGAGGCCGAGACGCGAATCTTCCAGATCGGCGAGGAGGGCGCACGCAGCCGGCAGGGCTTCATCGGCATGGACAAGCTGGTGGTTGAGTTGATCGACCGCGTGACCGAACTGCACGAAAACGGCGCTGAAGAAGTGACCGGCGTGCGCACCGGTTTCTACGATCTCGACCGCTACACGGCCGGCCTGCAGAAGGGCGACCTCGTCGTGCTGGCCGCGCGGCCGTCGATGGGCAAGACCGCGCTGGCGCTCAACATCGCCGAGCAGGTGGCTGTGCGCGAGGAGCTGCCGGTGCTGGTGTTCTCGATGGAAATGGGTGCCTCGCAGCTGGCCGTGCGCATGGTCGGCTCGCTCGGGCGCATCGACCAGCAACACCTGCGCACCGGCGCATTGAAGGACGACGAGTGGACGCGGCTGACCGAGGCGGTGGATCAACTCGGCAAGGTGAGCCTGTTCATCGACGAGACGCCTGCGCTCAACCCAGCCGAGTTGCGCGCGCGTGCGCGGCGCATGGCGCGACAGTTCGGCGGCACGCTGGGGCTGATCATCGTGGACTACCTGCAGCTGATGAGCGGCTCCAGCAACAGCGATGAGAACCGCGCCACCGAACTGGGCGAGATCTCGCGCGGCCTGAAGGCGCTGGCCAAGGAGTTGAAGTGTCCGGTGATGGCGCTGTCGCAACTCAACCGCAGCGTCGAGTCGCGCAACGACAAGCGCCCGCTGATGAGCGACCTGCGCGAGTCCGGTGCGATCGAGCAGGACGCCGACGTCATCATGTTCATCTACCGGGACGACTACTACAACAAGGACTCCAAGGAACCGGGCATTGCGGAGCTCATCATCGGCAAGCAGCGCAACGGACCGGTGGGCACGCTCAAGCTCACGTTCCTGAAGCCGCTGACGCGTTTCGACAACCTCGCCGCCGGCAGCAGCGGGCCCGACTACTGACCCGAATAGCCATCCACTACTTGACGGCAGGACGATAACTGTATAGATTTACAGTATGTCGTCGATCAGCCATGGCCACAAGCCGCCCAAGGCATCGCAGGTGCCGCCGCCGACGCTGATGCTTGCGCCGGCCAAGGGGCGCGGCACCGTGTGGGCCATCGAGCACCGCTTCAGCACCGACCAGCGCGAATCGTTCGACGATGGCTGGGGCACGCTGGAGCAGGTGGCTCACGAAGAGCACCTCAGGCCCGAGACGCAGGTGATCGAAGAGCGTGTCAAGTCGGTGCTAACGGGCAACGATTCGCCCGACATCGGATTCGACCTGTCGATCAACCCGTACCGCGGTTGCGAGCACGGCTGCGTCTACTGCTACGCGCGGCCCACGCACAGCTATCTCAATCTTTCGCCCGGGCTCGACTTCGAGACCCGCATCGTCGCCAAGGTCAACGCCGCCGAGCGTCTGCGCGAGACGCTGGCCAAGGCGAGCTATGTGCCCTTGCTGCTCAACCTGGGGTCGGCCACCGACTGCTATCAGCCCGTGGAGCGGCGCCTGAAGATCACGCGCTCGATCATCGAGGTGCTCAGCGAATGCAGCCACGCATTCTCGATGTTCACCAAATCATCGGGCATCGAACGCGACCTCGACCTGATCGCGCCGATGGCGGCGCGCGGGCTGGTGGCGATATACGTGTCGCTGACCACGCTGGATCCCCAGCTTGCGCGCACGCTCGAGCCGCGCGCCGCCGCACCGCATCGGCGTCTCAGGACGATCGAAGCGCTGGCCAAGGCTGGTGTGCCCGTCGGTGTCAGTGTGTCGCCGATGATTCCGTTTCTCAACCTGCACGAGATGGAGCACATCCTCGAAGCTGCACGCGCAGCAGGGGCCACGGCGGCGTCGAGCATCGTGCTGCGGCTGCCGTGGGAGGTGAGCCCGCTGTTCCAGCAGTGGCTCAAGCAACACGTGCCAGAACGCGCAGAACGCGTGATGGCGCGCGTGCGTGAAATGCGCGGCGGCAAGGACAACGATCCCAAGTTCGGCACCCGCATGACGGGCACCGGTGTGTGGGCGCAGTTGATTCGCCAACGGTTCGAGAAAGCGAGCACGCGGCTGGGTTTCAATCGCACCCGCATCGAACTCGATCTCACGCAGTTTCGGCGGCCTTCGGCGCAAGCGGGCCAGACATCGCTCTTCTAGCGGCGCATGTGCGGGAGCGCGCGCAGCCCGCGATGCGCGATGTTCAATCGGTCTCGTCGGGCTCGAAGAAGCACCAGCGAATCTGCGGAAACGATTCGCGCAACGACCGTTCCACCCGATTGATCGCGTCGATCAAGCCACGCTCGCTACCCTGCGACGCCATCACAGCCTTGACCGCCACCATCACGTCGGGGCCGAGCTGCTGGGTGATCAGGTTGAGCACGCGCTGCACTTCGGGCCTGCCCGTCAAATGCTCCCGCATCGACTGCTCCACCAACGGATCGGCGCTTTGGCCCACCAACAAAGACGCGATCTCCTTGCCCACCAGCACGGCCACCAGCACCAGCAGCACACCGATGGCCACCGAGCCCACCGCATCCCACATCGGGTTGCCGGTTAGCACAGCCACCACGATGAATCCGAAGGCCAGCACCAGGCCGCCCAGCGCAGCCAGGTCTTCGCCGAAGATCACCACCAGCTCGCTCGTGCGCGAACTGCGAAACCAAGTCCAGTAGCCGCGCGCGCCGCGCTCCTTGTCGATCTCGCGCAGTGCGCCCCACAACGACACCGACTCCGCGACGATGCCGAATGCCAGGATCACCAGCGCGACCCAGGCGTCCTTCATCGGCTCGGGGCTCCCCAGTTTGTGCACGCCCTCGTAGATCGAGAACAGGCCGCCCATCGAGAACAGCATCAGCGCGACGATGAAGCTCCAGAAGTAAACCGCCTTGCCGAAGCCCAGCGGGTGGTCTGCGGTCGGCTGTTGGCGCGCGCGCTGCATGCCCCACAACAACAGCCCTTGATTGCCGCAGTCGGCGAACGAGTGGATCGCCTCGGCTAACATGGCCGACGACCCTGTGTACGCGGCGCCCGCGCTCTTGGCCAGCGCGATGGCAAAGTTCGCGCCCAACGCGTACAGCACCGAGCGCAACGAATCGGCCTTGCCGGACATCGTGACCCTTCAACGAGCAAGTCGGGCCCGCCGCGCGCGTGCCCAGCGGCTTATTTGAACAGGTCCTTCACTCGGTCGGTCCAGCTCTTGGAGTTGGGCGAGTGGCGCTCGCCGCCTTTCTTCAGCGACTCGTCGAGCTCTTTCATCAGCTTGCGCTGGTGCTCGGTGAGGCGCACCGGCGTCTCGACTGTGATGTGGCAATACAAGTCGCCGGGGTAGCTCGAGCGGATGCCCTTGATGCCCTTGCCGCGCAAGCGGAATGTCTTGCCGTGCTGTGTGCCCTCGGGCAGATCGATCTCGGCCTTGCCTGCGAGCGTGGGCACGGTGATGCCGCCGCCCAGGGCGGCCAAGGTCAACGGCACCGGCACCGTGCAATGCAGGTCGTCGCCGTCGCGCTCGAAGATCTCGTGCTGCTTGATGCGGATCTCGATGTACAGATCACCGGCCGGGCCGCCGTTGGTGCCCGGCTCGCCGTTGCCCACCGAGCGGATGCGCATACCCTCATTGATGCCGGATGGAATCTTGACTTCGAGCGTCTTCTGCTTCTTGACCTTGCCCGCACCGTTGCAAGTGAGGCAGGGGTCGGGAATGATGCGGCCGCTGCCGTGGCAATGCGGGCAGGTTTGCTGGATGCTGAAGAAGCCCTGGCGCAGGTGCACGTTGCCCGAGCCGCCGCAGGTGCTGCAGGCCTTGGCACTGGTGCCGGGTTTGGCACCGCTGCCGTGGCAGGTTTCGCAGGCCTCCCAACTCGGAATGCGGATCTGCGTGTCCTTGCCGTGCGCGGCTTCCTCCAGCGAAATCTCCATCGCGTACGACAGGTCCGAGCCGCGGTACACCTGTTGGCCGCCGGCACCGCGGCGGGCCCCGGCGGCGCCGCCGAAGATGTCGCCGAAGATGTCGCCGAACGCCTCGGCAAAGCCGCCGAACCCTTCTTGCCCCGGGCCACCGCGGAAACCGCCTGCGCCCATGTTGGGGTCGACGCCGGCGTGGCCGTACTGGTCGTAGGCGGCGCGCTTTTGCGCGTCCGAGAGCATCTCGTAGGCCTCCTTGGCCTCCTTGAATTTCTCCTCGGATTTCTTGGCGTCGTCACCCTGGTTGCGGTCGGGGTGATGCTTCATGGCCAGTTTGCGATAGGCCTTCTTGATGTCGTCTTCGGAGGCGTTCTTGGCCACCCCGAGGACTTCGTAGTAGTCGCGCTTTGCCATGAAAGGTCTCAGCAGTACTCACGCACAAACGCCGCGTTGAGCGGCAGGTATTTCCTGCCGACTCGAACGCGGCGAGATATAGCAGCGGGCCAACTGGCCCGCCGCAATATCACTTTTTCACTTCCTTGAACTCCGCATCGACCACGTTGTCGTCGGCCGGCTTGGCCTGTGCCTTGGCCGCTTCCGTATGCGCCCCTTCCGCGCCGCCACTGCCTGCTGCCGCCGCGGCCTGCGCGTCGGCGTACATCTTCTCGCCGAGCTTCTGGCTAGCCTGCATCAGCGACTCGGTCTTGGCCTCGATGGTCGCCTTGTCGTCGCTCTTGAGCGCTTCTTCGACGTCCTTCATCGCGGCTTCGATCTTTTCCTTCTCGCCGGATTCGAGCTTGTCGCCGTGTTCACCCAGGCTCTTCCTCACCGAGTGCACCATCGCATCGGCCGAGTTGCGCGCCTGCACGAGCTCGAGCTTCTTCTTGTCTTCGGCCGCGTTGAGCTCGGCGTCCTTCACCATCTTCTCGATCTCGGCTTCGGTGAGACCCGAGTTCGCCTTGATGGTGATCTTGTTTTCCTTGCCGGTGCCCTTGTCCTTGGCGCTGACGTGCAGGATGCCGTTGGCGTCGATGTCGAACGTGACCTCGATCTGCGGCAGGCCGCGCGGCGACGGCGGGATGCCCTCGAGGTTGAACTCGCCCAGGCTCTTGTTGCCGGTGGCCATTTCGCGCTCACCCTGGAACACCTTGATCGTGACCGCCGGCTGGTTGTCGTCGGCGGTGGAGAACACTTGCGCGAACTTGGTCGGGATCGTGGTGTTCTTCTTGATCATCTTGGTCATCACGCCACCCAGCGTCTCGATGCCCAGGCTCAGCGGCGTCACGTCGAGCAGCAGCACGTCCTTGCGCTCGCCGCCCAGCACCTGGCCTTGAATCGCCGCGCCGACCGCCACCGCCTCGTCGGGGTTGACGTCCTTGCGCGGCTCCTTGCCGAAGAACTCCTTGACCTTGTCCTGCACCTTGGGCATGCGCGTCATGCCGCCGACCAGGATCACGTCGTTGATGTCGCCGATCTTGACGCCCGCGTCCTTGATCGCGATGCGGCACGGCTCGATCGTGCGCTCAATCAGATCGTCGACAAGCGCTTCGAGCTTGGCGCGCGTGAGCTTGATGTTCAGGTGCTTCGGGCCTGACGCATCGGCCGTCACGTACGGCAGGTTGATGTCGGTCTGCGTGCTGTTCGAGAGCTCGATCTTCGCCTTCTCGGCGGCTTCCTTCAGCCGCTGCAGCGCGAGCACGTCCTTGGTCAGGTCGACGCCTTGCTCCTTCTTGAACTCGGCCACGATGTAGTCGATCACGCGCTGGTCGAAGTCTTCGCCGCCGAGGAACGTGTCGCCGTTGGTCGACAGCACCTCGAACTGCTTTTCGCCTTCGACGTCGGCGATCTCGATGATCGAGATGTCGAACGTGCCGCCGCCCAGGTCGTACACCGCGATCTTGCGGTCGCCTTTGCCGTGCTTGTCGAGGCCGAACGCCAGCGCGGCCGCGGTGGGCTCGTTGATGATGCGCTTGACGTCCAGGCCAGCAATGCGGCCGGCGTCCTTGGTGGCCTGGCGCTGGCTGTCGTTGAAGTATGCAGGCACCGTGATCACCGCCTCGGTGACTTCTTCGCCGAGGTAGTCTTCGGCGGTCTTCTTCATCTTGCGCAGCACTTCGGCGCTCACCTGGGGCGGCGCCAGCTTCTTGCCGCGCACTTCGACCCAGGCGTCGCCGTTGTCGGCGGCCTTGATGGCATAGGGCATCAGGTCGATGTCCTTCTGCACTTCCTTCTCGGTGAACTTGCGGCCGATCAGCCGCTTCACCGCGTACAGCGTGTTCCTCGGATTGGTCACCGCCTGCCGCTTGGCCGAGGCACCGACGAGAACTTCGCCGTCCTCTTGGTACGCGATGATCGACGGCGTGGTGCGTGCACCCTCGCTGTTTTCGATCACTTTGGTGGTGTTGCCCTCCATGATCGCGACGCACGAATTGGTCGTGCCCAGGTCGATGCCGATGATCTTGCCCATGTGGTGGCTCCTAAGCTCGGTGTGAATTGAGTTGTGTACGAGTTGTGGATAAGTCGGCCCGTTTCAAGACGTCCTCGGACTCGAGACGCGTCATTTGGGCGCAGCCACGGTGACCAGCGCCGGGCGCAGCACCCGCTCGGCGATGAGATAGCCTTTTTGCAGCACGGCCACGATGGTGTTGGCCTCCTGCTCGGCCGGCACCACGGAGATCGCCTGGTGCTGGTGCGGATCGAAGCGGGTACCCGCCGGCGGGTTGATCTCGATCACCCGGTTGCGTTCGAGTGCCTGCGACAGCAGCTTCAACGTCGCGTGCACGCCCTGCAGCAGCTGCTCGTTGCTGGCATTGGCGATCGCGGTGGTGGCCTCCAGGCTGTCACGCACCGGCAGCAGGCTCTCGGCGAACGAGTCCACGGCAAACTTGCGCGCCTTGGCGACTTCTTCGTCGGCGCGGCGGCGCGTGTTCTCGGCCTCGGCCTTGGCCCGCAGAAAAGCATCTGACACCTCGGCGAGCTTGGCTTGCAGTTCAGCCAGGCGAGCATCGGGCTTGGCCAGGTTGGGTTCGTCGCTTGGGGAGGTGGCCGGCGTTTCGATCGGATCGAGCGTCGGCTCTTGGCGGGCCTGCGGGTCTGTGGAGTTCATGGTTGTGTTGGCAAAGCTCTCGAGTCAAGAATGGAGACAGACCCGGGCCTTTTCAAGAGGCCAACTGCGGATCAATCCGACCGCACGCCTCAATCCTCCGCGCTGGCGCTCCAGCGGTCCCACTCGGCGAGGGCGCGGCGGTCGCGCTTGGTCGGGCGGCCGGCGCCGGCCACTGCGGCCGGGTCTAGGCGGCGCGTCTCGAGGGCGCGCGCGTGAGCCGCTAGGCTTTCGGCCGTCTCCTCATACATCGCCGCGGCCACGCTGGCCGGGCCGCGGATCGAGCCCAGCGCCACGACGACGACCTCGCGCGTCCAGCCCCTTTGGCGCAGCGCCAGCCGATCGCCGACACGCATGTCGTGCGCCGGCTTGGCCGCCCCGCCGTTGACGCTCACCTGGCCGCGGCCGATGGCCTCGACGGCGAGCGCGCGTGTCTTGTAGATGCGCGCAGCCCACAACCACTTGTCCAGCCGTACCCGGACGAACGGGCTCAAGGCCGACATCACCGCCCCAGCAGTGTGCAGCCGTGACTAGGCTGCTTCATTCCGGCTC
The DNA here is from genome assembly GCA_963774185.1 of uncultured beta proteobacterium. GTDB lineage: Bacteria > Pseudomonadota > Gammaproteobacteria > Burkholderiales > Burkholderiaceae_C > JAEUPI01. The sequence goes on from CAVZEK010000032.1 coordinate 49,725, forward strand.
GATCTTGGCGTCCTTGACCACTTTGCCCCAGCGGGGCGCCTCGGCACGAATCAGCGCGGCAAACTGCTCGGGCGTCCCGCCGGCGATCTCGTTGCCCTGCGACAGCATGGTCGCGCGCAGTTCGGCGTCTTGCAACGCCTTGTTGCCGGCGGCGTTGAGGGCGCCGACGATTTCGGCAGGCAGGCCTTTGGGGCCGACGATGCCTTGCCAATTCAGTACTTCGACCGCGGGGTAGCCGCTCTCGCCCATCGTCGGCAGTTCGGGCAGCAATGGCGAGCGGGTCTTGCCTGTGATGGCCAGCGCGCGCATTCGTCCGCCCTTGATCGAAGGCATCGCGGCGTACATCTGCTCGAACATCATGTCGACCTGGCCGCCCATCAGGTCGGTCGCTGCGGCGCCGCCGCTCTTGTAGGGTGCATGAATCAGATCGATGCCCGCGGTGTGTTCGAACAACGCGCCAGCCAGGTGATGCGTGCCGCCGATGCCTCCCGATGCATAGCTGAGCTTGCCGGGGCTGGCCTTGGCGGCAGCCACGATGTCCTTGACCGACTTGTAAGGCGACTCGGTGCGCACGATCAGCACCAATGGCCCGCGCTCGATGAGCATGATCGGCACGATGTCGGTCAACGGATCGAAGTTCATCTTCTTGAACAGCGCGTGGTTGACCGCCAACGGGGCGAAGTTGCCCATGCCGATCACGTAGCCGTCGGGCTTGGCCTTGGCAATCATGTCGGTGCCGATGTTGCCGCCGCCGCCGGCCTTGTTGTCGACGATGATGGTCTGGCCGAGCGTCGCCTGCATCAGTTTGGCCACCTGGCGCGACCGAGCATCGGCGCCGCCGCCGGCTGCGTAGGGACAGATCCAGGTGATCAACTTGCTTGGATACTTGTCCTGCGAGTGGCCAACGATCGGCCACGCCATCGTCGAGGCCACTGTCGAAAGCATGGTGCGACGTCTCATCGCGGTCTCCGTTGCGTGCTGTCGTTTGATCGGTGCCCACTCGAGAGCGCCGTGGGTGCATGGTCGAGCCGAATTCTGGCACGCGCTGCGTCATCGGCCGCCGCCACGCGCCTCCCAACCTTGAAGGTGATCGATCGCCAGGTCGGCCAGAGCGCGGATCCATGCGCTGCTGTCGTTCAGACAATCAACGTACTCGAATCTCTTGCCGCCGGCCGCAAGGAATGCGGCGCGCGCCTCGACGTTGATCTCTTCGAGTGTTTCGAGGCAATCGGCCACGAACCCCGGGCACATCAAGTCGACATGACCCACGCCTTGCGCGGCCAGCTTGCGCAGCGTGGGCTCGGTATACGGTTCAAGCCAGCGGGCTCTGCCGAAGCGGCTTTGAAAGCTGACCATCAACTCGGCGGCCGGCATGCTCAAACGCTCGCCGAGCAAGCGCGCGGTCTCGAGGCACTGGGCCCGGTAAGGGTCACCCAGATCGTCCGAACGGCGCGGAATGCCGTGGAAGCTGAGCACCAGACGCTCGCCACGCCCGTTGACGCGCCAGTGCTCGATCACCTTTTGCGCGAGCGCTTCGATGTATCCCCGATGGTCGTGGAAATCGGCCACGAATCGAAGCGCGGGAACGCTGCGCACCTTGGCGGCCCAGGCCATGACGGCGTCGAACGCGCTGGCGGTGGAGGCGGCTGCGTACTGCGGGTACAGCGGCAGCACCAGGATGCGTGTCGCGCCTTGAGCCTTCAGCGCATCCAGCGCACTGGCGATCGACGGCTGGCCGTATCGCATCGCTGGTTGCACGAGCAGCGCGTGACCTCGCTCGCCGAGCGAGCCGAGCAGGCGCAAGGCCTGCTTGCGCGTCCAGGCCAGCAACGGCGAGCCCTCGGTGGTCCAGATGCTGGCGTACTTGGCGGCTGATCTTGCCGGCCGCACCCGCAGGATCACGCCGTGCAGGAGGGGCCACCACAGCACGCGCGGGATCTCCACCACGCGCGGATCGGCGAGGAATTCGGCGAGGTAGCGCCGCACCGCCGCTGGCGTGGGCGCGTCGGGCGTGCCCAGGTTGACCAGCAGCACCGCCGTGCGCGCGGCCTGATCGTGCCGCAGCGCGGGCTCGGCGGCAAACCGCATGGCTGGTCGCGGAATCAGACCAGGTGCGGCACGGTGTCGACGATCGACAGCACGTCGAAGCGGATGCTCGGCGCGGCCGCATCGGCGGGTGCGCCACCCAGGCCGATGACTCCGTAGCCGTGCAAGGTGCAACTGCCGCGGCGCAGCGTGATCAACTCGTCCGAGCCGCCGAAGCGCACATAGGTGCCGTTGTAGCTCATGTCGGTGAGCTGGAAGGTGCCGCCGGTCCAGTCGATGCGTGCGTGCGAGCGCGACACCTTCGAATCGTCGAGGCGAAACGTCGCCTGCGGGCTGCGCCCCAACACCACGGGCAAGTGTTCGGCTGCATAGACGCGCACCATGTCTTGCCAAGCGAGGCGAATGCCCTCCGGGTCGGGCGCGGGCTCGACGGGGCCGAACTGGGTGGCCGCAGCGGCGTCGGAGTGACGGCGCAAACCCAGGACGTGCACGTGCACCGGCTCGGCACGTCCGCGCAAGTGCATCCAATCGAGGCTGCGGAAACGTGAGCGTTGATTGGCCGGCAGGTCTGACAGCACGCCTGCTGTGACCAGCGTCTCGTTGTCGCCGGCGTGATCGAGCAAGCGTGCTGCCACGTTGACGGCGTCGCCGAAGCAGTCGCCCGCCATCTCGACGACTTCGCCGCGCGCCAGCGCCACCTGCAGGCGAAGGCCACGCAGGCCCGCTGACGCACCATGCTCACTACCGCGGGACACCAGGTGCTCCAGCTCGTCGTGCATCTGGCCGGCCGATTTCACGCCGGCCTCCGAACTGTCGAACACCGCCATCAGGCCGTCGCCGAGCGTCTTGATGAGCTGACCGTCGCACGACGGCACCGTGCGCGCCATCATCGTCACCGTGTGGGTGACGACGGAGGTTGCCTCGGCATTGCCGAGGGTCTCGTACAACGACGTGCTGCCGCGCAGGTCGGCAAACAGGACGGTGCGCTCGGAGATCCGCGTCATGTCTGGCGCAGTTTAACTCCGTGCTTCAGCCCGCGCAGCGCCTCACAAGTTGTCGAGGTAGGTGCGCAGCTTGTCCGATCGGCTCGGGTGCTTGAGCTTGCGGATCGCCTTGGCCTCGATCTGGCGGATGCGCTCGCGCGTGACGTCGAACTGCTTGCCCACTTCTTCCAGCGTGTGGTCGGTGCTCATCTCGATGCCGAAGCGCATGCGCAGCACCTTGGCCTCGCGCGGCGTCAGCGAATCGAGGATGTCTTTCACCACGTCGCGCAGGCCCGCTTGCATCGCGGCGTCCACCGGTGCCACGTTGTTGGTGTCTTCGATGAAGTCGCCCAGGTGCGAATCGTCGTCGTCGCCGATCGGCGTTTCCATGGAGATCGGCTCCTTGGCGATCTTCATGATCTTGCGGATCTTGTCCTCCGGGATCTCCATCTTCTCGGCCAGCGTCGGGGCGTCGGGCTCGAAGCCGAACTCCTGCAGATGCTGGCGCGAGATGCGGTTCATCTTGTTGATGGTCTCGATCATGTGCACCGGGATGCGGATCGTGCGCGCCTGGTCGGCGATGCTCCTGGTGATCGCCTGGCGGATCCACCACGTGGCGTAGGTCGAGAACTTGTAGCCGCGACGGTATTCGAACTTGTCCACCGCCTTCATCAAGCCGATGTTGCCCTCTTGGATCAGGTCGAGGAACTGCAGGCCGCGGTTGGTGTACTTCTTAGCGATCGAGATCACCAGGCGCAGGTTGGCCTCGATCATCTCTTTCTTCGCGTCTCGGCTGGCCTTCTCGCCTTCGTTCATCCGCTTGTTGATCTGCTTGAGATCCTCCAGCGGCACCACGGCGCGGCCCTGCAGGTCGATCAGCTTTTGCTGCAGCTCCTGGATGGCCGGCAGGTTGCGCGTCAGCACAATGCCGTAGGGCTTGCCGCTGGCGATCTCGCGCTCGGCCCACTTGAGGTTGAGCACATTGGGCGGGAACGTGCGGATGAAGTGGTCCTGTGGCATGCCGCACTTGTCGACCACGATCTTGCGGATTTCGCGCTCGTAGCGGCGCACGTCGTCGACCTGCGAGCGCAGGATGTCGCACAGCCGCTCGATGGTCTTGACCGTGAAGCGGATCGTCATCAGGTCGTCGCTGATGGCGCGCTGCGCCTTGTCGTAGGCGGGCGAGCGGTAGCCTTCCTTCTGGAAGGCCTTGCTCATCTTGTCGAAGTGCAGCGCCAGCGTGGCGAACTTCACCAGCGCCTGCGCCTTCAGCTCTTCAAGCTTCTTGGTGAGTGCCTTGCTGCCGCCCTGGCCGTCGTCGTCGTCTTCCTCGTCGAACTCGTCGAAGTCTTCCTCGGCCACGTAGTCGTCGGCCTCGTCGTCCGACACGAAGCCGTCGACCGCCTCGGAGATCTGCATGTCGCCGTTGGCGATGCGCTGCGCCATCGACAGGATCTCGTTGATCGTGGTCGGCGACGCGCTGATCGCGTACATCATCGCCTGCAGGCCGCCCTCGATGCGCTTGGCGATCTCGATCTCGCCCTCGCGCGTGAGCAGCTCCACCGAGCCCATCTCGCGCATGTACATGCGCACCGGGTCGGTGGTGCGGCCGAATTCGGAGTCGACCGTCGACAGCGCCGCTTCGGCGGCTTCTTCGGCTTCTTCTTCGGTCGCGGTGGTGGTGGTGCCACCCGCGATCAGCAGCGTGGCCGCGTCGGGCGCTTGCTCATACACCGCGATGCCCATGTCGTTGAGCATCGAGACGATCGCTTCAATGATCTCGTTGTCGACCAGCTTCTCGGGCAGGTGGTCGTTGATCTCCTGGTGGGTCAGGAAACCACGCGTCTTGCCCATCTTGATGAGTGTCTTCAGCTCCTGGCGGCGCTTGGCGACTTCTTCTTCGGTGAGCGTGGCCTCGTCGAGGCCGAACTCGCGCATCAGCGCGCGCTCCTTGGCGCGCGACACCTTCATGCGCAGCGGCTTGGCTTTTTCTTCCTTGGCGGCTTCGACCACCTCGACGTCGACCTCGCCCTCGAGTTCAGTTTCGATGTCGGTGAAGTCCTCTTCGACCGGCGCGCCCGGTTTCTGGCCTTTGGCGTTGACGTCCTTGCCGTTGCCCTTGCCCTTGGTCGGCGGGGTCACCTTGCCTGCCACCGGCTTGGCCGCTGCCTTGGCCGCTGCCTTCACCGGATGCGCCGCGGCCCTGGCGGGATGCGCGGCCGGCTTGGCCGGCACCTCGTGCTTACCGCCCTTGGCGGGCTTGACCGGCGTCGGCATGTGCCGAGCGGCCGGCTTGCCGTGCGCCGGCTTGGGGGCGGGGGCAGCGGCCTTGGCCGGACGCTTGGGGGCTTCGGCGTGCGCCTTGACCATCTTGGTCTTGGTCGCGGGCTTGGCAGCGGGCTTTTTCGCGTTCATGCGGATCCTCTATCGGGTAGCTACGGGCGGCAGGCCAAACCTCAATGGGCCACTTCGGAATCGGTCCGAACACGCGCACACCCACACGGCAGCCCACCGGCCGCGTGCGGGAGAGGTCTCAGGCAGGCAAGTTCGCGTGAACGTTCGGTAGCCGGGCAACGCCTGGAGGGATATGTGGCCTGTAAATGCCCCGTGTCGCGGGGGGCCGGGTCCCTGCCCAATAGGGTCAGCGCTGCTGTCACTCTTGCCGCTGCAACGGATTGCGAATTATCGTCGATCTCCAGGCTCGGCGTCAAAGCCGGCGTGGTGGCTGGGGCTCGGACTGCGCCTCGCCACCGGCCAATGCCGCATTCAGCTCGCTTTGGCGCTTGCCCAGCTCGTTGAAGCGCACCAGAGCGTCGCCGGCAAGCTCTCCCGACTCGACGAGGAGAGTTTGCTCGCCCTTGACCTGTTCCAACTGCAGGCGCAACAGCACGGTGCGCAAGTCGGCGAGCGCGTCGACGCTGTCGTCGAGGTCGTGCAGCGCGGCGGACCGGGCGAGCAGGGATGCCAGTTCGGCATCCTCCGCCGAGGCACTGCGCAGCCAGTCGAGCAGGCCGCCGCGGCTAAGCGCGCCATGGTCGTGCATGCAACGGTCAAGCAGTGCGAAGAAATTGCCGTACGGCGCCGGCTGTGCGGCCAAGCGCTCATGGTCTTCGGCGCCGACCCGTTCCCACAGGCCAGAACGCTGCAGCAGCAGCCACACCGCGCGATCAAGCAGCGTGGCGGCGTTGCGGGCCAGGGCCATGCGGCGAGGCAACGGGCTTTTCGCCGGCGCGGGCTTGACCGCGCGCGGCGTGCTCGCCGGAGCCCACAACGCCTTGATCTGCTCGCTCGAGGTGCCGCCCAAGCGCGCGGCCTCGGCCACCACCTGCTCGCGCAGGGCGCCGGCCGGCAGCAGCTCGATCATCGGCCTGGCCTGGGCCAACAGGCGAGCCCGGCCTTCGGCCAGCCCCAAGTCGCAGCCGTCTTGCGCGGTTTGCAGAAGCATGCGTGACAGCGGTACCGCCGCGGAAACCTGCTGCTCGAACGCCGCGGCGCCCAGCTCGCGTACGAACGAGTCGGGATCGTGTTCCGGCGGCAGAAATAGAAAGCGGATGGTGCGCAGATCACTGGCGTGCGGCAGCGCCGCCTCGAGCGCGCGGCCCGCCGCGCGCCGCCCAGCCGCATCGCCGTCGAAGCTGAACACCACGTGGTCGGTGAATCGAAACAGCTTGGCCACGTGCTCGGCGGTGCAGGCGGTGCCCAACGTCGCCACCGCATGGCCGAGCCCCGATTGGGCCAATGCCACCACGTCCATGTAGCCTTCGACGACCAGCGCATAGCCCGCCTCGCGCAATGCGACGCGGGCCTCGTACAGGCCGTACAACTCGCGACCCTTGACGAACAGCGGTGTCTCGGGCGAGTTGAGGTACTTGGGCTCGCCTTCGTCGATCACCCGGCCGCCGAAGCCGATCACCTCGCCTCGCACCGAGCGGATCGGAAACATGATGCGATCGCGAAAGCGGTCGTAGCGCTTTTGTTCGTCCCCTTCGCCGTGGACGATGACCAAGCCCGCTTCGACCAGCAGCGGATCGTCGTAGCGCGCAAACACGCTGGCGAGGTTGCGCCAGCCGGCAGGCGCATAACCCAAACCAAAACGCGCGGCAATCTCACCGGTGAGACCTCGCCGCTTGAGGTAGTCGATCGCTCGCGGAGTGGTTTTCAGCGCGGCCTTGTAGTGGTCGCCGGCGCGCGCCAGAACATCGCTCAGGGTTTGCCGCTTCTCGCGTTGCTCGGCTGCGTGGGCGCGCTCTTGCGGGCTCGCATCGCCCTCGGGAACCGTGACGCCGACACGTTGCGCCAGCTCACGCACGGCGTCCATGAACGGCAACCCCTGGTTCTCCATCAAGAACCGGATCGCGTCGCCATGCACGCCGCAGCCGAAGCAGTGATAGGTCTGGCGGCTCGGGCTGACCGTGAAGCTCGGCGACCTCTCACCATGGAACGGACACAGGCCCTTGTGCACGGTGCCGGCGCGCTTGAGCTCAACGTGGCGGCCGATCGACCTCGACGATGTCGACGCGGGATAGCAATTCCTGGATGAAGCCGATGGGCAGCACGGCATCAGTCTAGCCGCGGCCCGCGCGCGGCCGACTGATGGATGCGTTGCGCGCGAGGGCGCGCCGCTAGCGCCCGCGCGGCCCGCTCGCCGGCGCCGCCGCGTTGACAGCAGGCGTGGCCACGCCCGCCGGCGCGATCGCGAACAGGCCCTTCCACTCCCTGACCCAGCGTGGCAGGTCGGCGGCCGGCATCGGCGTCGCGATGCCGGCACCTTGGCCGACTTCGCAGCCCATTTCGAGCAGCGTGCGCGCCTGTGCCGGCGTCTCTACGCCCTCGGCCACCGCCACGCACGAGAAGGTGCGCGCCAGGCTGATCACGCCCTCGACGATGGCGCGATCCTGCGTGTCGTTGAGCATGTTGTGCACGAACGAGCGGTCGATCTTCAGCACCTGCACCGGCAGCCGCTTCAGATAGGTGAGCGTGGAGTAGCCGGTGCCGAAGTCGTCGAGCGCGAAGCGCACGCCAAGCGCCGCGCAACGCTCGAGCAACATCGAGGTGAAGGCCACGTCGGCCAGCGCCGCGGTCTCGAGCACCTCGAGTTCGAGCCGGGGGCCCAGTGGCCGTGAGTGGCGGGCCAGCAATTCGGTCAGGCGCTGCACGAAGTCGGGCTCCTGCAGGTGGCGCGCAGACACGTTGACGCTGACCGACAGGTCGAATCCTTGTTCGAGCCAGCGATCGAGCTGGTTGAGCGCCTGGCTGAGCACCCAGTCGCCCACGCGCGCCGACAAGCCGGTGTGCTCGATCAGCGGCAAGAACTGGCCCGGCGGCACGACGCCGTGGTCGGGGTGCTCCCAGCGCAGCAGCGCCTCGGCACCTAGCACGGTGCCGCGACGCAGGTCGACCTTGGGCTGGTAGTACAGGCGCAGTTCCTGGCGGTCGAGCGCCTCTTGCACGCGGCCGAGCGCGAGCACACGTTCTTCGGCGCGGCGGTTGTGTTCGGGTCGAAGAACAGGTAGCCGTTGCGTCCCGCCTGCTTGGCGCTGTACATCGCATGGTCGGCGTGGCGCAGCAACGTGTCAGGGTCGCTGTGGTCGATCGGGAACACGGTGGCGCCGACGCTGGCGGTCATCGCGGTGGGCGGCGTTTGCGCGCCGAGCGTGTAGGGCTGTGCGATCACGCGCAGCACGCGTTCGACCGCCAGGCGCGCTTCCTCGACGGTGTCGGCGCGCAACAGCAGCACGAACTCGTCGCCACCCAATCGCGCGGCCACGTCAGACCAGGTGGCGTGCGCGCGCAGCGCGCTGCGCAGCCGCGCGGCCAGCTCCACCAGCAGGCGGTCGCCGGCGTTGCGGCCATGGCGCTCGTTGATCTCCTTGAAGTGATCGAGGTCGATGTAGCAGACCGCCAGCAGGTGGCCGTCGCGCTCGCTGGCCACCAGCGCCTCGCCGAGCAGTTGGGTCAGGCGCGCGCGGTTGGGCAGGCGCGTCAGTTCGTCGAAATGGGCCTGGCGCTCCAGCCGCTCGCGCTGCAACCGCTGCTCGGTGATGTCCGACACCATCAGCACGCGGTAGCGCACGGCGCCTTCGGGGTCGGGCACCGTGAACACGCTCAGGTGCAGCGCACACGGGTCACCGTTGCGGCGGCGCTCGACCACCTCGCCGCTCCAGTGGCCAAGGCTGCGCAAGCCGGCCCAGATGGCACTTTGCTGCTGGCGCGTCATCGCGTCGGTCGACGACGAACTGAGCAGCGTCGGCACGGTGCCGATCAACTCCTCGCGCGCGATGCCGGTGATGCGGCTGTAGGTCGGGTTGACGTCGAGGATGCGCAACTCGGCGTCGACGATCACCAGTCCCTCGTGCAGGTTCTGGAACAGGCTGCTCGACAAGCGCTCGCGATCTTCGGCGCTGCGCTGCTCCTGCACGTCGGACAGCGTGGCCACCAGCCGCGTGGCGCGCTGGTCGGCATCGCGCGCGGCCACCGCGATGCGCAGTTCGAACCACGGCCAGGCGTCGCCGACACGGATGCGCGTCTGGCGCCACACCGAGTCGCGCGTTGGTTCGTCGAGCGACTCGATGGCCAGGCGCAGGTCGTTGCGGTCATCGCCGTGCACGCGCGCCAGCCAGTCTTCGAGCGTGGAGGTGCGGCTGCCATCACGGTCGCCAAGCAGGCTGCGCCAGCGCGGCGACGTGTAGGGCACGCCGGCACCGAGCGGCCAATCGGCAACACCCAGGTCGGCGCTTTCCAGCGCCAACTCGAATCGTTGAGCGGCATTGCGCGCACGCCCCGCGAACACGTGCACCAGCAGCACCAGTGTCTGGGCCAGAGCCAGACAAGCCCACATCGAGCGCACGCCCAACGTGCTGGCCACCTGCTGCAGCGCCCGGGAGCCGCCGGCCAACAGGGCCGTCGCCAGCAGGGCCAGCGCTGCGAGCCCCGCGGTCGGCAGCGCGAGTCCGCCGCGCAACGCCAGCCATGCGAGCGCAACCAGCGGCAACACGGCGAACGGCAACAGGCCGAGCCGGCCGTTGGCCAGCGCATCGATGACCAGGCCAAGCGACAGCGCAATCGCCAGCAGCAGCGCCGCATCCCCGATCCAGCGCGGCGTGCTGGGCACGGCCATCGCGATGCGCGGCAACGCCAACAGCGCGACGCCGACGATGATGAGACCGGTGGCTTCGCCGAACCACCAGGTCAACCACGCGCTGGCGAGATCGAGCATCGGCAAGCGCCCGGCCAACATCAGCCACGTGGCCGCATTGGCCGCGCTCAGCACGGCGCCGCCACACAATGCCGCGCCGCCCAGCAACCACAGATCGCGCGGTTGGTCCAGCCGCGAATCGAAGCCCGCGCGCCCCAACCAGAAGGCGGCGATGCAAGCACCGAGCGCCTGCCCGGTAGCAAGTGCCAACGCCAGCGACCATGACGCACCAGCCCAGATGAAGCCCGCCGCCAGGCCGATCCACACCCCCGGCGTGACCGCCGGCCCCCAACGCATCAGCGCAGCCCACGCCAAGCCAACGGCGGGCGCGAAGGTGGCGATCAATCGATGATCGTCGGCCGTGGTGACACCCAAGCGCACCAACAGGCCGCAGGCCAGCATCAGCAACGCGTTGCGCAGCAGCCCCTGCGTGCGTGGCGAGGGCCCTTCGAAGGTTTCGGTCGTGGCCGCCATCGCGTGGGGTCAGTCGCTGATGCCCGTCATGAAGCCCCCGTGGGCGTCGCAGGCGGCGGACCGTGGTGCACCGCGGCGCGCGGTCAGACCACGAAGTCGCTGAGTTTGCGGCCTTGAGCCAGTTGCGCCTGCAGCCACTTGGGCTGCAGCCCGCGGCCGCTCCAGGCGTTGCCGCTGGCCGGATCGCGAAACTTCACGGGCACCTTGCTGCCTTTGCGGGGGCCGGCATGGGAGCCCTTGGATGACTTGCCCCCGAGGTCGGCGATCGTCAATCCGTGCTGGGCCATCAGCTGCTTGATCTGGGCAACCGCTGACGAACGCTCGTGGTTTTGTGCTTCGGCGATGCGCTTTTCGAGGGCCGCTTTTTGGGCGATCAACTCGGCCAGATTCGACATGCGACCCCCGGTTATCACAAATGGTGCGAGGAATATACAACCGGCTCGCGATGCGTGACGCGTTCAACCTGCGGCTGCCGAGCGAAAAATACCCGCTGGACCAACCGGCAGGGCCGGGCAACTGTGGTTATCTGCCATGCCCCAGTATTCGACAAACGCTCATTTGGAGGGCGCAACATACCCCGCCGGTTTATCGGCGCCACTGCCGAACAGAAACTGCTCCATCTGCCGGGCCAAGTATTGCCGCGCGCGCTGGTCGGCCAGATTCAGGCGGTTTTCATTGACCAGCATCGTCTGGTGCTTGAGCCACATCGCCCAGGCCTCCTTGCTGATCTCGTTGTAGATCCGTTTGCCGAGGTCGCCGGGGTAAGTGGGAAAGTCCAGGCCCTCGGCATCCTTCTTGAGGTGTGCGCAATGAACCGTGCGTGCCATGGTGAGTCTCCAATTGAACTGTTCGGTGCGCCGGTGTGATCAGGCCAGTTTCTTGACCAGCACCTGCGAACGGCGATCCCAGTTGTATTTGCGTTTGCGTGCCTCGGGCAACCAGTCGGCATCGACCTGCTGGAAGCCGCGCTTGATGAACCAGTGCATCGTGCGCGTGGTCAGCACGAAGATGCTCTCCAGGCCGCTGCTGCGCGCGCGCTGTTCCACACGCTTCAACAGCCGCTCGCCGTCGCCCTGACCTTGCACGTTCGGCGATACGGTGAGCGCGGCCATCTCGCCGGTGCGCGCCTCGGGGTACGGGTACAGCGCCACGCAGCCGAAGATCACGCCGTCGTGCTCGATCACCGTGTAGTTGCCGATGTCGCGTTCGATCTCGGTGCGCCCGCGCTTGACCAGCGTGCCGTCGCGCTCGAACGGCTCGATCAGCGCCAGGATGCTGCCCACGTCGTCGGGCCCGGCCTCGTGCAGCGTCTCGAGCTTCTCGTCGACCACCATGGTGCCGATGCCGTCGTGCGTGAACACCTCCTGCAGGATCGCGCCGTCCACCGCGAACGGCAGGATGTGCGAGCGCTCGACGCCGCCTTCGCAGGCCTTGACGCACTGGCGCAGGTAAAACGCGGCGTTGCCCGGCTGAGTGGGCTCGGGCAATACCGTCAGCAGGCGCTGCGCATCGACCAGCGCCAGCTCGGTGTCGATGCCCGACTCGGCGTCGTCGGGGTTCTCTCGAATGCCTGGCACTTCGCTGACGAACAACAGCTTGTCGGCCTGCAGCGCGATCGCGGCGGAGGTGGCCACGTCCTCCATCGTGAGGTTGAACGCTTCCCCGGTCGGCGAAAAGCCGAACGGCGACAGCAGCACGACGGCGCCGCCATCGATGGCGCGCCGCACGGTGGCGGCATCGACGCGGCGCACGACGCCGCTGTGCATGAAATCGACGCCATCGACGATGCCCACCGGCCGTGCAGTGAGGAAGTTGCCGGACAGCACGCGCACCGTCGCGTTGGCCATCGGCGTATTGGGCAGGCCCTGAGAAAACGCGGCCTCGATCTCGAAGCGCAACTGGCCCGCGGCCTCCTGTGCGCAATCGAGCGCCACTTCGTCGGTGATGCGCTGGCCATGCGAGAAACGCGAGGTGTGCCCCTTGGCCTTGAGCTGTTCGTTCACCTGCGGGCGAAAGCCGTGCACCAGCACCAGCTTGATGCCCATTGCATGCAGGATCGCAAGGTCCTGCACGAAGGCGTTCAACTTGCCCGCTGCGATCGCCTCGCCGACCAGCCCGACGACGAACGTCTTGCCGCGGTAGGCATGGATGTACGGCGCGACCGAGCGGAACCAGGGGACGAAGGTATGCGGAAACACCAGACTCATGGTGGCGGCGATTGTGCCGCAGGCCGCACGTTGGGCCGGCCGCGCGGTGACGGTCGGGTCGTTGGCACGCTACACCGGTGCGCCGCGTCGCGGCGCTGCGCGCGTATCATCCGCGCCCCGTGATCTCGCCGCACCCGCGAACGCACGCCGCGCCCAGCCCGGCGCGGGCTGCCACCGCGATTCCACCGATCAAATACGCCGAATCGCTGCCGGTCAGCGCGCGGCGCGACGAGATCGCGCGCGCCATCCGCGAGCACCCGGTGGTGATCGTGTGCGGCGAAACCGGTTCGGGCAAGACGACGCAACTGCCCAAGATCATGCTCGAGCTGGGCCGTGGACTGGGCGCCGGCGGCCGGGGCCTGATCGGCCACACGCAGCCGCGGCGCATCGCGGCCTCCAGCGTGGCCAAGCGCATCGCCGAGGAGCTCGACTCGCCGCTCGGCGAGGTGGTGGGCTACAAGGTGCGCTTCCAGGATCGCCTACAGCGCGGCGCGTCGGTCAAGCTGATGACCGACGGCATCCTGCTCGCCGAGACCCAGCACGACCCCGAGCTGCGCGCCTACGACACGCTGATCATCGACGAGGCGCACGAGCGCAGCCTCAACATCGACTTCCTGCTCGGGTATCTCAAGCAGCTGCTGCCGCGGCGGCCCGACCTGAAGGTGGTGGTGACCTCGGCAACGATCGACGCCAATCGGTTTGCGCAGCACTTCGCATCCGCACTCGGACCAGCCCCGGTGATCCAGGTGTCGGGACGCCTGTTTCCGGTGGAGCAGCGCTGGCGGCCTTTCCAGGAGAGCCGCGATCATGGCCTCGACGATGCGATCGCCGACGCGGTGGATGAGCTGTGGCGCGGCGGCGCGGCGGGCGACATCCTGGTGTTCCTGCCCGGCGAGCGCGAGATCCGCGAGGCCGCCGATCACTTGCGCAAGCACTTGGCCAGTGCGCATCGCGGCGGCCCGCCGGCGGAGATCCTGCCGCTGTTCGCGCGGCTGTCGCAGGCCGAGCAGGACCGCGTGTTCCAGCCGCACGGCGTGCGGCGCATCGTGCTGGCCACCAACGTGGCCGAGACCTCGCTCACGGTGCCCGGCATCCGCTTCGTCATCGACGCAGGGCTGGCGCGCGTCAAGCGCTACAGCTACCGCAGCAAGGTCGAGCAGTTGCAGGTCGAGCCGATCTCGCAGGCGGCGGCCAACCAGCGCGCCGGCCGTTGCGGCCGCGTGGCCGACGGCGTGTGCATCCGCCTGTACGACGAGAAGGAATTCGCCGCGCGCGAACGCTTCACCGACCCTGAGATCCTGCGCTCGTCACTGGCCGGCGTGATCCTGCGCATGAAGGCGCTGCGCCTGGGTGCAGTCGAAGACTTTCCGTTCATCGAGGCGCCGCCGCGCAAGGCGATTGCCGATGGCTACGCGCTGCTTGCCGAATTGAATGCGGTCGACGACGGCAACGAGCTCACCCCGATCGGCCTGGAGCTCTCCACGCTGCCGCTCGATCCGCGGGTGGGCCGCATGATCCTGGAGGCGCGCGACCGCCAGGCCCTGAACGAAGTGCTCATCGTCGCGTCGGCGCTGAGCGTGCAGGACGTGCGCGACCGGCCTCTCGAACACGCGCAGGCCGCCGACGAGAAGCACAAGCTGTTCGACGACGAGAAGTCCGAGTTCGTCGGCTACCTCAAGCTGTGGCAGTGGATCGAGCAGGGGCGCGGCGTGCACGGCCACGCCGGTGCCGCCACCGATACCCACCGCTTGAGCAATCGCCAGCAGGAGCAGCGGCTGCGCGAGCAGTTCGTCAGCCCGCGGCGTGTGCGCGAGTGGCGTGACATCCATTCGCAGCTGCACACGGTGGTAGCGGAGCATGGCTGGCGCTTGAATGGCGCGCCGGCCACCTACGAGCAGATCCATCTGTCCATGCTAGCGGGCTTGCTGGGCAACGTCGGCTGCAAGAGCGACGACGAGGAGTGGTACCTCGGCGCGCGCGGCATCAAGTTCTGGCGGCATCCGGGCGCGCATCTGAGCAAGAAGCCCGCACGCTGGCTGATCGCCGCCGAGCTGGTGGAGACCACGCGCCTGTACGGCCGCGGGCTGGCGGCCATCGAACCGCAATGGATTCCCGGCATCGCGGGCCACCTGTTGAAGAAGCAGCTGCTCGAGCCGCATTGGGAGAAGAAGGCGGCCGAGGTCGTGGCGCTGGAGCGCGCCACGCTGTACGGCATCGTCGTCTACAACAACCGCCGCGTGAACTACGCGCAGGTCGACTTAGCCGGAGCGCGCGAGATCTTCATCCGCGAGGCGCTGGTCAACGGCGAGTGGGACAGCAAGCTGCCGTTCCTGGCGCACAACCGCAAGTTGATTGCGCAGGTGGAAGAGCTCGAGCACAAGTCGCGGCGGCAGGACGTGCTGGTCGACGACGAGCTGATCCACGCGTTCTACGACCAGCAACTGCCGGCTGACGCGTGTTCGGGCGCGTCACTCGAGCGCTGGTTCCGCGACGAAGTCAAGCGCCAACCCCGGCTGCTGCAACTCACGCGTGACGAGTTGATGCGCCACGAGGCGGCCGGCATCACGACCGCGGCGTTTCCGAAGACACTGCGCCTGGGCGGCATCGACTGCGCGGCCGAGTATCTGCATGAGCCGGGCGATCCGAAAGACGGTGTCACGGTGACGGTGCCCATCTATGCGCTCAACCAGGCGAACGACGAGCGTTGCGACTGGCTGGTGCCCGGCATGCTGCGCGACAAGGTGCATGCGCTGCTGAAGAGCCTGCCGCAGCGGCCGCGGTCGCGCCTGGTGCCGCTGCCCGAGACCACCGCCGAGTTCTGCGAGCTGACGCCGTTCGCGCAAGGCGAGTTGCTCGAAATGCTGCTGAAGTTCGTGCGCGAGCGCAGCCAGCTTGCCGTGCAGCGCAACGACTTCAAGCTCGACACCGTGCCGGCTCATCTGTTCATGAACCTGCGTGTGGTCGACGAACACGGTCGCCAGTTGGCGATGGGCCGCCACCTGGCCTCGCTAAAGTCGCAGTGGGGCGCGCAGGCGCGCAATGCGTTCCAGGCCTTGGCCACCTTGAAGCCCGAGCCCGGTCGGGTGAGCAGTGTTGCGGACTCGCGCCCACCCGTTGAGCCAGCGCAACGCACAAGCCGCGCCCTGGCAGGCCCGGTCGCACTCGAGACCGCGGCCCACTACACCAGTTGGACCTTCGGCGAATTGCCCGAGTTGATGGAGGTGCGCAAGGGCAGCCAGGCGATGGTGGGCTTTCCGGCCTTGATCGACCACGGCGGCCACGTTGAGATCGAAGTGTTCGACGAACCCGACATCGCCGCGGCCAAACACCGCTCTGGTCTGCGCCGCCTCGTTGCGCTGCAGTTGCGCGAGCCGCTGAAGTACCTGGAAAAGAACATCACCGGCCTGCAGGCCATGGCCGCCGCCTTCATGTCGTTGGGCACGTTGGAAGAACTGCGCGGCCAGATCGTCGAGGTGGCGATCGACCGCGCATTTCTCGCTGACCCGTTGCCGCACGATGCAGCGTCGTTTCAGACCCGACTCGACGAGGGCCGCGCGCGATTGGTGCTGGTGGCGCAGGAGGTGGCACGACAAGTCGGCATGGTGCTGACCGAATTCGCCGCCGCATCACGCAAGCTGCGCGACGCCAAGGCGCCGAAAGAGGTGGCCGACGACGTGGCCGCGCAACTGCAACGCCTGTGCGGCAAGCGGTTCGTCGCGGCCACGCCGTGGGCGGCGCTGCAACACCTGCCGCGCTACCTGAAGGCGATCACGCTGCGCCTGGACAAGCTGCGCATCGATCCCACACGTGACGCCGCGCGTCTGGCCGAGTTGCGGCCCCTGGAACAACGCTACACGCGTCGCTTGGCCGAACAACGCGGCGCGCCCGACGCACGGCTCGACGAATACCGCTGGCTGCTCGAGGAATTGCGCGTCAGCTTCTTCGCGCAGGAGTTGCGCACGCCGCAGCCGGTGAGCGTGAAGCGACTGGACAAGGCGTGGCAGCAGCTTTCATGCTGATGCCAGGCCTTTCGGTGAAGGCTGACATCTGCCTGAATGGCATGTCATGCTGGAAGCACAAGGCTTGGGCTCAGCTTTCAAGCTGAACCCTTGAGCAAACACTGGCGACTGCCTACAGTGCCGCTGCGGCGCACCGCCGCGCATACGAGGGATGCGACATGCACTACGTCTGGATGGCGGTCATCGGCTTCGTGGTGGGCCTCATCGCACGCGCGTTGCTGCCGGGCACGCAGCACCTGGGCATCATCCTGACTGCGGTGCTGGGCCTCGTGGGGTCCTACGTCGCCGGCCTGGCGGGCCAGGCGCTGGGTTGGTACCAGCCCGGTGAAGTGGCTGGGTTCATTGCCTCGGTGATCGGCGCCATCGTCCTGCTGTGGGTCTACGCTAAGGTCACCGCCAAAGCCGCCCCGCCTGCCGGGGGCAGTTGAGCAATCGTCGCGCCGCCGCGGCCCGCGCTAGAGCGCGGCCCGCGATGCGCTCACGCCGCCACGCTCGGCAGCCCCGCCAGCGCCATCGCCAGCTCGGCCTCGTCATAGGGCTGGTCGACCAGCTTGTCGGCGAAATACGCCTGGTAGGCGCTCATGTCGAAGTGCCCGTGGCCGCACAGGTTGAACAGGATCGTGCGCGACTTGCCTTCGGCTTTGCAGCGCAGCGCCTCGTCGATCGCGCCCTTGACCGCGTGATTGGCCTCCGGTGCGGGCACGATGCCTTCCGCGCGCGCGAACGCCACGCCGGCCTCGAACACGGTCTTCTGCTGGTAGGCACGTGCCTCGATCAGGTCGAGCTCCAGCAGGTGCGACACCAACGGCGCCATGCCGTGGTAGCGCAGGCCGCCGGCGTGGAAGCCCGGCGGCGTGAAGGTCGAGCCCAGCGTGTGCATCTTCACCAGCGGCGTCATGTGCGCGGTGTCGCCGAAGTCGTAGGCGTATTTGCCGCGTGTCAATGACGGGCAGGCCGCCGGCTCGATGGCCACGATGCGCCGCTTCTTGCCGCCGCGCAGCTGCGCGCCGATGAACGGGAACGCGATGCCCGCGAAGTTGGAGCCGCCACCGGTGCAGCCGACGATCACGTCGGGGTCGTCGCCGGCCATCTCGAGCTGCAGCATCGCCTCCTGGCCGATGATGGTCTGGTGCATCAGCACATGGTTGAGCACCGAGCCGAGCGAGTATTTGATGTCGTCGTGCGTGGCCGCCACCTCGACGGCCTCGGATATCGCAATGCCCAGCGACCCCGGATGGTCGGCGCGCTGCGCAAGGATCGCGCGGCCCGCGTTGGTTTCGTTCGACGGCGATGCGATGCAGCGCGCGCCGTAGGTTTCCATCAGCGCGCGGCGGTACGGTTTCTGGTCGTACGACACCCGCACCTGGAAGATCGTGACGTCGATGCCGAACAACGAGCCGGCAAAGGCGAGCGCCGAGCCCCATTGGCCGGCGCCCGTTTCGGTGGTCAACTTCTTGATGCCGGCCTGCGCGTTGTACCAAGCCTGCGGCACCGCGGTGTTCGGCTTGTGTGAGCCAGCCGGCGAGACGCCTTCGTACTTGTAGTAGATCTTGGCCGGCGTGCCGAGCGCCTTTTCCAACCGGTGCGCGCGGAACAGCGGCGAGGGCCGCCAGAGGCGAAACACCTCGCGGATCGGCTCTGGAATCTCGATTTCGCGCTCGCTGGACACCTCCTGCGCGATCAGCGCCATCGGGAACAGTGGCGCCAAATCGTCGGGGCCCACCGGCTGGTGCGTGCCGGGGTGCAGCACCGGCGGCGCAGGTTTAGGTAGGTCGGCCGCGATGTTGTACCAGTGGCGCGGCATCTTGCTCTCGTCGAGCACGAACTTGGTGGGTGAGCTCATCGTGGTGTCTCCGGCGTGGTGCTGCGGGACGACGATGGTAGGCGCACGCGAGCGGCGCGCCTAGCGCTCAGGGCCCCGGATTTGACCTGAGGCCGATAGCCGGCCCAGGCTCTGGGCCGCAAGCGTGCCGGTCAAGCCTTCACGCTGAACACGCTGACGGCTTGCGACAGCAAACGAGCTTGCTCGTCGAGCGTGAGCGCGGTGGCTGCCACCTCCTGGACCAGTGCCGCATTTTGCTGGTTCACCCCGTCGATCTGCAGCACCGATTGATTCACCTGGTCGATCTCGCTGCTCTGTCCACTGCTGGCACGCGCCATGTCATCGACCAACTTGGCTGCGCCGAGCACGCGCTGCAGCAGCTCGTCCATCGTGCGACCGGCATCGTCGACCAGGCTGGAGCCGGCGTCGACCTTGCTGCTGGAATCGACGATCAGGGCTTTCACCTCGCGCGCAGCGTCTGCGCAACGCTGCGCAAGACCGCGCACCTCGGAGGCCACCACCGCGAAGCCGCGGCCTTGATGGCCGGCGCGCGCCGCTTCGACGGCCGCATTGAGCGCCAGGATGTTGGTCTGGAATGCGATGCCGTCGATGACGCCGATGATCTCGGAGATGCGGCGTGCACTGGTCTGGATGTCGGCCATTCGCGCAACCACGTCGCGCATCATCCCGCCCGCGCGCTCGGCCACGTCGCGCGCTTGTGAGATCTCGGTGCTGGCGCCGCGGGCGTGGCCGGCGCTGCTGCGCACCGCATCGGCCAGCTGGCCCATCGACGACGCAGTCTGCTGCAACGCGGCCGCCTGGTTCTCGGTGCGCGAGGAGAGGTCGCCATTGCCCTTGGCGATCTCTTGCGAAGCCGCCGCCACGCCGCGCACCGATTGATTGACCGTGACCACGGCGCTGCGCAGCTTCTTGCGCATCGTATTCAGCTCATGGCGCAGCCAGGAGAGTTCGTCGCGGCCTGGCGACTCGATCTTGGTTTCGAGGTCGCCCGCGGCGATTCGCATCACGGCCTGCGCGGTGTCGTCCACCGGCGCCTTGATGCTGACACTGACCAGCCAGCCGCCGATCAGGCCGAGTGTGCCCACGATGCCGGCGGCAGCGCCGATCGCCAAGGCCACCTCGGGGGCGTGTGAGTTCAAGGCTCCCGCTGCCGTGAAGCCGATGGCCCATACCGCCAGAGCGAGGAAGCCGAAACCGGCGCGCACACGCGACACCTGGCTGAAGCGGCGGAGAAAATCGGTCATCGGGCAGCTCCGGGTCGCCACGGACAAGGCAACACGCCTGCGATGATGATCACCCGCCGGCGGCGTGAAGCTCGGATATGCCGGTGTGCGGTGGCCCAGTTCCGCGGCTTGCCTCTCGGCAGCGGAGGGTGCTCAGCACTCAGTGCACGCCCGGCGAGCCCAGACTGCGCAACACGTCGCGCACGAACTGCGCGCGCTCGCGCGGCTCGGCCAACTCGCGCTCGATGCGCAAACGATCGTTGCCGGCCAGCTTGATGTGGCGGTTGCGCTGCACCAGTTCGATGATGCGCTGCGCGTCGATCGGCGGCTTGGGGCGGAAGGTGATGCTCATTAGCTTGGGGCCGGCGTCGACCTTGAGCACGCCGTAGGTCTTGGCCAGCACGCGCAGGCGGTGGGTGTCGAACAGTGTCTGTCCCTGAGCAGGCAGCTTGCCGAAGCGGTCGGTGATCTCTTCGAGCAGGGTGTCAAGCTGCTCGGCGCGCTCGGCCATCGACAGACGCTTGTACAGGTTCAGGCGCGCGTGCACGTCGCCGCAATACACGTCGGGTAGCAGCGCCGGCGCGTGCAGGTTGATCTCGGTGGTGGCGGCCAGCGGCGACAGCAGATCGGGCTCGCGACCGGCCTTCAGCGCGCGCACGGCCTCGGCCAACATGTCGTTGTAGAGCTGGAAGCCGACCTCCTGCATGTTCCCGCTCTGGTGTTCGCCCAGCAGCTCGCCGGCGCCGCGGATCTCGAGGTCGTGCATCGCCAGGTAGAAGCCCGAGCCCAGCTCTTCCATGCTCTGGATGGCGTCGAGCCGCGCCTGCGCCTGCTTGGTCAGCATGCGCGTGTCGGGCACCATCAGGTAGGCATAGGCTTGGTGGTGCGAGCGGCCGACGCGGCCGCGCAATTGGTGCAGCTGCGCGAGGCCGAACTTGTCGGCGCGGCTGATCACGATGGTGTTGGCGCTGGCCACGTCGATGCCGGTTTCGATGATGGTCGAGCACAGCAGCAGGTTGAAGCGTTGCGCGACGAAGTCGCGCATCACCTGCTCGAGTTCGCGTTCGGGCATCTGGCCGTGCGCCACCGCGATGCGCGCCTCGGGCACTAGCTCTTCGAGGTGCTTGCGCCGCTGCTGGATCGACTCGACCTCGTTGTGCAGGAAGTAGACCTGCCCCCCGCGCTTCAGCTCGCGTAGCACGGCCTCGCGGATCAGGCTGTTGCCCTCGTCGCGCACAAAGGTCTTGATCGCCAGCCGCCGCTGCGGCGCAGTGGCGATCACGCTCAGGTCGCGCAGACCCTCCAGCGCCATGCCCAGCGTGCGCGGGATCGGCGTCGCGGTGAGCGTCAGCACGTCGACCTCCGAACGCAGCGCCTTGATCGCCTCCTTATGGCGCACGCCGAAGCGGTGTTCCTCGTCGATCACCAGCAATCCTAGGCGCTTGAACTGCACGTCTTTGGACAGCAACTTGTGCGTGCCGACCACGATGTCGATGCTGCCGTCGGCCATGCCAGCCAGGGCGGCAGTCGTCTCCTTGCCGGTGCGAAAGCGCGACAGCTCGGCCACCTTGACCGGCCACTTGCCGAAGCGGTCGTTGATGGTCTGGAAGTGCTGCTCCGCGAGCAGCGTGGTCGGCGCCAGCAGCGCGACCTGCTTGCCGCCGAGCACCGCGATGAAGGCGGCACGCAAGGCGACCTCGGTCTTGCCGAAGCCGACGTCGCCGCACACCAGGCGATCCATCGGCTTGGGAGAAATCATGTCCTGGATCACCGCATGGATGGCGGCGCGCTGGTCCGGTGTCTCCTCGAAGCCGAAGCCTGCGGCGAAGGCCTCGTAGTCGTGCGCTGAGAAGCGGTGCGCGTGGCCCTCCCTGGCTGCGCGGCGCGCGTACAGGTTCAGCAACTCCGCCGCGGTGTCGCGCACTTGTTCGGCAGCGCGGCGCTTGGCCTTGTCCCATTGGCCCGAGCCGAGCTTGTGAAGCGGCGCTTCCGACGCATCGACGCCGGTGTAGCGGCTGATCAGGTGCAGGTGCGCCACTGGCACGTACAACGTGGCGTCGTCGGCGTAGCCCAGGTGCAGGAATTCGCTGGCGCCATCGCCGAGGTCGAGATTGACGAGGCCGCGGTAGCGCCCGATGCCATGGTTGGCGTGCACCACTGGGTCGCCCACCGCGAGCTCCGACAAATCCTTGATCAGCGCCTCAACGTCGCTGACGGCCTCCTGGTGGCGCCGTCGGCGCAGCGCCGGCGTGGCGGCAAACAGTTCGGCCTCGGTGATGAAGGTGATCGGCAGCGCACTCTCGCGCCGCCACACGAAGCCGCGCGCCAGCGGCGCCGCCGCAATTGCCACCGGCTCGTCGCTGGCCTCGAACTCGGCCAGCGTCGCGACGCTGGGCACATCGATGCGATGGTCGCGCAGCAGCTCCAGCAGGCTCTCGCGGCGGCCCTCGCTCTCGCCGACCAGCAGGACACGCGTGCGGGCCTCGTCGATCAGCCGCTGCAGCGCGGCCAGCGGTTCGGTCGAGCCGCGATCGACGCTGACGTCGGGCGCCGATGTGGCCCATGGCTGTGCTGTGGCGTCGCTGGCCGCGCCCCGCAGCGCCAGCGTCGCGTACGGTCCGGTCAGCGAGAAGAACTCGTCGACGCGCAGAAAAATCGCTTCCGGCGGCAGGATCGGGCGCTCAGGGTCGTACTGCAGAAAACGGTGGCGCTCGCGCGTGTCGGCCCAGAAACGCGAGATCGCAGCGTCGAGGTCGCCGTGCAGCACCAGCGCAGCGCGCTCGCCGATGTAGTCGAACACGGTGGCTGTCTGGTCGAAGAACAGCGGCAGGTAGTATTCGATGCCAGCGCCGGCAAGCCCCTGCGCGATGTCTTTGTAGATGCGCGAGCGCGTGGGGTCGCCCTCGATCCGCTCGCGCCAGCGCGCACGAAAACCGGCGCGCGCCGCGTCGTCGAGCGCGAACTCACGCCCGGGCAGCAACCGCACTTCGGGCACCGGGTAGAGGCTGCGCTGCGTGTCGGGGTCAAAGGTTCGGATCGAATCGATCTGATCGTCGAACAGGTCGACGCGGTAGGGCACCGGCGAGCCCATCGGATAGAGATCGATCAAGCCACCGCGCACCGCGTACTCGCCGGGCGACACCACCTGGCTCACGTGGCTGTAGCCGGCCAGCGTGAGCTGCGCCTTCAGCGCGGCTTCGTCGAGCCGCATGCCTTGCTTGAAGTTGAACGTCGTCGCGGCGAGAAAGCTGGTCGGCGCCAATCGCGTGAGGGCTGTCGTCGCCGGCAGCAGCATCACGTCGAGTTCGTGCTGCAGCAGGCGCCACAACGTGGCCAGGCGCTCCGACACCAGGTCTTGGTGTGGCGAGAATGTGTCGTAGGGCAGCGTTTCCCAATCAGGGAATACCGCCACGCGCAGCGTCGGCGCGAAGAACAGGAGTTCGTCGGCCAGTCGCTGCGCATCGGCCGGGTCGGCAGTCAGGATCGCCGTGACCTGGGCATCGGCCTTGCGCGCCTCGGCCAAACGAGCGAGCAGCAAGGCGTCGGCCGAGCCGGGCGGCAGCGGCAGCACGAAACGTTTTCCAGCAGCGATGCTCGGCAGTTGCATGGGGTGTGGAGGCTGCGATTCCCGGTGCGCTGATCACCGGAGGTTCACCGCAGGCACTCGAGCATCGCTCAAGGGGGATTCTAGAATCGCCGCGATGACAACAAAGATCTCGTCGCACCAGCCCCGCTTGTTTGCGCTGGTGCCGTGCGCTGGTTTGGGTGTGCGAGCAGGCACGTTGGAGCCCAAGCAGTATGCCCAGGTGGCTGGGCGCGCGCTGGTCGCACACACGCTGCGCGCGTTGGCACAGGTGCAGCGCCTGCACGCCGTGCTGGTGGTGCTGGCCGACGATGACACGGCGTTCGAGGGGCAGGTGCCCGAATTCGCCGGTGAGCGCTGCTGGAGCGTACGGCGCGGTGGCGCAACGCGCGCGCGCACGGTGGCCAATGGATTGCACGTGCTGGCCGAGCATGGCGCCGCCGATGGCGACTGGGTGTTGGTGCACGATGCGGCGCGCGCGCTGGTGCGAGCCGGCATGGATCGAGCGCCTGATCGATGCCTGTGTGGATGACGAGGTGGGCGGCCTGCTGGCGCTGCCGGTGGCCGACACGTTGAAGGCCGAGCGCGACGGGCGATCAGCCAGCACCGTCGATCGTCGCGACAAGTGGGCGGCGCAGACGCCGCAGATGTTTCGCATCGGCGTGCTGCGCGACGCGCTGGCGCGTGCCGACGATGCGGTGACCGACGAGGCCGGGGCCATCGAGGCGATCGGTTTGTTGCCCAAGCTGGTGATGGGAGACGCAGCCAACATCAAGGTCACCTGGCCCGAGGATCTGACCCGCGCGCAGGCACTGCTCGCGGCGCGCAACGGCTGCAAACGACAGAACCGCCGGCGCGCAGCAGCTTCGCATCGGCGAAGGCTGGGACGTGCACGCCCTGGTGGCGGGCCACCCGCTGGTGCTGGGTGGTGTCGACGATCCCCCACAGCCATGGCCTGCTCGCGCCATTCCGATGGCGATGCGTTGGTGCACGCGATCATCGATGCACTGTTCGGCGCGGCAGCGCTCGGCGACATCGGCCGTCACTTTCCGGACACCGACGAGGCGTTCCGGGGCGCCGACTCGATCGCGCTACTCGGCGTGGCGAGCCAGCGCGTGCGCGCCGCCGGCTACCACATCGTCAACGTCGACTCGACCATCATCGCGCAGGCGCCCAGGCTCAGCGCCGCACATCGACGCGATGCGCATGCGCATCGCCGCTGCGCTCGCGCTGGAGGCGGCTTGCGTCAACGTCAAGGCCAAGACTGCCGAAAAGATGGGGCCGGTGGGCGAGGGACGCGCCATCGAGGCGCGAGCGATCTGCCTGTTGCAGCGCGAGGCCGGCGACGGCTGAGGCCGTCGCCGCCGGCTGGGCGCGCGCGTCAGGGTGCGCGCTTCAAGCGGATGTGCGCGACCAGGCCGCCGTCGGCGGCGTTGTCGAGTTCCAGCGCTGCCGCCCATGCGCGCCAGCGCTTTCTCGACGATGGCCAGCCCCAGGCCGGCGCCGGTGGCAGCCGTGCGCGCCGCGTCGCCGCGGAAGAACGGCGTGGTCAGCTGGTGCATCTTCTCCGGCGCCACGCCCTGGCCGTGATCGCGCACGCTGACGATCACCCACGGGCCGGTGCGCGCATAGGTCACGTGCACGACGGCGATGCCGGTGTCGACGGTGCGGCCATAGCGGCGCGCGTTCTCGAACAGGTTGGAGAACACGCGGCCGAGTTCGATCTCGTCGGCGAGCACCGAGACGTCGATCGCCACGCGGTGGGCGATGCGGATCGTGGTCGGATCGCGAAAGCCCTGCATCTCGCGTTCGACCACTTGGGCCAGGTTGACCGGCTTCAACTTGGTGTCGCCGGGCCGCGCGTAGTCCATGAACTTGTCGATGATGGCGTCGAGTTGGTCGATGTCGAGCGCCATGTTCTGCTGCGCTTCTTCGTCGTGCACGCTCATCTCGGCTTCGAGCCGCAGGCGCGCCAGCGGCGTGCGCAGGTCGTGGCTGATGCCGGCCAGCATCACCGCGCGGTCTTCCTCCACCTTGGCCAGCTCGCGCGCCATGCGGTTGAAGCCCATGTTGACCTCGCGGATCTCGCTGGTCATCGTGTTCTCGTCCAGGCGCGAGTCGAATTCGCCCTCGCGGATGCGGCTGGCGGCGAAACTCAGCTCGCGCAGCGGCTGATTGATCAGCCGCGCGATCGCCACCGAGCCGAAGATCGTGGCCAGCAGCGCGATGCCGACCCACACGAACCAAGTCGGCCCGGTCAGCGCACGCACGCGGCCGAGCTCGGTCTGCAGCCACCAGGCGTCCTTCTCGATGCCGAAGCCCACCCACAGGCCCGCCTGCCCGTTGACGCTGCGCGCAACGATGGTGTCGGGCCCCAGCCGGTTGTGCAGCTCAGCGGCGACGACGCGCGTGAAGCGGTCTTCCTCGAAGGGCTCCCACTTGTCCGACGGCTCGTGCGGCGCGATGCGGATCGCCTCCTGCACAGACAGGTTCTTGACCATCGCGACGCGGTTGATCGCAATCGGAGGTGCGCAGCGCAGCGCGCGCCACGTTCACCAGGCTCGCGATCTGCTGCGAGGCGGCCACCGCGCGCGGCTCGAACTCCAGCGAGCGCAGCGTCCACACCCAGGCGATGATGCCGCTGCCCAGCAGGATCGCCAGCAGCACGAAGGTCCGCCAGAACAGACTGAGGGCGACACCTTGCGAGCGGGACATGTCAGTCAGGGGTCAATCGCCTGGTGTGTGTACGATCGCCGGCACGATACACGACCGGCCTGGGCCGGTCGTTTTCAATCAGTTGCGGTTGGTGGCGGCGCTTGCGGTAAGCGCCGGCCTTTTGTCAGTTCGCGCCGTCCGGCACGAACACGTAGCCCACGCCCCAGACGGTCTGGATGTAGCGCGGCTGCGAGGGATCGGACTCGATCATCTTGCGCAGGCGCGAGATCTGCACGTCGAGGCTGCGATCGAAGGGCTCGAACTCGCGACCGCGCGCCAGCTGCGCCAGCTTGTCGCGCGACAACGGCTGGCGTGGGTGACGCACCAGCGCCTTGAGCATCGAGAACTCGCCGGTGGTCAGCGCGATCTGTTCGCCGTTCTTCATCAGGCGGCGCAGGCTCAGGTCGAACTCGAACGGCCCAAAGGCCACGGTCTGCGCCTCCTTCGACGGCGCGCCCGGGGCTTCCATCGCCGGTCGGCGGCGCAGCACGGCATGAACGCGGGCCAGCAGTTCGCGCGGGTTGAACGGCTTGGGCAGGTAGTCGTCGGCGCCGACCTCGAGGCCGACGATGCGGTCGACGTCCTCGACCTTGGCCGTCAGCATGATGATCGGCGTCACGTCGTTGGCGGCGCGCAGCCGGCGGCAGATCGACAGGCCGTCTTCGCCCGGCAGCATCAGGTCGAGCACGATCAGATCGATCGTCTCGCGGGTGAGGATTCGGTTCAGCGCCTTGGCGTCTTCGGCCAACAGGACCTCGAATCCCTCCTGGGTCAGGTAGCGGCGCAAGAGATCCCGGATGCGCGCGTCGTCGTCGACCACGACGATCCGGTCGGGTCGAGTGTTGGCGGGCGTATTCATTCGCAACTCCATATTTGTAACAGCAGCATTTTGCAGGGGGAAAACCCCCGCCACACCGGAAAACCGACCGTCTGTTACATCTATTTCTGGCTTTGCATTCGGTTCCGTGACCTGGAACACGGCCGATGGTCTTGTGCGCGACCGGGCGCACCAAAAGTGCCCGCGCGAGGAGCGCATCATGATGCGCTTCACCGTCTTGGCTTGATCGTTTGTGTGCCTCTGACCCCAGGTTCGGTGGTACGAACCCAACAGCACCTACGGTCGCTCAACAACTACTGCGCGACCCAGCCGCCGTCGACGTTCCACGCCACGCCGCGCACGTTGTCGCCGGCCGGCGAGCACAGGAACACGGCGAGTGCGCCGAGTTGCTCGATGGTCGTGAACTGCAGCGACGGCTGCTTCTCGGCAAGCAGCTGCTTCTTCGCCTCGGAGACACTGATGCCCGCCTGCGCAGCGCGCGCATCGATCTGCTTTTGCACCAGCGGCGTCAGCACCCAACCCGGGCAGATGGCGTTCACGGTGACGCCGGTGGTCGCGGTCTCGAGCGCGATGCTCTTGGTGAAGCCGAGGATGCCGTGCTTGCTGGCCACGTAGGCCGATTTCTCAGCGGAGGCCACCAGCCCGTGCGTCGAGGCGATGTTCAGGATGCGGCCCCAGTTGCGTCGCTTCATGCCGGGCAGCGCCAGGCGCGTGGTGTGGAAGGCCGAGGTCAGGTTGATCGCGATGATCGCGTCCCAGCGCTCGGGCGGAAAGTCTTCGACCTTCGCAACATGCTGGATGCCGGCGTTGTTGACGAGGATGTCGAGCGCGCCGAACTCCTGCTCGCAGGTGCGCATCATCGCTTCGATCTCGGCCGGCTTGCTCATGTCGGCGCCGTGGTACGACACCTTGACGCCCAACTCGGCGACCGCGCGTTTGGCCGCTTCGTACTCTCCGAAGCCGTTGAGCATGATGTTGGCGCCGTCTTGCGCCAACGACAGTGCGACACCGAGCCCGATGCCGCTGGTCGATCCGGTGACCAAGGCGGTCTTTCCCTTCAACATGGTGCTTCCTTGCCTTCAATTGATAGGATCATTATCGGCAAAGGAGGCCATCGTGTCCGAACCACGACTGCTCGACGTGCATTGCCTCAGCGGCCACAGCCTGCATCGCATGGCGTACTGGGAGTGGGGTGATCCGGCCAACGACACCGTGCTGGTGTGCGTGCATGGCCTGACGCGCCAGGGCCGGGACTTCGACACCCTGGCGCGCACCATGCTCGATCGTTATCGCGTCGTGTGTCCTGACGTGGTGGGCCGCGGCCGCTCCGATTGGTTGC
This sequence comes from uncultured beta proteobacterium, assembly GCA_963774185.1. GTDB lineage: Bacteria > Pseudomonadota > Gammaproteobacteria > Burkholderiales > Burkholderiaceae_C > JAEUPI01. Next base: position 78,190 of record CAVZEK010000032.1, read on the forward strand.
GCGATCCGATGGGCTACGTGCTGCCGCAGTACGCGTCGGACATGGTGGCCTTGCTGGCGCGCCTGAACGCGCGCACGGTGCACTGGGTCGGCACCTCGATGGGTGGGCTGATCGGACTTGGCGTGGCTGCGCTGGGCGGTTCGCCGGTGAGCAAGCTGGTGCTCAACGACGTGGGGCCGCGTCTGGACCCGGCCGGGCTGGCGCGCATCGGTGGCTATGTGGGGCAGACGCGCCGCTGGAAGACACTTGACGAAGCAGCCGACGCGATCTGGGCCATCTCGACCGGTTTCGGGCCGCACACGCGCGAGCAATGGTTGACGCTGACCGAGCCGCAACTGAAAAGCGATGGCGATGTCTTTGGTGCCGCGTAGCGATCCCGACATCGCGGTGCCGTTCAAAGCCGTCACGCCCGAGTTGGCGGCGGCGGGCGAGGCGGCGCTGTGGCAGGCTTTCGACGCAGTGCGCTGCCCGACGCTGCTGCTCCGCGGCGCGGAGTCCGACCTGCTGAGCGCGCGACACCGCGCGCGATATGGGCAGCCGCGGCCCGCGAGCCAAGCTGGTGGAGTTCGCCGGCGTCGGCCATGCGCCGATGCTGGTGCAGCCCGAACAGACGAATGCGGTGCGCGAATTCCTGTTGTCGCCATGAAGACCGAGTTGATGCCGGCCGGCAGCGAAGCCGCGCCGATCGTTCGCCTCGCGGATGAGGCGCAGACGGCGCCCGGCTCGGCGCTGTCGGCACCGGTGGACGTGCATGCAGTGCAGGAAGCCGGTGCGCTGCAGCGCGCGCGCGCCTTCGCCGAGCCGCTGCTCGCCGGCCACGTGCTCGACACCGGCGAGCCCGCGCTCGCCCATGCCGACGGCGTGGCCGGCATTCTCGAAGGCATCGGCGCAGCGCCGCCGCTGCGTGCTGCCGCCTACCTGGTCTACGCCGCCGACTTTCTGCAGCGCCCCGAAGAGATGGTGCGCAATGCCTTCGGCGAGTCGTACGCCGGCCTGGTGGAGCACACGCGCAAGCTGGTGCAGGTGCAGCGCGCAGCACGTGCAGCCAGCATCGAGGCGGAGCGGCGCGAGCAGCAGACCGAGCGCGTGCGCAAGATGCTGCTGGCGTTCTCGCGCGATCTGCGTGTCGTGTTGCTGCGGCTGGCGTCGCGGCTGCAGACGCTGCGCTGGCATGCCGCCGCCAAGCAACCGTGTGCACCGGAGCTGGCGCTGGAGTCGCAGCAGGTGTTCGCGCCGCTGGCCAACCGCCTGGGCATCTGGCAGATCAAGTGGGAGCTCGAAGACCTGGCGTTTCGATTTTTGCAGCCGGCGCAATACGCACACATCGCGCGCCAGCTCGACCAGACGCGTTCGCGCCGCGAGGCCGCAGTTCGCGAGGCGAGCGAACGCGTGCGCGACGAGTTGGCGGCCGCCGGCATCGACGCGCAGGTGCAGGGCCGGCCCAAGCATCTGTACAGCATCTGGAAGAAGATGCAGGGCAAGGGCGTCGACCTGGCATCCATCTACGATCTGCGCGCGTTGCGCGTGATCGTGCCCGACCTACGCGACTGTTACGCTGCGCTGTCGTGCGTGCATGCGCGCTGGCGCGCGTTGCCCGAGCAGTTCGACGACTACATCGCCAGGCCCAAGGCCAACGGCTACCAATCGCTGCACACCGTGGTGCTCGACGACGACGATGCTGCGTTGGAGGTGCAGATCCGCACGCGCGCGATGCACGATCACGCCGAGTACGGCGTGGCCGCACACTGGGCTTACAAGGAGGCGGGCGCTCGCGGCTACGCGGGCATCAGCGCGGCAGGCGGCTTCGAAGAGCGCGTGTCGCAGGCGCGCAAGGCGGTGCTGCGCCAGCTGCTCGCGTGGGAGCGCGATCATGCCGCGCAGGTGTCGCACGATGGAGATGCCGGCTTCGACGAACGCATCTTCGTGTTCACGCCGCAAGCCACGGTGATCGAGCTGCCCACCGGTGCCACACCGGTGGACTTTGCCTATGCCGTGCACACCGACCTCGGGCATCGCTGCCGCGGTGCGCGCGTCGACGGCGTGATGGTGCCGCTGAACACGCCGCTGGCCAACGGGCAGACGGTGGAGGTCACCGTCACCAAAGAGGGCGGTCCATCGATGGACTGGCTCAACATCGAACTCGGCTACCTGAAGAGCCCGCGGGCGCGCGCCAAGGTGCGCGCCTGGTTCAACGCCCGCGCGCAGAACGAAACCATCGCGCGCGGCCGCGAGCTGGTGGACAAGCTTCTGCAGCGCGAAGGGCGCACCGCGCTCAAGCTCGACGAGCTGGCGGCGCGTCTGGGCTTCAAGGGCGCCGATGCGCTGTTCGAAGTGGTGGGCAAGGACGAGTTCTCGCTGCGCCACATCGAAACGCTGCTCAAGCCGCAGGAGGCCGCGCCGCCACCAACCGATGTCATCGCGCTGCGCCGTGCCAAGGCCAGCGAAGGTGGTGTGCTGGTGGTCGGTGTCGAGTCGCTGATGACCACGCTGGCGCGTTGCTGCCGCCCGGCGCCGCCCGATGCGATCGGCGGCTATGTCACGCGCGGCAAGGGCGTCGCGATCCATCGCAGCAACTGCACCAACCTGCGCCAGATGTTGCGGGTCAACCCCGAGCGCGCGATTGCGGTGGCCTGGGGGGCCAAGCCGGCCGGACGCGAGGCGCTGTATCCGGTCAAGGTGTGGCTCGAGGCCAGCGAGCGCACGGGCCTGCTGCGTGACGTCTCGGAGCTGCTCGCCAAGGAGCGCATGAACGTGACGGCCGTGCACACACAAGCTGCGCCCAGCGCATCGGGCGCGGTGGTGCACATGGAGCTGACCGTCGAAGTCGACAACGCCACGCGGCTGGCGGCGGTGCTGGCGCAGATCACCCGCATCCCGGGTGTGCGCAGTGCGCGGCGGCATTGACGCGCAAAGCGCGCTGCTAGAATGCCGCCCTCGCAGGCGCGTAGCTCAGCTGGTTAGAGCACCACCTTGACATGGTGGGGGTCGGTGGTTCGAGTCCACTCGCGCCTACCAATGCGAGCCCAAGACTCACGGCACCTGCGGGTGCCGTTTGGCCTTTCTCGCAAGCAGTGGATGCGGCGGCGCCCGATGAGTGAACTTGAACTCAAGCTTGCAGTGCCGGATGCGGTGTTGCCATCGCTGCGCCATGCCTTGCGCGCGCACGGCGCGCGCAGCGTGAGGTTGCAGGCCCGCTACTTCGACACGGTCGATGGCCGGCTTGGGCGCAACCGGGTGGCGTTGCGCCTGCGGCTGGAAGGGCGGCGCTGGATGCAGACGCTGAAGACACCAGGCGAGGGTGCGGTGCATCGCCTCGAGGACGAGGTGCGTGTGCCGGGCGCCGGCGCGAGCTCGCCGGCGGTCGATCCACACCGCCACGATGGCAGCGATGCCGGCACCCTGCTGCACGCGGCGCTTCAAGGCGCTTCCGCGTCGGCGCTGGCCGAGCGCCACGCCTCCGACGTGAACCGCCTGCGCTGCCTGGTGCACGATGCTCACGGCAGTCAAATCGAAGTGGCGCTGGACACCGGCCACGCCAGCGCGCCAGCGCGTTCGATTGCGCTGGCCGAACTCGAACTCGAGCACAAGGGCGGGCCGGTGCAAGGCGTATTCGATCTGGCCGCCGCCTGGATCGAGCACGGCGGCCTGTGGATCTGCACCACCAGCAAGGCCGATCGCGGCGAGCGTCTGTTGCGGCCCCAGGCCACGCCGCCGTCCGCGACCAAGGCGCGGCCGCCCGCGCTGGCGCAGGCCACCGATGGCCCCGCGCTGATGCGCGCCGTGTTGCAGTCGACGCTCGAACAGGTGTTGGCCAACACGAGCGACCTTGCCGAGGGCGTGACCGCTGCTGAAACCATTCATCAGGCGCGCGTGGGGCTGCGTCGGTTGCGCACGGTGTTGCGAGAGCTCGCCGCACTGTCGCCGGCCATCGCACCTGCATGGGACGGAGTGCTATCGCAGGCATTCAGCAAGCTGGGCCAGCGCCGCGACGACGAGGTGGTCTGCGCTGCCGTGCGTCCCCTGTTGGAAGCCGCATCGGCACCGCTGCTGTCATGGCGGCCCTGTGCTTCGACCGATCCCGCAGTGGTGGTGCGAGAGACGTCGTTGCAGATCACCTTGCTCGCCATCCTCGCGCTGGCCCACGCCGGTGCCGAGCAATTCACGCCGCTGTCGCCAGCGGCCACCCGCGAGTGGCTGGCCCGGCGATTGAACGATCTCCATCACAAGGTTGCGCAGGCCGGCCGCCGCTTCGAGAAACTCACGCTCGAGAAACAGCATCGCGTGCGCAAGCGCCTGAAGCGGTTGCGCTACCTCACTGAGTTGACAGCGGACCTGTGGCCGCAAGATGCGGTGCAGCGCTACCTGAAGCGGCTGGCCGCCGCGCAAGATGCGCTGGGCCACCACAACGACGTGGCCGTCGCGGCCGCCGCGTTTCGCGCCGAGGCGGCAAGCCAGCCGGCCGCCTGGTTTGCAGCGGGTTATCTCCAAGCGCACCTGGCAGTCACCGCACGCGCAGCGCACAAGGTGCTCGACCCCATCTCGGAAGCCGAGTGCTTCTGGAGGTGAGCGGGCCCATGCCGGGGAAACCCGGCGCAGGGCGCACGAGGCGCGGCCTAGAATCTGCACACCCACCAGGAGCCTCACGCAATGCCAGCGTCGCGCCGCGCTGCGCCCCAGGCCACAGACCCCCAGGGCCCGCGCATCCTCAAGAAGTACCCCAATCGGCGGCTGTACGACACCCGCGCGAGCAGCTACATCACGCTGGCCGATGTGAAGAAGATGGTGCTCGACAACGAGCGCTTCGAAGTGCGCGACGCCAAGAGCGGCGACGAGATCACGCGCAGCATCCTGCTGCAGATCATCCTCGAGGAAGAAACCGGCGGCATGCCGATGTTCTCCACCGAGACGCTGGCCCAGATCATCCGCTTCTATGGCCATGCGATGCAAGGCATGATGGGCAACTACCTGGAGAAGAACCTGCAGACCTTCGTCGACCTGCAGCGCCGATTCAGCGAGCAGGCACAAGGGCGTTCGACGCCAAGCCGTTCACGCCCGAAGCGTGGTCGCAGTTCCTGAGCGGGCAGGCGCCGGCGATGCAGGGTCTGATGGGCAACTACCTTGAGCAATCCAAGACGCTGTTCCAGCAGATGCAGGAGCAGATGCAAAAGCAGGCCGGCGCGCTGTTCCCAGGGATGCCAGGCTTCACGGGCGGCAAACGCTGACCAGCTGGCCGCTCGGCGGCACCGCGCAGTACCCGACAATCGCGGCATGTCCGCAACTTTCAACGAGGCCGCGCGGCCCGCACCCACTATCGGATTCGTGTCGCTCGGCTGCCCCAAGGCGCTGACCGATTCGGAGCTCATCCTCACGCAGTTGAGCGCCGAGGGCTACGCCACCTCCAAGACCTTTGCCGGCGCCGATCTGGTGATCGTCAACACCTGCGGCTTCATCGACGATGCGGTGAAGGAGAGTCTGGACACCATCGGCGAGGCGCTGGCCGATAACGGCCGCGTCATCGTCACCGGTTGCCTCGGGGCGAAGGCGGGCGAGGGCGGCGGCAACCTGGTGCGCCAGGTGCACCCCAAGGTGCTCGCCGTCACCGGCCCGCATGCCACACAGGAGGTGATGGACGCCGTGCATCTGCACGTGCCCAAGCCGCACGATCCATTCGTCGACCTGATTCCGCCGCAGGGCGTGAAATTGACGCCGCGGCATTACGCGTACCTCAAGATCAGCGAAGGGTGCAACCACCGTTGCACGTTCTGCATCATCCCGTCGATGCGCGGCGATCTGGTGTCGCGGCCGGTCGGTGACGTGCTCGCCGAGGCGCGCGCGTTGTTCGCTGCCGGCGTGCAAGGAGTTGCTGGTGGTCAGCCAGGACACCAGCGCCTATGGTGTCGACGTCAAGTACCGCACCGGCTTCTTCGACGGCCGGCCGGTGAAGACGCGCATGCTGGAGTTGTGCGAGCAGCTCGCCGCCGCTGGCCGAGCCGTTTGGCGCCTGGGTGCGGCTGCACTACGTGTACCCGTACCCGCATGTCGACGAGTTGTTGCCGCTGATGGCCGAGGGCCGCGTGCTGCCTTACCTCGACGTGCCGTTCCAGCATTCGCACCCCGACGTGCTCCGGCGCATGAAGCGTCCGGCCAGCGGTGAGCGCAACCTGGAGCGCATCGCGGCCTGGCGCACGCGCCTGTCCCGAGCTGGTGCTGCGCTCGACCTTCATCGCCGGTTTTCCGGGCGAGACCGAAGAGGAGTTCCAGCACCTGCTCGATTTCATCGACGAGGCAGGCATCGATCGTGCCGGCTGCTTCGCCTACTCGCCGGTGGACGGTGCGGCTGCCAATCAATTGCCCGATGCCGTGCCAGCCGAGGTGCGCGAGGAACGGCGTGCCCGCTTCATGGCAGCAGCCGAGGCCGCCTCCACCGAGCGGCTGAACCGCCGCGTCGGTGCCACCATGCAGGTGCTGGTCGACTTGGCGCCGATGCTCGGCCGCCAGGGCGGCAGCGGACGCAGCTATGCCGACGCGCCCGAAATCGACGGCACCGTGCGGCTGTTGCCACCGAACAAGGCGTCGACCCGCATCAAGGTGGGCGAGTTCGTGCGCGCGCGCATCATCGCCGCTGAAGGACATGACCTGATCGCCCAAGCGCTGTAGCAATGCCCATGACCGAACCGCTCACTCCGCTGTCGACTCACCTCATTCACCACGACTACCAGCCGCCTGCGGGCTTTGGCGCGGTGCCGCCCGGCGTGTACAAGGCCTCGACGGTGCTCTTCGCCAACCTCGCCGCGCTGCGCTCGCGCGATTGGCGAAGCAAGAACGGCTACACGTACGGGCTACACGGCACGCCGACCACGTTCACGCTCGAAGAACGGCTGGCCACCCTCGAGGGCGGCACGCATTGCGCGCTGGCGCCCAGCGGCCTGGCGGCGATCGCAATGATCAACGTGGCGCTGCTGCGCGGCGGCGACGAGGTGCTGCTGCCCGACAACGTGTACGGGCCGAGCAGGGAGATGGCGCGCACGCTGTTGGCCGACTGGGGCATCACGCACAAGCTGTACGACCCGATGAACGTGGCAGCATTCAAGGCGCTGATCGGCGAGCGCACCAAGCTGGTGTGGCTGGAGGCGCCGGGCTCGATCACGATGGAGTTTCCTGATCTGCGCGCCCTGGCGCGTGCGGCGCGCCAGCGCGACGTGCTGAGCGCGCTCGACAACACATGGGGTGCCGGGGTGGCGCTCAACGCGTTCAATCTCGGCGAGGGGGCGGCGGTCGATCTGTCGATGCACGCATTGACCAAGTACGCCTCCGGCGGGGCCGACGTGTTGATGGGCTCGGTGGTGACGCGCGACACCGCGCTGCATGAAAAGGTGTTGTTCGCGCACATGCGCCTGGGCATCGGTGTGGCGGCCAACGACGCCGAGTTCGTGCTGCGCTCGCTGCCGACGCTCGAGCTGCGCTATCGCGCGCACGACCAGTCGGCGCGGCGCGTGGCCGGCTGGCTGAAGTCGCAGCCGATGGTGCGCCAGGTGCTGCATCCCGCGCTGCCGGGTCGCGCCGGGCCACGAACACTGGGCCAGCCATTGCCGCGATGCCGCTGGCCTGTTCTCGATCCTGTTCGATCCGGCTCTGCCGGCGGCGCGCGTCGATGCTTTCGTCGAGGCGCTCAAGCTGTACAAGCTCGGCTATTCGTGGGGCGGACCTGTGAGCCTGGTGGTGCCCTACGACTTGAGGCTGCTGCGCGGCGACGCTGCGTATTCGCGCGGCCACCTGGTGCGCTTTTCGATCGGGCTCGAAGCCACCGACGATCTGATCGCCGATCTCGATCAGGCCCTGCAGACACTGCGTTAGGCCGTGCCGGCTGCGGCCACACGTTGGCGCGGCCACAGGCCCATCGCCAGTGCGGTGCCCGCCAGGATGACGGCGCCGCCGATGATCATCGATGCGCTCAAGTGTTCATCCAGGAACAGCCAGCCGAACGCTGCGGCAAAGGCCGGAATCAAGAAGGTGACCGCGCTCGCGCTGGTGGCGCCGATGTGCGCGATCAGCCTGAAGTACAGGATATAGGCCACGCCGGTGCACAGCAGCGCCAGCAGCGCGAGCGACAGCCACGCAGCAACGCTGGGCATCGCGTGCGGGCGATGTGCCCAGCCTGGAATGGCCAGCAGCAGCGCCGCCGACAGCTGGCTGCCGGTGGCCATGGCCATCGACGGCACGCCGTCCAGGCGCCTCTTGGCATAGGTGGCGCCGTAGCCATAGAGCAGCGTGGCCGCCAGGCAGGCCGCGATCGCCACGGCGGCGCTGACGCCGTGTTCGTTGACAGCGAAGCCTGCCTTGTCCCACGCCAGACCGACCACGCCGGCCAGGCCGATGCACAGGCCCAGCACCCGCGTCGCGCCCAACCGCTCGTGCAGCCACAGCGCGCCGATGGCTGCGGCCCACAGCGGCGTGGCGGCGTTGAAGATCGCCGACAGTCCGGCATTGATGGCCAGCAGCGCCACGCCGTAGAGCACGAACGGCAGCGCAGAGTTCACGATGCCGAGCCAGGCGATGGCGCGCCAGTTCGTGCGCAGCGCCGGCCACTGCCTTTGTGCCAGCAGCACCGGCAGCAGGAAGAGCGCAGCGCCCGCGCAGCGCAACGCCGCCATCGCCATCGGGCCGAATTCGGTGGCACCCAGGCGCATGAAGAGGAACGACGCGCCCCACAGCGCGGCCAAGGCCAGCAGCTCGAGCAGGTCGCGCGTCTTCATACCAGCAACGCACCCTCGTGTTGCAGCAGCGCCTCCTTGCGCTTCAGGCCGCCCGCGAATCCGGTGAGCGACCCATTGCTGCCGACGATGCGATGGCACGGCACGATGATGGCCACCGGGTTGCGCCCGATCGCCGCACCGGCCGCGCGCGAGGCCTGCGGCGCGCCCACCTGCCTGGCGATGGCGCCATAGGTGCTGGTGTGGCCAGGTGGCACGTCGAGCAGCGCGCGCCAGACGGCGCGCTGGAACGCGGTGCCCTGCAGATCCAGTGGCACCCGAAAGCGCGGCGGGCAGCGGCCGTCCCAGTAGCCGTCGAGTTCTTCGGCGGCGGCTGCGAGCCAGCGGTGGCTCGAATCGTCTGGCACGTCAAACTCGGTGTCGTAGTGCACCGGCTCGTGGAACAGCAGAAAGGCCAGGCCCTTGTCGGTAGCGGCCAGCGTCAGCGGGCCCACCGGTGAATCCAGGCGCGTCTGCGCCACCAGTCGAGTCGTGTTCATGATCATGGTGTCTCCAAGGATTGCCACAGCCGCATCACCGCGTAGCTGCGCCAGGGTTGCCAGGCTTGCGCCTGTGCGGCTGCCGCCGCGATGTTGCGCGTGCCCAAGGCGTTGAGCACGCCGATGTCGCTGGCGGGAAAGGCGTCGGGCCAGGCCAGCACGCGCATCGCGATGACCTGGGCTGTCCACTCGCCGACACCGGGCAGCGCGCGCAGGCGTTGCAGCGTCTCTTGCAGCGGTGCGGCGCGATGCAATTCGAGCGAGCCGTCGCAGACGGCGCGTGCCAGCGCCTGCAAGGCGCCCACGCGCTGGCGCACGATGCCCAGGCTGCCGATGGCGTCGGGGTCGGCGCTGGCAATCGCCGCGACCTGCGGGAACAGGCGCTGCAAATCCGCGAACGGCGTGCTCAGCGGCGCGCCGAAGCGCTCGACCAGTCGCAGCGTCAACGTGCGCGCGGCCTTCACGGTGACCTGCTGGCCGAGCACCACGCGGGCGGCGGTTTCGAAACCGTCGAACGAACCCGGCAGACGAATGCCGGGGAGCGCCTCGAAGGGCATGGCGGCGAGCACGGCGTCGATGCGCGTCGGGTCGGCATCGAGGTCCAATGCCTGCCGCGTGCGCTGCACCAACGCACCGGTCACCGGGGCCAATTCGGGCGCAATCGCCAGCTCGATCTCATGGCGCTGCGGCGCGAAGCGCCACGCCATCCAGCCACTGAGGAAGCGGCCGCGGTGCGGCAGGGCCACCGTGCGGCGCATGCCCTGGCCGTCGATCGCCTCGATGCCGTCGAGCGCGCGCGCGGCGAAGAACCGCAGCATCGCGTCGTGCTGATACGGTGGCCTATAGGCCAGTCGCAAGCGCAGCATCGGCGATGTGTCGCCCGGTGTGCCATCGGCATCGTCGAGGCGTGCGCGGCGCAATGCACTCGGGTTCATGCGATAGCGCTCGGAGAACGCGGCATTGAAGCGGCGCAGGCTCGCAAACCCGCTGGCCAGCGCGATCTGCGTCACCGGCATCGTGGTGTCGGTCAACAGGTGCTTGGCGAGCAGCAGGCGCTGCGTGGTCAGATAGTCGATCGGTGCCACGCCCACATGCTGTTGAAAGATGCGCCGCAGGTGGCGGTCGGTGACACCCATGCGCGAGGCCAGGCGCGGCATCGACAGTGCGTTGCCGTCGTGCGCGGCCTGTTCGATGGTGCGCGCTGCCTGCTGTGCCAGTGCCTGTGATGAGTCCATCAGCGACAGGCCCGGTGCCAGTTCAGGGCGGCAGCGCAGGCAGGGTCGAAAGCCGTTGGCCTCGGCCAGCGCGGCGTTGCTGAAGAAGCGGCAATTCTCGCGGCGCGGCAGGCGCACGCGGCACACCGGCCGGCAATAGACGCGCGTGGTGGTCACGCCGACGAACAGCCGACCGTCGAAGCGTGCGTCGTGCGTGCTGATCGCGCGATAGGCGGCGTCGTCATGCAAGGTCATGTGCGGATGATAGGGCTGCGGCCGTGTGCCACTCGCCGTTTTCGGACCTGTGCCCGGGGAGATGCGGTACCCGATTTCGTTGCCCGGGCACCCGCGCGCGCTGCCCTTGGCAGGGGCGCGGTGATCACGCTGCCTACAATCGCGCCTTTCGCAGCCAGGCGCAGTCATGAATCCGGCACCCAGTGTGTTCAAGGCCTACGACATCCGCGGCATCGTGGGCCAGACCATCGATGAACATTTTGCCGAGCATCTGGGCCGCGCGTTCGGCAGCGAGGCGGTGGCGGCCGGCGAGCGCGCGGTGGCGGTGGGCCGCGACGGCCGCCGCTCGGGGCCGGCATTGTGCGCGGCGCTGGCGCGCGGGCTCGCATCGACGGGTCTCGATGTGGTCGACCTCGGCGCCGTCACCACGCCGATGCTGTACTACGTTGCTGCCACGCGCGGCAAGTTCGGCTGCCGCTCCGGCATCCAGGTCACCGGCAGCCACAACCCCAAGGAGTACAACGGCTTCAAGATGGTGCTCGCGGGGCGCGCCATCTATGGCCAGGAGATCCAGCGCCTGCGCGAGCGCATGCAGCGCGAGACCTATGAAAGGGGAGCCGGACGTCTGGGCAACATGACGATTCTCGGCGAGTACACGCGGCGCATCGTCAACGACTGCAAGCAGGCCCGCCGCATGCGCATCGTGGTGGATTCTGGCAACGGCATCCCGGGCGCATCGGGGCCGGGCATCCTGCGTGCGTTGGGGCACGAGGTGATCGACCTGTACTCGAAGGTCGATGGCGACTTTCCGAACCACCACCCGGATCCGAGCAAGCTGGAGAACCTGGCCGATCTGATCAAGGTCGTGCATGCCACCGAGGCCGAACTGGGACTCGCATTCGACGGTGATGGCGACCGTTTGGGCGTGGTCACGCGCGACGGCCAGGTCATCTTCCCCGATCGCCAGCTGATGCTGCTGTCGCGCGACGTGCTGGCGCGCAACCCGGGCGCCACCATCATCTACGACGTCAAGTGCAGCCAGCGTCTGGGCGCCGACATCCGCGCGGCCGGCGGCGTGCCGCTGATGTGGAAGACGGGCCACTCGCTGATGAAGGCCAAGCTCAAGGAAGAGGGCGCGCCGATTGCCGGCGAGATGAGCGGCCACATCTTCTTCAACGAGCGCTGGTACGGCTTCGACGATGCGATGTACACCGCGGCGCGCATGCTGGAGATCCTGTCGCGCAGCGCCGATCCGAGTGCCGTGCTCAACGCGTTGCCCACCTCGTTCAGCACACCCGAGCTCAACGTGCCGTGCGCCGAGGGCGAGCCGCCGCGCGTCATCGATGAGCTGCGCGCGCAGGCCAGGTTCGACGGCGCGCGCGAGCTGGTCACCATCGACGGCGTGCGTGCCGACTATGACGACGGCTTCGGCCTCGTGCGTGCCTCCAACACCACGCCGGTGCTGGTGCTGCGCTTCGAGGGCCACACGCCGCAGGCGCTCGAGCGCATCCAGCATGCGTTCATGACGGCGCTGCTTGCGGTGAAGCCTGACGCGCAGGTGGCGAGCGCTGCGCATTGACGCCGTCACGCTCTGAAGGGCCGCGATGATCGCGCGTGCGCTGTGGTCGCTCGTGTTGCGCCTGGCGTTGCCGCTGGTGTTCGTGCGGCTGTGGTGGCGTGGGCACCGCGAGCCCGGCTACCGGCGGGCCTGGCGTGAGCGCCTGGGTTTCGGCCCGGCCAGCGCACCGGGTGCCGTGTGGGTCCACGCAGTCTCGCTCGGTGAAACGCGCGCGGCTGGCGCACTGATCGAGGCGCTGCGCAGGCTTCGTCTCGACGTGCGCATCTTGCTCACCCATGGCACCGCCACCGGACGCGATGCGGGCCGCGCGTGGTGGCGCGAGAGCGATCACCAGTGCTGGCTGCCCTACGACACGCCCGGTGCGGTGCGCCGTTTCTTGCGCCGCCATCGTCCGATCGTCGGTGTGCTGATGGAAACCGAGGTGTGGCCCAACCTCATTCATCAAGCGGTGCGCGCTGGCGTGCCGATGGTGCTCGCCAACGCGCGCCTGAGCGAGCGCAGCGCCCGCAAGGGCCGGCGCCTCGCGTCGTTGATGCTGCCGGCTGCCGCGGAACTGACGCTGGTGCTGGCGCAATCGCAGGACGACGCGATGCGCATGCGCGAGGCCGGCGCGCGCGACGTTCAGGTGTGCGGCAACCTGAAGTTCGACATGACGCCCGATCCCGCGCTGGTTGCGCGCGGGCGCGCCTGGCGGCACGCAGTGGCGCGCCCCGTGGTGCTGATGGCGAGCAGCCGTGAGGGCGAAGAGCCACCGCTGCTCTCGGCCTGGCACGCACAGAGCGCGCCGCGTCCGTTGCTGCTGCTGGTGCCGCGTCATCCGCAGCGATTCGACGAAGTGGCACAGCTGGTGCGCGACGCGGGCTTTGCGCTCGTCCGGCGCAGCAGTTGGCGTGATGGGCCCGCCGAGGCGGATGCTCAAGCCGACGTGTGGTTGGGCGATTCGATGGGCGAGATGCCGCTGTACTACGCCACCGCCGACGTGGCGTTGCTCGGCGGCAGCTTCGCGCCGCTCGGTGGCCAGAACCTGATCGAGGGCGCGGCATGCGGTTGCCCGGTGGTGATGGGTCCTCACACCTTCAACTTCGAGCAGGCGGCCGACGGCGCGTTGGGCGAGCGTGCGGCGCTGCGCGCGGCGGACATCGAGCAGGCCGTGCCGCGTGCGATCGAGCTGGCGCGGGATCCGCAGCGAGAACAATGGTCGCAGCGCGCGCTGGCGTTCGCCGACCTGCACAAGGGCGCGGCGCATCGCATGGCCGAACGCATCGTGCGCGTGATGGACGGCGCGCGCTAGCCGCGGCGCAGCGTTCAGGCGCGCAACAGATCGAGCGGCCGCACCCCCGATGCGCCGGGCAGCACGCTGGCGTCGATCGCGGTGCGAGCGAGGCGCAGGTGGTCGTGCAGCACGGCCTTGAAAAGAGCGCGCAGGTCGGTGCTGGTGCGCAGGTCGCGGCCTTCGAAGCGATCCTTGGGCGCCAGGCCCGGCCAGTCGGCGATCACGCGGCCGCCGCGCACCGCACCGCCGAGCACGAAGGCAGCGCCACCGCTGCCGTGGTCGGTGCCCTGCGTGCCGTTGACGGCCACTTCGCGCCCGAATTCGGTGACCACCAGCACGACGGTGCGTGGCCAGGCCGGCTGCGTGCCCTGCAGCGAATCACGCAGCGCGGCCAGCGTGGCGTCGAGCAGCTTCAAATTGTTGGACAGCGCGCCTTGCGGTTGCGCTTGGTTGGCGTGGCTGTCCCAGCCACCGATCTCGAGCACGGCCGCTTGCGGGCCATCGGGCTGCAACAGGAACTCTCCGGCGCGGCGCGCCAGCATGACAGCCTGGGCGCGCGGGCCACCGCCGCCCATGGCGTTGGCTTCGACGGCGTCGTTCATCATCGGCTCGGCGCGCAGCGCGCGTGCGCGCTCGAGCGCCTGAGCGAGCGCGGCATCGCTGCCGTACATGCGCTGCACCCGCGCCACCAGGTCCACCGACGGATCGGGTAGCGCCGAGGGCGCCCAGGTGTCGACCTCGCCCGGGCCACGCAACAGCAGCGGCACCGCGGTTTGCAGCGCCATGCCGCGGCGACCGTCGACGGCCAGCGCGCGCCCGAGCCAGCCGCTGGTGAGCTCGTGCGGACGGGTGCCACCGGATTCGAGCAACTGTTGCGCGTCGAAATGCGAGCGTTCGCGATACGGCAGGCCGGTGGCATGCACCACCAGCAGCTCCTGGCGGCGGTACATGGCGTGCATCTCGGCCAACAACGGATGCAGAGCGAACGGTCCCTCCAGCGGCAGCGCTGCGGCGGGCATCTGTGCGAGCGGCCCGCGCGCCGCGATGAATTGAGGGTCGGCGGGCAGCGGCACGGCGCTCAAGCCGTCCATGCCGCCGCGCAGGATCAACAGCACCAGGCGAGCATCGTTGCCGCGAGCTTGCCCGGCCAGGCTGAGTTGGCTCCAGGGGGCCAGCGCGGCGCCGCTCAACAGGGTACCGATGAATTCTCTGCGCGCATTCACGGTCGGCCTCCAAGGGTTCAGCGACGCTGGAATTCCGGCGCCATCAGCAGCAGAGCCAGCGCCTGCGGGCCGTCGGCGGCGCGCTCGATCTGCACGCGACTGGTATCGCTCAACCAGGGACCGAGCGAGCGGCCGGCGAGGGCGCGCGCGTCGGTCTGCCGCCCCAGGCGATCACCGACGCGCGTTGCCCACTCGAGGCGCTTCCACACGGCATCGGGACCCAGCCACTCTTCGGCGCGATCGGGCCAGCCGGCGGGCGAGGGCGCAGCCTGCACGCGCTGGCCCATGAAGCCGACACCGGCATCGCGGCCGCGCGCCAGCATGGCGTCGCCCACATCCAGCACGCGCGCACTGGAGACGACCAACTCTTCCGGCGTCTTCAGCTTGGTGGCTTGCGGCTGCCACGCTTCGGGTGAGCGCACCAGTTCGCGATAGACCGTGGGCAGGTGACCGGCGCTGTCGGAAAAGCTGTGCGCCAGGCGGTCGACCAGCGCGGCGGGAGGCTCGTCGGCCACGAAGTGGCGCGCCAGTTTCGTGCAGACGAAGCGCGCGGTCGACGGGTGGTGGGCCAGATCGCGCAGCAATTCCGTCAAAGCCTGCGGCCCCTCTTCGTAGCGCTTGCCGAGCACGATCTTCGGGCCGGGCTCGTGCCACGCGGCATCGAAGAAGCTGGCTTGCTCGCCGCGCGGCAGCCGCGGTGCGCGCCAGCCGGTGAGTACGGCGGCAAACGCGGTGACGTCGGCTTGCGTGTAGCCGCCGTCGACACCGAGCGTGTGCAGTTCGAGCACCTCGCGCGCCAGGTTTTCGTTCAAGCCGGTGATGCGAGGCGCGACACCGTCGTCGCGCTGCTGCCGTGCCAGGCGCGCCACGATGCGCGAGTGCGGCCCGGCCGACAGCGCGTTGTCGAGGTAGCGCAGCATCGCGGCGTGCTGGGTCGACGCCATCAGCAACTGGTCGAAGTGGCCGGCGATCTGCGGGCGGATTGCTTCGCGTTCGAACGAACCCACCAGTCCGCGCACCGCGCCCTTGGCCATCGACACCGTGAAGTGGTTGGCCCAGAACAGCGCCAGGCGCTCGGTGAACGGCCGCTGCGTGGTGGCGGCGGTGCCCAGGCGCGCGCCGAGGTCGGCCTGCACCAGCTCGCGAAAGTGCTCTGCGACCTGTTGTTCGAGCGGCTTGGCTTGCGCGGAAGGATCGGAGGCGGTAGCCCGCAAGCGCCGCAGGTAGGCATCGTGGCGGCGCAAGCCCTCGGCGGCGCTGGGCAGCGCATCGCCGCGTTGGGCATCGGCTGGGCCGATCTGCGCGAGCAGCCAGGCTTGCGCATCGCTGCCGACGACCACGAGATCGGGCTCGCCGAGCCCGAAGCGGTGGGCCGCGATCGCAGTGTGGATCGACGTCGACATGGCGCGCAGTATCGGCGCACCGCTTTGCCGCGGGTTTGCGCGGGGTCGGCTAACGCGAAAAGTTGCGTAAAGCTAACGCGTGGGCGAGCGGCAGCTCAAGGCGCCAGCAGCGCGTTGACGCTGTCGACGTCTTCGGGGCGCAGTTCGCCGGCCGCCTGGCGCAGCCGCAGGCCGTTGACGACGACGTCGTAGCGCGAGCGCGCGAGGTCGCGCTGCGTCAGGTTGAGCTGGGTCTGCGCGTTGAGCACGTCGATGTTGACGCGCACGCCCACCTTGTAGCCCAGCTGAGTGGCCTCGAGCGCGAGCTTGCTCGAGGACTCCGCGGCCTCCAGCGCGTTGACCTGCGCGCGCCCGGACTTCAGGCCCAGGAACGCCACCCGCGTGCCCTGCGCAACGCCGCGCCGCGCGGCCTCGAGGTCATTGCGCGCCTTGTCTTCGAGCGACAGGGTTTCCTTGATGCGGTTCTGTGTCGCGCCTCCCGTGTACAGCGGCACCTTCAACTGCAAGCCGATCACGCCGCTGGTGGTGGTGCCCGGGGTCGTAGTGGCGGTGCCGGCGAGGCGATTGGCGCCCACCGAGCCCACCAGGTCGACCGTCACGCCTTCGGCGGCGCGCGCGCGCTCGGTCTCGAGGCGGGCGATCTCCAGTCCGAGGCGCGCCTTGCGCACCTGCGGATGAATACGATCGGCGGTGTTGACCCACTCATCGACGTCGTCGGGCATCGGACC
Source organism: uncultured beta proteobacterium (assembly GCA_963774185.1). Taxonomy (GTDB): domain Bacteria; phylum Pseudomonadota; class Gammaproteobacteria; order Burkholderiales; family Burkholderiaceae_C; genus JAEUPI01. The sequence goes on from CAVZEK010000032.1 coordinate 95,094, forward strand.
GGGGAGCGTCACCGGTTCGGCCAGCGGCTTGGGCACGACGTTGGTACGGCCCACCAGCTGATCGAGCGCGACCCGTTTGGTGCGCAAGTCGTTCTCGGCCGCAATCTCCTGCGCGGTGGACAGATCGAAGCGCGCCTGCGCTTCGCGGGTATCGGTGATGGTGGCTGTGCCGACCTCGAAATTGCGCTTGGCTGAGGCAAGTTGCTCGGCGATCGCCTTCTTGCCGGTCTGCGAGGTGATCAATGCATCGTAGGCGGCCAGCACGTCGAAGTAGGCCTGCGCGACTCGAATGATCAGATCCTGTTCGGCGCTTTCGAGGTCGGTCATCGCCGCATCGAGCCCGCGCTGCGCCTGCGTGATGGTGGCATCGTTGCTGCGGTTGTACAGCGGCTGGATGGCGCTCACGGTGCCGTCGACGCGGTTGTTGAAGAAGTGGCCGCTCGTGAGGGGGATGGGTCTTCTGTCGGGCCCGGTCACGGTGGGCGGCACGTCGACGTCGGTGCGCGAGGCGTTGGCCGCCAAGCCGACGTTTGGGCGGTTCAACGCGTCGGCCTGAGCGGCGCGGTATTGCGCCGATTCCGCGAGCGATCGCGCGGCCAGATAGGTGGCGTCGAATGCGCGCGCGGCGTCATACAGCTCGCGCAGGCTCTGGGCGCTGGCCCAGGCGGGCAGCAGCGCCAATGCGCAGGCCACGACGAAGGCAGCCGGCCGAACAGGTTGTGGGGTCGAGCGCAATGGCGCAAAAATCATGCTGATCGTCCTGTGAGCGGGCGTGGGCGGGATTGAGGGCAAGCGGCAGCCGGCTTTGTAGGTGGGCCGCCGTCGTGGCAGCAATCCGTTTGCGATGCACCGCCGATTGAGGGGGGCGGCCGGTGCGCGCGCGGCGATGGGTGGTCGATGGCCAGCCTCGAGGATGCGGGGCGCCGCCACGCGTGGGTCAGAAATGGAACCGGCTCGGCTCGTCGAAGCCGCGCAGCCTTGGGGCCACCGTGTCGAACAGGTCGCGTGTCTCGAAGCGCGACTCCGACAGCCGCTGCACGCGCACGGCGCGCATCACCGGTTCGTCGCCGACGATAGCCATCAAGCGGCCATTGGGCGTCAGCTGCTGCAGCAGCGCTGGCGGGACCGCATTGACCGAGCCCGACAGCACGATGATGTCGAACGGCGCTTCGTCTGGCATGCCGCGCGCGCCGTCGAGCACGCGCACCTTGCAGTTGACGATGCCCCCACGCTGCAGATTGGCGGCAGCCATCGTCGCCAAGGCTGCGTGCTGCTCCAGCGTCAACACCGAGCGCGCGCGATGCGCCAGCAACGCCGCCATGAAACCAGAACCGGCGCCGACCTCGAGCACACGCTCGTGCCGCTGCACGCCTGCCTCCTGCAGCAGCCGCGCCTCGACCTTGGGCGCCAGCATGCATTGACCTTCGGGCAGTGGCACTTCGCAATCGACGAAGGCGAGGGCGCGGTAGGCGGCCGGCACGAAGTCTTCGCGGCGCACCACCGCCAACAGGCCGAGCACAGCCGGGTCGAGCACGTTCCACGGTCGGATCTGCTGCTCGATCATGTTGAAACGGGCGAGTTCGAGATTCATGGCGGGTAATGAGGGGCGGAGTCGGCGGCCGAAACCGCAAATTTTACGGGCGCGTCAGTGTGCACGGCCGGCACGTCGCGCCGGGCGCTGGGCGCTGGCACCGTTGTGCAGCAAACCGCGGATCACCAGGTCGATGTGCGAGTGGATGAAGGCGTGCGCGTCGAAATCCTCGTGATGGGCGGCGCACGCGCCCAACGAATGCTTGTGCAGGCACAGCATCACCATCGGCAGCACCAGTGAGTGCACGACGGCGGCAACATCGAGGCCATCGAACTCGCCGCTGTCGACGCCGCGCTGCACGATGCGGGCGATCAGTTGTTCGCCCGGCTGCACCACCTCGCGGCTGTAGAACTCGGCGATGTCAGGGAAGTTGCGCACCTCGGTGATGATCAGCTTGAATACGCCCGAGGTCGGGCTGTCGAACACGTCGAGCCACCAGCGGCTGAACACCTCGCGCAGCAGTTCGGCCGCGGTGCCGCGGTGCTTGTCGGCCGCCGCAGCGCCGGCGGCGATGCGCGACGACAGGTGCTCGCGGATCACCGCCTTGAGCAATTCTTCTTTGCTCGGGTAGTACAGGTACAGCGTGCCCTTGGACACACCCGCGCGCTGCGCCACTTCCTCGGCCCGCGTGGCGGCGAAGCCCTTTTCGACGAACAGCATCAGCGCGGCGTCGAGCAACTGCTGCGGACGCGCTTCCTTCTGGCGTCGACGGATGGGGGTGACGATCTCGTTCATTTCTTAATGACTGACTGGTCAGTAATGTAATCCACCAATCCAGCAGGGGTCAATCGGGGCGCGACTGCAAAGCCAGACCGAGGGCCCGCGGCACATTGGGACACGGCGGCCCGCTCGCACAAGAGGGAATCAACCGAGTGTCTGGCGCGGCGCGCGAACCTCACATCCGCCGCCCGTATCATCCGCCGCTGCGCGACGGGAGGAACGATTTGGATCCGGTGTTGCTGGCCAAGGCCGCGGTGATGGGTGTCGTCGAAGGCCTGACCGAGTTTCTGCCGGTCTCGTCCACCGGCCATCTGATCCTCGCCGGCGCGTTGCTGAATTTCAACGACGAACGCGGCAAGCTGTTCGAGATCGTCATCCAATCGGCAGCGATCCTGGCCGTGGTGTGGGAGTACCGCGCGCGCATCGGTCACGTGCTGACCCATGCTCGGCGCGAGGCCAGCTCGCGCCGCCTGCTGGTCAATGTGGCGATCGCCTTCATGCCGCTGGCGCTGCTCGGACTGGCCTTCGGCAAGCTGCTGAAGACGCACTTGTTCAACGCGCCGACGGTGGCGACCACCTTCATCCTCGGCGGCTTGATCATCCTCTGGGTCGAGCGGCGTAACCATCGCGTGCGCATCGACGATGTCGACGACATGACAGCGCTCGACGCGCTGAAGGTGGGCATCGCCCAGGCATTCGCGCTCATCCCGGGCACCAGCCGCTCTGGGGCCACGATCATCGGCGGCATGCTGTTCGGGCTGTCGCGGCGCGCGGCCACCGAGTTCACGTTCTTCCTTGCAATTCCAACGCTGACCATGGCCGGCCTGTATTCGCTGTGGAAGGAGCGCGCGCTGCTCGCTGGCAGCGACCTCGGCATGTGGACCGTGGGCATGCTGGCGTCCTTCGTCTCGGCCTTCTTCTGTGTGCGCTGGCTGCTGCGCTACATCTCCACCCACAGCTTCGTGCCGTTTGCGTGGTACCGCATCGCGTTCGGCGCGATGGTGCTGGTGACCGCGTGGAGTGGGATGGTCCAGTGGGCCGACTGACGGCTCACCGCTTGCGGAACACCAGATCGCGGCTGGCGTGACCGAGGCGCTCGCCGCGCTGCTCGAATTTGGTGGCGGGGCGATAGGCCGGACGCGGCGCGAAGCCATCTTCGATGTTGAGCAGGGTCGGCTCGGCGCTCAACACCTGAAGCATCTGCTGCGCATAGGGCTCCCAGTCGGTGGCAAGGTGCAGCGTGGCCCCGCTGGCCAGGCGTGAGGCCAGCAGCGACGCGAGCGGTGGCTGGATCAACCGGCGCTTGTGATGTCGCTTCTTCGGCCACGGATCAGGAAAGAACACCATCGCACCGGCCAACGATTGCGGTGCCAGCATGTGGTTTAGCACTGCGACGACGTCGTGCTGCACGACGCGGATGTTGCCCAGGCCGAGTGCCTCGATTCGCCGCAGCAGTGCGCCCACACCCGGCGGGTGAACCTCGACGCCGATCCAATCGATGCCGGGGGACGCGGCGGCGATTGCTGCCGTGGCGTCGCCCATGCCAAAGCCGATCTCGAGCACCCGTGGCGCATCGCGCCCGAATGCGGCTGCCCAATCGGGCGGGCGTTCGCTGAACGGCAGCACGAAGCGCGGCGCCAGTTCGCACAGCGCACGCTGCTGGCCGCTGCCCATGCGGCCGCCGCGCAGCACGTAGCTGCGCACGGTCCTGGCTCGATCGCTGGGTGGTGGCACCACTATGGCAGGTGTTCGGTTGATCACGCCCGCTGGGCTACCGGCGCAGGCACGGCCATCTGGGATGCGCTCGAGCCCCGCTTCGCGCTCACTGTCGGTCGTCGCCATGGAGCATGCCCGCGCGCCGCGCGTCGAGCATCGCGATCAGCGTGTCGCGCAGGCGCTGCGCGTCGATCGGCTTGGTCAGAAAGTCGTTCATGCCAGCGGCCAGTGCCAACTCGCGCTCGGAAGTCAACGCAGCTGCTGTCAACGCGATGATCGGCAGCGTCTGCGCGTCGTGGCGTTCGCGCAGCAGGCGTGTGGCCTCGTAGCCGCTCATGGCAGGCATCTGCACGTCCATCAGCACGGCATCGAACGGGTGGCCCGAGCGCTGCGCCTGCGCCACCGCCTCGAGCGCCTGCGCGCCGTCGCTGGCCTGCGAGACGATCACGCCCCATTGCTCGAGCATCGCCACCGCAATCGTCATGTTGACTGCGTTGTCTTCGGCCATCAACACGCGCGCGCCGGCCAACGCGCCGGGGTAGTTCTCATCGCCGAAGCCCGTGTCGGGTGCGTGGTCCGGCGCGCTGTCGAGCGGCAGCTCGGCCCAAAAGCGGCTGCCCTGACCGACCGCGCTCTCAACGCCGACGCTGCCGCGCATCAGGTTGGCCAGTTCGCGGCAAATCGACAGCCCCAGGCCGGTGCCGCCGAAGCGGCGCGTGGTCGACTGGTCGGCCTGCGTGAACGGGGCGAACAGTTGCTGCTGGACCTTGGGTTCGATGCCCGGACCGGTGTCGCTGACTTCGACGCGCAACCAGCCGTCGCGCAGCGCCCAAGCGGTGAGGCCGATGCGTCCGCGTTGGGTGAACTTCAGTGCGTTGTTCAGGAAATTGGTGAGGATCTGCCGCAGGCGCACCGGATCGCCTGTCACACGGCGCGGCAAGGCCGGGTCGATCGTCTGCTCGTAGCTGAGGCCGCGCGCGTCGGCCAGCGTGCCGTAGACGCGGCCCAGCGAATCGAACAGCGAACCGAGGTCGAATGCGATGTGGTCGATCAGCAGCTTGCCGGCCTCGATCTTGGACAGGTCGAGCACATCGGAGATCACCGCAGTCAGCGTCTCGGCGCTGTCGCCGATCTGGTCGAGGTACTGGCGGCGCCGCACTTCGTCGACTTCGGGGCGGCGCGCCAGCCGCGCCAGCCCGACCAGGCCGTTCAACGGCGTGCGGATCTCGTGACTCGTGTTGGCCAGAAACGCACTCTTGGCGCGGTTGGCGGCCTCGGCGTCGTCGCGCGCTTTGGCCAACGCCTGTTCGGTGCGGCGGCGTTCGGTGATGTCTTCGATGATCCAGATGGTGCCGCCACGCAGCGGGTGCGTCGGGTCGATCGCCTTGGCCAGCATGCGTCCCCAGAAGGTCGAGCCGTCGCGGCGCCTGAGTTCGTGCACGAACTCCACCGGCTCGCCGCGCGCGAGGCGCGAACTGATCAACGCGCCGATCTCCTGATACTCGGCGTCGCTGCGCCACACCGCGCGCCCGGGCTGGCCGGCCAGCGAGCCGCGCTCCCAACCCAGCATCTGCTCGAGTGCCGGGTTGGCCTGCACGAAAGTCTGCTCGCGCGTGAAGGCGATGCCCAACGACGCGTTCTGCAGCACGGCTTCGTGCGCCAGCCGCGTACGCTCGGTCTCCGAGATGTCGCGCCCGTTGAGCACCAGGAAGCGCCGGCCCTCGAGATCGAACTGCGCGGCCGACAGCAGCAACATGAACCGCTCGCCCGTGCGCGAGACGAACTCCTGCGGCCAGTCGGCCACCGAGCCGCGTGTGCGGATCATTTCGACGAAGGCGGTGCGCTGCTGCGGATCGCCCCAGATGCCCAACTCCAACGCCGTATGGCCGATTGCCTGTTCGCGCGAGTAGCCGGTGAAGCGCGTGAAGGTGTCGTTGACCATCACGTACTGACCGGTCTCGAGGTCGGTCAGCGTGATCAGGTCGGGACTGGTCGTCACAAGGTGCGACAGCGTGGCTTCCGAGCGGCGCAAGGCTTCTTGCGCTTTGTGCAGTTCGGTGATGTCGTCGAAGATCGACAGCACACCGGGCTGGCTCTCGTCGTCCAGGCGCGTTGCGCTGGCGTGCAGCGTCAGGCGGCGCCTGTCGCGCGTGGTGGCCTGGTAGACCACGGGCGCCAGGCGCGCGCCGCTTTGCACCGCGCCCAGCCGTTCGTGCACCGGGCCGAGCTGTGCTTCTGGTCCCAGGTGCTGCAGCAGACGCTGGCCCTTCATCGATGCGAGATCGGGATAGCCGAACATCGTCAAGGCCGCTGCATTGGCATCGGCCACCACCCAGTCGTGGTGGATCACCAGCGCCAGCGGCGACACCTCGAAGAGGTCGCGATAGCGCACCTCTGTGGCGTGCATCGCCTGCTGCATCTGCACGTCGGCCGTGATGTCTCGCGTCACACCCCAGTAGCCGGCGAAGCGACCCTGCGCATCAAAGCGCGGCTCGCCGCTCACATGGTTGTGGCGAATGCTGCCATCGGGCATGACCCACCGCACGTGCAGATTGTGAAACGGCCGATGCGCCGCCAGGTCGGCCTTGTGCGCCGTGAGCTCGGCTTCTTCGAACTGGTTTCCAGGCTGATTCCAGGGTGCCGGCAGCACCTGCCCCAGCGGCGCGAAGCGGTTGTCCCTGTCGCGCCGCCAGATGGTGGTGGTGCTCAAGGCGGCGTCGAGCTCCCAGTAGGTGTCCACCGCAATGCCGAGCAGCCCGACGAAACGGGCCTCGCGCTCGTCGCTGGCGCGGCGGTGAATCAACAGCACCTGGGCCACCATCACGCCACATGCCAGCCCGGCACCCAGCAACAGCAGGTGATTGGCCAGGCGGCGCTCGAGCCCCAGGTTGGGCAGCAAACTGGCGCCGGCGATCAGTCCACCGTGTTCTGCCCAGGCCAGCGCCAACAGCGACGCTGCGCTGGCCGCGGCCGTGACGACGCCGGTGCGTGTTCCGACGGCGGCGCAAATTGCCATTGGCAGCAGCGTCATGAAGCCGACCACGGGCGCATTCAGGCCCAGGCCGCTCAACGCGGCATACAGCGCCACCAGGCCCAACGCCACGAAATTGACACCGATCACCGCCCACTGCGCCGAATCGCCGCGCCAGCCTGTCGCCCCCCAGGACAACAGCCCTGCCAGCGTGAAGCTGACCACCAGCGCAGCTCGGAACGGAATCGGAAACGGGCCGGTCGCCAGCAGCAGCGCGGCGACCCCGAACACCGCCGTCGCGACGAAGAGGATGCGACGCGAGATCGCGGTGCGTGCCTCGTCGAGCGGGTCTTGGATGGCGAATCGATTCACAGCTCAAACGGATTCGGCGTGGCCCCACTCTGGCACGCTTGGGCGTCGCCATCGAGAGGGCTACCCCTCGACCAGCATCAGATCGAACCTCGGTGATTGCGCGTTGTTGAGCCCGGACTTGGTACGCGCAACGGCTCGCGTACGATCGAACGACCCCCACCGCGCCGACAGCCATGCGCACCACGACCCTCGCCCTCATCGCCGCCTGTCTGGCCGGCTGTGCCACGCTGACGCAGGATTCGCTGAACGAGCGCTTCGGTGTGGCCGACCCGACACGCTTCGACCGCGTGCCCGCCAGGGCCGCGAGCGGTGTCTCGTTCCGCGACGACGTGCGGCCCGTGCTCGAGAGCCGCTGCGTGGTCTGCCATGGCTGCTATGACGCGCCTTGCCAGCTCAAGCTCGGCGCGTGGGAGGGCGTTGCGCGCGGCGCCAGCAAGGCACTGGTGTACGACGCCACGCGTTTCACCGAGGCACCACCGTCGCGTCTGTTCGTCGATGCGCAGAAGCCCTCGCAATGGCGCCAGCAGGACTTCTTCGCCGTGCTCAACGAGCGCACGCCGTCGCCCGAAAACAACCTGGCGGCCAGCGTGCTGTATCGAAGCCTGGCGCTAAAGAAAGCGCATCCGCTGCCCGCAGACAAGGTGCTGTCGAGCGATTTCGATTTTTCGCTGGAACGCGCGCAAAGCTGTCCGAATCTGGGCGAGTACGATGCCTACGAGCAGCACCATCCGCTGGGCGGCATGCCCTACGGGCTGCCCGGCCTGACCGAGCGCGAACTCGGGGTGCTGACACGCTGGCTCGCTGCGGGCTCGCCGGATGACGCGCCGCTGCCGGTGCCAGCGGGCGTGATGCGGCAGGTCGACGACTGGGAGCGGTTTCTCAACGGCGGCTCGCGCAAGGAGCAGCTGATGAGCCGCTACCTGTACGAGCACCTGTTTCTGGGCCATCTGGTGTTCGAGGACGACGCGCAACGCAGTTCGTTCCGAGTCGTCCGCTCGGCTGCGGCGCCTGGAACGCCAGCGCTGCCGCTGGCCTCGCGCCGGCCTTATGACGACCCTGGCGTGCCCCGCGTGTACTACCGCCTCGTGCCGGAGCGCGAAACGGTGCTCGCGAAGACGCACATGCCCTACCTGCTGTCGCCGGCACGCATGGCGAAGTTCCGTGGCTGGTTCCTCGACGCCGACTACCGCGTCGACGCGCTGCCGTCGTATGAGCTGGAGCAGGCCTCGAACCCGTTCATCACCTTCGCCGCGATACCGCCCGACTCGCGCTATCGCTTCATGCTCGACGAGGCCGAGTTCTTCATCATGAACTTCATCAAGGGCCCGGTGTGCCGCGGCCAGATGGCGCTCGACGTGATCGAGGATCGGTTCTGGGTCTACTTCATGGATCCGAAGGCCAGCGCAGATGAGGCGGTCGCCGAGCTGCTCGCGCGCCAGGCCGGCGACCTGCGGCTGCCGGCGGCCTCGGGCAGCAACTCGACCGTGCTGTTTGCATGGCGCGAGCTTGCCAAGCTCGAGAGACGCGCACTCGCCGCCAAAACCGCCTTCGTCGACCAGCGCTACGGCGGGGCGCACCGAGCCGACCTGACACAGATCTGGGACGGCGATGGGCGCAACCCGAATGCGGCGCTGACGGTGTTCCGCCATTTCGACAGCGCGTCCGTCGTCAAGGGGCTGGTCGGCGAGACGCCGAAGACCGCCTGGGTGATCGGCTACCCGCTGTTCGAACGCATCTACTATCTGCTCGTCGCCGGCTACGACCCGTACGGCAACGTCGGGCACCAGCTCACCAGCCGCCTCTACATGGACTTCATGCGCATGGAGGGCGAGAGCAATTTCTTGATGTTTCTGCCCAAGGCATCGCGCGGTGCCATCCGGGATTTCTGGTACCGCGGCGCCAGGGATGACGTCAAGTCGTACATCGACGGCGACAAGAGCCGGATCGACGTGGAGTCCGGCATCACCTACCGCAGCAAGGATCCGCAGAGCGAACTCCTTGACCTGTTGAACCAACGTCTGGCGCCGGTGCTGGAACGGCGCTTCGCCCTGACCGGCGTGCCGGACGCCGCATTGCGTGACTCGCTGCAGCGTCTGGCCTCGCTGCGCGGTGCGAGCCTGTCGTGGCTTCCCGAATTGGTGGTGCTGCGGGTCGACGACGCCACGCTCGCGCCGCGGTATTTCAGCCTGCTGCGCGACACCGGGCACAGCAATGTGTCGACGCTGCTGCGCGAGGGCGGTGCGTTGCTGCCGGACGAGAACACGCTGACGGTCGTGCCTGGCTTCATTGGCGCCTATCCAAACGCATTGTTCCGCGCGAGCCCGGCCGAGCTTCCGGCGCTGACCGCGGCCATCCGCACGCTGGCGTCGGAGGCCGACTACCGCGCGCTGGCCGACCGCTTCGTGGTCCGCCGCACCAGCCCGGCGTTCTGGGCCGCGAGCGACGCTCTGGCCGCTGCCTACCGGCAGTGGTCGCCGCTCGAAGCGGGGCTGTTCGACTACAACCGGCTCGACAACCGCTGAGCATCGGGCGCGGGTTGTTCCGATGCATCAAGAGTGCGTCGTCGAGTGCGACGCGCCCGTGCGGTCCGGCGCGGGTGGGGCAACCGCCCTGACGCTAAAATCCCGGCGGAACGCGGGTGTAGTTCAATGGCAGAACGGCAGCTTCCCAAGCTTCATACGAGGGTTCGATTCCCTTCACCCGCTCCACATCGCGCGTGACGTGCGGTGGCGAGACGGCGGCACGCTCGCCTGGCCCAGATATGCAGTTGGCTGCTCGGTGTTTTCGAGCCTGCCCAGGTCATCGGGCTTGACGCACGATCGGGTGGCGATGAGCGCCCCGATCCAAGTGCTGTTCCAAGGTGCTTCGCCGCCGGATCTGGCCACGTCGTCGTTCGGGCCGTTCATCGTGCAGCGTTGCGACAGCCTCGCCGAAGCAAGCGAGCAGATGCAGCTCAATCACTACGATGCGCTGCTGCTGCAGGTGGCCACCGCGGCCGAGTTGCACGCGCTGGTCCACTGGAGCGCGCTGTCGCACGTGGTGCTCGACATGGCCTTGGTCGTGGTCACGCCGGAACCAGCGGCGGCAGACCTTGCCCGCCTGTTGCAGGCGGGCGTGCAAGAGGTGGTGCCGGCACGCGATGCGCAGGCCGACCGGCTGGCGCTGGCGATTCGTCAAGGGGTGCAGCGCAAGTGGCTCGAGATGGCCGCGCGGCGCGCGTATGCCACCGATCTGGGCACCGGGCTGCCCAATCACGCGCAGTTGATGGAGCACATGACCCACCTGCTCGCGCTGCGCGAGCGCGAGCCGGCCCCGATGGCGCTGCTGGTGCTGCGCATCGAGGGTTTGGCCGCCGCCGAGGCCAAACTCGGTGCCGAGGCGGCCAACGTGCTGCGGCGCAAGATCGCCGTGCGCTTGCGCTCGGGCTTGCGCGCCAGCGACGTGGTGGCGGCACTCGGCACCGACTGCTTTGCCGTGCTGTTGGCCTGGATCGACGACCCCGGCGACGGCGAACGGGTGCTCGCCAAGCTGTCGCAAAGCCTGCAGCGTCCGCTCAGCGTGGCCGGGCAGGGTCTCGCAGTGGCGGTGGGTGCCGGCGTCGCGCGCTACCCCGGCGACGGGCGCGACGCTGCCACGCTGCTGCGGCTGGCTGCAAACCAGGCCTCGCAGAACAATGCGCAGGGCCGCACGGGGTTCTTCGACCGCCCGGAGCGCGGCGATGCAGCGGCCAACGACGAGGTGCCGAGCCAGCTCTGATCGGCCCCACTGGCGGCGCGCCACGCCTACTTGTTCAGATCACCGAGACACAGGTACTTGATCTCGACGTAGTCGTCGATGCCGTGGTGCGAGCCCTCGCGTCCGAGGCCCGATTGCTTGACGCCGCCAAACGGCACCTCGGCCACCGAGATCAGCCCGGTGTTGACGCCGACCATGCCGTACTCCAACGCCTCGGCCACGCGAAAGATGCGACCGATGTCGCGGCTGTAGAAGTAGCTGGCCAGGCCGAACTCGGTGGCGTTGGCCAGTGCGATCGCCTCGGCTTCGGTCTTGAAGCGGAACACCGGCGCCACCGGGCCGAAGGTTTCTTCGCGCGCGCACAGCATGTCGGAGGTCGCATTGGCCAGCACGGTGGGCGTGTAGAAACGCTCACCGATGCGCGTGCCGCCGACCACCACTTTGGCGCCCTTGGCCAGCGCATCGGCCACGTGCGCCTCGACCTTGGCCATGGCCTGGCCGTCGATCAGCGGGCCCTGGTTGATGCCGGGTTCGAAGCCGTTGCCGACCTTGATGGACTTGGACTTCTCGGCCAGCTTGTCGACGAACGCGTCGTACACGGCGTCCTGCACGTACAGGCGGTTGGCGCACACGCAGGTCTGGCCGGCGTTGCGGTACTTGCTGACCATCGCGCCGTCGACCGCGCTGTCGAGGTCGGCATCGTCGAACACGATGAACGGCGCGTTGCCGCCCAGTTCGAGCGACATCTTCTTGACCGTCGGCGCGCACTGCTGCATCAGGATGCGGCCAACCTCGGTGGAGCCGGTGAACGACAGGTGGCGCACGGTGTCCGACGCGCACAGCGCCTTGCCGACCTCGATCGATCGTCGTCGCGTCGGCGGTCACCACATTGAGCACGCCGGCCGGCATGCCGGCACGCTGCGCGAGTTCGGCACAAGCCAGCGCCGACAGCGGCGTGGCTTCGGCGGGCTTGATCATCACCGGGCAGCCGGCGGCCAGCGCGGGCGCGACCTTGCGCGTGATCATCGCGATCGGAAAGTTCCAGGGCGTGATCGCGGCGCAGACACCGATCGGCTGCTTGATGACCACCGTGCGCTTGCTCGAGTCGGTGGTCGGAATGGTTTCGCCGTAGACCCGTTTACCTTCCTCGGCAAACCACTCGATGAAGCTGGCGCCGTAGATCACCTCGCCGCGCGCCTCGGCCAGCGGCTTGCCTTGCTCGGCGGTCATGATGCGCGCCAGGTCGTCTGCGTGCTGGTTCAGCAGCGCGAACCACTTCATCAGGATGGCGTGGCGTTCTTTGGCCGTCTTGTTGCGCCAGGCCGGCCAGGCGGTGTTGGCGGCGCTGATCGCGCGCCCGGTCTCGTCGGCGCCGAGGTTGGCCACGTCGACGAGTTTGAGCCCGGTGGCTGGATCGTTGACTGCGAAACGGCTGTTGCCGCCGATCCAGTGCCCGTCGATCAGCGCGTTGGTCTGAGCAGTGTCGCATCCTGCAGCGACGCCAGCGGCGAGGTCTTCATGTCCATCGTGTGTGCTCCGCAATCGGGTCACTCGGCGCCGGGCCAGTCGCCGCGATCGGGCCAGCGCAGCGCGGATGGCGACGCCGTGCTCGTCGAGGCGGGGCGCCGCTGCCTTCGATACTGCGCGCTCGCCGTCCAGTCGCATCGGCGCGGCGACCATGGGCATGCCGGCGTTGTGGATCTTCATGCCGCGCGCCACCACCTGCGGGTGCTTGAACGACTTCGGGCAACTCGAGGATCGGCGCGCACGGCACGGCGTTGGGTTCGAGCAGCGCGGTCCACTGCGCGGTCGTGCGTTCGAGCATCCAGACCGCGATCTCGGCGGTCAGTGCGTCGCGGTGTTCGATGCGCAGCGCGTTGGTCGCGAACAGGGCGTCAGTGCCGACCGCCTCGCGTCCGGCCAGCTTGCAAAAGCGCTGGAACTGGCCGTCGTTGCCGACGGCCAGCACGATGTGGCCGTCCTGCGTCTTGAACACCTGGTACGGCACCACGTTGACGTGCGCGTTGCCCATGCGCTTGGGCGTGTCGCCGCCGACCAGGTAGTTGCTGGCCTGGTTGGCCAGCATCGCCAGCTGCGTGTCGAGCAGCGCAGCGTCGATCCAGCGGCCACGGCCGGTGCGGTGGCGCTCCTGCAGCGCGGCCAGGATCGCCGTGGTGGCGTACAGGCCGGTGAAGAGGTCGGCCACCGCGACGCCCACCTTCTGCGGCCCGGCGCCGGGCGCGCCGTCCTTCTCGCCGGTCACGCTCATCAGGCCGCCGGTGGCCTGGATCGCGAAGTCGTAGCCGGCTGCGGGCGCGTACGGGCCGGTCCTGTCCGTAGCCCGTGATCGAGCAGTAGATCAGGCGCGGGTTGAGACGGCTCAGCGCCGAGTGATCCAGCCCGTACCTGGCCAGCTGCCCGACCTTGTAGTTCTCCAGCAGCACGTCGGCGTGCGTCGGCCAGCTTGCTTCACCAGCGCGGCGCCATCGGCGGTGGCGATGTCGACCGCGATCGAGCGCTTGCCGCGGTTGGCGCTCAGGTAGTAGGCCGACATCTGATCGCCGGCGTCGCCCCACCACGGCGGCCCCCAGGTGCGCGTGTCGTCGCCGGCGCCGGGGCGCTCGACCTTGATCACGTCGGCACCGTAGTCGGCCAGCAGCTGGCCTGACCACGGGCCCGCCAGCACGCGACTGAGGTCGAGCACGCGCAGGCCGGCGAGGGGTGTCTTGCGCCCTCGTCGACGGGTACGTCGGCTCGGTCCCCCGGCGACGCGGGCCGGCTGGGAAGCGGCCCGGCGCTCGGCCCGCCACGCGTCGAGCGCCTGTCCGGTCATGCGGTGAAGGCCTGGATGCCGGTGATCGCGCGCCCGAGGATCAGCGCGTGGATGTCGTGCGTGCCCTCGTAGGTGTTGACCACCTCGAGGTTGACCAGGTGGCGCGCCACGCCGAACTCATCGCTGATGCCGTTGCCGCCCATCATGTCGCGCGCCACGCGCGCGATGTCGAGCGCCTTGCCGCAGCTGTTGCGCTTGAGGATGCTGGTGGTCTCGACGGCAGCCTTGCCTTCGTCCTTCAGACGACCCAGGCGCAGGCAGCCCTGCAGCCCGAGCGTGATGTCGGTCAGCATGTCGGCCAGTTTCTTCTGCACCAGCTGATTGGCGGCCAGCGGGCGGCCGAACTGCTTGCGGTCGAGCACGTACTGGCGCGCGCGTTGCATGCAGTCCTCGGCCGCACCGAGCGCGCCCCAGGCGATGCCGTAGCGCGCACTGTTCAGGCAGGTGAACGGGCCCTTGAGGCCACGCACCTCGGGGAAGGCGTTCTCCTCGGGGCAGAACACCTCGTCCATCACCACCTCGCCGGTGATGCTGGCGCGCAGGCCGATCTTGCTGTGGATCGCCGGCGCGGAAAGGCCCTTGGCGCCCTTGTCGAGGATGAAGCCGCGGATCTGACCGCCGTCGTCCTTGGCCCAGATCACGAACACGTCGGCGATCGGCGAGTTGGTGATCCACATCTTGGCGCCGCTCAACGAGTAGCCGCCCGGCACCTTTTTCGCGCGCGTGACCATGCTGCCGGGGTCGGAGCCGTGGTTGGGCTCGGTGAGGCCGAAGCAGCCGATCCATTCGCCGCTGGCCAGCTTGGGCAGGTACTTGCGCTTCTGAGCCTCGGTGCCGAACTCGTGGATCGGCACCATCACCAGCGAGCTCTGCACGCTCATCATCGAGCGGTAGCCCGAGTCGATGCGCTCGACCTCGCGCGCCACCAGGCCATAGCACACGTAGTTCAGGCCGGCGCCGCCGTAGTCCTCGGGAATGGTCGGCCCCAGCATGCCGAGCGACCCCATCTCGCGAAAGATCGCCACGTCGGTCTTCTCGTGGCGAAACGCCTCGAGCACGCGTGGTGCAAGCCGCCCCTGGCAGTACTCGCGCGCAGCGTCGCGCACCTGGCGTTCGTCGTCGGCGAGCTGCTCATCGAGCAGCAGCGGGTCTTCCCAACTGAATCTGGCGGCGCTGGACCATCGGATGTTCCCTGCAAGAGTTCCGGTGTCCCACACCGGAAAGGTGGAATCATCCTATATCGCGCCCGCACCTGCGCAGATCGCGCAGGCGCCGGCTCAGGGCCGCCTCACTTCTTGACGCCAGCGGGCGGCGTGGTCGTCATCACCACGGTGCTCGCGCTCGGTGCCATCAGCCTGGCCTCGCGCATCAGCACCTTGTGGAAGTTCTGCGCGCGCTCGAGCCACTCGACGAACGCGGGGCCGTTCATCGTCGTCGTCTTGTACGCGCCCTGGGCCATGAAGGTCTTCCACTCCGGCAGCGCGCGCACCTTGTCGAGCAGCTGCACGTAGTAGGCCACCTGGTCGGGCGTGGCGCCCGGCGACATGAAGATGCCGCGCATCATCAGGTACTGCACCGGGATGCCCGCCGACATGCAGGTCGGCAGGTCGTTCCAGCTGGCGTCGGCCGTGATCTTCTCGTAGTAGTCGAGCTTGCCGCCGTCGAACACGCACAGCGGCCGCACCTTGCCTTCGCGCCACAGCTTCTCGGCCTCGATGGGGTTGTTCACCGTGAGGTCCACCTCGCCGGCGGCCAGTTTGGCGGCGACATCGCCACCTCCCTTGAGCGGCACGTAGCTGATGTGCGCGCCGGCCGCGGTTTCGAGCAGGACGCTGATCAGCTGGTCTTCCTGCTTGCTGCCGGTGCCGCCGAGCTTGAGCGTCCCGGGTGGCAACGTGCGTAGCGCGTCCAGCACGTCTTTGGGCGACCGATACGGCGACTTGGCGTTGACCCACAACACGAACTGGTCAAGCGCCAGCATCTGCACCGGAGTGATGTCGTTCCAAACGAACTTGGTGCCGGTGGCCAACGGCGTGGTGAACAGGTTGGACAGCGTGATGATCAGCTTGTGCGGGTTGCCCTGCGCGGCCTTGACGTCGAGCAGGCCCTCGGCGCCCGAATTGCCCGACTTGTTGACCACGTTGAGCGGCTGCGCCATCAGGCCGTGCTTGCGCACCATCTCCTGAATGAAGCGCGCCATCTGGTCGGCGCCGCCGCCGGTGCCCGCGGGCACCACCAGCTCCACCGGTGCGCTGGGCTCCCACGCCTGGGCGGCCGGGGCCATCACGGCCGCCAGTGCAGCAAAGACCGCCGCAACGATCTGTCTGCACGGCTTGGGATGGACTCGGTGGAGGAGTTTCATGGTCGTCGGCAACTCACAGCGCCGCCTTCAAGGCCACGGTCGGCCATGCTAAGTCGCGCGCGAGACGGCGGTCGACAATTCAAGCGCTGTCGGATGTTACGACCGAGACAAAATAACGTCCCCGAATTCCACGAGGCGGCGGGGGTGTTGCGGGCTTGGCCCGGCCACCCCCGGGCGAGTCGTCTGCCACTGCGCGAAAGGCAGCCTGCGCAGCCGCCGGCATCGGCTGGACGCGCGCGGTGCGACCGCAAGAACCCGCGGCTGTTTCGACCCGAATTCTGCGCCGCTGCCCCTCGAAGGCGGCAACCACCTCGTGCGCGCCGCCTAAAATCGCGGGCCCCACAGAGAAGCCGCGCATGAAAGCAGCCGAGATCCGCTCCAAGTTCTTGTCGTTTTTCGAGTCCAAGGGCCACCAGGTGGTGGCCAGCTCGCCAGTGGTGCCGGGCGACGACCCGACGCTGCTGTTCACCAACGCCGGCATGAATCAGTTCAAGGACGTTTTCCTGGGCTTCGACAAGCGCCCCTACACGCGCGCGGCTACCGCGCAGAAATGCATCCGCGCCGGTGGCAAGCACAACGACCTCGAGAACGTGGGCTACACGGCGCGGCATCACACGTTCTTCGAGATGCTGGGCAACTTCAGCTTCGGCGACTACTTCAAGCGCGACGCACTGAAGTATGCGTGGGAGCTGTTGACCGTGCACTTCAAGCTGCCGGCCGACAAGCTGTGGGCCACCGTGTACGCCGAGGACGACGAGGCCTACGACATCTGGGTCAAGGAAATCGGCCTGCCGAGCGAGCGGGTGGTGCGCATCGGCGACAACAAGGGCGCGCGCTACCAGTCCGACAACTTCTGGATGATGGGCGACACCGGCCCCTGCGGGCCGTGCAGCGAGATCTTCTACGACCACGGCCCCGACGTCGCCGGCGGCCCGCCCGGCAGCGCCGAGCAGGAAGGTGACCGCTACATCGAGATCTGGAACAACGTCTTCATGCAGTTCAACCGCACCGAAGACGGCGTGATGCACAGGCTGCCCAAGCCGAGCGTCGACACCGGCATGGGGCTCGAGCGGCTGACCGCGGTGCTGCAGCACGTGCACTCGAACTACGAGATCGATTTGTTCGCCAAGCTGCTGGCGGCCACTCGTGATGCGGTAATCGCATCCGGTGGCGCGCCGATCGCCGATCTGCAGACGCCGTCGCTGAAGGTGATCGCCGACCACATCCGCGCCTGCGCGTTCACGGTCACCGACGGTGTGATCCCCGGCAACGAAGGGCGCGGCTACGTGCTGCGCCGCATCGCGCGGCGCGCGATCCGCCATGGCTACAAGCTCGGTGCGAGAAAGCCGTTCTTCCACAAGCTGGTGGCACCGCTGGCGGCCGTGATGGGTGACGCATACCCAGAGCTGCGCCGCGAGGCGGGGCGTGTCACCGAAGTGCTCAGGATCGAAGAGGAACGCTTCTTCCAGACCATTGCCAATGGCATGGAGATCCTCGAGGCGGCTCTTGCCGGTGGTGCAAGACAGATCGATGGCGACACCGCATTCAAGCTGCACGACACCTACGGCTTTCCGCTGGACCTCACGGCCGACGTGTGCCGCGAGCGCGGCGTCACAGTCGACGAGGCGGGCTTCAACGCCGCGATGAACCGGCAGCGCGAACAGGCGCGCGCCGCGGCCAAGTTCAAGATGGCCGCTGGTCTGGCCTACAGCGGTACGCCTACCGCATTCCACGGCTACGACGAGCTGGCGCATGATGGCGCCAAGGTCACCGCGCTGTACATCGACGGCGCACCGGTCAAGAGCGTCAAGGCCGGCGACGATGCGGTGGTGGTGCTCGATCACACGCCGTTCTATGCCGAGAGCGGCGGCCAGGTGGGCGACACCGGCGAGCTGCGCAACGCCACGTCGCGCGCGGTGGTCGAGGACACCACCAAGATCCAGGCCGACGTGTTCGGCCACCAGGTGCACGTGGCGGAGGGCGCGATCGCGGTCGGCGACACGCTCAACGCGCGCGTCGACGCCGACAAACGCATCAGGACGCAGCGCAACCACAGCGTCACGCACCTGATGCACAAGGCACTGCGCGAGGTGCTGGGCAGCCACGTGCAGCAAAAAGGCTCGCTGGTCGATGCCGGGCACACACGCTTCGACTTCGCGCACAACGCGCCGCTGACCGACGAGCAGATCCGCAAGGTCGAAGCGCTGGTCAATGCCGAAATCCTCGCCAACGTCGCGACGCAGGCGCGCGTGATGAGCATGGACGATGCGCAAAAGCTCGGCGCGATGATGCTGTTCGGCGAGAAGTACGGGTCTGAAGTGCGCGTGCTCGACATCGGTTCGAGCCGCGAGCTGTGCGGCGGCACGCACGTGCAGCGCACCGGTGACATCGGACTGTTCAAGATCGTGTCCGAAGGTGGTGTGGCTGCCGGCGTGCGCCGCGTCGAGGCGGTGACTGGCGACAACGCGCTGGCCTATCTGCAGCGGCTGGAGTCCACCGTGTCGCAGGTGGCCGGCACGTTGAGGGTCACGCCAGCCGAGTTGCAGGGCCGAGTCGGCGCGGTGCTCGACCAGGTGCGCGGTCTGGAAAAGGAGCTCGCGGCACTGAAGGGCAGGCTAGCGTCCGCGCAAGGCGACGAGTTGCTCGCGCAAGCCATCGACGTCAAGGGGCTCAAGGTGCTGGCCGCCACGCTGCAGGGCGCCGATGCGAAGACCCTGCGCGAGACGATGGACAAGCTCAAAGACAAGCTCAAGAGCGCCGCCATCGTGCTGGCCGTTGTCGATGGCGGCAAGGTGCAACTCGCCGCCGGTGTCACCAAGGACAGCCTGGCGCGCCTGAAGGCCGGCGAGTTGGTCAACTTTGTTGCGCAGCAGGTCGGCGGCAAGGGTGGCGGCAAGGCCGATCTGGCGATGGCCGGCGGCACCGATGCCACCAAGCTGCCGCAGGCGTTGGCCTCGGTGCGCGGTTGGGTCGCCGAGCGGCTGTAGGCCGACATCACAATCCAGCGCGTGCGCACCACCAGCGCCCAGCAAGGCGGGCCTTTGACCCATTGATCACGGGGCCGCTGCCCTTGGCGTACAGTGCGCGCCTGCAGGTTGCGCATGCGATCCATTCAATCGTTCGACCGCCGTGCGCTGATGTGCGCCATGCTGGGCTTCGTGGCTGGTGCGCATGCGCACCAACTGCGGCCGTGGGTGGCGGCGCGTCCGACACCGCCGCTGTCGCTCACCGACCTCGACGGTCGCACCTGGGATCTGCCGGCGCTGCAAGGCCGGGCTGTGTTGCTCAACTTCTGGGCCACCTGGTGCGAACCGTGTCGCGAGGAGATGCCTTCGCTCGAGGCGTTGGCCAAACAGCATCGCGCTGACCCGATGGTCGTGCTGACGGTCAACTACCAGGAGACCGAGCCCGGCATCCGGCGCTTCCTCGAGCGCGTACCATTGGGGCTGCCCGTGCTGCTCGATCGTGACGGGTCGGTCACCAAGGCGTGGACGCCGCGCGTGTTTCCGACCACGGTGATGATCGATCGCAGCGGCCGCCCTCGGCACCAGATCGTCGGTGCGGTGGATTGGACCGGTGACGAGGCGCGCCAATGGGTGCATGACCTGCTGACGTCCGGTTCGATGCGAAGCTGACCCGTCGTTCAAGTAGACAACCAACGCGAAAGACCAAAGACCGATGAATGTGGAGGCTGCCGCAGCGGAGGCGGTGGATAGCGACTACGAACGGGTGTGCTGGCGGCTCGCAGGGTTCGACGGCCGTGTCTCGCCCGAATGGATCGACGGCTTTCTCACCGGCGTGTTGGCCGGGCCACGCGCGATTGCCCTCGATCAATGGTTGCCCGCAATGCTGGGCGATGCGTTCGCGCGCGTGTTCGCCGACCCGCTCGATGCGCGCCAGGCGCAGCGTGCACTGTCGTCGCGTTGGAGCGAGCTGGCGCAGCAACTCGACGCCGAGGCGCTGGTCGACGACCCCAACAATGTTTACCTCGCGCCGTGGATCGTGGCCTACGAAGACGCCGACCGCGAGGCCTTCGTGACGCAGGGGCTCGGCAATGCCGAACAGGCTGCCGATGAGTTGCGCCCCGGTGTGGCCTGGTCGCGCGGCTTCATGGCTGCCGTCGAGCACTTCGCGGGGGACTGGGTCGCGCCGCCCCTCGATGCCGACGATGGGCAGCGCTTTCACGGCGCAATGCAATGCATTCGGGATCTGCAGGCGCCGGCATCGCGCGCCAGTGCGTCGGCAACTCCCGAGCGCGACGCGCAGATCGACGCCGCCTGCCTGGCCGCGCAGCACCTGCGCCTGTATTGGGTGGATCACGCGCCGAAGCCATCGACGCGGCGTGTCGAGGCGCAACCCGGCCGCAACGATCCGTGCCATTGCGGCAGCGGCTTGAAATTCAAGAAGTGCCACGGTGCCGCGCGCTGACACCGCGACGCCATCTCACGCTGCTACATTGCGCGCCATGTCTGAAGCGCTGCAGCTCGGCGGTCGCCATGTCGTGCTCGGTTTGAGCGGCGGCATCGCCTGCTATAAGGCCGCCGAACTGACCCGCGAGTTGGTCAAAGCCGGCGCCACCGTGCAGGTGGTGATGACGCAGGCGGCCGAAGCGTTCATCACGGCGGTCACGCTGCAGGCGCTGAGCGGGCGCCCGGTGTTCACCAGCCAGTGGGACACGCGCGAGCCCAACGCCATGGCGCACATCGGCCTCACGCGCGCTGCCGATGCGCTGATCGTGGCGCCTGCGTCGGCCGACTTCATCGCCAAGCTCGCCCACGGGCACGCCGACGATCTGCTGAGCCTGGCCTGCCTGGCGCGGCCGATCGAGCGCTGTCCGCTGCTGGTGGCGCCGGCCATGAACCGCGAGATGTGGGCCCACCCGGCCACGCAGCGCAACGTCGCTCGCATCCTCGCCGATGGCGCGCTGGTGCTGGGTCCGGCGAGCGGCGACCAGGCCTGCGGCGAGGTCGGCGACGGCCGCATGCTCGAGGCCGGCGAGTTGTGCGACGAAGTGATCGCGTCGCTGCAGCCCAAGCTGCTGGCGGGCCGCCGCGTGATGGTGACAGCCGGCCCGACCTTCGAGGCCATCGATCCGGTGCGCGGCATCACCAACCTGTCCAGCGGCAAGATGGGCTTCGCAATTGCGCGCGCCGCGCAAGAGGCCGGCGCCGACGTCACGTTGGTGTCCGGCCCGGTGCAGCTGGCCACACCGCGCCACGTGCGGCGCATCGACGTCGCCAGCGCGCAGCAGATGCACGATACCGTGCTGCCGCTGGCGTCGATGCAACACGTGTTCGTCGCCACGGCCGCGGTGGCCGATTGGCGGCCGGCGAGCTACGCGCAGCGCAAGATCAAGAAGGACGGCACGCACACCGCGCCGGCGCTCGAACTGGCCGAGAACCCCGACATCCTGGCCGCGGTGGCGCGCTTGCCCCAGCGCCCGTATTGCGTGGGCTTTGCCGCCGAGACCAACGACCTGGCGGTCAATGCGCGCGAGAAGCTCAAGCGCAAGAACGTGCCGCTGATCGTCGGCAACATCGGCCCGGCGACCTTCGGCCGCGACGACAACTCGCTGCTGCTGGTCGACGCCCACGGCGAGCGCCAGCTGCCGAGTGCCGACAAACTGAGCCTGGCGCGCGAGCTGGTGCGCGAGATCTCGACCCGACTGGAGGCGCACGCCCTTGACCGTGATCGACGTGCGGGTGCTCGACCAGCGTGTGGCTGGCCACCTGCCGGCCTACGCCACGGCGGGCAGCGCGGGCCTGGACCTGCGGGCCTGCATCGACGCACCGATCGTGCTCGAACCGGGGCAGGCGGCGTTGATTCCCACCGGCCTGGCGATTCACATCGGCGATCCAGGCTTTGGCGGCGATGCTGTTGCCGCGCTCGGGCCTCGGCCACAAGCACGGCATCGTGCTCGGCAACTTGGTGGGCTTGATCGACAGCGACTACCAAGGGCCGCTGATGGTGAGCTGCTGGAACCGCGGCGTCGCGGTCTACACCGTGCAGCCGATGGAGCGCATCGCGCAGATGGTCATCGTGCCGGTGGTGCAGGCGCAAGTTTCGCCGCGTCGAGTCGTTCGACGCAGAGCGCGCGCGGCGCCGGCGGCTTCGGCTCCACCGGCGCGCTGTGAACCGACGCTAGTGCAGCGTCCCTGAGCCCGGCTCTGCGTCGGCCACCGAGAACAGATCCCCCGCGACGCTGCGTTGCTCGGTCTCGGCTGCACTGGCGTCGCGCACGTCGTGCACCTTCAGGTGCAGCTGCAGTGCGATGCCGGCCAGAGGGTGGTTGCCGTCGAGCACCACGTGCGACGGATAGATCTCGGTGACGGTGTACACGGTGTCATCGGTCATGCCGTGCGTGCGAGCGCCCGCGGGCAGGCCCTCGAGCTGCATGCCTTCGCTCAGGTCAGGCGGAAACAGCGCGCGATCTTCGAAACACACCTTGTCAGCGTCGTAGTCGCCGAATGCATGCTCGGGCTCCAGGTGCAGCGTGGCCTCGAATCCTTCTTCCTGCCCTGCCAGCGCCTCTTCCACCTTGGCCAGCAGGTCGTCGCCACCGAAGAAGAACTCCACCGGATCTGTCAGTTCGTCGATCGGCTGGCCCTGCGCATCGTGCAGGACCCAGGTCAGCGTGACGACACACGGTGCGACGATCTGCATCGAACCATGATCGCACAGCGGGCCCGCGACGCCACATCACGCCCGGCGACAATGCAGCGTGGATTTGCATGCACCCACACGGCTGCTCGCAGGCCTGTCGCCCGCGCAGTTCATGCGCCGGCACTGGCAATCCAAGCCTTTGTTGGTGCGTGCGGCGTGGCCACAATTGAGCCCGCCGCTGACGCGCTCGCAGTTGTTCGCGCTGGCGGCCGACGCCGACGTCGAGTCGCGGTTGGTCACTCGCACTGGCGCGCGCTGGACCGTGCGCCACGGGCCGCTGGCGCGGCGCAGCCTGCCGCCATTGCGGCAGGCGGGCTGGACGCTGCTGGTGCAAGGCGTCGACCTGTTTGTCGACGCGGCGCATCAAATGCTGCGGCCGTTTCGATTCGTGCCCGATGCGCGGCTGGACGACCTGATGATCTCGTATGCCAGCGACGGCGGGGGGGTGGGGCCGCATGTCGACGCCTACGATGTGTTTCTGCTGCAGTTGCAAGGCTGCAGGCGCTGGCGAATCGGCCGCGTGGCCGACGATCGGGAGGTCGAGGGCGCTCCGTTGAAGCTGCTGCGCCGCTTCGTGCCCAGCCAAGAATGCCTGCTCGAGCCTGGCGACATGCTGTATCTGCCACCGGGGTGGGGCCATGACGGCGTGGCCGTCGGCCAGTGCATGACGGCCTCGGTGGGCTTTCGCTCGCCACGGGCCGATGAACTGGCGCACGCGTTGATGCTCGGGGTGGCCGACGCCGCAGGCGGTGCGCATGCAAACCGCGCTTTGTACAGCGATCGCACGAGCGCAGCCACCGCGACACCCGGGCGCATTCCTTCAACGATGGCGGCCTTTGCGCGTGCAGCGTGGCAGCGTGCGACGCGCGATCCGCAGGCGCTGCGGCGCGCGCTTGGGCAATGGCTGAGCGAGCCGAAGGCGCGCGTGTGGTTCGAGCCGGGCCCGCAATCGCGGGTGCTCGGCAAGCGCGCGCTCGAGCTGAGCCGCCGCACCCGCATGCTGTATGACGCACATCACGTCTACATCAACGGCGAGTCCGTGCTCGCCGCAGGGCGCGACGCACAATGCCTGCGCAGGTTGGCCGACGCGCGTGCGTTGCCGGCCGTCGACGTGCGCCGTTTGAGCAAGGCGGCGCGAGAGATCGTGCAACAGTGGTTGTCGTCGGGGTGGATCCATGAACGATGAGGCAGACCAACGAACCAGCGCGGCGTCGCGCGGCGAGTTCATCGCCTTGGCGCACGGGTTGCTATCGACGCTGGACAAGACATCGGGCCGGGACATCACGTTGGTCGATGTCGACTTCTCTGTCTGGCCACTCGACGATGCCGCGGTCGTCGACGCGCTGACGCGGTGGATACAACTGCCCGGCCGCTGCCTGCGCCTGGTGGGCTCGCGCTTTGACGTCATCGAGCGCGGACAGCCGCGATTCGCCGCTTGGCGCAAGCCCTTCTCGCACGCCGTGCAGTGCATGACGCCAGTCGATCTCGAGCCGTCAGACGTGCCTTCGCTGCTGTTGTTGGACGCCGGCTGCTTGGAACTGCTGGACCGCGAACGCTGGCAGGCACGCCGGACGTCCGAACGACGCGCTTGGGTCCTGCAGCGCGAGCGCATTGATGCGCTCATGCAACGCTGCGAACCGGCCTGGCCGGTGACTGTGCTGGGACTCTAAAAAGCAAAGGGCCGGCGAATATAATCGCAGGCTGGATACCGCCTCGCCGGGCAATGTGTATCCGGAGCACATGCCCTGGCGCGCACCGCATCACGTGTCGGTGAGATCCATCCAACAAACCGGTTCCATCCCCTTCGATTGAGGACAAGCATGAACAAGTCGCTTCTATTGGCATTTTTGGTCGCTGCCGCCGCACTGGCCGCCTGCGGCAAGACCGAACCCGCCGCCGCACCTGTTGCGGCCGCTGCGTCGGCTGTCGCCCCTGCCGCCTCCGAGGCCGCGCCAGCCACTACCACCAGTTCCGACGCGGCAGCCTCTGCCGCCGCAGGCGCTGCGGCCAATGCGGCGGATGCGGCCGCCAAGGCTGCTGATGCCGCCGCCTCCGCGATGAAGAAGTAAGCGCGGCGCTGCTCAAGCTGAACAAGCCGCCTGCGGGCGGCTTGTTCGTTGTGGAGCGACTCGTTCGCCGGGAACACGCCCGGCGAGTTGCTGCCCTACTTCAACTCTTCGACCAGCAGCGCCACGATGCGTTGGCCGGTCTCGCTGTTCTCAGGCGCCCCCTGCGAGGACTGCACCGCGACCTGGGTCTTCTCGCCCGCGCGTTTGACCGCAATGCGGTAGCGTTGCGGCTTGCCGGCGTCCTTGTCGGAGGTGAACAGCTTGGTGAGGAAGTTGGGCTCCTCGCGGCCAGCGTACTTGGGATCGACATAACGCACGAAGTACAGCCCGCCCGCACGATCGCGGTCTTCAACCGTGAAGCCGCTGCGGTCGAGCGCCAGGCCGACGCGCCGCCACGCGCGGTCGAAGCTTTCATCGAACTCCAGTGTGGCCCCGGGCTCGCCGTTCATCACGCGTGCCCGTCCTGCGGCGGCGGCTTGCGCGGCGGCAACCTGGCTGCGCGCCGCGTCGCCCTTGCTGCCCAACTTCGCCATCAGGCGCACCAACATCGTCGCCTCGAGCTGAGGATCGTTCGGCCGATTGCGCCACACTGGAATGTCCTTGGTATCGCCCGACATGTACTCCTCCATGCCGCGATGGCTGATGTACACCTCGCTGCCGGTGGGTGTTCGCTCCACCCGGGTGCGGAAACGATCCCGTTCGCCGGTGCCGTAAAACTGCTCGAGGACGCCGCCAAACAGCTTTCGAATGCCATCGATCGGAATCTTGGCGCGGTTCTCGGCCCAGTCGGTCTCCATCACGGCGGCTTGCGGGTCGTCCGTCGCCAGATTGAAGCCGGCCTCGGTCCAGAAAAGGCGCAACTGCGGCCACAACTGCTCGGGCGGGCTCGCCGTGACCAACCAGCGCTGGTTGCCGTCGCGCTCGATCCGCATCTCGCCGATCGAGCTCGGCGCTATCACCGGTGCGCTGGCCGCGGCGGCCACGCTATTGCTCTGCACCCCGCTGGCGCTGACCACGCCGCCCTGCGGCAGGTAGCGCGTATCGCGCGTGAGTTGGCTCAGGTCCGGCGGAACCTCTAGCGGGGCGGTCTTGTTCGCCTGGCTTTTGTAGTCGATCTTGTCGCCGGAAACGAACGATTCAAAGCTCGAGCAGGCGGCGACGACGATGGCCACGCAGCCGAACACAGCCCAGCGCCTCACAGCAGAACGAACACTCACGAAGGGGTCTCCAGAAACACCGGGCGCATCGCAGTGCGCCGCCACGCCGTGCCCGGCGTCGTCAAACCAGGCCGGCCTCACGCAGAGCCTGCTCCACCTGCGCCTGGCCGGCGGCAGACAGCGGGACCATCGGCAGCCGCAGCGCGGCGCCGCACAGGCCCAGGCGCGACATCGCCCACTTGGTGGGCGCGGGGCTCGGTTCGCAGAACAACTGCCGGTGCACCGGCAGCAACTTCAATTGAATCTCGGCGGCCCGGCGCGCCTGCCCCTCGACGGCGGCCAGGCACAACTCGTGCATCAGCCGCGGCGCGACGTTGGCGGTGACGCTCACGTTGCCGTGGCCGCCGAGCAGCATCAAGGCCACCGCGGTACCGTCGTCGCCTGAGTAGATCGAGAAGCCGGCCGGCGCCTGCTTGATCAACCAGGCCGCACGCTCGATGTTGCCGGTGGCCTCTTTGATGCCGACGATGCGGTCGACCTGCGCCAGCCTGAGCACCGTGTCGTGCTGCATGTCGGCCACCGTGCGGCCGGGCACGTTGTACAGCACCATCGGAATATCCACCGCCTCGGCGATGGCGCGAAAGTGCCGGTAGATGCCTTCCTGCGACGGCCGGTTGTAGTAGGGCACGACTTGCAGCGTGCAATCGGCACCCACCTTCTTGGCGTAGCGCGACAACTCGATCGCTTCGTGCGTCGAGTTGCCGCCGGCGCCCGCCATGATCGGCACACGCCCGCGGGCATGTTCGACGGCGACGCGGATGATCTCGCAGTGCTCTTCGACCGTGACGGTGGGCGATTCGCCGGTGGTGCCCACCACGCCGACGCAATCGGTGCCCTCGGCGATGTGCCAGTCGATCAGGCGCCGCAGGCCGGCGTAGTCGATGTCTCCGTTGTCGAGCATCGGCGTCACCAGGGCGACGATGCTGCCTACGATGGGTTTCATGGTGGATCTCAGCTCCAGGTTGCAATTCTAGGGCCTGCGGCGGCGAGCTAAAGCGACGGCGGCACCGCATCGGCCGCGCTGGGGCGCCAGGCGGCAAGCCGCTGCAAGCGCCGCTGCGGTGACCGTGCCATGCCATCTTCGTACGCGATCACGTGCAGACCCTGTGCGGCGCTGAGCAGTTCCCTGGGGCGCAACAGAAATTCCGGATTCGCCGGACGGCCAATCTTCTCTTGCCCGAGCGCAAAGGTTTCGTAGAGCAACAAGCCGCCCTCGGCCACGCTGTCCACGATGGCCGGCATCAACGCGCGCCACAGATAGTTGGTGACGACCACCGCATCGAAGCGCCGCCCGGGCAACGGCCACGGGCCATTTTCGAGATCGGCCTCGACCAACTCGGCGGCCACCGCTTGCAAGCCCGCGAGTGCGTCGCGGTCACGGTCGACTGCGGTCACGCGCAGACCGCTCGCCGCGAGGTAGCGCACATGACGCCCTGGGCCGCAAGCCAAGTCGAGCACGGTGCCAAGCGGCGCGATGGCGCCGGCCCAGCGCACGATCCAGGGCGACGGCGTGTCAGGCACGTTCGTGGGTTGGAGCACGCATACGGGCAATCTAGCCGAAAGCACGAGCGCGGTGCGACACATCGACCATCGGTACAGTTGGGCACGCGCGAGAGAGGGCGCGAACAGGAAGAACAGGCGATGCGGGTACTCGTTCTCGGCGGCGGCGTGATTGGCGTCTCGGTGGCGTACTACCTGGCCGAGGCCGACCATGAGGTCGAACTCGTCGAGCGCCGCGCTGCCGCCGCGATGGAGACCAGCTTCGCCAACGCGGGCGAGGTGTCACCGGGTTATTCGGCGCCGTGGGCTGGGCCGGGGGTGCCGGTCAAGGCGATCCACTGGATGCTGATGCAGCACAGCCCGCTGGTGATCTGGCCGCTGCTCGACCCGGCCATGTGGCGCTGGGGCGCCATGATGCTCGCCAACTGCACGGCGCGAGCGTATGCCCTCAACAAGAGCCGCATGGTGCCGATCGCCGAATACAGCCGCGATTGCCTGAAGACGCTGCGTGCCGCGACCGGCATCGCGTACGATGAACGCACGCAGGGCACGCTGCAGCTGTTTCGCACCCAAAAGCAGCTCGACGGCACGACCAAGGACATCGCAGTGCTGCGCGAGTACGGCGTGCCATACGAGTTGCTCGACCGCGCCGGCTTCGTCCGCGTCGAGCCGGGGCTGCGCGACACCCAACACAAGTTCGTCGGCGCCTTGCGCCTGCCCGGCGACGAGACCGGTGACTGCCATCTGTTCACGCAGCGCCTCGCGGGCATGGCCGCCGCGCGCGGTGTGCGGCTGCGCTTCGACACCACGATCCTCGGACTCGACGGCGCCGGCGATCGCATCACGGGCGTGCGCACCACGGCCGGCACGCTCAATGCCGACGCGGTGGTGATGGCGCTGGGCAGCTACACGCCGTTGATGCTGGCGCAGCTGAAGCTGCGCATTCCGGTGTATCCGGTCAAGGGCTACTCGATCACGCTGCCGATCGTCGATGCCGCGCGGGCCCCGGAGTCGACCATCATGGACGAGACCCACAAGGTCGCAGTCACGCGGCTGGGTCAGCGCATCCGCGTCGGCGGCACGGCTGAGCTGGCCGGCTACAGCCTGGCGTTGCGCGAAGCGCGGCGTGCCACGCTGGTTCACGTGGTGAACGATTTGTTTCCCGGCGGGGGTGACCTGGCGCGTGCCGAATTCTGGTGCGGCCTGCGGCCGATGACGCCCGACGGCACGCCGATCATCGGGCCTACGCCGCTGACCAACTTGTACTTGGCCACCGGCCACGGCACGCTCGGCTGGACAATGGCCGCGGGCACCGGCCGCGTGATCGCCGACTTGATCTCCGGGCGCAAACCGGAAATCGATCTCGCCGGCTTGACGATGGCACGCTACGGGCGCTGACGGCGGGCGTCTCGCGCAAGACGACACGTTCGCTCACCAAAGCTGCCGCTTGTGCGGCACGCAAGCCGGGGTACGACCGCACCCCTACCTACAATCGCGCGCCATGGCAACCAAGCAAGGCAAGTACGCCGAGGAGTCGATCCGCGTCCTCAAGGGGCTCGAGCCGGTCAAGCAACGGCCCGGCATGTACACGCGCACCGACAACCCGCTGCACGTGATCCAGGAGGTGATCGACAACGCGGCCGACGAGGCGTTGGCCGGCCACGGCAAGCGCATCGCCGTCACGGTGCACGGTGACGGCTCGGTGTCGGTGCTCGACGACGGCCGCGGCATCCCATTCGGCCTGCACCCCGAAGAGAAGGTGCCGGTGCTCGAGATCGTGTTCGCGCGCCTGCACGCCGGCGGCAAGTTCGACAAGGGGTCCGGCGGCGCCTACAGCTTCTCGGGCGGCCTGCACGGCGTGGGCGTCAGCGTCACCAACGCGCTGGCCAAGCGGCTGGAGGTCACCGTGGTGCGCGACGGCCAGGTGGCGACGATGGCGTTCGCCGGCGGCGACGTGGTCGACAAGCTGCGCCAGCGCAAGGCCCGCGCCGACGACCGCGCGCAGGGCACCACGGTGCGCGTGTGGCCCGACCCCAAGTACTTCGAGAGCAGCGAGCTTGCCGCGCCAGGACTTGATGCACCTGCTGCGCAGCAAGGCGGTGCTGATGCCGGGCGTGACGGTCAGCCTCGAGTTACGACAAAGGCGGCGACAGCGCAGACCTGGCTGTTCAAGGGCGGCTTGCGCGACTACCTGACGCAGTCGCTCACCGGCGACCCGGTGATCCCGTTGTTCGAAGGCGAGCAGTTCGCCTCCGAGGCCGAGACCGAAAACGTCGCCGAGGGCGAGGGCGCGGCCTGGTGCGTGGCCTTCACCGAAGACGGCCAGCCGCTGCGCGAGAGCTACGTCAACCTGATTCCCACGGTGGCCGGCGGCACCCATGAGGCCGGCTTGCGCGAAGGCTTGTTCGCCGCGGTGCGCGCCTTCGTCGACTTGCACGCGCTGCTGCCCAAGGGCGTGAAGCTGATGCCCGAAGACGTGTTCGCGCGCGCCAGCTTCGTGCTGAGCGCCAAGGTGCTCGACCCGCAGTTCCAGGGCCAGATCAAGGAGCGGCTGAACAGTCGCGACGCGCTGCGCCTGGTGTCGCAATACGTACGCCCGGCGTTCGAGCTGTGGCTCAATCAGCATGTCGAGCATGGCCGCAAGCTCGCCGACCTGGTGATCCGCCAGGCGCAGACGCGCCAGCGCGCGAGCCAGAAGGTCGAGAAGCGCAAGGGCTCCGGGCGTCGCGGTGCTGCCCGGCAAGCTCACCGACTGCGAGAGCCGCGACCTGATGCTCAACGAGTTGTTCCTGGTCGAGGGCGACAGCGCGGGAGGCTCGGCCAAGGCGGGCCGCGACAAGGAGACGCAAGCCATCCTGCCGCTGCGCGGCAAGGTGCTCAACGCGTGGGAGGTCGAGCGCGACCGCCTGTTCGCCAACACCGAGATCCACGACATCGCGGTGGCGGTGGGCATCGACCCGCACGGCCCAAACGACGAGCCCGACTTCGGCGGCCTGCGCTACGGCAAGGTATGCATCCTGTCGGATGCCGACGTCGACGGCTCGCACATTCAGGTGCTGCTGCTGACCTTGTTCTTCCGCCACTTTCCCAAGCTGATCGAACGCGGCCACGTGCACGTGGCCAAGCCACCGCTGTACCGCGTGGACGCACCGGCGCGCGGCAAGAAGCCGGCGGCCAAGATCTATGCGCTCGACGAGGGTGAACTCACCGCCACGCTCGACAAGCTGCGCAAGGAAGGCGCACGCGACTCGAGCTGGACCATCAGCCGCTTCAAGGGCCTGGGCGAGATGAGCGCCGAGCAGTTGTGGGAGACCACGCTGAACCCCGACACGCGGCGCCTGCTGCAGGTGGCGTTCAGCGACCTCGGCGCCGACGCCACGGCGCAGTCGCTGACCCGCCTGATGGGCAAGGGCGAGGCGCAGGCGCGGCGCGAGTTGATGGAATTGAAGGCCGACACGGTGGAGCTCGATGTCTGAGCCCCATGAGCTTCGCGATCGGCTGCGCCTGCGGCCGACCATGCTGTCGGATCTCGACTTCGTGATCTCGGTGGAAACCGACGCGCACAACCTGCCGTTCATCACGCCGTGGGAGCGCACGCAGCACGAAGGTGCCGTGCGCTTTCCGGACTTCCGGCATTTCATCGTCGAAGCGGGTCAGGGCTACGAGTCGGCGGGCTTCGTGATCCTGCAAGGCTGCCGCAATCCCCATGGAAGCGTGGAGTTGAAGCGCGTGGTGCTGCAGCCCAAAGGGCAGGGCCTCGGGCGCGAATGTGTGCGGCAGTTGAAGCGCATGGCGTTTCGCGACCTGCGCGCGCACCGCTTCTGGCTCGACGTGAAGCAGCTCAACACGCGCGCACTCGCGCTGTACCAGAGCGAAGGTTTCGTCGAGGAAGGCCGGCTGCGCGAGAGCGTGCGCGTCGTGATTGACGGCGTGGGCCCCGACGGTGCCGCCGGCGGCGTCGCGGGCTACGACTCGCTGATCGTGATGAGCATGCTCGATCGCGAGTACGCCGCGCGGGTGGCGCTCGGCAAGGAGCCGGCGTGAAGCGCGCGTGGTCGCACTCGGGCTTGCTCGGAAGCACGGCAGTGCTCGTTCACGCCGAGCTGTGGGGTTATGTCGACGGCGACGGCGTCGCGCACTTCGCCGATCGGCAGCTCGATTCGCGCTACGGCCTGGTGATCGGCGATCCGGGGCGTCGGCACCGACGGTCGTCAAGGTGCCCGGCAAGACCACGTCGCGTCGGCCATCCTCACGTGGCTGGAGATCGCGCCCGAGGTCAAGCGCGTGCAGCCCTGGGTGCGCGAGGCCGCCACGCGCAGCGGGGTGGACAGCGAACTGATCAATGCGTTGATCGCGGTGGAGTCTGGCTTCAACGAGCACGCGGTGTCGCCGCGCGGCGCGGTCGGGCTGATGCAGATCATGCCCGCGACAGCCGCGCCGTTGATGACTCGGGGTGAGAGCCGACGCAGCGTGGCCGAGCAGCTGGCCGAGCCGCGCACCAACATCGGCGTCGGCACGCGGCTGATGGCCGACTTGCTGAAGCGCCACCAGCGTATCGATCTTGCGCTGGCAGCGTGGAGCGCTGGCGACGATGCGGTGCGTCGCAGCGGCGGTGAGGTGCCGGCGATCGACGAGACGCGCGCGCATGTGCACCAGGTGCTCGAGCTGTACTGGGCGCTGCTGCAGCGTCGCCAGTCGCGCAGCGCACAGCAGATGAAGGTCCATCCTTAGAAGGGGCTAGACGATGCAGGCCACGATGATGAACGTCCGCCTGTCGTTGAACGACGTGCTGGAGCGGGCACGCACGATCTTCGCGGGCAACCAGATCGTGTCGCGACTGCCTGACAAATCGCTGCGTCGCCACACCTATGGCGAGTACGCCGCGCGCACGCGCGCGCTGGCCGCGGCGCTGCGAAAGCTCGGCTTGCAGCGCGGCGATCGCGTGGCCACCTGAGCTGGAACCACCATGCGCACCTGGAGTGCTACTTCGGCATTCCGGCTGCGGGCGGCGTGATGCATACGCTGAACCTGCGCCTGTCGCCCGATGAACTCGGCTGGATCGCGGCCGACGCGCAAGACCGCTTCCTGGTCGTCGACGACATTCTGCTGCCGCTGTACAGGCAGTTCGCACACCTGCATCGCTTCGAGAAAGTGATGGTGTTTCCGTTTTCCGGGGCTCCAAGGTCGATGCGCAATTCATCGACTACGAGGCATTGCTGGGTGACACCGACGCAACGAACTTCGACTATGTCGAGCACGACGAGAACGACCCGGTGGCCATGTGCTACACGTCGGGCACCACCGGGCGGCCCAAGGGCGTGGTGTATTCGCACCGTTCGACGATGCTGCACACGCTGGTGGCCATGGGCGCCGACGTCTGGGGCCTGCGCAACACCGACGTGGTGATGCCCGCCACGCCGATGTTCCACGCCAACTGCTGGGGCATTCCGTACGGCGTGGTGATGCAGGGCGCCAAGATGGTGTTCCCCGGGCCGCACCTGCATCCGGACGACTTGCTCGACCTGATGACGCTGGAGCCACCGACGCTATCGCTCGGTGTGCCCACCATCTGGCTGAGCCTAATCCAGACCTACGAACGCGCGCTGGCCGAAGGCTCGACGCGCTGGAAGTTGCCCAAAGGCATGCGCTCGTTGGTGGGTGGCGCCGCGGTGCCCGAGTCGTTGATTCGCGCCTTCGCACGCCAGGGCATCACGATTCAGCAAGGCTGGGGCATGACCGAGACCTCGCCGCTGGCCACCGTGGTGTACCCGCGCACCGAGTTGCGCGATGCCGGTGAGGACGAGCACTTCCGGCGCGCCGCCACCGGCGGCATCGTGGCACCGCTGGTGTCGCTGCGACTGCGCACCGACGACGGCTCGCTCGCGCCGTGGGACGGCAAGACGATGGGCGAGGTGCAGGTGCGCGGGCCCTTCATCACCGGCGCCTACCACCGCGTGGGCTCGCCGCCCGACAAGTTCACGGACGACGGTTGGCTGCGCACCGGCGACGTGGCCACGCTCGACGCGCTGGGCTACCTGCGCATCACCGACCGCACCAAGGACCTGGTGAAGTCGGGCGGCGAGTGGATCTCGTCGGTCGACCTCGAGAATGCGCTGATGGCGCACCCGGCCGTCGCCGAAGCGGCGGTGATCGCGATCCCGCACGAGAAATGGGGCGAGCGACCGCTGGCCTGCGTGGCGTTCAAGCCCGGCCGCAGCGCGACTCCCATTGAACTGGGCGAACACCTGTTGCAGCATGGTTTCGCCAAGTGGCAGTTGCCCGACCGCTACGAGGTGATCGACGCGATCCCCCGTACTTCGACCGGTAAGTTCTGGAAACTCAAGCTGAGAGAGCGGTTTCCACGATGAACCTAAAGTGATTTCGAGATGCCAGAACAACTATCGCTGATGCCGCCGTCGGACGGCACGGAGGCCATCTCGCTGGCCCAGTACGCCGAGCGCGCCTACCTCGAATACGCGCTGTCGGTGGTCAAGGGGCGCGCACTGCCCGACGTGTGCGACGGCAACAAGCCGGTGCAGCGGCGCATCCTGTACTCGATGCACCGCATGGGGCTGAGCTTCAGCGGCAGCGGCGGCGCGCCCAAGCCGGTGAAGAGCGCGCGCGTGGTGGGCGACGTGCTCGGCAAATTCCATCCACACAGCGACACCGCGGCCTACGACGCGCTGGTGCGCATGGCGCAGAACTTTTCGCAGCGGTATCCGCTGGTCGATGGCCAGGGCAACTTCGGCAGCCGCGATGGCGACGGCGCTGCGGCCATGCGCTACACCGAGGCGCGCCTGGCCCCGATCGCGCGCCTGCTGCTCGACGAGCTCGACGAGGGCACGGTCGACTTCGTGCCCAACTACGACGGCTCGACCGACGAGCCGATGCTGCTGCCAGCGCGCCTGCCGTTCGTGCTGCTCAACGGCGCGTCGGGCATCGCGGTGGGCCTGGCCACCGAGTGCCCCAGCCACAACCTGCGCGAGGTGGCGGCCGCCGCGGTGGCGCTGCTGCGCAACGACAAGCTCGGCGACGACGAGCTGTTCGCGCTGCTGCCCGGGCCCGACTACCCCGGCGGCGGCCAGATCATCAGCGGCGACGATGACATCCGCGCCGCCTACGCCGTGGGGCGCGGATCGCTGAAGGTGCGCGCGCGCTGGAAGACCGAAGACCTGGCGCGCGGCCAATGGCAGATGGTGGTCACCGAGTTGCCGCCCTACACCAGCGCGCAGAAAGTGCTCGAAGAGATCGAAGAGCTGACCAACCCCAAGATCAAGGCCGGCAAGAAGGCGCTCACGCAGGAGCAGGTGCAGCTCAAGCAGACGGTGCTGGCGGTGCTCGACACGGTGCGCGACGAGTCGGGCAAGGACGCACCCGTGCGCCTGGTGTTCGAGCCGAAGACACGCACCATCGAGCCGGCGGAGCTCGCCGCCACGCTGCTCGCGCACACAAGCCTCGAAACCAGCGCGCCGATCAACCTGACGATGGTGGGCCGCGACGGCAAACCCTCGCAGAAGGGCGTGCGCCAGGTGCTGCTGGAGTGGGTGGCTTTCCGCCAGGCCACGGTGCAGCGGCGCTCGCAGCACCGGCTGCAGAAGGTGCTCGATCGCATCCACATCCTCGAGGGCCGGCAGCTGGTGCTGCTGAACATCGACGAGGTGATCCGCATCATCCGCAAGAGCGACGAGCCCAAGCCCGCGCTGATCAGCAAGTTCAAGTTGAGCTCCGCCCAAGCCGACGACATCCTCGATCTGCGGCTGCGCCAGCTGGCACGGCTCGAGGCCATCAAGATCGAGCAGGAGCTCAAGGAATTGCGCGAAGACCAGAGCAAGCTGCAAGACATCCTGGGCAGCCCCGCAGCGCTCAAGCGCACGGTGATCAAGGAGATCGAGGCCGACGCCAAGACGCACGGCGACGAGCGCCGCACGCTGATCCAGGCTGAAAAGAAGGCGGTGGCCGAGATCCGCGTGGTCGACGAGCCGGTCACCGTGGTGGTCAGCCTCAAGGGCTGGGTGCGCCGCATGCTGGGCCACGAAATCGACGGCAACACGCTGGCGTTCAAGGCCGGCGACGGGCTGTACGGCACCTTCGCCTGCCGCAGCGTCGACACCCTGCTGGCGTTCGGCTCCAACGGACGCGTCTACAGCGTGGCGGTGTCGAGCCTGCCCGGCGGACGTGGCGACGGCCAGCCGATCACCTCATTGATCGAGCTCGAGAGCGACACGCAGGCCGCGCATTACTTTGCCGGCCATGGCGACACCACACTGATGTTGGCCAACACCGGCGGCTTCGGCCTGCGGGCCTTGGCTGCCGACATGCAGAGCCGCCAGCGCGGCGGCAAGGCGTTTCTCTCGCTGGAGCCGGGCGACAACCTGCTGCCGCCGGTGGCTGTGGCGTCGGATCACGACCAACTGGCTTGCCTGTCGCTGTCGGGCCATCTGTTGGTGTTCCCGCTCGACGAAGTCAAGCTGCAATCCAACGGCGGGCGCGGCCTGACGTTGATGGCTGTGGACGCCAAGGATCCATTGTTGTCGGTGGCCACCTGCCACGGCGCGATCACCGTGCTCGGCACCGGCCGCGGCGGCAAGCCCAGGGAGGAGACCTTGCGCGGCACGGCGCTGGCCGCCTATGCCGGCAAGCGTGCCCGCAAGGGCAAGCTCGCCCCGGGCATGAAGTCAGGCGTGCGCGTCGTCGCGATCTGAGCCTGGCGCCGCAGGCGCGGCCTGGTGCTGGCGCAGCAACTGCGCCAGGTCGTCGGGCGCCACCGGCTTGCTGAAGTAGAAGCCCTGCATCTCGTCGCAGTCCTTGTGGCGCAGGAAGTCGAGCTGGTGCACGGTTTCAACGCCTTCAGCCACCACGTTCAGGCCCAGCGACTTGCCCATCGCGATGATCGCCTCGGTGATCGCGCGATCCTCGCTGTCGTTGGGGATGTCGCGGATGAACGAGCGGTCGACCTTCAGCGTGTCGATCGGGAAGTGCTTCAGTTGCGCCAGCGACGAGTACCCGGTGCCGAAGTCGTCGATCGCCAGCCGCACACCCATCGCCTTGATGCTGTTGAGCACGCGCAGCGCGCGCTCCGGATTGGTGATCACCATGCCCTCGGTGATCTCCAGCTCCAGCAGGCCCGCCGCCATGCCCGATTCGCGCAGCGCCAGCTCGACGTCGTCGATCAGAGAATCGTTGGCGAATTGGCGCGCCGACAGGTTGACCGCCATGCTGATCGCGGGTAGCCCGGCCTTGATCCATGCCGCGTTCTGCGCGCACGCGGTGCGCAGCACCCAGCGTCCGATTGGCACGATGAGGCCGGTCTCCTCGGCCAGGCCGATGAACTCGCCGGGCGCGATCATCCCGAATTCCGGGCTCTGCCAGCGCAGCAGCGCCTCGACGCCGGTGATGGCACCGCTGCGGACATCGAGCTTGGGCTGATAGTGCAGCAGCAGCTCCTGGCGCTCCAGCGCGCGGCGCAAGCGGGTCTCCAGCGTCAGGCGCTCGATCGACTGCGAGCGGATCTCGGTGGAGAAGAACTGAAAGTTGTTCTTGCCTTCTTCCTTGGCGCTGTACATCGCCATGTCGGCGTTCTTCATCAGCGTGGCCGCGTCCTGCGCGTCGCTGGGGTACACGCTGACGCCCACGCTAGCGGAGATGCGGCACTCCTGGCCGTTGAGCTCGATCGGTTCTAGCGCCGCATCAAGGATCTTGCGCGCCACCGTGCCGATGTGGTGGACTTCAGACACCTCGCGCAGCAGCACCACGAATTCGTCGCCGCCCAGGCGTGCCACGATGTCGCTGGCGCGCAGGCAAGCCTTCAGGCGCTGCGACATCACCTGCAACAGCTCGTCGCCGGCATCGTGCCCGAGGCTGTCGTTGATCAACTTGAAGCGGTCGAGGTCGATGAACAGCACCGCGCACGTGCGCTGGTGGCGCTGCGCGTGCAGCAGCGCCGATTCGAGCTGTTCTCCGAACATCAGCCGGTTGGGCAGACCCGTCAGCGCATCGTGGTTGGCGAGGTAGCTGATGCGATCGTGGCTGCGCGCACGATCTTCCTCGTGGTCGAGCGTGTTCAGCGCGAACGCGATGTTGTCCGACATGCGCTGCAGCAGCACCACCACCTCGTCGGTGAGGCCGCGCTTGTCGGCCGAATAGAACACCAGCACCCCGAGCACCTGGCCCTCGAGCACGATCGGCACTGCTGCGGCGCTGACGAGCTTGGCCGCGCGCGCCACCGCGTGCCAGGGGCGCGTGCGCTCGTCGTTCAGGAAGTCATGCGCCACGACGGGCAGGGCCGTGCGGAAGGCCTCGCCGACCAGGCCGCGGCCCTCGGCCGTGGTCGGATCGGTGGCAATGCGGGCCTTGCGCAGCTCGGCGGCCATCGGCCCGGAGGCCGCCACCACCTGCGCCATGCCGTCGGCGCCACCGGGCAGCACCAGCGCACCGGCCAGGAAGTTGCCCCCTTCGACGGCTGCCGCGCAGATCGACTCGAACAACGCATCGCGCGTGGTGGCGTGCAGCAGCGCCTCGTTGGTGGCCACCAGCGAGTTGAACATGCGCGCCATGCGCTGCGACACGCGCTCGGCCAGCCTGCGCTCGCTGATGTCGCGTGAGATCGCCAGGATCATCCAGCGCTCGCCAACACGGATCGCGCTGCGGCGCACTTCGATGTAGGCCTTGCGGTTGCCGGCGCCCAGGCCCACGGTTTCGATCATGGTCGTCTTGCCCGGCTCGGCGATCAGCGCGTCGTAGGATCGTTCGATCTCCTGGCGCGGCACGGGCATCACGTCGTGCGGGCCCAGCCGCGTGTACTCCTCGAACGAGTAGTTCGCGTTGCGGCACGCCGTGACATTGGCGTAGACGAAGCGCATCTGCTCGCGGTCGACCAGGTACACCATGTCGGGCAACGCATCGACGATGTGCCTGAACTGGTTGAGGTCAATGGTGGCGCGGTGATGATCAAGCAGCAGGCCCAGCGTGCGGCTCAGCAGATCGGCGTGAGCCAGCAATTCATCGGCTTGCGCGTCGCGCGGATTGCCCAGCCATTCGAGCACGCCCACCACGCGGCCGGCCACCCGCAGCGGCATGCGCAGCACGCGGTCAACGCAGGCGCGCCGCGACGCTGCCTTGCGCTCGGCGGACGGCCGCGAAGGGAGCTCGAGGACCTGCGCCGTGGCTTGCGCCGACCACAGCGCCTGCAACGCGGCGGCCTCGGCAGAGCCGGCCGCTGCGCGCGGTGCTGCCACGGGCAATGCGTCGGCGGCTTGCCATTGGACTTCGCAATGCCAGTCTCCTGTCGCCGTCGACGGCTGCCACAGCCCGCCGCATGACCAGCCACGCTGCCCGCCCAGTTGCTCCAGCAGGTCACATGCGATCTGCAGCGCGTTCTTCGGTTGGGCCAGCGCGGCCTCCACGACGGCGGCGATGGGACGGCTCTGGGGTTGCGGCGCGGGCAGCGGCGCATGGCGCGGATGCGCCGATGCTTGTTCGGCCGATCGGAGAGGAGCTGGCAGGGTCGGGCGTGGCATCAGAAAGCTCGTCGAAACGAATCACCGGCGCTGAGAAATCCGGACACAAGTGATCGCCCGAAGGTCACCGTGCCTCGAGTTCACAACAGACTGTTGGGGTATCGGCCATTCGGGCTGGCACTCAAGCCTGCTTTACGCAACGGGCGTAGACTCGACGCGTTACCGATTTCACGGGTCTGATCGACGCGGGGCCGCGAATCGTGGCCCCGCGCCGAGACGGGCTCGCAGGAGACAACCTGAGTGCACCCCACTGACGTGGCGGACCCGACCTACTTCCACAAGGTCGTCGACTGCCAATGGGCTTGCCCAGCCCACACTCCCGTCCCCGAATACATCCGTCTGATCGCGCAGGGCCGCTACGACGACGCCTACATGGTGAACTGGGAGAGCAATGTCTTTCCCGGCATCCTTGGACGCACCTGCGACCGGCCGTGCGAGCCGGCCTGCCGGCGCGGCCGCGTCGAAGAAAAGAATGCGGTGAAGCCCGAGGCCGTGGCCATCTGCCGGCTCAAGCGGGTGGCGGCCGACTTCAAAGACGGCGAGGTGCGCGCGATGTTGCCGCGGCCGGCGCCGAAGAACGGCAAGCGCATCGCCTGCGTCGGCGCTGGCCCTGCATCACTGACCGTGGCGCGAGACCTGGTCGTGCAGGGCTACACGGTGACGATCTTCGAAGGCGATGCCAAGGCGGGCGGCTTCATGCGCACGCAGGTGCCACGCTTTCGGCTGCCCGAAGAGGTGATCGACGAGGAGGTCGGCTACGTGATCGGCCTCGGGGTCGACTATCGCGGCGGCGCGCGCATCGACTCGATGAAGGCGCTGCTGGCGCAGAACTTCGACGCCGTGTTCGTCGGCTGCGGCGCACCGCGCGGGCGCGAACTCGACATCCCAGGTCGCCAGGAAGCGAAGGCCAAGATCCACATCGGCATCGACTGGCTGGCGTCGGTGTACTTCGGCCACGTGTCGGCCATTGGCAAACGCGTCATCGTGCTCGGCGGCGGCAACACCGCAATGGACTGCTGCCGCTCCGCGCGGCGCATGGGCGCCGACGACGTCAAGGTGATTGTGCGCTCGACCTTCGAAGACATGAAAGCCTCGCCGTGGGAGAAGGAAGACGCGATGCATGAAGACATCCCGATCCTGCCGTGCCATGTGCCGCTGGCCTTCCTGCACGACAACGGCAAGTTGACGGGCATGCGCTTCCAGATCGTCAAGTCGGTGTACGACGCGAAGGGCAAGCGCAGCCTGGTGCCCACCGGCGAGCCCGACATCGACTTCACCTGCGACGAGGTGCTGGTGGCGGTGGGCCAGGAAAACGCGTTCCCATGGATCGAGCGCGACAGCGGCATCGCGTTCGATGGTGCCACCGGCCTGCCGGTGCTCGACAAAGTCACCTTCCAGGCTTCGCTGCCGCACGTGTTCTTCGGCGGCGATGCCGCGCTCGGGCCCAAGAACATCATCACCGCGGTGGCCCACGGCCACGAGGCAGCGGTGTCGATCGATCGCCTACTGCACGGCGAGGACGTGACGCGCC
Organism: uncultured beta proteobacterium; assembly: GCA_963774185.1. Lineage (GTDB taxonomy): Bacteria > Pseudomonadota > Gammaproteobacteria > Burkholderiales > Burkholderiaceae_C > JAEUPI01. Next base: position 135,890 of record CAVZEK010000032.1, read on the forward strand.
GCCCGGCACCGTTCGTGAACATGATGTCCCAGAAGATGGGCATCCACGAGTGGAGCTACGACAACGCACCCAGTGACGACCTGCGCTTCAAGGTGCCGTGGGCCAAGGCCGAGAAGGCGTTGAAGAGCATCAAGGTCGAGGTGGAGCTCGGGTTCGACCTCGAAACGGCGCTCAAGGAGGCGCGGCGTTGCCTGAACTGCGACGTGCAGACGGTGTTCGCCGACAAGCTGTGCATCGAGTGCGATGCCTGCGTCGACATCTGCCCGATGGACTGCATCACGTTCACCAGCAACGGCGACGAGGTCGATTTGCGCGCGCGGTTGATGGCGCCCGCGACCAACACCACGCAGGATCTGTACGTCGGTGCGCCGCTGAAAACCGGCAACGTGATGGTCAAGGACGAAGACGTCTGCCTGCACTGCGGCCTGTGTGCCGAGCGCTGCCCGACCGGCGCCTGGGACATGCAGAAGTTCCTGCTCCAGCCCACCAAGGCCGGCCCGGCGTGCCGCGACAGCAGCCCGGCGGTGCAACGCACGAGGGTCTCGGTATGAAGCGCATCGAGGCAGTCAACGACTTCGTCGTCAAGTTCGCCAATGTCAACGGCTCGGGCTCGGCGTCGGCCAACGAGTTGTTCGCCAAGGCGATCCTGCGCATGGGCGTGCCGGTGAGCCCGCGCAACATCTTCCCGAGCAACATCCAGGGCCTGCCCACCTGGTACGAAGTGCGCGTCAGCGGGCACGGGTGGCTGGGCCGGCGCGGCGGCATCGACATGGCGGTGGCGATGAACCCGCAGACCTGGGAAGCCGATGTGGACGAGGTCGAGCCCGGCGGTTATCTGTTCTACGACAGCACCAAACCGCTGCCGGCAAGCGCGTTTCGCAGCGACATCAACGTCATCGGCATGCCGGTGACCGCGATCTGCAACGCCACCTACGAAGACCCGCGCCAGCGCACGCTGTTCAAGAACATCATGGTGCTGGGCGCGCTGTCGGTGTTGATGGATGTCGACCCCGCGGTGATCGAGAGCCTGTTCGGCGAGCAGTACAAGGGCAAGGAGCGGCTGCTCGAAAGCAACGTGCGTGCGCTGCACGCCGGCCGCAGCTTCGCCACCGATCATCTGCGGCCGCCCCAGAGTCCGGCCATGGGGCTGAAGGTGAAGCGTGCCGATCTGGTCGGCGAGCGCATCTTCATCGAAGGTAACGCGGCGGCCGCGCTCGGCTGCGTCTACGGCGGCGCCACCGTCTGTGCGTGGTATCCGATCACGCCGTCGTCGTCGCTGGCCGAGGCGTTCGAGCGCTACTGCCGCAGGTACCGCGTCGATCCGCAGACCGGCGAGAACCGCTTCGCGATCATCCAGGCCGAAGACGAGATCGCCTCGGTCGGCATCGTCACCGGCGCCGGCTGGAACGGCGCGCGCGCATTCACCGCCACCTCAGGGCCTGGCGTGTCGCTGATGACCGAGTTCATCGGCCTGGCCTACTTCGCCGAGATTCCGCTCACGATCATCGACGTGCAGCGCGGCGGGCCTTCCACCGGCATGCCCACGCGCACGCAGCAGGCCGACCTGATCTCCTGCGCCTACGCGTCGCACGGCGACACCAAGCACGTGCTGCTGCTGCCGCAGGATCCGGCCGAGTGCTTCGAGCACGCGGCCGCCGCGCTCGACCTGGCCGATCGGCTGCAGACGCCGGTCTTCGTGATGACCGATCTGGACATCGGCATGAACCAGCGCCTGTGCGAGCCGCTGGCGTGGGACGACGAGCCGACGCTACGACCGCGGCAAGGTGATGAGCGCGGCCGAGCTCGAGGCGGGCAAGGACTTCGGCCGCTACAAGGACGTCGATGGCGACGGCATCCCGTGGCGCACGCTGCCGGGCACGCACTCGACCAAGGGCTCGTACTTCACCCGCGGCACCACGCGCGACGCCTACGCGCGCTACTCGGAGACCGGACCGGACTACATCTACAACGTGCAGCGGCTGCTGAAGAAGTTCGACACCGCGGCCAAGCTGGTGCCGCCGCCGCTGGTGCGCGCCGCCGCGCAAGAAGACCCGCCTGGGCGTCATGTATTTCGGCTCCACCGCGCCGGCGATGGACGAGGCGCTGGCCGCGCTGGCCGGCCGAAGGCATCCACCTCGACGCGATGCGGCTGCGCGCATTTCCGTTTCCCGAGAGCGTGCGCGAGTTCATCGCCACCCACGACCACGTGTTCGTCGTCGAGCAAAACCGCGATGCGCAGATGCGCACGCTGCTGATCAACGAACTCGAGATCGATCCGTCGTGGCTGATCGCCGGTGCTGCACTACGACGGCACGCCGATCACCGCGCGCTACATCACCGACAGCATCACCAAGCACGTGCACGCGCTGGCGGTGGCACCGCGTCGCGAGAGAGTCAGATGACCTACATCACCAAACCCAAGCTGCACCATCCGACGCTGACGCCCAACAAGGTCGGCTACACGCGGCGCGACTACGAAGGCAAGGTGTCCACGCTGTGCGCCGGCTGCGGCCACGACTCGATCTCGGCGGCCATCGTGCAGGCGTGCTGGGAGCTCGATATCGAGCCGCACCGCGTGGCCAAGCTGTCGGGCATCGGCTGCAGCTCCAAGACGCCGGACTACTTCCTCGGCGCCAGCCACGGCTTCAACACCGTGCACGGCCGCATGCCCAGCGTGCTCACCGGCGCCAACCTGGCCAACCGCGAGCTGCTGTACCTGGGCGTCTCGGGCGACGGCGACTCGGCGTCGATCGGCCTGGGCCAGTTCGCGCATGCGATGCGACGCGGCGTGCGCATGGTCTACATCGTCGAGAACAACGGCGTCTACGGCCTGACCAAGGGCCAGTTCTCCGCCACCGCCGACCGCGGCAGCCAGAGCAAGAAGGGCGCGGTCAACAACGACGCGCCGGTCGACCTGATCGGCATGGCGCTGCAACTGGGCGCCACCTACGTCGCGCGCGGCTTCTCGGGCGACAAGGCGCAGCTGGTGCCGCTGATCAAGGGCGCCATCGGCCACGGCGGCGCGGCCTTCCTCGACGTCATCAGCCCCTGCGTGGCCTTCAACAACCACGCCGGCAGCACGCGCAGCTACGACTACGTGCGCCAGCACAACGAGGCGCGTCAACCGCATCGACTTCATCGCGCTGGCGCCCGAGATCAAGGCCGAGCCCGCGCCCGGCGAGGTGCTCGACCTGCCGCAGGCCGACGGCAGCGTCATGCGGCTGCGCAAGCTGCACGCCGACTACGACGCCACCGACCGCCTGGGCGCGATGAACCACGTGCAGTTGCACCAGGCGCGCGGCGAGGTCGTGACCGGGCTGCTCTACGTCGATCCGAAGGCCAACGACCTGCACGCGGCGTTGAACACGTCCGGCCAAGCCGCTCAACGCGGCTGAACGAGCCCGAGCTGTGCCCGGGCGCCGCGGCGCTGGCCAAGATCAACGCATCGCTGCGCTGAGCGGCGCCGCCGCGCGGGCTCACGTCGGCGCGTCGCCGCCCGAGCGGCAGCTTCAGCGGCGTGCCCAGCGCAACCGCCAGCGCCGCGCTACCACGATCAAGAACAGCGCCGAGGCTCCAGAACTCGTAGGGCACGCCGAACAGCGTCACCTTCGCTTCTGCGCACGAGGCGGTGGCTGCAAACACGTCGGGCAGCAGGCTGTCGAGCTGCAAGGCGCCGATGATGCGATCGGCGAGCGTGAGGTTGCACGACGCCGATGCGGCGGCCACGAAGTGCTGCCAAAGCGCCGACAGCAAGCCCAGGTTGGCCAACGCAATCACCAGCGCCGCGCTCACCAATAAACCCGCGCGGCTGCGCCAAAGCAGTGACACGGCGGCCGCCAGTGCGATGGCCGCGAATTCGACACGCTGCAGCACGCACCACGGGCAGGGTCGCATGTCGAACACGTGCTGCGTGACCAGCGCGACGCCCACCGCGAGCAAGGCCACCAGCGCCGCAAGGCCCAACAGGCGGCGGCCGACGTTCAATCCGCTGGCGCTCACGCCAGCTCGGCGATCAATTCGATCTCGACACACGCGCCCATCGGAATCTGTGCCACGCCGAACGCCGAGCGCGCGTGGGGCCCGGCGGTGCCGAACACTTCGCCCAACAGCTCCGAGGCGCCGTTGATCACCAGGTGGTGCTCGGTGAAGGTGGGCGCGCTGTTGACCAGGCCCAGCAGCTTGACGATGCGCTTGACCCGGTTCAGGTCACCCGCCGCGGCGTGCAGCGTGCCCATCAGGTCGATTGCCACCGCACGCGCGGCGGCCTTGCCCTCGGCGGTGGCCATGCCGTCGCCGAGCTGCCCGACCCAGGCCTTGCCCTCGCGCTTGGCGATGTGGCCCGAAACGAACACCAGCGCGCCGGTGCGCACGAACGGCACGTACGCCGCAGCTGGCGTGGCAAGCGGCGGCAGGGTGATGCCCAGCGCGGTGAGGCGATCGTAGACAGACATGGCAAATCCCTGGAAAAACGGGAGGGCATCCTACACTCTCACCGATGCACGCGTGGCGCGGTGACCCAGGGCTTCGATGGGCCACGGCGATGCTGGCCTGGCTGGTCGGCGCGGCGCTTCAGCTGCAGCAGCCAGCACTGTGGCCGTGGCCCAACGCGGCGCTGATCGCGACCGCCGTGGCGGGCACGGCGATGGCGGTGCAGTGGCGTCGGCGCGCCATCGGCCATTGGTTGTTGTGCGCCGCGCTCGGCTGCGCTGCGTTCGGCATCACTGCATGGCGCGCCGAGTCGCGTCTGTCGGAGCAGCTGACGCCCGGGCTGGAAGGGCGCGACCTGATCGTTGTCGGCGTCGTCGATCGCCTGCCGCTGGTGGCGCCCGACGGCGTGCGTTTCGTGCTCGAGGTGCAAACCGCATGGGACGAAGGACGCGCGGTCACATTGCCGCCGTTGCTGTCGCTGTCGTGGTCGCGCGCCGGTGACGAGGGTGCGCTGGCCGCGCCGCAGATCGATCTGCGCGCCGGGCAGCGCTGGCAGCTGCCCCTGCGCCTGCGGCGGCCGCACGCGGCGGTGAATCCACACGGCTTCGACGGCGAGCTGTGGCTGTTCGAGCAAGGCCTGGGCGCCACCGGCACGGTGCGCAACACGGTGGCCGGGCCGCGCCCGCAATTGCTCGGTGACACCGGCTCGCGCCCGATCGAGCGAGCGCGCCAGGTGGTGCGCGACGCGGTGCTGTTGCGCGTGGACGATGCCCGCATCGGCGGCGTGCTGGCGGCGCTGGCCGTGGGCGATCAGGCCGCGATCGCGCGCAGCGACTGGGACCTGTTCCGCGACGCCGGCGTCGCGCACCTGATGAGCATCAGCGGGCTGCACGTGACGATGTTCGCCTGGCTGGCCGGCGGCTGTGTCGCGTGGATGTGGCGACGCAGCGCCCGCGCCTGCCTGTGGCTGCCGTCGCCACAGGCGGGGCGGCTGGGCGGACTCTTGATCGCCGCGCTTTACGCGCTGATCGCCGGCTTCGGCGTGCCGTCACAGCGCACGTTGCTGATGCTGGCCGCCGCGGTGGCGCTGCGCGCCACGGGCACGCGCTGGCCGTGGCCACTGGTGCTGATCGCGGCCGCCGTGGTGGTGACGGTGTTCGATCCTTGGGCCCTGTTGCAGGCCGGGTTCTGGCTTTCGTTTGCCGCTGTCGGACTGTTGATGGCGAGTGACCCGCTGCAGCAGCAGGCCGTTGCGCACGGGGTGCTGGCGCACGCGCGCGCGATGTTGCGCACGCAGGCCATTGCCACGCTCGGGCTGGCGCCGTTGTCGCTGGCATTTTTTCAACAGCTGTCGCTGGTCGGTTTCGTCGCCAACCTGGTCGCGATCCCGTGGATCACGCTCGTGGTCACGCCGCTGGCGCTGGCCGGTGTGGTGCTGCCGTGGCTGTGGCAGGCCGCGGCCGTTGCCATGGCGGCGCTGGTGGCGCTGCTGCAGTGGTTGACGGCGTGGCCTGCGGCGGTATGGAGCGTACCCGCGGCGCCGGCTTGGGCGGTGGCGGCGGGCCTGGCCGCGGCGCTGCTCGGCCTGCTGCCGCTGCCGTGGCGGCTTCGCGTGCTGGCCCTGCCACTGGCGCTGCCGATGTTGTGGCCGGCGCTGGCGCACCCACAGGCGGGCCGTTTCGAGCTGGTGGTGCTCGACATCGGGCAGGGCACGGCGGCGCTGGTGCGCACGCAGTCCAAGCTGCTGGTCTACGACACCGGACCGGCCTACGCACGCGATGCCGACGCCGGCCAGCGCATCGTTGTGCCGCTGTTGCGGGCACGCGGCGAGCGGCAGGTGGATCTGCTGATGCTCAGCCACCGCGACAGCGATCATGTCGGCGGTGCCGCCTCGCTGCACTCGGCGCTGCCGATCGAGAGGTGGAGCAGCTCGTTGGCCCCTGATCACCCTCTGCTGGCGCTGGCCCACGAGCACCTGCGCTGCGACGCCGGCCAGCAGTGGCTGTGGGACGGCGTGTCGTTCGAGGTGCTGCATCCGAGCGCCGATGACCACGCCCGGGAGACCAAGCCCAACGCGGTGTCGTGCGTGCTGCGTGTGCGCGACAGCGCCGGCCGCAGCGTGCTGCTGACCGGCGACATCGAGGCGCCGCAAGAGGCGGCGCTGGTGGCGCGACTGGGGCCTGAGCTGCGCAGCACGCTGCTGCTGGTGCCGCACCACGGCAGCCGCACCTCCTCGAGCGAACGCTTTCTGGACGCGGTGCAGCCGCAGGTGGCGATGGTGCAGGCGGGCTACCGCAGCCGCTTTGGCCACCCGGCGCCGGACGTGTTGGCGCGCTACCAGGCCAAGGGCATCATGCTGGTGCGCAGCGACCGTTGCGGTGCGTGGAGCTGGAACGATGGCGCATTCCAGTGCGCGCGCGACACGCGCCGACGATACTGGCATTGGGTAGACGCGACCTTGGGTGCGGAAGTTGCTTCCCCGCGCGATGCAGGAGAAAAGCGGCCATGAAGGCGACCTTCGACGAGATGAACGGCGCCTCAGGCGTGCGGCCGCACTACGGCGAATATCGCCGCTGGCTCGACGCGCAGTCGCCCGCGCTGATGCAAGCGCGCCGCGACGAAGCCGAGCTGGTGTTTCGCCGCGTGGGCATCACGTTCGCGGTGTACGGCACCAAGGACGAAGATGGTGCCGGCACCGAGCGGCTGATTCCGTTCGACGTCATCCCACGCATCATTCCCAAGCGCGAGTGGCAGGAGCTCGAGGGCGGTCTGCGCCAGCGCGTCAACGCGCTCAACCGTTTCGTGCACGACGTCTACCACGGGCAGGAGATCGTCAAGGCTGGCATCGTGCTGCAAGAGCAGGTGCTGAAGAACGCGCAGTTCAGGCCCGAGATGGTAGGGGTCGACGTGCCCGGCGGCGTCTACTCGCACATCGCCGGCATCGACATCGTGCGCGCTGCCAACCCAGATGGCAGCGGCACCTACTACGTGCTCGAAGACAACCTGCGCGTGCCCAGCGGGGTGAGCTACATGCTCGAGAACCGCAAGATGACGATGCGGCTGTTCCCCGAGCTGTTCTCGCTGCATCGCGTGGCGCCGGTGGCCCACTACCCTGACTTGCTGCTCGAATCGCTGCGTGCGGTGGCGCCCGCCGGCGTCAATGAGCCCAGTGTCGTGGTGCTGACGCCCGGCATGTACAACAGCGCCTACTTCGAGCACGCGTTTCTCGCGCAGCAGATGGGTGTGGAGCTGGTCGAGGGCAAGGACCTGTTCGTCAAGGACGGCTTCGTCTACATGCGCACCACGCAGGGCCCGCACCGCGTGGACGTGATCTACCGCCGCGTCGACGACGACTTTCTCGACCCGGCAGCGTTCAGGCCGAAATCGACGCTCGGCTGCGCCGGCCTGCTCGATGTCTACCGCCACGGCAACATAACGCTGGCCAATGCCATCGGCACCGGCGTGGCCGACGACAAGTCGATCTATCCGTACGTGCCCAAGATGATCGAGTTCTACCTCGGCGAGAAGCCGCTGCTGCAGAACGTGCCCACTTATCTGTGCCGTGATGACAAAGACCTGAAGTACGTGCTCGGCCACCTGCCCGACCTGGTGGTCAAGGAGGTGCACGGGGCGGGCGGCTACGGCATGCTGGTGGGGCCCGCCGCCACGAGAGCCGAAGTCGAGGCGTTTCGTGCGCAACTGGTGGCCAACCCCACCAACTACATCGCGCAGCCGACGCTCGCGTTGTCCACCTGCCCGACGTACGTGGAGTCGGGCATCGCGCCGCGCCACATCGACCTGCGGCCGTTCGTGCTGTCGGGCAAGACCGTGCAGATGGTGCCCGGCGGCCTGACGCGCGTGGCGCTGAAGGAGGGCTCGCTGGTGGTCAATTCGTCGCAGGGCGGGGGCACCAAGGACACGTGGGTGCTGGAGGTCTAGCCATGTTGTCGCGCACTGCAGACCACTTATTTTGGATGGCGCGCTACATGGAGCGCGCAGAGAACACCGCGCGCATGCTCGACATCAACTACCAGACGTCGCTGCTGCCGCAATCGGCCGAAAACGCCGAGCAGGGCTGGCGCGGCATGCTCGGCATCAGCGAACTGACCAGCGCATATGAAACACGCCATGGTGCCATCGATCCGCGCCGCGTGATGGGATTCATGGTGCACGACGAGACCCATCCGTCGAGCATCGTGTCGTGCCTGCGCGCCGCTCGCGAGAACGCACGCGCCGTGCGCGGCAGCATCACCACCGAGCTGTGGGAGACCACCAACCAGACGTGGCTGGAGTTCAACCGCATGCTGCGCCAGCTCGATTTCGAGCGCGACCCAAGCGCCGTGTTCGAGTGGGTCAAGTTCCGCTCGCACCTGTCGCGCGGCGTCACGGTGGGCACTATGCTGCAGGACGAGTCGATGCACTTCATCCGCATCGGCACGTTCCTGGAGCGCGCCGACAACACCGCGCGGCTGCTCGACGTGAAGTTCCACGCGCTGGCGGGCGACTACTTCGGCCGCGAGCAGACCGACGAGGCACCCGAGGTCGACTTCTATCACTGGTCGGCCATCCTGCGATCGGTATCGGGCTTCGAGATCTACCGCAAGGTCTATCGCAACGTGATTGTTCCCGAGAAGGTGGCCGAGCTGCTGATCCTGCGGCCCGACATGCCGCGTTCGCTGGCCAGCTGCATGAACGGCGTGGTCGACAACTTGCGGCTGGTCGCCAACGAGCAGAGCGCCGACACGCAGCGCAGAGCCGGCCGCCTGCGCTCGGACCTCGAATACGGCCGCATCGACGAGATCCTGGCCACCGGCATGCACGCCTATCTGACGCACTTTCTGGATCGAGTCAACGACATCGGAGCGGGCATCAGCCGCGACTTCCTGGTGCCCGCATGAGCATCCATGTCGCGCTGAACCACGTCACGCACTACCGCTACGACCGCCGTGTCGGGCTGTCGCCGCAAGTGGTTCGGCTGCGCCCGGCGCCGCACTGCCGTACGCCAATCTTGAGCTACTCGCTGCGCATCGAGCCCGCGGGCCACTTCATCAACTGGCAGCAGGATCCGTTCGCCAACTACCTGGCGCGCTTGGTCTTCCCGGAGCCGACCACCGAGTTCAAGGTCACCGTCGACCTGGTGGCCGAGATGGCGGTCTACAACCCGTTCGACTTCTTTCTCGAGGCCAGTGCGCAGCAGTTTCCGTTTGCCTACGACGATGCGTTGCGCGACGAATTGGCGCCGTATCTGGTGAAGCTGCCGGCAACCCCGCGCTTCAAGCAGTTTCTTGCTTCGGTGGACTGCACCGAACAGCGCACGATCGATTTCCTGGTGGCGATCAATCAGCGGCTGCAGCGCGACGTCCGCTATCTGATCCGCATGGAGCCCGGCGTGCAGACGCCCGAGCAGACGCTGCAACTGGGCGCCGGCTCCTGCCGCGACAGCGGGTGGCTGCTGGTGCAGACGTTGCGCCACCTCGGGCTGGCGGCGCGTTTCGTGTCGGGTTATCTGATCCAGCTCAAGCCCGACGTGAAGGCACTGGACGGCCCCAGCGGCACCGAGGTCGACTTCACCGACCTGCACGCCTGGTGCGAGGTCTATCTGCCAGGGGCGGGCTGGGTCGGGCTCGATCCCACATCGGGGCTGCTGGCCGGCGAGGGCCACATCCCGCTGGCGTGCACGCCGCAGCCTTCGAGCGCGGCGCCGGTGAGCGGTGCGGTCGACGAGAGCGAGGTCGACTTCGCCCACACGATGCGCATCTCACGCATCTGGGAATCGCCGCGCGTCACCAAGCCGTACACCGAAGAGCAGTGGCACAGCGTGCTGGCGCTCGGCGAGCGTGTCGACGAGCGGCTCGTCGCCGGCGATGTGCGGCTCACGATGGGCGGCGAGCCCACGTTCGTGTCGGTGGACGATCGCGACGGTGCCGAGTGGAACACCGACGCACTGGGCCCCACCAAGCGGGTGTTCGCGCAAGACTTGGTGCAGCGGCTGCGCACGCACTACGGCGCCGGCGGTTTTCTGCACTTCGGCCAGGGCAAGTGGTACCCGGGCGAGCAGTTGCCGCGCTGGGCGTTGAGCGTGTGCTGGCGGTCCGACGGTCAACCCTGCTGGCACGACCCGTCGTTGTTCGCCGACGAGCGCGAACCGCACGCCTACACGAGCGCCGACGCCAAACGATTCATGCTGGCTCTGACGAAACAGCTGGGCTTAACAAGCGACACCGTGCAGCCCGGCTACGAAGACACTTGGTACTACCTGTGGCGCGAACGCCGCCTGCCGGTCAACGTGGACCCGTTCGACTCGCGGCTCGATGACGAGCTGGAGCGCGTGCGCCTGCGACGCCTGTTCGATCAAGGCCTGGAGCGCGAGATCGGGTACGTGCTGCCGCTCAAGCGCAGCGAAGGCCTGGCGCTTAGCGGCCCTCGCTGGGTCACCGGCCCCTGGTTCTTCCGCGACGAGCGCATGTACCTGTTCCCCGGCGATTCGCCGATGGGCTACCGCCTGCCGCTCGACTCGTTGCCCTGGGTGTCGAAGGGCGACTACCCCTATCACGTGGAGGCCGACCCGTTTGCGCCGCGCGGCGTGTTGCCTGGGGCAGCCCAGATTCGCGGCCAGTACGCCCCGCATGTGGTGGGCGGTGGGTTCGCCGAGGGCGGCACGGTGGCGTTGCAGCGATCGGTTGGGCCGGGCGAAGGGGATGGCGCGCTGGCCAGTGCCGCGGCCGGCGGCGGCGCAGAGCGGTCGGCCTCGAGTGCCGCGCCTCTTGATGCACAAGCGCAGGCGCGCTCGCCGCAGCGCTTTGAATCGGCCCACTGGATCACGCGCACCGCGCTGGTGGTCGAGGCCCGCGACCCACGCCGCGCCAACGGCCCCAAGGCCGAGAGCACGGGCCGGGCCAGCAGCGTGCTCTATGTCTTCATGCCGCCGCTGCAGCAGTTGGAGCACTACCTCGAGCTGCTCGCCGCCGTGGAAGCCACCGCCGCGAGCCTGGGCGTGAAGATCGTGCTCGAGGGCTACCCGCCGCCGCGTGATCCGCGGCTGAAGCTGCTGCAGGTGACGCCCGACCCCGGCGTCATCGAAGTCAACATCCACCCGGCGCACAACTGGTCGGAGCTGGTCGAACACACCGAGTTCCTGTACGACGCGGCGTGGCAATCGCGCCTGTCCACCGAGAAGTTCATGCTCGACGGTCGCCACACCGGCACCGGCGGCGGCAACCACTTCGTGCTCGGCGGCGCCACGCCGGCCGACAGCCCGTTTCTGCGCCGGCCCGATCTGCTGGGCTCGTTGCTGGCCTACTGGCACAACCACCCAGCGCTGAGCTACCTGTTCTCGGGCCTGTTCATCGGGCCCACCAGCCAGGCGCCCCGCGTCGACGAGGCGCGCAATGATCAGCTCTACGAGCTCGAGATCGCGCTGGCCGAGATCGATCGCAAAAGCAGCGTCTACGGCGAACGCATGCCGCCGTGGCTGGTCGACCGCACGCTGCGCAACGTGCTGATCGACGTCACCGGCAACACCCATCGCAGCGAGTTCTGCATCGACAAGTTGTATTCGCCCGACGCGTCCACCGGGCGCCTGGGCCTGCTCGAGTTGCGGGCCTTCGAGATGCCGCCGCATGCGCGCATGAGCATCGTGCAGCAGTTGCTGCTGCGCGCACTGGTGGCGCGCTTCTGGAACGAGCCCTACCGCGACCCGCTGGTGCGCTGGGGCACCGAGCTGCACGACCGCTACCTGCTGCCCAGCTTCGTGTGGCTGGACGTCGAAGACGTGATCGAGGAGATGAACCGCGCCGGCTTCGGCTTCGACCTGGCCTGGTTCGCGCCGCACTTCGAGTTCCGCTTCCCTAAGGTCGGCGAGCTCAACGCCCGCGGCGTGCACCTGGTGCTGCGCCATGCGCTGGAGCCCTGGCACGTGATGGGCGAGGAGGGCGCGGCCGGCACCACGGTGCGCTATGTCGACTCCACGCTCGAGCGCCTCGAGGTGCGCGCCAGCGGGTTGATCGATTCGCGCCACGTGGTCACCGTCAATGGCCGCGCGCTGCCGCTGCAGCCCACCGGCCGGGTCGGCGAGTTCGTCGCCAGCGTGCGCTACCGTGCCTGGCAAGCCGCCGCGTCACTGCATCCGACGATCGGTGTCCACGCGCCGCTCACCGTCGATCTGGTCGATCGCTGGATGCAGCGCTCACTGGGCGGCTGCCAATACCACGTCGCACACCCGGGCGGACGCAGCTACGACACCTTCCCGGTCAATGCCTTCGAGGCCGAGAGCCGCCGGCTGGCGCGCTACTTCGCAATTGGCCACACACCCGATGGCGGCTTTGGCGAGCGAGTGGAATTGCCGGCCCAGCGCAGCGCCGAGTTCCCGTTCACGCTCGATCTGCGGCGGCCTTGACACCTGCGACTCGGGGGCACGCCGCACGCGCCGCCACGGCATGATGCCAACATGAGCGAGCCCACGGCCGACGAGTCGCTGCCGGCGTCCGCGCCCGACGCGCGCCACGCGCGCTGGGCCGCTGTTGGCACGTTCGAGGCCTACGACGAATTGCGCAACTCGCTGCAGGCGCCTGGCGCGGCGTCGGCGGCACCGACAGCGCATTGGTCGTCGTTCTTCGATGCGCTGGGGCCCGGCGGGCCGCGCGACTTGGCCGCAGAGCTGGCCGCCCGCGCAGCCCGCGTGCAGCGGCGCGTGCGCGAGGACGGCGTCACCTACAACGTCCACGCGCAGGAGGGCACCGAGGCCAGCCGCGAGTGGCCGCTGCAACTGCTGCCGTTCATCATCGACGCTGATCAGTGGGCGGCCATCGAGCGCGGCGTGATGCAGCGCGCGCGCCTGCTCAACGCCACCCTGGCCGACGTGTACGGCGCACAAACGCTGCTGCACGATGCAGTGCTGCCGCCGTCGCTGGTGTTCGCGCATCCGCAGTATTTGCGACCCGTGCACGGCGTGGTGCCGCTGGGCGGCGTGCACCTGCACATGGCGGCATTCGACATCGCGCGCGGCCCCGAGGGCCGCTGGTGGGTGTTGTCGCAGCGGCTGCAAGCGCCGTCGGGGCTGGGCTATCTGCTGGAAAACCGTTTGCTGGTGGCGCAGGAGTTCCCCGAGGCGTTCGACGCGCTGCACGTGCAGCGGGTGGCTGGCGCCTTCGGTGGCCTGCTGAATGCCCTGCGCGCGCTCAGCCCGGCGGGCGAGCGCGCGCGAATCGTATTGCTGACGCCTGGCCCGCTGCACGAAACCTACTTCGAGCAGGTATTCCTGGCGCGTTACCTCGGCATTTCGCTGGTCGAGGGCAGCGACCTCACGGTGCGCGACCGCCAGCTGTTCCTGAAGACCATGCAAGGACTCGAGCGCGTGCACGTGGTGCTGCGGCGCGTTGACGACGAGTGGCTCGATCCGCTGGAGCTGCGCCCCGACTCCGCACTGGGTGTGCCCGGCCTGCTGCAGGCGCTGCGTGCCGGCGAGGTGGTGCTGGCCAACGCACCCGGCGCCGGCGTGCTTGAGAGCCCTGGCCTGGCCGCGTTTTGGCCCGGTGTGGCCGAGCGCCTGCTGGGCGAGGCGTTGTTGCTGCCAGCGTCCACCCACTGGTGGTGCGGTGAAGACTCCGTGTGGCAAGCGCAGCGCGCGCGCCTGTCGGAGTTCGTGGTGGCCGCCACGTTTCCGGCCAGTGCCACGACTCAGGGCTTCGAGCCGGTGATCGCCGCCGACCTCGACGCGGCACGACAGGCCGCGTTGAGTGCGCGCATCGACACCGACCCGGCGGCCTTCACGCTGCAGGCCCGCGTGCTGCCATCGCACACGCCGGTGTGGGATGGCGGCGCGGTCGATCTGCGAGCGGCGGTGCTGCGCGTATTCGCGCTGGCCGACGGGCGCGGCGGATGGCAGGTGTTGCCCGGGGGCATGGCCCGTGTGGCGGCGCGGCGGGAACGCGGCCTCGACCCTTGGCTGTCGATGCAGCACGGCAGCGCCAGCGCCGACCTGTGGGTGATCACGCGCGGCGAGGTCGATCGCACGTCATTGCTGCGGCCGCCGTTGTCGGCTGCCGATCTGCAAGACCAGCAGCGCACCGTGACCAGTCGCGCCGCCGAGAACCTGTTCTGGCTGGGCCGCTACACCGAGCGCGCGGAGTTCGTGGTCGGCGTCGTACGGCTGGCGTTGGAGACGCTGCGCTCGGCCTCGCCGCCGGTGCGCGACTGGCTCAGCCAGTTGGTGCAACGCCACGCGCTGGTGCCCGAGGGGACACCGACGCCATTGCAATCGCTGCGGGTGTTCGAGCGCGCGCTAACGCACGGGCTGCCGGCTGCCGCCGGAGTCAACAGCGTGGGCTTCAATTTGCGCGCGCTGGTCGCCTGCGCGCAATCGCTGCGCGAGCGGCTGTCACCAGATCATTGGCGGCTGATCCAGGAACTCGACGATCACTTCGAGCAGCACATCGCTTCGGCGTTGGCGCTGGCGGCCGGTGGCGTGGCGCCGGTGGCCGACGTGGTGGGTGTGCTCGGGCGCACCACCATGCATCTGAGCGCGGTGACTGGCGCGCAGACCGATCGCATGGTGCGCGACGACGGCTGGCGCTTGTTGTCGGTGGGGCGCCAGATCGAGCGGCTCGACACACTGTGTCATGCACTGGCCTGCGGCCTGGAGGCCGGGCTGGCCGGCAGCGACGAAGGCTTCAATCTGCTGCTCGGTTTGTTCGACAGCGTGATCACCTACCGCGCGCGCTTCCAGGGGCGACGCGAGATGCTGCCGCTGCTCGACCTGCTGGTGTTCGACACCGACAGCACACGGTCGGTGGCGTGGGTCGTGCGCACGCTGCGCGACCGCCTGCGCAAGCTCGCCCGTCACGATGGCGCCTGGGCCTACGAGGTGACCGACCCACTGCCTGCGCCCGAAACCTGGTCGATCGAGCAGATGGCCCAGCTCGATGCCAGCGGTCGGCCGGCCGAGCTGATCGGTGCGCTGCATCGCATGGTCGTTGCCGTGCGCGAATTGTCCGACGCGATCGGCAACCACCTGTTCGCGCACGTGAGCGGCGCCGACCGCTCGGTGTGGCAGTGAATGCGATGACAGCGGCCGGCTCCACCACGTCACCCACGACAAGCCCCGCCGCGGCTTTGCGCGTGCGCCATCTGACGCGCTACACCTACGACGCCGCGGTCGAACTCGCGCACCACCTGGCGCACCTGCGCCCGCGCCAGACGCCCTGGCAAACCGTGGACGATTGGCGCATCGACGTACAGCCCGAGCCCGATACCGGCCCGCACGCCATCGACGCCAGCGTCGACGTGTTTGGCAACTGGCGCCACTGCTTCAGCCATGCGCGCGTGCACGACCGACTCGAGGTGACGTCATCTTTCGTGGCCACCTTGTCGCAGCATTCGCGGCCGAGCGCCGCCGCCGGCCCGCCATGGGAGCAGGTGGCGGCGCGCCTGCGCTACCGCGCTGGCAGCACCATGCCCGAGGCCTGCGAGTTCGCGCTCGGCTCGCCGCATGCACCGCGGGCCGCCGTGTTCGCGCAATTCGCGGGCGACCTGTTCGCGCCGAACCGGCCGCTGCTCGATGCCGTGCAGGCACTGATGGGCCGTCTGCACGACCAGTTCGAATACCGACCCCACAGCACCGATGTGGCCACCGACGCGCTGCAGGCGCTGCGCGTGCGCCGCGGCGTGTGCCAGGACTTCGCGCACGTGATGATCGCGACCTGCCGCTCGCTCGGCCTGGCCGCGCGCTACGTCAGCGGGTACCTGTCGACGCGGGCGCCGGCAGGACAGCCGCGCCTGGTTGGCAGCGACGCCTCGCACGCGTGGGTCGCAGTCTGGTGTCCGCTCAACGGCTGGGCCGACTTCGATCCCACCAACAACGTGCGGCCTGCGCTCGAGCACGTGACGCTGGCGTGGGGCCGCGACTATGGCGACGTAGCGCCGCTGCGCGGCGTGATCCGCGGTGGCACGGCAGCGCGGCCGCAGGTGGAGGTGACTGTCGAGCCGGCGTGACGGCGAATAGTCAATGTGCGGCTGCCACCGCGCGGCCGAGTTCGATCACCGCCAGCGCGTAGTAGCTCGACGCGTTGTAGCGCGTCAGCGCGTAGAAGTTCTGTGTGCCGGCCACATAGCTGGGCGGCGCGTCGGCGTTCTGCAACTCGATCAGTGCCAACGAGCCCTCGTGCTGCAAGCCCGATTCGTCGAGGCGAGCGCCGCGCTCGGCCATCTGCGCTGGGCTGAAGCTCGGCACGATGTCGGGCACCAGCAGCAGGGCGCGCTCGATGATCTCGGCCGGCGGCTCGACCGCATAGTGCGTCGGCATGCCGCGCCGCCAGCCATGCTCGGTGAGAAAGCGCGCCACGCTGCCGACCACGTCGGCGCCGCTGTTGACGAGATCGACACGGCCGTCCTCATCGAAATCGATCGCATAGTTCAGCACGCTGCTGGGCATGAATTGCGGCAGACCCATCGCGCCCGCGTAGGAGCCGAGCGTGGTGGTCGGATCCCAGCTTTCGCGACGCGCCAATTTCAGGAATTGACCCAGCTCCGAGCGGAAGAAGTCGCTGCGATCGCTGCGTCCGCTCGGGAAGTCGAACGACAACGTGGCCAGCGCGTCGAGCACACGAAAGCTGCCGGTGTTGCGGCCGTAGTAGGTCTCGACGCCGACGATGCCCACGACGATGTCGGGAGGCACGCCGAAACGCTCTTCGGCCAGCGCGAGCCACGAATCATTGTCGCGCCACCAGCGTGAGCCGGCATCGATGCGGCGCCCTTCGACGAAGCGGGCACGGTACGCATTCCAGTTGCGCGCCAGCGGTGCCGCGCCGGGCATGATGAGCTGGACCACGTTGGGCACGAATCGCGCCTGTGCGAGGGTGGCTTCGACCCATTCGGTTTCGAGTGCCTGCTCCACGGCAATCGTGCGTGCGGCGGCCAGCACGTCGCCGCGTCGGCCGTAGGGCTTGCCGTGCGGGGCGCTGTTTTGTGCGCCGCGCGAGTTGGGGCCGCTCTGGGCAGGCCGCACTGGTGCACACCACACGAGTGCCGCGGCCGCGGCATGACGTCGTCGCATCGCTCGATTATCGGCGGCTGGCTCGGCACAGCAGCCGCCCGGGCACAACGCGCACTCAGTGCGCGCGCCGCAGCCGCGCCGCCTCGAACGAGAAGCGCTGCCACCACGCCGGATCGGGGCGGCGCCGCGCGCTGCGCCCGTAACGCGCGCGATCCAGCGCATCGAGTTCGTAGGCCAGCAGATCGCTGCGGTTGCCCAGCCGCTCGCGCACCAGTGTGGCCAGCCGACGTGGCGGATCGTGTGCGCGCGCCATCACGCCCAACGGGGCCAGCGCGTCGCGAATCTGCGCCTGCAGGCGTTGCCAGGGATCCTGACGATGGCGGTCCCACAGGGCCCACGCCACGCCGGCCAGCGCCGCGGCGACTGCCAGCCCGACCACGATCAGGCCGAGCGTGTACCAGTCCGGCGATTGGAAGCCCAGGCGCTGCAGCAGGTCGAACTGCTGCGCTCGCGAGTAGTTCAGCACCCATTGGTTCCAGTGGTTGTTCAGCGCTTCCCAGCCGTCGCGCAGTTGCAGCAGCAACTCGGGGCTGACCGTGCGCAGCGCGCCCGCCATGAACCCAGGCTGCGGCTCGAGGTTGCGGCTGCGCGCGACGCGCTCGGGTGCCACGGCAGCGGTGGGATCCACGCGCTGCCAGCCGCGGCGCGGCTGCCACACTTCAGCCCAGGCGTGCGCGTGGCTTTGGCGCACGACGTAGTAGCCATCCAATGGCGAGCGCTCAGCGCCCTGGTAGCCAGTGACCACGCGCGCGGGCACGCCGAGCGAGCGCATCACGATGACGAACGCGGTGGCGAAGTGCTCGCAAAAGCCGGCGCGGCGATCGAGCCAGAACTCGTCGATGCCGTCGCGTCCATAGATGCCCGGTGCCAGCGTGTAGCTGAAGTCGGCTCCTCGGATGTGGGCCAGCACCGCCGCGCTCAACGTCACGGCGTCGGCACCCTGCAGTCCCTGCTGGCGACGGAACTCGGCCGCCCACGCGGCGATGCGCGGGTTGAATCCGGCAGGCAGGTACAGCGCTTCCGCGCGTTCGTCGGCATCGAGTGCCGAGCCGAACTCGAAACGCGGCCAGGCCCGTGCCGAAAAGCGCACGCGCTCGGTCACGATGCGGTCGGTCTGCCACTGCAGGTCGGGGCGCAGCGTCAGCGTGTAGCCCTCGATCTGCGGCGCCGCATCCACCGTGTTGGGCGTGATCTCCAGCAGCGGCAGCAACGGCAAACGAATCGGCTCGAGCGTCATTTCATAGCGCAAGCCCAGGCCCAGCGTGCGCACGCTCGCAGGGCCGCCTGGCACGGCCGGCAGCGTGCCGGCGCGGCGTCGCCATTCGACGCCATCGAAGCGCGTCAGCACGGGGCCGCGAAAGTACAGGGCTTCGGGCTGCACCGCCATGCCGTCGTCGAAGCGCACCCGAAAGGCAATCGAGTCATCGTTGGCCACCTCGGCCACGCCACCCAGGCGCAAGGTGCCCGACAAGCCGGTGCGGCCCATTGCATCCTGCGGCATGCCCCACAGCGGACCGATGCGCGGAAACAGCAGGAAGAGGGCCACCATCACCGGCGCCCCGAACAAGGCGCTGCGCGCCGCGAGCCCGCCGGCCTGGCGCAGCGACGGTTTGCCCACCGGCATGTGAGCCAGCACCAGCGCGGTCAGCAGGCCCCACACCGACACCAGCATCGCCAATGCGGTGAACAGCGATTGCGAATAGAGGAAGTGCGTCAGCACGAGAAAGAAGCCGAGAAAGAACACCACCAGCGCATCGCGGCGTGCGCGCAGCTCGAGGGTTTTCAGCGACATCAGCACCACCAGCATCGTGACGCCTGCCTCCTTGCCGAACAGGCTCTGTTCGGTCCACAGGGTCAACAGCACGGCACTGATCAACAACGCCGCGATCGGTGCACGCCCGGGTAGCCGCAGATTGGCCAACGCGAGGTGGGCGCGCCACACCAGCACCAGCGCGCTCAGTGCCACGCACCACCACGGCAGCCGCGCCAGGTGCGGCAGCACGGTCCAGCCGATCACGGCCAGCAGGAACAACGTGTCGCGCGTCTCGCGCGGCAGGTGGCGCCAACCGGGCCAGCGCGGCAACGAGGTCTCGAGCCAGGCCATCTGATCGTCAGGCCGCGCCGGACCGCCTCATCATGACCACAGCGCGAGCGCCTCGAGCGCGGCACGCCGTTGCGCGTCGCCCTGGCTCGGCGACAACTCGACCCCGGGGATGCGAAGTCCGAACGCGAGGCCCGTCTGCTCGGCCGCCAACGTCCACCCGGCCAGCCGCGACAGGCGGGCCTCGACGTTGGCCAGGCCCGCGCTTTCGAAGTCGAGCCACAACTCCCGGCTCGCACTCTCGCTGGTGTCGCGACTGACGAGCTCGCCCGTCTTGGCCGCCTTTTTCCAGACCACGCGGCGCATCGCGTCACCGCGGCGGTAGCTGCGCACGCCGTCGAACTCGCCGCCGTCGGTGGCGCGCGCGTTGCGTGAGGTACCAGGCACGGCCTGGGTGGCGGGCAACGGTGCCGGTGGCGCCTCGGGCTGCGGATACACCAGCACCTGGGCCGCCGGGCGCCACACGGTCCAGGCACGGAACAGGCCGAGCGGAAAACGCGTCTCGGCCATCAACGCGGGCACGCGCTCGAGTCCACGCCGCAGCGGCGCGAAGCGCACACGCGCGGTGGCACTGCCCAGCGCCGGCACGTCGCACCACGCGAACTTGAGCGGCCGCGCGCGGCTCACGGCCAGGCCGATGCCGTGGCGCGTAGCGCTCGGGCTGGTGAGCACCACTTCGACCTCTGCGCTGTCGCCGAGGAACGTCGCTGCGGGCGGCTTGACGCGCAGCGTCAGGGCACGCAAGGTGCCGTGGGTGATGTGCATCGACACCAGCGCGCTGCCGGCCAGCAAGAAAGTCAGCAGGTAGCCCAGGTTGAGCTGGTAGTTGATCGACGCCACCAGCATCAGCATCAGCGTGAATGCGAACGCGAGCCCGGCCTTGGTGGGCACGATGTAGATGTTGCCCTGGGTCAGCGTGTGCGTGTCGCTGACAGGCAGGCGGTTCTCGAACCAGCGGCGGACGCGCTCGGCGATCATCACGGCCCCCTACGGCGCTGCGCGCCGGTCCGAGGGGGAGCGAGCGCCTTCGGAGCGGCCACGCGGCGCTCACGGCAAGGCGACCGACTCCAGCATGGCGCGCACCTGTTCGACCCGCCCGCGCCCCGCGCCCGCCACCGGCACCAGGCGATGCGCGATGGTCTGCGTGGCCACGGCCTGCAGGTCATCAGGAGCCACGTAGTCGCGCCGCGCCATCAGCGCGCGCGCCCGCGCCGCTCGCAGCCAGGCGATGCCGGCACGCGGGCTCAAGCCCTCGGTGAACCACTGGCCCGATCGCGTGGCGGCGATCAGCGCCTGCAGGTAGTCGAGCAGAGCGTCGGCGGCATGCACGCCAAGCACCAGGGCTTGCGCCGACCTCAGCAGCTCGGGCGTCATCACCGGCTGCAGCCGCTCGATCGCGTCGCGCCGGTCGACACCGGACAGCAGCGCACGCTCGGAGGCCCGATCGGGGTAGCCCAGTGTGATGCACATCAGAGAAGCGGTCGAGCTGTGACTCGGGCAGCGGATAGGTGCCGAGCTGGTCGACGGGTTCTGTGTGGCGATCACGAAAAAGGGCTTGGGCAGCGCGCGGGTTTCGCTCTCCACCGTCACCTGGTGCTCTTCCATCGCCTCGAGCAGCGCGCTTTGCGTCTTCGGGCCGGCGCGGTTGATCTCGTCGGCCAGCAGCACTTGCGCGAACACCGGACCCTGGTGGAACACGAACGTCTCTTTGCTGCGCTCGTAGACGCTGACGCCCACCAGGTCGGAGGGCATCAAGTCGGCGGTGAATTGAACGCGTGAGAACTTCAGGCCCAGCGACACCGCCAGCGCATGCGCCAACGTCGTCTTGCCGACGCCGGGCACGTCTTCGATCAGCAGGTGGCCACCGGCCAGCAGGCAGGCCACGCAGTCTTCGATCTGCGACCGTTTGCCGACGATGATCGTGCTAATCTGGTCTACCAACGCCGCGACTTGGCGGGTGACGTCGTTGTTGTCAGCCATGCGCGGCACCTTAACCGAAAACTCCAGGCACCCCGAATGACCACGCTGGTGTTCACCCACCCCGAGTGCCGTTTGCACGATATGGGTCGCGGCCACCCGGAGTGTGGCGCGCGGCTCGACGCCATCACCGACCACCTGCGCGCCACTGGGCTCGACGCCGCGCTGATCTTTCGAGACGCGCCGCTGGTAGACCATGCCGCGCTGTGCCGGGCGCATAACGCGGGCTACGTCGGCGAGCTCGACGCCGTGCTGTCGGAGCTCGAGACCAGCGGCGACCACCACGCGTTCGACCCCGACACGATCGCCTGTGCCCACACGCGGCGCGCCGTGCTGCGCGCCGCCGGAGCCGCAGTGGCGGCCACCGAGGCGGTGATGCGCGGCGAGGCGCGCGCTGCCTTTTGTGCCGTGCGGCCGCCCGGCCACCACGCGACGCGCGACGCCGCGATGGGCTTTTGTTTCTACAACAACGTGGCGGTCGGCGCGCGGCACGCGCTGGACGTGCTGGGCTTGCAGCGGGTGGCGATCGTCGACTTCGACGTGCACCACGGCAACGGCACCGAAGACATCATCGCCGGCGACGAGCGCATCCTGATGGCGAGTTTCTTCCAGCACCCGCTATACCCCGGCAGCGGCAGCGTGCCCAAGGGCACCAACATGATCAACCTGCCGATCCGGCCCTACACCCGCGGCCCGGAGATCCGCGACCTGATCGAGGCCAACTGGATGCCGCGGCTCGATGAGTTTGCGCCGCAGATGGTGTTCGTTTCGGCCGGCTTCGACGCCCACCGCGAGGACGAGCTCGGGCAACTCGGCCTTGACGAGGCTGACTACGAGTGGATCACCAAGCGCATCAAAGACGTGGCCGACCGGCACGCGCAAGGCCGCATCGTGTCGTGCCTGGAGGGCGGCTACAACCTCGGCGCGCTGGCGCGAAGCGTTGCAATCCATTTGCGCGTGTTGGCCGAGGTCTAGCTGGCAGCCGGCCGCCCGTTGAAGTGCGTCTTTCTCTCGTCGCTGCCCTGTCATGCACGCCGGTGAAACGCTGACCCAGGTGTGGGCGGCGCTGACGCGCGCCAGCGCGCTGGCCGAAATCGGCGTGCTGATCGCCTGCGTGGTGCTCGCCTGGGGCGCGGTGCGGTTGGCGCGTCAACATTCGCCGGGCAGCATCTGGTTCGGCGCCCGCGCCATCGACGGCGTGCTGTTTCCGCTGCTGGCGCTGGGGCTGGTGGTGGCGGCGCGCAGCGCGCTGGCCCAGGTGATGCCGATCGGCCTACTGCGCCTAGCGGTGCCGATCCTCGCCGGCCTGGCGATCATTCGCACGTTGGCGCGCGTGCTCACGGTGGCCTTCCCCGGTTCGCCGGCGGTGCGCGTGTTCGCGCGCACGCTCTCGTGGCTGGTGTGGCTGTGCATGGTGCTGTGGGTCACCGATCTGCTGCCGATGCTGCTCGGCGAGATGGACGAGGTGCATTGGAAGATCGGCGGCAGCAACGTCTCGCTGCTGGCCATCATCCAGGGCGCGCTGACCGCGCTGGCTGCGCTGCTGGCCGTGCTGTGGCTGTCGGCGGTGATCGAGGCGCGGTTGATGCGCGCCAACCGGGTCAACCTGTCGGTGCGCAAGATCGCCGCCAACGCGACCCGCGCGCTGCTGTTGTTGATCGGCGCGCTGGTGGCGCTGTCGGCCGCCGGCATCCCCTTGACCGCGCTGTCGTTTCTCGGTGGTGCTGTCGGCGTGGGCATCGGCTTCGGACTGCAGAAGCTCGCCGCCAACTACGTGTCGGGCTTTGTGATCCTGGCCGAGCGCAGCTTGCGCATCGGCGACACGATCAAGGTCGACAGTTTCGAAGGGCGCATCACCGACATCACCACGCGCTACACCGTCGTTCGAGCGGGCAACGGTCGCGAATCGCTGGTGCCCAACGAAATGATGATCACGCAGCGGGTGGAGAACCTCTCCTTTGCCGACCCCAAGGTGGCATTGACCACGGTGGTGCAGGTGGCCTACGGCACCGACCTCGACCGCCTGCTGCCGCTGATAGCCGCCGCCGTGCACGCGGTGCCACGCGTAATTGCCGATCCGGCGTGCGCGGTGCAGCTGTCAAATTTCGCAGCCGACGGCCTGGAGCTGACCATCGTCTTTTGGGTCGCCGACATCGAAAACGGCCAGGGCAACGTGCGCAGCGACGTCAACCTCGCGGTGTTGCGCTGCCTGAACGGGCAGGGCGTCGAGATCCCGTTTCCGCAACGCGTGGTGCGCCAAGCCTGAATTTCCGCGCCGGCCTGTCATGGCTTTGCGCCGAGACAGCCCCCAGCCCGGGGGAGGCGGAGCCGCAGTTGCAACGGATCGTGACTTGCTGACTCTCAAGTTTTGCGCCGCGCCGCCGAGAATTCATTCACTAGGAAGGGGCGTCGCAATCGTGAGCCGATCCATCACGACCGGGCTCGAAGGCCGGGCGGCACGACGTCGGCTCCATCGCGGGCTGACGCTGGTGGAACTGACGGTCGCAGTGTGCATTGCCGCCGTGCTGTTGGCGATCGCGATGCCGGCATTTCAAAGCTATCGCGAGCGGGTGCGCATCGACCAGGCCAAGCAAGACATCATGGCCATGTCGGCCGTCATCTCGAACTACTACCAAGACGCGCATGCCTACCCGGACAGCCTGGCTGACGTGGGACTGGGCAACATGCGAGACCCCTGGGGCAATCCCTACGGCTACCTCAACCTGGGCGACAAGAAAGCCCACGGCCAAGCGCGCAAGGACCATTCGCTGGTGCCGATCAACACGGACTTCGATCTCTACAGCATGGGGCCCGACGGCCTCAGCTCGCCACCTTTGACCGCCAAGCACAGCCGCGACGACATCGTGCGCGCCAACAACGGTGCGTTCGTTGGCGTGGCGTCAGACTATTGAGCGCGCCATGCCCGCCCACCGGGTGGCTGTGCGCCGAACGACCCGCGCGCGATGAGAGATCCAGGGCACCTTCCTGTCCAGCCGCGCTGGGCGCCGCATTTTTTGGACGCTGTTGCTCGCCGCGGCGGCGCCGATCGCGATGTTCGGCGTTGCCATGCACGCGATGTTGTCTGCGCAGTTCGAGTCGCAGGCGATCAGGCAACAGGTACAGCTGACCAAGTTTGCCGGCATGGGCCTGCTCGACCGCTTGCTGGTTGCCCGCACGGCGCTGGACATCGTTGCACGCACCGGACGGGTTGACACCGACGCCAACTCGGACGGCCGCAGCGGGCGGGTCTTGCTGGAGGTTGCACAGCTCGACTCGCAAGGCCAGACGCTCGCGGGCAGCGCGCCCTTGGTCCAGCACTGGCGCGATCGTGTCTCGGCCTGGCAACTCTTGGGCGGCAGCGACAGCGCGACGTTGATGCTCGGCGTCGAGCAGCCGCCGGCGCAGGCGCGGCCGGTGCTCATGGTGTTGCGCGACGGCAAGCGGCGCGACCGCGCGTGGATCGCCGAGATCGACCTCGGATTCCTGTTCGGCGAGTTGTCAGCCGACGCCAGCGGCACACGCGTTTGCGTTTTCGATGCGCCGCGACGGCCGGTGTTCTGCCCCGGCTGGGCCGCTGCGAACGAAGAGGCCTTGCGGCGCGACGCTCGCGACGACAACGCGGCGACGCACTGGAACCTGTTCTTGCGCTCGGACTTCGGGATCGACGACTGGACACTGGTCTCGATGGACGCTGGAGCTCGTGGCGCTCCGGCTGCAGCGCCTCTGGCGCAGCTATCGGCTCTGGTGGCCGTCGCCACGCTGCTGCTCGTCGGCTTGCTGGGCTTGATCCAGGTGCGCCGCACGATGATTCCGCTTGAACGCCTGATCGCAGGGACGCGGCGCTTGTCCGAGCACGACTACAGCGCACGGGTGACATTGCGCCCCGGTGACGAGTTCGGCGAGCTGGCGCACTCGTTCAATCACATGGCCGAGCGCATCGACCACCAGATGCGGGCCCTGCATGTGCAATCGTCGATCGACCACGAGATCCTCAACGGCCTGAACGTTGCGCGCGTCTTGCAGCGCGTTGCGCACCGCCTTGAACAAGTGGTGCCCGGTGCTGCCGCCTGTGTGATCGAATTCGACCGCCACTCAAGCCCGCTCGCGCGCGTGCACAGCGCGGACACACCCATGTCAATCGTCGGCGTGGCGCGTGCCGATGCCATGCGCATCGCGCAGCTGCCGGACGACGACCCCATGTTGTGCGGCGAGCCGCCGGCTTGGCTGCTGGCGCTGATGCGACGGCCCGTGCGCAAACTGTGGGTGCGTTGTGCGAGAGCTGGCGACGAGTTGCTTGGCATGCTCGTGGTCGGCGTCGACGACGATGCCATCGACGGCGCCGACACGCGGCGCGAGATCGCAGAGTTGTGCGACCGCGTGTCAGTGACCCTGTCCAGCGCAGATCGGGAGCGGCGCCTGCTGGAGCGCGCCACGCACGACAGCTTGACGGGCCTGGCCAACCGGGCTGGCCTGTACGAATCGATCGACGCGAGATTGGCCGAGGACTCACCCGCGCCGTTCAGTGTGCTGTTCCTCGATCTGGATCGCTTCAAAGAAGTCAACGATTCGCTGGGGCATCAGGTCGGCGATGAGTTGTTGCGGGCCGTCGCCAGGCGCCTCGAAGGCTGCGTGCCGGCCGGTACCCTGTTGGCGCGACCCGGAGGCGACGAGTTCGTGGTGGTGGTGCGCGGGCCGCGCAGTAGCGCCGATCAGTTGGCGCGCACGCTATGTTCGCAACTTGAGCAACCGATCGATCTGGGCGGACGCAGGGCCTTGATCGGCGCCAGCATCGGCATGGCGCACCATCCGGAGCACGGCACGAACTCGCTGGACCTGATGCGTCGTGCCGACATGGCGATGTACAGCGCCAAGGCCCGTGGCGGTGGCGCGGCGGCATGGTTCGAGCCGGCGCTCGATGTCCGAGTCGTCGAGCGTGCGGCGCTGCTGGCCTCTCTGCGAGGCGCGCAGGCGCGCGGCGAACTGGAGGTGCACTATCAGCCGCGAATCCAAAGCGGCACCGGCAAAGTCATCGGCGCCGAGGCGCTCCTGCGCTGGCGGCACCCCGAGCGCGGATTCGTTCCCGCACCGACCTTCATCACGCTGATGGAGGAGACCGGGCTCATCGATGTCGTCGGCCTGTGGGTCATCGAGCAAAGCGCGGCTCAACTGGCCCACTGGCGAGCGGGCGGCCTGATGTTGGAATCGATCGCTGTCAACCTGTCGGCGCGACAGCTGCGGGCGGCGGACCTGCCAGCGACCGTGTCCGAGATCGTCGCTCGTCACGGCCTGTGCGCGAATGACCTCGAACTGGAAGTCACCGAGTCGATCTTCATGGGCGACGCGTCGGCGGCGATCCGCACGTTGCGACAACTCCACGACAGTGGCATCCGCATTGCGCTGGACGACTTCGGTACCGGCTACTCGTCATTGTCGTACCTGCACAAGTTGCCGATCGGCATCATCAAGGTGGACCGCAGCTTCGTGGTCGAACTCGGCCAACGCGACAGCGCGCTGGCCTTGGCACGCTCGATCGTGGCGTTGGCTCGCGCCTTGCAATTGCGCGTCGTGGCCGAAGGTGTCGAAACGCAGCATCAGGCCGACCTGCTGACCGGCCTCGGGTGCGACGAGTTGCAGGGCTTCCTGTACGCACCCGCGCTGGAACCTGCTGCCTTCGCCGCTTTCTTTGCGCAACCCCTGCGGACGGCCGTCGAGCAGCCCGCGTGATTGGGCCCGCCAGGACCAGCGCGCAAAGAGCAGGGGGCCGACTCAGCCCACCGCGAGCGGAATCTTGCCGATGCGCGCCCGCCACTCGCGCGGCCCGGTGTTGTGCACGCTGGTGCCACCGGCATCGACGGCCACCGTCACCGGCATGTCTTTGACGTCGAACTCGTAGATCGCCTCCATGCCGAGGTCGGCGAAGCCCACCACGTGCGCGCCCTTGATCGCCTTGGCCACCAGATAGGCCGCACCGCCCACTGCCATCAGGTAGGCGCTCTTGTGTTTGCGGATCGCCTCGATCGCCACCGGCCCGCGCTCGGCCTTGCCGATCATCGCGATCAAGCCGGTTTGCGCCAGCATCATCTCGGTGAACTTGTCCATGCGCGTTGCGGTGGTGGGGCCGGCGGGGCCCATCACCTCGTCGCGCACCGGGTCGACCGGGCCGACGTAGTAGATGACGCGGTTGTTGAAATCGACCGGTAAACGCTCGCCCTTGGCCAGCATCTCCTGGATGCGCTTGTGCGCCGCGTCGCGGCCGGTGAACATGCGGCCCGACAGCAGCAGCGTGTCGCCGGGTTTCCAACTCGCGACCTCGTTGCGGGTCAGCGTGTTGAGGTCCACCTTGCGGCTCTTGTTGTAGTCAGGTGCCCAATGCACGTCGGGCCACAGGTCGAGGCTCGGCGGCTCGAGGAACGCAGGACCCGAGCCATCGAGCACCACGTGCGCATGGCGCGTGGCCGCGCAGTTTGGAATCATGCCCACCGGCTTGCCGGCGGCGTGTGTGGGATAGGTCTTGATCTTCACGTCGAGCACGGTGGTCAGGCCGCCGAGCCCCTGCGCGCCGATGCCCAATGCGTTGACCTTCTCGTACAACTCGATGCGCAGCTCTTCGAGTTTGCTGCGGGGGCCGCGCTGCAGCAGCGACGACATGTCGATGTCTTCCATCAGCGCTTGCTTGGCCAGCAGCAGCGCGCGCTCGGCGGTGCCGCCCACGCCGATGCCCAGCATGCCCGGCGGACACCAGCCGGCTCCCATGGTGGGCACGGTCTTCAGCACCCAGTCGACCAGGCTGTCGCTCGGATTGAGCATCACGAACTTGCTCTTGTTCTCGCTGCCGCCGCCTTTTGCGGCAACCGTCACGTCCACGGTGGCACCAGGTACCAGTTCCACGTGAATCACGGCCGGTGTATTGTCACGAGTGTTCTTGCGCTCGAACAACGCGTCGTCGAGGATCGATGCACGCAATTTGTTGTCGGGGTCGAGGTAGCCGCGGCGCACGCCCTCGTTGACGGCATCGTCGAGCGAGCCGCTGAAGCCCTCGAAGCGCACGTCCATGCCGATGCGCAGGAACACGTTGACGATGCCGGTGTCCTGGCAGATCGGGCGGCGGCCCTCGGCGCACATGCGCGAGTTGGTCAGGATCTGGGCGATCGCATCCTTGGCCGCCGCGCTCTGCTCGGCCTCGTAGGCGTGAGCCAGGTGGGTGATGTAGTCGGCCGGGTGGTAGTAGCTGATGTACTGCAGGGCGGCGGCAACCGTTTCGGTCAAATCGTTGGCGCGCAGGGTGGTCGGCATGGCGTGCTGCTATCGGCTGATGGAGGCCGGCACAGTTTAGTCCTGCCAAAACGACCGCTCCGTCCGCGTGGCCGGCGCGCCTAGGCAGGTCGCGGGTGGCACGTTCAGCGAACGCGCCGGCAGCCAGCTAGCGGTTGCCGCGTGCCCCAACGGTCAGTCTTGGCGCTGCGGCCTTCGGCATTGATCGGCATCAAGGCATCGTCGAGGGTGGGCGAAATTCTGGTGGCGTGCCCGGCAAGGCAGTCGCTAGAGTAAGGACTTCGTCAGCGCAGTGCGCCACATTGCGCCGCGGCGCGCCCCGCCACACCGAATGCAGTTCCGTCGCCCCGAGCCCACAGGAGTCAGCCATGAGCGAGCTACGCGTCTATCCACCCCCCGCTGCGGCCATCAAAGGCGCCGCCGTTTCGGGCATGCCCGCGTACCTGGCGTTGTGCAAGGAGGCTGACGACAACTACGCTGGCTTCTGGGCCCGACTGGCGCGGGAGCACGTGCGCTGGAAAACGCCGTTCACCAAGTCGCTCGACGACAGCCAGGCGCCGTTCTTCAAGTGGTTCGAAGACGGCACGCTGAACGCGTCGTACAACTGCCTGGACCTGCAGGTCGAGCGGGGCTTGGCGGACAAGACGGCCATCATCTTCGAGGCCGACGACGGCACGGTCACCCGCGCCAGCTACGCGCAACTGCTCGAACGCGTGTGCAAGCTGGCCAACGCGCTGCGCGCGCATGGGGTCAAGAAGGGCGATCGCGTCGTCGTGTACATGCCGATGTCGATCGAGGGCGTGGTGGCGATGCAGGCCTGCGCGCGCATCGGCGCCACACACTCGGTGGTGTTCGGCGGCTTTTCCGCGCAATCGCTGCGTGACCGCATCGAAGATGCCGGTGCGGTGATGGTGATCACCGCCGACGAGCAAATGCGAGGCGGCAAGGCGCTCGGCCTGAAGAGCATCGTCGACGAGGCGCTCGCGATGGGCGGCTGCGACAGCATCAAGAACGTCATCGTCTACAAGCGCACCGGCGGCGCCGTGCAGTGGCATGCGCCGCGCGACAAGTGGCTGCACGAAGTAGTGGCCAGCCAGGCGTCCACCTGCGAGCCGGAGTGGGTGAGTGCCGAACACCCGCTGTTCCTGCTGTACACGTCGGGCTCCACCGGCAAGCCCAAGGGCGTGCAGCACGCCACCGGCGGCTACCTACTGCACGCGGCGCTGACCACCAAGTGGACCTTCGACCTCAAGGCCGACGATGTGTTCTGGTGCACGGCCGACATCGGTTGGGTCACAGGCCACACCTACATCACCTACGGTCCGCTGGCTTGCGGCGGCACCGAGATCGTGTTCGAAGGCATCCCGACCTATCCCGACGCCGGCCGCTTCTGGAAGATGATCCAGGCGCACAAGGTCAGCGTGTTCTACACCGCGCCCACCGCCATCCGCTCGCTGATCAAGGCTGCCGAGACGAACCCGGCCGCGCACCCGCGGAACTACAAGCTCGACAGCCTGCGCCTGCTGGGTTCGGTGGGCGAGCCGATCAACCCCGCCGCGTGGGAGTGGTACCACCAGCATGTGGGCGGTGGCCGTTGCCCGATCGTCGACACCTGGTGGCAAACCGAGACCGGCGGCCACATGATCACGCCGCTGCCGGGAGTCACGCCGCTGGTGCCGGGCTCGTGCACGCTGCCGTTCCCGGGAATCATCGCGGCGATCGTGGACGAACTCGGCGGCGACTTGCCCAACGGGCAGGGCGGCATCCTGGTGATCAAGAAGCCGTGGCCCAGCATGATCCGCACCATCTGGGGCGACCCCGAGCGCTACAAGAAGAGCTACTACCCGCCGGAGCTGAAGGGCTACTACCTGGCGGGCGACGGTGCCAGCCGCGATGTCGAACGTGGCTACTTCACGATCACCGGCCGCATCGACGACGTGCTCAATGTGTCGGGGCACCGCCTGGGCACGATGGAGGTCGAGTCGGCCCTGGTCGCGCACACCGAGCTGGTGGCCGAAGCGGCGGTGGTGGGCCGCCCCGATGATCTCACCGGCGAGGCGGTGTGTGCCTTCGTGGTACTGAAGCGCGCGCGCCCCAGCGGCGAAGAGGCGAAGAAGATCGCCAACGAATTGCGCAACTGGGTCGCCAAGGAAATCGGTCCGATCGCCAAACCCAAGGACATCCGCTTTGGCGACAACCTGCCCAAGACGCGCTCGGGCAAGATCATGCGCCGCCTGCTGCGCTCGATCGCCAAGGGCGAGGCGATCACCCAGGACACATCCACGCTCGAGAACCCGGCCATCCTGGAGCAGCTGGCGCAGTCCAACTGAAGGGGCGCCCCAAACGAGCCGGTGGCCCCGCTGTGCGGGGCCACCGGCTTCTTCTGCGAGCGCTGAACTACTTCAGCGACAGGATCCAGGCCGCCAGCGTCTTGGCTTCGTCGGCGTTGACCTGCGGGTTCGCGGGCATCGGGATCTGCCCCCACACACCGGTGCCGCCCTTTTGAATCTTCTCCGCCAGCTTGGCGGCAGCGTCTTTCTGGCCCGCGTACTTAGCGGCGACGTCTTTGTAGGCCGGCCCCACCAGCTTCTTGTCGATTTGGTGGCACGCCAGGCAGTTCTTCTTCTCTGCCAAGGCTTGGTTGGCGAATGCGGCCGGTGTGATGACAGCGGCAACAATCGTCACGAGAGCGAGCTTTTTCATGGTTTCCTTTCGGCGATGGCGATGGGCTCGGTTTACATTGGTTGTCAACGGGATTTTAGGTCGCCCGGTTGACGCCCTTCGGGGGGCCCGGTGACAGCCTGCTCGGGAGGCAAGTATGTGGTTCGTTGTGGCCGGCTGCCTGCTGCTGGCGATGAAGTTGGCGGAGTACGGTTTCGCCGCGGACTGGTCGTGGTGGTCGATTCTGTTGCCATTCGGCCTCGCCGTTGCCTGGTGGACGTTCGCCGATGCGTCAGGCCTGACCAAGCGGCGTGAAATGGACAAGCTGGAGGAGCGCAAGCACGAGCGCCGCCGCCGCCACATGGACGCCCTCGGCCTGAACTGGCGCCGCGACCGTCGAGTGGCTGTGATCAAAGAGGTGCGAGTCACTCCGCAACCGATGACCGCCGTGAAGAAAACCGAAGAAGAACGGCACAACCGCGACGTCATCACGGCATTCCTGCCCAGCCGGCAAGAAATGCCGCAGCCGCGCACCGACGACAAGGCGGGTTGAGCCCGCTCACGCGCTACTCGGCGTAGCGATCGAGCACAGCGCCTTGGCTGGCGCTGGACGCGTTCTTCCAGAACTTGGCCAGCACGCCGCGCGTGTAGCGTGGCGCCGGCGCGCGCCATGCGGCCCTGCGTTTCGCGATCTCGGCATCGCTCACGTTGAGCTGCAGCAACAGCTTGTGCGCGTCGATGGTGATCGGGTCACCCTCGTGGATCAACGCGATCAAGCCGCCTTCGTACGCTTCGGGCGCGACGTGCCCGACCACCATGCCCCAGGTACCGCCAGAGAAGCGCCCGTCGGTGATCACACCCACCGACTCGCCCAGACCTTGACCGATCAGCGCGCTGGTCGGCGCCAGCATCTCGGGCATGCCCGGGCCACCGCGCGGGCCGAGGTAGCGCAGCACCATCACGTCGCCGGCCTTGATGCAGCCGGCCATGATCGCACCGAGCGCAGATTGTTCGTCGTCGAAGACGCGCGCAGGGCCGGTGATCACCGGTTTCTTCAAGCCGGTGATCTTGGCCACGCAACCTTCAGGCGACAGGTTGCCCTTCAGGATCGCCAGGTGCCCCTGCTCGTACATCGGCTCGGCGATGGTGCGGATGACCTCCTGGTCTTTGCGCGGCGCATCGGGTACATCGGCCAGGCTCTGGGCGATCGTCTGGCCGGTGATCGTCAAACAGTCACCGTGCAGCAATCCTGCTTTGAGCAGCACCTTCATCACCTGTGGAATGCCACCTGCGTGGTGCAGATCGATCGCCAAGAAGCGGCCGCTGGGCTTCAGGTCGCACAACACCGGCACCTTCTGGCGCACGCGCTCGAAGTCGTCGATGGTCCACGGCACACCAGCCGCGTGAGCGATGGCCAGGAAGTGCAGCACCGCATTGGTCGAGCCGCCGGTGGCCATGACCACCGCCACCGCGTTCTCGATCGCTTTCTTGGTGACGATGTCGCGCGGCTTGAGATCGTTCTTCACCGCGTCGACCAACACTGCCGCGGCGCGCCGCACGTTGCCGACGATCTCGTCTTCGACGTTGGCCATGGTGGAGCTATAGGGCAGGCTCATGCCGAGCGCCTCGAACGACGAGCTCATCGTGTTGGCGGTGTACATGCCGCCGCACGAGCCGCTGCCGGGAATCGCGCGGCGCTCGATCTGGCAGAAGTCTTCTTCGCTCATCTTGCCGGCAGAGAACTGGCCGACCGCCTCGAACACGCTGACGATGTTCAGGTCCTGACCCTTGTAGCGACCGGGCAGGATGGTGCCGCCGTAGACGTAAATTGCCGGCACATTGGCGCGCAGCATGCCCATCATGCCGCCGGGCATGTTCTTGTCGCAGCCGCCGATCACCAGCACGCCGTCCATCCATTGACCGCCGACGCAGGTCTCCACGCAATCGGCGATCACCTCGCGCGACACCAGCGAGTACTTCATGCCCTCGGTGCCCATCGCCATGCCGTCGCTGATCGTCGGCGTGCCAAAGATCTGCGGGTTGGCGCCGGCCTCCTGCAGTGCAAGCACCGCCGCGTCGGCCAGCCGCTGCAAACCCGAGTTGCACGGCGTGATCGTCGAATGTCCATTGGCCACGCCGATCATCGGCTTGGCAAAGTCATCGGCCTGGTAGCCCATTGCGTAGTACATCGAGCGATTCGGCGCGCGCGCCGCGCCCTCGGTGATGTTCTTGGAGCGGCGGTTCATGCTCATGCGAATGCGTCCTTCGAGTGCGTGCGGTATCGGCCAAACGTATCGTAGCGCCGGTGCGGCGGACACCCGGTGTTTGCGGCGACAATCGCGCTCGGTTTTTCCGAAGAGGCCTGAAGCCGATGCTCACGCATCCGCAGTTCGATCCGGTGGCGCTGGACCTGTCGCGCTTCGGCGTGCCGGTCGCCGTGCATTGGTACGGGCTGACCTACCTGGTTGCGTTCGCGCTGTTCCTGTGGTTGGCACGCGTGCGCGTGTCGCGCCCCCCGTTCAGCGACGGCGGCTGGACCCCGCGCGACGTCGAAGACCTGCTGTTCTATGGCGTACTGGGCGTCGTGATCGGCGGGCGGCTGGGCTACGTGCTGTTCTACAAGCCGGGCTACTACGCGGCGCATCCGCTGGAATCGTTTGCGGTCTGGAAGGGTGGCATGGCGTTCCATGGTGGCCTGCTCGGTGCGATCGCCGCGATGGTGCTGTTTGGCCACAAGCGCGGTCGACCATTCCTGCAGGTGGCCGACCTGGTGGCGCCGTGTGTGCCCACGGGTCTCGCGGCCGGGCGCATCGGCAACTTCATCAACGGCGAGTTGTGGGGCCGTGTGGCCGATCCGGGTCTGCCGTGGGCGATGGTGTTCCCGCAATCAGGCACACCGGACCCGCGCCACCCGTCGCAGCTGTACCAGTTCGGCCTTGAGGGGTTGCTGCTGTTCGCACTTCTGTGGCTGTATGCGAGGCGCCCACGGCCGATGGGGCAGGTGTCGGGCGCCTTTCTCGTGGGCTACGGCACATTGCGGTTCGTCGCCGAGTTCTTCAGGGAGCCCGACAGCTTTCTGGGTTTGCAGGCGCTCGACCTGTCGCGCGGACAATGGCTGTGCGTGCCGATGGTGTTGGCCGGGGCGGCGCTGATGCTGTGGGCGGCACGACACAACAAACATTGAAATGACACGGCTCGTCTTCCTCGATACCGAGACCACTGGCCTGTCGCACGAAAGCGGGGATCGCATCATCGAGATCGGCTGCCTCGAGATGGTCAACCGACGCCTCACCGGCCGCAGCAAACACTTTTACGTGAATCCGCAGCGCCCCAACAGCGACGACGCACTCAAGGTGCATGGCTTGACCGACGAGTTCCTGGCCGACAAGCCGCTGTTCGCCGCGGTGGCCGACGAGCTTCTGGAGTTTTTGAGTGGCGCCGAGATCGTGATCCACAACGCGCCGTTCGACGTGGGGTTCATGGATACCGAGCTGCAGCGCCTCGGGCGCGCGCCGTTTCTAAGCGGGGTCGCCAAAGTCATCGATTCCCTGACGATGGCGCGCGAGATGTACCCGGGAAAGGCCAATTCGCTCGACGCGCTTTGCCGGCGCCTCGAGGTCGACAACACCAATCGCACGCTGCACGGCGCATTGCTCGACGCCGGCTTGCTGGCCGAGGTGTACATCCGCATGACGCGTGGCCAGGATTCGCTCGTGATCGACCTCACGCAAGGCGGCGCCGGCAGCGCCCACACGGGTTTTGCGGTCGATCTCACGACGTTCGACCTCGCGGTGATCGAGCCCACCGAAGCCGAATTGGCCGCCCACGCTGCAGTGCTCGCCGACCTCGACAAGGCCAGCGGCGGACGCACGCTGTGGCGCGAGCGCATGGCATAATGCGCGCCGCTCGTCATAGGGCGGTTAGCTCAGCGGTAGAGCACTGCCTTCACACGGCAGGGGTCGCAGGTTC
Organism: uncultured beta proteobacterium; assembly: GCA_963774185.1. Classification (GTDB taxonomy): domain Bacteria; phylum Pseudomonadota; class Gammaproteobacteria; order Burkholderiales; family Burkholderiaceae_C; genus JAEUPI01. The sequence continues at coordinate 171,346 of CAVZEK010000032.1, forward strand.
GAACCCTGCACCGCCCACCAGCCAATCCTTCGAAGAACACGCCTGCGGCCAGGCGTCGTGTTCCGCGCATCGGTGGGGCGCGTCATGAGGCCCCTTCGGATCGCCACCGCGCGCGCGCTGGGTTGGGCGCTGCTCGGCTTGATGATCACCGTCTCGGGCGCCTGGTGCGCCGCGGCGCTTGCCATCGCGGGCCCGCACAGCGACGCCGTACGCCACGGGCTGGCCGCAACATCGGGTGCCGCAGCGCTGGCCGCGCTGATCGCGCTGGCGCTGCCGCGCTGGCGATGGCGCGTGCTCGGCGTGGCCCTCGTGGTGTTCGCGGTCGTGCTCGGCTGGTGGTTCAGTCTCGAGCCCTCGAACGATCGTGACTGGGTGACCGAGAACGCGCGACTGGCGTACGCCACGATCGACGGCGACGCCGTCACGGTGCACAACGTGCGCAACTTCTCCTATCGCAGCGAGACCGACTTCACGCCTGCCTACTACGACAAGCGGTTCGACCTGGGCCGTCTCGAAGGGGTGGATCTGGTGGCCAGCTACTGGATGGGCCCGGCGATCGCGCACATCTTCCTCAGCTTTGCCTTCGCCGGAGGCGACCATCTGGCGGTGTCGATCGAGACGCGCAAGGAGAAAGGCGAGGGCTACTCCACCGTCAACGGCTTCTTCCGCCAGTACGAGCTGTACTACGTGGTGGCCGACGAGCGCGACGTGATCGGGCTGCGCACGAACTATCGCCAGGATCCGCCCGAACAGGTATACGTGTTCAGGCTGAAGGGCAGCCAGGAAGGTGCGCGCCGCGTGTTTCTCGACTACATGGACTCGCTCAACGCGCTGAAGGCGCAACCCGAGTTCTACAACTCGCTGACCACCAACTGCACGACCACCATCTGGATGCACTCGCTGGTCAACCCGGGGCATGTGCCGTTCAACTGGAAGATCCTGGCCAGCGGCTACGTGCCCGAGTACCTGTACGAGCTGGGGCGGCTTGAGGGTGATGGCATATCTTTTGCTGAGTTGCAGCAGCGGTCGCTGGTCAACGCCCGCGCGCGGCAGGCGGGCTCGGCAGCCGACTTCTCCAGCCGCATTCGGCTGGGCGAACCACGATAGCGGGCCCCTTCCCATAGGCAAAGGCAGGCAGCGCAAGCGCGAGGCACGGCATGGCACCGCAAAGTTGGCTCGGCGTTTCCGCCTTCATCGCATCGATTCTGGCTGCCGTGGTTCTCCCGATCGCCGGGCTGGCCGCGTCCGCCGACGAGGCACCCGCACCGGCCACCGCGGGCAAAGCGACCCAAGATCTGCCTGGTGCTGTCGGGCGGCGGTGCGCGTGGTGCCGCGCACGTCGGCGTGATCAAGGTGCTCGAGGAATACCGCGTACCGATCGACTGCATCGCCGGCACCAGCATGGGCGCATTGGTCGGCGGCGCCTACGCGTCGGGCATGAGCGTTGCCGGACATGGAGAAGGTCAACGCCGGCATCACCGTCGAGAAGCTGTTCAAGGAAAGGCCACCGCGCCAGGAACAAGCGATGCGCCGCAAGGCCGACGACTACCGCAACTACGTCGGCCCGGAGATCGGCACCAGTTCGGGGACGGCCATCCTGGGCAAGGGCGTGGTCACCGGCGTGCAGCTCGAGACGGTGCTGCGCGAGCTGTCGCGCGTGCAGGGCTACCACCGGTTCGATGACCTGCCGATTCCCGTACCGCGCGGTGGCGACCGATCTGGTGACCGGCAAGGCCGTGGTCTTCAGCGAGGGCGAACTGGCCAACGTGATGCGCGCCAGCATGTCGGTGCCGGGCGCGGTGGCGCCGGCCGAGTACAACGGCATGATCCTGGTCGACGGCATGCTCACCAGCAACCTGCCGGTGGACGCCGCGCGAGCGATGGGCGCCGACATCGTGATCGCCGTCAATGTCGGCACGCCGCTGCTCAAGCGCGAACGAGCTCAATTCGATCCTGGGTGTGGCCGGGCAGATGCTCAGCATCCTGACCGAGCAGAACGTGCAGGCCTCGCTGGCGTCGCTCAAGCCGACCGACATCCTGATCTCGCCCGAACTCGGCGACTACTCGACCGGCGACTTCGACAACCTGCCCAAGATCACGCCGCTGGGCGAAGAGGCGGCGCGCAAGGTGGCCGACCGGCTGGCGCAGCTGTCGCTGCCGCCGGCCGAATACGCCGCGCTGCGCCAGCGCCAACAGGTGGCGATGGCGCCGGACCTCAGGCCGGTCGACGAGATCCGGTTCAACCAGCTCGCCCATGTCAACCCGGAGGCGGCGCAAGGCAGTGATGCAAACGACCGTGGGCCAGCCGCTGGTGCAGAGCCAGCTCGACGCCGACATGCGGCGCCTGTACGGCACCGGCGACTTCGAGCATGTGAACTACCGCATCCTCGATGAGCCGGGCAAGCGCGTGCTCGTGGTCGACGCAGTCGAGAAGGCGTGGGGACCGAACTACCTGCGCTTGGGCATCGGGCTGTCCAGCGACTTCAGCGGCGAGACCTACTTCAACGTGCTGGCCAGCCATCGCATGACCTGGCTGAACCCGCTCGGCGCGGAGTTTCGCACCGACGTGCAGCTCGGGTTCGAACAACAGCCTGCGCATGGAGTTCTACCAGCCGCTCGATGTCAAGGGACGCTTCTTCGTCGCGCCACGCGTGACGATCGCGACAGGACCGGTCAACTTCTACAGCGGCGACGAGCGCATCGCGATCTACAACGTCGGGTCGCGCATCGCCGGGCTCGACGTTGGGATCCAGTTCATTCAATACGGCGAGCTGCGGGTCGGTGTCGAAGGCGGCACTGTCATCCCCAGGCTCGACACCGGGTCCATCATCCTCGGCAGTCGGGCATCACTACGCCCGGGCGGAATCAGGAGCGTTGCGCTTCGACCGGCTGGACAACGTGAACTTCCCGCGCCACGGCTGGGCCGCCGATCTGGAGTTGTACGACTCGATGACCAGCCTCGGCGCGGTCGATGCCTTCGACAAGTGGCATGCCAGACGGCGCTGCGGCCTACTCTTTCGTGACGGCGACGACACGGCGCGAATCAACTTCGTGGCGGGCGGCAAGATCGGCTCCAACCCGTTGCCGGCCTACGACCAGTTTCAGTGGGGCGGGTTCCTGAAGCAATCGGGTTACGCCACCGGGCAGCTGGTGGGGTCCAGTCTGCAGTACGGCCAACTGGTGTACTTCCACCGCATCGTGCGCGGCGGGACTCTTCGACGGCGCCTACGGCGGGGTGTCGCTCGAAGCCGGAAGGTACGGCAGCCCTCTGGTGCCGGGCAATCCGAGCGGTCGTGCTGAAGTCGATCGCCCTGTTTGTCGGCTCCGACAGTCCCGTCGGGCCGGCTGTACTTCGGCTACGGCCGCGCCGCGGACGGGCAGGGCAGCTTCTACTTCTACCTCGGCCGACCGCTGTGAAGACGCCAAACAGCGTGCGCCCGCGCGATCGAGATCCCGACGCCGCGCGGGGCCGCCTGCGGCCCAAACACCCCGACGATTGGTACCGCAGCCGGCTTGCACCGCCCAGGCACGCGCCGCGCTTGGTGATCGACACCGATGCTGCCAACGAAATCGACGATCCGTTCGCGATCTCCTGGGCGCTGCTCTCACCCCAGCAGATGCAGGTGTTGGGCGTCTACGCCGCGCCGTTCTCCTTTGAGCACCGGCGGCGCGAGATGCTGCGCGCTCGCCATGTGCGCAGTGAGCTGGCGTCGTCCCCACCGGAAGACGTCGAACTGCTTCGCCACCATGCGGCGCGACTTGAGTACTTCGAGCGCAAGGGTTGGGACATCGAGCACGTGGACTGGCCGGTGTTCAACCCCCCGGGCGACGGCATGGAGCGCAGCTTCGCCGAAATCCTCACCGTGTTTCGCGCGCTGCGCCTCGACAGCGACCGTTTGGCCTTTCGCGGCAGTACGGGTTACCTGGCAAGCCTAGAGGAGCCGTTGCAAAGCGACGCGGTGCACCACCTCATCGCCACCGCCCACGCCAGCCCACCAGACGAGCCCCTCTACGTGGCGGCGATGGGTTGCGTTACCAACGTGGCGAGTGCGCTGCTGCTGGCGCCCGACATCGTCGAGCGCATCGTCGTCATCTGGACCAGCGGCTTTCCGTCGCACGCGCCGCACATCAACTACGCATTCAACCTCGAGCAGGACATGCTGGCCTCGAAGGTGCTGCTCGACAGTGGGGTGCCGCTGGTCTATCTGCCGGGTTATCACGTGGGTGCGCAACTGCGGCTGTCATTGCCAGACATTGAGGAGTACATCAAGGGGCGCGGTGCCATCGGCGACCACCTGCACCACCTGTACACCCACAACCCGTTGTGGAAGCTGGCCGGCATCGAGAGCTTCTACGCGCACTCCTGGGTCATCTGGGACGTGATCACCATCGCCTGGCTGATCGATGCGCAGTGGGTGCCGAGCGAGCTGGTGCGCACGCCGCTGCTCGGCGCCGACCGGCGCTGGCGCCGTGGTGCGGGCAGGCACCTGATGCGCGAGGCGTACGCGGTGGCGCGCGACGCGATCTTCGGCGACTTCTTTCGCAAGCTAGAGCAGGCGCCGCCATAGAGTACTCGCGCTACGTCGGCGGCGCCCAGCGCCGCTCGAGCGCAGCGAACTCCTCGACGATGCGCTCGACGACCGGCACCGACAGGTAGCAGTCGACGCGGTCGCGCACGTGCGCGATCAGCGCCGCCTCGCTGTGGCGGTGCGACCAGTCTTCACCTTCGCTGGTGTCCTGGCTGGCTTCACGCGGTGACAGCACGCGCCATTTGGCGCACCACGTCACCGACCACAACCACATCGCGGCGCGCAACGGTACCCACCATGTGGCGGCGGCCGCCGCATCGTCGATGTGCGCTTCCCAAGCGGCATAGGTATCCAGCACCTGATCGAGCGTGAGTTCGGCATGCACGTCCACATCCCACGTCGTTGACGTGTACAGCGTGGCGTGCGCCAGGTCGAGCGGCGGATAGCTGTAGCGGGCCTTCTCCAGGTCCACCAGCACGGCCGTGCCGTCGTCGCGGATCATGAAGTTGCCGGGGTGTGCGTCGAACGCGATCAGACGGCGCCGCGGGCGCGCGCGGGCCCGGCAGCGCTGCTGCAAGGCCGCGCGGTGCGCCTCGACACGCGCCCGCGCGGCCGGGGCGAGGCCTGCTGCGTCGAGGTGGACCGCCTGCTGTTCGATCTCCAGCCACAACGCCTGCAACGGATCGCGATCGTTGCGCAGCGGCGCGCGCCGCGCGGGTGCCGGCAGCGGCGCAGCGTGGATCGCCGCCAACGCGCGCGCGATGGCCGGCAGGTCATCGGGCAGGCGCGCGGCGCGGCCGACGATCTCTTGCACCAGCAAACCGCCGCGCGGCAACGCGGCGCCGGGCGGCAGCAGGCCGAACAGCGTCGGTGCTGCGCCGGTGGCGCCCGCGCGCCGATAACATGCGGCCTGGTAGTCGAGATTGTCCTGCGCCGCCAGGCCCATCTGGCTCTGTTTGGGCAGGCGCGCGATCACGCCCGATCCGACGATGCGCACGTGATGGTGCGCCAGCCCCTTGTCGGCCATGGGCTCCAACGATGTCTCGGCCAGAGACGACTTCGCCGCACGCAGCGCTGCGCGCAAGCCATCGAGCAAGCCTGCTCCGTCCGCAGGTGCGGCGCTCATGGTTCGCCCAGCATGACCACGGGCCCGCCGGCGGCGCGCGCATCCTGTTCGTCGTGCGTGACCAGCAGCACCGGCAACGCACGCTCGCGCGCATGGTCGAACACGAACGCCCGAAAGTCGTTGCGCAGCCGTGCGTCGAGCTTGTTGAACGGTTCGTCGAGCAGCAGCACACGCGGCCGCGCGAGCAGCGTGCGCATCAGCGCCACCCGCGCGCGCTGGCCGCCAGACAGCGTGGCCGGGTCGCGGTCTTGCAGCCCGGCCAGGCCCGCCTCAGCGAGCGCCGCACCGACCTGCGCATCGCGCGCACCGCGCCCGCGCACGTCAGCCGGCAGCGCGAAGGCCAGATTGGCGCCCACCGACATGTGCGGAAACAGCAAATCATCCTGGAACAGGATGCCCACGCCGCGCCGCTCGGGCGCGAGGCGCGTGATGTCGATGTCACCGATGCACACCCGGCCACTGGCTTCAAACGCCGGCGCCAGCGTGCCCGACAAATACGCGAGCAAGGTCGACTTGCCGCTGCCGCTCGCGCCCATCACGGTGAGGCACTCGCCCGGCGCCACCTGCAGATCGAGCCCATCGATCAGCGTGCGCGCGGCCAGCGTGATGCGCACGCGCTCGAGCCGCAGCGGATGCGGTGCCTGGCTCATGCGAGTGCCCGACGGTGCACGAACACGATGCGCGGCACCAGCGCGGCCGCGGCAAATGCGACGAAGGGCAGCAGCGCCTGCAGCAGCGCCCACACCGCGGTGACGCGGCGGTCTTCTCCCGAGGCCAAGGTCACCGCCTCGGTGGTGAGCGTAGCCACGCGGCCGCTGCCGGCGAACACCGTGGGCAGGTACAACCCGACGCTGACCGCGAACGCCACCGCGCAGGCAGTCAGCGTGGGCTTGAGCAGGATCGGCAGCTTGATGCGCCAGAACACGCGCCAGCGCGAGGCGCCCAGGCTCGTTGCCGAACGCGTGTAGCGCGCATCGAACGCGCGCCACGGATCGGCCAGCGACAGAAAGAAGTACGGCAGCACGAACACCAGATGCGCCCACACCACCGCGAACAGCGTGGCGTCGAGCCGCGACTTGACGAGCAGCACCTGCACGCCGAACAGGAACGCGACCTGCGGCACCAGCAGCGGCATGTACAGCAGCCACAGGCTGCGCTGGCCCCATGCCGGCGCGACCGGCGCGCCGCCGCCGCGCTGCGCTTCGTTCTCCAGGCAGGCCACCGTCAGCACCGCCGCGATCCCCGTGGCGCACAGGCCGATCAGCAGCGTGTCGACCGCGGGGCGCAATGCATCAGTGGCCTGGCGAGCCCAGTTGGCCAGCGTCCACGCCTGCGGCAGCGCATTCGGATAGCGCCACTGCTGTGCGAACGACCAGATCGCCAGCGCCAGCATCGCCAGCACGGTGGCCGCGAACAACATGGCGCACACGCCGGTGGCCAGCGCAGCGGCCGCAGCGCCCGGACCGTGGCGCGCGCCGCGCGAGATCCAGCGGCGGCCCCACGCAGCGGCGACGAGCTCCGCCACGCGCCAGGCCGTGATGCAAGCCGCCACCACCACGAACAGCAGCACCGCGGCGGCCGCGGCGGGCAACACACGCTGCAGATCGGGGTCGGCGAACCAGCGCACCGCCATCACCGCCAGCGTCGGCGGGTTGCCGGGCCCGAGGATCAGCGACACATCGACCACCGACAGCGAGAACGCCAGCACCGCATACACCGGCAGACGGATCTGCGGGTACACCTGCGGCAGCAGCACCTTCAAATAAGCTTGCACCGGCCCATAGCCCAGCGCCCGAGCGGCCGCCATGTGCGGCTGCGCAGCCACCTGATTGAGCGCACCCAACGTCATCAGCATCAGATACGGCACCTCCTTGATGAGCAACCCGGCGATCAACGCCCAGCCCGACGGATGGCCCACGGTGCTCACATCGGGCGGCACGCTCCAGCCGGTGAGGCCCGGCGACACCAGGCGCACCAGCCAGCCCGAGGGTGCGATGAGAAACGCCAGACCGATCGCCAACGCCGAGTGCGGTGCCGCCAGCACCGGGGCGATGAACGCACCGATGCGGCGGCCCCACGCGCGCTGGTGGATGAACGCGGACAGGCCGATGGCCGCGAGCACCGCGAGCAATGTGGTCGTCAACCCGCTCCACAGCGTGAGCTGCAACGCGGTGGTGAACCCCGGGTGCTCGCGCAGCTCACGCCAGGGCGCCATGCTCCACGTGCCGGCGCCGATCGCGGGCATCACGCCAAAGGCCGGCAGCAGCGTGCCCAGCAGGCCGGCGGCTATCGGCAGCGCGAACGCCGCCACGGTCACAGCGGGGGCCCATCGCAACAGGCCCGGGCGCCGCTGCATCATTGCGTGTAGCGGCGTTGCCACTCCGCGGTGATGCGGGTCATCCAGCTCGCGTGAGGCTCGAGCAACGGCTTGCCGAGCTCAGCGGCCGACGGCAGTGCTGCGCTCGGTGTGAGTTTGTCGAACAACGCGCGGTCAGCTGGCAACAAGCGAGCGAGGTCAAGCACGTTGACGCTGCCCATCGACTGGATGTCTTGCGCGTGCGCCTGCGTGGCGGGCTCGAGCAGGAAGTTGGCCAGCACCAGTGCAGCCTCTTTGTGTGCCGCGTTGTAGGGGATCGCCACGAAGCTGGTGTTGCCGATGGTCCCCTTGCGCATCGTGAACGTGCGCACCGTGCTCGGCAGCTGGCCGCCAACCACCGACACGGCGGCCTCGGCCGGGTTGAATGACAGCGTGATGTCGATCTCGCCATCGTTGAGCAGCTGGCGTTGCGCGGGGCCGTTTTCGGGGAACTGCATGCCGCGCCGCCACAGCGTCGGGCGCAGCTGGTCGTACCAAGCCCACAGCGGCGCGGTGACGCTGGCGAAGTTGTCGTCGGTGGCCGGCTGCTGCAGCACGCCGGCGTCGGGCGCGAGCTCGTACAGCGCCTGCTTCAAGAAGGTGGAGCCGAGGAAGTTGGTGACCTTGGGGTGCGTCAGCCGCCCCGGGTGCTTGCGCGACCAATCGAGCAGCTCGGCAGCCGAGCGCGGCACCTCGGCCGGGTCTTTGATGCGCGCGCTGTCATAGACGAACACGATCTGCGCCAACTTCCACGGCACCGCGTAGCCGTCGACCGGCGTGGTGAAGTCGACCACGTTGGAGCGTTTGTTCACCGTGTCGACGAGCCGAAAATTCGGCAGCGCCTGCGTCACCGGTCCGTACAGCAGGGTTTGCTGCTTCATGTTGAGGAAGTTGGGGCCGTTGATCCAGATGAGGTCGACCGTGCCGTCGCTGTTGCGGCCGGCCGCTTTCTCGGCGACGACGCGCGTCACGGCCTCGGAGGTATCTTTCAGGCGCACGTGGTTGACGCTGACGTCATAGCGTGCCTTCATTTCACCCGCGGCCCACGCGATGAACGCATTGGTCTTCTCGTCGCCTGCCCAGGCATTGAAGTAGACGGTCTGGCCGCGTGCCTTGGCGGTCACCTGGTTCCAATCGAGGCTGGGCTGAGCGCTGACCGCATTGCCAATCAGCCCCAGTGCCAGGGCGACGGCGTAGCGGGCGCGACTGGAAGCGGTCTGCATTGGGCTGTCTGACTGAGTTGCCAAGAACGCGGATGGACTCTCGCGGCGAGAGTTTCCTACAACCCGCGAATCTGCGAGGCTTCTGGCGATTCGCGGCCCCGGAGGGACGCGAACATTTGGCTAGCCTGTTCCGCTCCCGAAAACATTGGGTTTGCGGGCGATTCTGCGATCAAACAGTACCAGATTGCGTTGCCACTTGGCGGGATCGACGCTGTTCCCCCAAGGCTGCCTCGCGCTGCCTTCCCTCGTCGCCCGAGCTTGGAAATATCATCGGACCGAAGACACTCGGCATGACACCGAAGGCAGGACAGACAAGATGTGCATGAGGCAATGAATCGAGGGCAACGGTCAAGGTGCCGCGATGGGCGTTCATGCGACCTCGCCGCGAGATGGGTACGGCGCGCGGCGCGCATGCTGGGCATGGTCCTGGCGCTGTGCTGCACCCCGTGGCCGGCGTACGCAGCCGAGGAGGAAGCGCGCGTCCTGATCCTCAACGGCTCAGACCCCTATCTTCCGGCCTACCTGGCCATCGACAGCTCAATGCGCGCGAGCCTCGCCAGTGAAACCGCGCGGCGGATCGTTTTTTTCTCCGAGTCGCTCGACGCGCAGCGCTTCCCGGTGGAGGCCCTGGAGCCCGAGTACCTGGCGCTGCTCAGCAAGAAGTACAGCGCGCTGCGCATCGACGTGGTCGTGACGGTCACGCAACCCGCGCTCGAATTCTTCAAGCGACACGGCGAGCGGCTTTGGCCGGACGCAAGGGTCGTGTACGAAGGCTTTGTGGGGGAGGACGTTGGACCCGCAGGCCTGCCAGCAAATGCCACCGGCGTCGTGGCGTCACAGGACGTGCACGGGACGATCGATGTCGCCCGGCGCATGCAGCCCGGCGCGCGTCGCATCACAGTGATCTCGGGCGTGTCGGACCTGGACAAGCGATACGAGCAACTGGCGCGACAGGTGCTCTCGACAGCAACCGACCAGGTGCCCGTGGAGTTCCTCTCCGGCCTGCCATTGCCAGACCTTGTCGCCCGGGTGGCTGCGGTGCCGGCGGACTCGATCGTCGTCTATCTCACACAGTTTCGCGACCGAGCCGGCCGGCCGTACACACCCCGCGAAGTGCTGCGCGCAGTCAGCAAGGCGTCGGCGGCACCCGTCTACGGCGTTGCCGAAACCTACCTCGGCTTTGGCGTTGCAGCCGGCAGCGTGGAGTCGTATGCCGACAGAGGCCGGCTGGTTGCCGAGCAGGTGCGCGCGGCCTTGGCAGGCGGCTCTGCGGATCCGACTCGCGTCCTGCTCGAGACGCCGAGCCGATGCATCGCAGACGCGCGTGCGTTGCAACGCTGGTCGCTGGACGAGCGGCGTCTGCCAAGCGGCTGCGATATTCGGTTCGCCGACCGCCCCTTCTGGCGTGAGTACCTCTGGCAGATCCTTGCCGCGCTGGGTGTGATTGCCGGACAGGCCCTATTGATCACGGCCCTGCTGATCCAGCTGCGCCGTCGCCGCGTGGCTGAATCGGAGTCGCGCAAGCGCTTCTCGGAAATGGCGCACATGAACCGCCGCGTGGCATTGGGCGAGATGTCTGCATCGATTGCGCACGAGCTCAATCAGCCGCTGGGCGCGATCCGCAACAACGCAGGTGCGGCAGAGTTGCTGCTCAAAGCCAACCCACCCCGGCTGCAGGAAGTGGCGGAGATCCTGGGCGATATTCAAAGAGACGACCAGCGCGCCAGCGACATCATCGCGCGCATCCGCAAGATGCTGCGCAAGGGAGACTTCGAAGTGCGGGACATCGACCTCAATGCCGCCATCGGCGAGGCTGTGAAGTTGCTGGCCGAGGAAGCCGCAGTCAGGGGCGTAACCCTGAAGTCCGAGCTGGACATTGGGCTGCCGCAGGTCAGCGCCGACCGCATCGAAGTCAAGCAAGTCATCGTGAACCTTGCGCTCAACGCCATGGAGGCCATGCACGATCAGCCGGAGGCGCGACGCCAGTTGGTAATTCGAAGCCGGCGCGCGAATCGCAAGGAAGCCGAGGTCTCCGTCGCCGATACCGGCGCCGGCATACCCTCAGAGCTGCTGCCACGCGTCTTCGAGGCCTTCGTCACTTCCAAGTCCGCCGGCCTGGGTCTGGGGCTTGCGATCTCGCGCACGATCGTCGAAACGCATGGTGGCCAGATCCGCGCAGAGAACGGGCCGGCAGGCGGCGCGACCATTCATTTCACGTTGCCGTTTGCCGCGGCCGGGCACGCATGAACGCCGCCTCCGGCATCGTGCACGTCATCGACGACGATGCGTCGTGGCGCACGTCGGTGCAGCGGCTGATGTCGGCCGCCGGGTACCAGGTCGCACTCTACGAATCCGCAGAAAACTTCCTCGAAAAGGGCGCCGTCGATGCGCCCGGTTGCATTCTGCTCGACGTGCGCATGCCGGGGCTGACCGGGCTGCAACTGCAGCAACGCCTGGTGGCGATGCGGCAGGAATTGCCCATCGTGTTCCTGTCCGGCCACGGCGACATCCCGCTCACCGTGCAGGCCGTGAAGGCGGGCGCCGAAGATTTTCTGACCAAACCTGTCGACACCGACGTGCTCCTGCGCGCGGTCGCGCAGGCCATCGCGCGCGATCACGACAATCGGAGCAAGCGCGAGCAACTCGATGCGCTGCGCGGCCGCATCGCTGGCCTGACGCCGACCGAGCGCAAGGTCTTTGACCTGGTCGTGCTGGGCAGGCTGAACAAACAGATTGCCGTCGAACTCGGCATGACCGAGCGCACCGTCAAGTGGCACCGCCACAACCTCATGCCCAAGCTGCAGGTGCAGTCTCTCGCGGGGCTGGTATCGCTGGCCGAGCAACTTGGAATGATCAGCGCGCGCGATCGCCCTGACCCGGCAGCCGAGTAGGTCACGCGCCTGTCCTTTGGTGCAGGTCCGCACCAAAGGACAGTGTCCGCGTGCGCGGCCAGGCCCCACTGTCTCGACAACCCATCGCAAGACGAGATCCTGTGAGGCTGTCCAATCAGATTTCCGCCGGCGAGTGCCAATGCAAACAACCGTGGCTGTGGTCGCGATCGTCGAAGACGACGCAGCAATGCGCAAGTCCATCGAGCGGCTGCTGCAGGCGAGCGGCTATGCAACGGCCGCGTTCGCAAGTGCGGAGGCATTTCTGCAGAGCACGGTCGTCGATGGCGCAATGGGTCTTGTTCTCGACATCCATCTCGGGGGCATGTCGGGACTCGAATTGCGCCGCCGCCTCCATGCGGCGCAGTCGAAGGTTCCGGTCGTGTTCATCACGGCTCATGACGACGAGGCCACGCGTGCCGAGGCCATTGCACTCGGGTGCGTCGACTACCTGCACAAACCGTTCGACGCAAGTCGACTGACCCAGGCGCTTGAGCGGGGCAAGAAGTCGTAGCGAGTGGCAATGCCCCCGCCCGCCATGTTCGCGAAATTGGACAAGACGAACCAATCACGCATTACGAGAGCCGTCCCCGGCAACGGAAAGAGGAAGAGTGAGATGAATCCGAAACGAATACTCATCACGGTGCTCGCCATGTTCGGCATTGCGCCTCGGCGCGTCTGCGCCCGCGCTGGCGCAAACGTCCGCCAAGCAGCCCAACATCGTCATCATCTGGGGCGACGACATCGGCCAGTCCAACGTCAGTGCCTATTCGCGCGGCATGATGGGCTACCAGACGCCCAACATCGATCGCGTCGCCAAGGAAGGCGTGATGTTCACCGACTACTACGCCGAGCAGAGTTGCACGGCGGGTCGGGCGTCGTTCATCACCGGCCAGGTCGGCTTGCGCACCGGCAACACCAAGGTCGGCATGCCCGGCGCGGCGCAAGGTCTTCAGGACCGCGACGTGACCATCGCACAGTTGCTCAAGGCCCAGGGCTACGCCACCGGCCAGTTCGGCAAGAACCATCTGGGCGACCGCAATGAATTCCTGCCCACGGTCCACGGCTTCGACGAGTTCTACGGCGCGCTCTACCACCTGAACGCATCCGAAGAGCCGGAACAGCGCGACTACCCGAAGGACCCGGCGTTTCTCGCCAAGTTCGGCCCGCGCGGCGTGCTCGACTGCAAGGCCTCGGCCACCGACGACGCGACGGTCGATCCGCGCTTCGGCAAGGTCGGCAAGCAGGTCTGCAAGGACACCGGCGCGCTGACCAAGAAGCGGATGGAGACGGTCGACGACGACTTCGCCGAGCGGTCGGTGGATTTCATCAAGCGCCAGAAGGCGGCGGGCAAGCCGATCTTCCTCTGGGTCAACTTCACCCACATGCACTTCCGCACGCACATCAAGCCCGAGAGCATGGAGCAGTCCGGCCGCTGGCAGAGCGAATACCACGACGCGATGATCGACCACGACAAGAACGTCGGGACGGTTCTCAAGGCGATCGACGACGCCGGCATCGCCGACAACACCATCGTCATGTATTCCACCGACAACGGCCCGCACATGAACTCGTGGCCGGACGCGGGCATGACGCCGTTTCGCAATGAAAAGAACTCCAACTGGGAAGGCGCCTATCGCGTGCCCGCGATGATCAAATGGCCCGGCCGCGTCAAGGCCGGGACGGTCGACAACAGCATCGTGTCGCACCTCGACTGGATGCCGACGCTCCTCGCGGCTGCGGGCGTTCCCGACGTGAAAGAGCAGCTCCTCAAGGGCATGAAAGTCGGCGACAAGACCTTCAAGGTGCACCTCGACGGCTACAACCTGCTGCCTTACCTGACCGGCCAGGCCGCGGAAAATCCACGCAAGGAGTTCTTCTACTTCGGCGACGAGGGCGACCTGTTTTGCTTGCGCTACGACAACTGGAAGTTTGTCTTCTCCGAGCAGCGCGCCCCGGGCACGTTGGCGGTTTGGGCCGAACCGTTTACTGAACTGCGGTTGCCCAAGATCTTCAATCTGCGGATGGACCCCTACGAACGGGCCGACATCACGTCGAACACCTATTACGACTGGATGATCAGCCACGCGTTTGTCCTCGTGCCGGCCCAGGCTCTTGTCGGCGAGTTCCTCGCCACGTTCAAGGAATTCCCGCCGAGCCAGGCGGCCGGCAGCTTCAGCATCAACAAGGTGGTGGAGAAGATGCAGCAAGGCGCGGCGGGCGGCAAGTAACGCGACCGTGCACCCCTGCGCCCGCCGTCGCAGGTGGCGGGCGCAGCCGTCTTGGGAACCGAGATTCGATTCGCACCGACTCCGATCCCAAAAGGTGCAACGATGAAAGCCACACACGAAGTTCCATTCGCAGCAGCAGGCCGACGGGCGGAGAACCGACACCCGCCCGTTGAGCGAATCGCCCTCGCGGCGCGAGTTCGTGGCCGGCGCTGCGGCATTCGGCGTGACGATCATCTGGCCGGAAGAGTCCGCCGCAGCTGCGGACGGCAAGAAGACCTTCACCGTCCTGCACACCAACGACATGCACGCGAGCTTCATCGGCATGGGCCCGGCATCGGACTACACGCCGTTCACGCTCAACGACGACACCACCCGCGGCGGCTACGCGCGGCTGGCCGGCTTGATCAAGTTGCGACAGCGACGCACGTCAGGCGCAGGGCCCGGTGCTGGTGCTCGATGCGGGCGACTACAGCATGGGTACTGCGTTCAGCGCCGCAACGCGCGAGACCGGCGGCGAACTGCACCTGATGGGCCTGATGGGGTACGACGCCACCACCTTCGGCAATCATGAGTTCGATCTCGGCCCCGCGGGCCTGGGCAAGTCCATCGGCGTCGCCGCCAAGGCCGGCCGCATCCCGGCGGTGCTGGCCGCGAATACGAGCTTCACCGGCAACGACCCCACGCTGTCGGACCTGCAGCGCCTGGCGCAGACCGGAACGATCCGCCGCTACACGGTGATCGAGCGCGGCGGCCTGCGCTTCGGCCTGTTCGGCGTGCTCGGCAAGGAGGCGATGATCTACACCAGTGGCGGCGCCACGACCTTCGCCGACCCCATCGGCGTCGGCCAAGGAGGTGGTGACGATCCTGCGCGAGACCGAGAAGGTGGATGTGGTCATCGCGCTCAGCCACGGCGGCGTCGAGAAAGGGCAAGGACGGGCGCTACGTCGACGGCGAGGATGTGCGTCTGGCCAGGGACGTGCCGGGCATCGACGTGGTGATCGGCGGCCACAGCCACACCGAGCTGAACGAGGCGATCGTCGTCAACGGCCGCACGCCGGTGGTCCAGACCGGGCTGGAGAGCCGCAATCTCGGCGAACTGGTGATCACGCTCGATGCAGGCAAGCTGACCGTCGACTCGTACCGGCTGCATCCGATCGACGACACCATCGCCGGCGACCGGGCCATCGCCGCCGAGATCGAAGCACTCAAGAAGTCCGTCACCGCGGCCGCGTTCGCGTCGCGCGGCTATCGTGTCGATGAGCCGCTGGCCATCGTGCCGCGCGACCTGCCCAACACCTTCACCGACATCGCCGCCGGCACGCTGCTGGCCAACCTGGTCACCGACTCTTTTCGCGAAGCGACCAAGGCCGACATCGGCTTCACCGCCAACGGCATGATGCGTGC
Organism: uncultured beta proteobacterium; assembly: GCA_963774185.1. GTDB lineage: Bacteria > Pseudomonadota > Gammaproteobacteria > Burkholderiales > Burkholderiaceae_C > JAEUPI01. Next base: position 187,103 of record CAVZEK010000032.1, read on the forward strand.
CCGGCTATCGCGCGGCAAGACCGGTGTGCAGACCGTCTACGACATCTTCGCGGTGGCGCCGCTCGGCTCCGGCGTGGTCGATCCGACGCCCGGCAGCACGCTGGTGACCGGGTACTTCACCGGCCCGGATCTGAAGCAACTGCTCGAGTTCTTCCTGGTCGACAGCCCGGCCCATCCGGGCGAGTATTTCCCGCGCGCGTCCGGCATGCGGTTTCGCTACGACCCATCGCGCCCGAAGTTCGACGTGGTGACGGCGATCGAGCTGGGCGACCTCGATCGCGGCTACAAGGCCATCGACATCACCGCGGCCGGCGGGCGCCTGTACAGCCTGACGTGCCCGCTGATGCTCGCCCCGATCATCGTGGCGATCCCCAAGTACACCAAGGGCAAGCTGGCCCCGGTGCCGAAGAACAAGGACGGCGAGCCGCTCAAGTCGAAGGTCGAGGCACTCGAAGCGCCGCCCGACAGCAATTCACCTTACCTGCTGCCGCCGCCGGGCACGACGGATGCGAACAGTGTCGCCACGGGCACTGGGCAAGAACGCCGGTCGCGAGATCAAGGAGTGGCAGGCGATCATGGATCACCTGCGCCGCCTGCCGGTCAAGAGCAAGGGTGAATTGCCCGTGATCGCGGTGGATGAGCGCGCAGCCGAGGTGCGGGCGATCAAGGTCGGCTGACCCATTCTCAACGGTGGCCGGCGGCCGCCGCCCACTCCGATGGGAAGCGGACTCAGGCGACTTCACCTTCTCGACCCCGTTGGGTTCGATCGCTTCATCGTGCATGCAGTTAATGAAGGAGGCCGCCGACAATCAGTGCCGCTACAACGAAAGCCGATCACTTTCTTGCTCCGTCGGCGATCCGGCGATTCGGATGCCAGATCCACATCACCGCGCTGATCGCAAAGAGCATCGGCACGTCGGCCCACAGGTGCGCATGTTCGTTCGGGTACACAAAGGCCTGAACCGCCATCAGCAACCCGTGCAATGCATTGGCGAGAATGCCCCAGTCGAATAGCGACGCCGCAGCCAAGGGATTCTTTGCACCGCGAATCAGCAGGATCGCCCAGGCCACGTAGAGCGACAGCATCATGAACAGGTACGGGTGCGCGCCGTGCAGCGGTGACGGCGGATGTGGCGGGCCGTAGAGCGGGAATCCCGGTGGCAGTTGGCCCCAGAAGAAGCCTGGCGCATAGGCCAGTGCCACGATGGGGCCCCCGACGATGAAGCCCCAGCCCATCAGCTTCATCACGAGGGCCGATGCCCGCAAGCGTGGGCTCAGCGCTGCCACGTCGGACTCACGGCGTGTACCAGACCGGCGAGGTGTAGGCGCGGTCGGTGACAGTCATCGGAACGTAGCTGGCCATCTTGATGCCGTAGCGCTTCTGGTCGTAGGCGGTCCAGCGCGGCGACGGGATTTGAATCACACGCACGTAGTAGAACGCGCGCTGCGTCGCGTCGAACGACGGGTCCTTCCAGTACGCCGACAGCAGCGGAGCGCCGATGGTGTTGGCGTAGCTCGCGTTCGCCACGTCCACCGTGTTACCCACCGGAGTCTTGCAGCGGCCATCGGGGCCGATCTTGCGTCCGCCAGACACCGCCACGTCGAAGATGCGCTCTTGCGTCTTGCCGTCCTTGCCGAGCCAGCCCTTGATGATCTGGATGCGGTCGAGGTTGGGGCCGTCGGGATCGCGCAGCGCGTGGACCATGAAGACGGGCCGCTTGCCGGCCGGCGCCTTGCTGAGATTGCCACCCATCGGCACGCCGTGGGCGTAGCCGTTGGCTGCGAAGTCGGAGCGATCGCGGTCGGCCGGCACGAAGTCCCAGCCGGCGAACAAGCGCACGACCGGCCGGTCACCCGTGGTGGCGTAGACCTCCTTGCGCTTGAGCGCGTCCCAGATCGCCTCGCGGGTGTTCTCGCGTGCCCACACGCCACCCAGACCCGCGGCTTGTTCATTCCAGACGGAGACCAGCGGCTTGCCATCGGGCTTGTTGGTGACCATGGCGAGCGGAGTCTTCCAACGCTCCGGTGATGGCAAGCCGTTGCCAAATTCACCGAAGAAGTTGTCGGCCCGGTTGGTGACCACGCCCACATGCGCGTCGCTGCCGCCGATCAGGCCGGACTGGTATGGGTTGGCTCCGAGCTTGGCGTCCAGTTCCAGCCCCAGCTTGAGCGCCGAGCGGACGTAGTTGCCCTGAAGCACCTTCTTGTCCGCCGGGATCATCTTGCCCATGTCGAAGTCCCAGCGCTCGAAATTGGCGAATTCGTCGTTCGGTGAGAGGTGCGGACTCGTTTCACTGTCGCCCTTGATCTGCGTCGCCTCAAAGAGCGGCTCATGGCTGGCACGCGCCTCGGCGTAGGTGCGGTCCATCGGTTTGCCGTCGAAGGTCTCTGCCGTGTACATGATGCCGTTGCTCAGGTTGCCGTTGTGCGGGATGGCGAGCACCTGGCCACCGGTCTTCTTCGCATACGCGTCCATGTAGTCCCACAGCTTTGCCGGATCCGAGCTGTCGAAGGCGGAGAAGGGAAGGACTTGGTTCACGCGCTCGGCGCCGTCGCGGAAGATGACGGTGCGGTGCAGGTTGTTGCCGCCGGGTGCGCTGGTCCACTCGAAGCCGTGCAGCGTGGTGAACACACCCGGCTGGTTCCACTTCTCTGCTGCCGCGGTCGCTTGCGTCCAGGCGGCACCTGCGAGCTTGTCGCTCTTGAAGACAGGCTTGCCGGTCTGCATGGAGACCACCGCCTCGATGGCGGCCTTAACGCCCTCCTGCGGGCTCGTCTTGGACATCTCGTACCAGCGCTTGCCTTGCGGGTTTTCGAGGAGTTCGGGGCTGCCGGAGCGAATCTGATCGGCGATGCCGAGGTACTCGGCATGGTCGGTGATCGAGAGCCAGTCCAGCGGCCGGTCCTGCTTGAAGCGCTGGCCGTTGTCCATGACGACTTCGCCGCCCCGCGCAACCCTGAAGAGATCGTCGGGGGTCACGGTGATGCCGAACATTCCGGAGTCGAACGAGTAACCGGTGTGCACGTGGGCAACGCCCCAGTAAACGCGCAGCGGGAACGTCTGACCCGGGTAGGGCGAGTAGTCGGGCCCCTTGCGTTGTTCGGCTCGCTTGGCGTCGGCCTCGCTCTGGAGAGGCTGCGCCACGCCGTGCGCCGCACAGAACAAGCAGGCCGCAGCCAGTGCGACGAAGTTCTTGTTCACGGTGTTGTCCTTTGTGATGACGTAGCGGCCTGCGCGTTGATCTGCCTTGTGCCGCGCGGCCCCCGGCCTCTGGCAACCTGTCGATCATTGAGGACGCACGCCCGGTCTGCCGCATCTCGGGCGTGCGGTCGAGTGTTGCCACGCTCGCGCTCATCCAATACTGCGGGAGCTTCCTTCGTCGAGCCTTGTCTTGGATCAACGTGCGAACGCAACAGCCGAGTCGTTTCCAGGTGCCGCATGCGGCACCATCGCAGCTTGGCGCTGTCGTCGTCCTCGGTGCTGCCGACGTCCAATCGCGCCGGGTCGCACTTTTCAAACCGGCCGGGCGGTTGAAATCTCGGGGTGGCCGTTCAACCACGCCCGCTGAGCGACCACCCGAGCAACAGCAGCCCTGTTGCCGCCGTCCAGCTCCCGGCGACGCGCACGACGATGCGAACCCATGGCATGCGCAGCGAGATCACCGATGCTGTGATCAAGACGCTCACGACGAAGACCGCGCCGGCGATGCCGACCACTGCGCTGGCCTCCCGTCCCGCCGTCGCGATGTCCGCGCCGTTCAAACCGCCGTGCAGCAAGCCGAGCATCGACGCGATGGTCGCCACCACCGGCGGTCCGAGCTTGACGTCGGCCGCCACCAGAATGCCCAGCAACAGCAGCGACAGTGACGCGATGCCGGTCGGCATGCTGGTCAGGCCGCCTTGAAAGCCCGCCATGCCGCCGGCAAGCCAGGCTGTGGGCAACACGAAGACGGCCCAGCGCGCCGAAGTCGGTCCGTTCAATCCGGCCAGCAGCGCCATAGCGAGCACCGGCAGCAAGTCGTCGACGCTGAGGAACAGGTGCGAGATGCCGTCGTAGACCGGGCCCAGGCCGGTTGTTGCCAGGTGCGCCTGCGCATGTGCAGACGCAAGCAGCAGTGCCGCGACAGTGCAGGGCGTCAGCACACTTCGGCGCATCACCAGGCCCGCCTGAGGAAGAGCAGGCCTGCGACAGCGATGCCTGCACCGGCTAAACGCAAAACCGTACGCCCCCAGGGCCAGCGATGCACCAGCCCGATCAGCACGCCGATGGCGTGCAGGCAGCCGGTCGCCACGACGAAGCCGGCGCTATAGAGCAGACCGCTGTGACCGGGCGGCAGCTCGGTGCCGTGGGCATGGCCATGGAACACCGCGAAGACGCCCACGATCGCAGCCGCCAGCCACAGCGGCGGGCGCGACTGCGTCGCCACCAGCGCGCCGAGCAGGAGCCCCGATGCGGCGATCCCGATCTCGACGCCAGGCAGCGGCACGCCGACGAGACCGAGAAAGCCACCTAACGCCATGACCAACGGGAACGTCACCGGCAACAGCCAGATCGCCGGTGCCCCCAGCTGCGCGCCCCACAGGCCGACCGCGACCATCGCGACCACGTGGTCCATGCCCGACACCGGATGCAGCAAGCCGGCGACGAAGCCTGCAGCCTGCCCCTGCTGCATATGCGCCAGCGCCGGCATCGCCAGCGTCGCACCGCGCCAGCAGCAGGGCTGCGGTGGCGGCAGTCGACCTCACAACAGCACCATGCCGCGCTGGATCGTCCAGTAAGCGCCCAATGACCCGACGACGTAGCCCGGCAGCAGCTGCGCCCAGCGCGGCCAGACGATTTCGAGTCTACGGAACGCACGCTCGAGCAGCAGCACCAGCACGACGAAGGCCAGCTGTCCGACCTCCACGCCGACGTTGAACAGCAGCAGCGCGAGCGGGATCTCGGCCTGCGGCAGCCCCATCGCCGCCAGCCCGCTGGCAAAGCCGAAGCCGTGCAGCAGGCCGAAGACGAACGCGACGACCCACGGATGGCGGATCGTGAAGCTGGTCTGGCCGCGCCACACACGAACGATCTCCGGACCGAGGAACAGGATCGACAGCGCGATGGCCGCGTTCAGCGGCACCAGCGGTGCACTCGCGTAGCCCAGCGTGGCGATCGCCAGCGTGATGCTGTGCGCCACCGTGAACGCGGTGATGGTCTTCACCAGCATCCAGCGCTCGCGCACGATCAGCAGCAGACCCAAGACGAACAGCAGGTGATCGACGCCGAGCAGGATGTGCTGGACGCCGAGCTGCAGGTAAGACAGCGTGCGTGTGGCGCCGCTCGTTGCCGCGCCGAGCGTGAATGCGGGGTCCGGCGGACGCAGCAGCCGGCTCTCGACCCGGCCGTCGGCGTGCTGCACCCGCACCAGTACGTCGGTCATCGTGGTCTCGAGCCCTGCGATGCGGATCGTCTTGCCGGCCAGCCCGCCGGCGCAGCTCAGCGTGCCATGCACGACGACGGCGCCCGGCGTGAGTTGCTGCTGGTCCGGCGTGATCAGGCTGGCAGCCTTTCGGTACCACCGGCGCGATGCGAATCTCGACTTCGCCGCCGGTCGGCCGCTTCCACAGCAGTGCGTAGGTCGAGGCATCGCTCTCGCGCAGTTCGAGGAAACCCGGGCGCACCTCGTGCGCCGACACGGCACCTGCGGCACCGAGCGCCAGCACGCTCACCAGCATCCGGCGCCACAGAACGCGAAGCATCATGAACCGCCCCCGGACGCGCTGGAGGCCGCCGCTGCGGGTGCGCGCGGCTCGATGACCACCTTGTACTTCGCGAGCAGCTGCTCGTACATCGCGTCGAGCTGCCGCTTGCGCCGCTCGGTCAGCACTTCGCGCTCGACCAGTGGGCGCACGCGCCGAGAGCTTCGGCAGTGAGCCCTCGACGCGCTCGCGCACCAGCACCAGGTGCAGTCCGTAGCTGGACTTCACCGGCCCGGCCCAGGTGCCCGGTGCGAAGGTCTCGATGCGCTGGGCGAAGCCCGGCGCCGAACAGACGGTCGACGTCGCGCGCCGAGGTGAGTTCGATCTCTGGCGGCAGCATCGTCGGGTCGCCTAACGCGTTGATCGCGGCACCGGGGCCACGGGCGTTGAGCCGCACCAGGATCGCGGTCGCGTCGGCTTCGGCCGCGGCGCCGCGCCGCTCGCGGCTGACAAAGACCTGCCGGAACGCCACGCGCGGCTCGATGCGGAAGGCGTCTGCATGCGCGGCGAGCCAGGCCTGCGAGCTCCTGTTCGGTCGGCGGCGCGGCTTGCGCAGCGTCCTCGGCCAGGAACTCGAATTTCTGCCGCAGGCGGCGGCGGATGATCGTGTCGTCTCGGTCGAGGCCGACCGCAATGCGCCTCGCGCACCGAGATCTCCTCGCGCACCCAGTCGTCGATCAGCCCTTTGAGCTCGGCGTCGGTCGGCGGCCGCTGCCACGCCTTGGTGTAGCTCGCCGCCAGGTGATCGATCTGCCCGCTGGTGATGACAATTCGGGTGGAGCCCGAGCCGGCCCCGCCGCCGCCCCACTGGAACCAGAGAAAGAGCGCTGCCCCGATCGCGACGAAGTGCAGCAGCGGTTCGCGCAGGATCGACTTCACCTGCACGTTTGCAGAATCCGCCCGGGATTCATGGCGTGTACCAGATCGGCGCCGTGTAGGCGCGCTCCTGCAGCACCATCGTCGTGCCGGGCAGCGGCTTGATGCCGAAGCGCTTGACGTCGTAGGCGGTCCAGCGCGGCGTCGGGATCTCGATCACGCGGGCGTAGTAGAAGGCGCGCTGCTCGGCATCGAACTGCGGGTCCTTCCAGACGGTGATCAGCTCGGGTGCGCCGATCGTGTTGGTCCACGTCGCGTTCTCGACGTCGACCGTGTTGCCCACCGGCGTCTTGCAGCGGCCGTCGGCGTCGATCTTGCGGCCGCCGGATACCACGCCACGTCGTAGATGCGTTCTTGCGTCTTGCCGTCCTTGTCGAGCCAGCCCTTGACGATCTGGATGCGGTCGAGGTTGGCGCCGATCGGCGTCCTTCAACGCGGCGACGAGGAAGGTCGGCGACTTGCCCTGCGGCGCGGCGCTCAGGTCGCCACCCATCGGCACGCCCTTGGCGTAGCCGATCGCGGCCGGCATGCGGTTGTTCGCGTCCGCCGGCGCGAAGTCCCAGCCGCCGAAGAAGCGCACGATCATGCGCGGGCCGGTGGTGGCATAGGTTTCGCGCCGCTTCATCGCGTCGAAGATCGCCTCGCGCGTGTTCTCGGTCGCCCACACCGCCGCGTAACCCGGAGGCGCTGACCTCCCAGTCCATGATCTTGACGCCGGTCTTCGGGTTGTCGATGAACACCTTGGTCAGGCGCTCCGGGCTCGGCTCCTGCGGCGCGGTCTTGCCGAAGAAGTTGTCCTCCTCCATCGCGGCCAGGCCGGTGTGCGCATCGCTGCTGCCGATCATGCCGAACTTGTACGGATTGGTGCCCAGCTGCGCTTCGAGCTTCAGTGCCGTTCTTCAGCGCCGCGCGCGCGTACTCGAACTCGAGCATGTCCTTGGTCTTCGCCACGCTGCCGTCGAGGTTGCCCTTGTCCCAGATCTCGAAGTTCGCGAACTCGTCGTTGGGCGACAGGAACGGATGCGCCTCGCCGGTGCCCTTGGTCTGCGTGACCTCGTACAGCGGTTCCCACTTGGCGCGCGTCTGCGACGTAGTCCTTGTCGAGCTTCTTGCCGAACGCCTCGACCATCGGGAACATGCGGCCGTTGCTCAGGTTGCCGTTGTGCGCGATGGCGAGCACCTCGCTGCCGGTCTTCTGCTCCGTGGCCGCCATCCACTTCCACAGGTCCACCGGGTTGTCGCTGCCCAGCGGCGGCAGCGTGGTGAAGGGCTCGACCAGGCTGGCCTGTGCGCCGTTGCCGCGGAAGATGACGTTGCGGTGCAGGTTGTTGCCGCCGGTGTTCGAGGTCCACTCGTAGCCGATGAACGCGGTGAAGCGCCCGGGCTCGTTGTAGGCCTCGGCCGCCTTGATGGTCTGCTGCCAGGCGTTGCGGTAGGCCGAGGTGCCCGGCAGTCGGGAACCCCTTGGGCAGCTTGCCCTGGCCGAAGCTGACGATGATGTCGATCGCCGCCTCGGCGCCCTTGCCGCCGCGGATCTGGTCATACCACTTGCGGCCCTGCGGTGTGGCCAGCAGTTCCGGATCGCCGCCCATCAACTGCGGGAAGAAGCCCATGCCGTCCGAGTGATCGGCCACGACGAGGAAGTCGAGCGGGCGCGACAGCTTGACCGGCTGGCCTGTGTTGGACGTGATCTCCTCGCCGCGGGCGAAGCGGTAGGCGTCCTTCGGCGTCAGGCGGGCACCGAACGCGCCCGCGTCCATCGAGAACGCCGTGTGCAGGTGCGTGTCGCCGAACATCGGCATCGTGGGGAACGTGCGTCCCGCGTAGGGCGAATAGTTCGGCTTGGACGGGTGCACCTTCTCGAGCCTGGCCTTGTCGGCTGTGCCGATGTCGGTCTGTTCCGCGGCCGAGACAGGAAGCGCAAGGCCGGCGACGATCGCGGCCATCAAGGCCGAGTGACGGGATGTTGTCGTGCGCATGTTTGGGTCCTCGCGTTGGTGTTGCTTGGAGCGCTCGACATTCTCGTGGGATGAAGGGGCGCTGAGCTTGTCTTCCATCAATGGAAGAGCCCGAGCACCCAGTCGAGGAATGGCGTGCTTGCCAAGCGGCACCAGGATTTTCTTGGGTTCTGGAATCGCCAGATGGCCTGCCCGGAGGGGCTCGAACTCCGAGCTGTCGGGCGCATGGGCGCTGGCGATCCCCCGTTCTAGCGGTGATTTGTTCCCCGGCTTGTTCCCCGAGATGACGATCTCTCGTGCCTGCGTCCACCGGTGCACACCATCGGTGGACCCGCAGATAGGATAGCGCGGACAGACTCCGCCTCAGCGAACGTCAGCCATGCGACACCGAGCGGACATCGCTCTGCGATTCCCTATGGCAAGACCCGGCCCACTTCCAGTCATCCAAGCTGCCAAAAAACCGCCACACCAATGACCGGTTTCAAGGGTACAGCCGTCATAGCTCGACGGCTGTTCGAAGGAACTCATTCTCCAAAGCACTCGCCCACGGTCATGAGAGAGGCAAAGTGATTCTTGCAGAAGGCCTAGAAGTACGACCCAAGTCCGATTGGGACAAGCTCATTGGCCGCGCTCAAGCCAGTTCGTTTTCTATCGACGAGCCTCGCAAGTTCTCGAACAACATGGCAGAACGTTCTCCCGGCCGGGACACCGCCAGAGAAGTAGTCGAGCCCCAGGGGCTCGGAGAAATCACTCATGCGCCTCTCAATTCGGGCGGATCATCGAAAGCGCGGCGTCCACCGCTCTCGGAGTTGATCGTCGTCATCGCTCGTGCGCTCGCCAAGCAAAGCAGATGAACTCGGTGGGCCTCAGCCTGGAGCTCGACTCGAGCGCGCTCGATCGCTGGGCGCGCCGTCAGGCGCTACGAGTTCGACCCCAGCATGAACGGCTGGGCGCTCGGTTTGGCGGTCAGCTTTTGAGGCTGCCCCGTGCCCCCTTGGCATTGTCGTGGTCCCAGAGGCCAAATACGCAGGTGGGTGGACGCCGTGATGCGGTTCGAGGGCCCGATCGCCGGCCAGCTACCGTGCTCAGCGTGGCGATTCCCGCCACGCGCCGGGCGTCGTCCCTGTCCAACGCCGGAACGCTCGGATGAACGAGACATCGTCGGCGTAGCCCAAAGCCGCCGTGATGTCGACCAGTGCGACTGTCGACTCCTCGAGCAGTTCTTTCGCCACCGCGAAGCGCACACGGTCGAGCACCTGCTGGAACGTGGTGCCGGCCGCGCTCAGTCGGCGGTCGAGCGTGCGCCGGTGCATCGCCAGCGATTGCGCGACATCGGCGCCGGAGCTCCGGCCATGCAGCAGCAAGGTGCGCAACGTTCGGTGCACCTTCTCGACGAGCGTGGCCTCGCCGATGGCCAGCGCCTTCTCGCGGGCGAGACGTAGACGCCGCGGGTCGGCACCCGCCACCGGACTGGCCAGCCAGATCGCGCCGAACCGCAGGGCGCAGACGTCCGAACCGAAATGCAGCGGCGCCTTGAAGTACTGGCGATAGGGCGCGACATCGGCCGGCGCCGAATGCGAGAAGAAGACCGCGGCGGGGGACCAGCTGTGTCCGCACAGCTCGCGCAAGAAACTCACCAACGCCGCGAGCGCGCCGTCGTAGAGCTGCGAATAGCTTCCGGCAAACGGCACGTAGACCGCGTAGCCGAGGTCGACGAGGCTGTCGCGCTGCACCACGAAGGCGAGCGCGCCCTCGCTGTTGAGATGGTGGTGGACGACGAATTCCTGCAGCGCCGCGCCAACCGTCGGCGCATGGCGGACGAGTTCGCCGAGCAATCCCAGGTCCGAGGTACGCCACATGCGACCCAGCAGCAGGCCGATGTGTGGACAGCGCGTGCGATCCGCAGCCTCGTTCAACAGGCGCAGCGCGCCTTCGTAAGGGATCCGGTTGGACGGGTCGTCGAACACCTCCGGGGCAAGCCCGGCAGCCGCGATGATCGGGGCAGGATCGACGCCAAGTTGCCGGATCACCGCCGGCGCGGCCGTGAAGGCGCCGACCAGGCGCGTGGCCGATTCATGCGCTGCCCTTGCGATGCCGGGCGGTCGATTGACGGTCGGTGAGACCACCGGGGAGCGTCCTGATCGAGGCGGAAAGCTTTTGACGCCGGTCATTGTCAGTGAGGCGCTCGGACGGGCGGGTCGCCGCGAGGAATTGACCTGGCCTCAAGCAGTCGTTCTTTGGTAGCAGCCGCCCCCGAATGTCGCGAATTGCTAGTGAGTGCAGCGGTGCGATGGGCGATAGTCTCATGTTTCGCAGGCGCTCAAGCAAACAGGCCCTGGGCAAGCCGACACGACGAGCTTCACCAGGATTGCCATGATGTTTGACGGGAGACCGGTCGGTGTCCGCAACGACGTACTCGCCTGCATCGGTGCTCGACCCGATCGATCGATCCTCCGAGGCCATCTTCGGGGTTCTGATGGCGGTGACGATCACCGGCTCGCTGAGCGCCGCCACTGCCGGCACCCGGGAGATCCACACCATGATGCTCACGGCCCTTGGCTGCAACCTCGCCTGGGGCCTGACCGATGCGGTGATGTACCTCGTCGCCGCAGCGACCGAGCACAGCCGCACGGCCATGCAGCTGCGACACCTGGGCGACTCCACCGATCTGCGCGCGGCGCATCGTGCGGTAGCCAACTTGCTGCCGCGTTCGGTCGCCGACGGCCTCCGCGACGACACCCTGGAGGAAATTCGCGAGCTCCTGATTGCACTGCCCTTGCCTCGCAGGGCGCTGGCCCCGCAAGACTACGTCGCCGCGCTCGGCGTGTTCGCGCTGGTGGTGCTGGTCACGTTTCCGGTGGTCGTGCCGTTTCTGTTCATCCGCGACGTACCGACCGCGATGCGAGTCTCGAACGCGGTCGCGCTGGCGGTCCTGTACGCCTATGGCCACGTGCTCGGCAAGTTCGCCGGCGGCACGGCCTGGCGCACCGGGCTCGTCATCGCCGCAATCGGTGCCGGTCTGATCGCTGTCATCATGGCGTTGGGTGGGTGAAGCGCTTCCGAAGGGCAGGTGGGCGCCATCCTTCGCGAGGGCGACCGAACGACGCAGTCCACCGGCCCGTGAGCCATTGGCGCAAGAACGACGGCAGCATGATGCGGTTCACAACGCTGCGCCCACCACACGAAGGGAGGACCCGATGACCCCGGAGGTGACGTTCGACTTCCCCTACGCCTTGATGGTCTTCTTCCTGACCATCGGGCCGATCAAGATCATCCCGGTCTTCGCCCACTTGACACATGGTGCCGAGCGCCCCGATCCCCGGCGCGTGGCGGTCTATGCGACGTTGTTCGCGACGGCGATGTGCGTGGCCATCGGCCTGCTCGCACGCACGCTGGTCGCCCGCTACCGCCTCGCCGTGCCGACGCTTCAGCTGACCGGCGGATTGATCCTGCTCATCTGGTCGCTGAACGCGATCTTCGGCCGCAGTGACGCCGCGGCCAAGGCGCAGGACGACGCGAGCGCCATGCAGATCGCGCTGACGCCGCTGGCCACGCCGACGATCATGACGCCTGCGGGTGTGGCGGCGTTGATGGTGTTCGTGCTGCTGGCGCCCGGCGTCCCCGACGGATACCAGATCGTCGCTTCTGCGCTGGCCCTGGTGATGGTGCTGAACTTTCTGGTGATGTTCTACAACGATCGGATCGTCAACCGGCGTTGGTTGCTGGTTCCGCTGCAACTGCTGGGCGCCGTGCTGGCGGTGGCGCAACTGGCGTTCGCGGTCCAGGTCATCTTGAATGCGTTGCATGCGATCGGCGTGATCGGCCGGTAGAGCCGGCAAGAAGCTCGCGGTGGTGCGGGACTGAACAGTCGTTCTTGCGCTCGCGGGTATCGCTTTCCGACGCGCGTTGCCAGACGCACTTTGCGCCGCAGCAAGGCTACTTGGTTGCCTGACGGCCGTAGCTCGCGGCCAACACCTGAATGGCGCTGCGCGCCTCCGGCCAGTCCTCCTTGTCCACAGCATTGATCGCGACATACATGCGCGACAGGCCAGTTGCTGGTCCACGATGTTGGTGCGCATGCGCAGTACGTCGGAGCGCAGCAGGTGTAGCGCAGCAGGGAGCGCAGCAGGTGGAGCGCAGCCTAGGCGTCGTGCTTGGTCTTGGCATCAAACTGCCACGCGAACGGAACGGGCACCGATGTGACACCGATGCGTTCGGACGGCCGGTGGCTGCGGTTTTGTTGATCTGCCTCAACGAAACGATCTCTCCCCGAGCGATCGGCCCCGAATGTCGGGAATTGCTAGCGAGTGCGCGGCGAAAAGGAAGAGATTCGCGCGTGTCGCGTTCGTGCCGACATGCATAGAGGATCCAAATGCCCGCCGCCCGCAGGACAGCGCAACCGCGTCAGCCGCTTCATACGGCGATCGACTTCGGCTCGCATGAGCGCCGCATGCTGCTGCTGCAAGGCGGTGGCGCCCTGGGCGCGTACCACGCCGGCGTCTACGAGGGCGCTGCCGCCGCCGGGTTCGCGCCCGACTGGGTCGTCGGCATCTCGATCGGCGCGATCAACTCGGCGTTGATCGCCGGCAACCCGCCGGAACGCCGGGTCGATCGCCTGCGCGAGTTCTGGAACCTCGTGTCGTCGCGGACGCCGTTCGTGCTGCCCGCCGGCTTCGACTTCGCGCGCCCGATGATGAACCGGATGGCCGCCGCGTCGGCGATGTTCTTCGGCATTCCCGGGCTTCTACTCGCCGCGGATGCCGGCGCCGCAGTTTGCGCCGCGAAGGCACGCTCGCGGCATTGAGCTACTACGACACCGAGCCGTTGCGCGCCACGCTCGAAGAACTGGTCGACTTCGACCGCATCAACGGCGGCGACATGCGGCTGTCGCTCGGCGCGGTCAACGCGCGCACCGGCGAATCGGTCTATTTCGACAGCACGACGCACACGATCACCGCGAGCCACGTGATGGCCAGCGGCGCGCTGCCGCCCGGCTTTCCGCCGGTGGAGATCGACGGCGAGTACTACTTCGACGGCGGGATCATGTCCAACACGCCGCTGCAGTACGTCGCGCAGGACTTCCGCATGAACGCGCTGATCGTGCAGGTCGACCTGTTCAGCGGCCTGGGCGAGCTGCCGAAGAACCTCGACCAGGTGCAGGAGCGCGTCAAGGACATCCAGTTCCAGAGCAAGACGCGCTTCTCGCTGGCCCAGATCCGCGAGGTCGAGTCGTTGCGCAGCACGCTGGCCGACGTGATCGCCAAATTGCCGGCCCAGTCTGCGCGCCGATCCGCAGGTCAAGAAGCTGGAAGAGGTGAGCCGACGCGGCCCGGTGTCGCTGATCCACCTGGTCAACCGGCACGACACCAAGTCGTCCGACTTCAAGGACTACGAGTTCTCGCGCGCGACCGTCGACGAACTCTGGCGGGCCGGCCAGGCCGACGTCCAGCAGGTGCTGAAGCACCCCGACGCCTGCCACGTCACCGACCTGGGCAACGGCGTGCGCGTCTTCGACCTCTAGCCCCGAGACACCAAGAGGATCACTGCATGAACGAGAACGAAGTCAGAGAGCGCGCCTTCGCGATGCCGCTCACCAGCCCGGCGTATCCGCCCGGCCCGTATCGCTTCGTCAATCGCGAGTACTTCATCATCGCCTACCGCACCGACCCGGACGCGTTGAAGGCCGTGATCCCGGCGCCGCTGGAGTTCACCGACCCGATCGTCAAGTACGAGTTCATCCGCATGCCGGACTCGACCGGGTTCGGCGACTACACCGAGAGCGGGCAGGTGATCCCGGTGAGCTTTCGCGGCGAGAAGGGCGGCTACGTCCACGCGATGTACCTCGATTGCGACCCGCCCATCGCCGGCGGACGCGAGCTGTGGGGCTTTCCGAAGAAGCTGGCGTCGCCGATCCTCAAGGTCGACAAGGACACGCTGTGCGGCGTGCTGCGCTTCGGCCCGGTGCCGATCGCCGTGGCGACGATGGGCTACAAGCACCGCGCGCTCGACCGCGACAAGGCCCGCGAGTCGGTCGAAGCGCCCGAACTACCTGCTGAAGATCATCCCGCACGTCGACGGCACGCCGCGCATCTGCGAACTGGTGCGCTACGGTGCGGCGACGTCACCGTGCACGGCGCGTGGGAGCGGACCGGCGGCGCTGGAGCTGTTCCACCACGCACTCGCGCCGGTGGCTGCGCTGCCGGTGCTGGAGGTGCTTTCCGCCACCCACATCGTGTGCGACCTCACCCTGGACCTGGGCACCGTCGTCCACGACTATCTCGCCAAGTGAAAGGAACAGACATGAAGCTCAAGAACAAGTCCGCCATCGTCACCGGCGCCGCCAGCGGCATCGGCAAGGAGATCGCCTCGATCTTCGCGCGCGAAGGCGCCAAGGTCGCCATCGCCGACCTGAACCAGGCCGCGGCCGACGCCACGGCCGCCGGAGATCCGCGCGCGCGGCGGCAAGGCCATCGGCGTGGCGATGGACGTCTGCAACGAAGAGGCGGTCAACGACGGCGTCGCGGCGGTCGTCGAGGCGTTCGGCGGCGTCGACATCCTGGTCAGCAACGCCGGCATCCAGATCGTGCATCCGATCGAGGAGTTCCCGTTCGCCGACTGGAAGAAGATGCTGGCGATCCATCTCGACGGCGCCTTCCTGACGACCAAGGCCTGCCTGCCGCACATGTACAAGTCGGGCCGCGGCGGCAGCGTCATCTACATGGGCTCGGTGCACTCGAAGGAGGCCTCGCTGCTGAAGCCGCCTACGTCACGGCCAAGCACGGGCTGATCGGGCTCGCCAAGGTCGTCGCCAAGGAAGGCGCCGCAGCACGGCGTGCGCGCCAACGTGATCTGCCCCGGCTTCGTGCGCACGCCGCTGGTGGACAAGCAGATTCCCGAGCAGGCCAAGGAGCTGGGCATCTCCGAGCAGGAGGTCATCAAGAACGTCATGCTCAAGGAGACGGTGGACGGCGAGTTCACCACGGTCGAGGACGTGGCCGAGGCGACGCTGTTCTGCGCCGCGTTCCCGTCCAACGCGATGACCGGCCAGTCCTTCATCGTCAGCCACGGCTGGTTCATGCAGTAGCGCGGTGCCAGCGCGGCTCGGAAGTTCGATTCAACCCATTGCCTTAGAAGGAAGCATCATGAAAGTCATCATCGTCGGTGGCGTCGCCGGTGGAGCGTCCTGCGCGGCGCGTCTGCGTCGGCTGGACGAGAAAGCCGAGATCATCATGGTCGAGCGCGGGCCGTACGTGTCGTACGCGAACTGCGGGCTGCCCTATCACGTGGGCGGCGTGATCGAGAAGGAATCGAGCCTGCTCGTGGCGACCGAAGCCACCTTCCGCGACCAGTTCAAGGTCGATTGCCGGGTCAATTGCGAGGCGATCAAGATTTCGCCTGACAAGAAGACCGTCGACCTGCGCAATGTCAAGACCGGCGAGGTCACCACCGAGTCCTACGACAAGCTGGTGCTGTCGCCCGGCGCACCGTCGATCCGCCCGCCACTGCCCGGCATCGACCTGCCCGGCATCTTCCAGGTGCGCACCGTGCCCGACGCCCGGGCGATCCGCGAGTGGATCGAGAAGGGCTCGCTGTTCCTGTCCGGGATGGACCGCTACTCCGGGTTCCAGACCGTGCGGCCCAAGACCTGTGCGGTAGTCATCGGCGGCGGCTTCATCGGGCTGGAGACCGCCGAGAACCTGGTGCATCGCGGCTTCGACGTCACTCTCGTCGAGATGGGCGACCAGATCCTGGCGCCGCTGGACGCCGAGATGGCGCACCTTGCCGAGGGATATGTACAGCGGCACGGCATCCGCCTGGCGCTGAACGACGGCGTGTCCGGATTCAAGCAACTGAGCGGCGGCAGGCTCGAGGTGCAGACGAAGTCGGGCAAGACGCATCCGGCCGACATCGTGATCCTGGCGCTGGGCGTGCGCCCGGACACCGCGCTGGCGAAGACAGCCGGGCTGGAAATCGGCGAGCGCGGCGGCATCCGCGTCGACGACCAGATGCACACCAGCAACCGCGACATCTTTGCCGTCGGCGATGCCATCGAGGTCAAGGACTTCGTCACCGGCGAGTGGAGCCTGGTTGCGCTGGCGGGGCCGGCCAACCGGCAGGGCCGCATCGCAGCCGACGTGATCGCGGGGCGCGACTCGCGCTTCCGCGGCACCCAGGGCAGCTCGATCATCGGCTTCTTCGGTGGCGCCGCGGCATGGACCGGCGTCAGCGAGAAGACGCTCAAGCGCCTGCGCGACACCGACTACGAGAAGATCTACCTGTACCCGAACTCGCACGCCGGCTACTACCCGGGGGCCAAACCGATCGCGATGAAGGTGCTGTTCCGCAAGTCCAACGGAAAGTTGCTCGGCGCGCAGGCGCTGGGCGAGGACAACGTGGACAAGCGCATCAGCGCGCTGGCCATGGCGCTGCAGCTGGGCGCGACCATCTACGACCTGGAGGAGGCCGAGCTGTGCTATGCGCCGCAGTTCGGCAGCGCGAAGGACCCGGTCAACTTTGCGGGCATGGTCGCTGCCGATGTGCTGCGCGGCGACATGCCGCTCGGCCACTGGGAGAGCGCCGAGAAGGGCTTCTTGCTCGACGTGCGCGATCCCTTCGAGTTGGCGGTGGAGAGCGCGCCGGGCGCGCTCAATATTCCGCTGGGACAGCTGCGCTCGCGCCTGGGCGAACTGCCGCGCGACAAGGAGATCCAGGTCATCTGCCGCTCCGGGCAACGCGCCTACTCCGCGATGCGCATCCTGCTGCAGAAAGGCTTCAAGGCCAGAAACATGGCTGGCGGCATGCTGTCGCGAACCCAGGTCGAAGCCTTCTGGTCGAGTTGATCCGAGTCGCGTCGGCCGTCATGTAACTTGACTGCAGGAAAAAGGAGCGGGCGTTGCCCGCTCCTAAACGGTCATTCAAGCAGACAGGCCTGCGCGACCGCCCCAATATGCTCTTTGCCGGGTCGACCTGGCGAAGGGTGTCTACCAACGACCCGATCCCGCGCGACGGGGGAAGGTCTTCGAAGAGGATGAATGATGAAATGCAATGGATCCTGGATCACCGCTGCCGGCCTGGCCGGATGCCTGAGCCTGGCGACCGCGGCCTTGGCCGATGAGCCGGCGAAACCCGGCGTTGCGCCGCAGGGCGAGGCGATCATTTCTTCGATCACGGCCACGGCGACCGTGACCAAGATCGACCACAAGACCCGAGAAGTCACGCTCAAGACGAACGATGGCCAGGAGGCCAGCTTCGTCGCTGGCGCCGCCGTGAAAAACCTCGATCAGGTGAAGAAGGGCGACGTCGTCACAGCGACCTATACCGAGGCCGTGGCCTACGAGGTGAGGAAGAGCGGCAAGGCGCCCGGAGCGGAATCGACCGTCGCCGCCGCGACGGCCAAGCCCGGCGCGAAGCCAGCCGGCGTCGCCGGGCAGCAGACAACCTTGACGGTGGCGGTCGCCGCGATCGACCCCAAGGCTCCGTCGGTCACGTTCAAGGGTCCGGGCGGCGGGATGAGGACGATCAAGGTGCGCGATCCCGCGAAGCTGCAGGGCGTGAGCGTCGGCGACATGGTCGACCTCACCTACGCCGAGGCGATTGCGATCAAGGTAGAGAAGGCACCGAAGAAGTAGCGCCGCCGTGTCCGGAAGGGAAGCGGTGCCGATATCGGCGCCGCCTTGTGAGGAACTATCGGAGCAACAACATGAGTGAACTGAGAGAAGCAATCGGTGGCTGGGCTCAACGCGCGGCCAAGAACGCGACCTGGCTCACGGTACTGGGTGGGGTGACGGTGATCGCGGGCTTCATGGCCATCGCGTCGCCGCTGGGCGCCGGGCTCGGCGTAACGATCTTCATCGGCATTGCGATGGTGATCGGCGGCATCGCGAGGACCATCGGCGCCTTCAGCGCCGGCTCGTTCGGGCAGGGCGCGCTCGCCTTCATCGGCGGCATGCTCGCCCTTGCGGCCGGCGTGGTCCTCACCGCCCGGCCCGGAGTTGGACTCGAGGTGCTAACCCTGATGCTGGGGGCCTACCTGGTGGTCGACGGCATCTCGAGCGGGATCCTGGCGTTCCACGTGCGACCGGAGAAGGGCTGGGGTTGGATGCTCTTCAACGCCGTGCTGAGCGTGATCCTCGGGTACATGCTGCTCAGTCAGTGGCCGTGGTCCGGGCTGTGGGCCGTCGGCACGCTGGTCGGCATCAACCTGCTGTTCAGCGGCTTCTCTCTCGTCGCGATCGGCTCGGCCGCGCGCGGCCTGGCCAAGCGACTGACGTAGAGTCGTACCGGGGACCGCCTTACTTCACTGCGGGAACACCGCGCACGTTGAAAGCGGGTGCGGTGTCCAGCTTCGGCTCACCTGCGTACACGGTCAGGTGCGGATAGGGGATCTCGATGTCGTGAGCGTCGAACGCCGCCTTCAGCCTCTCGAGGTATTCGCGCCGCACACCCCATTGTTGTATCGCGTCCACCTTGAACCGGCAGCGGATGACGACTGCGGAATTGGCCCACTCGTTGACGCCAGCGACCTCGAGGTCCCCGAGGATGCGCGGGCCGAATGTGGCGTCTGCTCGCATTTCTATGCCGATCGAGCGCATCACTTCGATGGCCTCCCGCACGCTCTCGCGATAGGCGATGCCGACATCCATGACTGCGAACGCGAAGTCCCGCGTGCGGTTGGTGACCGTGCTGATCTGTCCGTTTGGCACGAAGTGCACGTGGCCGTTGTAGTCGCGCAGTCTGATGTAGCGCAGCGTCACTTCCTCCACCGACCCGGCGATGCCGGCTATCTGGACGACTTCACCCTGCCGAAGCTGGTCGTCGACCAGCAGGAACAGGCCGTTGATGTAGTCCTTGAACAGGCTTTGCGCGCCGAGGCCGACCGCGATCCCCGCCACGCCTGCAGTGGCGAGAATGGGCGTCAGCGAGATGCCGAGCACCTCGAGGACCGCCGCCACGGCGATCACCATGACCAGCGCGCTGACCAGACGACCGATGACGCGGCCGAGCGTGTCGAAACGCTCGCGGCGGTCTCCTCTGGCAGCGGCACCGAGACGCCCCACGGCGCTACGGATCGCGTGGTTGGCAACCTTGGACACCACCCAGGCAGCGATGATGATCGCCGCGATGCGCAGCGCTGCGTGACCCAAGGCGATCCATTCGCTCGCGCTGACCGAGCGAATGGCATCCAGTACGGGCGTATCCATGGTTTCCCCTTCAAAGAGCCTAGCTAGGCGGTCGAGAGCCGCGCATTGTCCACAGCGAAAGCCGTCTGCTGCGCAGACTCAGCAGCGGCGATCGCGCGCCTGCGGGTGCAAGGGTCAGGGCGGGGATTTGTGAGCTCGACATTCTTGCGGGCGCCTGCGTCGACGAAGCCGTAGTTCTTTGCGGATCGCTCGCCATCATAGGAAGCGGCATCCACCACCGGCTGGATCTTGGCGAGCAATGCGGTGAGGTTGCCAAGCTGCACCTTGTCGATCGCGCCCTTGATCGCCGTCAAGTCGACAGTGGCGCGCACTCCGATACATTGGGTTGCGGCGCATCGCTGCCAGCGCGACCGTGCTGTCCGCACTGAGACCCGAGGGCCCTGGCCGAGAGGTTCTCTATCTCGGCCGGGACCCTTGCACCCCATCGCGTTCACGCAAGAGGAGGAGGTTCATGACGCTGAGACTCACCGCCGTGCCCATCGCACCGGCGATCTGCATGCTGCTCGCGGCCGGCATGTTCGGGCCTGCGCTTGCACAGCCATCGGCGCCGGCGCAGCCGCTGCTCGATGACAAGTTCGTTTTCAGCGTCGGCGCCTTCGTGGTGCAATCCGACCTGAGGGCAGGACTCAACGGGCAGTCCACCACCAACCCCGACGTCGACTTCAACGACACGTTCGGCCGCGGCGGAAATGCCACACGCGTGCGCGCCGATGCGCTGTGGCGCATCACGCCCACGCAACATGTGCGTTTCATGTATTTCGACGACACGCGCAGGTCGTCTCGAGTACTCGATCGGACGGTCAACTGGGGCGACTACACGTTCCAGGTCGGCGCCAACGTCGATTCGGAAACCAAATTCACCATCGCCGAGCTGGCGTACGAATGGGCGTTTGTGCGCAGTCCCAGCTACGAGCTCGCTAGCCACATTCGGCGTGCACTACACGGATATGCGCATCAAGCTTTCCGGGGTGGCGACTCTGACCGATGCAAACGGCAATGTCAGCCAGGCCGCTTCCGCGGTCAAGAGCAGCAGCGTGCCCGCTCCGCTGCCGGTCATCGGCCTGCGCGGCGGGTGGGTGGTCGCTCCGCACTGGTACGTCGATGCGCTGGGCCAGTTCTTCAAGATGAAGGTCAACGGCGTTGACGGCCGCTTGTCCGAACTGGGCGCCCGTGCGACATGGATGTTCAGCGACAACTTCGGCCTTGGCCTCGGCTACAGCAAATACACCTCTACCTACGATGTCAGCCGCCCCTCGTTCGACGGCCGCCTGCGCTTTGGCTACTCGGGCTTGGTGGTGTCTCTCACGGGTGCGTTCTGATGTCGCCTGCGGCCGCTCTCGAAAGTTGCGTTTGGGGCTCGGCAAGAAGGGGCTGAGCGTTGCGATTCACACGGCTGCTGGTTGCAGCATGCGTGCTGCTCGCTGCGACTCTGGCCGCGATCGCGATCGCCGTTCACGTGCTGGTTCCGCGCTGGCTCGCGCCAACGCTCGCCGCATCGGTCAAGGCCGGCACAGGGCGCGAACTCAGCTTCGGCGAGGTCGCAGTGACGCTTTGGCCGCGGCCGACGCTGGTCGTTGTCGCAGCTGCGCTTCGGCAACGCCAGTTGGGGTTCGCAGCCCTGGATGGCGCAGGTCGGGCGGGCGACCGCCGAGCTCGACGCGCTGGCGTTGCTGTCGGGCCGGCTGCGGATCGGGCACGTCACGGTGACCGATGCGAGTGTTCTCGTCGAGACCGACGCCGATGGTGTCGGCAACTGGGTGATGGGTTCGGCCGACGCGGGCAAGCCGGCATGGCCCAAGGCCATCGAGGTCGAAGAGGTCACATTGCAGGCGCTGGCGTTCACCTATCGCGACGGCAAGCGCCGGCACGGCGACATCGGTGCAGCTCGACTCTGCTCGCATCACCGCCGCGCCGGCTCCGCGTTCGATCGACCTCAGCGCCCGCGCGACGTTCAATGGCAAGAGCGTCGAGGCGACACGGCACGATCGGCACCCTCTCGGCAATGATCGCGAACACTGCATTCCCCGTAGACCTCGCAAGTCAAGCTCGGTGCGGCGAGCCTGAGCGTGCACGGCAGCGTCGACAAACCTCGCGACCTCGGCGCGCTTCGGCCTGTCGTTGCAAGCACAGGCACCGGAATTCGCCGAGGTCATCGCGCTGTTCGGCGCGACCGTGCCGCCGCTTGGGCCGTTGCGCGGCGCGGCGCAGCTGAGCGGTACGGTGGACGCACCGGTGTTCACCGGCATCGACGTCGCGGCCGGCACGTCCGAGCGCATGGCGCCTCACCTTGCGCGGCGACGTCACGGGCAAAGGCTCCGCTGCGGGGGGCTACGAATGGCAAAGCAGCGGCCTCGACTTGCTCGTCGAGGGAGCGCAGTTCAGCGATCTCGCCCGCTGGGTCGGACAATCGCTGCCGGTGCTGGGCCCGTATCGCATCGCCGCGCGCGTGGCCGGCTCGACGACCGCGCCCGCGCTGCCCGCGATCGACGTCGCTGTCGGCGGGCGCGGCACGCCGCAGATCACGCTTGCCGGCAAGGTGGCCGACCTGCGCACAGCCAGCGGCATCGACGTCAAGCTGGCCGCATCGGCGAGCGATTGGTGGCGCCTCGACACGGCGGCCAACGGGCAGCGGCTGCCGCCGTTTCGCGCCAGCGCTCGCGTGCGCGGGACGCGGCAGGGATATCGCGTGGATGATCTCGAGCTGAAGGTCGCCGACAGCAAGGTCAATGCGTCGCTGCGGGTGGTGCCGGGCGGGCCACGACTGCGCATCACGGGCAAGGTGACGGCGCCGCTGATCGATCTCGCGCGTCGGCCCCCCGCGAGCGGCGCCGCCGAAGGCGTCCGCCACCGCGTCCGCATCGCCGCACGCCGGCCGACCACTGGAAGCTCGCCGACGTCGACCTCGATCTGCAGATCGCGCGGCTGGTCTTTCCCGGCGGCCGCGAGTTGCGGTCGGGCAGCGGGCGGCTGGCGCTGAACAACGGTCGGCTGCAGGCGAGCAAGCTGAAGGCCACGTTGGGCGGCGCCAATGTCAAGCCTCGACGGCAGCGTCGCCGACCCGCCGAACCTGGCCGGCATCGACATGAACGTCGCGCTGCAGGGCAACGAACTGGCGGACTTGTTGTCGTTCTTCGGCACGTCGATCCCGAAGGTCGGCAACTACCAAGGCCAAGCCACGATGCACGGCTCGATCGATGCGCTGCGCCTGACGGCGATCGACGCCACCGCCGGCCGGCCTGGGCAGCGCCTGCGCGCCAGCGGGCAGATCGACGACGTGCTTCACTGGCAGGGGCTCGCGCTCGCGATCACTGCGAGCGTCAACGACAGCCAAGCCGCCGGTCGCCTGTTCGGCGTCGACGCTGCCACGCCTGCCGGCATGGCATGCCACGACGCGCCTCAGTGGCCCGCAGGGTGGCTACGTGTTCGACGATCTCAAGCTCGAACTCGGCCGGACGTCGGTGCAGGGGCGCGTCGTGTTCGCCTCCGGCGAGCCGCGACCACGCGTGACGGCGAAACTGAGCGGGCCGCTGGTCGACCTCTCCGAGCTGGTGCGTCGAGCCATCGAAGCCCGGCGCGTCAAAGGCAGGCGCGTCGAGCCCGACGCTCGCGGCCGATGTCGACGCGGACGTCCGCTTCGATCGCGTGGTGCTGCCCGACCGGCGCTCGCTCGGTCCCGTGAGCGGCGTGGCGCGGCTCACGGCAGGCGCCGTCGAATTGAAGCAGTTCAGCGTCGCGGTGGACGGCGCGAGCGCGACCGTGGACGGCACGATCGGCGACCCGCTGACCCCCGCGGCGCTCAAGCTCGCGGTGAATGTCGAGGTCAAGCGCGCCAAAGGCCTCGCGGCCTTCACCGGGCTCAACTTGCGGGAGTTGCCGGCATTCACGGCGAGCGCCACGCTGACCGATGTGCCCGACGGCTATTCGCTCGCCGGACTGAAGGTCGCGCACGCGGTGACGACGATGGGCGGCGACGTCGTGGTGACGCGGGGTGCCAAACGTTTCAAGGTCCGAGCGAAGCTGAGTTCTCCGTTGCTCGATGCCTCCGCATTTGCGCGGGCCGATGCGGCCGGCGGCGACATGAAACCTGCTGCGGCGAGCGCGCGCGCGATTGCCGCGGTGCCGCTGCCCGTGGACGCCTTGGGCGCCATCGACGCCGATCTCGACCTGCGCATCGACACCATCAAATTCAGCGACGCGGCCCCGCTCGGCCCGTTGCTGGTACGCGCGGTCGTTGCCGACGGTGTCCTGAAGGTCGACTCGATGCAGCTCGCCGGCCCGGCGGGCCAGATGCTGAACGTGTCGGCCAGCGTCGGCGCCGCAACAGCGCAATGGGATCTGCGCCTCGACGGCAAGGGGATCGACATCGGCTCGATGCTCGCGCGCTTTGGGCGACCGGGGATGGTGACCGGAGGCAGCACCGACCTGGCCTTGCAGCTTCGCGGGCGCGGCAAGACTTTGTCGGCGGTGCTCGGGACGCTCGACGGCGATGCGCGCGTGGAGGTGGGCCCGCTGCGTCTGCACAACTTTGCCATCGATTTCGACCGCGGGATCATCGGGCGCGTTCTGAGCACGGCGAATCCATCGCACAAAACGGATCCCTACACCGACGTCAAGTGTTTCGCCGCCAGGGTGCCCATCAGCAACGGCGTGCTCACCTCCGACCGCGGCATCGCCGCCGAGACGACCAAATACAACGTGGTGCTGAACGGCACCTTGAACCTGCGCACCGAGGCCATCGACCTCGCCGTGACGCCCGTGGTGAAAGGTGGCCTCGGCGCCGGCGCCGCCACGATCGCGCAGATCGTGCGCGTCGGCGGCACGCTGGGCACCCCGACGCTGGCAGTCGATCCGGTCGGCGTTGCCAAGTCGGCCGTGGGTGCCGGCGTTGCAGTGGTGGCGACCCCCTGGTGGCTCGCCGATGCGGTGCTCAGGAATTTGAGATCGGATCCGAATCCGTGCGCGACAACACTCGCCAAATAGCCTTCGTCGGCGCCGGCGCCTGGCTAGCTGAACGCGACCGCCCAGTTCAGGTCGAGCCGGAGTTCTTCTGTGCGATCGCGATCAGAAGAACTTGAACTGCGCTCTCATCCCCAGGTAGTAGTTGTTGTCCACGCCGTTGAAGGGCCGAACCCACTGCCAGTCGAGCGACAAACGAAGCCAGGGCGTGACCGCCCAGTTATAGAAGAGCTCAGCGCCGTTTTGAGGCTTGATGTGTGAGCCGACACCGGGCAGTGCGTTGTGGAAGGCGTTGCTCAGCACATACGAGTAGTAGGCGATGCCCCAGCGATCCATCTGGCGGCCCGCCAACATATTGTTGCCTGCCACCCCGAGGTAACCATGCCCCTGGAAGGCGTTCGGGTTGCCGTCAGAGTAGCCGAGCTGACCGAAGAGCCCCCAGCCGACCTTCGAATCATTCGGATCTTGAACGAGGAACTGCTCGAACGAGTACTGCAGATACCAGCGGTCGGACTTGTACTGCGGGGGCTGACCAACGGCTGGCGGCAGCAAGCTCAGGTCCACACCGTCCAGTGTGCTGTACGCCGCGCGGAAGTTCTGGAAGCCGCCCAGGTCGCCGATCGTCACCGGGAAAGATGCCGTGGCGCTGTAGGTCACGCCCTCCTGAAAGAGTGTGTGCAGGATGTCCAGGTTCTGCGCGTCGCGCGGGTCGTAGATGAACAGGCCGAAGGAGCCGATGTCGGTGCGCGTGTTCAAGGTCGCGCCGTAGATGTACGGTGGCGTGATGTTCGTCAATGGCGCGGCGACCGCCAGATTCCAGAAGGTGTCGATGCCGGCGCCGCCGACCAGCGGCCGGCGCGCCGCGCTGTCGAACATGTTGAAGAGACCGAAGGTCAGGGAGGTCGTCGGGCTGAAGGCCTGCGCGAACAGCAGCGAGAACATGCTCGCGCGCAGCGACGGATAGGCCAGCGCGGTGTTGACCGGGATGATGTTCAGGCCCGGCGCGTCTTGGTTGACATTGCTGCCGTAGTTGTATTCGATGTGGCTGGAGACGGAGAACCCGGCCCAGGTGCCGAGTTTCTGCCCATCGAGCCTGAAGCGCAGGTCGAATATCCCTCCGCTGGCGATGCCGCTGCCGCGATTGCGCAGTGCCTGCATGAATTGGGTGACGTCGATGCCCAGGTCCACGCCCTTGGCGGCCAGTTCCTCCTTCGGACCGCCAGGGTAGTCGAGCAAGGTCGAACGCCTCCAGATGTCGTCCTCGGCGGCCCAGGCGCTGCCACCCATCAGTATTGAGAGCAACGCAACGATCAGGCCGTGGCTCCAGCGCATCGTCGCTCCCTTGAATTCGCACTGGGCCTCGCCATGGCGCTCGTCTCAGGGGGCCGCAAGCGAGCAGCGGCCCCTCACAGCAGCCACTCGATCGGCAAGATGGATAGGAAGCCGACGGCCGCGCGGCGCCAAGCGCTCGTGCCCGGCTCTTTGTCGTGAACCTTCTCGCCGTCGGCCGTGCGCTCGATCCACTGCAGGCTGCTGTCGCCATTGAGCCGCACTTCGTAGGCCAAGAGCGGCAGCTCCGTGTCGAAGAACGCCCTGAGCCGTTGCGCCATCGCGGGGCTGTCGATGACCAGACCCATCTCGGTGTTGAGTTTCGCCGAGCGCGGATCGAAGTTGAACGAGCCGACGAACATGCGAGTGCCGTCGATCTGGAAGGTCTTCGCATGCAAGCTTGACGAGGAACTGCCGCCGATCAACTTGTCACCGGTCAGCTTTGGCACGTCCCCGCGTTTGAGCTCGTAGAGTCGGATGCCGGCCCGCAACAACGCCTGACGGCGCCTGGCGTAACCGGCGTGCACCGCCGCCACATCGGTCGACTCGAGTGCATTGGTGAGGACGCGCACGTTGACGCCGCGCCCGGCGAGCGCCGCCAGCGCTGCCGTGCCGCTCGCCATGGGCACGAAATAGGGCGAGATCAGCTCGAACTGGGTGGCCGGGTGACCAATGGTCTGCAGCAACCGCGTCATCAGCAGTTCATCGGTGCGGTGCTGGGTATCGAGGGTCTTCGCCGGATCGTCGTAGACGAGCCGCGCATCGGTCCACTCGAGGGCAAGCCGGCCCTCGACCAGATCGGTCACCAGGCGTGTCTCGCGCAGCGACTCGATATATCGCGCCGATTCCGGGTCGGCGCGCGTCGCAGCGAAGGTCGACTTGAGCTGCTGCACCGTTGCAGGGGCGGCCTGCTGCAGGAGCTTCTCGGCGGGGTAGGCCGACGCGCTGCGCCAATACAGATCGAAAGCCGTGGACACCTCGCGCACAGCCGCCCCCACCGCGATCACGTCGAGGTCGGCGAACGCCACCCCGCGGCCGGCGGCGAAGTAGTCGTCGCCGATGTTGCGCCCGCCGACGACCGTCGCCTGATTGTCGACCGTGAGCGACTTGTTGTGCATGCGGCGATTCACGCGCGCGAAGTCGGTGACGTAGTTCGTCCAGCGTGCGCTGCGGTGCATCAGTGGGTTGTACAGGCGCACTTCGATGTTGGCGTGCGCATCGAGTGCGGCGATGGTTGCATCGAGCCCGCCGGTGTTGTTGTCGTCCAGCAGCAGGCGCACCCGCACTCCACGCTCGGCCGCCTGCCACAGGGCCTCGAACAAGAGATAGCCCGTATGGTCGCCGTGCCAGATGTAGTACTGCACGTCGAGCGAGCGCTCCGCGGCGCCGGCGAGAAGAACACGTGCCGCGAACGCATCGCGGCCGCGCGACAGCGCGTAAGTCCCGGTCTTGCCGGGGTGCGCGGCCAGCCCGGGCGCGATTCCCAGGGCCAGCCGTGTCGCGTCCGTGTCCTTGAGCGCGGTGGTCATGGTGCGTCCTTCGGGTGGAGGACAGCTGCAGTGGCCTGGAACGTTGAAGCTACAGCAAGATCGAGAAGAGCTTCTTGATCAACTCTTTGGCGTCCATCATCGTCAGAACGAGCG
Organism: uncultured beta proteobacterium; assembly: GCA_963774185.1. Classification (GTDB taxonomy): domain Bacteria; phylum Pseudomonadota; class Gammaproteobacteria; order Burkholderiales; family Burkholderiaceae_C; genus JAEUPI01. The sequence goes on from CAVZEK010000032.1 coordinate 214,808, forward strand.
GCAGGACTCGGCGCCAGCGCCGCCGCGGCGATCACGATGACCGACGCTGCCGTGAACGGCGTCAAGCGCATCGTGCGAATCACGTCGTAGCTGTTGGACAGGTCGGCAAGCGACTGGATGTCGGCGCTGCCGAGCAACGGCTCGTCCGCAGAAGCCCCGCCGCGCAACCACTTGTGGTCGAACAGAGCGCACATAGCGCTCCGCGAGCGCGCCGTACTCCCATGCGCCCCAGCCGCTTGGTGTTCGCCGAGCATCGGCACGAAGATCAGCAGCGGGCCGATGATCAGGGCCTCAACGAGAACGACGAACAGCGCGATCTCGATCTTGAAGTCCATCAGCGCGGCGCCGAGGGTGAAGATGCGATCGCCAGCCCACCCGGCCAGCAGCACGCCGTGAACCAGGGCAACGGGTACGAAGCTATTGACCGAAAGCGCAATGAAGCCCAGTCCGCCGGTCTGGTCGGGATGCGTCGGGACCAGCGCCAGGTCGAGCTTCGAGATCTGGAGCAGCAAGCGGGCCCAGATCCAGAGGCGGTAGTACCACCGCAACAGCATGAAGTGGAGGAGCGGCAGGCTCACGCCGATCAGCCACATCCCTGCCAGGGAGAGCGTCGGCCCGGTTGCCGCTGGCGTGCCGTACCAGGTCGCGACGGGAACTCCCGTGTACCTTGTGCCAGGCCGCGTGGACGCCGTAGCTCGAAGACAAATGCGACGAGCACCAGTTCGGCCAGCGTCGAGTCGCGCAGGCGCGTGGCGGAGCGCAGCGCGGCATCGAAGCGCTCGAGCTGGGCCTGCGGAATCATTTCCCGCGCACGGAACTGCGCCACCACCCTGCCGAGCTGCCGGTGGCTGACGACATCCGCCCAGAACAGCAGAGGCAGCGCCACGAGGAAGCGAAGGCCGGTTTCCCAGTCGCGCAGCAACGGGAGCGCGGTGTCGCCGCCGAAGGCGTTGCCCTCCAGCGCAGCGAGGACCAGCAGCGGCAACCACGCAATCAATGCACTGCCGAGCATGCGCCTTGGCAGGTGCTCCAGCGACGGACCACTCACGCGAAGCAGGCAAAGCAACCGGAACATCGGGCCGCCGGCCACCAGCGAGAAGTACTCGACTGTCTGGTTCTTCGAAGAGGCTCATGATGTCATTGCTTGAACTGCATGTTCAGGCCCACGAAGACCTGCCAGACCGGCCATAGCGCGCCCTTGTCCGCCACCGACACCTGCGGCTCGACGAACACGTTGAACACGATCGACTGCGTGTGGAATCACCTGGCCGATGCCGAGCCCGACCGGCACGCTGTAGGTGTGCTGTGTCGAGGTTCCACGCCATCACGCCGGTCGAGCGAAGGTAGGTGCCGCCACCGAGCTGCCAGAACCCGAACGGCTGGAACGCGGCCTGGTTCACCGTCGCGCGGTCGTCGTCGCCCGCGAAGCTGTGCTGCCAGCTCAGCAGGTAGCCCCATTGGAACGTCGGCGAGCTGGCGTCGAACAGCACGTGGACGAATCCGGCCGACCACTTGCCGCTTCCCAGCGCATCCTTGGTCGCGGTCGGCGCGGTCAGCTGCGGGCCGATGCCGACACTCAGCGCCGGGTTGCCGGTGTCGATGAGGTAGGGCGCGATGACGTTGAAGTCGCCGATCCCGGTCTGCCGCTCGAACGCGGGCCCCACCGGGAAGCTGTTGACCGGCAGCGTGGCGCGCATCAGCCACTTCGTCTGGCCGAGCGAGAACGGTCTCGCATAGCGCATCAAGAACTGATCGCCGCTCTCTGCCGTTGGTGTCGGTGAACTCGCCGATGTAGTAGTTGTGCAGGTTGAACGCGGTGAAATTCGCCAGCGGATTGTTCGCTTGCGCGACGTCACTGGCCGCCGGCTGTTCGGCGGCGCGTGCTGCACATGCGCTCGCGAGCAGGACGGCGAGCAGCGACCGCGCCGCTGCGCGGCGGTCACGGCGTGGCGCCGCATCGGCGCCAGTGACATGATTGCCGACGGACCTTCGGAGTATCGAGCAGCTGGTTGTGCGCCAGCGCCAGCATCCCACCCGGCACGTTGCACTGACCAGGTCCTTCAGCACGGTGCGCGTGGCATCGTCCTCGGTGGCCACAACGGCCTCTTTGATGGGGCCGTGCACCAAATCAACGACCTCAAACATGCAGTCCTTCCCTAACGGATGCCCGGTGACGAGGTCGGTGGCGTGAAGGCGCATGGCGCCATGGTCCCGAGAGCAACACGAGCAAGACTTACGCGCTCCCTTTACTGGGGCTCAAATGCTGCGGCGGCCCGACGGGACCTCCTGTTGAATGCTCAATCCCGCACTGCCGCGACCCTCTTGTTGGCCTTCTCGATCTCGCGGATTTCGCTGGCCGTGAGACCGCTCTTGCCGAGCTCGATCACGACCTTCTTGAGATCGCCGGTGAACTTGAACGGCATCTTCGCCAGGTAGTCCTCGACCACCGGCGTGCCGGTGTCCTGGCCGACGTCGAGCGTCTCGTCGAGCGAGAAGCGGAGCGGGATCGGTGCGCTCGATCTTGCCCTGCGCCACCTGCTTGCCGTCCACCGAGAGCGTGCCCGTCGCGCTCTTGCCCATGCCCGGGCCGTCGTACTTGGATTCGAACTTGATGGTGTGCTTGCCAGCGGCCAATTTCTCGCTCGAGGCCACGCGGTACTTGTGCTGCGGTTGATTGGAGAACGCATAGTCGAACTCCGGCTTGCCGTCGACGATCAGCAGACCCCAGCCACCGAAGCGGCCGCCCTGCGTGATGAGCACGCCCTCGGCCCCGCCGTCGGGGATCTCGACTTCCGCGGTCACGCGTGTAGTCCTTGTTCTTGGTGTCGGGCGCCGCGCCTTCGGGGACGCGGATCGTCCCCGGGTAGTAGGTGAACGTGCTGCGCCCGCGCGTGAGGCTCGGACGCAGCCGGACGTCCACGCGCTCGGCAAACGAGGCGTCGAGCGGATAGACGTTGTACTTCTTGCGCCTCGCGGTCGAAGGCCGCCTGCAGCTCCTTGAGCTTGGCGGGGTTCTGCGCGGCGAGGTTGTTCGCCTGCGAGAAGTCCTGCGCCACGTGGTAGAGCTCCCACTTGAAGTCGTCCGGGCTGGGTGTGGCCTCGCCGGGCGGCGACCCAGGGCAGCCGCAGCGGCGAGGTGCTGGCCATCCAGCCGTCTTCGTAGATGCCGCGGTTGCCGACCAGCTCGAAGTACTGCGTCTTGTGCTGCGTGGCCGCCTTCGCGTCGTCGAAGGTGTAGACCATGCTGAAGCCTTCGATCGGCGTCTGCTTCACGCCGTTGATCATCGTCGGCGCCTTGACGCCGACCGCCTCGAGGATGGTCGGCACGATGTCGATGACCGAGCTGAACTGCGAGCGGACTTCGCCGGTCTGCTTGATCCGGCTGGGCCAGGAGATGACCAGGCCGTTGCGCGTGCCGCCGAAGTGCGAGGCGACCTGCTTGGTCCACTGGAACGGCGTGTCCATCGCGTGCGCCCAGCCCACCGGGTAGTGGTTGTAGGTCAGCGGGCCGCCGAGCTCGTCCATGATGGACAACAGGTAGGGCAGGCGTCTCCGGCACGCCGTTGGCGGCGACGCCGACCTCGTTGGCCAGGCCCTGCAAGGTGCCTTCGCCGCTGGCGCCGTTGTCGCCCTGGATGTAGATGATCAGCGTGTTGTCGAGTTCGCCGGCGTCTTCGACCGCCTTGATCACTCGGCCGATGTTGTGGTCGACGTAGGCCAGACAGGCCGCGTAGACCTCCATCATGTGGGCGTAGAGCTTCTTCTCGTCGGCGCTGCGCGAATCCCACGACGGAATGGCATCGGGCCGCGGCGTCAGCTTGGTGCCGGCAGGAACCACGCCCTGCTGGATCTGGCGGGCGAGCGTCTCCTCGCGCAGCTTGTCCCAGCCCTGGTCGAACTGGCCCTTGAACTTCGCGATCCACTCCTTGGGCGCATGGTGCGGCGCGTGGGTCAGGCCCGGCGCGTAGTAGGCGAAGAACGGCTTGTCGGGCGCGAGCGAGTGCTGCTGCTGGATCCACGCGATCGCGTGGTCGGCCAGGTCGGCGTCGAAGTGGTACTTCGGGTCGTGCGGCGCCTCGATCGGATTGGTGCCGTCGAAGAGCGCCGGATGCCACTGGTCGGTGTCGCCGCCGATGAAGCCGTAGAAGCGCTCGAAGCCCAGCGCGGTGGGCCACAGGTCGAACGGCCCCGCCTGGCTCGACTGCCAGTCGGGCACGTTGTGGTTCTTGCCGAACCACGCCGTGTTGTAGCCGTTCTGCTTGAGGATCTCGCCGACCGTGCCGGAGCTCTTGGGCATCAGCGAGTTGTAGCCGGGGTAGCCCGTGCCCATCTCGGTGATGACGCCGGTGGCGTTGGTGTGATGGTTGCGCCCGGTGATGAGGGCCGAGCGTGTCGGCGAGCAAAGCGCCGTGGTGTGGAACGTGTTGTAGCGCAGGCCGGCCTTGGCGAGCTTGTCGAAGGTCGGCGTCGGAATCGCGCCGCCGAAGGTGGATGACGCCGCGAACCCGACGTCGTCGGTCATGATGAGCAGGACGTTGGGCGCACCCTTGGGCGCCGTCGTGGGCTTGGGGAAGTCCGGTGTGGACTCGCTGGCCGTGCGCGCAATCTTGCCTTTGAAGGGTTGTGGGGCATGCGGCAGGACTTCTTGCGCCGCGGCCGGCAAACCGAGGGCGACACCCAACACGAGGCCGAGCGCGGCCAGCATGGTCTTGATCTTCATCATCGACTCCTGTTGGCCAATGCGTGATCGACCCTGTGGATGGATTTCATTGCTGCGTCCTTTGCTTTGACTGCCGGTCTCTGGACCGCGAGTCTGGTTTGTGCGCTGAATCAGCTTCTTGACATTGCTCAATTCATCGATCCCTCACTCCGCGCCCTTGACGGCGCGATACGGAGCGCCGTCGTGCGCTTCAGAACACCGCCACGGGCGATTGACTTGACTAGCCGGGCGGGCTTCGTGCTGCCAGCGTCTGGTCGTGTGCGGCGAGCTTGCGCGCCTGCTCTGGGTCGTAGTGCCTGGTCACGCTCTTGGAAAGCGGCTGTTGAGCGACTAAGTCTGGCCCGGCCACCCGAGGGCACAATCGAACGACCGCTTCTCACGAACCCTGAGACTCGCGGCGTAACGCCGGACGACCGCGACATGAGTACACCGGTCATTCGCCAAGAAAATCGCCAGGGTCTGCAGTGGGTCGGTAGCTGCAGACCGTTGGGCTTCCTTGAACGACCGGTCACGGTCAGGTCGCAGACCTTCGCCGAGCCTCACTCGACGGGACCTTCGTGGCCGGTAGTAGCTGATCGACGACGTCCGCTCACGTGCCTAAAAATCGCCGCAAATCATCGCGAGACCGGCCTGAATCCGCGCCTACATTGAGATGGTAGGCAACTCATGTTCTCGCGATGAAGCGCGACGTCATCGGTCTTTCACCAATCGCAAACGATACTCAGCGCGTGCTCGCACGCCTGCCCGCCGTGCTCAAGATGACCGGCCTGGGCCGCTCGACCATCTACCGCTGGATCGCCGACGGCTCGTTCCCGTCGCCCGTGCATCTGGGCCCGCGCGCCGTCGCTTGGCGGTGGTCGGATCTCGACGAGTGGACACGGTCGCGATCGACCACGCACCACTGATCGATCTTCTGCGCCCAGCGGCTCGCAAGCGAGGCCCGGCGCACTGCACTCAGCGCCCGCGATCGGGCTCCGGCGTTGCGCGCTGGGGTGGCGCCTTGGGCAGTTCCCGCTGCGCCTGCTGCTCTGGTGGCTTGTACCGCACACCTGGCAGCCAGCGCGCGTAGTTGACGACGAATTGACCGAGCTTGCGGTCCTCCACGTCATCCGACGTCGCGAGCGCCTTGGCGATCTCGCACCACGCCTGCGCCGCGTCGCGCCGCGATCGCGTGAGCTTGACCGACGCCTGTTCCCCTTCGCGCGGCCCGGCGATGCGCCCCTCGACTCTGGCCTTGCGTTCCCACACCCGCTCGTTGCGATGCCGCGTGCCGCGTGTGGCCTGTGACGACGCCTCGGCATCGACGCCCCATTCGCGCAGCCGCTCGGCAAATGTCTCGCGCCAGCGCTGCAGGTCGGCCTTGCGCGGGTTGAGCCGCTGGCCGTGCTTCGATTCGGCCCGGACGCTCAAGTGCACGTGCGGGTTGGCTTGGTGCTCATGCAACACCATCACGTAGCGGTGGTCGGCAAACTCGCATTTGGCGAACTCGCGTGCGGCCCGCTGTACGGTCAGCGGGTCGGTGCCGCGCGGCATCGACAGCATGATGTTGAAGGCCACACGGCGATGGCCTTCCCGCTCGATGCGGGCGCCGCCGTACTGGCACTGACGCTCGATCTCGCGCAGGCTGGTCTTGCCGTGCTCGACCACGCCGCGGTCGTCTTCGATGTCCAGGCGGCCGTTCTTGGTGATGTAGCGCAGGTGCGCCGCGATGGCGGCCATGCCTCGACCCCCGCCGGTCACCTTGACCATCACCTGCGGTGCACGCCTCACCGTGGCTTCGATGCGGCTGCGGATCGATGCGGCGCGGTCCGGCGGCGCGTGCAGTCGAGGCGTGTGCGCCCTGACGATGCGGTTGGGCGGATAGAACAGGCGCTCGCCCCATTGGATCAGCACGCCGTCGATGTCCGGGTCCGAGATCATGGTGGACTCCTGTGGCCTGTTGTGCCTGTGGTCGATGCGCCGATCCGTACCGGCAGCAGCTCGGCGAGAACGAAGGCGGCTTTGTCGAGGTGCACGCGAACGTCCCCATCCAGGTTGTCCAGGCGCTCGCGGTACTGGCGCGCCGCGTCAACGGCTCCGCGTCGCAGGAGCTGCGTGAGATGGTTGATGTCGCGGCTGAGGACGGCGAGTTCGGACGCAGACGCGCTCAACGCGGCGGCTCCGGCTTCGAGATCGACCGATGCGGTGACCGGCGGCGCACCTTCGATCAAGCGGCTGAGGTAGGCCCCGCGCGACAGGCCGGCGGCGCGGGCGCAACGATCGAGACGATGCGCAGACAGGCGCGGCAGGCAAACGGACAGCTTGATCGATCCACCGGCGTGCGGGTCGTCGTTCTGACCGGACAGTGCGATGGTGGCACTGCACGCGTCGCTTCCCAGCATCGCGGCCAGTGCGCTTCGCAGCACGTCCGATTCGGTCACACCCCGCGAGGCGGCATGTGAGGCCAGCGCAGCGCGCAGGCCTCGCAGGTCGACAGTGAAGAACTCGCGCGCTGCGGCTCGCATCGTCAGAGCCTGCTCGTCGAGACGATGACACCACAGAACGCGGCCGCCGGCCTATCCTGCCTTATGAACTTTCTCTTCATATCCGTCTCGAATCCACATAGTGCGGCCAAGGCAGTCGTTGTCGATTTGGTGAGCGCAGGGGAGGGGTCGGACAGTCCGACCCTCCACTCACTGGTTGGCAATATCGATGAGGCGCTTGCGAAGTGCCGCCAGCCGCCCGACATCGACGGCTACATCGGCTCTCGAAATCTTCTTGAGAAGAGGCCCCAGCCGGTCGCACAACTTTTCGGCCTGATCGATTGGCAGACCGAGACGACGGCGATCTGAGCGAACGCCGCAGGCCGAGGAGTGGGCGTCTGGGCTGGCAGCCTTGAGTTCTGTGACGGTCGCGCGAGTCAGTTCGGTGTCGGTGGCCAGCGCGGCTTCGACTTCGTTTGGTCGCTCCTCGTGGAGCCTAGACAGTTCGTGCAGTGTGCGGGGCGAAGTGCACCGCCCAGTTTTCAGTGCGCTATCAAGCACCGGCGGCAGAGAGAGCAGGGCAAGGTAGTGCGCAACGGAAGTCTGATCCATACCGAGCTTCTTGGCGATGGTGGCATTTGATTCGCCCGCGTTGGCACGGCCGCGGATGAATCGCGCCAAGTCCAAAGGTGACAGGCCATGGCGCTTCTGGTTCTCGGCCACCTGCGCATAGACGTCGGGCCTTACCGATGCAATCGTGACCGGAACTGCGATCAGGCCTGCGCGGCGGGCAGCTCGTAGGCGCTTGGCGCCGTGCCGGACTTGGTGGTGACCCGCTTGATTCGCGGCGCCGACAACGATTGGCTGCAGGATGCCGCGCTGCCGGATGTCTTCGGCGAGTTCTTCGATCTCGGCTTCGACAAACTCTGTGCGGGGATTGTTCGGGTCTTCGTCGATCAATTCGGCTGCGACCATCAACGGCTCACCGGTCGCTACGGGCTTCGAGTCGAACAGGCCAGGTTGGTCGGGCCCTGCCAACTCGGGGTTACCTGCCTTTACGGATCTCCACAGCATGCGCATGCGTGAATGCTGCGACCGAATCGCCTCGATTCGCACGCACCATTTAGGCCAAGAATCAGCGCGAGAGAACCGCGAATATTGTGCTAGGCGTGGTCACGACCAGCGCCTGCTGTGCGCTTGCGTCGAGCTGTCTCCGCTTTGCCGCCATCGCGAAGGATTGCGAGGTACTCGGCCCACTTCTTCATCATTGCGCGCCGCTGCGCCATGAACTCGGCCCGGTCGTAGGCCGCACCCAGCGGCCCGCTCTTGCCGTGCGCCAGCTGGGCTTCGATCACGTCGGGGTGCAGATTGAGGTGTTCGACAAGGATTGTGCGTGCCATCGCGCGAAAGCCGTGAGGCGTCATCTCATCGTTGGTATAGCCCATGCGGCGCAGGGCCGTTCGAAGCGTGTTCTCGCTCATGCACCGTTCGCCGGACAGCAGGCTTGGAAAGACGAAGCGACCATGCCCGGTCAGAGGATGCAAGTCGCGCAAGATGGTCACTGCACGCTGCGCCAGTGGCACCTGGTGCGGCCGGCCATTGAGCTTACCGTGCACCGTCCGCTTCATCTTCGCGGCAGGGATGGTCCACACGCCATTGTCCATGTCGAGCTCGGCCCACTCCATCTGTCGAATGTTGCCCGGGCGCTGGAACAGCAATGCGGCGAGCTCGAGCGCGCTCCGCGTCAAGGGTTGCCCTTTGTAGTCCGCGATTGCACGCATCAGAGCTGCCACGCCGGCCGGCTCCACGACAGCTGCCATGTGCTTGACGACGATGGGCCGCAGCGCGCCATGAAGATCAGGTGCCGGGTTACGCTCACAGCGGCCCGTCGCGATTCCATATCGGAAGACTTGGCCGGCAGTCTGGCGCAGGGTGTGCGCCGCTTCGAGCGCATCGCGGCTTTCCACGCGGCGCAAGGTCTGTAGCAGCAGCGGAGCGTTGATATCGCCGAGCGGAAGACTGCCAATCCATGGGAACAGGTCTTTCTCCATGCGCTCGATCCAACGGTCGGCGTATCTAGGGCTCCAGCCTGAGTGCTTGGTGGCATGCAGCTCACGCGCCACCGTCTCAAAGCTGTTGCCGGCGGCCGTGTGCCGCGTCAACTTGTCGAGCTGACGCCGTTGGGCCGGATCAACGCCGCTGCGTAGCAGTTTCCGCGCAGAGTCCCTGGACTCGCGCGCGGCCTTCAGGGATACGACAACCTTGGTCGAACCCGTCTCGGTGTAGTGCCCGAGCGCGAGTCGCTTCTCCTTGCCGCTGAAGTAGTACTTCCAGAACCAGCGGCGCGACAGGTTCTGCGCCACCTCCAAATAGAGACCACCGCCATCGGCCAGCCGCACACGGGGCTTGTCGGCCGGGCAGGTCGAATTGCGGCAGGCGGGGTCGGTGAGCGACAAGGGGAACAAACCGAAAATCGAGGCCCAATTATGCCTTTGTTCCCCTACTTGTGCCCCGAGTTTAGCTGAGACGTCACGAAACGCTGTGAGCCCATGATCTGGCTGCGGCCCGCATATTTCCTAGGTTTATGGCGATTTGCGAGACTTTCTGGGACGTCTTGGAATCGCCAGATGGCCTGCCCGGAGGGATTCGAACCCCCGGCCTGCTGCTTAGAAGGCAGCTGCTCTATCCAACTGAGCTACGGGCAGTGCGGATGAACGATTCTATGCAGGGCACAACAGCCCCGAACGCTGCGGCGCGCGGCGTGGCGGTCCCGCGCTTCAGTGGCGCTTGTACTGCTCGGCGCCAAACAGGACTTCTCGCGCCTTGTCGTCGGTGATCGGCCGGCGCCGGTCGGCCAGCACCTCGACGCCGCGCACCACGGCGGGCCGTGCGGCGATCTCGTCGAACCAGCCTTTCAGGTGCGGGAACTCGCTCCACTCGATGCCCTGGTTCTTCCAGCTGCGCAACCACGGGAAGATCGCGATGTCGGCGATCGAATACTCCGGGCCTGCGATGTAGCGCGATCTGGCGAGCTGATCGTTCATCACGCGGTACAACCGCTTGGCTTCGTTGCTGTAGCGATCGATCGCGTAGGCAATCTTCTCCGGCGCGTAGATGCGAAAGTGGTGTCGCCTGCCCGAGCATCGGGCCCACGCTGCCCATCTGGAACATCAGCCACTGCAGCACGTTGTACTTGCCGCGCGTGTCGGCGGGCAGCAGGCGTCCGGTTTTGCCAGCCAGATAAAGCAGGATCGCACCGGATTCGAACAACGAGATCGGCTTGCCGTCGGGCCCGTCGGGGTCGACGATGGCCGGGATCTTGTTGTTCGGACTGATCGCCAGGAACTCCGGCTTGAACTGGTCGCCGCTGCCGATGTCCACTGCAATCACCTTGTAGGGCAGCGCGCATTCCTCGAGCATGATGTGGACCTTGTGACCGTTGGGCGTGGCCCAGGAATACACTTCGATCATCGCCCACTCCCGCTGTCGTGCCGGCGCGCGCACTCTAACCCATGCTCGCAATCATCAAGCGCTGGTGGTCGGCCGCGACACCGAAGGCGGGTCTGCAGGGCGTCGAGCAATGGGCGCGAGCCCACAGCTGCCAGCTGGCGCCGCGTGCGCGACGACGAAGGTTTCGTGGTCGATGGCGCGCACCGCGGCGTGCCCTGGCGCGTCGAGTGGGGCCCTTCGCACCGGCCCGTACATCGTGGGCTCGGAGCTGCGCTTCATTGCCGAGTTGGGGCTGCACCGCGACCTGCAGCTGATGGTGCTCAACCGCTTGCTGATGGAATCGTCGGAAGCCAAGGTCTACGACGAATACGTGCAGGGCGTGCAAACACGCATCGACACCCAGACGCCCACCGAGATCCGCTGGCTGGTGATGTACTCCAAGCTGTCGGCGCAGCGAGCTGCGCGCGCTGGGCGTGCGCTTCGGCGCCGTGGCCAGCGTCAAGCCGTGGCTGCTGCAGTGGCTGTCGGGCACGCTGTCCGATGCGCTGCTCGATGCGGCGCGCAACCTGTCGGAGTCCGATGCCTTCGTGTTGTCGATCGCGCGCGGCCGCCTGAGCATGCGCCTGGCCGATGCGCGACCCCAGGCCCGAGCGGCTCGACGCCTGGCTGCAGTTGTTCGAGACCGCCATCGACGAGGCGCGGCGCACCGCCGGCGAGTGGCGCGATTCGGCACTGCCCGCGGCATCGACGCGGCCCTCGGTATGGCCGCGCGACGAGGCGGGCCACACCGAGTGAGAGCGCGCCGCCGGCTCAGGCGGCCGCCGGCACCACCGTGTGGCGCCCCAGTTCGATCTTGGCGATCGCGTTGCGGTGCACCTCGTCGGGCCCGTCGGCAAAACGCAGCGTGCGCGACACGCGCCTAGTAGTAGGCGAGCGGAAAGTCCTCGCAGACGCCGCCGCCGCCGTGCACCTGCATGGCCCAGTCGATGACACGGCCGGCCATGTTGGGCGCCACCACCTTGATCATCGCGATCTCGGCCTTGGCCGCCTTGTTGCCGGCGACGTCCATCATCCAGGCCGCCTTCAGCGTCAGCAGGCGCGACTGCTCGATCATGCAGCGCGCTTCGGCGATGCGCTCCTGCGTCACCGTCTGCTGCGCCACCGTCTTGCCGAACGCCACGCGCGACACCGCGCGCTTGCACATCAACTCGAGCGAGCGCTCGGCCAGGCCGATCAGGCGCATGCAATGGTGGATGCGTCCGGGGCCCAGGCGGCCCTGCGCGATCTCGAAGCCGCGGCCCTCGCCGAGCAGCAGGTTCGAGGCCGGCACGCGCACGTTCTTGAAGTCGACCTCCATGTGGCCGTGCGGCGCGTCGTCGTAGCCGAACACCGACAGCGGCCGCATCACCTTGACGCCCGGCGTGTCGAACGGCACCAGGATCATCGACTGCTGCGAGTGCCGCGGCGCCGCCGGATCGGTCTTGCCCATGAAGATCATGATCTTGCAGCGCGGGTCGCCGGCGCCGGAGGTCCACCACTTGCGGCCGTTGATCACGTAGTCGTCGCCGCGGCGCTCGATGCGCGACTCGATGTTGGTGGCGTCCGACGACGCCACCGCGGGCTCGGTCATCGCGAAGCGCTGCGGATCTCGCCGGCCAGCAGCGGCTGCAGCCACTTCTTCTGCTGCTCGGGCGAGCCGTAGCGCACCAGCACCTCCATGTTGCCGGTGTCGGGCGCCGAGCAGTTGAACACCTCGCTGGCCCACGGCACGCGGCCCATGATCTCGGACAGCGGCGCGTATTCCAGGTTCGTCAAGCCGGCACCGAGCGTGCTGTCGGGCAGGAACAGGTTCCACAAGCCCGCGGCGCGCGCCTTGGGCTTGAGCTCCTCGATCGTCTGCAGCGGCGTCCAGCGCTTGCCGGCTTCGGTGTTGGCGCGCAGCTCCTCGGCGTAGCGCGCCTCGGCCGGATAGACATGCTGATCCATGAAAGCCGTCACTTTGGCCTGCAACTCTTGCGTGCGTGCGGAGTAGGCGAAATCCATGTGTGCTCCTTCTCTTCAGTTGCTCACGGCAACCAGGTGGCAGTATCCCAAGCGAACACCGTGGATCCGGCTTTGCCGGTCCACTGGTGTTGCCCCTTGTGGAGGCTGGCGGCCGCTAGGCCGCTTCGGGGGTGGTTCATGTCATCGCCCAGCCCATGCGCGCCAGCGCCGCGGTCGCATCGCCCGACGTGCGGGCCTGCGCGCTGGCGGCGGTGCCGTCGGCGGCGCGCTTGGCGATGCCTTGCGTGATCGCGGCCAGGCGGAACAGGTTGTACGCGAGATAGAAGTTCCAGTCGGCCATCACCGCGTCGGGGTCGCCGCGGCCGGTGCGCTCGCAGTAGCGGCGTACGTACTCGCGCTCGCTCGGAATGCCCAGTGCCGCCAGGTCGAGCCCGCCGATGCCGCGGAAGACGCCGGGCTCGATGTGCCAGCCCATGCAGTGGTAGCTGAAGTCGGCCAGCGGATGGCCCAGGGTCGACAGCTCCCAATCGAGCACGGCGACGATGCGCGGCTCGCTGGCGTCGAAGATCAGGTTGTCGAGCCGGAAGTCGCCGTGCACGATCGCCACCTGCGACTCGTCGAGCGCGGAGGGCGGCAGGTGCGCCGGCAACCACTCGATCAGGCGGTCCATCTCGGTGATCGTCTGCAGCTGCGAGGCCTGGTACTGCTTGGACCAGCGCGCGATCTGGCGCACGAAGTAGTTGCCCGGCTTGCCGTAGTCGGCCAGGCCCACCTGCGCGGGATCCACGCTGTGCAGCGCGGCGATCACGCGATTCATCTCGTCGTAGATGGCGTTGCGCCCGGCCGGCGTGAAGCCGGGCAGCGACTGCTCCCACAACACGCGGCCGTCGACGAACTGCATCACGTAGAAGGCGCGGCCGATCACCGCCTCGTCGGCGCACAGCAGATGCATCCGCGCCACCGGCACGGCGCTGCCGGCCAACGCGTGCATGACGCGAAACTCGCGCTCGATGGCGTGCGCCGACGGCAACAGCTTGGCCGCCGGGCCCGGTTTGGTGCGCATCACGTAGGTCTGTTGCGGCGTGGTCAGCTTGTAGGTCGGGTTGGACTGGCCGCCCTTGAACTGTTCGACGCGCAATGGTCCGGCGAACCCCGGCAGCTCGCGCTGCAGGTGGCGCTCGAGCGCCGCTACGTCGAACGCGTGGCGCTCCGAGACCGCCTGCGTTCCGATGAATTGCGCCATCGATTCCATCTCGCAACCTTTCAACGTTCGGCGATCGACATCAGCAGATCACGCGACAGCACCACCAGCCTGGTCGGCTCGACGCGCACGGCACCCTGGCGCTCGAAGCCCTTGAGTTCCTGGTTGACGCGCTGGCGCGATGCACCCAGCAACTGCGCCAGGTCTTCCTGCGCGAGCTGCAACGCAATGCGGATCTCGCTGCCGTGTGCCACGCCGTAGCTCTTGACCAGCAGCAGGATCTGCTTGGCCAGCCGCGCGCCCAGCGGGCGGCTGTTCAAGTCCTCGATCAGGTTGAACATCAGGCGCAGGCGCCGGCAGTTCAGTCGCAGCAGCGCTTCATACAACTCCACGTGCGTGGCCAGCAACTCCTTGAAGTCCGCTTTGCGCACCACCAGCAGCGTGGTGTCGCCGTGCGCGTTGGCGTCGTGGGTTCGCGGCAGGCCGTCGAACAGGGCGATGTCGCCGAACCAGGTGCCAGGCTCCACATAGGTCAACACCACCTGCTTGCCCGACAGCGTGACGTTGGAGATGCGCACCGCGCCGCGTGCCACGCCGCACCATTGCTCGGCCGGGCCACCGCGCGTGGCCAGCGGCGCCTCGTCGGCATAGCGCTTGATCACCGCACGCGCCAGGATGTCGGCGCGCAGCGGCGCCGACAGGCGCGAGAACCAGCGCACCGGACTTCGATGTGGTGCCGCTCCTCGATCGTCAGGGCCGGGATTTTCATGGGGTTGTCCCGGCTGCGGCGACGACCGGGCCGCTCCGGAAGTTGTATTGTCCATGCCCTTGTCACCGAACACCGTCCTGACAAGCGAGGAGTGCCATCATGAGTTCAGCCGCCATCATCGCCATGCCCAGCCGCCGCGCCCAGGTATCGCCCGAAGAGTGGCAGCTGCGTGTCGACCTCGCCGCGGCCTACCGGCTGGTGGCGCTGTTCAAGTGGGACGACCTCGTGTTCACCCACATCAGCGCGCGGGTGCCGGGGCCGCACGAGCACTTCCTGATCAATCCCTACGGGCTGATGTTCGAGGAGATCACCGCCTCGAGCCTGATCAAGATCGACCTGAAGGGCAACAAGATCGAGGACTCGCCGTACCCGGTGAATCCGGCCGGTTTCACGATCCACAGCGCGGTGCATGCCGCGCGCCACGATGTGGGTTGCGTGGTGCACACGCATTCGCTCAACGGCGTGGCGGTGTCGGCGCAGCGTGAAGGGCTGCTGCCGATCTCGCAGTTCTCGATCTTCATCATGGGCCAGCTCGGCTACCACGACTACGAGGGCGTGGCGCTGTTCGAAGACGAGAAGCCGCGCCTGGTGCGCGACCTCGGAGCCAACAAGTACCTGATGCTGCGCAACCATGGGCTGCTCACCGTCGGCGCGACGGTGGCCGAGGCGTGGCAGGCGATGTACCTGTTCGAAACGGCGTGCACGGCGCAGGTCCGGGCGCAAGCCGGTGGCGGCGAGTTGATCCCGATCGGCCGGCCAATCATCGAGGCCGCAACCCAGATGTCGATCGAGGCCACCAAGGGCCTGGGCAGCCAACTCGTGTGGCCGGGGCTGCTGCGCCGTCTGCAGCGCCAGCTACCGGGATACGACCAGTAAGGCAGCGGGCGCGCCGGCCTCAGCTGAAGCGCGGCGCGCGTTTGTCGAAGAACGCACGCAACCCTTCGCCGGCATTGTCGTGCTGCAGATTCGGCACGAACTGTTCGCGCTCGGCATTCAGCTGCTCGGGCAGCGTGCGCGAGCGCGCGCCGTTGGTCAGC
The DNA here is from genome assembly GCA_963774185.1 of uncultured beta proteobacterium. GTDB lineage: Bacteria > Pseudomonadota > Gammaproteobacteria > Burkholderiales > Burkholderiaceae_C > JAEUPI01. The sequence goes on from CAVZEK010000032.1 coordinate 230,451, forward strand.
GCCTTCGCGCTCGCCACCGCGTTGCTGGCCATGCGGCTCAGGCGTTCGACCCAGGCCAGCGCCTCGTTCAGGGCTTGACCGTCGGCGCTGACCGCATTGACCAGCCCGAGCGTTTGCCACTGCCGTGCGCTCATCGGCTCGGGCAGCCACAGCATCTGCAGCGCCTGTGCGCGCGGCAGCGCCTGCGCCAGATGGAACGTGCCGCCGCCATCGGGCGACAGCCCGGCGCGGCCGTACGACATCGTGAAGCGCGCGCCCTCGGCGGCAACCACCAGGTCGCACGCGAGCACCAGCGAACAACCGCCCCCGGCGGCATGGCCCTCGACGGCGGCGATCACCGGCTTGGGACATTCCCGTATCGCGAGCACGAACGCATGGAAGCGATCGATGTTGGCGCGCACCTGATCCGGCGGGCCGTCGCGGGCGGCTGCCAGGCGCTGCAGGTCACCGCCGGCGCAGAAGTGCGCACCGTCGCCACGCAACACGATGCCGCGCAGCGCGGGGTCGCCGGCCGCCTCGCGCAGCGCCGCGGCGCCCGTCTCGTAGACGTGGGGTGACAGCGTATTGCGCGTGGCCGGGTCGCTGATGGTCAGCACCAGCGCACTGCCGCGACGTTCGCTCAGCAACTCCGAAGCCATGACCAACGGCCCTCTCGCGCAGCATGACGCACAACGGGGAACATTCTCTCATCCAGGGTCGCCACTCAGGCGTTTTCACGAGGGAGCGCTAGGACCTTCATGCTAGAGTCCCGCGCGATATTTCAAACGTGATGCATCGCCCCAGATCCGACGCGCCGGCGCCCACTGCATGAATGCTCGCAGCATCATCCTGGTGGCTCCCCTGGTACTCGCGGCGAGCATGGCTGCGCAAGCGTTGGGCATCGTGCGCGCACCGTCGAATGTCACGCTGGGCGCACCGCTCAATTTCCCGATCAACGTGCAAGTGGCCAGCGACGAGTCGCTGAACACCACGTGCGTGACGGCCGAGGTCTACCAAGGCGATCAACGCATCGCACCGTCGGCGGTGCGCACCAGCATCGAACAGGGCGCCCTCACCGAAGAGCGCGTCGTGCGCGTGTATTCGACGGTGGCGATCGAGGAACCCGTGGTGACCGTCACGCTCACGCTGGGTTGCGCGATACGGCTCGAGCGCCGATTCACGGTGTTCGCCGACCCGCCGCTGATCACGGTGGCCGCCGCGCCCGAAGCGGCGCCTGAGCCGCCTGCTGGCGAGGCGCCGGCCGCCGCCGCGCCTGCGCGACGCGAGGCCGCAGCCTCGGCGCCGCGTACCGAGCCCTCGAGCACGGCAAGTGAGAGTGCGCCGACAGCAGCGCGCACCGACCAGCCTGCGGCGCGCAGCCCCAGGCCCGCGGCCGCCAGCACCACCACACGAACGGCAGCCGCGGCATCGGCGCCGGCACGCCGGCCCGTGCGCACGGCGGCGGCCACCACGCCGCCAGTGACGAGCGCCCCCACGGCGGCCGCGCGCGGCGCCGCAGCGCCGCCGCGCACGGCTTCAGCAACCGGGCCGCGCCTGCAACTCGATCCGCTCGAGCCGGTGGCGCGCGGTGCCGCGGCGGCCTCCGCCGCCGCGGACGTGCAGGAGGCGCAACTTCGCGTGGCCGCGATGGCCGCCAGTGCGGCGATGGCCGAACAAGCGGCCAGTGCGGCCTTGGCCAATGCCGCTGCCGCGGCCGAGCGCATGAGAGCGCTGGAGCAGGGTCTCGAAAAACTGCGCGCCGACGCCGAACGCGACCGCGAGCAGACCGCCGCCCTGCGTCTGAAACTTGCGCAGGCGGAAAACGCCGGCAGGCTCGCGCCGTGGCTGGGCGCCGGCATGGCGCTGCTGGCCGCGCTTGCGCTGTGGCTGTGGCTGCACATGCGTCGAGTGCAGCGCGAGCAGCAGGCGGCGTGGTGGGCGGCCACCAAGGGCGCGGCGGCGGGCAAGGCGCCGCTGAACCCTCCGACCTTGCACCCGATGACGCTGCCGCCGCAGGTGGCGCCACCGCCGCTGGTCAAGCCCGAGCAGACCGTCACTGTCAAATCGCCCACGCCGGCGAAGCCGGCATTCCGCGATTCGCTGTTCGCGTCGCAACAGGAACCGCGCGACGTGTCGATCGAGGAGCTGATCGACCTCGAACAGCAGGCCGAGTTTTTTGGCGTGCTGGGCCAGGATGATGCGGCGATCGACCTGTTGATGGGCCACATCCGCAGCAGCGGCGGCACCAGCCCGCTGCCGTACTTGAAGCTGCTGGAGATCTACCGCCGGCAGGGCGATCGCGAGTCGTACGAGCGCACGCGCGAGCGCTTCAACCATCGTTTCAACGCCTACGCGCCCGACTGGGATTCCGACCTGCAACACGGCCGCTCGCTCGTTGAGTATCCCAACGTGATGCGCAGCCTGCAGGCCCGGTGGCGCGAGCCGCTGGATGCGATGACCGAACTCGAGGCCCTGATGTTCAGGCGCGACGACGGCGAGTTGTTCGAGTTGCCCGCGTACCGCGAGGTGCTGTTTCTCTACTCGATGGCGCGCGACCTGCTCGACCACCAGGGCGGCCCGCCCACCTCGATCGATGTGCTGCTGCCGCTGGACAGAGGCCAGGAGTTCGAGCCGACCACTGCGCGGCCGCACCTGTTCACCACGCCCACCGGCCTGGCCGAGTTGAGCCGCGCCAGCGAGCCGTCGATCGAGGTGCTGCGCTCGTCGCGGCCGGCGCGCGACGCGAGCGATGATCCCTCGAGCGTCTACGGCACGGTCGATGTCGACCTCACCAAGCCGCTGCCGATGGACGACGACACGCAGGTGTTCCGGCGCGAGGACACCGAGCTGCGCAATCCCGACCAGCGCAGCGACTTCGCCGACTTGCCGCCGCCCAAGCCCAAGTCGTGATGCGTGGGCAGGCCCGCGCGTCTACAGCCGAGCCAGCCGATCGAGCGCGCTGTTGAGCGTTTCGTCGCGCTTGGCGAAACAGAAGCGCGCCAGCAGCTGGTTGCGGCCGTCCTCGTAGAACGCCGACAGCGGGATCGCGGCCACGCCGATGTCGCTGGTGAGCCAGCGGCAGAAGTCTTCTTCGCTGCGATCGCTGATCGCCGAGTAGTCGACGCACTGAAAGTAGGTGCCTTCGCTGGGCAGCAAGCGCAGCCGCGTGGCGCCCAAGCCGGCGCGGAACAGGTCGCGCTTTCGTTGATAAAACGCGGCGAGCTCGAGGTAGGGCCGTGGGTCTCCCATGTAGCGCGCCAAGCCATGCTGCACTGGCGTGTTGACGGTGAACACGTTGAACTGGTGGACCTTGCGGAATTCGGCGCTCAACGCACGCGGGGCCGCCACGTAGCCGACCTTCCAGCCGGTGACGTGATAGGTCTTGCCGAAGCTCGACACCACGAACGCACGCGCCGCCAACTCGGGGTGACCGCAGGCGCTGGCGTGCGCAACGCCGTCGTACACCATGTGCTCGTACACCTCGTCGGCGATCAACAGCACGTCGGTCGGGCGCAGCAGCGCAGCCAGCCGATCGAGATCGCCACGCGACCACACGGTGGCGCTGGGGTTGTGCGGCGTGTTGACGAGGAGGGCGCGCGTGCGTGGGGTGATGGCTGCGGCGATGGCCGCGAAGTCGGGCCTGAAGGTGCCGGCCGTGAGTGCCACGCGCACCACGCGCCCGCCCGCCAGCTCGATGTTGGGCACGTAGCTGTCGTAGCACGGATCGAGCACGATCACCTCATCGCCCGGATGCACAACGGCGAGGATCGCCGTCAGGATCGCCTGCGTGGCGCCGGCGGTGACCGTGATCTCGTCGCCCGGGTCGTAGGTGTGGCCGTACAGCCGCTCGATCTTGCGCGCGATGGCCTCGCGCAGCACCGGCACGCCGGCCATCGGCGGGTACTGGTTCAGCCCCGAGCGCATCGCCTGATTCACCGCGTCGAGCAGCGCCGGGTCGCAATCGAAATCCGGAAAGCCCTGCCCGAGGTTGACCGCGCCGTGCTGCGTGGCCAGCGCCGACATCACCGTGAAGATGGTGGTGCCCACCTGCGGCAGGCGGCTGGTGACAACGGGGGTGCGCGCGGTGACGGCGTTCATCGGGCCCAGGCTGAAACGGTTGCAGACCTAGAGATCGTAGTCGACGCCGTCGCCGCTCATCGCGCGCAGGATCAGCGCGCGCGTCAGGCGCTCCGATAGCAGCTCGGCGAAGCTGAGCACGAACTGGCGCAGGTAGGCCCCACGCTTGAACGCCACGCGGGTGAGGTTGCTGCCGAACAGGTGGCCGGCGGGCCGCCAGGCCAGGTCGCCGCCGGGCGGGTCTTGGCGTATCGCCGCCTCGGCGACGATGCCGATGCCCATGCCCAGGCGCACGTAGGTCTTGATGACGTCGGAGTCGATCGCCTCCAGCGCCACCATCGGCTTGAGGTGCGCGCGCGCGAAGGCAGCATCGATGCGCGTGCGGCCGGTGAACGTGGGGTGGTAGGTGATCAGCGGTTCGGCCGCCAGTTGCTCGAGCGTGGGCCGCTCCACCGTGGCCAGCGGGTGCTGCGCCGGCACCACGATGACGTGCTGCCACTCGTAGCACGGCAGCGACACCAGGCCCTCGGCATCGGCCAGCGACTCGGTGGCCAGCCCGATTTCGGCCGAGTCGTCCTGCAGCATGCGGGTTACCTGGGCCGGCGTGCCCTGGTGCAGCACCACCTGCACCTTGGGGTAGCGTTTGCGCAGCGCCGCCACCGGCTCGGGCAGAAAGTAGCGCGCCTGCGTGTGCGTGGTGGCGATCGACAGCGTGCCGGCGTCTTGCTTGGAGTACTCCTCGCCGATGCGCTTGAGGTTGGCGACCTCGCGCATGATCAGCTCCACCGACTTCAGCACCAGTTGCCCGGGCTCGGTGATGCGGCGCAGCCGCTTGCCGTGGCGCGCGAAGATCTCCACGCCGAGTTCCTCTTCGAGCTCGATGATCGCCTTGCTGATGCCCGGCTGCGACGTGTACAGCGCCTTGGCGGTCTCGGTGAGGTTGAGGTTGCGGCGCGCGGCCTCTTGAACGAAACGGAACTGGTGCAGATTCATGATTCGTTGGGTCAAGCGCCTTGAGTCGGCGTGTCGTTCAATTCGCTCGTGGCCGCCGCCGCACGCGCGATGGCCTCGATGACGTCGGGGTGCTCGCCGATCGGTTCGTGCAGCGTCCAGCGGATGCCCGGATGCAACGCGTGAAGCCGCTGCAGCAACAGCGGCACGTCGCGCCGCACATGGCCGCCGGTGCCGAGGAACAGCGGCACCACGTCGACCTGGCTACAGCCTCGCTGCACGAGTTGCGCCGCCGCGGCGGCCAGATCGGGCGGCATCAGCTCGAGAAAGGCCAGCACCACCTGCGCCTGCGGCCGCAACGCCCGCACGCGCGCCAGCACCGCTTCGAACGGCGTGACCCACGCGGCGTCGCGCGCGCCGTGCGCGAACAGCAACAGGCCGCGCGGCGATGCGGTCGGCAGCGCGCTCATCGAAAGCGCACCAGCCACGTGAACGCCGCCATCGACAACGCCAGGTAAATCAGGCCGGGCGCCGACGCGGCCACCCAGGGCGCCCAGTTGCGCAGCATGCCGAGGTGGCCCGACACGTTGTTCAGCAAAACGAAGCTGATGCCCAGCATGATGCCGCCGAACACCTTGAGGCTGACACCACCGGCGCGCGCATGCAAGTACGCGAACGGCAGCGCCAGCGCCACCATCACCAGGCAGGCGAACGGGTACAGCGCCTTCTTCCAGAACAGGATCTCGTAGCTTTGCGATGCCTGCTCCTGGTCACCGAGGTGCGCGCTGTATCGCCACAGCTCGACCGTCGACATCGTGCTCACCGGCAGCACCGCGGCGGCCACCACGCTGGCCGACAGCGAACTGGGCCAACGCATCGACTCCATGCGCAGCACCGTGACCGCGACCCCCGCGGCGGCCTGATCGGGGGTAGGCCAGTCGGTGCGCTCCACGTTGTCGAGCTGCCACACGGACCCGCGGTCGACACGGCCCGTCTTCGCCTCGATGCGTGTGCGCAGGCGGCCGTCGTTGTCGAGTTCGAAGATGCGAATGCCATCGAGCTCGCCGTTGGCCGCCGTGCGTGACACGTTGATCGAGATCGAGCGGTCACTGCCGTTGCCGCTGCGGCGTTCCTTCAGCCAGACACCGGTACTGCCCAGTGTGAGGCCGCCCCGAAACGACGCCTTCAACAGCACGGCCTCGCGCTCCGACAGCGGCGCCAGGTAGTCGCCGACGGCGAAGGTGACGGCGGCGAAGAACAGGCCCAGCAGCGCCAGCAGGCGCAATGCACGGCCAGGGCCGAGGCCACCGGTGCGCAGGATGGTGTACTCTGAAGATTGCGCGAGGCGCGCCATCGAGTAGATGGTGCCGATGAGCACGCAGATCGGCGACAGCTCATAGAAGTGGCCCGGCACCTCCAGCGCCGCCGACAGCGCGGCATGCAGCACGGTGTAGCCGTTGCGGCCGATGTTGTCGAGCTCATCGACGAAGTCGATGAAGTAGAACAGCGACAGGAAGGCCACCGCCACGAAGACCACCGACCAGACGATGTCGCGGTACAGCAGCCGCCGGATCGTCTTCATGTCGGGCGCCGCACCCAGAACGGATGCCACACAGCGCCATGGTCACGCCACCAGATCAATGACAGCGCCACCACCAGCGCGCCGCCATGCACCAGCGCCAGCGCTGGCCCCAGCGCAAGCCTTTCCGCTGCGATCCAAGCCTGCGACAGGTTGATCAGGTTGTAGTAAACAAAGAAGGCGAGCAGCGCGAACAGCAGGTTCCAGTTGGTGGCGCGGCGCGGGTTGACCGCCGCCAGCCCGACGGCCAGCAGTACCAAGTTCACTGCGCCAAACAGCATCCCCAGGCGCCAGATCAGCTCGCCCTGATTGCGTGCCGTCGGATCCAGCACCAGATCCAGGGTGCGCAGCGTCTTGGGGGAGCGTGTGGAGGCACTCTGCACCTGCTTCTCGCCCACCAGCACCTGGTAGCGAGCGAAGTTGGCCAACGTGCGTTCGCCCGACTGCTGATCGACCTGGTTGCGTTGCCCGCTGTCGAGCACCAGAAAGCGATCGGTGCCGATGTCTTCCAGGTGCGCGCTGCGCGCCGACGTCAGCGCCTCCTCGTGCTCGGCGTTGCCAAGCACGAACACGCCGCGCGCGTTCATCGTCTCGTCGGATCCTTTCTCGATGAAAAACACGCGGCGTCCATCGCGCGAGGTCTGGAACACGCCGGGCGTCACCCGCGACAGATCCGAGCGCTGCTCGTACCGATCGCGCAGTTCGGCGCTACTGCGATTGCCCCACGGCCACACCAGCATCACCAGCACGGCCACCACCAACAGCACTGGCCAGCTCACCCGCAGCACCGGTCCGATGAAGCGCGGCAAAGCCACGCCGCTAGAGAACCAGATCGCCATTTCGCTGTCGCGATACGCGCGCCCAAGCGTCACGACGATGGCGATGAACAGGCTCATCGTCAGGATGGTCGGCAGGTAGGTCAGCACCGCGTAGCCCATCAACATCGCCACGTCGGCCGGAGCCACCATGCCGCTGGCAGCCTGGCCGACCACGCGGATCAACATCATCGTGATGACGATGGTGAGGATGACCACCAGGGTCGCGCCAAAGCCGCGCGCAAGCTCTTTGCGCAGCGTTGAATCGAATAACATCTGCCCACCTCAGAACCTGGGCTGATTATGGACTTCAGACATCAGCTGACCACGGTGGCCGGTGTGGCCTCGGTGAATGCCGACGCGTTGCTGGTCGTGGTGGTCGGCAACAAGGCGCCGAGCGATTTGCCAGCGGCGCTGGCCAAGGCGCTGCATGCGAGCCTCGAGCAGGGCGACCTGGCGTTGGAGACTGGGCGTTGCCTGTACGTCGGCCACCTGGCCGGCGTGAAGGCGCCACGGGTGGCGTTTGCGGTGGCAGCCGACGGCTCGCCACGCGCCGTGAAGTCGGCGTTGTCGATGGGGCTCGTGCAGCTCAAGGGACTCGGGGGCAAGCACCTGGCCATCTGGCTGTCCGGGGCCGCGTCACTCACCGAGGCGCACGCCGAAGCGCTGGCCGCTGCCTGCGGCGACGCCGTCTACGTGTATCGCCACACCAAGCCCAGCGCCGGGCCCGGCAGCAAGCTGGCCCGGACCACGTTGCTGTGCAAGGGCGCCGATGAAGCCGCAGTCAGCTACGGTCTGAAGCGAGGTGCCGCCATCATGGCCGGCGTGACGCTGGCGCGCGAGATCGCCAACCGTCCGGGCAACCACTGCACACCAACGCAACTCGCCGAGCATGCCGAAGAATTGGCGCGCACGATGAAGTTGAAGGTCGAGGTGCTCGGCCGCAAGGAGATCGAGAAGCTCGGCATGGGCGCTTTTCTCGCCGTGGCGCAAGGCTCGGACGAGCCGCCGCGCTTCATCGTGTTGCGCTACGCCGGCGCCGCGGCCGCCGACGCGCCGGTGGTGCTGGTGGGCAAGGGCATCACGTTCGACACCGGCGGCATCTCGATCAAGCCGGCCGCTGATATGGACGAGATGAAGTTCGACATGGGCGGCGCGGCCAGTGTGCTCGGCACCTTCCGCGCGGTGGCGCAACTCAAGGCGCGAGTCAATCTGATCGGTCTGATCCCCACCTGCGAAAACATGCCCGGCGGCCGCGCGGTGAAGCCTGGCGACGTGGTAACCAGCCTGTCGGGCAAGACGGTGGAGATCCTCAATACCGACGCCGAGGGACGGCTCATCCTGTGCGACGCGCTGGCCTATGCCGAGCGCTTCAAGCCGCGCGTGGTGATCGACATCGCCACGCTGACCGGCGCCTGCGTGGTCGCGCTCGGCCATCACCGCAGCGGCCTGTTCACGCCGCACGACGCACTGGCCGAGGCGCTGGCGCGCGCCGGCGACGCCGCGCTCGACCCCTGCTGGCGCATGCCGGTGGATGCCGAATACGACGACGCGCTGAAGAGCAACTTCGCCGACATGGCCAATGTCGGCCCGCGCGCCGGCGGCGCCATCACCGCGGCGATGTTTCTGAAGCGCTTCACCGACAAGCTGCGCTGGGCCCACCTCGACATCGCCGGCACGGCCTGGCGCTCAGGCGCGCAAAAAGGCGCCACCGGCCGGCCGGTGGGGTTGTTGACGCACTACGTGCTCGCGCAGGCCGAGGGCGGCAGCGCCTGATGGCCTTGCCCAGGCAATTCAGAGGCTTCACGTGGTGCGGCTCGAATTCCACACCGACATCGCCGACCCGCTGGGCTACTGCTGCCGGCTGTTGCGCAAAGCCTACCGCCGGGGAGTGCAGGTTGCGGTGACGGGTGAGCCCGACCGGCTGGGTCGGCTCGACACGCTGTTGTGGACTTTCGAGCAACTCGAGTTCATCCCGCACGCCCGGCTGCGCGGCGACGAGCGCCCCGACGCCACGCTGCTGGCGCGCACGCCGATTTGGCTGGCCGACGCTGCGGCGGCCTGGCCGCGGGTCGACGTGGTGGTCAATTTCGGGCGAGCCACCGATCGATGCACCCGCTCGCTTCGACAGGATCATCGAGATCGTCGGCGATGCCGAGGCCGATATTCAAGCGGGCCGCATGCGCTGGCGTCACTACGTGGCGCTGGGTCTGAAGCCCGAGCGCGCAGGGACAGCCAACATCGCAGCCACCGCGGCCGACGACGCCGCAGCCGCGCCATGAGCAGCCCGCCGCCGAAACCGCCGCAGCGCGTGCCCACGCTGACGGAGGTGATCAGCGACCTGCCTGCGGAGCCGGCGACCGCGCCGGAGCCGGTGGCGCCGCCGCGTGATGCCCAGATCGCACCGGAGGCCTTGCTGGCGGAAGTGTGGCTGCAGGAGTCGCGCATCGCGGCTCGCGTGATCGAGCGATTGCAGCCGCGCATCGATGTCTTGTTCGAGCATCGCCTGCGCGAGGCGCTGGCCCCCATGGTGGCGCGCGTGTGCGCGGCAGTGGCCGACGACGCCCGCAAGGAACTCGCCCACCGGCTGCGCGAGGCGGTCGAGCAAGCCATCAACGAAGAACTCGGACGTCATCGCGAGTCCTGAGCGCTGCGTTGTGGGGTGTTGCACCTCGTTGCGCAGCCATCAGAGCCACTTGCGTGCGCGTCGCCGCCACCCAGCAGCGCCCCGAGGATTCCCGATGCGAAGCGACTCAGGATTGGGGTATTGTGTCGCCCGTTGAGAAATAACCCTGGGTATTCGCTCTCAACTTACCCATCTGGAGGTCAAGCACATGCTAGTTAAATTGAACGTGATCGCCGCGGCGTCTGTGGCGCTGCTCGCTGGCGCCGCCTCGGCGCAAGACATGGTGGTCAAGATCGGTCACGTCGGCCCGGTGTCCGGGGCGCAGGCGCACTACGGCAAGGACAACGAGAACGGCGCCCGCATGGCGATCGAAGACCTCAACGCCAAGGGTGTGACCATCGGCGGCAAGAAGGTCAAGCTCGAGTTGGTGGCCGAAGATGACGCCGCCGATCCGAAGCAAGGCACCGCGGCCGCGCAGAAACTGTGCGACGCCAAGGTCGCCGGTGTGGTGGGCCACCTGAACTCGGGCACTACGATTCCCGCGTCGGCCGTCTACAACCAGTGCGGCATCCCGCACATCACGCCGTCGGCCACCAACCCGAAGCTGACGACTCAAGGCTTCAAGACCACCTTCCGCCTGCTGGCCAATGACAACGCGCTCGGTGCCGGCCTGGCGCTGCACGCGGCCAACAACCTGCACCTGAAGAAGATCGCGATCATCGACGACCGCACCGCCTACGGTCAGGGCGTGGCCGAGGTGTTCACCGCCACCGCCAAGAGCAAGGGCATCGAAATCGTCGACCAGCAGTACACCACCGACAAGGCCACCGACTTCATGGCGATCCTCACCGCCATCAAGTCCAAGAATCCCGACGGCGTGTTCTTCGGCGGCATGGACCCGCAGGCCGGCCCGATGCTGCGCCAGATGGAGCAGCTGGGTCTGTCCAACGTCAAGTACTTCGGCGGCGACGGCATCTGCACCGACAAGCTGATCGAGCTGTCGGGCGGCGCCAAGACGCTGGGCAATGTGGTGTGCGCCGAGGGCGGCGCGTCGCTGGCCAAGATGCCGGGCGGTAATGCCTGGAAGGCGCGCTACGACGCCAAGTACCCGAAGCAGTTCCAGGTCTATTCACCCTACGTGTACGACGCCGTGCACGTGCTGGTGCAGGCCATGGTCGACGCCGGCTCGATCGACCCCAAGGTCTACTTGCCCAAGCTGGCGGCCATCAACTACAAGGGCGTCACCGCCAACATCGCCTTTGAGCCGGACGGTGAATTGAAGAACCCGGCGATGACGCTGTACATGTACAAAGACGGCAAGAAGGTGCCGCTGAACTGAGCGATCGGTTCGCTGTATTGAAAGAAAAGGGCGCCGCTTGCGGCGCCCTTTTTCCTGCGTCGTAGAGGTCTTCACTGGCCCCGGCGCCATCGAGAAGTCGGTCACGATCGGTGGGCCCGGATCCCCCGATCCGATGGTTTTGAACGCACGCCCAGCCGAATGAGAATCGTGCATGGGACGAGGTCACTACGTCTTCGATTACGACGCCGAACCGGCCGACGAACGACCGACCGGTTTCGGACAGACGAACTTCGGGCAGTCGGGACTTGCCGCGCTGTCCACCGTTGCGGCGCCCTGGACCGCCAGCGAGCACTCGACGTTCGATCAGCCGAGTCACGCGATCGAGAGGGCCCAGGTCGTCAGGGAACGGCGCAGGCGCCCCTATGTGGTTGCCGCGATCGTACTACTGGCAGTGTCGATCATCGCGTCAGCCGTCACGCTTGCAATGCGGTGAGGCGCCGGGTCGGACACCAGCGCCGAGTACGAAGTGACCCGCGACCAAGCCATCCATCCCGGCCGTTGAGGCCGCCGGCACCCGATTTCGGGGGTGGGATCGACCCTGCTCCTGCTTCGACCGTGCTTCAGCAACCGCCGATTTGGCGCTACTGTGTTGTGCACCGCCTGCACGGGCGCTCAATCGGTCGCCATCCGCGTTCGCCATCGAGTTCGCATGAGCAGATTTCTGAAGAGTCTGTCTTCGCTGATGAACGGCAACGCAGACCGATCGCCCAAACGCGACGCCACTGAGCCCGATGCCGGTCCGTCGACGCTGACCACACCGCTGTTCCCGTTGAACGGCAGCGATGCCGATGCGCCTGCCACGCCGCAGCAACCGCCGCGCCGGCACGTTGCTGCCGGCGCACGCAACAAGTCGACCGAGGACGCCAAGACGACGACGCCCGGCGCGCTGGTGCCGCTGGCCGCCCCGCCGGCGTCGCAGAAGGTCGGGCGCAAGTCGGTGTCGTCGCGCGCGCTCAACGCGGCGGTGCGCGCCACCGCGCAAGTGGCGCTGTCCACCCACGTCGAACCCACTGCGCCGCCGAAGATCGCTCGCGCCAGCCGCCGATCGAGCGTGGTACTCACGGAGACCGAGAAACTGCGCCTGCAGATCATGCAGGTGCAACTCAAGCTGACCGGCCTCGGGCTGTACGACGGCACGATCGACGGCATGATGAACCCGGATCTGGTCGACAGCGTGCGCCACTTCCAAACCCTCAAGGGCATGCGCGACAGCGGCATGCTGACCACCGGCACACTCACGGCGCTCGGCATTCGCGTCGTCGACTGAAGCCAGCGACGATTGGCTTCAGCCCTCCAGGACGAGCTGAAGAGGTTTTGGCGGAGGGAGCGGGATTCGAACCCGCGGAGGGCTGTTAACCCTCACACGCTTTCCAGGCGTGCGACTTAAACCGCTCATCCATCCCTCCGCGGGACGTTGAATCGCAGCGGGAAATTCTAGCCGCTCACCCCTTGGCCGGCGCCTTCATCAGGGCCATGGCGGTGCCGATCAGGGCCGACACCTCGCTCATGTTGCCCGGCACGATCATGGTGTTGTTCTTCTGAGCCAGGTGCGAATAGGCCTCGACGGCGCGTTCGGCCACCTTGAGCTGCACCGCCTGTTCGCCACCGGGCTGCTGGATGGACGCCGCGATCTTGCGGATCGCATCGGCCGTCGCCTCGGCCACGGCGGTGATCGCCGCGGCCTCGCCCTGGGCCTTGTTGATCTCAGCCTGCTTGGCGCCTTCGGAGCGCGCGATGAAGGCCTCGCGCTCGCCGGTGGCGATGTTGATCTGCTCCTGGCGCCGGCCCTCCGAGGCGGCAATCAACGCGCGCTTCTCGCGCTCAGCGGTGATTTGCGCCTGCATGCTGCGCAGGATCTCAGCCGGCGGCGTCAGGTCTTTGATCTCGTAGCGCAGCACCTTGACGCCCCAGTTCAATGCCGCCTCGTCGAGCGCGCTCACGACCGCCGCGTTGATCGCGCTGCGCTCCTCGAACGTCTTGTCTAGCTCCATCTTGCCGATCACGCTGCGCAAGGTGGTCTGGGCGAGCTGGGTGATGGCGACCACGTAGTTGCTCGAACCGTAGCTCGCGCGCATCGCGTCGGTGATCTGGAAGTACAGGATGCCGTCGACCTGCAGCTGCGTGTTGTCCTTGGTGATGCACACCTGGCTTGGCACATCCAGGGGTATCTCCTTGAGCGAGTGCTTGTAGCTGACACGCTCGACGAACGGGATCACGAACTTCAGTCCCGGCGTCAACGTGCGGTCGTAGCGGCCGAGGCGCTCCACCACCCAGGCGTGCTGCTGAGGCACGATTTTGAAGGTGCGCACGACGAAGATCACCGCAATGAAAAGGACGATCAGTGCAACTTCCATGGCGTGGCCTTTCCGGCAGTGGGTGTCGATCGGTTGGGCGCCGGGCGCTTTCAGCGCGCGACACGTGGCGCCACCACCAGGCGGCTGCCGCGCACGGCAACGATGGTGTGCTCGCCCGGCGCAGGGGCATCGGCGCCGCCGAAGGTGACGGCCCAGCTGGCGCCGCGGTACATCACCCTGGCGGTGCCATCGGCGCCCCAGGTGTCCACGTGCACCGTCTGACCGATGTCGAGGTTGACGTCCGGGTTGGCCTCGGCCACGGCCGAGCGCGGCGCGCGAAAGCGCTTGAAGTGCCATAGCGCGGTGGCGCCGCCGCCCAGCAGCGCCGCCACGAGGACTTGCGTGTTGAACCCAGCGCCCAGATGTGCGGCCAACGCACCCGCCGCAGCGCCGAGCGCCAGCATCAGCAGGTAGAACGTGCCGCTGGCGAGCTCCACGGCCACCAGCAGACCTGCCACCACCCACCAACCGGTCGACGCCGCCCAACTCATAGAAGGCAACCCGCGTGGCAACTTTGCATGGCGCGAGAGTGTAGCCACCATGCGTTCATCGCAATCGGTCCTACACTCTCGCGCTGCTTGATTTGCTGCGCCGGCCGGAGGCCTCCACGATGTTGCGTTTCCACTTCCCCATCGTCATCATCGATGAGGACTTCCGCTCCGAGAACACCTCGGGCCTGGGCATCCGCGCGCTGGCGTCAGCGATCGAGAAAGAAGGCATGGAGGTGCTGGGCGTCACCAGTTACGGCGACCTCAGCCAGTTCGCGCAGCAGCAAAGCCGCGCCAGCGCGTTCATCCTGTCGATCGACGACGAGGAGTTCACACCGGGCCCCGAGCTCGACCCGGCGGTGCTCAACCTGCGCAAGTTCATCGGCGAGATCCGCCGCCGCAATGCCGAGATTCCGATCTACCTGTACGGCGAGACGCGCACCTCGCAGCACATTCCCAACGACATCCTGCGCGAGCTGCACGGCTTCATCCACATGTTCGAGGACACGCCGGAGTTCGTGGCGCGACACATCATCCGCGAGGCGCGCAGCTACCTCGACGGCGTGGCGCCGCCGTTCTTCAAGGCGCTGGTCGACTACGCGCAGGACGGTTCGTACTCGTGGCACTGCCCGGGCCACTAGCGGCGGGGTCGCGTTCCTCAAGAGCCCGGTGGGGCAGATGTTCCACCAGTTTTTCGGCGAGAACATGCTGCGCGCCGATGTCTGCAATTCGGTGGACGAGCTCGGCCAGCTGCTCGACCACACCGGCCCGGTCGCCGACAGCGAGAAGAACGCGGCGCGCATCTTCAACGCCGACCACTGCTTCTTCGTCACCAACGGCACTTCCACCAGCAACAAGATGGTGTGGCACCACACGGTGGCACCCGGCGACGTGGTGGTGGTCGACCGCAACTGCCACAAGAGCGTCCTGCACTCGATCATCATGACCGGGGCGATTCCCGTGTTCCTGACCCCAACACGCAACCATCTGGGCATCATCGGCCCGATTCCGCGCTCGGAGTTCGAGCCCGAGGCGATTCGCCGTCGCATGGCCAGGAACCCGCTGCTGGCCGACAACGGCGCGAGCAAGAAACAGCCGCGTGTGTTGACCATCACGCAGAGCACCTACGACGGTGTGCTCTACAACGTCGACCAGATCAAGGCCATGCAGGACGGCTTCACCGACACGCTGCACTTCGACGAAGCCTGGCTGCCGCACGCCACCTTCCACGAGTTCTACAAGGGCATGCACGCCATCGGCAAGGATCGGCCCCGCACGAAGACGTCATTGGTTTTCTCGACGCAATCCACGCACAAGCTGCTGGCGGGGCTCTCGCAGGCCTCGCAGATCCTGGTGGCCGACTCCGAGACGCGGCGCCTGGACCGGCACCTGTTCAACGAGGCCTACCTGATGCACACCTCGACTTCGCCGCAGTACGCGATCATCGCCAGCTGCGACGTGGCCGCGGCGATGATGGAGTACCCCGGTGGCACAGCGCTGGTTGAGGAGAGCATTCTCGAGTCGATGGAATTCCGCCGCGCGATGCGCAAGATCGACAAGGACTGGGGCCGCGACTGGTGGTTCCAAGTCTGGGGTCCGCCCAGGCTGGCGCACGAGGGCATCGGCAAGCGCGACGACTGGATGCTCACCGCCAACGAAAAATGGCACGGCTTCGGCGACTTGGCGCCCGGCTTCAACATGCTCGACCCGATCAAGAGCACCATCGTCACGCCGGGGCTGGACGTGACCGGCAAGTTCGCCAAGACCGGCATCCCGGCGGCCATCGTCACCAAGTACCTGGCCGAGCACGGCGTGGTGGTGGAGAAGACGAGCCTGTACTCGTTTTTCATCATGTTCACGATCGGCATCACCAAGGGTCGCTGGAACACGCTGCTCACCGCGCTGCAGCAGTTCAAGGACGACTACGACAAGAACGCGCCGATGTGGCGCGTGTTGCCGGAGTTCTGCCAGCACCACTCGAAGTACGAACGCATGGGGCTGCGCGAGCTGAGCCAGTCGATCCACGAGACCTACGCCAAGGGCGACATCGCGCGCCTGACCACCGAGATGTACCTGTCGGATCTGCAGCCGGCGATGAAACCGTCCGAGGCGTTCGCCCGCATCGCGCACCGCGACACCGAGCGCGTGCCGATCGAGGAGCTCGAGGGCCGCATCACCAGCGCGATGCTGACACCGTATCCGCCGGGCATCCCGCTGTTGATCCCGGGCGAGCGTTTCAATCGGCGCATCGTCGAATACCTGCGCTTCGTGCAGGAGTTCAACGCGCGCTATCCGGGTTTCGACACCGACGTGCACGGTCTGGTCGAAAACGAGACCGAGGGCTTTCGCCGCTCGTACTACGTGGATTGCGTGCGCGGCTGAATCGGCATTTAGCTGCCGCCGCCGGCCATGCCCACCTGGCTGAAGCCGCCGTCGACGTAGATGATCTCGGCGCTGATGCCGGCCGCCAGGTCCGACAGCAGAAACGCTGCTGCGTTGCCGACGTCGTCGATGGTGATGTTGCGGCGGATCGGCGCGGCGGCGGCAAACTCAGCCTGCAGCTTGCCGAAGTCTTTGATGCCCGAGGCGGCCAGCGTCTTGATCGGGCCGGCCGAGATGCCGTTGACGCGCACGCCCTTGGCACCCAGGCTCTGCGCCAGGAAACGCACGCTGGCTTCCAGCGACGCCTTGGCCAGACCCATGGTGTTGTAGTTGGGCACATAGCGCACGGCGCCCAGGTAGCTCATCGTCAGCAGGGCCGAGCCGGGACGCAGCCTGGGCAGCGCCACCCTGGCCATGGCTGGGAAGCTGTAGGCCGAGATTTCATGCGCGATGCGGAAATTCTCGCGCGTGAAGCCATCGAGAAAGTCGCCGGCAATCGCCTCGCGCGGTGCAAACGCGATGGCGTGGACGAAGCCGTCGAAGCCGTCCCAGGCTTCGCCGAGCTGGTCGAACAGGCGCTCGATCTGCGCGTCGTCGGCGACGTCGCACTCGAAGGTGAGCTTCGAGCCGAACTCGGCGGCAAACTCGGCGATGCGCTCCTTGAAGCGTTCGCCCTGGTAGCTGAACGCCAAATCGGCGCCCTCGCGCCGGCAGGCGCGCGCGATGCCGTAGGCGATCGAGCGGTTGTTGAGCACGCCGGTGATCAGCAGGCGCTTGCCAGACAGGAAACCCATGGTGGATCGAGCTGCGGTGGCCACCGGTGTGGCGGGGGCGGATTCTCGCATGCACTGCGCTCGCGGCCTTCGCCAACCCTTGCCGGTACGGGTCTTGCAGAGTAGAATCCCGTTTTCGCTGGCGCAGGGAAATGGGCGGATTCATCCAGCCCATTTTTTTTGTCGTCGGCGAATCGGGCGCAAATCGGGTTTGGCCGTGGTCGCGGCCCGCAGGGAATGGATGGGACACAGCACTGAATTGGCCATGTCGTGGCAAGAAGCGGTTGAGCGCGGGGTGCACGCGCTCGGGTACGAGCTGGTCGACGTCGAGCGATCGGCGGGTGGCTTGCTGCGCGTGTTCATCGATCGGATCGCTGGCCGTACCTATGAGTCGGGCGCAGGGGATGCAGTGACGGTCGACGATTGCGAACGCGTGACGCGCCACTTGCAGTATGCGCTCGAGGTCGACGGCGTCGACTATGCGCGCCTGGAAGTCTCGTCGCCCGGGCTGGACCGGCCGCTTCGCAAGCCTGCCGACTGGCAACGTTTTGCCGGCAGCCAGGTCGAGTTGACGCTGCGCGCGCCATTTCAGGGCCGCAAGCACTGGCGCGGCCAACTGCAACCGCGCGAGGTCGGCTGGCGCCTGGTCTTGCCGCGCGACGCGGGCAACGAGACGGAAGCCCTCGACTTCGATTTGCACGAGGTGCGCGAGGCGCGGCTGGTGCCGCAGTTGGATTTCAAGAGCCGTCGAGCACGGCCGGCCGCGGCTTGAAGCCGCGGGTCATGGAGAGATGAAAGGCGATGCAAGCCATGAACCGGGAAATGCTGATGCTGGTGGACGCCATCTCGCGCGAGAAGAGCGTCGAGCGTGACGTCGTCTTCGGCGCCGTCGAAGCCGCGTTGGCCCAAGCCACCAAGAAGCTGCACGGCGGCGAGGTTGACATCCGCGTCGCGGTCGACCGCGACACCGGCGACTACGAAACCTTCCGCCGCTGGCACGTGGTGCCCGACGAGGCTGGGCTGCAGATCCCCGACGCCGAGATCCTGCTGTTCGAGGCCAAGGAGCAGATCGCCGACATCGAGGTCGACGACCACATCGAAGAACCGATCGATTCGGTGCCGATCGGCCGCATCGGCGCGCAGGCGGCCAAGCAGGTGATCCTGCAGAAGATCCGCGACGCCGAGCGCGAGCAGCTGCTCAACGACTTCATGTCGCGCGGCGACAAGATCTTCGTGGGCACCGTCAAACGCGCCGACAAAGGCGACCTCATCGTCGAGTCGGGCCGTGTCGAGGGGCGCCTGAAGCGCAGCGAGATGATCGCAAAGGAAAACCTGCGCAGCGGCGACCGCGTGCGCGCGGTGATCCTCGGCGTCGACCCGACCTTGCGCGGCGCGCAGATCCTGCTGTCGCGCTCGGCGCCCGCGTTCATGAAGGAGCTGTTCGCGCAGGAGGTGCCCGAGATCGAGCAGGGCCTGCTCGAGATCAAGAGTTGCGCTCGCGACGCCGGCTCGCGCGCCAAGATCGCGGTGCAGTCTCACGACAAGCGGGTCGACCCGATCGGCACCTGCGTCGGTGTGCGCGGCTCGCGCGTCAACGCGGTCACCAACGAGCTCGCCGGCGAGCGGGTCGACATCGTGCTGTGGTCGGAGGATCCGGCCCAATTTGTGATCGGCGCGTTGGCGCCGGCCAACGTGCAGTCGATCGTCGTCGACGAAGAGAAGCACGCGATGGACGTGGTGGTCGACGAGGAGAACCTCGCCATCGCCATCGGCCGCGGCGGCCAGAACGTGCGCTTGGCCTCCGAGCTCACCGGCTGGCGCATCAACATCATGACCGCCGAAGAATCCAGCGCCAAGCATGCGCAGGAGTCCGACTCGGTGCGCAAGCTGTTCGTCGAGAAGCTCGACGTCGACGTGGAGGTCGCCGACATCCTGATCGCCGAAGGCTTTAACAGCCTCGAAGAAGTGGCCTATGTGCCGCTGCAGGAGATGCTGGAGATCGAGTCGTTCGACGAAGACACCGTCAACGAGCTGCGCACACGTGCCAAGGATGCGCTGCTGACGATGGAGATTGCACGCGAGGAGCGCGTCGAAGAGGTGTCGCAAGACCTGCGCGACCTCGAAGGCCTGTCGCCCGAGCTGATCGGCAAGCTGGCCGAGGGCGGCGTCAACACACGCGACGACCTCGCCGACTTGGCAGTCGACGAGCTGCAGGAGCTGACTGGTGTCGGCGACGAGCAGGCCAAGACGTTGATCATGAAGGCGCGTGAACACTGGTTCAGCACCTGACCCACCCACCACAGAACCGAGACTTCGGAAAGCCCAAGGAACCGCAACAATGGCCGTGACCACCGTTGCCCAGTTTGCCGCCGAGCTGAACCGCCCGAGCGCGGCGTTGCTCGAGCAGCTGCAATCCGCCGGCGTGGCCAAGAAGTCGCCCGACGACAAGCTGACCGACGCCGACAAGGAGCGCCTGCTGGAGTTCCTGCGCAGCGCGCACGGCACCACCGGCGGCGAGCGCAAGAAGATCACGCTGACGCGCAAGTCCACCAGCGAGATCAAGCAGGCCGATGCTTCCGGCAAGGCGCGCACGATCCAGGTCGAGGTGCGCAAGAAGCGCGTCTTCGTCAAGCGCGAGGACGCGCCGAGCGCCGCGGTCGTTGAAGAGCCCGCCGCGCCGGTGATCGACGAAGCCGAAGTGCAGCGCCGCGAGTCCGAGGCGGCACGCCAGAGCCGAACTGATGCGTCGGCAGGACGAAGACGCCGCGCGCCGCGCGCGCGAAGAGCAGGAGCGTCGCGAGCGCGAGGCCGCCGCGGCCGAAGCCGCTGCGCAGGCGGCCGCCGCGCTGGCACGTGCCAGCGAACGCACCGGCCACCGAAGCGCCGGCCGCGCCGCCGGCGGCCGACGACCGGCTGCCGCGCCGGCCAAGCCAGCCTTGCGGGTGGTCAAGTCGGGCAGCGTGGAGGCGGCCGAGCGGGCCAAGCAGGCCGAAGCCGATGGCCGCCGCAAGTCGGCCGAGGCCGAGGCCGCAGCGATCCGCGCGATGATGGCCGCGCCGAAGAAGGTGCTCACCGCCAAGAAGCCCGAAGAGGCCAAGCCGGGCGAAGCCGGCAAGGAAGGCATCAAGGGCACGATCCACAAGCCCAAGGCGGCGCCGGGCGCAACCACGACGCCCGGCACGGCCAAGCCCGGCGACAAGAAGTCGGTCAAGTCCGAGAAGCTGTCGTCCAGCTGGGCCGACGACGCCGCCAAGAAGCGCGCGCTCAAGACCCGCGGCGACAGCGGCGGCGGGCGCGCCGGCTGGCGTTCGCCGCGCGGCGCACGCAAGGGCGACCGCAGCGACGATTCGCCGGCCTTCACCGCGCCGGCGGAGTTCGTGACGCAGGAGGTGCACGTCCCCGAGACGATCAGCGTCGCCGACCTGGCGCACAAGATGAGCGTCAAGGCCAGCGAGGTGATCAAGCAGCTGATGAAGCTCGGCCAGATGGTCACCATCAACCAGCAGCTCGACCAGGAGACCGCGATGATCGTGGTCGAGGAGATGGGCCACAAGGCGCTGGCGGCCAAGCTCGACGACCCCGAGGCGTTCACCGAGGAAGAAACCGCCGGCCAGGCCGGCGAGCAGACCCCGCGCGCGCCGGTGGTCACCGTGATGGGCCACGTCGACCACGGCAAGACCTCGCTGCTCGACTACATCCGCTCCACCCGCGTGGCGGCAGGCGAGGCGGGTGGCATCACGCAGCACATCGGCGCCTACCACGTGCAGACGCCGCGCGGCATGATCACCTTCCTCGACACGCCGGGCCACGCCGCGTTCACCGCGATGCGCGCGCGCGGCGCCAAGGCCACCGACATCGTGATCCTGGTGGTGGCCGCCGACGACGGCGTGATGCCGCAGACCAAGGAAGCCATCAGCCACGCGAAGGCCGCCAACGTGCCGATCGTGGTGGCGATCAACAAGATCGACAAACCCGAGGCCAACCTCGAGCGCGTGAAGAGCGAGCTGGTGGCCGAGAGCGTGGTGCCCGAGGAGTTCGGCGGCGATTCGCCGTTCGTGCCGGTGTCGGCCAAGACCGGGCAGGGCGTCGACGCGCTGCTCGAGCAGGTGCTGCTGCAGGCCGAAGTGCTGGAGCTCAAGGCGGCGGCCGATGCCATGGCGCGCGGCCTGGTGATCGAGGCGCAGCTCGACAAGGGCCGCGGCCCAGTGGCCACGGTGCTGGTGCAGTCGGGCACGCTCGAGACGCGGCGACGTGGTGCTGGCCGGCGCCAGCTACGGCCGCGTGCGCGCGATGCTCGACGAAGACGGCAAGCCCACCAACGAGGCAGGGCCGTCGATCCCGGTCGAGATCCAGGGCCTCACCGAGGTGCCGCAGGCCGGCGACGAGTTCATGGTGCTGGTCCGACGAGCGCCGTGCGCGTGAGATCGCCGACCTTCCGCCAGGGCAAGTACCGCGAGGTCACGCTCAACAAGCGGCAGGCCGCCAAGCTGGAGAACATGTTCGAGAGCATGGGCGAGGGCGCGGCGCAGACGCTGTCGCTGATCCTCAAGGCCGACGTGCAGGGCTCGCAAGAGGCGCTGGCACAGTCGCTCGTCAAGCTGTCGACCGACGAGGTCAAGGTGCAAGTGGTGCACGCGGCGGTGGGCGGCATCAGCGAGAGCGACGTCAACCTGGCGATCGCCTCGAAGGCCGTGATCATCGGCTTCAACACTCGTGCCGACGCCGGCGCGCGCAAGCTGGCCGAGAACAACGGCATCGACATCCGCTACTACAACATCATCTACGACGCGGTCGACGAGGTGAAGGCGGCGATGGCCGGCATGCTGGCGCCGGAGCACAAGGAAGAGGTCATCGGCAACGCCGAAATCCGCCAGGTGTTCCGCATCAGCAAGATCGGCGCGATCGCCGGCTGCATGGTCACCTCGGGCGTCGTGCGGCGCAGCGCCCGTGTGCGCGTGCTGCGCGACCACGTGGTGGTGTTCACCGGCGAGCTGGAGAGCCTCAAGCGCTTCAAGGACGACGTGCGCGAGGTCAAGGAGGGCTTCGAGTGCGGCCTCAACATCAAGAACTACAACGAGATCGCAGAGGGCGACCAGCTGGAGTTCTTCGAAATCAAGGAAGTCGCCCGCACGCTGTAGAGCGCGCGAGCTCTCGTCGCTGACCAGCGAACGCCGCCGCGGACCGGCGGGGATCTGCGGTGACCTTCCGGAGCACCGCTGGAGCGGGACGACGTTTCGTCGAGCTGTCATGCGCCACAAGAAGTCGATCCCCAATCGCGGCTTTCGCGTTGCCGACCAGATCCAGCGTGATCTGGCCGAGCTGATCCGCACGCTGAAGGATCCGCGGGTGGGCATGGTCACCATCAACAGCGTCGAGGTGTCGCCCGACTATGCGCACGCGCAGGTGTACTTCTCGCTGCTGGTGGGCAGCCCCGAAGAATGCGAGGCCGGGCTCAACGAGGCGGCGGGGTTCCTGCGCAACGGCTTGTTCAAACGGTTGACGATCCACACCGTGCCGACGCTGCATTTCCATTTCGACAAGACCACCGAGCGCGCGGCCGAATTGAGTGCGTTGATCCGCAAGGCCAATGAGCAGCGCTCGGGGGACGACGAATCGTGAGCGGCAGTGCGGTTCGTCAGCCTCGCCGCGCGGTGCACGGCGTGCTGTTGCTCGACAAGCCGCTGGGCCTGACGAGCAACCAGGCGCTGCAGCGCGCCAAGCGCCTGTATCGCGCCGAAAAGGCGGGTCACACCGGCACGCTCGATCCGCTGGCCGATGGGTTGCTGCCGATCTGCTTTGGCGCCGCCACCAAGTTCGCGCAGGTCTGCCTCGACGCCGACAAACGATACTGCGCAACACTCACGCTCGGCGAACGCACGGCATCGGGCGACCGCGAAACCCCGGTGATCGAATGCCGGCCGGTGAACGTGAGCCGCGCGGCCGTCGACGCCGTCTGCCGCAGCTTCGTCGGCCCGATGGAGCAGTTGCCGCCGATGCACTCCGCGCTGAAGAAGGATGGCAAGGCGCTCTACGACTATGCACGCGCCGGCCTCGAGGTCGAGCGTGCGCCGCGCCGCGTCACGATCATGCGCATCGACGTCGTCGAGTTCGACAGCCCGCGATCTGACGATCGATGTCGAGTGCAGCAAGGGCACCTACATTCGCGCGCTGGCCAGCGACATCGGGCAGGCACTGGGCTGCGGCGCGCACCTGGCGGCGTTGCGGCGCACCGGCGCCGGGCGCCTCGACGTGCGTGACGCGGTGACGTCCTGATGCGCTCGAGGCGCTCGGCGAAACCGAGCGCGATGCGTTGCTGCGGCCCACCGATTGCCTGCTCGCCGATTGGCCCGCGGTGCGCCTGGAGGCCGACGACGCCGGCCGGTTTCTGTCGGGCCTGCGCCGCCGCATCGAAGGGGCCGACGCGGCCGCCGTGCGCGTTTACGGCCGCGAGCCCGATGCGTTTCTCGGCAGCGCCCACATCACGGGCGGCGAGTTGATCGCCGACCGCCTCCTGAGTCCCCTCGAAGTGCGCGCGACGTTCGCGGCCTGAAAAGCAATCATGACCACCCCCACGCTCACTCCGTTCGCTGCTGGCTGGCCTGCATGCCAGCCGGCGTTCGCCCGCCACTCGCGAGCGCGCCGGCGCTCGCTCGGTGCGGGCTCACCCCCCGAGGGGGCTTCAGTGCCCTTCGGGCGGCCGGGCGGGCACTGACATGAACACTCAGATCCGCAACATCGCGATCATCGCCCACGTCGACCATGGCAAGACCACGCTGGTCGACCAACTGCTGCGCCAGAGCGGCACCTTCCGCGACAACCAGCAGGTGGCTGAGCGCGTGATGGACAGCAACGACCTCGAGCGCGAGCGCGGCATCACCATCCTGGCCAAGAACTGCGCTGTGCGCTGGCAGGGCACGCACATCAACATCGTCGACACGCCGGGCCACGCCGATTTCGGCGGCGAGGTGGAGCGTGCGCTGTCGATGGTCGACGGCGTGCTGCTGCTGATCGACGCCGTCGAAGGCCCGATGCCGCAGACGCGCTTCGTCACGCGCAAGGCGCTGGCGCTGGGCCTGAAGCCGATCGTCGTCGTCAACAAGGTCGACCGTCCCGGCGCACGCTGCGACGAGGTGATCAACGCCACGTTCGATCTGTTCGACAAACTCGGCGCCAGCGAATCGCAGCTCGACTTTCCGGTCGTGTACGCCTCGGGCCTCGAAGGCTGGGCCACCCTGAAGCCCGGCGAAGTGGGTACCGATCTGGCACCGTTGTTCGAAGCGGTCTTGCAGCACGTGCCGGCGCACGCCGGCGACGAGAACGCGCCGCTGCAGCTGCAGATCGCGTCGCTCGACTACTCGAGCTACGTCGGGCGCATCGGCGTCGGGCGCATCAACCAGGGCACCATTCGCCCGGCGATGGATGTGGCGGTCTGCGACGGCGTCGACGGCGTGCCGCGCAAGGCCCGCATCAACCAGGTGCTGACGTTCGAAGGGCTGGAGCGCCAGCAGGCCGAAATCGCCGGCCCCGGCGACATCGTGCTGGTCAACGGCATCGAAGACATCGGCATCGGCATGACGATCACCAGCCTGGAGACGCCGCTGCCGCTGCCGATGCTGCAGGTCGACGAGCCGACGCTGACGATGAATTTCTGCGTCAACACGTCGCCGCTGGCCGGGCGCGAGGGCAAGTTCGTCACCAGCCGGCAAATTCGCGACCGGCTCGACCGCGAGCTGCAAAGCAACGTGGCGCTGCGCGTCAAGGACACAGACGAGGACGGCATCTTCGAGGTTTCGGGCCGCGGTGAGCTGCACCTGACCATCCTGCTGGAGAACATGCGCCGCGAAGGCTACGAGCTCGCCGTGTCGCGCCCGCGCGTGGTGCTGCACGAGGTGGACGGCGAAAAGCAGGAGCCGATCGAACTGCTGACCGTCGACATCGAAGACCAGCACCAGGGCGCCGTGATGCAGGAGCTCGGTGCGCGCAAGGGCGAGCTCGCCGACATGCAAAGCGACGCGCGCGGCCGCGTGCGGCTGGACTACCGCGTGCCGGCGCGCGGGCTGATCGGTTTTTCTACCGAGTTCCTCAACATCACGCGCGGCACCGGCTTGATGAGCCACATCTTCGACGGCTACGAGGCGTTCAAGGGTGAGATTGGCGGGCGCAAGAACGGCGTGCTGATCAGCCACGAAGACGGCGAGATCGTCACCTACGCACTGGGCAAGCTCGACGATCGCGGCCGCATGTTCGTCAAGGCCGGCGACCCGGTGTACGAAGGCATGATCGTCGGCATCCACAGCCGTGACAACGATCTGGTGGTCAATGCCGTGCGCCAAAAGCAGCTCACCAACTTCCGCGTCTCGGGCAAGGAAGACGCGATCAAGATCACGCCGGCGATCGAGTTGACGCTCGAGAGCGCGGTGGAGTTCATCGCCGACGACGAGCTGGTGGAGATCACGCCGAAGTCGATTCGCATCCGAAAGAGGTACTTGAAGGAGCATGACCGCAAGCGTGCGGCTCGAGAAGCGGCTTGATTGCCGCACGCCCGTAGCTCATTCGGGTCCACCCACAGCACCCTCCGCCCCCGCCAAGCGGGGGCTCCAGTTCGAGAGACGCCCGGGCCGCTGCGCGGCCCTCTGAAATGCGGTCATGAGTCACTCGCGCGCGGTGTTCTTGATGGTGCTCGTCACGCTGATGTGGAGCATCGCGGGCGTCGTGACGCGCCACTTGCAGGGCGCCGAGGCCTTCGAGGTCACGTTCTGGCGCAGCGCGTTCACGATGCTGGCGCTGTCGATCGGCCTGTCGGCGATGCGCGGTGCGCAGTGGTGGGGCGAGCTGCGGCGCGCGCGCTGGCCGGTGTGGGTCTCGGGTGCTGTTCTGGGCGGTGATGTTCACCGCCTACATGGTGGCGATCACGCTGACCACGGTCGCCAATGTGCTGGTCACGCTGGCCGCAGGCCCGCTGGTCACCGCGCTGTTCGCGCGTGTGGTGCTGCATCACAAGCTGCCGCGGCGCACCTGGGTGGCCATTGCACTGGCAGGCGTCGGCATCGCGTGGATGTTCGGCCACCAGTTGCAAATCGGGCGGCAGCGCGTTGGCTGGCATGGCGGTCGCGCTGGCGGTGCCGCTGGCCGGCGCCGCCAACTGGACGCTGCTGCAGCACATCGCGCACGGCAGCGGCGACCCCGACGAACCGGCACACGACATGCTGCCAGCGGTGTGGATCGGCGCCGTGCTGTCGTCGCTGGTCACGTTGCCGCTGGCCTGGCCGCTGCACACCTCGGGCCACGACCTCGCGCTGCTGGCGCTGCTGGGTGTGGTGCAGCTGGCGATTCCGTGCCTGCTGGCCGTGTGGCTGACGCGCGTGTTGCCCGGCCCGGAGATCGCGCTGTTGGCGCTGCTCGAGGTGATCTTCGGTGTCGCCTGGGCTTGGTTCGTGGGCCGGCGAGGCGCCCGGCGCGGCGGCGCTCACCGGCGGCAGCCTGGTGCTGGCCGCGCTGGTGGGCAACGAGTTGCTGGCGTTGCGCGGCCGCCGCGCTGCGCTGGCTGCGCCAGCGCCCGGATAGACTGCGGCGCCTGTCAGTTGCCAATGCCCGCCGCGGCGTCCGATGAGGCCGCTGCCTTAGCCGCCAGCATGCCGTTTCGCAGCGCCAACCTGCACTCCTCGCACACCGCCGACCCCGAGGCACCGGTGGTGCTGCGTTTTCCGGCAGTCGGCGACCTGGTGCTGCTCACCGTGCTGCTCGAAGCCTTGTGGCAGCGCTACGGCAAGCCGGTGCACCTGCTGGCCTCGGGCGAGTGGACGCCGCTGCTGTTGCAGGCCGACCCGGCGGTGTCGGAGCTGCGCCTGGTGTGGAGCCGACGCACGCCCCATTGGATGACGCCGTCGCGATGGTCGGCGCAGGCCTGGCTGCGCGAGCATCGCGGGCCCATCTATCTGTGCGATCCCGACGTGTACGCCGAGCGCATCATCCAGCGCGCCGGCATTGCCGAAGACCGTCTGGTGCGCGCGTGGCGGCACTGGCCGGGCAACGACGTGCATTGGGCCGACTGGTGGCTCGACGTCGCCCAACTCGACGCCAGTGGGGCGCCCGGGCCCGCGCGGCGCCCGCAGGTGCCGGCGCGCCCGCGTCTGCACGTGCCCGCCGAGTGGCACCTGCAGACGCGCCAATGGCTGCAGCAACACCATTTGCACGAGCGGCCGCTGGTGCTGGTGCAGCCCGGCCACAAGAAGACCCACAAGCGCGGCCGCATCGCCACCGCAACGCACGACAAGCACTGGCCCGCCGAGCGCTGGGGCGCGGTGGTCCGAGCGGTACTCACCGAGGTACCTGGCGCGGCGGTGCTGGTGTGCGGCTCGTCGCGCGAGGCGCGACTCGTGCAGGAGATCGTCGACGCGGCCGGCTCGGCGCCCGCGGATGGCCGCGTCGTCAACGTTGCCGCCATGCGGCCCACGCTGCAACGGCTGGTGGCGCTGTCCGCGCTCGCGCACAGCATGATTTCGGTCGACACCGGGCCGGCGCATATCGCCGGCGCGATGGATTGCCCGCTCGTCGTGCTCTACGGCAACGCAGGTTGGGGCCGCTGGAAGCCGCGCTCGCCGAGCGGCAACGTGCAAGTGCTGGGGCCGCGCGCCCTCACGCCTGGCGCCGAGGTGATGAGCATCGGCGTTGACGTGGTGCTGCAGGCCTGGCGCAGCTTGCAGCCGCGAGGCGTGATTGCGCCTTCAGGCATGATTCCGACGCCATGACCGTGATGACCCGAAGCCGCCTCGAGGCCGCCCGCGTGCTGGTGGTGGGCGATGCGATGCTCGATCGTTATTGGTTCGGCGCCGTCGAGCGCATCTCGCCGGAGGCGCCGGTGCCCGTGGTGCTGGTGCAGCGCGAAGAAGAGCGACTGGGCGGCGCCGCCAACGTGGCCCTGAACGTGCGCCGGCTCGGCGCGCGCGCCACCTTGCTCACCGTGATGGGCGACGACGAACCGGCGCGCGCGGTGGTGCGCCTGCTGGAGCAGGAGGGCGTGCAGCGCGTGCTCGGGCAGGACCCGGCGCTGCGCACCACCATCAAGCTGCGAGTCGTCGGCCGCGCCCAGCAGTTGTTGCGGGTTGACTTCGAGAATCGCCCCGATCACGAGCTGCTCGCGCAGATGCTGGGCGATTTCGAGCGTGTGCTGCCCGAACACGATGCCGTGCTGTTCTCCGACTATGGCAAGGGCGGCCTCACGCACATCGCACGCATGATCGAGCTGGCGCGCGACGCCGGCAAACCGGTGCTGGTCGACCCCAAGGGACGCGACTTCTCGCGCTACGCGGGCGCGAGCGTGATCACGCCCAACCGCGGCGAGCTGGCGCTGGCCGTGGGGCCGTGGGACAACGACGAGCAACTGGCCGCACTGGCCGGGCGGCTGCGCGGCGAGTTCCGCATCGACAACCTGCTGCTCACGCGTTCGGAAGAGGGCATGTCGCTGTTCGACGCGCAAGGCGCGCTGCATGTGCCGGCGCAGGCCCGGCAGGTGTTCGACGTCACCGGCGCCGGCGACACGGTGATCGCCACCATGGCCGCGATGCTGGCTGCCGGCCTGACGCCGCGCGAGGCGGTGCCGATTGCCAATCGCGCCGCCGGCATCGTGGTCAGCCGCTTCGGCACCGCGAGCGTCAGCTACGAAGAGCTGTTCCCGTGAGCGGCGCTCGGAAGGCAGCACGATGAAAGCGGTGGTCACCGGCGCCGCCGGCATGGTCGGCGCCAATCTGCTGCGCGGCCTCAATGCGGCCGGCATCGACGACATCATTGCCGTCGACGATCTGACCGACGGCTC
The DNA here is from genome assembly GCA_963774185.1 of uncultured beta proteobacterium. Taxonomy (GTDB): domain Bacteria; phylum Pseudomonadota; class Gammaproteobacteria; order Burkholderiales; family Burkholderiaceae_C; genus JAEUPI01. The sequence continues at coordinate 259,647 of CAVZEK010000032.1, forward strand.
CAAGTACAGCAATCTGCTCGGCGCCCGCTTCGCCGACTACCTCGACAGGAGCGAGTTCTATCCCCGCTTCGCGCGCGGCGAGTTCGGGCCTGTCGATGCCGTGCTGCATCAGGGCGCATGCTCCGACACGATGGAGCACAACGGCCAGCTGATGATGGCGCAGAACTACCGCTGCACCAAAGACCTGCTCGATGCCTGCCAGACGCAGGGCACGCGTTTGATCTACGCGTCGTCGGCCGCGGTGTACGGAGGCAGCGACGTCTTCCGCGAATCACCCGAGCACGAGCGGCCGCTCAACGTGTACGGCTATTCCAAGCTGCTCACCGATCAGGTGGTGCGCCGCGCGTTGCCGGGCAGCGGCCCGCAGGTGGTGGGCTTGCGCTACTTCAACGTCTACGGCCCGCACGAGCGGCACAAGGGCCGCATGGCATCGGTGGCGTTTCACCACAGCGTGCAGTACCGCAACGAAGGCCGCGTGCGCCTGTTCGGCGCCTATGGCGGCTACGGCCCCGGCATGCAGGTGCGCGACTTCGTCTGCGTCGATGATGTCGTCGCGATCAACCTGTGGTTTCTGCAGCACGGCGGCGTCAAGGGCATCTACAACGTCGGCAGCGGCCGCGCGCAGCCGTTCAACGACGTCGCGCGCGCGGTGGTCAACGGGTGGCGCGAGCGCGCCGGCGATGCGCCGTTGACGCTCGATGAATTGGTCGGCAAGGGCATCGTCGAATACATCGATTTCCCGCCGGCCCTGGTGGGCAAGTACCAGTGCTTCACGCAGGCCGACCTGGGTGCGCTGCGCGCCGCCGGCTGCGACCATGCGTTTGCCGACGTAGCCGGCGGCGTGCACCGCTATGTGAATTGGCTGGCGCGACAGTCCGCGGATTGATCGACCCGCTGCTACAGGCCAAGCGCTTGCTCGACCATCGCGCACAGCGTGTGGCCGATGAAGATGTGCGCCTCCTGGATGCGCGCCGTGGTGTCGCTGGGCACCACCAGCGCCACATCGCACAGCGGTTTCAGCGTACCGCCGTCGCGGCCGAGCAGTCCCACCACCGCGATGCCGGTTTCGCGTGCAGCCTGCACGGCGCGCAGCACGTTGCCCGAGCGCCCCGAGGTGGAAATGGCAACCAGCACGTCGCCCTGGCGGCCCAGGCCGCGCAATTGGCGCTCGAAAACCTGGTCGAACGCGTAGTCGTTGGCGATGCAGGTCAACGCCGAGCTGTCGGTCGACAGCGCCAGCGCCGCCAGCGGGCGCCGGTCATCGACGAAGCGGCCGGTGAACTCCGACGCCAGATGCTGGCTGTCGGCTGCCGAGCCGCCATTGCCGCAAAACATCAGCTTGCCGCCGCCCCGCAGCGCGTCACTCATGCAGGCCGCGGCACGAGCCACGTCAGGTGCCATGGCGTCGAGCCGCGCGAACAACTCGCGGTGCTGAGTCAGGTGTTGTGCAAAGGGTAGACTCAAGAGCGTTCCCCGACGGTCGGTCGACCGAAACTTCCGCGCATTGTGCCGCCAGACGAATCCAGCAAACTCCTGACCCCGGCCCAAGTGGGGCACACGGCGTGGCCACGCCCGCTGGTATTCACCAACGGCTCGATGCGTGAGCCCTCCGGGCGCGCCCGTCGCTGGAAGATGATGCCCGCCATCACCTCTCGATTCGTCCTCCTTCCTCTTCTTGCCCTCGCCGTCCTCGGTGGATGCAAGAAACCCAAGACGGACCCCAACGGTGCTGCCGGCGCTGCCGGCGCCGCGGCCGACGCATCGTCAGGCGCCGACGCGTCTGCATCGGTGGCGTTGCGCGAAGCGGCCTCGGCCGCCACGCCGAAGTCGAATTGCCCTCAAGGCATGATCGAGATCGCGGGCGGGAATTTCTTCATGGGCTCCGACGCCGAAGATGCTCTCGACCTCGAAAAGCCATCGCACAAGGTGACGATCGGCTCGTATTGCATCGACAAGACGGAGGTCACGGTCAGCGCGTTCAAGGCCTGCGTCGACGCCGGCAAGTGTGCGAGCACCGCCACGACGAACAAGTCGGACGACCTCTCCGCGAAGGAGAAGGGGATCTTCGATCCCCTCTGCAATCTCCGAGATCCGGACGCCAAGAAGGATCATCCGATCAACTGCGTCGATTGGACGATGGCGGAGACGTATTGCCAGTTCGCCAACGCGCGGCTGCCGACGGAAGCGGAATGGGAGTTCGCAGCGCGCGGGCCCGATGGTCGCATCTACCCCTGGGGCGACGAGGCGCCGTCCGCTTCGCTGCTCAACGCGTGCGGCAAGGAATGCGTCGAGTGGGGAACGAAGAACAAGACCGAAGAAGCGGCCATGTATCCCGAGGACGACGGGTACCCGAACACGGCGCCCGTTGGCAGCTTCCCCAAGGGGGCGTCGCGCTTCGGTCTGCTCGACGTCGTCGGGAACGTCTGGGAGTGGGTCGCCGACCGCCACGGCAAGTACGGCAAGGACGCCCTCGTCGACCCGAAGGGACCGACGAAAGGAAACGAGCGCGTGATCCGAGGTGGAGGTTGGAACGGCGCGTACACCTCGTGGGTGAGGCCGACGTTCCGGTACCACGACGTTCCGACGAAACGCAGCTACGGCATCGGGTTCCGGTGTGCGGCGCCGATCATCGGCTCCAAACCTTGATCGACGCTATCGATAGGCGCCGATAATCTGACAGCGCGGCGCTGCGACACTAAGGTTGCCGCTGCGTCGTTGCGAACGCTCGACGCGAGGGAGGCGAGAGATGACGTCGAGAGCTCTGATGCTGTTGTCGGTTCTGCTGCTGGCTGCAGCGTGTGGTGGTGCGCCGACTCCGGCGGTCAAGGGTCCCGCCGCGCCCGCGGGCGACGCGAAGACCGCCTTCACCGGGGCGCCCGCGTACGCATCGAGCCCGGTGGCGTCGACCGCCGCCGCCGCGCATGCCGCGAAGAAGCTTGCGGTTCCGTCGAAGGAGACTGCGTGTCTGAGCTGTCACAAGACCGGCGGCACTGCGCCTTCGTTCGTGTTTGGCGGTACGGTCTTCACGGCCGATGACGGCAAGACCGCTCTCGCCGACGCCGAGATCCGCTTCGTCGACGACAAGGGCACCGCCTCGAGCGCCCACTCCGACGCGGACGGGAACTACTGGCTCAAGGGCCCCAGCGTGACCGCCGAGACGGGTAAGGCCGGCGCGAGGAAGGGCGCCGTCACCAACGCGATGGATGTTCCGGCCTCGGGCAACTGCAACGAGTGCCACGCCGCGAACATGCCGATGTACGTGAAGTAGCGAACGCTCCCCGCGAAGCTCATTGCGGCGGCTCCGGCTCGCCTCGGCGGTAGCTGCTGACCTGGAGACCGAGTCGACTCGCGGCCTCGTAGATCTCCTTGCGCGTCTTCTGCGCGAGCTTGGCCGCCATCGAGACGTTGCCGTCCGCGGCGCGGAGGATGCGCGTGTAGTAGCGCAGCTCGAAGCGGGCCTTCGCCTCGCGATAGGCGGTCACGGCGTGCTCGTCGTCGTCGGCCTGCGCGGGCGTCGAGGTCGCCGATGCCGGCACGACGATGTGCTCCGCATCGAGGGTCCGGTCAGGGGCCATCAGCATCGCGCGTTCGAGGGTGTTGACGAGCTCGCGCACGTTGCCCGGCCACGTATGCGACAGGAGCTTCTCGATCGCGGACGGCGTCAGTCGAGGAACGGGACACTTCTCGCGCGCCGCGATGAGCTCGAGGTAGTGGTTTGCGATGGGCGCGATGTCCTCCGGCCGCGAGCGCAGCGCGGACACATGAACGGGGTACACGCTGAGTCGATAGTAGAGGTCCTCGCGGAAGCGCCCCGCCTTGACCTCCACGTCGAGCGAGCGATTCGTCGCCGCCACCACGCAGACGGAGACCTTGCGCGCTTCGTTCGAGCCGAGACGCACGATCTCTCCGGTCTCCAGCACGCGCAGCAGCTTGGCTTGCATCGAGAGCGGTAGCTCGCCGAGCTCGTCGAGGAAGAGCGTGCCGTTGTGCGCGCCTTCGAAGGCGCCGACGCGGGCCGATACCGCGCCGGTGAACGCGCCGCGCATGTAGCCGAAGAGCTCGGCTTCGAAGAGGTTCTCGGGAATCGCTGCGCAGTTGATGGCGATGAAGGGTTCGGCGGCGCGCGGGCCGGCGTAATGGAGCGCGCGGGCCACGAGCTCTTTGCCGGTTCCGCTCTCGCCCGTGACGATCACGGGAGCGCTCGAGTTGCGCAGGCGGTCGAGCGTGTGCAGGAGCTCGCGCGTACCCGGGCTGGTGCCGACGATCATGTCGGTCTTGCGCCGCCACGAGGTGCTCTTGGGGGGGCTCTCGCTCGGCGCTCGCGCCTCCGCGCGCGCGGGGACCAGCTGCTTGAGCATCACCGCCAGCAGCGCGGAGCTCGGGAGCTGCGGCAACCAACAATCCGGCATGGCCTCCGGACAGGGCGTTCCGGAGATCGCGATGAGCGGGCGCTCCGCGGGGCGGAGCCTCAGCTCGGACAGGAGCTCGCTCGTCGCCTCGTCGTTGTAGAGGACGTAACCGTCGGCCGTGTCACGAACGGCGCGGAGCATGACGGGCTCGCACATGCCCACGTCGATCACGTCCCAGCCGCAACCATCGACGATGGCGGCGCGCAGGCCCGCGCGGACCCCGATTGGCGCACACACGGCGATGGTCCGGTTCTCAGCACCCATGGAGGCCCCCCGCGGCCGTGGCGGTGGATGGGATTCCATCCACTTCGCGGCCGAGCTCTAGAGAAACCATACAGGACGGCCCCCGGCCAGAGATCTTCAAGGGATCTGGTACGTTCAGTGACCAGCCGAGGCCGCGACCGGCGAGTCCGTGGATGCTTTTCCATCCACAAGCCGAGTCGGGATGATGGCGATTTACGCAATGAAGTCATGAGCATGGGAGTTACCCCAGCCATGGACTCGATGCTGCATGCACGGCGCCATGATCCGTATCGAGCTCGGGGTCGGGGCGGTGATGGTCGGCATGATGGCGGCGCTTGCGGGCTGCGCGAGCGACACGGAGGAGGCGACCGCGGACCCCTCCACCGCGGAGGTCGTCGCCACGACCCAGAGCGCGTTGAGCATCGGCCGCCTGCCGAACAACCTGCCCGTCTTCAACCCGTCGGGCTTCGCCGCGACCTACAGCACCCAGGGCTACGTCGACCTCACAGGGCCCGTTCTTCCAGAGCCTCGGCACGAACGGGCGCTCGTGCGGCAGCTGTCACTTGCCGACCGACGGCTGGACCATCATCCCGCGGAACGTCCAGCTCCGCTTCGAGCTCACCGGCGGCACCGACCCGATCTTCCGCACGAACGACGGCTCGAATTCGCCCACCGCGGACGTCTCGACCGTCGCGAAGCGCCGCGTGGCGTACAGCATGCTGCTGACGAAGGGGCTCATCCGCGTCAGCAACCCGGTGCCCGCCAGGCGCCGACTACACGCTCATCGCGGTCGACGATCCGTACCACCACGCGAGCGCGGCGGACGTGTCGACGTTCCGCCGTCCGCTGCCCGTCCGCGAACCTCGACGCGCTCAGCACCGTCATGTGGGATGGCCGCGAGACCCAGACCACGGTCGCGACCGACCCCGACCTCATGGGCTGCTCGCTCGCGCCCACCGCGCCGAAGTGCTTCAAGACGATCAACACCGACCTCCTCCAGCAGTCGCAACGACGCGACGCTCGGCCACGCGCAGGCGACGCTCGGCCTCGTCCCCGCGCAGCAGGCCGATATCGTGGCGTTCGAGCGCTCGCTGTCGTTCGGCCAGGTCTACGACTTCGACGCGAGGGACCTCACCGCGCGCGGCGCGAAGGGTGGTCCGCGTCAACATCGCGCACACCGAGTTCTACTTCGGCGAGAACGACGTCCTGTCCGGTGACTACCGCACCGGTGCGCCGTTCACGACGAAGGTCTTCGACGAGTACGACTCGTGGGCCGGCGTCTCCGGCAACGGCCGCACCGAGCAGGCGCGTCGCGCCGTGGCTCGTGGTCAGGAGCTCTTCAACAGCAAGCCGATCGCCATCACCGGCGTGAAGGGCATCAACGACGACTTCGGCCTGCCCGTCCTCGTCGGCAGCTGCACGACGTGCCACGACACCCCGCACGGCGGCGACCACTCGATCCCGGCGCCGCTCGACATCGGCCTCACCGGCGATCACCCCGAGGCGCTCGCGCGCACCGCGGACCTGCCGCTCTACACGTTCCGCCAGAACTCGGACGGCGCGATCTTCAAGACGACCGACCCCGGCCGCGGTCTCATCACCGGCAAGTTCAAGGACCTCGGGCGCTTCAAGGGCCCCGTGCTCCGCGGTGTCGCGGCGCGCGCGCCGTACTTCCACAACGGCTCGGCCGCGACGCTCGACGACGCGGTCGACTTCTACGACAACCGCTTCACGATCGGCCTCACCGCGCAGGAGAAGTCGGACCTCGTGGCGTTCCTGCAGACGCTCTGACCTCCGAGGTCCGCGTCCGCGAGATGCGGCCTAGGTCGTGGCTCCCAGCGCGCGCTCGACGATGCGCCGGCACGTGCGCGAGCGCGTGATCGAGATCGAAGCAGCTGCGTCGAGCGTCTTCTTCGCCGAGCTTCGACGCGCACGTCCGCGTCGGCCGCGAGGTTGTCGCGGAACGCGCCTTCGCCGCGCCACGCGCGCATCGCGTTGCGCTGCACGAGCACGTACGCCTCCTGGCGCGCCATGCCCGACTCGACGAGCGCGAGCAGCACCGCCTCGGAGAAGTAGAGCTCGCCGGCGCGCGTCGAGGTTCTTCTTCAGCTGCTCCGGGTAGACGACGAGCCCCTCGACGAGGCTCGCGCGCGCGATCGAGCATGAAGCGCGAGCGTCGTCGTCGCGTCCGGGCGCGATCATGCGCTCGACCGACGAGTGCGAGATGTCGCGCTCGTGCCAGAGCGCGACGTTCTCGAGCGCCGGGATCACCGCGCGCGCGCACGATGCGCGCGAGGCCGCACGAGGTTCTCGCTCGAGGATCGGGTTGCGCTTGTGGGGCATCGCGCTCGAGCCCTTCTGGCCCGACGCGTGAAGGCCTCTTCGGCCTCGCCGACCTCGGTGCGCTGCCAGTGGCGCACGTTGGTCGCGAGGCGCTCGATGCCCGCGGCGACGAGCGCGATCGCCGAGAAGAACGCCGCGTGACGATCGCGCGCGACGACCTGCGTGCTCACCGTCTCGGCGCGGAGCCCGAGCGCCGCGAGCGCGCGCGCCTCGATCTCCGGCGAGAGGTGCGCGTACGTGCCGACGGCGCCGGCGATCTTGCCGACCGCGATCTCCGCGCGCGCGCGCTCGAGGCGCTCGCGACCGCGCGCGATCTCGGCGTGGTGACCCGCGAGCGCGAGCCCGAACGTGATCGGCTCGGCGAAGATGCCGTGGCTGCGGCCGATCATCGGCGTCTTCGCGTGCTCGCGCGCGCGCGTCGCGAGCGCCGCGAGCAGCGCTGTCGTGCGCGCACGAGAGCATGTCGGCCGCGTCGCGCAGCAGGATCGCGAGCGACGTGTCGAGCACGTCGCTCGACGTCATGCCGCGGTGGAGCCAGCGCGCGTCGGCGCCGGCGAGCTCCTCGACGTGCGTGAGGAACGCGATGACGTCGTGCTTCGTGGTCCGCTCGATCTCCTCGATGCGCGCGGCGTCGAGCACGAGCTTCTGCGCGCGGATGCGCGCGGCGGTGCCCTTCGGGACGAGGCCTGCCTCCTCCATCGCTTCGCACGCGGCGAGCTCGACCTCGAGCCAGACGTGGTAGCGGCGCTCGGACGACCAGAGCGCGGCGAAATCGGCGGCGTGTAGCGCGGGATCATGAGGACCGCGTTCTTAGCAGTGCCGGACCGACGCCGCGGACGAAGCCGCGGCATACGAGCCAAGCCGACGAAGACCAAGGCACAGGCGCTCACCGCGCACGACGTCTTCGTGCCGAGCTCGTTTCCCGAGCACACCTACGTCGCGCGCGACGATGACGATCTCGAGGACAAGCTCCGCTTCGCGCTGAAGACGAAGGGCCAGATCGTGAGCGTGTCCGGACCGTCGAAGTCCGGCAAGACGGTGCTCGTCGAGAAGGTGGTCGGCAAGGACAAGCTCGTCCCGGTGGTCGGCGCGGGCATCCGCGAGCCCGATCGACGTGTGGACGCGCGTCCTCGACTGGATCGACGCGCCCGCCGAGCCATCGACATGAAGTCATGGCAGCTCGCAGACCGGCGCGCGCGTCGGCGCGCGGCCGAGACCGACGTCGATCATCGCGAGCGGCGAGGCCCGGGCGACCTCGACACCGCGTTCACGCGCCGCAACACCGGCAGCGAGCGCAAGGCGCGTCGCGGGCTCGAGCAGGTCATCGAGGAGCTCGCCGGCACCGACCTCGTCGTTCTCGTCGACGACTTCCACTACATGCCGCGCGAGGTGCGCGCCGAGGTCGCGAAGCAGCTGAAAGAAGCGGCGCGTCGCGAGGTGAAGATCGTCACCGCCGCGGTCCCGCATCGCGCCGACGACGTGATCCGCGCCAATCCCGAGCTGCAAGGTCGCGTCACGGTGATCGACGTCGGCTACTGGCGACCGCGCGATCTCGCGCGCATCGCGAAGAGCGGCTTCGACGCGCTCAACGTCGACATCGAGGCCGCATCCGCCGAGCGCCTCGCCCACCAGGCCTCGGGCTCGCCGCAGCTGATGCAGGCGCTCTGTCTCTACGCGTGCTTCGTGCTCGGCACGATCGATCGCATGCCCAAGCGCACCACCGAGCGCCTCAAGGAAGAGGATCACGTGAAGGCCTGTCGGCTCACGTCGACCATCGCGGACTTCCGTACGCTCGTCGACGCGCTCGAGGCGGGGCCGCGCGCGCGCTCCGGCGATCGCAAGGAGTACCGCTTCACCGACGGCACCACCGGCGACGTGTACCGCGCGATCCTGAAGGCCATCGCGGCCGAGCCGCTCGTCCTCGCGTTCGACTACGAAGAGGTCCTTCGCCGCGTGAAGGCGCTCTGCGACGGCGAGGCGCCGGCTGGCTCGAGCGTCACGGGCGCGTGCGCGCACATGGCGCGCCTCGCCGAGGAGCAGCTCCCCACCGCTCGCGTGCTGACGTGGGACGAGCGCGACCAGATCCTGGAAATTCCCGATCCTTATCTGTCTTTCTACCTGCGCTGGTCGGACCGACTCCGCGAAACGGAGTGAGCTAAGCTCGAGTCGTGGACTCGATCCAGATGGCTCGCACGCGTGACGACCACCCGCTCATGGGGACGGTCGTCGAACGGCAGGTACTGCGTCGTCGGTCTCCTCCACAAGGGACGACGCAACGATCTCTTCGTCGCGCAGGAGACGGTCCGCGACGAGGTGCGCTCGCTGGTCCTCAAGGTGCCGCACGAGCTCTCGAACGAGACGGCCGAGGTGCTCGCGCGTGAGGCCGGCTTCCTCACGCAGATCGCTCATCCCAACGTCGTGGTCGCGCACGACGTCGGCAGCGACGACGAGCGCGCGTATCTCGTCCTCGATCCGATCGCGGGCGAGACCCTGGCCGAGACCATCGAGCGCGTCGGGCCGATGGTGGAGCGCGAGGTGCTCGAGATCTTCTGGCAGATCCTCTCGGCGACGCAGGCCATCCACGACCTCGGCATCGTGCATCGCGATCTGCGGCCGCGGAACGTCTGCCTCGAGTACCGCGAAGGGCTGCCGTCGATCGTGAAGCTCATCGACTTCGCGTCGGCGAAGTTCCTGCGCGACGATCACCCGGACGCAAAAGCGGAGCCGCCTTACCCCGTGGGCGCGCATCGCTACATGGCGCCGGAGCAACACCGCGGCGAGGTGACAGGGCCGTGGGTCGACATCTACGCCATCGGCGTGATGCTCCACGCGGCGCTCGTCGGCGAGCTGCCGGAGCCCGGCACGCGGCTGAGCGAGCGACGCGAGGTGTCGGCTGGCCTCGACGAGGTCGTCGAGAAAGCTCTGGCGGAGGATCCCGCGGACCGGTTCGCGTCAGCCGCCGAGTTCCAGGAAGCGCTCACGCGCGTCCTGCTCATCGGCTGACGTCGAGTCAGAAGGCGTGTTCGCCGTGTGCGGTGGCGAAGCGCTCGATCGGCTTGTGGAACATGATCGCGAGGACGCCGCCTAGCGCCCAGATTGCGTAGAAGATCAGCGCAACCGAGCGCGATCGCCATGCCGGCCGAGAGATAGCCAAACGTGGATGACAACGAAGAAATCAACGTGAACACAAGTGCGGTTTCGAGCATGGTCGTCTCTCCTTGCTCATGCAGAATGCATGCGTCGTGCCGCGGAGACGCATGCTGGAGCTGACGAAGTGGCTGGAAAATGGCTGAGCTGAGCTCTGCGCCGCGGGAGGCGCGATTCAGCCGTAGAAGCGCTTTCCCTTGCGCGCCATCTCGACCAGGAGCGGTGCGGGCTCGAAGCGCGAGCCGAAGCGCTGCTCGAGCGAGCGCGTCCGCCGCAGGACCTGCGGGGCACCGAGGACATCGACGTAGCGGAATGGCCCGCCACGGAACGGCGGGAAGCCGATGCCGAAGATGGCCCCGACGTCGCCGTCACGAGCGCTGCGGAGGATCCCCTCGTCGAGGCAGCGCAGCGCTTCGTTCACGAGCGCCATCGTGCAGCGGAGGCTGATCTCCTCGGGCATCGGCTTCGCATGCGGCAGGATCCGGAGCGCTGGTAGACCGTCTCGTCGACGCGCTTCTCGAGCGTGCTCTTGCCCGCACGCGCGCTCCTCTCGTAGAGGTAGAAGCCGCGGCCGTTCTTGCGACCGTTGCGATGGTCGTTCTGCAGCGCAGCGAGGACCGCGGGCGGGCGGAGGCGTTCGCCGAACGCTTCGCCCATCGCGGTCGCCACGTGCGCAGCGACATCGATGCCGACCTCGTCGAGCAGGTGCAGCGGTCCGGTGGGGAAGCCCCAGTCGACCAGCGCGCGATCGACGCTGTCGACCGAGACGCCCTCGGTGAGGAGCTGCGCGGCCTCGTTCAGGTACGGCGCGAGGATGCGCGTCGTGTAGAAGCCCGGGCCGTCGTGGACCACGATGACGTTCTTGCCCTGGCGCCTGCCGACGGCGACGGCGGTGGCGACGGCGCGCGGATCGGTGTGCTTCGTGCGCACCACCTCGAGCAGCGGCATGCGCTGCACCGGGCGAAAATAGTGCATTCCGAGGATGCGGTCGGGACGCTCCGAGGCCTCGGCGATGCGCGCGATGGGCAGCGCCGACGTGTTCGAGGCGATGACGCACGTGTCCTTCACGAGCTTCTCGATGTCGCGGATGACGGCGTGCTTGAGCGCGAGGTCCTCGAACACCGCCTCGATCACGAGGTCGGCGGTGGCGACGCCGGAGTAGTCGGTGGTGCCCGAGAGGCGCGCGAACGTGTGCTCGGCTTCGAGCGCGGAGCGCGAGCCGCGATGCACGCGCTCGTCGAGGACGTCCTTGACGTACTTGAGGCCGCGGCCGAGCGCGACGTCGTCGGTGTCCTTCATGCGCACGGTCAGGCCCGCTTGCACGCTCACGCAGGCGATGCCCGCGCCCATGAGCCCGGCGCCGATCACGGAGACGCGCTCGACCGGGTAGGGCTTCGCGTCCTTCTCGTCGGTCTCGACGCCGGGATCCTTCTTGGTCGCGGTCGTCGCGAAGAAGAGCTCGACGAGGCGTTGCGACGTCTCGCTCACCACGAGCTCGCCGAAGAGCCGCGCCTCGAGCTCGGCGGCGGAGCGGAAGCCCTTCTTGCCGAAGCGCTCGAGCACGTCGAGCATGCGCGCCGGCGCGGGGTAGTGACCGTGCGTCTCCTTCGGGCCTCGGCGCGCGCGCGACGGAAGAGCAGCGCGCGGCCGAGCGGATTCTTCTCGAGGAAGACGCGATCGATCGAGCGCAGGCGCGCCATCGGCTCGCCGCGATGGCGCATCCAGGCGCGCCGCTGGGGCAGGTGCTTGCGCATCTCGGGGCGCGTGACGAGCCGGAGCGCGAGCCGACACGCCGCCTCGAGGACGATCGGAGCGGCCACCACCTCGTCGACGAGGCCGAGGGCGAGCGCCTTCTTCGGCTTCACGTTGCGACCCGTGAGGCCGAGATCGATGGCGACGCGAAGCCCCGCGCGCTCGGCGACGCGAAGGAGGCCGTTGGCAGCGGGCATCAGCCCGAGCTTCACCTCGGGCAGGCCGAGCACGGTCTTGGGGTCGTCGGTCGCGATCGACGCCGTGCAGGCGAGCGCGAGCTCGAAGCCGCCGCCGAGCGCGGCGCCGTGGACACACGCCACCACGGGCTTGCCCGACGTGGCGATACGCGCGAAGCGCTTGCCGACCTCGAGCGCAGCGTCCTCGGCGTCCTTCGCGAAGCGCAGCGTCTGGAGGTAATCGATGTTCGCGCCGACGAGAAAGGAGTCCTTTTTCCCGCTGCGCAAGACGATGGCCAACACGTGCGCGTCGGCCTCGGCGCTGTCGAGCGCGGCGACGAGCTCGGCCCCGAGCTGCGGAGTGATGGTGTTGTGGGTCTCGTGCGGGTCGTCGAGCGTGAGCACGGCGACGCCGTCGGCGCGGATCTCGGTGCGCACGATGGACGGCGCGCGCGACGATCGTTCCCAGGGTCACGACCTCCATCATGCCACCTCTAGCACGACGGCGGCGCCGAGGCCGCCTGCCGCGCACGCGGTGGCGAGCCCGAACTGCCCGCCGCGCCGTTTCAGCTCGTGGAGCACGGTGTGCATCATGCGAGCGCCGGTGGCCGCGAACGGATGGCCGAGCGCGATCGAGCCGCCGTGCACGTTGAAGCGCTCGTCGTCGATCTCGCCGAGCGGCCCGGTGGTGCGACCGAGCTTCTCCTCGGCGAAGCGCCGCGACGCGAACGCCTTCGTGTTGCACAGGACCTGCGCAGCGAACGCCTCGTGCATGTCGACGAGGTCCATGTCGGCGAGGCGGAGGCCGGCGCGATCGAGCGCGAGCGGCGACGCGTACGCGGGCCCCATGAGCAGGCCGTCCTCCGGATCGAGCGCGGCGTAGGCCCACGAGCGCAGGTAACCGAGCGGCGCGTAGCCGAGGGATCTTGCCTTGTCTTCGCGCATGAGGAGCAGCGCGCTCGCGCCGTCGGTGAGCGGCGACGAGTTGCCGGCGGTGACGCTGCCGTGCTGTCGATCGAACACGGGATGGAGCTTCGCGTAGCTCTCGACCGTCGAGTCGTTGCGGACGAGGTTGTCGCGCGCGATGGGGCGATCGAACGAGGGCGGAGGGAGCACGTGCATGACCTCGGCGTCGAAGATGCCGCGCTCCCAGGCCGCCGCGGCGCGGTGTGGCTACGATGCGCGAAGCGATCCTGCTCGGCGCGCGCGAGCCCGGCCTCCTTCGCCATCTTCTCGGCGTGCTCGCCCATGGTGCGACCGGTCGACGGCTCGCGCAGCGCCGGCGGCACCGGGAGGAGATCGCGTGGGCCGAGATGCGACGAACGCGCGCAGCTTGTCGCCGAGCGAGCGCGCCTTCTGCGCCGCGATGAGCGCGGCGGCGAGCTTCTTCGAGATCGTGATCGGCACGTCGCTCGCGCTGTCGGCGCCGCCGACGATCGCGACGTCGTGCTGTCCCGCGAGGATCGACTCGGCGGCGCTCGTCGCCGCCTGGAACGACGTCGCGCAGGCGCGCACGACGCTGAACGCCTCGATCGACTTCGGCAGCCCGGCGCCGAGGACGATCTCGCGGGCGATGTTCGGCGCGGCCGGGCTCGGGACCGCCTGCCCGTAGACGACGAGGCCGATCTCGCGGCGGTCGATCGCGGTGCGCTCGAAGAGCTCGCGGACGACGAGGCACCCGAGGTCGTACGCAGAGAGCGACTTGTACGCGGTCTGCTGCTTCGCGAACGGCGTGCGCAGTCCGGCGACGATGGCGACGCGATCCCCGCGCGCGGCGCCCTTGGCCATCCCTCGACTCAGCTCGCTCGGCATGCGTGGCTCCGACTGAATGACCGTTCACTCATTCTGTGACCCGGTTGACGCGACGTGTCAAGTCCGCGAAACGAGCCTGGCGAGGCCCCGTCCGGGCCCTGCGTGTGCTAATCGGCGGAGGTTCCGGATCTCTCGCGTTTTTACCGAAGCGAGGACAGCACGATGTCTCTGGCCGAAGCGCTCACCGATGAGAAGAAGAAGCCCCTGATCGTCAAGGATTGCTGCGAGCTCATCGACTCCGAGGTCAAGGACAAGAGCGGCATCTCCGGGCTCGCGATCAAGGCCGGCTACGGAACCGTGAAGGGCATCAAGCCCGGCTTCGTCGAGAAGGCCGTCGACGATCTCCTCCCCGAGTTCGCGAAGGCGCTCGACCCGATCTACGCCGACGCGAAGTCGCAGAACAAGACCGTCGCGGACTTCTTCGCGTCGAACGCCGGCCGCGTCGCCGACGCGCTCCTCGCGATCACCGACGCGAAGGCCGAGCGCGCGAAGAGCGGCGTCGCCAAGGCCGCGTACGACAAGCTGCGCGGCTCCGCGAAGAAGAACGTCGAGCAGGCCGCGCCGCGCCTCGGCAAGCTCCTCGAGAAGCACGGCGTCTGAGCCGACGGCTCCTGCTCGTAGCACTCGCGGCTGCTCCTCGCGTGCGCGTCGCTCGCGTGCACGCGTGACGGCGGGAGCACCATCGCCGCGCGACCGGGGGGCTGCGCCGAAGCGCGCGGCCGCCGAGCCGAGCGTCACGCCGCCGCGCGGCCGACGAGCGCCACGCCGCGCGCGCCGCTCGTCGGCGACTACGCGCGCGACGTGGGACCCGACGCGGGCGTCGTGACGGTCGAGGCGCGCTTCACCGCGCAGCGCCGGCGCGACGTTCGCCGTCGAGCGCGGCGCCGAGGCGTTCCTCCGCGACGTCGATGCCTCTCGCCGACCGCGACGGCGCGCCGTGGACGCCCGTGACGCGTCACGGTCGTCAGCTCGAGGCCGCGCCGTGCGCCGCCGGGGCGTGCCGCCTCCGCTACCGCATCGCGCTCCGCGATGCCGCGAAGAAGCATCGACGACCTCGACGTCGCGAGCGAAGAGGGCGAGGTCGTCGAGGCGCCGCCTTCGACGTGGCTGCTCACGCCTTGCGGGCCGCGCGCGAGCTCCGGCTGCGCTTCCGCGTGAGCTGTCCGGAAGGCTCACGCTTCGCGACCGGCGTGTTCCGCTTCGGACGAGGCACCCGGCGCGTGGGACATCAGCATCGACGACCTGTGGACGTCGCCGTACACCGCGTTCGGTCCGCTGCACGTCCGCACGATCCCCGTGAAGGGCGGCACCGTCGAGCTCGCGATCGGCCCCGGCAAGACTCGCCGTGAGCGACGACGACCTCGCGCAGTGGATCGAGACGAGCGCGCGCGCGGTCACCAGCGTACTTCGGTCGCTTCCCGATGCCGAACGCGCTCGTGCTGCTCGTCGTGTCGCGCGGCCGCTGGGTCGGGAGCGGACGCACGCTCTCGGGCGGCGGCGGCACGGTCTTCGTTCGCATCGGCGAGCGCGCGCACCGTTGGCCTACCGCGACGACTGGGTGCTCGTCCACGAGATGATCCACCTCACGTTCCCGTCGGTCACGCGCGAGCAGGACTGGGCCGAGGAGGGCATCGCCACCTACGTCGAGCCGTTCGCGCGCGTGCGGGCGGGCTCGTCTCCGAAGAGGACGCGTGGCTCGGGCTCGCCGAGGGGCTGCCGAACGGCCTTCCCGCAGCCGGCGATCGCGGGCTCGACCAGACGCACACGTGGGGCCGCATCTACTGGGGCGGCGCGCTGTTCTGGTTCCTCGCCGACGTCGAGATCCGCAAGCGCACGCAGAACCGCTTCGGCCTCGAGCACGCGCTGCGCGGCGTCATCGAGGCCGGCGGAAGCAACGCGACGCGCTGGCCGCTCACGCAGGTCCTCGACACCGGCGACCGCGCGACCGGCGTTCCGGTGCTCCGCGAGCTCTACGCGGCGATGGCGGAGCGCCGCATCCGGTCGATCTCGATGCGCTCTTCGCGTCGCTCGGCGTCGAGCTCGCGAACGGTAAGGTGACGTTCGACGACCAGGCGCCGCTCGCCGCCATCCGCCGCGGCATCACGCGGGGGAGCCGTGACTGATCCCCGCGTGCTCCATCATCAGCGCTGCGAACCACTCGCGGAAGCGCCGCAGCGTTTCCTCGTCGTTGGGAAGATTCATCATCTCGAGGAGACTGGGACCGAGGATCGCGAGCCCGAACATCGCCACTGACGCCAGCAGCGCGCCGAACGCCGTGTCCTCGAACGGGGCTTCCTTGCCAAATGCGCTCCGCACCGCGTGCATCGCGACGGCCAGCTCCGCAAGGCGCGACTCCTTCTTGACCAACCCGCCGGGCTGGGTGAGCGAGAGCCAAGCCACGAGACGTGCGTGCCCTCGGACGCGCATCACGTCGTCGATTTGATGAAGCGTCGACGCAATGTCCATCGG
>CAVZEK010000033.1:0-30613 GCA_963774185.1 uncultured beta proteobacterium
TGATATAGTAAACTGAAAGGGTGGAACGCTTTGCCGCTGGTCCCATTCACCGTCCTCCTTCGGCACGCCCGGAGAACGGTTACGCGGTGGGCTACTTCGAGGCGTGGAACCTGGAGTCCCTCCTGGCGGTCAAGGACGCGGCGGAACAGCGCGGCTCTCCCGTCATCATCGGGTTCAACGGCAAGTTCCTGGGGAACAAGGCCCGCGACGGTCGGAGAACATCCAGGGTCTACGGCGCCTGGGCCGCGCGGTTGCCGAGCAGTCCGCCGTCCCCATGTCTTGATCCTGAATGAGGCGGATGACCCGGCCCTCCTCCTGGAGCGTCCTGGAGGCAGGGTTCAACGTGATCGATGCACGATCACGAGGGGTGCAGCTTCGACGAGTCCGTGCAGATCAACTCCACCCTCGTGAAGGCCGCGCACTCGCGGCGGGCGCATCGGTGGAGGCGGAGATCGGTGAGCTGCCGTCGGGCGGCGCGGACGGGGCAAGATCGCCGGGCGGGAAAGCCGACCGACCCGGAGGAGGCCGCTCGGTTCGTGGAGCAAACGGGCGTGGACGCGCTGGCCGTGGCCGTGGGCAACGTCCACATCCTGGAGGGCCGCAAGTCGAGGCTGGACCTCGAGCTGGTCACCGAGCTGCGGCGCAGGCTCGCCGTCCCGCTCGTCCTGCACGGGGGCACCGGGATCGACGAGGAGGACCTGCACGAGGCCATCCACCGGGGCGTCTGCAAGATCAATGTCGGGACGCTCCTGCGGCGCACCTTCGTCAACGCGCTCAGGGACTACCTGGGGGATCACGACACGGACCGCCTGGACCCCGGAGAGGTGACGAGCACGGGCGGGGAATGGGACATGCTGGCCGTCGCGCGGGCCCGGGTGGCTCCGAGGTGGTGAGGCTCATGGAAGTCTTCGGCTCAGGAAGAGCGGCGGGCAGCTTCCGGTAGGAGGGGGATGGAAACAACGGCTGCGGACCGCCCAGGGGATCTACCTCGCGTGGCCCTTGTCACGTTCACGGATATGCGGGACGAGGGCATTTCCTCGGAGGCGGTGGAGAAGCCACCTGCGAGCGAGGCAGGAGGAGCTCTCGGAGTTCCTCGGGGGCAACGGCATCGAGGCGGTGGATCCCTCTGCGGAGCTCGCGCTCGGGGCTCCCCCTGGTACGGCGTGAGGAGCTTCCAGGAGATCGACCGGCTCATGGGGATCCGCGGCGCGGCACGGATCGCGGGGCGCATCATCGGGTCCTGGACCTGGTCGCCGCCCATGCTGGTCAAGGAGTTCGTCCGCAAGTTCGACAGGCCCATCTGTACTACACGGAGAACGACCCCATGGGGGGCTCGCTGTCCCAGATGAGCGCCACCTGCTCCAGCCTCATGGAATGGTCGGTCAATCGCCATGCCCTCTCGCACGAGCGGTGCTTCGGCGACCGCCCGGCCCTGCTCTCCTGGGTCCGCGGCGTGCACGCCGCCGCGCAGATGCGGGAGAGCGCGGCGCTCCTGTGGGGCGGGACCTACGCGGTGAAGATGGAGCAGCTCCAGGACGACATTCCCCTGCTCAAGAGCTTCATGATCCGCGACATGCTCCAGGAAGACCAGTACGTGCTGATCAAGCGGGCAGAAGAGATCATCGCGACCCAGAAGGAACGGATTGGGGCGCTCTACGACTGGATGACGGGCAACGGCCTGGAGATCCACCGGGACGACGAAGATGGTCACGCAGGAGGCGCTGGCAAAGCAGGCGGCGCTCCTGCTGGCCGCCCGGGACCGGCTTTCCGAGCTCGCCTGGGAGAACATCCGCGGAGTTTCGATCAAGTGCCAGCCCGAGATCTACGCGGAGTACGGGGTCAACGCCTGCACGCCTGCCCGCGCCTTCTTCCCTTCACGGAGAACGAGACAGGGCACCCAGTTCGCCGTGCCCACCGTGTGCGAGGGGGACATCAAGGGCCTTCTCACCTCCATGCTCCTGCACGCCATCAACCCCGAGGTGCCCCCCGCCTTCGGTGACCTGGTCTCGGTGGGAGACGACCACGTGGAGTTCGCCAACTGCGGGGCGGGGTCGCTGTTCTGGGCAGCCAACTCGCGCGAAGGCGCGCGAGGTCTTCCCCCGGGTGAAGGCCGTGGCCAACATCCACGGCCAGTCGGGCGCCGCGTACGCCTACTTCGGCGTGGCAGCGCCCCGCGATCACCGTCGGCCGGCTCACCCGCATCAACGGCCGCTACTACATGCAGCTCGGCACCGGCAAGGAGCTCGACTCGCGGGCGTTTCTCTAGAGGAAGCTGGGAGACCGGGAGCCCGCGCCACCTCGCAGGAACGTGGGGAAAGGTCATCGTGGACCTTGGCGTGAAGGCGTACATGGGCACGATGGCGCTGGCGGCGATGGCCATCATGACCAGCAGGAACGACTCAGGGTCGTCTCGCCCGAATCCCGCGGATGCGACTTTCCGGGGTTGGCGCTGGCCTGGACCGGCCGCGGCCGCCGGCTGTGAGCCCGCAGCGGTGGGAGGCTGCTGTTTCGGCGCGGGCGCAGGAGTCTCGCCGCTGGCCGCGGGGGCACTTTGGCGACGAGGCCGGACGAGGGAATCGACCAGGCGGGTGAGGCCGTGGGCTCGGCTGGGATCACCGCCGCAGGTGCTGAGGCGGGGGATGGAGCGGCGGGGACGGCCGCGGGTGGCCCTGCCAGCGGTAGGTGAGGCTGCAGGTGCGGCGCCGACTGGCGGAGGACTGGGGGATGTTGGCTGGGATGGATTTGCCGCGGGCTGGACGGTGTTGGCGGGCGCGGCTGCCTTTGGGGCCGGGTAGGCGATCGGCGCACTGGCTCCGGCCGGGACACCCACAGGGGTGGGCGGCGGCCGCGGGGACGTGCTGCCCCGGGACCGGAGCGGGCGGCTGCGCAGGCACGGCTGCCGGCGGGGACGGAGTAGCCTGCACCGCCGAGCCGTCATCTGCCACGACAGTTGAAGTAGCGTTTCCGGCGGCCGCCGGCGACGCGGCGGCACCCCCGAGGCGGCGTGGTGTTGGAGCTCGGCCGCGACCTGTTCGCGCGCATCGCCTTCGGCGGACGCACCTCGCTGGCGATCGCGGCGCTCACCGCGCTGGGCGCGATCGCGGCCGGCACGTCGATCGGCCTGATCGCGGGATTCTTTCGCCACCTGGATGCGCCGCTGATGCGCGTGGTCGACGCGATGATGTCGTTCCCCGACATCCTGCTCGCGATCGCGCTGGTGGGCATCCTCGGCTCCTCGATGCTCAACGTGGTGTTCGCGCTGGTGCTGGTCTACACGCCGCGCGTGGCACGGGTGGTGCGCGCCTCCACGCTGGTGGTGCGCGAGCTCGCCTTCGTGGAGGCGGCGCGCGCGGTCGGCGTGCCCACGCCGCGCATCCTGTGGCGGCACATCCTGCCCAACCTGGTGTCGCCGATCACCGTGCAGGGCACGTTCATCTTCGCCTACGCCATCCTGGCGGAGGCGGCGCTGTCGTTCCTCGGTGTCGGCGTGCCGCCGGAGATCCCCACCTGGGGCACGATGGTCGCGGGCAGCCAGCAGTACGCGCACCAGGCGCTTTGGATCGTGTTGTTCCCGGGGCTGGCGATCATCGTCACCGCGCTTTCGTTGCAGCTGCTGGGCGACGGTATCCGCGACCTGCTCGACCCGCGGCTGCGCAAGTCGATGTGAGGCCGCGCATGAACCGCCTCGACATTCGCGGCCTGAGCACCTCGTTCGCCACCGACGAGGGGCTGGTGCAGGCCGTGGTCGACGTGAGCTTTTCAGTCGGCGCGGGGCGCACCACGGCGCTGGTGGGGGAGTCGGGTTCGGGCAAGTCGGTGACCAGCCTCACCGTGATGCGCCTGCTGCCGCGCACGGCGCACACGCGCGTGAGCGGCAGCGTGCAGTTCGTCGATCGAGCGGGTCGCACGCTCGATCTGCTGAGCCTGCCCGAGCCCGCGATGCGCGCGATCCGCGGCAACGAGATCGCGATGATCTTTCAGGAGCCGATGACCAGCCTGAACCCGGTGTTCGCCATCGGCGAGCAGATCGCCGAGTCGCTGCGGCTGCACAAGGGCCTCGATGGCGCCGCGGCGCGGGCGCAGGCCCTGCGCATGCTCGAGCTGGTGGAGATTCCAGCCGCGGCGCAGCGCCTGCACGAGTATCCGCATCAGCTCTCGGGCGGCATGCGCCAGCGCGTGATGATTGCGCTGGCGATGGCCTGCGGGCCTACGCTGCTGATCGCCGACGAGCCGACCACGGCGCTCGACGTCACGATCCAGGCGCAGATCCTCGCGCTGATGCGGCGTCTGCAGGCCGAGACGGGCATGAGCATCCTGTTCATCACGCACAACCTCGGCGTGGTGGCGCATCACGCCGACGACGTGGTGGTGATGTACGCCGGCCGCATCGTCGAGACCGCGCCGGTGGCCGGGCTCTTCGCGCAGCCGCGCCATCCGTACACGCAGGGGCTGCTCGCCTGCCTGCCGAGCCGCCAGCGCCTGCGGACGCCGCCTGCGCAAGGCAGGCGTCGGCTGGTCGCGATCCGCGGCCAGGTGTCGAGTCCGCTGGCGCCGCCGCCGGGCTGCGCCTTCGAGCCTCGCTGCGATCACGCGCTGGCCGCCTGCCGCGACGCGATGCCCGCGCTGCGCCCCGCCACCGCCGGCCGCAGCGCGCGCTGCATCCTGGTGCCGGAGGACGCAGCGTGAGCCCCCGCCCGGCCGCTCCCGGACCCGAGGGGGCCTTGACAGGCCCGGGGGCTCGCACCGCAGTGCGAAGCACGAAGGTTTCCGAATGAGCGCAGCGACGCCGCTGATCGAGGTGCAGCACCTGCGCAAGTTCTTTGGGCCCGCGTCGCGCCCGGTGCGCGCGGTGGACGACGTGTCGTTCACCATCGAAAGCGGCGAGACGCTCGGCCTGGTGGGCGAGTCGGGCTCGGGCAAGAGCACCATCGGGCGAGCGTTGCTGCGGCTGATCGACGCCACCTCGGGCCGAGTGACGTACCGCGGCGAAGACCTGGGCCTGGCCAGCGGCAGCCGCATGCGCACGCTGCGTCGCAAGCTGCAGATGATCTTCCAGGACCCCTATGCGAGCCTGAACCCGAAGATGCGAGTGGGCGACATCCTGGCCGAGCCGTTGCAGGTGCATGGCCTGGCCAAGGACCGGCAAACCCGGGCGCAACGCGTGGCCGAGCTGCTGCGGCGCGTGGGACTCGCGCCCGAGCACGCCCAGCGCTACCCGCACGAGTTCTCGGGCGGGCAGCGCCAGCGCATCGGCGTGGCGCGCGCGCTGGCGGTGGAGCCGGAGTTCATCGTGGCCGACGAGCCGCTGTCGGCGCTGGACGTGTCGATCCAGTCGCAGGTGATCAACCTGCTCAGCGATCTGCGCGAGCAGTTCTCGCTCACGATGCTGTTCATCTCGCACGACCTCGACGTGGTGGAGTACCTGTGCGATCGCGTGGTGGTGCTCTACCTGGGCCGCGTGATGGAGGTGGCGCCCACGGCCGCGCTGTTCGCACGCCCGCTGCACCCGTATACGCAGGCGCTGCTGGCGGCCTCGCCGAAGCCAGACCCGCAGATCCCGCTGGTGCACGTGCCGCTCGCGGGTGACATTCCGAGTCCAGTGGACCCGCCCTCGGGCTGCGTGTTTCGCACCCGCTGCGTCCACGCGATCGACGCCTGCGCGCACACGCGGCCCGAGCCGCGCGAGCTGGGCCACGGACGCCTCAAGGCCTGCCTGCGTGACGACATCGCCGGGTTGACGAATCCATGACGCCGCGCGTGCTCGAGAAGGTGGCCGCGATCATCGGGCGCGCACCGGCGGCGCGCCGCGCGGTGCTCGAGCTCATCCTCCAAGACCCGCAGCGCGTGCTCGACGAGACCTTCGACGCGCTAGCCAAGCGCGCCAACAGCTCGGTGCCCACGGTCATGCGCACCTGTCGCGACCTGGGGTTCGCGGGGCTGCGCGAGTTCAAGCTCGCACTGGCACAAGAGCTGGCGGTGGGCGGCTCGCCGCTGAACCGCCGCGTGCAGATCGACGACGACGTGCGGCTGGTGATCGACAAGGTCACGCGCGGCGCGGCGGCAGTGGTGGGCGGCGTGCAGGTGCAGCTGTCGCCCGAAGCGGTGCAGTCCGCCGCGCAGGCGATGGCGACAGCGTCGCGCGTGGACTGCTACGGCGTGGGCGCGACGTCCAACTTCATGGCGACCGACCTGCAGGCGCGCCTGTTCCGGTTGGGGCTGGCGTCGAACAGCTACCTCGACCCGCACGTGCAGCTGATCTCGGCAGCCACCATCCGCCGCGGCGGCGTGGTGATGGCGATCACGCACGTGGGCGGCATGCCGTCGCTGCTGGAGGCGGTGGATGTCGCGCGCGCGCGCGGCGCCACCATCATCGCGCTCACCCAAGGCGGCTCGCCGCTCGCCAAGATGGCCGACATCCTGCTGGCCATCGAAGTGGCGCCCGACCCGGTGATGCCGGTCGGACCCGAGGCCTACCTCGCGCACCTGACGGTGATCGAAGTGCTCACGGTGCTGATCGCACAGCGGCTGGGCGACAAGGCCGTCAAACGCCTGGCGAACATCCAGCGCACGCTCGAGACGCGCGGCGTTGACATGCAACATCACCCCCGGCTCGACTGGGACCGCCCCCCGGGCCACCCCGACAGAAAGAAGCGATGACACGCGCCACGCTGCTGGAACACGGCCTCGTCGTCGACGGCACCGGCTCAGCCGCCTGGAGCGGCGACGTCCTGCTGCGCGGCGAGCGCATCCTCGCCGTCGGGCCGACCCTGCGCACGCAGCTGCCCGCCAGCGTGTCGATGGGCGAGGTGGAGGCGATCGACTGCAGGGGCCTGGCGATCGCACCGGGCTTCATCGACGTGCACACCCACGACGATGCCATCGTGCTCGATGCGCCCGAGATGACGCCCAAGCTGTCGCAAGGCATCACCACGGTGGTCACGGGCAACTGCGGCCTGTCGGTGGCGCCCTATGTGGTCGACGAACCGCTCGGGGCGCTCACGCTGCTCGGCCGTTCGTTCAAGTACCCTTCGGTGGCCGCATATGCGCGCGCGGTGCAACTGGCCCGGCCGGCGCTCAACGTGGCGCCGCTGGTGGGCCACACGACACTGCGCTTTGCCTGCATGGACGACCTGTCGCGGCCGGCCAGCGCGCAGCAGCTGGAGGCGATGTGCGCGCTGCTCGAGCGCTGCATGGCCGAGGGCGCGATCGGCCTGTCGTCGGGGCTCTTTTATGCCGAGGCCATGCCGGCGCCAGCGGCCGAGGTCACGGCGCTGGCGCGCGTGGTCGCCCGCCACCACGGTGTCTACACCACCCACATGCGCTCGGAGATGGCCGGCATCCTCGATGCAATGCACGAGGCGAGCGACACCGCCTTCGCGGCCGGCGTGCCGTTGATCATCTCGCATCACAAGTGCGCCGGGCCCGCCAACTGGGGCCGCACGCAGGAAACGCTGCCGCTGATCGACCGCCTGGCGGAGCGCCAGGCCATCGCGATGGATGTGTACCCGTACGTGGCCGGCTCCACCGTGCTGCGCGAGGATCTGGTCGACGGCATCATCGACGTGCTGGTGAGCTGGTCGGCGCCGCACCCGGAGATGACGGGCCGCCTGCTCGCCGCGATCGCGCAGGAGTGGGGTGTGACGCAACGCGAGGCGTGCGTTCGCTTGAAGCCCGGCGGCGCCTGCTACTTCCAGATGCACGAGGACGATGTGCGGCGCGTGCTCGCGCACCCGCGCAGCATGATCGGCTCCGACGGCCTGCCGCACGACAAGCACCCACATCCGCGCTTGTGGGGCGCGTTCCCGCGCGTGCTCGGCCGCTATGCGCGCGAAGAGCAGCTCTTCACGATCGAACAGGCGGTGCACAAGATGACCGGCTTGTCGGCACGCAATTTCCACCTGCGCGAGCGCGGCGAGCTGCGCGCGGGCTGGTTTGCCGACGTCGTGGTGTTCGACCCCGCGCGCGTGCGCGACCGGGCCAGCTACGACGAGCCGCTGCTGCGCTCCGAGGGGATCGAGCGCGTGTACGTGAACGGCCGGCTCGCCCTCACCGGCAACGCCCCGTCGTGCCGTCAGCGTGCCGGCCGGATGCTGCTGCGCTCGGACGGCTGACTGGCAAGGCCGGTTCCTTGCCACGGCCGGCGGCGCGGCACCGGCCTGCGCTCGCGTGGCCGGCAGTGCGCACAGGCCGAGCCGCGAACTTCATGTCGACTTCCGCGCCGGCCGGCGAACCGACCTTCATCGGCACCCGCTTGGGCTGAGCAGCGACGCGGGCCAAGGTTCCTCGTCAAACAGGCTGCGTCGACGCAACCTCTGCAACGTGGTGAGACCAGTCGTCGAACTCGCCTCCAGCGTCCCGCCGAGACCAACCCTTCACCTAGCTCGCAACTTCGGGCTACCCGGTACGCGTCGTTCTTGCACGCGCAGGCGTCGAGCCACGGACTGGGGCGTCTGAATGCGCATCGACATACGCGTCGAGTAGGCGACGAATCATCCGCTGATACTGTGTATCGCCTCTTGAAGCTGCGGACTTAAAGAACTCGACGCTCTTCTTGCTTAGCGTGATGGTGATCTTGACATCCTCGTCCCGAAACGCCAGTTCCTCCGGAGAAGGAAGAAAGTCTCGGATGACCTTTGGATTCCCCATCGGTTCATTCGTGTACTTGATTTTCCCGCTCATAGATGACCGTTCCCTTGCGCCAGTAGCCGGCACCAAATCTGCGAACGACGCCCAAGCGGTGAGTGAATCGAACGGTCAGCACACCTTCGCCGACACGCCCGAAGCAAAAGTACTTCTGCTCCTTAGTGCTGTGCCTATTGTCCTCAGCGATGACGCGGCGCGGATCTGCAAAGGCATGTTGGGCCAGCACAAACGGCACTCCATGCTTAACCTGGTTTTCCGCTTATCAAGTCCAGGCTTCACCCCGCTCCCATAGCCCTTGGAGTGCAGCCCCACGGGCGACGACAATTGTCTAACCTACTCCAATTCCTACCCCACATCCCTCCGGGCTACCTTCCATCGCGCGCCCTGATGCACATCAACGCTTGCGTTGCATGCCGGCCGCAACATCGGTACGCTGCGCGCATTCGAAAGGGACGCCGTGAAGATTCTGCTGCCGGTGGATGGAAGCCAATACACCAAGCGCATGCTGGGCTACGTGGCCGCGCACGAGGAGTTGTTCGGGCTGCATCATGAGTACGTCTTCGTCACGGTCATCACGCCGGTGCCGCCTCACATCACTCACTTCGTCGATCACACCTCCCTGACGCGCTACTACAACGACGAAGCCGAAAAGGTGCTGAGCCCCGTGCTGCAGTTCGCCGCGCAGCATGGATGGAACGCGAAGTCGCTGCATGTAGAGGGGCCGGCGGCCGAAGTGCTGGCTCAGCTCGCCAAGTCGCAGGGCGCCGACCTGATCGTGATGGGCAGCCACGGACACTCCGCGCTCGGCAACGTCATACTCGGCTCGGTGGCCACCGGCGTGCTGGCGCGCTGTGTTGTGCCGGTGCTGCTGATCCGCTGAGGCGCGCCGCGCCCTAGTGTCGCGGGGCTGCTCAGTCCGCGCTGGCGGCGGACGACTCGGCCTGCATGCGCACTCTGGCAGGCGTCAACGTTCGCGTCGATCGCGAGGCGCCCATTTGCCCACTGCCTTGAATGACGTCGCGCGGCCACCGCGCGTTGCGTGCATGATAGCACCGACAACGCACCGGAGTGCACCGTTGAGGAAAGGGACACCAGCCGCTCAACGGGCGTGGCCTTTCACCTCGCGCGCCATCCGCGCGAGCACGGCGATCACTTCCTCGTCGGAGACCTGATGGAAGTCGGCATAGTGGACGCCGACCGCATAGAACGCCGCGGGCTGCTCCAGGCACACCAGATCATCGACCAACGGTCGCAGGTCGGCCACCACGCGTGGCGGCGCAACCGGCACTGCCAGCACCAACCGCGCCGGATGTCGTCGGCGCAGCACCTGCAACGCAGCGCGCACCGTGGTGCCGGTCGCAATCCCGTCGTCCACCACCACCGCCGTCTTGCCCTCGATCGACGCTGGCGCGCGGCCACCGAGGTAGAGCGCGCGGCGCCGCGCGATCTCCGCACGTTCGCCGATCGCCTCGCGCTCGACGTACGCCCGCGTCGCACCAGTCACTTCCATTGTCTCTGCGTCGAGCACGAGCCCATCGCCCGCCCCTTCGGCAACTGCAGCCACCGCGAGCTCACGTTGAGCCGGCGCACCGATCTTGCGCACCAGCAACAGGTCGAGCGGCGCGTGCAGCACGGCAGCCACTTCTGCGGCCACCGGCACACCGCCGCGCGGCAATGCCAGCACCACTGGATCGGTCAGTTTCATCGACGCCAGGGTTCGGGCCAGCCGCCGGCCCGCTTCACTGCGATCGGCAAACAAGGCGCTCATCGCGCCGCTCGCAGATGCGTCGCCAGCCAGTCGCCTGCCAGATCGGCCACGCGCTCGAGCGCACCCGCCTCTTCGAAGAGGTGTGTGGCACGAGGC
Source organism: uncultured beta proteobacterium (assembly GCA_963774185.1). GTDB lineage: Bacteria > Pseudomonadota > Gammaproteobacteria > Burkholderiales > Burkholderiaceae_C > JAEUPI01. The sequence goes on from CAVZEK010000033.1 coordinate 10,508, forward strand.
ACTATCTCGAGGCGCTTTTCGCAGGTGAGCCCTTGCAGCGCCTGGCGATTCAGCGCCAGCACGTCCTCGTCCAGTGCACCCACGATCAGCAACGTCGGTGCACGGACCTGCGCCAGTGCGGCACCGGCAAGATCGGGCCGCCCGCCGCGCGAGACGACGGCCGACACCTCATGCGCTCGCGCGCCCGCGGCCACCAACGCCGCGGCCGCTCCGGTGCTCGCGCCGAACAGCTGCATGGGCAGGCCGTTCAGATCGGGCCGCTCGCGCGTCCACGCCATGGCCTGCTGCAGGCGATCGGCGAGCAGCGAGATGTCGAACACCTTGGCGCGGTCTTGGCCTTCTTCGTCGCTGAGCAGATCGAACAACAAGGTGCCGAGCCGCCTGCCCTGCAATGTCTCGGCAACGAAGCGGTTGCGTGGGCTGCGTCGGCTGCTCCCGCTGCCATGCGCGAACAATACGAGCGCGTGCGCATCGGCCGGCACGGTGAGATCGCCAGGCAAGCGCGTGCGGACCGACCAGGACCTGTTGCCGAATCGTGTTCACTTGTGTGCAGCCTCGAAGCACCAGTGCTCGGTGATTGAACCGCGATGCGGCATGCCCTGGGCATTGACGAAACGCAATCCGGCGCGTCGGCCCGAAGTGGACATGGGTTGATTCCAACAATCTCTTTGACGTCGCTCCATCCGCGGATGCCTTCCGCCACGCACACCATCCGACATGCGCGACCGCTCAGGCGGCCAGATGGGCCAGGAAGCGCTTCAGCGGTTGAGCGTGCTTCGGAGGCTCAAGTTCGCGCTCCTTGACGACAACCGTCGCCAGCGGTTGCCTGCCGCAGATGCGCTGCAACTCGTCGAATACGCGGCGGTCACCCGAGGCGCCCTCGGTGCAGAAGAAGGCGACCTGCTTGAACTTGCCAGCGTGCCGGAGTGCGTAGGTGCGCACGGGTGCCGCAAGGCTCCAGTTCCATACCGGCGTTCCGATCACGACCAGGTCGTACTCGGCCGGGTTCCTGGCCGCTCGGTGGATGGCCGGCGTGGCACCGCTGAACGCCTGCCAACCTGAGCAAAGGTAGCCCCAGAGGCCACTGCGGTCCACGCCGTCGTCGCGGATCCGATCGACGTCAGCCTGGCAACGTGCCGCGATCTCCTTGGCGACCTGCTCGGTGTGGCCGGTCCGCGAGTAGTAAGCGATGAGTGTCTTCATGTTGAACCCCCTTTGCAATGCGTCCTTCATGCTAGTCAGGGGCGCAGCCGAGCAAGTTGATTCAACACAAGGTTGGGCCGTTGCCTGTTCAGCAGACATGCAGGGTTGACACGAGTCAACGGGCCAAGCCGCTTAGCGCTTGAGCTCAACTGCGTGCGTCGGGCCGTCGCACGTCGGTTGGTGCGAACGGCCAGCCATCGGGTCGGAACGACCCCGCCTAGTCTTGCGGGCGCACATCAACGACCAGGCCATGATGCCTTTCCAAGTACTGGAGGATCTTTTCCATTGCCGCCATGACATCGAGTTGATTGGCCCCGAATGTGTAGTAGCCACCGCGCACCATATCGTCGGTGGCCGTGGGCGGAATGAAGGTGTCCTTGATTTTTGTCCTGGTTCCGTCGGCAGCTCGAAGCATGACGGGATACCGAAAACTCCTTCCTTCCGCTTCACGCACGCCACCGGGGCCGTAGTTCTGAATGTTCGCGTTGTAGCACTCGTTCCCAAGAATGCTTTCCATTCGGACGAGAAGTTGGCGCCTGGCTTTGGATAGCGACTTCGGCATGTTGATGACCCGATCCCCTATGCGTTTGAGCGCAGCCAAGAGCGAAAGGCGCAGGCTTTTAGCACTTTCGCCTGGGGCGAAGGGTTGGATGCCGCCGCTCGGAAGCTCACGATGCTAGCGGTAGGCTGTGCCACCAGATTTGGCACTTGCTGCACAGACCGTCGGCGAACTCGGCCCTCAGCACACCGTCGAGGACCATCCGTGGCAACGGATCACCGGGTTTTCTTGCCACGAAGTTCGTGCCAGTGGACTTGGCCCAGATCTGGAAGAGTTCTTCGGAGGCCACTTGGTAAGTGACGTGCCAGTGCGCGATTCCGCCCACTGGAGTTGAGGTCAGAACGTCGTACGAGAGCTTCACGTCTTCCTGCAGCTTGACGCGACGCCAGTACTCGGCCAGTCGCTGGTGGCCGCGCTGAATGGCGAACGGCGTGTTGTGGTACTCGCCACCGGCAGCGAAGAGTGCGCAGAACATAGACTCGTCGCGTTGCTCCCATGCGGCCTTGTAGCCCTGCATGAACTGCTCGATGTCCACAGTGCTCCTCTGTTGCTGGCCAGCGTCCAACAAGAATCAGACGACCCAGGTCCCTTTATGCCCCATTATTCGCGATTGCGCGCGGGCAGCGACACGCAGCCTGAGGCGAGCGCCAGCAGCGAGGCGATGAGCAGCGATGGAATTGATGCACGGACAGTCACTGAGGTCACTCGCGGCGTTTGCGCTGGTCACAGCCTGCCTGTGGGTTCCTGGCGGCGCCTCAGCACAGGCTTACCCACCCGCGGTCAGTCAGCTCGTAGCGGCTGCGAAGGCACAGATCAAAACGAGTGACATGGCGACGTTCAAAGCCGCACTGGACAAGAATTCCGTCGGCCTACTGATCGACGTGCGCGAACCTGACGAGTACGCAGGCGGATTCATTCCCGGCGCCATCAACGTGCCACGCGGCGTGATCGAACTGAGGATATGGGCCTACGTCGGTTTTCCAGACAAGACCGACATGAGCAAGAAGATGACGCTGTACTGCGGTTCGGGCACTCGCTGCGTCTTGGCAGCGAAGAGCCTCAAGGATCTCGGATTCAGCGATGTCACAGCAGTTGACATGAGGATCGACGAATGGGCGAAGGCCGGCTATCCGCTCATGAAGAGATAGCCCCCGCAGACAGTGCGCGAGTGGTGAGCCCCACACCGTGGACAAGACGGCTTGACCAACGAGTCCTCATAGAAGCAGACCGTGACGATCGCAAGTCGGCCCGAGGGTGAACAGTCGCGAGCGTGAGCTTGCCCTGTGGCCACGTTGCGGTTGAAGCCGGCAGTCGATGCGTCTGTTGCGCAGCATCAAGGTCGGCGCCATCGCGCACGCCTACCCTTTGGCATCGTCTCACCGAGGAGTCGTCGCCATGCGCACGCCTGCCCGCTGGATCCGCTGGTTCGCCGACCTGGGGGCCGCCGACGTGGCCGCAGGTCGGCGGCAAGAACGCCTCGCTCGGCGAGATGTACCGCCAGATGAACAACGCCGGCGTGCGCGTGCCCAACGGCTTTGCCGTCACCGCGCAGGCCTACCGCCACGTGCTCGACCAGGCCGACGCCTGGGCCCCGCTGCACCGCGCGCTCGACGGGCTGGACGCGCGCGACGTCGACGATCTGGCGCGCCGCGCGCAGGCAGCGCGCGAGATCGTGCTCGGCGCGACGCTGCCCGCCCGACCTGGACGACGAGATCCTGGCCGCCTACGCGCGCTGCGCGCGCGAGTACGGCGACGGATCTGACGGTGGCCGTGCGCAGCTCGGCCACCGCCGAGGACCTGCCCACCGCGAGCTTCGCTGGCCAGCACGAGACCTTCCTGAACATCGCCGGCGAGCGGCGGCTGCTGTCCTCGGTGCGGCAATGCTTCGCGAGCCTGTTCAAGGACCGCGCGATCAGCTACCGCGTCGACCATGGCTTCGACCACTTCAAGGTCTTCCAGTCGGTGGGCGTGATGAAGATGGTGCGCTCCGACCGCGGCGCCAGCGGCGTGATCTTCACGCTCGACACCGAGACGGGCTTCCGCGACGTGGTGTTCGTCACCGGCGCCTGGGGGCTGGGCGAGAACGTGGTGCAGGGCACCGTCGACCCCGACGAGTTCTACGTCTTCAAGCCCACGCTGCGCGCAGGGCCACCGCAGCGTGCTGCGCCGCAAGCTCGGCGGCAAGGAGATCCGCATGGTCTACGCGCAGGACGGCCGGCCGCGACACCACGCGCAACGTGCCCACGCCACGCGAGGACCGCGAACGCTTCTGCCTCACCGACGAGCGAGGTGCTCGAGCTGGCCGACGCGGCGCTGCGCGATCGAGGACCACTACAGCCGCCGCGCCGGCCAGCCGACGCCGATGGACGTCGAGTGGGCGCAAGGACGGCGTCGACGGCCAGCTCTACATCGTGCAGGCGCGGCCCGAGACGGTCGCCTCGCAGCGCGCGCTGGGCATCGTCGACGAAGTACCGGCTGGACGCGCCAAGGCCGCGTGCGCGTCAGCGGGCGCGCGGTCGGCGGCGGCATCGCCAGCGGGCGCGTGCGCGTCGTCAGCGACGTCGCGCACCTGGCCGAGTTCCAGCCCGGCGAGGTGCTGGTGGCCGACACCACGATGCCCGACTGGGGCACGGTGATGAAGATCGGCCGCCGCCGTCGTCACCAACCGCGGCGGGCGCACCTGCCACGCGGCCATCGTCGCGCGCGAGCTCGGCATCCCGGCCGTGGTCGGCTGCGAGCACGCGACGTCGACGCCTGCGCACCGGCGACGAGGTCACCGTGTCGTTGCGCCGAGGGCGCTACCGGCCAGGTCTACGAGGGCCGGATTCCGTTCACGAAGACGAGCACCGACCTGTCGACGCTGGCGCGTCCGCGCACGCACCTGATGGTCAACCTCGGCAACCCCGACCTCGCCTTCCAGACCGGGCTGCTGCCCAACGACGGCGTGGGCCTGGCGCGCATGGAGTTCATCGTCGCCGAGCACATCAAGGTGCACCCGATGGCGCTGGTGCATCCCGAGCGCGTGACGACCCCGCGGTGCGCGCGCAGATCGCCGAGCTGACGCACGGCCACGCGACGCCGGCCGACTACTTCGTGCGCGAGCTCGCCGAAGGCGTGGGCACCATCGCGGCGGCCTTCTACCCGAGGCCGGTGATCGTGCGCATGTCCGACTTCAAGACCAACGAGTACGCGAGCCTGCTCGGCGGGCGCGGGTTCGAGCCCGCCGAGGCGAATCCGATGATCGGCTTCCGCGGCGCCTCGCGCTACGCGCACCCGGCCTACGCCGAGGGCTTCGCGCTCGAGTGCGCGGCGATGCAGCGGGTGCGCGACGAGATGGGCCTCGTCAACGTGAAGCTGATGATCCCGTTCTGCCGGCGCGTCGGCGAGGCCGAGCGCGTGCTCACGGCGATGGCCGGACACGGCCTGAAGCGCGGCGAGAACGGCCTGGAGATCTACGTGATGTGCGAGATCCCGAACAACGTGATCCAGATCGACGCGTTCGCCGAGCTGTTCGACGGCTTCTCGATCGGCTCGAACGACCTGACCCAGCTGGTGCTGGGCGTCGACCGCGACTCCGAGATCGTGGCCTTCGATTTCGACGAGCGCGACCCCGGCGTGATGGAGATGATCCGCCAGACCATCGAGGGCGCGCACCGCAACGGCCGGCACATCGGCATCTGCGGCCAGGCGCCGTCCGACTATCCCGACGATGGCGCAGGCCTGGTGGAGATGGGCATCGACTCGATCAGCGTGACGCCGGATACGCTGCTGTCGGTAACGCGCCGGGTGCTCGAGGTCGAGGCCGCGATGGCGCCCTGAGGACCAAGGAGGATCGCCATGACCGAGACCATTGCCGCGCTGATGCATCGAGGCATGCAGACGGTGGACATGGACGACAGCATCGCCGCCGTCGAGTCGTTCCTGACCGAGCAGGGTCGAACCTGGGCACCGGTGACCGACGATCGGGGTTCCGTGATCGGCGCGATCAGTGCCAGCGATCTGTTGCTGTTTCACGCGCAGCAGCGGGACGCGCGCACCGTGCGCGCGTGGCAGTTGTGCAGCTACAAGCCGGTGGTGGTGGGCCCGCAGGCCAGCCTGGCCGAGGTGGCGCAACAGATGATGCAGCGCCAAATCCACCACGTCGTGGTCGCTGACGGCGCGCAGGTGCTGGGAGTCGCCTCGGCGCTGGACTTCGTGGCTCTCTACGCACGCGGCGAGGGGTCGGCCTGAATGACGGTTCGGAGCCGTCGCGTTCGCTTACGCCGAATGCCGCGTGGCGTCGTGCGACGCGCTCGCTGCATCGAAATTCATCGGCAGGCCCTCCTGCTGTTCTCGACAAATGGAGCCGCTAAAACGGCCTCTTGAAGTTGATGACCAGTCCGTACAGGTTCGGCTGCTCGATCTGGGGATCGAGGAATGGCCAGTTGTGACGCTACCGCGCGTCTCCACCCTTTCCGCCGTCGCGCGGAGGTCTTCTCCAGAGCAACCAAATACACAAGATCGCAAGGGCCGTAGGTATGCCAAGTCTTATGAGCCCCTCTTCCCAAGGCATCAGCTCGCGTACCACCTTCTCAACGAGCCGAGTCGTGATCAGCTCGGTCAAGAGCCAGTAAACAACGGCGCCTGCTAGCGCGAGCAGTGCCATCATCATTCTAAGCATGAGATACCTCTGGTCATGACCTGACTCAAGCGGGAATGCAGGGCACCCAACAGGGCGCTGCCCGCAGCGGGACTCGGCCGCTATCGCCCCCACGTATCAGGCCTTCTTGCGCCTTCCCACTCTGGATTCGGACTGCCCTGGGAGGTTCAAGGAAATTGAGGGAGTCCCGCCATCAGGTGGCTTGCGAGTAGCCTGCTCGGCGTGCGCATGCGGCTGAGACAGTCAGACGACTGCGTCGGACACCAATTGATCGTTGACTGCCGAACGCGGCGGCAAGTTTTGCGGGCAGTCGGGAGACACGTTAGAGCGTTCTTCGGGCAACTCAAGCCATTTGTCGACGTCTCAGTCCTCTCCGTTCTCCTCTTGTTCGCCTTTCGGATGCGAACGCTCGAGCATCGATGGTGGTGAATCGTCAGAGCATGGAAGAGCGTGAACGGTTCTCTTCGTCGAGCCCGCTGTGCCTAGCGGCGATGCAGTCCGCGACGCGACTTGCGCATATCGCGATGCCTCGTGGTCGGCGCCGGAGGTTGCAGCAGCGGTGTACGTTGCGGCTGGTGGCCCAGTCTTGCCGCAAGCCCGGACACCCGCAATCTAACGGGCCCCGCCAAACGATGACCGCAACGCTGTCCGTCGATGGGATGCCTACGGCGTCAGACGAGTCAGCACGCGCTCGACCTGGCAAATGACGTTCACCTCCGAGCCGTTCGAGATGTGCAGCCTCGACGGAGTGTCCCCATTGTTCATAAGGAGCGTCTTGCGATCCTCGCTGAAAGTCCCGGACCAGACCCATGTGGGAGACAAGGGGGGAACGGTGACGAAGGTCGCGCTCAATCCCGCAAGAGGGCCGGTGAGATAAGTTGCAGCGTAGGTGTCCAGGAGCACGCAGTTCGAACGTGCCGGGCTTGTCGGACACCAGCGATGCTTCTCTTCGCGACATGCTCCTGGCCCTCTGCAGGCCTTCATCGTGCCGGTCGCTCTGTTACCGAACGGTGCGGAATCCCGGGAGAATGGATCGCTTCAGCGCCTCAAGGTCTAAAGACTGGCGAGTGGGGCTGCGTAGGGTGTCCTGACAGATGTGGCGCCGTGATGGCAGTGGCGATCAAGTCTCGGCGCTTCATGATCGCTTCCCTTCAGGCTGGAGTTCACATCGGGCCTTCGGCGCCCGGGCCGACGCAGCCTCGCCAGCACCGAGCGCCGCGCTGATTTAGCGCCCAACCGCTGCTCGAATCAGAGATAGAGCTCTCTCACCTCGACCACCCGAGTCAGCGACCGCAATGGCGATGTGGGTCGGTTGCTGAACGGCAGGAGTGGGTCGGGAGGACCCGAACACAATCAGCTCAGAAGCGCTCTCTGACCCTGCGCCGCAACGGGCTCATGGGCGAGCTTCGCGGCGGGCCAAGCTCAGCGCCGTGTCGAGCTGTGCGCGCAGCGCCGCCGCCGCCTGCCGCTCGGCAGCGACGAGGTGCTCCAGCGCTTCGATGCGCATGGCGTGGAAGTCGAAGCCGACCTGATGTGCGGCGCTGTGCAGCGCCGCGACCTGGTCGGGGCGATAGGGCGTTGCGCCGGGCGCCACGCCAATCAGCGCAAAGGCCAGCAGTTGCCCGCGGTGCAGCATCGGCAGCGCCAGCGCCGCGCCGGCAGACGTCGCTTGCGCCGACGCCGCCACGGGCGTGACGGCCTCGCCGTGCGCGCGCAGCGCCAGCACAGTCGCGTCGTTGGCGTCGACGCGTTCGGGCACCCCGGCGAGCGTCGAGTGCTGGCGCGCATAGCTGCCGTCGGTCTGGCGGTGGAACAGCGCGCAGCCCGCGCCACCGGTGAAGCGGTCGACCGCCGCCACGAACAGTCGGTCCAGCGCACCTGGGTCGGTGGCAAGCTCGGATTCCTTGACGAAGCGCCGCAGATCTTCCTCGCGCGCGGCCCAGCTGCGGAAGAACAGCCTGTCGACAGCCTTCTCGACTGCCTTCTTCAGCTGGTTGAACGACAGGTACACCGCCAGCGCGAGGACCGCGCTGAGCAGCACCGCCTTGTTGCGGTCGTCGACGTGCAGGAACTCGCTGGCAACGGCGTGCGCAAGCTGGATCGCGCCGAACAAGATGGCGCCGACGATGGCGAAGATCAGCGCCCGGTTGACCGCCAGCCCAAAGTCGAAGATATGGTGGCGGAACACGGCGTAAATGAAACCGATTTCCGCGACCATGAACGTCACGTTCGAGATCAGGTCGAACTGTCCGGCCGGGATCGGGCTGCCGGCCCAGCGGTTCAGGTTGCCAAGAACGAACGTCACCATGATGGCGCCCAGCGTGGCCAGAATCCACTGGAGCCTTACCCGGATCTCGCCAGGCGCAGCGCGCCATGCCAGCAGGATGCCGACGAAGAACAGCGCGGGGTTGATCACCGCGAACACCTTGATCAGCCACCAGCAGAGCGGCTCGAAATAGCCGTCGTGCTGGCGGTCGAAGTAGTAGATCGCCGCGGCCAATTGCAGGCCGAAGATCCATGGGTAGACCCGCTTCAGGGCTGCGCGCCATCCGGTGGGCCGGTCGTCGGGATAGTTCAGCGCGAAGAAGACGAGCACGCCGAACCCGATGTCCGACGAGACGCCGCCGATGAGATCCAGCCACCGCAGGTGCATCGCTTCGGGCGACGACGACGGGAACACCATGGGGGCCAGCAGCGCCGTGGCGGCCAGTGCGCGCAAGGCGGCGAGCTCGGGTCGGCGCCAGCCGATCGCCACTCCGATCATCACCGCCAGCAGTCGCGCCACGGTGACGATGACGTAGTTGGCTTCGGCGTACGGAGGCAAACTCGGGGCCGCCATCACCGTGACATCGACCCTGCGCTGGCTGTCGCCTCGGATCACCGTCAGCGACAGCTTGTCGCCGGCTGCCCAGTTGATAAATTGCTGCGCGGGCCGGTCGTAGCGCAGCCGGTCCCCGGGCCGCACGCCGGCGGCCACCAACGGTGACTGCGGCGGGAGAGCGTCGACGACGAACGTGGTCGGGCCGCGTTCGAGCACGCGCCTGCCGTCGAACAGAGCTTCGCCGCGCGTGCCGAGCGTCAGTTGGCGCGGAGCGCCGAGCAGTTCGATCGCAAGCTGGATGCAGGCAATGACGGCCAGCGCCACGACCAGGGTGCGCCACAGTGCGGGCGAAGTCGGCGATCCCAATCCTCACTCCGATGTGGTGATCGGGTACCTTACACCACCGCGCTCGAAACCGAGCCGGCGATCTGCGCCAAGGTGACAGCCGTGTTCGGCTGGATCTTCGCCGGCCTTAGTCTTCTTCTGCCTTCTGGCCCATGCACACTAGCCATGACCAATCAACCTGGCTCGTCACTTCTTGCCTCGTGGGCCGGATGCTAGTTCTCAGTCGAGGGACCGTGGCGGGCGAGACCTATCCACCCAAATTCACCTGAGCCCCTACTCTATCGTGACCATCGTGGATCCACGCCGGAGCCGTCCTGATGACCTCGAGCATCTCCGGTAGGCGCGGTCAATTCATTCGTGGCGGATGGCCGTCGGCTCGATGCCGAACATGCGCTTGTGCGTACGCGTCAGGTGCGACGAGTCGGCGAATCCCGCCTCGTGTGCCGCCTCCGTCCATGACGCTCCGGCCATCGCGGCTTCTATGGCCACGTTGATGCGAAGCCACAGAAGATAAGCGCGAAAGGACGTTCCCGTCTCCTGGACAAACAGGTGCCTGAAGCGACTCGGCGAGAGCGTCGCCGCGGCTGAAGCGTCCGCCAGCGACACGGGCGCGCGGACTCGCGACCTGATGTAGTCCAAAGCCCGCGTGACCCTGACGTCGACCTCGTCGGTCGTGTGCGTGACGACGCTCGTTCCCGCAAGCACGGCAACCGCAGAACGAGCGACAACCCTCATGGCGTCGGCATCGGCGTTCCCCCGGAAGGCATCGAGCAGCACGCCCGCTGAGCGGCGCGCTGCGCCGTGTGCCAGTGCCGAGATTTCGAGCGGGGAGAAGCGTCGCGACAAGGCCCGCCCCTCGATGCTTTCGGGCTCGACAAAGAGGTGGGCCACGGTGGCGCCATCGAGCTCGAACTCGTGGGGACAGTGAGACGGCACGAAGGCGGCTTCGAACTCCGTCCAATGCCCATGCCGGTCGGTCCGGAACCGGAACTCGCCCTCGAGGGCCAACGCGAGTTGGTGTGCGTGGTGGTCGTGCCACTCGGACCGACCCTGCCCACTGCCAATCCAGAGGCTACCGGACTGCCAGAAGTACACGCGCCCAGACGCCACAACGCTCCGCAGCGACTTTCGTCGCGCGGCCTCGGCGGCGATATCGCGGTTCAGGTCGGTCACACCCTCTCCTTGCAAGTTAGCCGCTTCGTTCAAGCCCGCTCAGGAGCAGCCCGGAAGAATGCGGCTTCATCAATACGACTATCACCTGAGGAGCCAGACCATGTCCCGATTCGCTCGCCGCATCCGTTCCAGCGTCCAGTCCGAGCTGGATGCAGCACGCCAGGCCGAGGCTCGCGGTGAGACTGAGGCCGCCTTCCGTCACCTAGAGCGAGCACACGTGCTGGGTCAGTCCGCAACCGCCGAGCACGTGCGTGCGCACTGGCAGATGTTCCTCTGGGCGGGTCGTCACCGCAAGCCGGGCGAAGCCGCAGTTCAGCTTTGGCGCTTGATTGCGGCTGCACTGTTGACCGGCATCGGCTGGCTCCCGGAGGGGAACACCGGCGGGGCCAATGTCAGCGCGCTTCGGCGCATGCCTGTTCCGCGCGACCTGCAGCGCGTCATCGACGCCGCGCGTCGGTAGTCGGGTCGATTTCAGATTTCAGCAGGCTCGCGACGGGGCTGTGCTTGCAGGTAGTACCCTGGCGGCGCCACGTTGCCATCGGGTGGCGCCTTGGTCCGTCGCCAGCGCACACAAGGGAGTCGCTAGCGGTGCGGACCGAAGCGTTGTTGTCGGGCGCGAGGCCCACTCCTTTTGAGGCGTTTCAGCTCAACCGCTGACCGGTTCGCTCTTTGACGCACCCGCCGCGGCCTTCGCGTCGCCAGCCATGCGCCGCGTGCACCACGCCGCGTAGCTGCGACCGAGCAGCAACCCAAGACCGCGGGCCAAGCCTCGCGAGGGAAGTCGGTAGTCGATGAATACGATCAGGCGTGAAGCGCCGCCTTCCGGGGCGATTTCGAATCCCATGCGATAGGCGCCGATCACCAGCAGGCGCGGTTCACCGACGGTTTCCCACACCTTGCGCAGCGGCGGCGTCCGTTCAGTGACGACTTCATCGAGCGCAAGATTCACGCCGAGTACGCGCCCAGTCATTCGGATCACCGACCCGACGGCCTGCCCGCCCAGCGAATCCGTCTCGATGTGCATCGAAGAGCCAGCGGTCATCAGCGACGGTCTCTCCATGTGGCTGGCCAACCGGCGGTGATCGTCCAGCCTGGTAAACACGGTGTTTGGGTCGGCAGCGACGACGACCTCGCTGCGGTGATGAAGCGGATAGTCCTCAGCTCTCATGGCTGCCTCCCTTGCTCAACACAAGCCACAGACCGACGGCAGCGAGTACCGCGTAGTTGAGGCCCATGAACCACGGCGTATTCCAGGCGATGCCGTTGAAGCCGCGCTCGGTGATCGGGTACAGCACCGGGGCGGCGTAGTAGTCCGCCGAATGCGTGAACACATCGATGACGATGTGCGACCACCAGCCGAGCAGCGGTATCCACAGCGTGTGCCGCACGGCGTAGAGCAGCAACGTCACCGCTGCGGCCACGATCGCGCTGTGCATGACGCAATGCAGGTGGTGCGACAAGAGCTGGACCATGGGTGGCAGCGCGGGCTCGTGGCCCGGCATCGCGACGGCATACGCCTGCACGACCCGGAACGTTCCGTCGCCAAACACCCACCACAGCACGATGGGTAGTAGATGCAGGACATCCGGCAACGCGGCCAAGCCGACGGTAGCGGCCATCGTGTTCGGTGCAACCACCCAGCAGCGGCGACGCAGCACCGTGACACCAGCCGCGGCCCACAAGGTGTGCGCGACGATATCCACAGCGTTCAGCCCACTGTCAATCTTGCCGGAGGGTCACGCCGCGCAGGCGCAGCGCGTTGCTGATGACCGACACCGAACTCAGGCTCATCGCCAGCGCCGCGATCATCGGCGACAGCAGCCAGCCAGTGAAGGGAAACAGCACGCCGGCCGCCAGCGGCACGCCCAGCGCGTTGTAGACGAAGGCGAAGGCCAGGTTCTGCTTCATGTTGGCGACCGTCGCGACCGACAGCGCGCGCGCCGTCGCGATGCCGCGCAGGTCGCCCTTGACCAACGTGAGCTGCGCGCTGTTCATCGCCACGTCGGTGCCAGTGCCCATGGCGATGCCGACGTCGGCACGCGCCAGCGCAGGTGCGTCGTTGATGCCGTCGCCGGCCATCGCGACGCGCCGACCCTCGGCCTGCAGCTTCTCGACGAGCTTGAGTTTGTCGGCGGGTTTCACCTCACCGTGCACCTCGTCGATGCCTAGACGTTGCCCGACCGCACGCGCCGTGGTCAGGCCGTCGCCGGTGGCCATCACGATGCGCAACCCGGCCTTGCGCAGCACCGCCAGCGCATCGGACGTTGTCGCTTTGATCGGGTCGGACACTGCCAGCAAACCCGCGAGCCGGCCGTCGACGGCCAGGTGCATCACGCTGGCGCCCTGCGCGCGCAGCGCCTTCGGCCTGCGTGGCGAGCGCAGACACGTCGACACCCAGTTGCTGCATCAAGGTGGTGTTGCCCAGCGCCAGCGACTTGTTCGCGACGGTGCCGCGGACGCCGATGCCGGACTCGGAGTCGAATTGGTCCGGCTTGTCGAGAGCCAGTCCACGATCTCTCGCCGCAGCGACGATGGCCGCGGCCAGGGGATGCTCACTGCCTTGATCGAGACTGGCGGCCAGGCGCAGCACGTCATCCTCGGAGAATCCCGCTGCACCGATGGCGCGCTCGAAGCTGGGCGTGCCCCTCGGTGAGGGTGCCGGTCTTGTCGACGATCAATGTGTCGATCTTGCGCAGGTTCTCGATCGCCGCCGCGTCGCGGAACAGCACACCGCTCGTCGCGCCGCGGCCGGTGGCGACCATGATCGACATCGGTGTGGCCAAGCCCAGGGCACAGGGGCAGGCGATGATCAGCACGGCCACCGCATTGACCAAGCCGTAGACCCAGCTGGGCTCCGGCCCGAACCAGTCCCCACGCAAAGAAGGTCAGCAACGCGATGGCGACGACACCGATGACGAAATAACCGGCCACGGTGTCGGCCATGCGTTGCATCGGCGCGCGCGAGCGCTGCGCCAGCGCGACCATCTGCACGATCTGCGCGAGCACGGTGGCCGCGCCGACGTGCTCCGAGCGCATCACCAGGGCGCCGCTGGTGTTCATCGTGGCGCCGATGAGCTTGTCTCCCGCGCGCTTGGTCACCGGCAGCGGCTCGCCGGTCAGCATGGATTCGTCCACCGCACTGCTGCCCTCGACGACGATGCCGTCGACTGGCACTTTTTCGCCTGGTCGCACGCGAAGCAGATCGCCGACGTGCACATGAGCAAGCGGAACGTCCGCTTCGCTGCCATCAGCGGCAATGCGGCGCGCTGTTTTCGGTGCCAGCCCGAGCAGTGACTTGATCGCCGCCGAGGTCTGGGAGCGCGCCTTCAACTCCAGGATCTGCCCGAGCAGCGTCAGCGAGATGATCACCGCCGCCGCTTCGAAATACACCGCGACCCGGCCCATCGAGATGAACGAGTCAGGGAACATTTGCGGAGCGACGGTAGCCACCACGCTGTAGAGGAAAGCGGCGACAGTGCCCAGGCCGATCAGCGTCCACATGTTGGGGCTGCGGTTGACGATCGACTGCGCGCCGCGGACGAAGAAAGGCGCACCGGCCCAGAGCGCGATTGGCAGCGTGAGTACGAGTTCGATCCAGCTTTGGGTGGCCATTGCGAACCAGCCCAACCGGTGACCGAACATCGCCAACACGGTGACGATCGCCGTCAGAGGCAGCGTCCACCAGAAGCGTCGTTGAAAATCCACGAGCTCCGGGTTCCCGGTCTCCCCCAACTCGGGCAGCACGGGCTCCAAGGTCATTCCGCACTTGGGGCAGTTGCCCGGACGGTTCTGCCGGATCTCGGGGTGCATCGGGCACGTGTAGACGGTGCCGGCCTGCGGCTCGGGCACCGGCTCGGCCACTGCGGGTCTGGGAAGTGGCGCGTCGGCAGCGTGCTGGACGAATTTCGCGGGCTCGGCCGCGAACTTGGCCTTGCACTTCGCGCCGCAGAAGAAGTACTGGCGGCCCGCGTGCTCGAGATGGTGCGGCGAATGTTCAGTCACCGTCATGCCACAGACTGGATCCTTCAGCGCGGCAGACTCCGCGGGCGGATTCGGGTGGTGATGGTGACCTTCTTGGCCAGCGTGGGTGCGCTTCCGCATGTCCATGGTCATTCGCTCTCAGCCGGCCGATCGCCGCCGGTGCGGTGCCCGCCGTGGTGACCATGCCCGCCATGTCCATGGAACAGATGCATCACGGGACACGCCAGCAACAACAGGTAGGGCCAGTAGCCTGCTACGTGTCCCCAGTGCTCGCGCAGGACGAAGAAGGCGACGATCAGGGCGGTCATGAGCGCGGCGATCACGAGAGCGCGACGTGGCAGCGGCCCGTCGGACGACGACGGAAGAGATTCGTGTTCGATAGACATGTCAGCGCTCCTTGTCAGTGTGCAGGGACCGAACGAGCGGCGACCTCCCGCCAATCGAAGGAAAGATAGACCCTGCCATCATGTGAAGGTCAAGCTCAAATCACCACTGGCTTGTCCGGCAGTTCACTTCTGGTGTGACCGTCAGCGGGAAAGTGCATTGCAAGATGCTGCGCCACCGCCTGGATGCCACTGACCACGCCGCCTTCATAGTTCGCTTGCCTGAAGGCTGCCTCCATCTGCCGGCAAACCTTGCCCCATTCGTCAGCGCCCACCTTGGCGTGAATCCCGCGATCGGCCACGACCTCGACCGCCCGATCGGCGAGCAACAGGTAGATCAACAGGCCGTTGTTGTGCTCCGTGTCCCACACGCGCAACCGCGCGAAGAGATCGATCGCCCGTTCCCTCGGCGACTGATCCCTGAACAGCGGCATCCCATCGAGAGCCCCCTCGACCACGAACCGGATTTCTCCGGCATGTGCGGTCTCGGCGGCCTTGATCGCCCTCTCGATCGCGTTCAGCGTGCTGCGGGGGAAGGCCCGCGCGACTTGGCCGTGTGTCGTCAGCCAGTGCCGCACAATTCGTTTGATCTTCATGCTCACCACCTTCCCGACGCGCCGCCGCCGCCGAAGCCGCCACCGCCGCCGCTGAATCCACCGCCGCCGGACCCGCCTCGGCCGCCTCCTCCGTAGTAGCCACCCAGACCGCCCAACGCGCGGCCCCCCATGCCGCCTCCAAGCAGCGTGACGAAGAGTGCGATCAACCCGGCGACCAAAGCCATCGATATCGCGCCAACGACGAACCAGGCAATCACCGCGACGACGCCCCCCGTCACCAGCGAGCCGGGAACCCTGCCGAGAGCGGCACGCAGCACGCCGCCCACCGCGAGGGCGAGAATGATGAGCACCGGCGCGTACTGCTGGACATTGCCGATGCCCATGGCCGGCGCATTGCTCGGCTCCGGCAAGGGCTCCCCGTCGACGACGCGGATGATCCGATCGACTCCGGCGCCGATGCCCCCGAAGAAGTCCTGCTCCTTGAACCGTGGCAGGATGACCTCGCTGATGATGCGCTTGCTGGTGAGATCGTTGAGCGCCCCCTCCAGGCCGTATCCCACCTCGATGCGGACGGCGCGATCGGTCTTCGCGACGACGAGGATCGCGCCGTCATCGATCTTCTTGCGTCCGAGCTTCCATTGCTCGGCGACCCGCAAAGCGAATTGCTCGATCTCTTCAGGGGCTGTCGAGGCGACGATCAGCACCGCGAGCTGGCTGCCTTTGCGGGCTTCGAACGCTGCCAGCGTCTGCTCAAGGGTGGCCCGCTGCTCCGAAGTGAGCGTGCCGGTCTGGTCGGTGACATGCCCCGTCAGCGGCGGCACCGGCGTCTGCGCAGCGGCCGGGGCGGACCAGCCGAGTGCCCATGCCAGCAGCAATGTCCTGCCGATGCCACTGGTAGTCCTGCCTGTGATCACTTGGACGCCCCCGACGCAGAGCCGGCGGGCTTGGCCGCAGCGGTATCGAACGTGACGCTGGGCGGCTTGGAGATTTCCTTTTCGTTGTCCACGGTGAAGTTGGGCTTCTCCTTGTAGCCCATCACCATCGCCGTCAGATTGGACGGGAACGACCGCACTGTCACGTTGTAGTCCTGCACCGACTTGATGTAGCGGTTGCGCGCCACCGTGACGCGGTTCTCGGTGCCTTCCAGCTGCGCCGACAGATCGCGAAAGCCCTGGTTCGCTCGCAGGGTCGGATAGTTCTCGGACACGACCATCAGCCTTGAAAGTGCGCCGGTCAACTCACCCTGAGCGGCCTGGAATCTCTGGAAGGCCGCAGGATCGTTGATCAGCTCCGGCGTGACCTGGATGGACGTGGCCTTGGCGCGTGCTTCGATCACTTTGGTCAGCGTGTCCTGCTCGAACTTCGCCTCGCCCTTGACCGTCGCGACGAGGTTGGGCACCAGATCTGCCCGACGCTGGTATTGGTTGATGACCTCGGACCAGCTCGCCTTGATCTGCTCGTCGCCGCTCTGAAAGGTGTTGTAGCCGCACCCGGTAAGTGTCAGCGCCAGAGTGACAACAAGGACTGTCTGTAGTCTTCGCATATTCTGTTCTCCAAAGTGTCAGGTTGATCAGCCATCAACGCCTCCAGCGGCCTGATCGGGTTGCTGATGCAACTCCCACACGAAATTGCACTCACGCCTGCCGTCCGCAATCCTGCCTCCCATCAAGCCGCGATCGAATGTCATTTCGTCCGGCAAGTAGGAATTGAACATGGCGTTGTCGATCTGGCAGACGACCGGCGTCAGCTCCGGGATGCCCACGGAGATTGCAAATTCATGGAACATGCAGCGCGTGATCTTGATTTCGAAGCACCGGGCCGAACGCTCGACGACTTCCATCGTGTTCCAGCGAACCAGGCCAGTGCGGTTGTTCTCGATCTCGAGCTGCGAGAAGTTCTGGAAGGTTCTCTTCTTGTGAACGGTATCGAACTGCAGGTTCTGCGAAGCCGTCCCGCCAGTCAGGAGCGCGACACGCATGATCTCGAATGCCCTGTCTTGGCCGATGCGCCGCCTGAGGTCTAGATAGACCCAGGCCGGCAAGGCGGCGAGATCGATCAACTCTGCCGGAAATCGCTTGTCGATGGTCTTCCTGAATCGACCGAGCGTTAGCTTGCAGCGCAGCAGGAACAATCTGGGGAATCGCAGTTCCTTGCCCAGCATGTAAAGCAAGAGTGGCGTCGTTACCTTCTTCATGTCGAATTCCGGAGCCACTGGGATCTCCCAAAAATGCTGGCATGCGCTGCATCATCATTTCCATCATCGTCTGCATCATGTCCATGCGACGTTCCATCATCTGGTGCTGCTTGGCCATGTCGGCTGGCATGCCTTTCGTGCCCGGCTTGGGGCCCATATTCGGCTTGCCGCTCTTGTCCGCCATCGCGTCCATGCCTCCCATACCTCCCATGCCGGACATCTCGGACATGGACTTCATCATCTGCATGCCGCCCTCCATAGCCGACATGTGATCGGCCATCAGCGCCTGGCGCTCTTCAGGGGTCTTCGCGCTAGCCATCTTGTCGCGCATTTCGCGCATCGCCTACATCCGTTCGTCCATCGCGGTCACGGGGGCCGAAGCAGAGGCCTCCGGGTGGTGGGCTGCATGTTCGTCGGCCTTGGTGGGTGTTGCTGCCCAGGCGCCGAATGCGGCGGCAAGAATCGAGGCGACGAACAGGGGAACGAGCGTTTTCGGTGAAGTCATGGTTATCTCCTGATCGTTCAGAGCTGCCACCGGAAGCTGCGCGGAGCCTCTTCCCCTGGCCGCGTGATCCTGAGTTCGAACGCTCGCGGCACGGGTGCAGGTGCCTCGAAGCTCAGGACGCCCTCGCGACGAGGGCCCAGCTTGGTGTCACTCCAGCTCAGAGGTTTGAGCGTCCGGCCATCGTCGGTCACGAGCACCGCGCTCTGGGTGAGGTCGTCGCTGACGCCGGAGCTGTGCGTGTGCAGCTGGATGCCGAATTCCCAGAGGCGAGCGCCGGGTCCGATCGACTTGGGCGTGACCTCGATGGTGACGCCGTGGTCGGACGACGACAGCGGCGCCACAGCGCTCGTGCGGGTCTGCGCAGTCAGCAGGGACGGCGCGGCGACGAGGCCGATCGCAATGGCGGCTGTGCACAGCGCCAGGGTGTTGCGGATGGAGTCACGTGACCTGGACATCGGTTGCTCCTGTGCGCTGATCCGCTCGAGGCATCCTGGTTGAGTAGCGCGTCGGCTGTTCACATTGCCGATTCATCAGCCATGCCTTGCCCAATCAAGGCTTTGCCTGCGCCGCCATTTGGCGGTGGCCCGCGGCCATGGCCTCGTACTCCATCGCAATGCTCTCTTGGTCACGAACGATTGCGTTGCAGTGGGCGGACATGCTCGCGCCACCCCGTCCACCGGCGTACATCCCCGAATAGCTACTGCCCATCTTGCGATGCTCCGCAGCCGATGCGCGGGCAGCCGCGGCTTGCTGGTCGTAGTACGTCGCCAGCGCCTGGTGATCGCTAGAGGTGCGCGCAGCCTCGACTCGCTGCACCGGATCCTGCGCCGGTGCGAACGGACCCGAGGCGCAACTGGCCAATGCGGCGCTCAGCAAGAGCAGCGATGCGATACGCCGCGACGATTTGAAGTTCACGTTCATGGTGCATCTCCTTTGAAGACAGATCGGCTGCAAGACTTTCCGTCCCTCGGGGTCGCGCCTGCGAAATCAATGCGCAATTCGATGAGACGCTCAACGAGCCCCAGCACGCGCCGAAACGATGCTGGGGCGGCGATGGAACAGCGGCGCCGACGGGGCCGTGCAGTGGCAGTGGCATCCGACCCACGCTGTCGGTCGAGACGGCTAGAGCGAGGCAAGTTGCTCATGACGATCTGCCACTGGGCCGGATGCGCGCATAGGGGCCTTGGTCTGCCAGTGCCTGCCGACGTTGCGCGTGGTACCGCACACATTCCACGCGGTCGACAGCAACCAGAACGCGCCGCCGATGAACACGAAGCTCAGCAGGTGAGAGACGCCGCAGTGCGGATCGCCGCCGAGGCCCTTGTAGCCCAGCACCCAACCAACCAAGGCCGAAGTGCGAGCGCCGAAACGGTGTTGGTGGATCGTCGTGAGGTCGGAGGTCTTCCATGGTTGGTGTCCTGATCGGCGAGTGCAATGCGCTCTTGTCACGGGAATCGAGGCGAGAGGTGGCCGCGACTCAGCGGGTGCCGCAATCGGACCCGCAGCGCGCAAGCCGCCGGGAACGGGAGCGTGTCCCGCCGGCGGCTTGGCAAGAGGATCTACAGGGTCAGACGCAGCAGGCGAATGACCAACGGCGGGCCCTGGGCGGTTGGCCGCCGCAGCGACAGGCCAGTTCCGTCACGGGTGACCGGAACGACTGCGCCGAGCAATTGCACGACGGCCACGAGGGCAGCGACCGCATCGGGGTTGTACGACGTGTTGCCCTTGGACAGTGCCGACGACTCG
>CAVZEK010000034.1:0-75681 GCA_963774185.1 uncultured beta proteobacterium
TGACGACTTCATCGAGCGCAAGATCACACCGAGTACGCGCCCAGTCATTCGGATCACCGACCCGACGGCCTGCCCGCCCAGTGAATCCGTCTCGATGTGCATCGAAGAGCCAGCGGTCATCAGCGACGGTCTCTCCATGGCTGGCCAACCGGCGGTGATCGTCGGCCTGGTAAACACGGTGTTTGGGTCGGCAGCGACGACGACCTCGCTGCGGTGATGAAGCGGATAGTCCCTCAGCTCTCATGGCTGCCTCCCTTGCTCAACACAAGCCAGCAGACCGACGGCAGCGAGTACCGCGTAGTTGAGGCCCATGAACCACGGCGTATTCCAGGCGATGCCATTGAAGCCGCACTCGGTGATCGGGTACAGCACCGGGGCGGCGTAGTAGTCCGCCGAATGCGTGAACACGTCGATGACGATGTGCGACCGCCAGCCGAGCAGCGGTATCCACAGCGTGTGCCGCACGGCGTGAGCAGCAACGTCACCGCTGCGGCCACGATCGCGCTGTGCATGACGCAATGCAGGTGGTGCGACGAGGACTGGACCATGGGCGGCAGCGCGGGCTCGTGGCCCGGCATCGCGACGGCATACACCTTCACGACCCGGAACGTTCCGTCGCCAAACACCCACCACAGCACGATGGGTAGTAGATGCAGGACATCCGGCAACGCGGCCAAGCCGACGGTAGCGGCCATCGTGTTCGGTGCGACCACCCAGCAGCGGCGACGCAGCACCGTCGACACCAGCGGCCCACAAGGTGTGCGCGACGATATCCACAAGACGTCAGCCCACTGTCAACCTTGCCGGAGGGTCACGCCGCGCAGGCGCAGCGCGTTGCTGATGACCGACACCGAACTCAGGCTCATCGCCAGCGCCGCGATCATCGGCGACAGCAGCCAGCCAGTGAAGGGAAACAGCACGCCGGCCGCCAGCGGCACGCCCAGCGCGTTGTAGACGAAGGCAAAGGCCAGGTTCTGCTTCATGTTGGCGACCATCACCAACCGACAGCGCGCGCGCCGTCGCGATGCCGCGCAGGTCGCCCTTGACCAACGTGAGCTGCGCGCTGTTCATCGCCACGTCGGTGCCAGTGCCCATGGCGATGCCGACGTCGGCACGCGCCAGCGCAGGTGCATCGTCGATGCCATCGCCGGCCATCGCGACGCGCCGACCCTCGGCCTGCAGCTTCTCGACGAGCTTGAGTTTGTCGGCGGGTTTCGCCTCACCGTGCACCTCGTCGATGCCTAGACGTTGCCCGACCGCACGCGCCGTGGTCAGGCCATCGCCGGTGGCCATCACGATGCGCAACCCGGCCTTGCGCAGCACCACCAGCGCATCGGACGTTGTTCGCTTTGATGGGGTCGGACACTGCCAGCAAACCCGCGAGCCGGCCGTCGACGGCCGAAATGCATCACGCTGGCGCCCTGCGCGCGCAGCCCCTCGGCCTGCGTGGCGAGCGCGGACGCGCTCAACACCCAGTTGCTGCATCAAGGTGGTGTTGCCCAGCGCGGCGACTTGTTAGCAACGGTGCCGCGGACACCGATGCCGGACTCGGAGTCGAATTGGTCCGGCTTGTCGAGAGCCAGTCCACGATCTCTCGCCGCAGCGACGATGGCCGCGGCCAGGGGATGCTCACTGCCTTGATCGAGGCTGGCGGCCAGGCGCAGCACGTCACCCTCGGAGAATCCCGGCCTTACCGATGGCGCGCTCGAAGCTGGGGTGCCCCTCGGTGAGGGTGCCCGTCTTGTCGACGATCAATGTGTCGATCTTGCGCAGGTTCTCGATCGCCGCCGCATCGCGGAACAGCACACCGCTCGTCGCGCCGCGGCCGGTGGCGACCATGATCGACATCGGTGTGGCCAAGCCCAGGCACGGGACAGGCGATGATCAGAACGGCCACCGCATTGACCAAGCCATAGACCCAGCTGGGCTCCGGCCCGAACCATCCCCACGCAAAGAAAGTGAGCAATGCGATGGCGACGACAACCATGACGAAATAACCGGCCACGGTGTCGGCCATGCGTTGCATCGGTCCGCGCGAGCGCTGCTACGCCAGCGCGACCATCTGCACGATCTGCGCGAGCACGGTGGCCGCGCCCACGTGCTCCGAGCGCATCGCCCAGGGCACCACTTACATGTTCATCGTGGCGCCGATGACTTGTCCCGCGCGCTTGGTCACCGGCAGCAGCTAGCCGGTCAGCATGGATTCGTCCACCGCACTGCTGCCCTCGACGACGATGCCGTCGACTGGCACTTTTTCGCCTGGTCGCACGCGAAGCAGATCGCCCACGTGCACATGAGCAAGCGGAACGTCCGCTTCGCTGCCATCAGCGGCAATGCGGCGCGCGCTGTTTTCGGTGCCAGCCCGAGCAGTGACTTGATCGCCGCCGAGGTCTGGGAGCGCGCCTTCGACTCCAGGATCTGCCCGAGCAGCGTCAGCGAGATGATCACCGCCGCCGCTTCGAAATACACCGCGACCCGGCCCATCGAGATGAACGAGTCAGGGAACATTTCCGCAGAGCGACGGTAGCCACCACGCTGTAGAGGAAAGCGGCGACAGTGCCCAGGCCGATCAGCGTCCACATGTCGGCACTCGGTTGACGATCGACTGCGCGCCGCGGACGAAGAAAGGCGCACCGGCCCAGAGCGCGATTGGCGGCGTCGTACGAGTTCGATCCAGCTTTCGATAGCCATCCCGAACCAGCCCAACCGGTGACCGAACATCGCCAACACGGTGACGATCGCCGTCAGAGGCAGCGTCCACCGAGAAGCGTCGTTGAAAATCCACAAGCTGCGGGTTCCCGGTTCTCCCCAACTCGGGCAGCACGGGCTCCAAGGTCATTCCGCACTTGGGGCAGTTGCCCGGACGGTTCTGCCGGATCTCGGGGTGCATCGGGCACGTGTGACGATTGCGCCCTACGGCTCGGGCACCGGCTCGGCCACTGCGGGTCTGGGAAGTGGCGCGTCGGCAGCGTGCTGGACGAATTTCGCGGGCTCGGCCGCGAACTTGGCCTTGCACTTCGCGCCGCAGAAGAAGTACTGGCGGCCCGCATGCTCGAGATGGTGCGGCGAATGTTGGAATTCACCAGTAATACCACGACTGGATCCTTCAGCGCGGCAGACTCCGCGGGCGGATTCGGGTGGTGATGGTGACCTTCTTGGCCAGCGTCGGGGTGCGCTTCCGCATGTCCATCGTACATCGCTCTCAGCCGGCCGATCGCCGCCGGTGCGGTGCCCGCCGTGGTGACCATGCCCGCCATGTCCATGGAACAGATGCATCACGGGACACGCCAGCAACAACAGGTAGGGCCAGTAGCCTGCTACGTGTCCCAGTGCTCGCGCAGGACGAAGAAGGCGACGATCAGGGCGGTCATGAGCGCGGCGATCACGAGAACGCGACGTGGCAGCGGCCCATCGACGACGACGGAAGAGATTCGTGTTCGATGACATGTCAGCGCTCCTTGTAGATCTGCAGGGACCGAACAAGCAGCGACCCTCCCGCCAATCGAAGGAAAGATAGACCCTGCCATCATGTGAAGGTAAGCTCAAATCACCACTGGCTTGTCCGGCAGTTCACTTCTGGTGTGACCGTCAGCGGGAAAGTGCATTGCAAGATGCTGCGCCACCGCCTGGATGCCACTGACCACGCCGCCTTCATAGTTCGCTTGCCTGAAGGCTGCCTCCATCTGCCGGCAAACCTTGCCCCATTCGTCAGCGCCCACCTTGGCGGGTCGATCCCGCGATCGGCCACGACCTCGACCGCCCGATCGGCGAGCGACAGGTAGATCAACAGGCCGTTGTTGTGCTCGGTGTCCCACGCGCAACCGCGCGAAGAGATCGATCGCCCGTTCCCTCGGCGACTGATCCTGAACAGCGGCATCCCCATCGAGAGCCCCCTCAACCACGAACCGGATTTCTCCGGCATGTGCGGTCTCGGCGGCCTTGATCGCCCTCTCGATCGCGTTCAGCGTGCTGCGGGGAAGGCCCGCGCGACTTGGCCGTGTGTCGTCAGCAAGTGCCACAATTCGTTTGATCTTCGTGCTCACCACCTTCCCAGACGCGCCGCCGCCGCCGAAGCCGCCACCGCCGCCGCTGAATCCACCGCCGCCGGACCCGCCTCGGCCGCCTCCTCCGTAGTAGCCACCCAGACCGCCCAACGCGCGGCCCCCCATGCCGCCTCCAAGCAGCGTGACGAAGAGTGCGATCAACCCGGCGACCAAAGCCATCGATAGCACGACGAACCAGGCAATCACCGCGACGACGCCCCCCGTCACCAGCGAGCCGGGAACCCTGCCGAGAGCGGCACGCAGCACGCCGCCCACCGCGAGGGCGAGAATGATGAGCACCGGCGTACTGGACATTGCCGATGCCCATGGCCGGAGCATTGCTCGGCTCCGGCAAGGGCTCCCCGTCGACGACGCGGATGATCCGATCGACTCCGGCGCCGATGCCCCCGAAGAAGTCCTGCTCCTTGAACCGTGGCAGGATGACCTCGCTGATGATGCGCTTGCTGGTGGGGGACTCGTTGAGCGCCCCTCCAGGCCGTATCCCACCTCGATGCGGACGGCGCGATCGGTCTTCGCGACGACGAGGATCGCGCCGTCATCGATCTTCTTGCGTCCGAGCTTCCATTGCTCGGCGACCCGCAAAGCGAATTGCTCGATCTCTTCAGGGGCTGTCGAGGCGACGATCAGCACCGCGAGCTGGCTGCCTTTGCGGGCTTCGAACGCTGCCAGCGTCTGCTCAAGGGTGGCCCGCTGCTCCGAAGTGAGCGTGCCGGTCTCGGTCGGTGACATGCCCCGTCAGCGGCGGCACCGGCGTCTGCGCAGCGGCCGGGGCGGACCAGCCGAGTGCCCATGCCAGCAGCAATGTCCTGCCGATGCCACTGGTAGTCCTGCCTGTGATCACTTGGACGCCCCCGACGCAGAGCCGGCGGGCTTGGCCGCAGCGGTATCGAACGTGACGCTGGGCGGCTTGGAGATTTCCTTTTCGTTGTCCACGGTGAAGTTGGGCTTCTCCTTGTAGCCCATCACCATCGCCGTCAGATTGGACGGGAACGACCGCACTGTCACGTTGTAGTCCTGCACCGACTTGATGTAGCGGTTGCGCGCCACCGTGATGCGGTTCTCGGTGCCTTCCAGCTGCGCCGACAGATCGCGAAAGCCCTGGTTCGCTCGCAGGGTCGGATAGTTCTCGGACACGACCATCAGCCTTGAAAGTGCGCCGGTCAACTCACCCTGAGCGGCCTGGAATCTCTGGAAGGCCGCAGGATCGTTGATCAGCTCCGGCGTGACCTGGATGGACGTGGCCTTGGCGCGTGCTTCGATCACTTTGGTCAGCGTGTCCTGCTCGAACTTCGCCTCGCCCTTGACCGTCGCGACGAGGTTGGGCACCAGATCTGCCCGACGCTGGTATTGGTTGATGACCTCGGACCAGCTCGCCTTGATCTGCTCGTCGCCGCTCTGAAAGGTGTTGTAGCCGCACCCGGTAAGTGTCAGCGCCAGAGTGACAACAAGGACTGTCTGTAGTCTTCGCATATTCTGTTCTCCAAAGTGTCAGGTTGATCAGCCATCAACGCCTCCAGCGGCCTGATCGGGTTGCTGATGCAACTCCCACACGAAATTGCACTCACGCCTGCCGTCCGCAATCCTGCCTCCCATCAAGCCGCGATCGAATGTCATTTCGTCCGGCAAGTAGGAATTGAACATGGCGTTGTCGATCTGGCAGACGACCGGCGTCAGCTCCGGGATGCCCACGGAGATTGCAAATTCATGGAACATGCAGCGCGTGATCTTGATTTCGAAGCGCCGGGCCGAACGCTCGACGACTTCCATCGTGTTCCAGCGAACCAGGCCAGTGCGGTTGTTCTCGATCTCGAGCTGCGAGAAGTTCTGGAAGGTTCTCTTCTTGTGAACGGTATCGAACTGCAGGTTCTGCGAAGCCGTCCCGCCAGTCAGGAGCGCGACACGCATGATCTCGAATGCCCTGTCTTGGCCGATGCGCCGCCTGAGGTCTAGATAGACCCAGGCCGGCAAGGCGGCGAGATCGATCAACTCTGCCGGAAATCGCTTGTCGATGGTCTTCCTGAATCGACCGAGCGTTAGCTTGCAGCGCAGCAGGAACAATCTGGGGAATCGCAGTTCCTTGCCCAGCATGTAAAGCAAGAGTGGCGTCGTTACCTTCTTCATGTCGAATTCCGGAGCCACTGGGATCTCCCAAAAATGCTGGCATGCGCTGCATCATCATTTCCATCATCGTCTGCATCATGTCCATGCGACGTTCCATCATCTGGTGCTGCTTGGCCATGTCGGCTGGCATGCCTTTCGTGCCCGGCTTGGGGCCCATATTCGGCTTGCCGCTCTTGTCCGCCATCGCGTCCATGCCTCCCATACCTCCCATGCCGGACATCTCGGACATGGACTTCATCATCTGCATGCCGCCCTCCATAGCCGACATGTGATCGGCCATCAGCGCCTGGCGCTCTTCAGGGGTCTTCGCGCTAGCCATCTTGTCGCGCATTTCGCGCATCGCCTACATCCGTTCGTCCATCGCGGTCACGGGGGCCGAAGCAGAGGCCTCCGGGTGGTGGGCTGCATGTTCGTCGGCCTTGGTGGGTGTTGCTGCCCAGGCGCCGAATGCGGCGGCAAGAATCGAGGCGACGAACAGGGGAACGAGCGTTTTCGGTGAAGTCATGGTTATCTCCTGATCGTTCAGAGCTGCCACCGGAAGCTGCGCGGAGCCTCTTCCCCTGGCCGCGTGATCCTGAGTTCGAACGCTCGCGGCACGGGTGCAGGTGCCTCGAAGCTCAGGACGCCCTCGCGATGAGGGCCCAGCTTGGTGTCACTCCAGCTCAGAGGTTTGAGCGTCCGGCCATCGTCGGTCACGAGCACCGCGCTCTGGGTGAGGTCGTCGCTGACGCCGGAGCTGTGCGTGTGCAGCTGGATGCCGAATTCCCAGAGGCGAGCGCCGGGTCCGATCGACTTGGGCGTGACCTCGATGGTGACGCCGTGGTCGGACGACGACAGCGGCGCCACAGCGCTCGTGCGGGTCTGCGCAGTCAGCAGGGACGGCGCGGCGACGAGGCCGATCGCAATGGCGGCTGTGCACAGCGCCAGGGTGTTGCGGATGGAGTCACGTGACCTGGACATCGGTTGCTCCTGTGCGCTGATGCGCTCGAGGCATCCTGGTTGAGTAGCGCGTCGGCTGTTCACATTGCCGATTCATCAGCCATGCCTTGCCCAATCAAGGCTTTGCCTGCGCCGCCATTTGGCGGTGGCCCGCGGCCATGGCCTCGTACTCCATCGCAATGCTCTCTTGGTCACGAACGATTGCGTTGCAGTGGGCGGACATGCTCGCGCCACCCCGTCCACCGGCGTACATCCCCGAATAGCTACTGCCCATCTTGCGATGCTCCGCAGCCGATGCGCGGGCAGCCGCGGCTTGCTGGTCGTAGTACGTCGCCAGCGCCTGGTGATCGCTAGAGGTGCGCGCAGCCTCGACTCGCTGCACCGGATCCTGCGCCGGTGCGAACGGACCCGAGGCGCAACTGGCCAATGCGGCGCTCAGCAAGAGCAGCGATGCGATACGCCGCGACGATTTGAAGTTCACGTTCATGGTGCATCTCCTTTGAAGACAGATCGGCTGCAAGACTTTCCGTCCCTCGGGGTCGCGCCTGCGAAATCAATGCGCAATTCGATGAGACGCTCAACGAGCCCCAGCACGCGCCGAAACGATGCTGGGGCGGCGATGGAACAGCGGCGCCGACGGGGCCGTGCAGTGGCAGTGGCATCCGACCCACGCTGTCGGTCGAGACGGCTAGAGCGAGGCAAGTTGCTCATGACGATCTGCCACTGGGCCGGATGCGCGCATAGGGGCCTTGGTCTGCCAGTGCCTGCCGACGTTGCGCGTGGTACCGCACACATTCCACGCGGTCGACAGCAACCAGAACGCGCCGCCGATGAACACGAAGCTCAGCAGGTGAGAGACGCCGCAGTGCGGATCGCCGCCGAGGCCCTTGTAGCCCAGCACCCAACCAACCAAGGCCGAAGTGCGAGCGCCAAAACGGTGTTGGTGGATCGTCGTGAGGTCGGAGGTCTTCCATGGTTGGTGTCCTGATCGGCGAGTGCAATGCGCTCTTGTCACGGGAATCGAGGCGAGAGGTGGCCGCGACTCAGCGGGTGCCGCAATCGGACCCGCAGCGCGCAAGCCGCCGGGAACGGGAGCGTGTCCCGCCGGCGGCTTGGCAAGAGGATCTACAGGGTCAGACGCAGCAGGCGAATGACCAACGGCGGGCCCTGGGCGGTTGGCCGCCGCAGCGACAGGCCAGTTCCGTCACGGGTGACCGGAACGACTGCGCCGGGCAATTGCACGACGGCCACGAGGGCAGCGACCGCATCGGGGTTGTACGACGTGTTGCCCTTGGACAGTGCCGACGACTCGTCATCGCAGAATTTCAGGCAACTGTCGTTGGCGCCGTTCTGCCCATGCTGGTGATGGGTAGTAGGCCCGCCCTCGTGGTGCTCGGTGTCAGCGAGCACCCGCGAGAAATCTGCAGTCAACCCACGTGTCGCCGTGTTCGGTATGTTCAGCACACACGCGTTGATCACCGCCGCTGTCAGCGCGAACAGCCATGCCGCCAACATCACCCAAACAGTGTGACGCTGACGGCGGCTATCAGTGCGGAAAGCAAACACGAGGCAAACACCTCTATTTGCAGGCTATCCCTCTGCACGGCGACGTCCTTGCGCAAGATCAATTTCTCAATGCAATTCTGGCTTGCGACGAGTGACGACACAACGCAACAGCCTCGCCCCACACAACTCGACGCCCCAGCACTCACGGCGCAGTCTGGTTTCGGCCACTACTTTTCCTTGGGTGTTGGCGCGGTACGGCGCTCATTTCGTGGACACGGAGACCTTGCCGACCATGCCGGCCTGGTAGTGGCCTGGGATCAGACAGGCGAAGTCGAATTCACCGGCACGGTTGAAGGTCCAGACGATCTCGCCGGTCTTACCGGCCGGCACGTGGACCATGTACGGCTCGTTGTGCTCCATGTTCGGGAACTTCACCATCAGCGCGGCGTGCTCTTCGAGCTCCTTCTTGGTGCCGAGCACGAACTCGTGCAACTGATTGCCCTCGTTGCGAAGGACGAGCCGCACCGTTTCGCCGCTCCGCACCGTGAGGGTGTCGGGCATGAAGCGCATGCTGTCGCTCATCGTGACTTGCACGGTGCGCTTGGCCGACTTGGCGTCGCCGGCGATGCCCCACGCCTTCTGCTCTTTTCTGACTGCACCAGTCTTGTTGTCATGGTCAGCCCCTTCGTGTGCGACGGTGGCGCTCGAAAAGGCCGTGCCAATGAGCAGCAGCAGCGATGCTTTGATCGATCTCATGTCATTCCTTTCCGTTGCCTGCGGCTCAATGACCACCGTGCCCACTGGGCTTGCGCGCGGTGACCTCGATGTCGGTACGCGGGTTGGCCATGGCGGGCACCGCGCCTACCCCATCTGTGTTGGCACGCGCGGGCTCGGCCAGTGCACCGTGGCACTACCCGTAGACAAGTGCGCCAGCAATTACAGCGCCATCGAGAACGACCCAGCCCACGCAGGGTAGGTAGATGTTCTTGTCCCGCTGCTGCAAGCCGAACCAGAACCAAGAGATCGCTGACAGCAGATACGCGCTCCATGACACGACAGATACGCCGTCTGCCTTGTGTCCGACCCAAATGGTTAGGACCTGAGGCACGGTCATCAGCAAAGTGAATATAGACATGCCTCCGAGGAGGCGACGCAGCAAGGTGTTCGGTTCTGTTCCACTCCCGGCGGGGGTGCTTGGATCAGGCGCCATCTTGGACTCCTTTATCGAGCATACAGGCGAAAATATGCGTTTCCGCATTCGACGAGCGAAGACCAGTTCCGGCTTGTCGAGAGCAACACCAACGTCCATGTCCATACGACCCCTTGGGGCACACTTGCAGCAGTTCGTTTGCTGCGCCTGCAGGTTCGAGTATTCGCGGTGAACTCGCCAGGAAAGGCACAGGGCGTTCCAGCCGCCTTGCTCGATCGGTGCACGCGGGTCAGCTACGACGCCGGCGAGACGGTCTTCAGGTCGGGCACGCCCACGCACTCGGTCTACTACGTCGAGTCTGGCGCCGTGCGCCTGGTGAGGTTCGGGCGGGCTGGCGAGGAAGTGCTGCTGCACGATGCGCGCGCAGGCGAGCTTTTCGCAGAGGCGTCGCTCGACAGCCCACGCTACCACTGCGATGCCGTGGTCAGCCAATCGAGCGAACTGCTGCAATGCCCCTCAGCGGCGTTGAAGCAGCTACTCGATACTGACCGTGAGTTCGCCAGGCAATGGATGAGCCTGCTGGCGCGCCAGCTACGCACAGTGAGGACTCGGGTCGAGCGACTGTCGCTGAAGAGCGCATCCGAACGGGTGCGACACCTGCTGGTCTCGGAGGGACGGGGACCTCGATGCGAGGTCAAGGTGCAGGGCACGCTCAAGGACTTGGCTCGCATCCTCGGTCTCACCCACGAAGCCCTCTACCGGACGCTCGCCACGTTGGAGCGCGAGGGCGCGATCGAGCGGGAGGGGATGGTCCTGCGCCTCGTACGTTGAGTGTGCCAAGCCGTATGACTGAAATCATATGCAGATTGCACGCAGCACGTCACCATCCGGGCTGAATGGCGTCGGTGTACGCCGAACGCACTGGGACCTCGAACCCGCCGGAGCCGATTGATGAAGAAATTCGCCCTACCCCTGATCGTTTGCATGACCGCCGGCACCTCCCTCTGCGCAGTCGCGGCCGACGCCCAGCGGCAAGCCGAGGTCGCGAAGCTCGGCGCCGACGTGATGCCGTTCAGCCTGAAGGCGACAACCCACATCTTCACCAAGACTGCGGAGGGTGGCGTCCAACGCGTGGTCGCCAAGAACGCCGCGGATGCGCAGCAGGTGAAGCTCGTGCGCGAGCACCTGCGCGAAATCCAGACCCAGTTCCTCAAAGGCGACTTCTCCGGGCCGACACACATCCATGGCGCCGAGATGCCGGGGCTGGCGGACCTGAAGGCGGCCAAGCCCGGCCAGGTCGCCATCGACTACAAGGATGTGGATGCCGGTGCCGAGCTGACCTACCGCACCGCGGACGCGAAGCTGGTGGCGGCACTGCACCAGTGGTTCGACGCTCAGCTGTCCGACCACGGCGCCGATGCGATGGCTGGACACATGCACCATCACGACCACGGCGCGATGACGAAGCAGTAGGCCGACGATTGGCCGCTACGCTGAAATCGCCGACGCAAGACGACCTTGATCGCGAAAGACGATCAACAGGATCGCGATGCCGCTCAATAGGAGTAGCCAGTCTTGCGGCACACCCAATAGAAACGCCGCGCTGCCGCCGATCAGCGACCAGATGAACGGGATCGGCAGCAACCAACGTGACACCGGCGCCGTCGTGAGCAACAGCAAGCCGAGGGTGAAGATCGTCACCGGGCACGGGGTGATACCGAACATTGGCATGCCGGGGTAGCGGTGGCCCGTCCACAGGCCGATCAACGGGTAGATGATGGACGCGTAGATCACGAATGCCCAGCCCAGCCAAGCGATCGGGCTGCCCGATGGGCCAAACCGGAGGCGGCGACTGATCACCGCGGCATGAAACAGCAAGAGGCCTTGCAGCACGAACAAGGCACCGAAGATCGGCGCAACCTTGTTGATCGCCGAGAAATAGAGCCCGTGGTAGGCCACGCCGGTCCAGACCCACATCGCCGCCAGGGCTGCACCGACGATGCGGCTGCCCGTCTTTGACGGGCGAAGCACCAGCACGATCATGCCGACACCCGCGAGGTAGGCCACCACCTGCGCCGGCCACACCCCGATGTTGTAGGCGACGAAAATGCCAATGAACTGCTCAAGGGTGAAGGGCAACATCGCGGCACCTCATGATCCGCAAAGCATGATGCTCGCGCTGCCTCCTGCAGCGTCTTGATTTGAGTCAACGGTCGACAGATGCCACCGGCGCCAACACAGTCACCACCGCATGGCCCAGCCCTGCGCGGCGGCCTGCTAGCCTTGTTGGCGGCTGTGCTGTTCGGCATCAGCACGCCGCTTGTGCAGCGCCTGGGCATCGGCGTCGGCACTTTCTGCACGGCGGCGTTGCTGTACGCCGGCGCGGCGCTGATTGGTGCCTTGCTGCGCCAGCCAGTGGCACTCGAGGCGCGCGTTCAGCGCGGCGACACCACGCGGCTTGCGCTGATGGCGTTGTTCGGTGCCGTCATCGGTCCGGTGGCGCTCGTGTGGGGCCTGCAACGCACCAGCGGTGCCAGTGCCTCGCTGATGCTGACGCTCGAAGCCGTCTTCACGGCAGTGCTGGCGCGGCTTTGGTATCACGAGACGCTCGATCGGCGCGTCACCGTGGCGATGTTGCTGCTGACGCTGGGTGGCATGGCATTGGTGCTCGACCGTGCTGAATTCGGTGCGAGCGCCATGCTCGGGCTGCTGGCGGTGATGCTGGCCACCGCGGCCTGGGGTGTGGACAACAGCTTGTCGCGTGGCCTGGCGCAACGCGATCCCGGACAGGTGGTGATGTTCAAGGGGGCGCTCGGAGCTGCCACCACCTCGCTGCTGGCCCTGGCATTCGGCGAGCCCCTGCCCGGCCTGTGGCCGGCGCTGGCCTTGCTGGCAGTGGGCGCCACCGGTTACGGCTTGAGCCTGCGCTTGTACCTGCTGGCTCAACGGGCGTTCGGCGCGGCGCGCACTGGCTCGGTGTTTGCATTCGCCCCCTTCGTCGGTGCGTTGCTGGCTGTGGTGCTCGGCGAACGCAGCGGCAGTGCCTGGATGCTGGCCGCTGCCGTGTTGATGGCCACAGGCATCGTGCTGCACCTCGCGGAGCGCCACGCGCACGAGCACGAACACCGAGCGCTGCAGCACGAGCACGCCCACAGCCACGACGATGGGCACCACACGCACCGCCACGATCCGATGCCCGCTGGAACCCACAGCCACCTGCACAGCCACGAGCCGATGCGACATGTGCACCCGCATGTACCCGACGAACATCACGCGCACAGGCACTGAGCCGGCGCATCGCGACCCCTTTGACCTGCGCTCGCGAGTTGGTCCGCTTCGGCGGCTGCCTTGACGAGCGCATCGGAGTTCGCGATGGCAACGCTCGTGCTCGAATCAGTACTGACATGTCCGCAGTGCGGACACGGCAAGCGGGAGGTCATGCCAACCGATGCCTGTCAGTGGTTCTATGAATGCGAGAACTGCAAGGTGGTGCTGCATCCGAAGGCGGGCGACTGCTGTGTCTTCTGCTCGTACGGCACGAACAAGTGCCCACCGAAGCAGGCCGGCAGCTCGCCTTGCTGCTCCACTTGAACCCTGGAGCTACCGCGAAACCCTCGGCCCGAACGAGTTCAGCGCCGCGGCTGTTGGGCCGCGTGACACGGCAAGCGAAAACCGCCAGCCCTCAATGCGGGTGGCACGCGCAGGCGTGTTCCTCGGCCGCAGTCATGAACGCTCATAGAACCTGACGGTCTGGACGTTGCATCCAGCCAAGGCGGCCAATTCGCCAATCTTCATCGCATGCCCTACCGCTTGACCCCATACCGGGTACAGAGTTTCCAATGTGCCCGTCTGTTGAATCGCACTTGCCCGCCGTGTCCGCTCACTGCTGCCCGGCTTGCGACACGGGTGTCACCTCCGGCCAAGAGGTCCTACCGCACTGCCGTCGGAGCCAGGCAATAGGTTTCACCAGCCTGCTTGGCTGCATACATGGCCGCGTCCGCTGCAGCCAACAGGTCTTGCTCGGTGCTGCCGTGGCCTGGAAAAAGGGCGCCGCCGATGTTGACTCCCAGCGTGTGCGTGACGCTTGCCAGCCGCATGGGCTGTACCAAGCTTCGCGCCGTGGCCATGGCCAGTTGCCGCAATCGGGCCGGGCTGTCTAGCCCATCCATCAGCAGCACGAACTCGTCCCCTCCGAACCTGACCGCGACATCGGTCTCCCGAATCTGGGTCAGCAGCCGCTGTCCGATCACGCGCAGCGCTTCATCACCGGCCGCGTGGCCAAGACGGTCATTGAGTCCCTTGAACTCCGTGAGGTCCATCAGCAGCAGCGAAAAGGGCCGTGCAGTTTCCAGGCATGCCTGAATCTGTCGCGACAGCATCAACCGGTTGCCCAGCCCGGTGAGCGCGTCCGTTTGCGCCAGTGCAGTGGCGCGGTCGAGATAGGTATTGAGCAACGAGACATCATGGATGACCGCGACGGACACGACTGCACCATCCCCAGACGGCAGATTGCACAGCGAGATCGACACCGGAACGAGCCGGCCGGTTCTGTGCACCGCGTGCAGCACGGGCCGCGATCCCATCATCTTGGGCGCACCTTTGTGGCGAAAATGGACGACCAACTGCTGGTGTTGATCTCGCACCGCAGGGGGGATCAGCATCGACAGCGGCTGCCCTACGAGCTCGTTGGTGGCGTAGCCCAGCAGTCCGAGTACCGAGGAATTGGCGTACATGATCACGCCATGCTCGTCGACCATGACAACCGCATCGGGCAGGATGCTGAGCAGATCGGCCAGAGCGAGCGGAGGGGGGCGAACTGGAGCCATAGCGAAGCAATGGTGAGCGTCGTCGGCTCAACTCGCCCGTTAATTAGCCGGTTCACTGATCCCGCGCAAATTCTGTTCATCCAGCAAGCCCGCTCGCTCGCACAGGGAACGAATTTTGGCTGGGCGCTGCGCTCGATTCGGGGAGGCATTGGTCATGGGGACGGCCATCCGACTGAACACGCGATGAGTCCGCCACGTCCGCTGTCAGATTCGAGGTGCCGCTGGAGCGGACAAGGCCCTCTTCAATTGCATTCATTCCCGGAGTCTGCCGATGCACGTCAATCGGGGCCAGCACAAACTGCGCTGGGTGATGTCAGTAACCGATCAATATCGGGGGTCGCGCGGCCGCCCAAATGGCCATGCAGCACCAGAATTTGTTTTGCCAGCGACCGAAAATGCACGGCCCCGACCTCAGCAGCGCGTGTCAAAGCCAGCCCTGCATCCCCGTTGCGCCACGCCACGTAGGCCGACGCCAAGGTCGGAAACATGCGCGCACGCACACCCTCGTAGTTGGCAAACCAAAAGTGCAGCGGACCGTGCGCACCCCGTTGCACCAAGTTCGGCAGGGTCACCTCAAGGTCGGCGATGTGGTCACGTACCGCACGTACATGCAGCTCGGTGTGGCGCTGGTTGAGCGCCAGGCGCATGGCCGCCCAGCCAGGCTCGAGCCATTGGCCTGCTCGATACTCGCCCAGTTCGTGCAGCAGCAGCGTTTCGCACAACTCGTCGACCAGGCGCGGCAAGGCGGCAACAAACGCCTCGCTGTCGTGCAGCGCATAGGTTTCTGTCAGTGCCTTGAACGGGCCGTCGGCTCGGCGCAGGCTGAAGGCCTCGAACTTCTCCCACAGCCAGCGCGCAAGCGACTCGCGCCGTAGCACGATGGTGCGCCCGTTTGCCAGCGCGGCCGGGGGCGCGAACAGCCCGCGCGCGAGCTCGCGATCAGCCACCTGCAGCTGCAAACCATCGGCGTGCAGCTGCACGCGCCGCAGTTGACCGAGGAAGAACGTCGGTCGCTCGGCGGCTACCATGCCCGCCCCGTAGACAAACCCGCAGGGCATCAACTCAGCATTGAGCGTGGCTGCATCCTGCGGATCGAACAGCCGGCCGCCGAGGGGCAAAGGCACGAATTCACGGGCCTCGACGTCGGCCCACAGGGCTTCGCGCAGTGACAGCCACTGGCCTACCGCCGCGCGACCGAGTTCCGCACCGAGCGCCAAGCCGCGCTCCCAACGGTAGAACTCGCGCATCTGCAACAGGTAGATGCACATTGGCAAGTCGGTGGCGTGACGAGCATCGGCGATATGGCAGTTGGCCTGCACGGCATCGACGAGCGGGCCGAGCCGGTCGGACGACAAACCCGCGTCTGGGGCGTTCACGGTGGCGGCGTACGGCGCGGCCGTTGCGCCCGCCATTGCGCGAGCACTTGCACGATCGACGCCCAAGGCAGTTCGGTCAGGCTGCCGTGGCGATCCTGTGCGGCGCCCACCATCCGGTGCACATCGGCGCGAGGTGCGTCGAGCGCGCGTTGCAACCCCAGCAGACCGCCGCATTGCAGGCGCAGCGCCTGTGCATGAAGCAACGGCTGCCCCGAGCTCGGCAGTCGCAGCGCGAAGCGTGCACGCTCGTGCAGCAGCGCAGCCAGCGTGGCGCAATTCGTGCGAGCGACGGGCGACGGGCACTCGATGATCTCGCGCTCGGCCAGCGCGCGCCGCTCGGCCAACTCGCACACCGCAGCTTTCGCCAGCAGCGCCTTGGCGAAGACGCAGGCCGACGCGCTCTCGCAGCACGAGATCGGGGGCGTCGCGTCGTCGGCGGTCATTGCATCGAAACCCTTGCGCTCATTCGTCGCCTGCCGGGCTTGGATCGCGGAGTTGGCACAACAGGTCTTCGGCCAGTTGTTCACTCTCGGCAAAGATCAACTTGATCTTCGCGTCGCCGTCGCCCGCCTGCGTCGCGCGCAGGGACTTGGCATGCGACGACGCATCCTTGAAGCCTTTGAACTCGGCCAGTTTGCGGATCTCTGCGAAGGGCCGGATGCTGAAGACGAAATAGGGCATGGTGATTCAAATCAAACGTAGCGTTTACTCAGGCGTCGCCGGCCCGGTACGGATTTCTGGATGACCACCCCGCGCACCGCGGCGAGATCGGGCAGCGGCTGGTCCGCATAGCCGGGTTGAAGCGCATGCAGCGTCCAGCCGCCGCCGCTGCGCACCAACTGGCGCAGCGTCCATTCGCCCCCGGCTTGCGCCAGCACGAAACTGCCCTCGCGCAGCGCGCCGTCGGGCTCGACGATGACGATCTCGCCGTCAAGGAATTCGGGTGCCATGCTGTCGCCCAGCACACGCAGCGCGAACACCTCGCCACCGCTGCATCCACCGGCGTCCGGCTCAATAGTCACACGACCTCCGAGACCACTTGCGCTGCGGGAACGCCGGCGCCGAGCAAGGCCGCGCCGAGCGCGTCGACGAAGGCCTGAGGGCCTGCCAGGTAGAAATCGCAATCGATGTCGAACAGATCGGCGCGCATCGCGGCGGCCATCTGCCGTGCACCGGCCGCCGGATCGCTGTCGTTGAACAGCGCGAATTCAAAGGGGTCCAGTGCCTCCGACCAAGCACGACACTGGTTGGCCTGGAAGTGCCCGTCGCTGCGCGTGGCGAGCCAGAACAGCGATAGCGAAGGCGCCGTATCCAGCGACAGCGCATGTTCGATCAGGCTCTTGATCGGCGCGAAGCCGGTGTCGCAGGCCGCGAACACCAGCGGGTGGGTGTTGTCGGCGAGCACGAAATCGCCCACCGGCCCCCACAGGTTGATCGCATCGCCGACCTTCAGCGTGCCGTCGAACACCTGCCGCGCCAACGCATCGTCAGCATTGCGTGCGACGAAGAAATGCAGATTGCGGTCATCGCACGGGCAGCTGGCGATCGGGTAGGTGGCGCGCACGTCGTCGCCCGCCGTCGCGGCACTAGCCGCGCGCCCCAGCGTCACCGACTGGCCGGCCAGAAAGCGCAACCGGTGACTGCGCGGGGTTTGCAGATGCAGCAGCCGGGTGTCCGGTGCCAGATCGCGCAAGGCGCGAATCGACGTCACGATCTGCTGCGGCGCGATGTCCTCGGGTCCCTGGGCCTCCAGTGTCTCGAACGTGATTTCGCTGCTGGCCGCGGTGTGTGCGCACATCAGCGTGTAGCCTTGCTGTTTTTCGGCCGCTGACAGCGGGTAGTCGAATGGCATCACCTTGGTCACCTCGCCCGAGATCACCCGCACTTTGCACATGCCGCAAGTGCCGTTGCCGCATCCGTAGTTCAGTTTCATACCGGCGCGCAAGCCTGCCTGCAACAGCGTGTCATGCCCTTCGACAACGAACTGATGCCCGCTCGGCCGCAGCGTGACCTGCGCCGACACCACCTTCAACATGTCGTCCATGACATCCAGCACGTCGACCGATTCAGTGGCCAGCGCCCGTGCCAGCCCGTCGTTCAGCTGGTGTTGCAATGCGAGCAGCCGGGGTTCGTCGCCGCCGGTTTGCGCCAGCAGCTCGCGCAAACGGTCGCGCAGGGCGATGACCAGCGCGTGGTAACGCTGCAGATGGCGTTGCACGTCGGCCAGCTCCTGACTCTGGTGAAACATGCGCTGCGCCAGCACCTCCTGGCTCGGCAGCAAACGCTCGCGCACGCGCCGACCGAATGCATCGTCCTTGATGTGCGTGACGCGCTCGAGCATGCCGGTCTGCTCGAGTTCGGCCTGCGGATAGAACTTCAACAGCGTCTCGGTCGACACCAGACCATCGTGCAACTCGATCTCGCCGGCGCGCACGCGCTGCTGCAAGACGCCACGCGGCACGCCAACCAGTTGCGCCGCACGCCAGACCGTCACCCATTGCGCCACGGCGTCTCCGGCGGGCTGATGCGATCGAGGTAGCGCGCGCGGTACAACAGGCGCGGACGCGCCGGATCATCGACGAAACTTTCGCGGTCGTGCAGCACGTTGTGGGCGACGATGCCCATGCCGGCCTGCAACGGCAGGCGAAGGATCTGCGGGTTGTCCGCGTTCAGAAATCGCGCGAGAAACGCCACGGCCTCGTGCGTCGCCACGTCGGCCTTCCACTCAATGCTGCGCGTACGCGCTGTGTAGCGCATGTGCAGCGCGCCGTCCTGCGGATCGACGGCGAAGACGGGCCCGGTCTCGGCTACCCTTTCGGCACCGAACTCGCCGTCGCGGCATGGGATCGTCATCGCGTCGGGCGCCATCAAGGCCTGAATCCAGCGTGGCGAGGCGTCGCGCAGCGCGATGTAGGCGAGCTCATGATCGAGCAGCGCATTCGCCCCCCCGCTACTCGCCGGCCGCACACAATGCAGCACCATCGCGCGGATGCGGCGTGCGGCCGGGTGGTAGTAGCCGTCGGTGTGCCACTTGATCGGCCGGTCGGTGTAGGGGATGAAACCGCCGCGGCCGTCGCTCGTACGGCTGACGGTGATGCTGGAGACACCGTCCTCGTCGGCCAACCAGTTGGCGTCGAGCCGATGCAGCCCGAGTTGCGCACCGACGGCGCGCGCGATGCCCTTGTCGGCGCCGGCGTTCGGGCTTCGATAGACCGCCACGTTCCATTGGGCGCAGCGCCGCAACAAGGCCTGACGCTCGGCATGGCTGAGCGCTGTCGGATCGGCGACATCGACGATCAATTCCTCGGCGTGCTGCGCCCGCGACGCGAGCTTGTGCGCACGCCAGCGCTGGTAGCCCGCGTCGTCGTCGAGATCGAACGGATCGAATCGCCCCGCCAGCTCGACCTGCTCGGCCACTGCGTTCATGGCGTCAATCCCCACTCAGGGCTGTGCGTCTGTTGGCGCGCGGCTCGGTCGACAGCAGGTTGCGCATCGCGCTTTGCACGATCTCAACGGCCTCTGGCGCCTCGCTGGCCATCACCTGGTCCAACACCCAGCGCTGATCCTTGGGCGGTAAGGTCGGTGCGAGCCTGCTGCCCAGGTAGCGCACGAAAGCGAAATCGGGCGTGAAGACATCCGGCGACGCTGTGGCCTGCGGATCGGCGCCGAACTCCGCATAGTGCTGGGTCACCTCGTTCACGAGATCAATGAACTGGTCGCCGTACGACGCCCCATCGGGCTGCGGCCCCAGCAGTTCGGTCTCGTTGTCGGCCAGCGTGTCCGCGCAATGCCGCACCAGCGCGGTCGTGAAGGCCAAGCGCGCGGTCGGATCCATCCGTGCATGTGCGATCCGGTCGACCACCGCAATCAGGAACACCAGCGCTTCGCGCATGAAGGCGAAGTACGGCGCACCGGCATCGACGTCGAATTGGGCCCCGCGCATGCGCTTGAGCATGTTGTGCGCCGCCCGCCAGACAATGAACGCCATCGCGCCGGCATGCTGCTCGGGTGTTTTGCTCGCCCCGGCCTTGAACCAATGGCTCTTGACCCGAATCGCCGGCGGCATCCTGGGGGCAGACATCAATATCCGCCCTTGCCCAGTGGCTGCGGCAGGCCAGCCACCTTGGCGCCCTGCTTGGCCGGACCGGTGGGGAACAGGTCGTACAGCGCCTTGCTGTCGCAACCTGGCAGCACGACGGCCAGGCCCTTGAGCATGTTGCGAAAATTGGGCGTGTGTCCATGCTCGCGGAATTCGTCGCGCAGGAAGCTCACAACCTTCCAGTGCGCATCGGTCAACTCGATGTTCTCGGCCGCCGCAATAACCCGCACCACTTCGTCGCTGTAGTCGGGCTCCAGCAAGTAGCCTTGTTCGTCGGTCGGCAGCTGCGACCCGTTGACCATGTAAGCCATCGATGACGTTCCCGGTAGGTGGTGTCAGGCCCGCAGCGCCGCGGCCGATTTGTGTGGAACGAAGACCCCGCAGCCGAGCCGCCGATGGCGCCCCAGCCCGGCTTGAAGCAATTGCAGCGAATCGGCCGCCGAAAGACCGTCGAGCATCAGACTGAAACCAGTCAGCCCAGTGCCATCGTGCGTGATGACATGCCGGCGGCCGCAAATCTGGCGCCCGCGTACGCCCATCGCATCCAGTTCGCGATCAATGCTGGCCGTGAACGCCAGCTCGTCGTCATCGCAGGTGGTCACGAGGTGCGAATACAGCGTGCCGTGCGGCACCAACTCGCGCTGCTCCGCTTGCCCCAGATGCAACGCATGGCCGCCCACATCGAGCGTTGCGCCCTCCAGCGGTGCCAGTGCGCCCACCTGCTCGCGCCCGACGCGCAGCACCAAGCGAGCGCGCTGCGACAGCAAGACGCTTGCGCCATCGCCGGCCACCACGTTGACGCGGTGCACGCCGACCTCGGGACACGTCGCCAGCCAAGGGAGTATCCGTTCGAGTTCATCGGTCAGGGCCTGTCGGTGATCGCGCGGCAGGCGAGCACCGACCAGTGGGAAGACGACGTCGACCATCGAGGCGGTGATCGCGGCCATGCGGCTAGCTCTTGGGTTGGACATCCGCCCAACGCAACAGCGCGCGACCCCACTCCTGCGCGGTCTGTGGGTCGATGTCGAACACAGTGAACCGGCTCTTCTCGCGAATGCGCGTTCGCAGCAGGCTCATGCCGCCCGCGTCGTGGTCGACCTGCTGCAATTCGATCTCCTGCCCACCCAAGGGCACGCGCAGCTTGGCAACGGACAACAGGCGTGGCATTCGGTGCTCCGAATGTCGCATTGAGCGCGGGCCTGCCAGGTGCGTCCATACCCGGTACGGGTGAGCGGCGCATAACCCATCCGGGTAATGCCGAGGCGAACCATCCGCTCTATCGTTGCCTACCCCGCGTGGGTGATGGCGTGCGCGGCCACGGATCGCCGCCATTTGCGCCACGCCGCCCGAGCCTTCGCGAGATGCGTTCGGGTACACAACAGGAGACGACCGCGTCATGGCCAAGAAACCGCACGCCACACCGATGCTGGACCAGCTGGAGAGCGGCCCCTGGCCCAGCTTCGTCACAGGTCTCAAGCGCCTGGCCAAGGACAAGGACTACATGGTCGACCTCATGGGTCAGCTGGAGACGTCCTACCGCACGAAGAAGGGCTACTGGAAAGGCGGCACGGTCGGTGTGTTCGGCTACGGCGGTGGCGTGATCCCGCGTTTCACCGAGCTGAAAGACGCCAACGACAAACCGATGTTTCCCGACGCAGCGGAATTCCACACGCTGCGCGTGCAGCCGCCAGCCGGCATGCACTACGACACCAAGGTGCTGCGCAAGATGTGCGACATCTGGGAGAAGCACGGCTCGGGCCTGATCGCCTTCCACGGTCAATCGGGCGACATCATGTTCCAGGGCGCCAAGAGCGACAAGGTGCAGGACGCCTTCGACGCATTGAACGAGCTGGGCTTCGACCTCGGCGGCGCCGGTCCCGCGGTGCGCACGTCAATGAGCTGCGTCGGCGCCGCGCGTTGCGAGCAGAGCTGCTACGACGAGTCGCGAGCGCACCGTCAGGTGATCAACACCTTCCTCGACGACATCCACCGCCCGGCGCTGCCGTACAAGTTCAAGTTCAAGTTCTCGGGCTGCCCGAACGACTGCATGAACTCGATCCAGCGTGCCGACATGGCGGTGATCGGCACCTGGCGCGACAACATGCGCACCGACGAGGCGCTGGCGCGCAAGTGGTTCGCCAAGCACGGCATGAACGAACTGGTCAACGACGTGATCTCGCGTTGCCCGACCAAGACCATCATGCTCAAGGAGATCAACGACGTCGACCAGGGCGAACGCATCTCCAGCGTCAAGATCAGCGACACGCACGCGCTGGAGATCGACAACAGCAACTGCGTGCGCTGCATGCACTGCATCAACGTCATGACCGGCGCGCTCGCCCACGGCACCGACACCGGCGCGACGATCCTGATCGGCGGCAAGCGCACGCTGAAGATCGGCGACCTGATGGGCACGGTGGTGATGCCCTTCATGCCGCTGAAGTCCGACGAGGACTACGACGCGCTGGTCGAACTGGGCCAGAAGGTGATCGACTTCTTCGCCGAGAACGCGCTGGAACACGAGCGCACCGGCGAAATGATCGAGCGCATCGGACTGGTCAACTTTCTCGAAGGCATCGGGGTCGAAATCGACGCCAACATGGTCGCCACGCCGCGCACCAACCCCTACGTCCGCTCCGATGGCTGGGATGAAGAGGTGGCCAAGATCAATGCCAAGAAGGCTGCGGCCTGACCAACCAGGGAATCGACCATGGCAACGATGCGTACCCCGATCGAAAGCGGCTGCCCCGATCCCAAGCCGTACATGCACCCGACGTTGCTGAAGAACTACGGCAACTGGAAGTGGCACGACAGGCCGCGGCCCGGCGTGCTGCACCATGTCTCTTACACCGGCGATGAAGTGTGGACCGTGCGAGCCGGCACGCAGCGGCAGATGGACGTCTACACCATCCGCAAGCTCTGCGACATTGCCGATACCTATGCCGACGGGCATGTGCGCTTCACCATCCGCTCGAACATCGAGTTCATGGTGGCCGATCAGAACAAGGTCGCACCGCTGATCGAGGCGCTCACCAGCAACGGCTTCCCGGTCGGCGGCACCGGCAACTCGGTGTCGATGATCGCGCACACGCAGGGCTGGCTGCACTGCGACATCCCGGGTACCGACGCGTCGGGCGCCGTCAAGGCGCTGATGGACGATCTGTACAGCGAGTTCATCAGGGAGGACATGCCCAACCGCGTCCACCTGTCGACGTCGTGCTGCGAGATCAACTGCGGTGGCCAGGCCGACATCGCGATCATCGTGCAGCACACCAAGCCGCCGAAGATCAACCACGACCTGGTGGCCAACGTCTGCGAGCGGCCCGCCGTGGTGGCGCGCTGCCCGGTGGCTGCGATCCGGCCGGCGCTGGTCAATGGCAAGCCGTCGCTGGAGATCGACGAGAAAAAGTGCATGTGCTGCGGCGCCTGCTATCCGCCCTGCCCGCCGATGCAGATCAACGACCCCGAGCACACCAAGCTGGCGATCTGGGTCGGCGGCAAGAATTCCAACGCGCGCAGCAAGCCGGTCTTCATGAAGATGGTGGCCTCGGGCATCCCCAACAACCCGCCACGCTGGCCCGAGGTGTCGGCCATCGTCAAGAAGATCCTCTACACCTACAAGGAAGACGCCCGCTCATGGGAGCGCGTGTCCGATTGGGTCGAGCGAATCGGCTGGCCGCGCTTTTTCGAGAAATGCGATCTGCCGTTCACCAAGTACCTGATCGACGACTGGCGTGGCTCGCGCGCCAGCCTGAACGCGTCGACGCACATCCGCTTCTGATCGCAACCCCATGAAGTTCGGTCTGCTCGTCAGCGAAGGCCCGTATACGCACCAGGCCAGCGACACCGCGTACCAGTTCGCCGCGGCCGCGCTGGCCAAGGGGCATGAGATCCAACGCGTGTTCTTCTATCACGACGGGGTCTACAAC
Source organism: uncultured beta proteobacterium (assembly GCA_963774185.1). GTDB lineage: Bacteria > Pseudomonadota > Gammaproteobacteria > Burkholderiales > Burkholderiaceae_C > JAEUPI01. The sequence goes on from CAVZEK010000034.1 coordinate 24,011, forward strand.
GCGAGCCGGTTCACCGAGCCGCCGCAGGACGACCGCCACATCGTCAACCGCTGGTCTGCGCTGGCTGCCGAGCACAAGGTCGACCTGGTGGTCTGCGTCGCGGCCGCCCTGCGCCGCGGCATCAAGGAAGAGGTGCTGGCGCCGGGGTTTCGCATCTCCGGCCTGGGACAGCTGGTCGATAGCGGCATCAAGGCCGATCGGCTGGTGACTTTCGGCGACTGAATTCAGGCGAGCACCCGATGAAGAAGTTCATGTTCGTCAACCGCAAGGCACCTTACGGAACGATCCACGCGCTCGAGAGCCTCGAGGTGGTGCTGATTGCAGCCACCTTCGACCAGGACGTGAGCCTGGCCTTTCTGGACGACGGCGTGTACGAGCTGGTCAAGGGGCAGAACAGCAAGGCCGTCGGCATCAAGAACTTCTCGCCGACCTACCGCGCACTCGAGGGCTACGACGTCGAAAAGCTGTACGTCGAGCGCCAGTCGATGGACGCGCGCGGCCTGACCCAGCAGGACCTGCTGGTGCCCGTTGAAGTGCTGGGCAGCGCCGAGATGGCCGCGCTGATGGCCGAACAGGACGTGGTTCTTTCCTTCTGAGGCCAGCATGCTGCACATCGTCAACAAGTCCCACGAGCAGACCTCGGCGCTGCAAAGCTGCCTGCGGCTGGCTCAGCCGGGATCGGCGCTGCTGTTGATCGAGGACGCCGTCTATGCCGCCACGGCCTGGGGCGCCGCCACTTCCGGCGTCGTCCAGGCGGTGAAGAGCCTGAAGGTGTACGCGCTGCAACCCGATGTCGACGCGCGCGGCATGGCCGGCAAGCTGATCGACGGTGTCAGCGCGGTCGACTATGGCGGCTTCGTCGACCTCGTCGCCGAACACAACACCTGCCAGTCCTGGCTTTGAAGCCGGCCTGACACCCCAAACCAATCGCTGGAGAACCGCATGGGCATCGAAGTCAACGGCACCAACTACGAGACTGACGAGGAGGGCTACCTGGTCAATCTCGCCGACTGGAGCGAAGACATCGCCAAAGAGATCGCCAAGACCGAGAACGTCGAGATGACACCCAACCACTGGGAGGTCGTCAACTTCCTGCGCGAGTACTACAACGAGTACCAGATCGCTCCCGCGGTGCGCGTGCTGACGAAGGCCATTGGCAAGCAGCTCGGTCCCGACAAGGGCAACAGCAAGTACCTTTACGAGTTGTTCCCCTATGGCCCGGCCAAGCAGGCCTGCAAGATCGCCGGTTTGCCGAAGCCCACCGGCTGCGTGTAGGCGCCGCTCTGGCGATCGATTCGGCCACAGCCTGACCATGAGCGCGCTGACGATCGCCTAGTTCCGCGCTGTTCTACATCGCGACCGCCATCCTGGTGGTCGGGCTGATCGCCAAGATCAGGGTCTACCTGCGCACACCGGCGCCGCTGAAGATTCCCACCACGCCGGCGCCAACCACCACCACTGGCGTCGCGCTGCGACTGGGCCGCGAGGTGGTGCTGTTCGAGAGCCTGTTCAAGTCCAACAAGTGGACGTGGCTCTTCGGCTGGATGTTCCATGCCGCATTGCTGCTGGTGCTGTTGCGCCACCTGCGCTACTTCCAGCAGCCGGTGTGGACACCGATCGTCTGGGTGCAGGCGTTCGGCACCTACGCCGGCTTCGTGATGGCAGCCGGCTTGGCCGGACTGTGGGCACGCCGCTGGCTGGTCGATCGCGTGCGCTACATCTCGACGCCGTCGGACCACCTGCACCTGGCGCTGCTGCTGGCGATTGCGCTCACCGGCCTGGGCATGCGCTTCGTCGCACACACCGACATCGTCGCGCTGAAGGCCTTCATGCTGGGCCTGATGCGGTTCGACCTGCAGCCGCTGCCGGCCGATCCAGTGCTGCTCGTCCATCTGACGCTCGTGGCGTTGCTGATGGTCGTGTTTCCGATCAGCAAGCTGCTGCATGCGCCCGGCCTGTTCTTCAGCCCGACGCGCAACCAGGCGGACACCTCGCGCGAGGCGCGACACATCGCCGCTTGGGCCGCTGCGCTCGAGAAGAAGTAGGCGTCACTGAGAGTGCCATGGCCACTGCAGCGTTCGAGACGCCCAAGCTCAAGCCCTACCCGGTGATCCCGCTGGTGCAGGTTGGCGCGATGGCTCATAGCAAGCCCTACGTCGCCTCGCCAGGTCATCCAGGCCAGGCTCGGCTTCCCCGACGAACTGAGCGACGGCTGGGAGCAGCGTGCCATCGCCAAGATGGGCGAGCTGCTCGACAAGTACCGCTCGCTGCGCGTCTACATGGACGCCTGCGTGCACTGCGGCGCCTGCTCCGACAAGTGCCACTACTTCCTCGGCACCGGCGACCCGAAGAACATGCCGGTGGCGCGGCAGGACCTGATGCGCGCGGTCTATCGCCGCTACTTCACCTTCGCCGGCAAGCATTTCCCGAAGCTGGTCGGCGCGGTCGACATGACCAAGGCCGTGCTCGACGACTGGTGGAGCTACTACAACCAGTGCTCCGAGTGCCGGCGCTGCTCGGTGTTCTGCCCTTACGGCATCGACACCGCCGAGATCACGATGGCCGCTCGCGAGATCATGGACTCGGTGGGCCTGGGCCAGAAGTACGCCAACGAGATCATCGGCAAGGTGCACAAGATCGGCAACAACCTGGGCATCCCCGAGCCGGCGCTGGCCGACACGCTGGCCGGGCTGGAAGAGGACACCAAGGAGGAGACCGGCCTCGACGTGCGCTTCCCGCTCGATGTCGAGGGCGCCGAGGTGCTGCTGGTCACACCGTCGGCAGACTTCTTCTCCGAGCCGCATGTCGAAAGCCTGATCGGCTACGCCAAGGTGTTCCACGCCGCCGGCATCAGCTGGACGCTGAGCTCCAGGGCCATCTGAGGCCGGCAACTTCGGCCTGTTCATCGGCAACTACGAGCAGATGCGCAAGATCTCGCTGCGCGTCAAGGAAGCCGCACAGGCACTGGGCGTCAAGCGCATCGTGGTCGGCGAATGCGGCCACGCCTGGCGCGTGGCCTACAGCTTCTGGAACACGCTGATCGGCCCGTTCGACTGGCTCGATGCGCGCTACCCGGTGCCGCAGCACATCTGCGAATTCACTCACGACCTGATCCAGCGCGGCGCGTTGCAGTTCGACAAGGAAAAGAACGACGACCGCATCATCACGTTCCACGACTCGTGCAACGTGGCGCGCGGCTCGCGCATGGGCAGCATGCCCGGCGGCCAGTTCGTGATCCCGCGCGAAATCATCAAGGCGGTGGCCAACAACTTCCACGACATGGCCGCGGACACGATCCACGAGGCCACCTTCTGCTGCGGCGGTGGCGGCGGCCTGCTCACCGACGACCTGCTCGAGCTGCGCGTCAAGGGCGCACTGCCGCGCATGGAGGCGCTGAAAAACGTGGTCGACGCACACGGCGTCAACTTCATGGCCACGATCTGCGCCATCTGCAAAGCGCAGTTCAGCAAGGTGCTGCCGTACTACGGCTTCGACATGAGCATGGTCGGCGGCGTGCACCAGCTGGTGAGCAAGGCGATCCGGCTCGGCCAGCCGCACTGAAACTCCAGGAGTTCCAATGTCCGCACAACCCAATTCGGCGAAGGCGCAGCCGCTCACCTTCCGCCGCTACAAGGACGGCGATGCCAAGCCGCTCGCTTGGCAGCAGGAGATCTTCGACGCCGACCATTCGCACAAGTGCCCGACCTATATCCAGAGCACGCCGCCGTGCCAAGGCTCGTGCCCGTCGGGCGAGGACATCCGCGGTTATCTGAACATCGTGCGCGGCATCGAGAAGCCACCGCTCGGTGTGCCGTGGCAGGAATACGCGTGGCGCCGCCTGACCGAAGCCAACCCGCTGCCCTCGGTGATGGGGCGTGTGTGCCCGGCGCCGTGCGAGTCGGGTTGCAATCGCAACGAGGTTGAGGACTTCGTCGGCATCAACTCGGTGGAGCACTTCCTCGGCGAATGGGCGATCGAGCACAAACTGGCGTTTCCGACGCCGGTGGCGCACAGCGACAAGAAGGTCGCCGTGATCGGCGGCGGCCCCGCCGGCCTGTCCGCGGCGTATCAGTTGGCGCGCAAGGGCCACGCGGTGACGATCTTCGACGAGCGCGCAGAACTCGGGGGCATGATGCGCTACGGCATCCCCGGCTTTCGCACGCCGCGCGCGGTGCTCGACTCCGAGATCCAGCGCATCGTCGATCTCGGCGTGACCACGCGGATGAACTGCCGCATCGGCACTGACGTGACGATGGAACAGATCCGCGCTGACTTCGACGCGGTGTTCCTGGGTCTGGGTGCACAAAGCGGCCGGCCGCTGTCGGTGGAAGGCGCCGATGCGCCCAACTGCGTCACCGCCACCGCGTTCCTGAAAGCCTTCAACGACGGCCGCATGCGCCACGTCGGCAAGCGCGTCGTCGTCGTCGGCGGCGGCGACACGTCGATCGACGTCGCCACCGTCGCGCGCCGGCTCGGCCACATTGACCAGATCCATGAATCGGATCGCCCCGAGCACGCGATCGCTGGTTTTGCGGCGCACGACGTGGCCACGCTTTCGGCGCGCCAGGGCGCCGACGTGACACTGACCTCGGTGTTTGCGGTCGACAAGATGCAGGCCAGCAAGCATGAGGTCGAGCAGGCTCTGGCCGAAGGCATCGCGATCCGCGGCGGCTTGGCGCCGGTGGCGGTGCTGCGCGGCGCCGACGGTCGCGCCACCGGCCTGCGTGTGATCCGCTGTGAGGCCAAGCTGGCCGGCGGCCGGCTGGAGATCAAGCAGATCGCCGGGACCGAAGAAGACATCGAAGCCGACCTGATCGTCTCGGCGATCGGCCAGGCGGTGGACTTCACCGGGCTGGAATCGCTGAACAACGGCAAGGGTGGCATCAATGCCGACAAGAACTACCAAGTGCAGGGCCAGGCCGGCATCTTCGTCGGCGGCGACGTCGTGCGCCCGCACCTGCTGACCACCGCGATCGGCCACGGCGCCATCGCGGCCGATGGCATCGACCGTCATCTGCGCAGCGAGCCGCTCGACAAGCGGCCGAAGATCGATGTGCACGGCTTCGACCTGACACGAAAGATGGTCGAGAAGGGGCTCAAGATCACCGCGGTCGCCGAACCCTTGCGGGGCACCGATGCCAGCACCGGCGCGATCCACAACTACGACGACCGCTCCGACCGCTACGTCATCCCGCACAGCGAACTGTTCCTCGGCCATTTCAACTACACGCCGCGCAATCGGCGCAAGGTGGTCACGCTGACGGCCGAGCAGGCGCTGAACAATTTCGAGGAGCGCGTGCTGCCGCTTCTCGAAGCCCAGGCGCAGGCCGAGGCCAAGCGCTGCATGAGCTGCGGCCAGTGCTTCGAGTGCGACAACTGCGTCGTCTACTGCCCGCAGACCGCGGTGTTCAAAGTGTCGAAGGCCAAGTCGACCACCGGCCGCTACGTCGACACCGACTACACGAAGTGCATCGGTTGCCACATCTGCAAGGACGTCTGCCCCACCGGCTACATCCAGATGGGGCTCGGGGAGTAACGGCGTGCGCTTGGCGATGGCGCTCATGCTTGATCGCAGTGGTCGGCGCGGCCACAGCGGCGCCACCGCTGCCGACGATTGAGCGCGCGGCCCGCGGCACACAGTGCGTCGAGGACACCGCGTTCATGCGCCGCCACCACATGGACGCTGCTGAAACACCAGCGCGACGACACCGTTCGCGGCGGCATCCGCGGTGCCAAGTACAGCCTGAAGGACTGCGTCGGTTGCCACGCCGGTGCGAAGACCCGCAGCGTTGCCGCGACTCCCGGCGACTTCTGCGTCAGCTGCCATAGTTATGCAGCGGTGACGATCGACTGCTTCGAGTGCCACACCGGCAAGCCGGCTGCGGTGGCGCGCGCAAGAGCCATGAGCGACGCGACGACATCGAACCCCTCGCCGCGGATTCCTCGGCACCGCCGCAGCCGCGCTCGGTGGCGTGATCCTGGCCCCAGGGATTCAGCTGATCGAGATCGCCCAGGCGGCGCGACGCCGACCGCCGGGGCGAGCCCGAAAGTGCGCTGGGGCATGCTGATCGACACGACCAAGTGCGCGGCGGGCTGCACCGATTGCGTCACGGCCTGCAACACCGAGAACGGCCTGGGTGGCGGAACGCGAGCCACCGATCCGCAGTGGATCCGCAAGATCGAGATCAAGGAGATCAAGACCGGTCGCGGCACGTCGCTGCCGGTGATGTGCCAGCACTGCGCTGACCCGCCCTGTGTCGACGTTTGTCCCGACAGGCGCCTCGTTCAAGCGCGCCGACGGCATCGTGCTGGTCGACCGCCACAGCTGCATCGGCTGCCGCTACTGCGTGATGGCCTGCCCTTACAAGGCGCGTTCGTTCGTGCACGAGCCGCTGGTCGACCAGAAGCCCGACGTGCCGCGCGGCAAAGGCTGCGTCGAGAGCTGCACGCTGTGCGTGCATCGCATCGACCGCGGCGACAAGACCACCGCCTGCGCTGAAGCCTGCGCCAAAGCAGGCCACGGCGCCATCGTGTTCGGCGACCTGAACGACCCTTCCAGCGAAATCTCGCAACGCATTCGCGCGGCCACGAGCACGCAACTGCGTGCCGATCTTCACCTCGACCCCGGCGTGCGCTATCAGGGCCTTTGACATGAGCCAAGTGTTCAAGCGCCTCGAGCAACGCATCTTCTACCTGCTGGTCGCAGCGGGCGGGCTGCTCACGCTGGTCGGGCTGGGCGCCGCGTACTGGATGGAAGAGCACGGCCACATCGTTACTGGCATGGACAACCAGGTGGTCTGGGGCCTGCCGCACGTATTCGCGATCTTCATGATCGTCGCAGCCTCTGGGCGTGCTGAACGTGGCGTCGATCGGCTCGGTGTTCGGCCAGCCGGTCTACAAGAAGCGCGCGCCACTGTCGGGGCTGCTGACGCTGACGCTGCTGGCCGGTGGCCTGCTGGTGCTGATGCTCGACCTCGGGCGTCCCGATCGCGTGATCGTGGCCGCGACGCACTTCAACTTCACGTCGGTGTTCGCGTGGAACGTTTTCCTCTATAGCGGCATGTTCGCGATCGTCGCGATCTACCTGTGGACGATGTTCGAACGCCGCTTCAACCGACTACTCCAAGGCCGCTGGCGTGGTCGCGCTGGTCTGGCGCTTCGTGCTGACCACCGGCACCGGCTCGATCTTCGGCTTCCTGGTCGCGCGGCAGGCCTACCAGTCGGCAGTGCTGGCACCACTGTTCATCGTGATGTCGTTCGGCTGGGGGCTGGCCGTCTTCCTGGTCGTGCAGTCGTCGATGCTGACGCTGGAACGGCCGACGCCTGGACGATGCGATGCAGCGTCGCCTGGCGCGCCTGCTGGGCGTGTTCGTCGCCGCGGCGCTGTATCTCGTGGCGGTGTATCACCTGACGAACCTGTACTTCTCGCGCCAGGGAGCGTTCGAGGCGTTCATCCTGCGCGACGGTGGCGTGTTCCCGCTGCTGTTCTGGCTCGGCTACGTCGTGCTCGGCTCGCTGGTGCCGCTGGCCCTGTTGTTCCAGCCACGCATCGGCGACGCGCGGCGTGCTTGCCGCATCGGCGCTGGTGCTGCTCGGTGCCTTCGCCTGGTTGTTCGTGTTCATCATCGGCGGCCAGTCGTTTCCGCTGGAAATCTTCCCCGGCTATCAGGTGCACAGCAGCTTCGGCGACGGCGAGATCGCGCACTACTTGCCGAGCTTGCCCGAGCTGCTGCTCGGCCTGGGCGGCGTCGGCGCCGCCTTCGTGCTGACCACGGTGGCCGTGCGCGTGCTCGACGTTGCCCGCCGCAAGACGATGTCGCGGCGATCCTGCTGCCGCGGCGCAGCGCTGACATGGACGCACCCCGCCTGCTGATCTCCGCGGCGCACAAGTCGTCCGGCAAGACGACGCTGACGCATCGGCCTGACGCGCTCGTTCGCCGACCGCGGCCTGCACGTGCAGACCTTCAAGAAAGGCCCCGACTACATCGACCCGATGTGGCTGGCGCGCGCCAGCGGCAGGCCGTGCTTCAACCTCGATCCGCATCTGATGCACGACAGCGAGATCGGCGCGCTGTTCGCACAATGGGCCGCGCCTGCCGACCTGAGCCTGGTCGAGGGCAACAAAGGCCTGTACGACGGACTCGCGCTGGACGGCAGCAACAGCAACGCCGCGCTGGCGAAACGGCTGGGCCTGCCGGTGCTGCTGGTCATCGATGCGCGCGGCATGACGCGCGGCATTGCACCGCTGATCCTGGGCTACCAGGCGTTCGACCGCGAGGTGCGCATCGGCGGCGTGATCCTCAACCAGCTCGGTGGCTCGCGCCACGAGGCCAAGCTGCGCGCGGTGATCGAGCATTACACCGACGTGCCGGTGCTCGGCGCCGTGCAGCACGACCCGCGGCTGCTGTTGAGCGAGCGCCATCTCGGCCTGATGCCCGATGCCGAACTGCTCGATGCCGACGCGCGCGTAGGCGACATCGCCCGTGCGGTGAAGGCGCAGGTCGATCTGGGCCGTGTGATCGCACTGGCCGGATCGGCTCGCTGCGTTGCCGACCTCCGGGCTTCGGATGGCGCACAGCCGCGCGCCGGTGCCGAGCGTGCGCATCGGCATCGCGCGCGACGAGTCGTTCGGCTTTTACTACCCGGACGATCTGGCCGCGCTCGAGGCTGCCGGTGCATGCCTGGTGCCCTTCGACACGCTGCGCGACGCACGCCTGCCGACCGTCGACGGGTTGTTCATCGGCGGTGGCTTTCCGGAAATGGCCTTGGCCGGCCTCGAGGCCAACGCCTCGTTGCGCGCCGATCTGCGCGCGGCCATCGCCGCCGGCCTGCCGACCTACGCGGAGTGCGGCGGACTGATGTACCTGGCGCGCTCGATCCGCTGGGGTGATCGCAACGCGCAGATGGTCGGCGCGATCCCGGGAGACGTGGTGATGCACGACCGACCAGTGGGCCGCGGCTACGTGCAGGTTGCCGAAACGCGGGCATTTTCCGTGGCCGGGATGGCGGCTGCCGACACCGTGCGCCGCGGCCATGAGTTCCATCACTCCAGTCTCGAGAACCTGCCACCGGATGTGAGCTTCGCGTACGAGGTGCAGCGTGGTCACGGCATCGACGGTCGACACGACGGCGTGCTGGTGGACAACCTGCTGGCGTCGTACGCCCACTTGCGGCACTGCGCCGGCAATCCGTGGCCGCAACGTTTCGTCGCCTTCGTGCGCAGCATCGGCAGGCCATCGCAGCCGAGGCCGACGCACGGACCCCGCTGGTGGCCTGAGCGCAGGGGCAACGACGATGATCACAGAGATGCCGACACGGCGCACACGCCGCCGGCACCGTATGTGCTGGTCAACGGCACGCCCATTGCAGACGGACTCCGAGGGCTACCTGTGCCGGCTCGACGACTGGTCGGAGGACTTCGCGCGTGCGCTTGGCCCGTCCGCGAGGAGCTGGTGCTGACCGAGGAGCACTGGGAGGTCATCCGCTTCCTGCGCAGCCACTTCGCCGAGCACGGCGTGCAGGCCCAAGTGCGCGTGATGATTCGCCACTTCGCGCCGATCTGGGGGCCGCAACGCGGCAACAACCACCACCTGCACGCGATCTTTCCTCGCGGCGGGCCGCAGAAGCAGGGCAACCGCCTCGCCGGCCTGCTGCGCACCAAGGGCGAACACTGAATCGTGGAGTGCAACGATGCTCACATTGACACCTGAGGCGGCCTCGCAGATCCGCGAGGCCGCAGCCCGCAGCGGCGCTGCCGAGGCGGCACTGCGCGTGGCCGCGCGCCGCGAGACCGATGGGTCGATCGTCTACGGCATGGGGTTCGACGAGCCGCGCGAGGGCGACATGCCGCTCGACGTGGACGGCATCCAGTTGCTGATCGCACCGCCGTCGCAGGCGCTGCTGCAGGCCACCCGCCTGGACTTCGTCGAACTCGAACCCGGCCGTTCAGTTTCATCTTCATCGCCGATGAGGCCGTGCCCGACAAGCCGCCGCGCAGTGGCTGCGGCAGCGGCGGCTGCAGCAGCTGCCGCGGTTGAGCGTTGCCCGACGCGCAAGGAGATTGCCATGAACTCGTTCGTCGACATGACTGCGCTGTTGGCGCGCTATCGCGTCCCGGTGGGCAAGGTGTTCCTGGTGGGCGCGGGCCCGGGCGACGCCGACCTGCTCACCGTGCGTGCCGCGCGCCTGCTGGCCGCAGGCCGATGTCGTGGTGTACGACCACCTGGTGAGCGACGACGTGCTGGCGTTGATGTCGCGCGCAGCGCCGAGCGCATCTATGTCGGCAAGGAACGCGGCAACCACAGCATGGTCCAGAGCGACATCAACGCATTGCTGGTGCGCCTGGCGCACGCCGGCCGTCAGGTGGTGCGGCTCAAGGGCGGCGACCCGTTCGTGTTCGGCCGCGGCGGCGAGGAACTGCAGGCGCTGGCCGCCGAAGGCATCACCTTCGAGGTCGTGCCCGGCATCACGGCGGCCTGCGGCGTGGCCAGCTACGCCGGCATCCCGCTGACGCATCGCGACCATGCGCAGGCTTGCCTGTTCGTGACCGGCCACCTGAAGGACGGCAGTTGCGACCTCGATTGGCCCGCGCTGGCGCGCGCACGGCAGACCGTGGTGATCTACATGGGGCTGGGCGCGTCTCGGCGAGATCTGCGCGCAGCTGATCGCACACGGCCTGCCGGCCAGCACGCCAGCGGCCGTGGTGGAGCAGGGCACGACGCTCGATCAGCGCGTGGTCAGCGCCACCCTGGCAGACCTGGACGTGCGCGTCGAGCGAGGCCGAGCTGCGATCACCGTGCCTGATCATCGTCGGCGAGGTCGTGCGCCTGCGCGAACAGCTGGCCTGGTTTGGTGAGCGAGCCGGCGGCAGCGCCCGGCGGCGCTCATCGGCAGCGGCGATCGGCGCCGAACTCAACGAATGACGCGGCCGTCGCCCGCGACGCGCGATTCCACGGCGAACACCGCTGCCTCGACACGCGAGGTGAGGTTCAGTTTGGACAGGATGTGCCGCACATGCAGCTTCACGGTGTCCTGGCTGATGTCCAGCGTGCGCGCAATCGCCTTGTTGCTTTCGCCGCGGGCCAGGTGATCGAGGATCTGGCGCTCGCGCTCGGTCAGCGAATCCAGCAGGCCCTTGCGCGTCGCTGCCCTTGGTGCCGCCGTGCAGCATCTGCGCCAGCTTCAACGTCATCGCCGGCGCAACGGTCAATTCGCCGCGTGCCGCGCGCTCGATCGCCGCGATCACCTCTTCGGGCTCCATGTCCTTGAGCAGGTAGCCGCGCACGCCGGCGCGCAGCGCGGCCGCCAGGTCGGCTTCGGCATCGCTCATCGTCAGGATCAGCGCCGGCGTGTCGATGCCCTCGGTGCGCAACCGGCGCAGCAGCGTCAGGCCGTCGGTGGACGGCATCCGCAGGTCCAGCACCAGCAGGTCGGGCTTGTGTTCGCGCAGCGCGGCCGGACACCTGGTCGGGGTCACCGAGCGCCGCCGCCACCGTGATTGCCCCGATGGTGCAGCAGATCGGTCAGTCCACTGCGGCACAGCGCATGGTCGTCGACCAACACGACGCGAAGCGGGTCGGCGCTCATGGTGACGCACCCACGCCAGGCGTGACCGGGAAGCGCAGGTGCACCCGGGTGCCGCCGCCGTCGCGCGCGCGCACGTCGACGGTGCCGCCCAGCTTCGATGCCCGCTGGCGCATGATGTCCATGCCGTAGTGCGAATCACCGTCGCGCCGGGTCGGCGCTCGCCATGCCGGCGCCGTCGTCCTCGATCACGACGTCGACTCTGGTCGAGCTGTTGCTCGATCGTCAGCCAGGCCCGGTGCGCGTGGGCGTGCTTGGCGATATTCGCGAGCGCCTCCTGCACGATGCGGAACACCTGAAACTCCTGCGCGACCGACAGGCGCAGCTCGGGCACATGATCCTCGAAAGCCAGGTCCACATGCGTGAGCTCGTGGAACGCGAGGATACTGGAACGCAGCGCGTGCTTCAGCCCCAGCGGGTCGATCGGCGCGCGGAAATGCGTCAGCACTTCGCGCAGGTCGGTATGCGCGCTGCTCATCGCCTGCCGCACCTCGGCGCAATATGTCAAGGCGGCAACCTCGTCGTGGGCCGCAATCGCTCTCCTGCAGCAGGGCAACCGCATCTTGACGAAGGACAGGGTCTGGGCAATGGAGTCGTGGACCTCGGCCGCCATCGCCTGGCGTTCGCGCAGCACCGTGGCGCGCAGGGTTTCCCGCTCGAGCAAGGCGTTGTGAAGCGCGAGCCCCAGCAACTCGCCGATCGACTTGAACAGCGCCATCGCTTTCGGCATCGACTGCCGTTCGGGTGTCGAAGAACAGGTTGTACAGGCCCAGCACGCGGCCACGGAAGGTCAGCGGTACCGCCAACAGATGGCGGCACTCCTGCCCGAAGTAGCTGTCGGCACTGCGACGCGCGCAATACCCGACGTCGCTCGCCCACTCGATGGTGTCGCGGGTGAAGGCGGAACCGCAGATGCCGCAGGCCGGATCCACGCTGCGCTCGGCGCAGACCACGTGCTCGGGCAGGCCGACCTCGCTGATCATCTGCAACCGGTCGCCCTCGGGCGAGAGCACGCGCACGGCACCGGCGCGTGCGCCGGCCATCTGCATGATCGGCGTGAGAAAGCGCTGCAGCAGATCATGCAGGTCGCTGCCCGCAGCCAGCCCGGCCGTGATTTCGGCCAGGATGCCCGCGCCGGGCTGGCCGGTTGTCGGCGTCAGATCCAAGCTGTCTTCCTGCCAATCGGTGCGCATGCGTCGGCCCGCGCGACAGCGGGTGTCTCCATTGCCCAGGACAGTATTTGACTCGCTCCCGGATCGCCTCGCCATCCGGACTGCCCTGGCCCGTTGCAGCGCCTGTGCCAGCCTGCTAGCTACCCCAGGAGGATTGTGGGCATTCCGGCCAGGGCGGTAGACGCTACCTGTGAGCAGGCGCCTGCGCGGCGTGGTCGCGCACTCCCATCCGCAGCCTCTCAATCGGCCAGGTTGTCGGCCACGAGCTCGAGCAGGCTTTCGGTGGGTTTGTCCCACTGCGCGTGCTTGGCGCCCATCTCGAGTGTGATGCGGCACTGGCCGCAACTGGTGACAAAACGCTTGGCGCCGGTGGCTTCGACCTGCTGCTTCTTCAGCTCGAAGACCTTGTGGCGCAACGGTGTGGCGCGCTGGTTCGACACCACGCCGCCACCGCCACCGCAGCAGTAGCCGGTGACACCATGGTCCTGGAGCTCGATCAGCTCGAAACCGAGCGCCGCCAGCACGCGGCGCGCCGCCGCTTCCAGGCCGCCTCGGCGCACGATCTGGCAGGGGTCGTGGAAGGTCGCGGTCTCGCCGATCCTCTTGACACGGATGCGGCCCGGCGCCAGTCACCTCGTCCAGGAACTCGGTCATGTGGATGATGCGCACCGGCAGCGCCTGCCCGTACCACTTGGCGGCCTCCCAGCGCGCCGCGCCGTAGGCATGACCACATTCGGGCAGCAGCAAGGTCTTGGCGCCGATCTTGACCGCGGTGTCGATCAGGGCGCGCGTGAGCGTTTCCTGCAACTCCAGGTCGCCGTTGTTGAAGCCGACGTTGGACGCGTCGAAGCCGGCCTGGTGCATCGTCCAGCGCGCACCGGTGCGGTTCAGGATCTTGGCCGCGTCGGCCAGCGCCTTGGTGTGCTCGCCCAGCTCGGCCGGCGCCGCGGTGACCAGGATGTCGGCGCGGTCGAGGTCGCACGGAATCGTGACGCCGTGCTCGGCCGCGACCTCGGCCAGGATGTCGGGCAGGTCTTCACCCGGTGTCGCGGTGCTGCCCCATTGCCGGGCGGTGCGGTCCATCAGCGCCAGTCGTTCGGGCACCAGGCCGGCCTTGAACATGCCGTGGCGGGCTTCCTTCACGAGCTCCGCGATGTCGATGCCCATCGGGCACACCGTGGTGCAGCGGCCGCACAGGGTGCAGGAGTCGTAGATCAGCTCCTGCCACTGCTGCAACTCGTCGATGCTGGGCTTCTTGACCAGGCCGAGCGCACGAACCAGCGGCGCGAACGGGCTCGCCTCGCGAAAGTAGGCGCGCCGGAACGGCTCGAGCTTGTACACCGGCGTGTACTTGGCGTCACCCGGTGGTCCGGTAGAAATGGCAGGCATCGGCGCACAGACCGCAGCGCACGCACGACTCCATGTGCAACGCGGCTGTGACACCGAATTCGCGCACGAAGCTGCGCATGGCCGCGTCGACGCGCGCCTCGTCGTTCTGCGTGCCCTGCTGGTCGAAGGCAGGCGTGGCCGTCGTTGTCGCGCTCATGCCTCGACCCCGCGATGGCTGAAGCGCAGGCCCGTGGCGCCGCGCGAGAAGACGAACAGCACGGCATGCATCAGCTTGCCGAACGGAAACCACACCAGCAGCAACTCCAGGCTCAACAGGTGCACGGCGAGCGGGCCGCCATAGATGACGTGACTGTGCGCCAGGATCGCCTGCGACGGCTCACCTGCGACAGCCATGCCGGTGAACAAGGGCAGAAAAGTGACGGTCCAGCTGATGAAGTCATCGGCGTTGGAGATCTTCTTGCGCACCGGATCGGTCAGACGCAGGACCAGGGCCATCAGCATCGTGACGATGGTGGCCGACGCGGCCACGTACATCACGACATCGGGCAAGGCCGGCCAGCCGAAGCCAACGATGCGGCGGATGAACGAGATGTGCGGCGCGTAGCCGAAGAACACCAGCGCGAGACCGATGTGGAAGATGTAGCCGTTGATCGTCACCAACAACGTGAAGGGCACGAACGCCTTGCGCGGCCACATCGCGCGCAGGTTCGTGCGCACGACGGCCGCGAGGGCAGACGGTGTCGGTTCACGCGGTGGCGACAAATCCCGCAGGCGCGGCAACCGCAGCACGCCGACCACGCGCCACATCGTGCCCAGCACGAAGACCGCAAGGGCGAATGTCAGGCCTGGGCCGCGAGCAAACTCGAGCAGAGTCAAGGCGTCAGCCGATCGACCCCATGGGCCCGGGATAGCTCACCTCCTCGAGCCTGCCGGTGTCCACGTCATAGATGAACCCGCGTACCGTCACTGCGTCGGGCCCGCTGGTCGGGATCCAGGGATGGTTCAGGATCGATGACATCCCGCGACGCACGTCCCACGCGAGGCGTTCGGTCTGTTTCGCATCGCGCGGGCCGTCGAGCGGCTCGATGGGCCCGCGGAACGCATGGAACGTCGACGGCGTGGCAGCGCATTTCTTGCAGCTCATGAAGGCGCGGCTCGTCGCCTGGCCGAGCAGCTTCTCAGCCGCGGGGTCGCCCTCCAATCCCGCCTTGAGCAGGTCGTCGGTGAAAGCGAGCATGCCGCAGCGCGTGTGGTGGATCAGGATGATCTCGTTGGTGTTGAGCAGATGATGCGAGATGATCAGGCAGCGGATCGCATCGTCGCTCACCACGCCGCCGGCGTTGCGGATGATGTGCGCCTCGCCGGTCTGCAGTCCGAGCAGATCCTCCACATCGAGCCGCGCGTCCATGCAGGCCACCACGGCCAAGCGCTTGGCCGGTTGGATCGGCTGCTTGCCGGGATAGGCGGGCTTGTGAATCGCTTTCCCGCCCGCGTACTGCGAGTTGTTGTCCACATACCTGTCGGTCGTCGACGTGGCCATGTCTTCTCCTCAAAGAGGTGCGGAGTTCACAGGGAACACGGGTGCCGCCAGGCTCTCCGCAAGGGCTGGCGGCGCGGGCGAACGTCTCACCAAGTGCTGGTTACTTCGTCGCGCCCCAGCCTTTGCGCAGTTGCTTGCCGACCGCCAGCATGAAGCGCAGGGTGTCCTGTGCCTCGGGATCGCGCATCAGGTGCCACAGCCCGCTGATGCCGCCGGCGGACGGGGCGGCTGCCCGACTCGCGGTCGCCGCCGCATCGACCGACAGCAACACCTGCTGCACCGTCGCGAGCCGATCGGCAAGTTGCGGCAGCATCGTCGCGATGCGTTCCAAGGCGCCACTTTCCTGCAGCCCCTCGAGCATCTTGACCACGTGCTCGGCACCACCGCGGCTAAAGCGATCCAGCAGCGACAGGCCGTTGCCAACAGTCTCGGTGAGGCGGCCCACCATCTCATCGGTCAGAGCATCCTCGGCGGAACCGTAGACACGCGCCAGCTTGACCAGCCGATTGAGGTCTCCGTTGTTGACCATCTCCGCCAGCGCGGGGATCGCGCGGTCGAGCCCCGCGCGGTTAATCTGATCGAGCATGGCAAGCCCGTCGCCCACTGCCTGACTCAAGCGCCCGATCATCTCGTCGGTCAGCGAGTCCTGGGCCGAGCTGTACAGCCTCGCGACCTGCGAGAGTCGCTCCAAGTCGCCGTTGTTGACCATCTGGGCCAGCGCAGGAATGGCCCGCGCCAAGCCGGCCCGATTCACTTGGTCCATCAGTTCGATGGCATCGCCTGCCGTCGAGGACAGGCGCGACACCATCTCATCGGTGAGCGCATCACGCGCTGCCGAGATCACCCGCTCGACCTCGACCTCAACGCCTCGGGACTCCGCCGGTTGTCCGTTCATTTTGCGGCTCCTTCAGAGCAGCCCGCGCGCCGAGATCCAATAGAGCTTGTTGTAGGCCATCTTGAACCAGTGCACGGCCTTGGTGGGTGGCTTCGGGTCGGGCGGATTGAGGTAGTCGAACATCGCGTAGGTCGCGCGGTCCTTGCCGGCTTCGATGAAGCAAAACACCTTGCCGTCGTAGTCGCGCACCGGTGCGCCCAGCTTGACCATCGCCGCGATGTTCTCGCCCAGCGCCTCCGCCTCGAAGTGGGCAGTGGAGCCGGCCTTGCTGATCGGGATGTTGGTGGTATCGCCGAGCGCGAAGACGTTCTTGCGGCCTTCCATGTTGAGCTGCTGGCGATTCGTGGGAATCCAGCCACCCGCACCGAGCTTGTTCTTCTCGATCACCTCCATGCCCCGGTGGGCCGGGATCGAGACCAGCAGGTCGTAGGGCGTCTCGGTGCCTTCCTCGCTCTTGATCACCTTGGCCTTGCCGTCGACCTCCTTCAGGTTGAACAGGGTCTCGTAGGTGATGCCGAGCCGATCGAATTCGGGGGCCGCCCACTTGGCGACGTTTTCCAGCGAATGGACACGCCCGATGGGGTAGGTGTAGTGCAGCTGCACCTTGTCGCGGATGCCGCGGTCCTTGAAGTAGTCGTGCAGCATGAAGGTGATCTCCAGCGGCGCCATTGGGCACTTGTGCGGCACGCCCATCGAGATCACGACACGCCCGCCTTGGAAAGCCTGCAGCGCGCGGAACATCTTCAGCGCCGTCTCTTCCGTATAGAACGTCTGCGAGTTCTCTTCGAGGCCTGGGATGAGCTCGGGCACCGGCCGCGAGCCGGTAGCGATGGCGAGAATGTCGTAGTCGAAGGTCTTGCCGCTCTTCGTTTTGACGCGGTTCTGGTCGAGCATGAATTCTTCGACCGGATCGACGTGGAGTGTGATCCCGGGCTCGAGCAACGTCGCCTGGTCCTTGTACAGCTCGTCCGGCGTCACGCGGCCGAAGGCGAGGTACAGCAGCCCCGGCTGGTACATGTGCTTTTCCGACGCTGTCAGCATCGTGATCTTGGCCTTGCCGGATTTGAGCTCGGCCGACAACCGGCGCGCGAGGTTGTTGGCGAGGATCGTTCCACCCATGCCGCCGCCGATGATCAGGATCTTCATGCTGTCTCCTTTCGCGAGCGCAAAGGCACGCTTGTCGTCATTTCGCCTTCTTGACCGTGATGTGCCAGACCCCGGCCTCCTCGCGGGTGCCGATGAATTCGTGGCCGACCTTATTCACCCATTCCGGAACGTCGCTGGCAGAACCTTTGTCGGTCGACAGCAATTCCAGTTCATCGCCGACGGCGGCCATCTTCATCCACCCGATCAACTCCATCAGCGGGCCGGGACAGAAGCTGCCTCGTGCGTCGATCACTTTTCTCTCGGACATCTCGTACCCCTGTCGCTCGAGCCAGGGTCAGAATGACCAGACTTGGCTGTTGCGCACATCGTGCAGGAACTTGGTCAGGCCCATCGGCTCGCTGAGGTAGGGCTCCAGCGCCTCGCGCTCGATTCCCATGACATCCATCGCCATCGAGCATGGATAGACCTTCGCGTCTCCAAGCTCCACGGCGTTCTCGAATAAGGAACGGAATGCCGGAACGTTCTTGCCCGACATCAGTGTTCCGAACGGCCCTTCTGCCGGCGGCAACTTCTGGTCGCCCTTGAGGAAATACGGCATCGCGTTCATCGAAAGAAACACTCGGACGTCGTTGCCGCTGACCGCGCCCACCGACGCAACCATCGCAGCCATTTGCAGGCGCTCGAATGCGCCGGAAACGACGACGATGCTGATCTTGTTGGGTTCCATCACGGCGCTTTCAGGATCGGCTTCGGCGACCCGATGGACATATCATGGCCTTCGCAGCCGCGGGTCCATTGACGGCGGTCAAATCTATCAACGTTTCATCTCGGTGATCGCTCGCAGCAGCCGCGAGCCTCGGCACTGGAGCACAGGGTTCCCTCCGACGGAATCACCCTTGTGGGTAGCTCGCACTACGCCCTTACGGTAGCGCACAGGCCCATCGCCGCCTGCCGGTGGGTGTCGGCGCAGTGGCGTTCAGCGGCTGGGTTTGATCGCGATCGGCGATCGCCAGCCGCAATATCGGCAGCCGCCTCTTCACGCGCGCACAGGGCTCACGCGCCAGACGACGCGCAGTGACGAAGAAAGTCCTCCGCGCCGCGGCCCAGGTGTTTGTCGCGGTGAAGCACGATCGCCAACCGGCGGGTCGCGCGGGGCAGCCGCGTCGCGAGCTCGACCAGCCCGCCTTGCTCTAGCTCGTGGGCGACGGCCTCGCGCGGCAGGCATCCAAGCGCGCTGCCCGCCGCGACCAGCCGCTTGATCGCCTCGGGGCTGCCGAGTTCGAACTCGACCCGCAGCGAGCCGACATGCTCCAGTAGCCAACGGTCGACCGCTTCGCGGGTGCCCGAACCGCGTTCGCGCAAGGCCCATGTCGCTTCGCCCAGCTGGCGCACGCCGGCGGTCCCCCGGGTCAGTGGATGTGCAGGCGCGGCAATGATCACCAGCTCGTCGCTACGCCACGCGTGAACGATCAGCTGCGGATGCGTCTGCCGGCCTTCGATGAAGCCGATGTCGACGTCGAACGCAGCGACGGCTGAGATCACCTCGCTCGTGTTGCCGATCATCAAGTGCACCGGGCTCGCCGGATGGGCCGTCTTCCAGTCCGCGAGCAGGTGCGGCAGCAGGCATTCCCCGATCGTCAGGCTTGCTGCCAGGCGCAGCGGCGCGTCGTGCTCGGCCGCGAACAGGTGCTGCAGCTCCGCGGCACGGTCCAACAGCGACATCGCTTTGGGCAGCAGCGCCCGACCGTTCTCGTTGAGCAGCAGGCGCCGGCCGACGCGGTCGAACAGCGGCGCGCCCAGCGTGTCCTCCAGCTCCACCAGCGTGGCGCTGGCTGCGGACTGCGATCGAGACACTTGGTCGGCGGCCGCGCGCACGGTACCGGCGCGCGCGGTGGCCGCGAAGACCTCGAGCTGCCGCAGACTGACCCGCAATCGCTGGTTGGCGAGCAGGCCAGCTGTTTGATCGGTTTTTCCGGGCATTGTGGCCACTATTGTCCGCTTTTTCTTTTCTTCTCCGATGCCTAGCATGCTTGGGTCTTGGTGATCGGAGCCGCCGCGCGAGCGCTCAAACCTGAGGTCGTCGCGAACTGCCTGTGAGACCGATTTACCCGCCGCCGTGCGCGCCGGCCGAGGCCAGTCCTCGAAAGGCAGTGCCATGAAGCCGCTGGTGCGCCCGCACGGCGGTGGCGATTTGCGCCCGCTGCTGCTCGGCGGTGCCGAAGCGGCGGCTGAGAGAGCGCGCGCCGCGAGGCTGCCGAGGCTTCGCGTCAGCTCGCGCGAGCGCGGCGACATCGTCATGCTCGGCATCGGCGGCTTCACACCGCTCGAGGGCTTCATGGGCAGCGCCGACTGGCGCGGCGTGTGCGACGGCATGCGCACGGCCAGCGGGCTGTTCTGGCCGATCCCGATCACGCTGTCGGCGAGCGAGGCGCAAGCGCGAGAGATCACCGTCGGCCAGGACATCGCGCTGGCCGATCCCGACGACGGGCACATCCTCGCGACGATGCGCGTCGACGAGAGGTACAGCATCGACAAGGCGCACGAGTGCGTTCGCGTCTTCAAGACCGTCGACGACGCGCATCCCGGTGTCAAGATGGTGATGCAGCAAGGCGCGGTGAACCTCGCCGGCCCGATCAAGGTGCTTTCGCGCGGCGGCTTCCCAGAGAAGTACGGCGATCTGTTCATGACGCCCGAGCAGACCCGCAAGCTGTTCAGCTCGCTCGGCTGGTCGCGCATCGCCGCGTTTCAGACGCGCAATCCGATGCACCGCTCGCACGAATACCTCGCGAAGGTGGCGATCGAGGTCTGCGACGGCGTGTTGGTGCACTCGCTGCTTGGCGCGCTAAAGCCCGGCGACATTCCGGCCGAGGTCCGCACGCGGGCGATCGCCGCGCTGGCGAAGAACTATTTCGTGCCCTCGACGATCGTGCAGGCCGGCTATCCGCTGGACATGCGCTACGCCGGCCCGCGCGAGGCGCTGTTGCATGCCCTGTTCCGCCAGAACTACGGCTGCTCGCACCTGATCGTCGGCCGCGACCACGCCGGCGTCGGCAGCTACTACGGGCCATTCGAGGCGCACCACATCTTCGACGAGATTCCCACCGACGCGCTGCAGACGCGGCCGCTGAAGATCGACGTCTCGTTCTGGTGCTACCGCTGCGGCGGCATGGCTTCGGGTCGCACCTGCCCGCATACCGATGCCGACCGGCTGCAGGTCAGCGGCACGCAGCTTCGCAAGTGGCTTTCCGATGGCCATCCGGTGCCGGCCGAGTTCAGCCGGCCCGAGGTGCTGGAGATCCTGCGCGAGTACTACGCGGGTCTCGAGAGCCCGGCCTGCGCGTCGCGATGAAGATCTGCATCGTCTCCGACAGCCACGACCGCGCCGATCCGCTGGCCGAAGCGGTGCGCGCCGCCAAGGCCGAGGGTGCCGAGGCGGTGATCCATTGCGGCGACCTGATCGGCATGCAGTCGCTCAAGCCGGCGTTGGCCTACGGGCTGCCGGTGCACCTGATCCACGGCAACAACCTCGGCGACGCGGCGGCGCTGGCGCGGCTGGAGCGCGCGAGCGAGGGACAGCTGCGCTATCACGGCCCGGATGCGCGACTGGAGCTTGCCGGCCGGCGCATCTGCGTCGTGCACTTTGACGACATCGGCTATGCGATGGCCTGCACCGGCCAGTGGCACCTCGTGTGCTGCGGGCATTCGCACCGCGCCGAGGTGCGGCAGGTCAAGGGCGTGACGGGAGATGAGACGTGGCTCGTCAACCCCGGCACGGTGGCCGGCCTGGCTGCGCCGGCCACCTGGGCGCTGGGTGATCTGGCGGCCATGCGGTTCGAAGTGCGCACGCTGGACGGATAGGCGAGCGCCGCACGAGATCGCCAAACGGAACGTCGCAACAAGCGCCAACACGACCAGGAGACACAAGGCATGTTCAGCATCAATCCATTCGCGGGGCTGTCGGGGACGCTGTCGCCGTCGGTCATGCAGACCTTCGTGGTCGTGATGACCGTGCTGGTGGTCGTGGGCACGCTGTTCGACATCGTTCACAAGGGCAGCGCTACATATTTCTTCGAGAACTGGCGCCGTTCCAGAAGCAAGTCGAAGTCCACGCTCGGCAGCGGCGAGGTGGTCTCGATCGCCGTGCAGACCGTGGTGCACGACGTGCTCACATCGGGCGAGTTCTGCAACCCGAGGCGGCGCATCGCGCATCTGCTCACGATGTACGGCTTCATCCTCTACGTCGTCACGACCGCGGTGCTGATCTTCGCCTACCCGACCGAGGCAGCACCGGCGATCGTGCCGCAGCTGTGGTGGCTGGGCGCTGCGATGGCTTGCGTCGGTGGCTACTGGTTCTGGTTCTTCATCCGCGTTGACGTCGCAGCCGAGGGCGGCTCCGCGTTTCGGCTGATGCGCGCCGATCTATTCATCCTTTCGCTGCTGGCCTGCGTGACGCTGGGTCTCGTCTGGGCGGCATTGCAGGCCAACGGCAGCGGCGCCGCGATGCCGGTGTTCGGCCTGTACGTCATCGCCACCGTCGTGCTGTTCGGCTCGGTGCCGTGGTCCAAGTTCGCGCACATGTTCTTCAAGCCCGCGGCGGCCTTCGAAAAGCGCGTCTCGCAGGCCAACGGCACGCGCGCCAACCTGCCGCCCCCTGCCGACCGGCCGCTGCGATTCGGCAGCGCGCGCGAGCAGCCGCGGCACTACTGACAGCGACAACACAGCCACCAGGAGGACAACAAGATGCCCACCTTCGTCTACATGACCCGCTGCGACGGCTGCGGTCACTGCGTCGACATCTGTCCGTCAGACATCATGCACATCGACAAGACCTACCGGCGCGCCTACAACATCGAGCCGAACATGTGCTGGGAGTGCTACTCCTGCATCAAGGCCTGCCCGCAGAACGCGATCGATGCGCGCGGGTATGCCGACTTCGCGCCGCTCGGCCACAGCGTGCGCGTGCTGCGCGAGGAGGACAAGGGCACGATCTCGTGGAAGATCAAGTTCCGCGACGGCCGCGAGAAGAACTTCCTGTCGCCGATCCGGACGACCCCGTGGGGGTCGATCAAGGGCCCAGCCGAATACGCCGCACCGCGCCCCGAGGACTTCGCGCGCCAGGAGCTGGCGCACGAGCCGGACGCGCTGAAGGTCGAAGGCGGCTTGCCGTCGCTGCGCAAGGACCAACTCAAGCAGGGAGTGGTGTGATGGGACTCTTCGGAGGCAGGAAGACGGTGACCGTCGACGCCGACATCCTCGTCATCGGCGGCGGCATGGCCGGCACCGGCGCGACCTACGAGTCGCGCTACTGGGGGCGCGACCTGAAGATCGTCTGCGTCGAGAAGGCGAACATCGAGAGGAGCGGCGCCGTCGCGCAGGGTCTCTACGCCATCAACTGCTACATGGGCATGCAGTGGGGCGAGAACCAGCCCGAGGACCACGTGCGCTATGCGCGCAACGACCTGATGGGCCTCGTGCGCGAGGACCTCGGCTACGACATCGCGCGCCACGTGGACGGCACGGTGCACAAGCTCGAGGAGTGGGGCCTGCCGATGATGCGCGACCCCAAGACCGGCCGCTACCAGCGCGAAGGCAAGTGGCAGATCATGATCCACGGCGAGAGCTACAAGCCGATCGTCGCGGAGGCCGCGCGCAAGGCAGCGAGCGCGGTCTACAACCGCATCATGGTCACCCACCTGCTGATGGATGCATCGAAGCCCAACCGCGTCGCCGGCGCCGTGGGCTTCAATGTCCGCACCGGGGACTACTACGTGTTCCGCGCGAAGGCCGTGGTCATTGGTGCGGGCGGCGCCTCGCACATCTTCAAGCCGCGCGCCGTCGGCGAAGGCATGGGCCGCACCTGGTACGCGCCGTGGAGCAGCGCGTCCGCGTACGGGCTGCCGATCCAGGTCGGCGCGAAGATGATGCAGATGGAGAACCGCATCGTCCTCACGCGCTTCAAGGACGGCTACGGACCGGTTGGCGCCTATTTCCTGCACCTGAAGACCTACACCCAGAACGGCTACGGCGAGGAGTACGAGTCGAAGTGGAAGGAACATACCCGGGCGCTGGTGGGCGAGTACATCGACCACCATCCGGTGCCAACGTGCCTCAGGAACCACGCCTTCCTCGAGGAGACGAAGGCCGGCCGCGGGCCGATCCGCATGGTCACCAAGGAGGCCTTCCAGGACCCGCACAAGGAAACCGTGGGCTGGGAGAACTTCCTCGGCATGACGATCGGTCAGGCGGTGGTCTGGGCCTCGCAGAACATCGACCCGAAGCACATCAACCCGGAGTTGACGACGTCCGAGCCCTACGTGATGGGCTCGCACGCCACCTGCTCGGGCGCGTGGGCGAGCGGACCGGAAGACCTCGCGCCCAACGAGTACCAGTGGGGCTACAACCGCATGATGACCGTCGAGGGACTGTTCGGCGCCGGCGACACCATCGGCGGCAGCGCACACAAGTTTTCCTCGGGCTCGTTCACCGAAGGCCGCATCGCCGCAAAGGCGGCGGTCAAGTACGTGAACGACATGAAGAACGCCCAGCCGCAGGTCAGCGAGCAGGAGGTCCGCGGCCTCGAGAAGACGATCTTCCAGCCGATGGAGAACTTCCGGGTCGGCCGCAACGAGATCGTCGCAGGTACGGTGTCACCGAGCTACCTGCTGCCGATCCACGGACTGCAGCGCCTGCAGAAGATCATGGACGAATACGTCGGCGGCATCAGCACCAATTACATGACCAACGGCTTGCTGCTCAACCGCGGGCTCGAGCTGCTCGGCATGCTGAAGGAAGACATGAGCTGCATCGGCGCCGAGGACCTGCACCAGCTGCAGCGCACCTGGGAGTTGCATCACCGGCTGCTGGCCGCGGAATCAGTCACCCGCCACACTCTTTTCCGCGAGGAAACGCGCTGGCCGGGCTACTACTACCGCGGCGACCACATGAAGCTCGACGACGAAAACTGGCACTGCTTCACCCTGTCGCGCTACGACCAGAACACCGGCGAGTGGACGATGGAGAAGGCGCCCGTCCATCACATCATCGACTGATGCCACCGGCCGGGCCGGACCCGCGAGGCTACACCTGGCGCCAGGGCAGGCCGTGCTTGCGCCAGCCGCCGATGTTGCCGCGGTGGTGGTCCGAATCGAGTTCGCCCTCGAAGCCCTCAAGCACGTTGGCCACGCTCGTGAACCCGTGCTTCTCCAGTTCGAGCCCGGCATCGATCGAGCGCTTGCCGCTGCGGCAGATCAGGATGATCGGCCGGTCCTTGCGGCCGGCCATGCGCAGCACCTGCTCGGCGAAATGCGGGTTGACCTCGAAGTCCGGCGCCGTGTTCCATTCGAGGTTGATCGCGTCGACCGGATGACCGACGTAGAAGAACTCGACCTCGGTGCGGCAGTCGATCAGCAGCGTGTTCGGGCTGGCCTGGATGGTCTCCCAGGCTTGTTTGGGATGAAGGTGTTCCATTGCGGTCTCTCTCGACGTCGTGGCGCGATTTTGACAACGGCTGCGGCCCGCCCAGCGACAGCCTCGTCATATCGGCATACCAAATGGCCATATGGGTGCCGAGTCGTCCGGTGGCCAGTTTCTCCGTGTCCGGCCGCGCGCGATACCTCGGATAGGTTATGCGCACTACGCCATTGCGGTAGTAGACGTCCGCCGGCCGCACCGGCCAAATCGCTGGCGACTTGGCGACCTCGGTATCCCGCGGCCGGGCCTTCAATACCGCGCCTGGCGCGCCGCAGATCCAACTTGCACAAGAACATGGCGCCAGTCCCCCTGCACGACCCGACCGCGGACCCGCACGCCGCCGCCGCCCAGGAGACCCGCAAGACCACCTGCTACATGTGCGCCTGTCGTTGCGGCATCCGCGTGCATCTGCGCGATGGCAAGGTGCGCTACATCGACGGCAACCCCGAGCACCCGCTCAACAAAGGCGTGATCTGCGCCAAGGGCAGCTCGGGCATCATGAAGCAGTACTCGCCGGCGCGGCTGCTCAAGCCGTTGAAGCGAAAGGCCGGCGCCGATCGCGGCACAGGCGAGTTCGAAGAGATCGAGTGGGAAGAGGCCTTCGCGATGCTGACCGAGCGCCTCGCACGGATTCGCAGCACCGACCCGAAGAAGTTCGCCCTCTTCACCGGGCGCGACCAGATGCAGGCGCTGACAGGCCTGTTCGCTCGCCAGTTCGGCACGCCCAACTACGCAGCACACGGTGGCTTCTGCTCGGTCAACATGGCCGCGGGCATGATCTACACGATCGGCGGCTCGTTCTGGGAGTTCGGCGGGCCGGACCTCGACCGCGCCAAGCTGTTCGTGATGATCGGCACCGCCGAGGACCATCACTCCAACCCGATGAAGATCGCGCTGGCCAAGTTCAAGCGCGACGGCGGACGATTCGTTTCGATCAATCCGGTCCGCACCGGCTATTCAGCCATCGCGGACGAATGGGTCCCGATCCGCCCCGGCACCGACGGCGCGTTTCTGCTCGCTGTGATTCACGAGATTCTGGCCAAAGGTTTGTACGACCGGGACTTCGTCGTGCAGTACAGCAACGGCGGCGAGCTGGTCAACGTCGATGCGGCGAGCGACGAATTCGGCATGTTCGTGCGCACGGAGATTCCGCAAGAAGAAGCCTGCTACGACCCGCAGAACAAGCTGTGGTGGGACCGGCATACGAACAAGGCGGTGATCACGCACACCGCGGGAGCCGACCCCTTCCTGTTCGGCGAGTTCATGCTCGCCGACGGCACACCGATCAAGCCAGCCTTCCAGCTGCTGCAGGAGCGCGTCAAGGACTACACGCCCGAGTGGGCGGCGCAGATCACCGGCATCCCGGCCGAGACGATCCGGCGCCTGGCCTATGAGATGGGCGTCACCGCGCGCGACCAGCGCATCGAGCTGCCGATCGCCTGGACCGATGCCTGGGGCAAAGAGCACGACACGGTCACCGGCAACCCGGTGGCCTTCCACGCGATGCGCGGCCTTGCGGCGCATTCCAACGGCTTCCAGACGATCCGCGCCTTGGGCATCCTGATGTCGCTGCTCGGCACGATCGACCGGCCGGGTGGCTTTCGCCACAAGGCGCCGTTCCCGCGCCCTATTCCGCCGTGTGCGCGCACGCCCAACGACGCGCGCGCGGTCAAGCCCGATCACCCACTGGACGGCATGCCGCTCGGCTGGCCGTCCGACCCGGACGACCTGTTCGTCAACGACGACGGCTCGCCGGTGCGCATCGACAAGGCGTTCTCGTGGGAGTACCCGCTGTCGGTGCACGGGCTGATGCACAACGTGATCACCAACGCATGGCGCGGCGACCCGTACCGCATCGACACGCTGCTGATCTTCATGGCCAACATGTCGTGGAACTCCACGATGAACACGGCCCAAGTGCGCAAGATGCTCAACGACCGCGACGAACAGGGCGAGTACAAGATTCCGTTCCTCGTCGTGGCCGACGCATTCCAGTCCGAGATGACGGCGTTCGCTGATCTCGTGCTGCCCGACACCACCTACCTTGAGCGGCACGACGTGATGTCGATGCTCGACCGGCCGATCTCGGAGTTCGATGGCCCGGTCGATGCGGTGCGCATCCCGGTGCTGCCGCCGTCGGGCGACTGCAAGCCGTTCCAGGAGGTGCTGATCGAGCTCGGTACGCGACTGAAGCTGCCGACCTTCGTGACGCCTGCGGGTCAACGCAAGTACCGCAACTACCCCGACTTCATCGTCAACTGGGAGACCGAGCCCGGCTCGGGCATCGGCTTTCTGGCCGGCTGGCGCGGCAAGGGTGGCGAGAAGTTCCTGATCGGCGAGCCCAACCCGCGGCAATGGGAGATGTACGAGCAGCACAACTGCGTCTACCACTATCAGTTGCCACGCAGTTTCCAGTACATGCGCAATTGGAACCAGGGGTACCTGGAATGGTCGCGCTCGAACCGCATCACGCGCTACGCCGAGCCGATCCTGATTCACCTGTACTCCGAGGTGCTGCAGCGCTTTCGCAGTGCTGCGCAAGGCAAGGGCCTGACACGCAAGCCGCCGGAACATCTCAAGTCCAGGGTAGCGACCTATTTCGATCCACTGCCCTTCTACTACGAGCCGCTGGAGTCGCATGTCACCGACAAGCACAAGTACCCGCTGGCGGCGGTGACACAGCGTCCGATGGCGATGTACCACTCGTGGGACTCGCAGAACGCCTGGCTGCGACAGATCCACACCCACAACGTACTCAACATCAACACGCAGACAGCGCGTGCGTCGGGCATTGCCGACGGCGACTGGGTGTGGGTCGAATCACAGTGGGGCCGAGTGCGCTGCAAGGCCAGCCATTCCGAGGCCGTCGAGCCCGGTACGGTGTGGACCTGGAATGCCATCGGTAAGGCCTCGGGAGCGTGGAACCTGGCGCCCGACGCCAACGAATCGCGCCTGGGTTTCTTGCTCAACCACCTGATTGCCGACGAGCTGCCGGCTCAGTACGGCAGTGCGAAGGTCTCGAATTCAGACCCGATCACTGGCCAGGCCGGTTGGTACGACGTGCGTGTGCGCGTGATCAAGGCTGAGCCCGTCGATGCACAGCGCAGCGAGCCGCAGTTCGAGCCGATGCAGCCGTACCCTGGCATGGCCGAGCGTCCCCGCACGCTGGCGTCGCTCGAACGCACGATGGCCGCCATCAAGAGGTCGAAATGAGCCACCGGCAGCTGGCCCTGGTGATCGACCTCAACGTCTGCGTCGGTTGCCACGCCTGCGTCACCAGCTGCAAGGAGTGGAACACCGCCGGCGCGGCCGGGCCGATGTCGGACTGCAACCCCTACGACGCGGACCCGAGCGGTACCTTCTTCAACCGCGTGCAGACCTTCGAGATCGGCCAGTTTCCGCACACCGAGACCGTGCACTTCCCCAAGTCGTGCCTGCACTGTGAGGACCCACCGTGCGTTCCGGTGTGTCCCACCGGTGCCTCCTACAAGCGTGAGGAAGACGGCATCGTGCTGGTTGACTACGACAAGTGCATCGGGTGCAAGTATTGCGCCTGGGCCTGCCCCTACGGCGCACGCGAGTTCGACGAGCACGACCGGGTGATGAAGAAGTGCACCCTGTGCGTCGACCGCATCTACGACACCCGCATGCCCGAGGCCGACCGCAAGCCCGCATGCGTCATGGCTTGTCCGACCTCGGCGCGCATCTTCGGCGACATCCACGACCCGCACTCCGACGCCTCGCGCGCGATCCGCGAGAACGGTGGCTATGCCTTGATGCCCGAGTGGGGCACCCAGCCAGCCAACCACTACCTGCCGCGCCGCACGACGCGCATTCGCATCCACGAAGACGAGCTCGTGCGAAGCGACAACCCGCTGCGCGTCGAAGGTCATCTACCCAAACCGTCCGAAGGCGCGGCCACGCTCGACGACGCCAGCTGGTAGCACCGTGCGCCCTGCTCTCTCCGTCATCCTGCTGACCACGCTGATCGGGGCGGGCCAAGGTTTGTTCCTGGCGCTGTTCACGGTGCAGAGCTACGCGCTGGTCGGCCTGCTGCCACCGATCGCTGGCGCCGATTTTTACTTTCAAGGCAGCGTGATCGCGTTGGCGCTGCTGGCGGCCGGCCTGGTGGCCTCGTTCTTTCACCTTGGCAGGCCCGAGCGTGCCTGGCGATCGGCCACGCAGTGGCGCACCTCGTGGCTGTCGCGCGAGGTCATCGTGCTGCCGGCGTTCATGGCGCTTGTCGCGCTCTACGCGCTGGCGCACGGCATGGGCTGGACGCAGGCCATCGTGGTCTTGCCACAAGGTCTGCCGATCGACGCCAGCATCGTCGCCGGGGCGCTCGCCACCGCACTGGCTTTCGCTCTGTTCGTCTGCACCGGAATGATCTACGCCTGCCTGCGCTTCCTGGCCGAGTGGCACACGCCGTTGACACCGGTCAACTACATCCTGCTCGGCGGCGCATCGGGCTTCACGCTGGCCACTGCGTTGGCCGCATTGAGCATGCCAAAGCTGGTGGGATTCCTGTCTGGCTGGGCGATCCTCATCACACTCCTGGCCGCGATCGGGCGCATCGCCGCGCTGTGGCGCAATGCGCGCCTGAAACCGCGCTCGACCGTGCAATCGGCCATCGGCGTCAAACATCCCGCCGTGGTACAGAAGTCGCAAGGCTTCATGGGCCGCTCGTTCAACACGCGCGAGTTCTTCCACGGTGCGGCGGCGCGCAGACTGCGTCTGACCAAGCATGCGTTCCTGGTACTGGCCTTCGGATTGCCGGTGATCCTGTTGGCGGCGGGTCGCAACGCTTCCTCGGCGGCGCCGCTGCTGAGTGCGTTTGTCGTCCAGTTCGGTGGCTTGCTGCTCGAGCGTTGGTTCTTCTTCGCGCAGGCCCGGCACCCGCAGAACCTCTACTACCAGGCGGCCACATGAGTCGCGCGTGGGTCGCCGTGCTGGGCTTCTTGCTCATGCAGTCGGCGCATGCGGCCTCCGCCGCTGCAACCACCGCGACACCTTGGTGGGTTTGGCCACTGGCGCTGTTCGTGGCCTGCTTCTTGATGGGCATCGTCGCAGTGCCGGCGGGCATAGGGGGCGGCACGCTGTTTGTGCCGATCATCGGCAGCTTCTTCCCGTTCCATCTCGACTTTGTGCGCGGCGCGGGGCTCCTGGTTGCCCTGGCCAGTGCGATGGCCGCTGCGCCCATGCTGCTGCGCCGAGGGCTGGCGAGCCTTCGGCTGGCATTGCCGCTGGGTCTGCTCGCGTCCGTGAGCTCCATGGGTGGCGCTTTGCTCGGACTGGCATTGCCAGAGGCCCTTGTGCAAACCGCACTCGGGTTGATCGTGCTTTCGATCGTCGCGCTGATGTTCGTCGCGAAGAAGTCCGAGTACCCACACGTCGCGGTGCCCGACGCTCTGGGGCAGGCACTCGCGCTCAACGGGATGTTCGTGGACGGTGCCACCCAAAATCGCATCGACTGGCAGGTGCATCGCACATCCTCCGGGCTGCTGACGTTTCTGGGAATTGGTGCGTTGGGCGGTGTGTTCGGCATCGGCGCCGGGTGGGCCAACGTTCCTGCGCTCAACCTGTTGATGGGTGTCCCACTCAAAGTGGCTGCAGGCACATCGGGACTCGTGCTTTCGCTGGCGAGCTCGTCGGCGGCGTGGGTGTACCTGGATCAGGGCGCCGTATTGCCGCTGATCGCCGTGCCAGCCGTGGTGGGGATGATGCTTGGCGCGCGGATTGGCGCTCATCTGCTGACCGTGCTCAGCGGCGCAGTCATCCGCCGTCTGACCATGGCGGTGCTTCTTCTTGCGGGTGCGCGCGCGCTGCTCAAGGGAATCGGAGTCTGGCCGTGAGAGGCGTCGTCGTGAGCACAGACGATCTGGACGCACAGCCGCTCGAACAGTTGCTCTACGCGTGGCTGCTCAACCTTGGCACGCACATCGGCTTGGCGGTTCTGGCTGTGACGTTCGTCGTTTACGTCCTGGGCCTGGTGGCACCGCAGGTCCCTTTGCTGCACTTGCCGGATCTGTGGTCTCAGCCCATCGGCCGCTACCTGGCGTTGACGCAATCGCCCACTGGATGGGGCTGGCTGTCGCTGCTACGGCACAGCGATTTCGCTACCCTGATCGGCATCGTGATCATGGTCGGCAGCTCACTGATATGTCTGTTAGCTGTGATACCGCTGTACGGTCGTCGTGGCGACAAGAAATTTGTCGCACTGTGCTTGGCTGAAGTGGCCGTGATGATGCTGGCCGCGTCGGGCTGGCTCGTGAGGAGCCATTGAGCATGGCTCATGTATTTGAGCGGTTGTTGCTGGCCACGGAGCACACCGATTTCGATACTGGCGCCGAAGCACTGGCGCTGTCACTCGCGCGCCGCTGCGGGTTGCCATTGGCCGCTGTCTTGCCCGTGGTGAGCAACCCGGAGTTCGAGGCGGTGGCGCCGCAGATCGCTGCAAAGGCCGACGCACAAGCCTCGGCCAAGCGGGAGCATCTGCAGGCGCTGGCCAAGACGCAGGGTGTGAAGCTGGATGTCCGCGTCCGCCGTGGCCCCGAACCGTTCGTCGAGATCGTGGAAGAGGCGCGCGAACGTGCAGCCGACCTGATTGTGATTCGTCGGCTCGGCCAGCGCGGCCTGTTGGCCAGGGCGCTCGTTGGAGAGATGGTGAGCAGGGTCGTCGCGCATTCGCCGTGCAACGTGCTCATTGCGCCTCAAGGGGCGCGGATGTGGTCCAGCCGGGTTCTCGTAGGCAGCGATCCGTTGGCTCCCGA
The DNA here is from genome assembly GCA_963774185.1 of uncultured beta proteobacterium. Classification (GTDB taxonomy): domain Bacteria; phylum Pseudomonadota; class Gammaproteobacteria; order Burkholderiales; family Burkholderiaceae_C; genus JAEUPI01. The sequence goes on from CAVZEK010000034.1 coordinate 55,898, forward strand.
CCCCGCGGCGCTGGCTCGGGCGGCTGCCGTGGCCAGCGAGTGCAATCTGCCCTTGCTGGTGCTGTGCGTGGCGGCCAGCGACGGCATGCGTGCTGCGGCAGCACAGGCGTTGTCGGTCGCGCTTGCACAGGTGCGTCCACTGTGCGCTGCGGTCGAGGGTGAGTTGCGCACCGGTCGGCCGCATCAGGCCTTGATCGCTGCTGCCGCCGCACGGACCGCCGACCTGATCGTGATTGCCAGCCACGGACGCGATGGCCTCGGCCATGCCTGGATCGGCGGCGTGGCTCAAAAGGTGATTGGCCTGGCTGACTGCCCGGTGCTGGTGTGCCCGCCATCAACCGCTGAATAAGGCAAGCCATTCATGAGCGATGCGCTGAACTACCTTGTCAAAGCCCGCCCCGAGGCGATGGGCCACTACTTCGCTTTCCTCAAAGATTGCGGCAAGCACCTCGACCCGAAAACGCGCGACCTGATCTCGGTGATCACCAAGGTGCATGCGCAGACCGAGCGTGGCTTTCGCCAATACCTCGGCCGAGCGCTTCGCGACGGCTGCACGCCGGCTGAGGTGCTCGACGCATTGCTGATGGCATTTCCAGCGCTCGGCCTGGCCAAGATCGTGTGGGCGGTGGACATCATCCTCGCGCTGGACCTGCCGGAGTTTCAGCCAGCGGCACTGGGCGCGGAGGGCCAATGGCACGACGTGATGGCGACATCCGACCTCGAGCCCGGCGGCGTCACGCGCGTCGAGTGCGACGGCCGCGGCCTGTTCGTGCACCACGGCGAGGACGGCTGGAAAGTCTTCGACAGCCGCTGCCCGCATCAGACCACGAACATCCCGCACCTCGCACTGCAGGGCACCACGCTGACCTGCCCTAAGCACGAGTGGTCCTTCGATGTCCGCTCGGGCCAATGCACTGCCAAGGGAGACCGCCCGCTCACGCATTGGGAAACAAAGGTCGTCGACGGCCGCCTGCTCGCGCGCTGGTGACGGCCACGCCGATGCCCAGCCCGACACAACGCACCGAATCACCACCGGCTCAGCCCATTTTTCACAGGAGACAGACGATGAACCGCTCGCAAATCGTGCTTCGCTTTCTTCCGATCGCCGCGGCGTGTCTTGCCGGCCCTGCGCTGGCCACCAACGGCTATTTCCCGCATGGCTACGGGATGAAGGCCAAAGGCATGGGCGGCGCCTCCACCGCTATGGCCGAAGACAGCCTTGGCGGTGCAACCAACCCGGCGGCCATGGTGTGGGCTGGTTCGCGTGTGGACGTGGGGCTTGACGTCTTCATGCCCGAGCGTGACGCCGAGCGCACCGGGGCTGGATTCGCGCCGATCAACGGCAAGGTCGAGAGCGACAAGACCTCTTTCTTCATACCCGAGTTTGGCTACAACCAAATGGTGAGCAGTGACCTGTCGCTGGGTGTGAGCGTCTACGGCAATGGCGGCATGAACACCACCTATCCGCAAGGCTCGTTCCAGTGCCCAGACCAAACTGGAACACTTAGGCCAGCCAACATGCTGTGCGGCAGCGGCACGCTCGGTGTGGACCTGTCGCAACTGATCATCGCGCCAACGGTGGCCTACAAGATCAACAGCCAGCATGCGGTGGGCGCTTCCCTGCTGCTGGGCTATCAACGGTTCAAGGCCGACGGCGTGCAGGCGTTCGCGGGCCTGAGCGGCGCGCCCGCCAATGTGAGCAACAACGGCTACGACAGTTCCACGGGCGTCGGCCTGCGGCTGGGCTACCAGGGGCACATCACGGACACATTCAGCATCGGCGCGGCCTATGCGCCGAAGATGAACATGGGCCGCTTCGACAAGTACAGCGGCTTGTTTGCCGGCAACGGCGACTTCGACATCCCCGAGCACTACAGCGTCGGTGTGGCCTTCACGCCCGTGCCGGCTTGGACGGTGGCACTCGACTGGGACCGCATCAAGTACAGCGGCGTCCCCGCAGTCGGCAACCCGAGTTCGAACCAGGCGCCGTTGGGCGCGGCCAACGGCCCGGGCTTCGGCTGGAAAGACGTCGACGTGGTCAAGCTCGGCGTGGTCTGGCGCGTGTCCGACGCGTGGACCTTGCGCGCCGGCTACAACCACGGCGACAACCCGATCACCTCAGCCGACGTGACCTTCAACATCCTCGCGCCCGGTGTGATCACGACGCACTACACGGCCGGGTTTACCTATGCCCTGGCCAAGGACAGCGAGCTGACCGGCTTTCTGATGGTGGCCCCACGTCAGACCGTCACCGGCCCCTCGATGTTCAACTCACCCGCCTTCTTCGGGCCAGGTGGTGGTGGCAACGAAACGATCGGCATGAAGCAGTCGAGCTTCGGCCTGGCCTGGGGCCACAAGTTCTAGCTGACTTCGCGATAGCGCGGAACAGGAGGCCTACCACCCTAGGTCTCCATGAACCAACTTGAGCGGCCGATGCCTTCGCCTGACAGCCGTGTGTCAAAGCACGCACCGCGTGGCATCGTCGAGCCAGCGAAGCCATCCTACCCACATGGGCTATCAACCATCACCCATAGCGGTAATAGACGTTCGCGCCGGGCTCCGACGTAATACTCGCAAGGAAGTCGCGCCGATGGCGGTGCGTGGACTGCTGCCTTCAGCGGCGGTAGACCGAGCAACAGCCGTCACGGGCGCACCACGGAGACAAACATGAACTACGACAAGGAATTCGACGCTTCCGGATTGGCGTGCCCGATGCCGATCGTCAAGACCAAGAAGTCGCTCGCCGACATGGCATCAGGTCAGGTGTTGCGCGTGATCGCTACCGATCCCGGCTCCGTGTCCGACATGCAAGCATTCGCTGAACAGACTGGTCATACCCTGCTGTCGTCGGCGACCGAGAACAACAAGTACGTCTTCTTCCTCAAGAAGGCCTGAACGCCAACGCACCACGAAGTTCACCAGGAATCTCAATGGCAGCGAAGAAGATGGCCATCATCGCCACGAAGGGTGCGCTCGACATGGCGTATCCGCCCTTGATCCTGGCCTCCACGGCGGCCGCGCTGGGCTGGGAAGTGCAGGTCTTCTTCACCTTCTATGGCCTGCAGTTGCTGCGCAAGGATCTCAGCGGCATCAAGATCAGCCCGCTGGCCAATCCTGCGATGCCGATGCCGGTGCCGATGCCCGTGGTGGTGCAGATGCTGCCAGGCATGGAATCGATGGCCACGATGATGATGAAGGGCAAGATGAAGAAGAAGGGCGTGGCCTCGCTCGAGGAGTTGCGCTCGGTTTGTATCGAGTCGGATGTCAAGCTCATTGCCTGCCAGATGACAGTGGATCTGTTCGAGTTCCGGAAGAGCGACTTCATCGACGGTATCGAATACGGTGGTGCCGCAACGTTCCTGAAGTTCGCTGGCGAAACGGACGTCTGTCTGTTCATTTGAGGGCCTGACCCTGCCGCGCTGCTTCGGGCCCGCGGCGTCGTTAGTTCGCCGACCCAGTGCTTCGCTGGATCGACTGGAGCATCGTGGCGAACACCGCAACGAGCAATCTCGCAACGATCGTCGTCTGGGCCGGCTTTGTTCTGGCTTTCATCTTCGGTGCGGTGGCCAACAAGACCAACTTCTGCACCATGGGCGCTTTGTCGGACATCGTGAACATGGGGCATTGGGGCCGCATGCGGATGTGGCTCCTGGCGATGGCCATTGCCATGCTGGGTGCGGGACTACTGGCCTACACCGGGCAGGTCAACCTGTCGAAAGCCGTTGTCCAGCGTCCAACGCTGTCGTGGCTGTCGCTTCTCGTCGGTGGTGCATGTTTCGGTGTCGGCATGACACTGAGCGGCGGATGCGCGAACAAGAATCTGGTGCGCATGGGCGGTGGCAGCGTGCGTTCGGTCGTCGTGTGTGTCTTCATGGCCATCGCGGCCTACATGACGCTCAAGGGCCTCTTCGGACAATGGCGTGCCGGCTTTCTCGACCCTGTGTCAGTCAACCTGGCCGAATTCGGCTGGAAGGATCAAAGTTTGGCCACCGCGCTGGCACGAGTCACGGGCGTGAACGCTGAGCAGGCGCTGCTGGCCACCCTGGCCGTGCTCGTATTGGGCTTGCTGGCGTTCGTGCTCAAGGACAGGCGCTTTCGAGGCAACGTGAGGCAGATCGGCGGCGCCGTGACCATCGGCACTCTGGTGGTCGCAGGTTGGTATGTCAGCGGCCATATCGGGTTCGGCGAGAGCCCTGACACCCTGGAAGACACTTACTTTGGCACCAACTCACACGCGTTGGAGTCGATGAGTTTCGTTGCGCCGCTGGCCTACGGACTCGAGTTGCTGATGTTGTGGACCGACAAGTCGCTGCATATCACCTTCGGCATTGCCAGCGCAATGGGCGTGGTGTTCGGTTCAGCCGTGGTGGCGCTGGTCTCACGCACGTTTCGCTGGGAGGGCTTCGCCTCCCTGGCCGACCTGCGCCGTCAGTTGGTCGGCGCTTTGCTGATGGGATTCGGTGGCGTGACGGCGCTAGGCTGCACGATCGGGCAAGGGTTGACTGGCATTTCAACCTTGGCGATCGGATCATTCATCGCGCTGGCGGGCATCATTGCTGGGTCGGTGGCCACACTGAAGTACACGCTCTGGCGCGACGAACGCCGCTGTTGATCATGAAGTCAGGGACGGGTTGCGAGGCGGAGGCGGTCTCCATGAATGCCCGGTCAAGGCGCAAGCGCCTTCAGAAGGTTGCCCGGCACCCGCGCTGCTCGGTGAGTGGAGTGGCTCAGGTCCTCAAGAATGGACTCGATCGTTGCCGTCCCAGGGAGCCCCGCCCATGCCGCCATCTGTTCTGGCGTCGCGTCCAGGTACGCCATTCTCCAACTCGCAAAGGTTCGCTCTTCGATCTCAGCCTCGTGAATGATCTTTATGGAGTTGTGTCTCGAATCCTTGCCGAGGCTTGTCATCAGGTGAAGGACGGCTTGTCTGTCGCCTTCGATGATTTGAAGAAAGACGCCATCGACGTAGACAAGAGCCCCTGTGATGTCCCGCGCGTTGTTGCCGGCGCGCGCATCCAAGAGGATCTCTTCAAGTCCAGTGGCCGTCATTGGTCGCGAGGCTTGAGACGAATAGATGAGCTGGTATGGCATTCAGGTACTCATTGCTGTGCCGCGATCAAGGCCCGGCGGCCAATCTGTTGTGTCGACCATCTGCCATCATGCGATCCACCAGTGCCAGCAGGCGGGGCAATGCGAAGGGCTTGATGATGTAGTCGGTGAAGCCGGCCTCGAGCGCCTGCTTGACGTCGGCGTCCATTGCGTTCGCCGACACTGCGACGCATGGAATGCGGGCCAGGTCCGGATCAGCGCGCAGGTGAGCGAAAACCGTGGGACCGTCCATGACCGGCAGACCCATGTCGAGAAGGACGAGATCGGGCCGCAACCGGCGCACCATCTCAAGGCCGGCCTGTCCGTCGGCTGCCACCTCGATCCTCACCTGGTGACGAAGTGCCAAGGCGGCGCGCATCAACTCCAAGTTGACCGGGTTGTCTTCAACGTACAGCACAACGAAGGTGCGGGCGCCCGAGTCGTCTTCACGCACGTTGATGGGCGGTGCGTCGGGAAGGTGATTTGCATGGCTGTCTTCGGCGCGCTGCAGGCGCAAAGTGAAGACAGAGCCGACACCGACCGTGCTCCCGGCTTCGAGAGAGCCTCCCATTGCCTCGACAAGCTGCTTCGCGATCACAAGTCCAAGACCAGTTCCCTCGATACCGCGCAGCTCGGCACCCAGACGGTTGAACGGCTGGAACAATTGGCCAAGTTGCTCTGGGGACAGGCCCTGACCCCTATCGCGCACAGCCACCGCAATGTGGTCCGCATCGCCGCTCACGTCGATCTCGACCGTGCCGCCGTGGCGGTTGTACTTGACCGCGTTGCTGAGCAGGTTCATCAGAACCTGTCGCAATCGCGTGCGATCGCCGAGCGCTGCTTGTTCCTTGCACAATGGGGCGCGCAAGGCAATCGCGCCGGCAGCCGCCAACGGTGCGACGAGGGTCATGCAATCGCGAATCAGCGCCCCCATTTCAACCCGTTCCATCGTGATGTGCATGTCCCCGGACTCGATGCGCGTCAGGTCCAGCACTTCGTCGATCATCGCGAGCAGATGCTGACCGGCGTCGTGGATGTGACGGACTTGAGTGACGACGTCAGTTGACGACATCACAACGCTGTTGCGTTGCAGCAGCTCGGAGAAACCCAACACTGCGTTCAGCGGGGTTCGCAAGTCATGGCTCATGCGCGCGAGAAAGGCGTTCTTGCTGCGGTTGGCCATCTCCGCTCCAGCCTGGGCCATGCGGGCGGATCGGGCCTGGACGTGGGCGTCGATGTCCTGGACGGTCCCGTACAGGCGCCGCGTCCGGCCACTGGTCGTCTCGGCCTTGCCAGTGATTCGAATCCAGCGGTCCCGACCGCCGCACGTGGCGATCTGCAACTCCAGGTCGAACGTCGCACCGCGCTCCACGGCGGCGGTCTGGGCGACGCGAAGCCGTTCACGGGACTCCGCGTCCTTGCAGAAATCCGGGATCGCGACCTTCGGTTCGCAGTCAAGCGGCAGGTCGTAGATCTCTCGCGCGACCGCAGACCAGGTCGAGACGTTCGTGTCGAGGTTGATCTGCCAGTAGCCGATGCGCGCAACCCGGTTTGACAGTTCCAGGACCTCACGGGTGTGAGCTAGATCGTCCTGCGACCGTCGTTGTTCGGTGATGTCGGTGAGAGCCAGCAGCATGCTGTCGTCTCCCGCGGGATGAGGGCGGATCTCGGCCTTCAGGATTCGACTTTCAGTCGCAGGGGCAGAGACCGCGATCTCCACACTGCGGCGAGCCGGCCCCGACACGGGTGCAGCCAACGCGCGCTCGAGGTCGCTGCGGCTGGTGTCGATCAGGCGGTCGAGCAAGCAGGTTCCAACCAGCCCGTTGTCCTGGTCACCCAGCAACTCCCTGCCGTAGCCGTTCACTTCGCGAACGAAGCCGCGTCGGTTCAACGTCACCAAGCCCACCGGTGCGGATTCGTAGAGGCCGAAGTAGCGCTGTGCGCTTGCCTCGAGATCGGCACGCGCGGCCTCGAGTTCTTCGTTCTGCTGCGCCAGCTCGACCTGGTGCACTTGCAGTTCATGCAGCAGTTTGAGCGCATCGACTTCGGACAACACGGCGCTCCCGGACCCCTTCGTTGTCGCCACCGCGGAGGTGTCGCGCGGCCGCCGATTCGATGGGCGCTCGTTCATCGTTCTCTCCACTGGTGAGATCGACGCGTCGTCACGGGCCACTCAATACAACTCGGCGCCTGCAACATGGCACTCCTACCCCCCCGCCGGCAATGAGAAGGATACGCCTGAGACCCGTAGCCAGTGTTGAGACTCATCAAAACGCCGTGCGAGCCTGTAACCCCTTTGTCGTGAGCACCCGGCGCTCGCGCACTGCACAAAATTGCCACGCGCGCCGCCATCGCGCGATCCATAGGCGCCGAAGTGGCCACGCCGCATACTTGCGCATGGACCCGTCTTCGATCGACGGTCGACGCCCAGCGTCGCCCAACGCCACGCAGATCGTTGGCTTGGGGGCGTCTGCCGGTGGGTTGGCGCCGCTGGAGGAGTTTCTCGCCCATGTGCCGGCTGCCAGTGGGCTGGCGTATGTGGTCGTGCAGCACATGGACCCCACCCACAAGGCGATGCTGAGCGAGTTGCTGCAGCGAGCCACACTCATGCCGGTACGCGAAGCCACCGAGTCGTTGCGCATCGAGCCTGACTCCGTCTACGTGATCCCACCGAGCGCCGAACTCTCCGTGGTCGGCGGAGCGCTGCATCTGGCTCCCCCGGCGCAGCGGCGTGGCATGCGGCTGCCGATCGACGTGCTGTTCAGCTCCCTCGCGCGCGACCAGGGCCAGCGCGCAATCGGCGTGGTCATGTCCGGGATGGGCTCGGATGGAACGCTGGGCCTGCAAGCAATCAAGTCGCAAGGCGGTTTGACCCTGGCGCAGCGGCCCGAGTCGGCGCAGTTCGACTCGATGCCCAAGAGCGCTGTGACCGCGGGCTGTGTGGACATCGTCGCGATGCCCGCTGAACTGCCCGGGCGCATCTTGAGCGTGGTGGCCCCGGCGCCCTCCGCGGCAGCGCAGCAACCCATGGCTGTCGCCGATCGGAGCCCCACGGTGCTGGGCACCATCCTGGGTCTGCTGCATGAACGCACCAAGCACGACCTGACGCTGTACAAGTCCAGCACCCTGGTGCGACGCATCGAACGCCGCATGGCCGTGCATGGGCTCGACACGATGCTTGCCTATGAAGCCTTCCTGCGCCAGAACCCGCAGGAGCTCGATCTGCTCTTCAAGGAGGTGCTGATCGGCGTGACAGCGTTCTTCCGCGATATCGATGTCTGGCAGGAACTCAAAGAGACGGCATTGCCCGCCATGCTGGCCCGACGCGTGGCCGACAGCGGTCGTCTGCGCGCGTGGGTCGTGGGCTGTTCGACCGGGGAAGAAGCCTATTCGCTCAAGATGGTGTTCAAGGAGGTGGTCGAGACCCTGCCCCAGTACAGCGCTTGCAGGCTGCAGATCTTCGCCACCGACCTGAACGCGGACGCGATTGCGGTCGCTCGCAGTGGGCACTGTCCGCCCACGATCGCCGGCGACGTGACGCCGGAGCGGCTGGGGCGCTTCTTCAGCGTTCAAGCGGGCGGCTTCCTGATCGACAAAAGCATCCGCGAGATGGTGGTGTTCGCTCAGCATGACGTGATCCTCGATCCGCCATTCACCAAGCTCGACATTCTGATGTGCCGCAATCTGATGATCTATTTCAGCGCGTCGCTGCAGCAGCACCTGGTGCCGCTGTTCCACTACTGCCTGAAGCCCGGCGGTCTGCTCGTGCTGGGTGGAGCAGAGACGGTCGGGCGCGCGCAGGCGCTGTTCACGCCACTGCGTGCGAAGTCGAGGCTGTACTGGCGCAGCGACAATGGTGCCGGTGCGGGCACGCTGCACTTCCCCACCCATCCTCGATCATCGTTGCGCACGGCTGTGCAGGAGTCGAACGTGTCCCAATCAAACAAACCGCCAGCCAACCTGCAGACACTTGCTGACCAGGTGCTCCTGCAGGCGTTTTCGCCGCCGGCCGTGCTGGTCAATGAAAGTGGCGACATCCTCTATATCAGCGGGCACACGGGCAAGTACCTGGAGCCCGCCGCAGGCAAGGCGAACTGGAACATCCACGTGATGGCGCGCCCAGGCATTCGCGCGCAGCTGGCCGTTGCCCTGCGATCGGCTCTGCAGGAGAAGAAGTCCGTCGAGTTGCCTGGCCTTAGGTTCGATGACGAGGCGCGCGAAACGGTCGTGAACATCACGGTGCAGGCCGTCCACGAGCCCAGGGCGCTGGATGGCATGGCGATGATCGTGTTTCGCGAGGTGGCCCTCCCGCCCTCCGCGCGAAGACGCCGAAAGCGCGCGACCGATTCGGTCGATCCGGCGATCGGCGACGAGCTGGTCCGCGCGCAAGAGGAGATCCGGGCGCTACGACAGGAGACGCATGCGTCCCAGGAAGAGCTCCAGGCCGCGAACGAGGAACTGCAATCCACCAACGAGGAGTTGCAGTCGGCCAACGAGGAACTGACCACTTCCAAGGAAGAGGCGCAGTCGATGAACGAGGAGTTGCAGACGATCAACAACGAGCTGCAGTTGAAGCTCGATGATCTCGCGCTTGCGCAAAGCGACATGCAGAATCTGCTCAACAGCACGGACATCGCCACGCTGTTCCTCGACAACGACCTGAACGTGCGGCGCTTCACCGATCAGATCACCCGCGTGATCCACTTGCGTGAGAGCGATATCGGCCGGCCGCTCAGCGACCTGGCCAGCACGCTGATCTATCCGCAGTTGAACGCCGACGCGAAAGAGACCTTGCGCACGCTGGCGTTCACCGAGAAGGAGATTTCCACCACCGATGGGCGCTGGTTTTCCGTGCGCATCATGCCCTACCGCACCTTGGGCAACGTGATCCAGGGAGCGGTGATCACCTTCGTCGACATTTCCTCCGCGAAGGAACTCGAGTCCCGCTTGCGCAAAGAGTAGAGTTGCAGCCGAGCCACCCCCCACCGCCAAAGAGGCCTTGCATGTCGAACCGCACCACCCAACCCGCAAGGCCGGGGGATCTGCGTGCGCGGGCCGTTTCGAGATTGACTGGAGACCCTCCGCAAGAGGCACACAAAGGCGCCCCGGCAGCATTCGGTGTCCTTCACGAATTGGCCTCGTCGCCGTCGACTGCGGCCGACGCGCTCGCTCTACTGCACGAGTTGCAGGTGCATCAGGTCGAACTCGACTTGCAGGCCGAAGAACTGCGCGGTTCACGCGCGGAGTTGGAAGCGGCCCTGCACCGTCAAATGCAGCTGTACGACTCTGCACCTGTCGGCTTGATGACCGTCGATACAAGCGGTGCGCTGCACGAACTCAATTCGACCGCCGCGGCCCTGCTCGGATCAGAGCGCCAGGCGCTGCTGGGCCAACCCTTGCATGGTTTCCTCGCGCCAGACAGCGCTCGGGCGCTGCAGGCCATGCTGACAGGCGTCAGTGAGGGACGTTCAGGAGAGGCCAGCACCTTGCACCTGCTGTCGCGCGCGGGCCAATCGCAGGCTGTCCACGCCACCGTCAAGGCCGACCCAGCCGGCAGAAGATTCCTGGTCGCCTTCATGGATGCGGGTGCGGACCATGATCCGGCGAAGTGACGCGCATCAGCGTGTGCCGCAAAGTTCCTTAGGCGTTTTGTCGGGCAGCAGCCTGTCGTACTCCCGCTTGACCACCGCATAGCACTCGCAGGCGCGTTGTTCCAGGCCGTTGCGGTCAAGCACCTCGATGTGGCCGCGTCTGTAGCGCAGCAAGCCTGCCCGCTGCAAGCCCTGCGCGGATTCGGAGACGCCTTCGCGGCGCACGCCAAGCATGTTGGCAATCAGTTCGTGCGTCATGACCAGGTGGTGCCTGGCACGCGATCCAGGCGCATCAACAACCAGCGGCAAAGCCATGTGGGTCAGCGTGCCGCCGGACTCGCACAGTACCTCGCCCAGGGGAAGATCCACCGGTTCGAGTTGTCGCCGCCAACGATGCCACTCCGCTTCCGGCAACGCGGCGAGCAGGCGGTTGAGTCTGGGGTCGCCGAAAGCGGCCACTAGAGGCCTTCCATGCATCTCCCGACTCAAAGGGGTCCGGGCTGTGGTCGTGAAATCGAATTCTGGGTTTGCCGGGGGCACTATGTACGGCGGCGCACATACAAGAGAGCACGCTTCAGCCTAGCTTGTCAAAGATTGAAAAGCAACTGCGCACGCCCAGGTGCACGTGGGTGAGTTTGTGCCAAAGGAAGGCACAGGCGGCTCGTGCTTCTGGCGGTTGTCGACGGCTTTCCAGGCGTGACGAGGTACGCCTACTTGGCACTCTGTGATGCCTTCGATGTTTGGCGGGACCGACGGCCTTCCACCAATTGAGTCATATGCGCTCGCCAATACATGTTCCGTCTGATGTCTCGAGGCAGGCAGCGGGTCATCCGCACATGGCTGCGCAATCCTTGGCGCAACAGGGGCCTGCAACTCACGCCAGCGGTGACGTTGCCGCGATGGAAATCGCCGCCAGGACCGCGAAGGCGCTGGCTACGTTGCTGGCGGAGATCCGCGAAACCGTGGGACGACTGGCGCAGATCGAGGAAGGCCCAATCGCAAATGGACGATCCGGCCTCATGGCGTCTGTGCTCGCCAAAGTGAGACGCGGCGACCGACTTGCCAGCGAATTGCTGGCCTATTCAGGGCGCCAGCAGCTGGCGCCCAGGGCAGTGGAAATGCTGCCGTTGCTGTGTTCGCTGGCTCACTTGCTTCGCGGCACTCTGGATACACGCATCGAAGTGACGGTGGAGGTCGATGAGAATTGCCCGCCCTGCCATGTGGACGCGCAAGCCCTGGAGGAGGCACTGGTCAATCTGGCCATCAACGCCCGTGACGCGATGCCTCACGGCGGACGCCTGCATCTTGCGGCTCGACTCGCCCGACCGGCCAGTGGTGTGCCCACCGTCGCGTTGACCGTGTTCGATTCTGGAACCGGCATGGCGACGCACACCTCGCAATGCGCCGAATTGCCGTTCTTTTCAACCAAGGCAAACGACCCCTTGGCTGGGTTGGGCGTGGCAGCGGTGGAGGGCTTCGTGAGGCAGTCAGGCGGTTCGATGCAGTTGCGGACCTCGATTGGCACCGGAACTTCGGTCACCTTGTATCTTCCGCTCGCCGGGTGGGAGAGCTGAGCGCACCGCACACTTCTGTTAGGTTGTGTGCGCTCTGCTCGCGCAACAGGCGATGCCCGCATCGCTGTGCTGGCCCGTCGCCGCGGGCAACGCGATGCGCGCACACTCGGGGTGATTCTCGAAGCGCCCGACGTAGGTAGCGCGCTTCTCGGCGTAGGCCTGAGTCCGGCCAGCCCGTCGTGCCCCAAGGGTTGAGCACGTCGCAGGCTGTTTGCACGCCCGATTTGCCGCGCGTCGTCCGGCGCGCAGCATTCCATTCGCAGTGAAGCCTATCGGCCTTCGTCGATGCGGTAGCCGCGCGACGCGAACACGGCCGCGGTGAACGACTCCTTGCGCGTCTCGATCTGCTCGGCCATCACTCGGTCGCCGGCAATGGTGTCATCGACTAGTGTCGTGAGTTAGAAGTTAGTTGAACTATATGACTCAGTCCGCATCAGTCGTGTACCGTGGATGCACGACGAGGCGGCGATGGGTCGAAGAGCGGAAGGGCAGTTGGTGTTGAGCCGAGCTGAGCGCGAGGAGTTGATGGCGCTGACGCAGCGACGCAAGACAGCGCAAGCGCTGGCGCAGCGTGCTCGCATCGTGCTGGCCTGTGCCGATGGGGTACCGAACAAGGCTGTGGCGGCGCGTCAGCGCGTGACGCAACAGACGGTGGGCAAATGGCGGCGGCGCTACATCGAGCATCGGCTCGACGGGCTGTTGGACGCGCCGCGCTCGGGCGCGCCGCGCACGATCGACGACACACGCGTGGAGGCTGTCATTGCCAAGACCTTGGAGAGCAAGCCGGCCGGCGCGACGCACTGGAGCACGCGCTCGATGGCACGCGACATGGGGTTGACGCAGACGGCCGTCTCGCGCATCTGGCGCGCCTTTGGTCTGCAGCCGCACCGCCAAGACACCTTCAAGCTCTCGGCCGATCCGATGTTCGTGGACAAGGTGCGCGACGTCGTGGGGCTGTACCTGAACCCGCCGATCAAGGCGATGGTGCTGTGCGTGGACGAGAAGAGTCAGATCCAGGCACTGGATCGCACGCAGCCGCTGCTGCCGCTGGCCCCGGGCATCCCTGAGCGGCGCACGCACGACTACGAGCGCCACGGCACGACCACACTGTTTGCCGCGCTGGACATTGCCACCGGTCAGGTCATTGGCCAACTGCACCGGCGCCACCGCGGCGCAGAGTTCTTGAAGTTCCTGCGCACCATCGACGCCAACGTGCCGGCTGCGCTGGATGTGCATCTGGTGATGGACAACTACGGCACGCACAAGACCCCGGCCATCCGCGCCTGGCTCACACGCCATCCGAGGTTTCAGGTGCACTTCACACCCACCTCGGCGTCCTGGCTCAATCAGATCGAGCGCTGGTTCGCCACGTTGACGCAGCAATACATCCGACGCGGCACGCACCGCTCGACGCGCCAACTCGAACAAGCCATACGAGACTACTTGGATATGCACAACACCGATCCCAAACCTTTCATGTGGACCAAATCTGCCGACGACATCCTCGCCAGCCTCGAGCGGTTTTGTCTGCGAACTTCCAACTCACGACACTAGCGAGCAAGCGCAATTGCGCCAGGAGACTATTGTGATAAGTATTCTTATCGCGATGCCGCTTTCAGAGCGGTCTGCCGCTGCTGCGTCTTTGCAGAGCCGACTCTGCAGAACTTAGTTCGCTGACGAGAGTGCACGAGTGCCGACGGTCACAACGCAACGCTAGGTCTTCGACTTTGACGTGAGGTTGTTTGCGACTCTATTTGGAAAGCTTGACTCGATCAACGGTCGGAGCGCAGGTCGTTTACGACTTCTCATGGCGTCGTCAGCGAATCACAACGCCGCAAAGCGGCATGAATGCTGAGTGCCTGTTTACGACTCTATTTGGTCAGAACAGGAATACTGTTCCGACCAAAAATAGTCTTAAAGAGGTTGACTGGCCTCGCACGACCTGTCGTCAGCCATGGGCCGTTAAGTTCGGTGTCTCCAACTCACGTGGCCACGTTCCTTTAGTCGCGTACGCACCCTCTGTAGCGAGCTCGATGCCCCGACCCGCGTGAGGCCAAGGCGAGCGCGCCGGCGGCGCGCAAGACGCTGTCACGCCGCGCCGCCAAACAGTTGAGTGCACGGCCACCGGCGTGCCGGCGTGCCCCAAGCCCCTCATTCAGGGGGCCTGACTTCCCGAAGCGCGCAGTGGGTCACGAGCCGGACCGCGGGCGTTACAAAACGCATCCGTGCAGCGTGAGGTCGTGCCCCGCGCTGGCGCGCCGCGCTGCCTAGAGTTCCGTGCATGGCCGAAACACCCTTCGGTCTCGCACGAGACAGGCGCAATTCATGAGCAAGACCCCATGTCCCCGAAGCTGTCGGAGACGCGCCCTCGCGCCGGCACTTGGCGCGCTCGCCGTGGATTCGCCGCGGACACCGTGGTCTTCGCTCCCTGTAGAGGAAACGCGATGAGCGATTTTCACGACGATAGCAAGTCGGCGCCACATGCAAGAAAGATATTGCTTGTGGAAGACAGCTTCGCGAATCGCGACATGCTAACCAGGCGGCTGCAGCGCCGCGGCTTCACGGTCTGCAGCGCTCCGGATGGCTCTACCGGAGTCGCCATGTCCGTTTCGGAGAAGCCCGACCTCATCCTGATGGATGTGGCGTTGGGCGAGATGGACGGCTGGCAGGCCACGCGACTCATCAAGGCCGACGCCAGGACATTGAACATACCCATCATTGCGTTGACCGCCCATGCGCTTGCAAGCGATCGGGAAAAAAGCATCGAGGTGGGCTGCGCCGACTTCGATACCAAGCCCGTCGATCTGACACGCCTCCTGGGCAAGATTCAAGGCTGTTTGGCGAGACCAACATTTGGTCAAGCGCAATCTCATCGTCATGCCTATGTGGCTCGTCAGGAATACGGGAAGGAGTGGGGTGTGATGTCGACAAATGAGACGGTGCAAGCTCTGACGGGCAGCATGCGTGACTTTCGCGAACTTCAGGGAACGAACCTGATGGCGCGAGTCGGACCCTTTTACGAATGGCAGGAGGTGCGCCGGAAAGGGCGCTTGTGGCCCTATTCGAAATCGACGCAAAAGGCACCTCTGTCCGTTTGCACGGCTGTCGACGAAAGCGGAGTGAAATTCACGGGCCTGAACTTTGGCACACAGGACTATCTGGGCCTGTCATCGGATCCAGAGATCAAGGAGGTCGCCAAGGCGGTCATCGACGAGTACGGGGTTCACAGCGCCGGCTCATCGGCCCTGGCGGGAAACACCAAATACTCCCTGCGATTGGAAGAAACAATCTCCCAATTCCTCAATCTGGATCACACCGTACTCTATCCAACGGGCTGGGCCGCCGGCTACGGGGTCATTCGGCAATATCGAATTTAAAAATGCTGCGGGTATGGCTACTTCTTCTGTAGTAAGTTTTCAGCCAACACAGTTTATCTTACTTCCGGTGATGTAGCTAATACCGGTGGCGCTATTACGATAAACAATTCAACAACGTTACCGACAGTCGTATTGAATGCCGGTAGATTTTTACAAACACCTACTTACGACTCAAATGTCAATATTACTTATATTGGCTCTGATAAGACAACAGGCTTCGAAATGCCTACACTTGTACTAGATTACAAACCTTACAGTTGCAACAACTAATGGTGCAACTGCAGGAAAAGGCATTGTAAAAATTAGTGCAAATACAACAGTAAATGGTATCTTAACTGTCGATTCGCTTCAAGCTTTAAATATTGATAATGGATTTACATTATCAATGAAAGGCGCGAGCATCGTATTGAACTGGTGATATCATAAACGTTGGAACAGGTAAATTATCACTTGCAGCTGCTACCGGAACAACAATTACCGGCGCAGGTTATCTGCCTCCGATAGAAATTGCTGCTGGTTCAGTTGGCAATGTCATTGGTGCAAAAGCAATAATAGATGGATCTGCGTTGGCACAGATGGTATTTATCGCGGCGCAACTGATTTTGCTCCAGCCACAGGAACAGCTCAAGGAAGTCTTGCTTCTTTATATTACCGGCACGAATAGCGCAACCATTACCTTAACAGGTATTACAGACGGAAGTGTCGGTCGGTGCTGTTACGACAGCTGGTACAGGCAATACACTTTAACTTTAGGCGGTAATTTAGTGGTTGCTGGTGCTTTAACACACGCAGCCGGAACAATAAATGTTGGAACATTTACACTTGAACAGGCGGTGCAGCAATTACATTAGGTGCTTCAACCGTGCCTGCAACATTTACTGGAACCGGTTTGTTGAAGTTCTACCAAAAGGATGCAACTACAAATACATCCTTTACGTTAACTTCGGCCGCCACAGTTGAAGGTTCATTAATCGGTATGGATGCCGTATGAACAATGCAGACGCTACTGCAGGTCAGAGATCATTTAGTGTTAGCAGGCGGACCATTAACAATCTTGCGGTTCGTTAACGATTACCGATGGCGGCTCTATTAGGTCAAAATTTGACACTTACAGGTTCTGCAGCGACAATCACGGCAAACGGTACAGTTACTGGTGCCAGCGTGTTGACGCTGAATGCAGCCACTCCTCCATCGGTATCACCTTTTGCAGGTGCTCCTTCAATATCTAATTTGACAGTTAGCAATGATGTCAATTTGGTCTCTGGTACTCCTGCTGGAACAGGATTAACAGTCACCACTGCATTTAACCATACAGCTGGTATCCTTAATTTTGGAAATATGAATTTAACTTTCCAAACAGCTTTCACAAGGACAGCAGGTACGGCTGCTTATCAGGCAGGTACTGGTTATATGATTCTGGATGGTGCCGTTGCTATGACAATAGCACAGGGCACAGACGGTTTCTCAATACCAAATTTGAGAATTACAAGCAGCGGAGCCGCTGATGTTGCATTAACAGCTGCTCAAGGTACAGTTACAGTAACAAAGGCTTTTGATCTGGAAACCGGAGCAAATACCTTCACAACAAACGACAAATTAGCAATTGCAAATCGAGCTATTGTCAGTTATACAAGCGGTGATAAGCGCATCTCCGGCATATGCAGGTTCAATTTCCTTAATAGGAAAAGATTATGCAAACGGTGCTGTATTCCCGGCAAATCTCTGGCCGGCTACCGTTAATGTAACAACCCTTGGAATAACGAATACAACAGGTGGCAATATTATCTCTCTCCCAGCAGCCCGCACAGTTAGTAAGGAACTCTTATTAACTTCAGGTGTGTTGGATATGAGTGCCACCGCTCAAGTGCTTACGCTTTCTGACAGCAGCACAATCAATGTGATTGCCGGCTTGCTGACAAAAACCGCTGGTTCGATTGTATTCCGTAACAATAATGATGTTAATTATAAGATCAATGCAGCGTATGCTTCAGGTGACGAACTTCCGTCAACTGTTAAAAATTTAACAATTACAAGAAATACGAACGTTGTTAACTCTGCTTTAACCATTAATAAAACCATTACGGTTAATGGTGCATTAACGATTAAGAATAATGTTACGATTCCGGCTGCTCCACCGACAATCACGGTCACTGCAAACGGAAACGTTTCTATTGTTAAGGATGCCTTCGCGTTAGCGACAACTCCAGTTACAACATTCAATCAATCAATGGTATTTGGTGGCGGTAATACGACACTTACAGTGCCTAATTTAGTTCCGCCGTTAAATATTGGTGCTGTTACGATCAAAAAGACCACATACCGCCCCACTCATACACTCACATTAGTTGGTGGTAATATCGCGACAGGTTCAA
Organism: uncultured beta proteobacterium; assembly: GCA_963774185.1. Taxonomy (GTDB): domain Bacteria; phylum Pseudomonadota; class Gammaproteobacteria; order Burkholderiales; family Burkholderiaceae_C; genus JAEUPI01. The sequence continues at coordinate 73,900 of CAVZEK010000034.1, forward strand.
TTACCTTCGTAATGGGTAACATTTTGACGGGCACTAACGTTCTATATATTACGGCTCCTACTACAGGTGAGGTTGCTGGCGGTGCTTTAAGCCAGGGCTTCACAGGTGCAGGTCCGAACAGTATGGTCGTTGGTAATGTTGCAAAAGCACTAATTAACGATGGTACAATTAACGGTTCAACCGAAGCTATTAATCAATTCCCAGTTGGTACTGGTGTTGTTTATAGACCCGCTATTTTGTCATTTAATGCTAACTTCGGTGTTCCTACAACTCCTAATGCTACAATAGTTGTCGGCCATGTCGATCAGAATCCAGGCGGAGATCAGGCGTTGCCAATTGTCAATGGTGTTGAGGCTGGCGTTGATATCTCCAGATATTCGTCATTCTATTGGAGCATTTATACAATAGGTCAAGTCAGTCCAAGTACAGAATTTGACCTTGGCCTAACAGCCGGTAATTTTACAGATTTCGATTCACCGGCGAACGTTAGAATCATTAGAAGACATGGCGCAGTTGGCGATGTCAATAATGACTGGTTATTGCAGGGCAGCAATACGAATTATGATAACGAAGTAAATGCACAAACCGGCTTTACGGCTATCAACAGAAATTCAGTTGCCGGCTTACGAACTGGCGGTGCAGTATTTACTTATGGTATGAAGAGCAGAATAGTTGCCCAAACCTTACCGGATGTCACAATTGGTAAAGTGGGCAGTGCATGGCCTGCGCATAAAATACCAGCTCTTTCATCCTATTTTTCAAACTATTCGGGTACAACATTAGTATTTTCGATATCAAGTACTAATACTTCAGTCGCAACTGGCGTAGTTTTAAGTGATACGTTGATAGTAACTGCGACAAAGATTGGTGATGCAAAAATCACGGTAAAAGCTACAGATAGTAATCTTGATTTTACAACATCATCATTCAATGTTCATGCAACTGCTACTGGCGTTATAGTGACACCTCTGCCAAAGGTATTTGCTCTGAAGCAGAACTATCCGAATCCGTTTAACCCAACAACGAATATTTCGTTTGATATTCCGCAGAACAGCAGCGTGAAGATCGTAATATATGATATGCTCGGACGAGAAGTTTCAACACTCGTGAACGCGAACTACGCGCCCGGCACATATACAGTACCATTTAATGCAAGCAGGTTGTCAAGTGGTATGTATATTTATCGTATGACTTCACAGGCTTCAAACGGCGAAACATTCAACAGCATTAAGAAGCTGATGTTGGTGAAGTAATTGTAGTGAAGATGTAGATTATAAGGGCAGATGTTGAATCTGCCCTTATTTATTTTCATTACAGTTTTTTGTAAGGTTTTTAGAAGGACAGATGAATTTCGTCTGTCCTTTTTTTATTAGTTCTATTTCAGTTATTTTGAGATAGATAATCCCGAAAAATAGTTTGTTTCCCTCTCTATAATAATATTCCAAAATTGCTCTCTTCCACTTTCTTTTGTAAATTATATACTCATACGTTAGCGGCCGTTGAATAATGAATTCATTTCTTGACATACTTAAGCAAAAAATCATCGTTTTTGACGGTGCAACAGGAACAGCTTTGCAGGCACAAAATCTGACCGCAAATGACTTCGGTGGCGAACGATTTCAAGGGTGCAATGAGTACCTTGTTGTCTCCAAGCCTTCTGCTGTAGAGAATGTCCATTATGGATATTTAGAGGCAGGATGCGATGTGCATAGAGACGAATTCTTTCGGCGGCTCGAGTATTGTCTTGGAGAAGTACGGTTTACAGGATCATGCATACGAGCT
>CAVZEK010000035.1:0-420922 GCA_963774185.1 uncultured beta proteobacterium
GATCACCCGCAGGCCCACACGCGCCGCCTTGTCGCCGTAGGCGGGGCCGATGCCGCGCTTGGTGGTGCCGATCTTGTGCTTGCGCTTTGAGCACTTCCCGTTAGTCGTCGAGCTCGCGGTGATACGGCAGCACGAGATGGGCGGTCTCGCTGAGGGACAGGTTCGTCTTCACCGTGATACCGAGCTTGCGCAGCCCCTCAATTTCTTGACCAGGCTGACGGGGTCCACCACGACGCCGTTGCCGATCACGCACTTCTTGCCGCGGTGTAGGATGCCGGAGGGAATGAGGTGAAGACGTACTGCTCGGGCCGACAGACCGTGTGGCCCGCGTTGTTGCCGCCCTGGGAGCGGACGACACATCGGCCTCTTCCGTGAGCACGTCGATGATCTTGCCCTTGCCTTCGTCGCCCCACTGGGCGCCGACGAGAATCGTGTTGGCCATAAATTGCTTTGCGTTGCCGGCAACAAAAATCCCCGAGTCTTTTCGGGGCCATTTCGGTGCGTTGTTTCTTCGGTTCAGAAGTTAAGATCGGCCCGCGGCGGTGTCAATGAAAGATGCGGGGCGTGGTGGGGCGTGGAAGATGCGGGGCGGCGGACCGGCCCTTTCCGCTCGACTCGCTCTGTCGGGCCTCACATCCTTCCGGTGCGCCTCCGCGCAATCTATGAAATGTTTTGTCACCGGCGCTTCGGGCTTTATCGGCGCCAATTTGGTCCACGAACTGAATGAGCGCGGGCACCAGGTGAAAGCGTTGCTCCGCCCGGGCAGCGACCGGCGCGGGCTGCAAGGGGCTGAGTATGAGCCGGTGGAGGGGGAGATGGCTGATCGGGAGCGGTTGACGGCGGCCCTGCGGGGCTGCGACTGGTGTTTTCATGTCGCGGCCAGCTACCATCTTTGGCTGCGGGACTACGCGCCGATGTACGCGGCCAATGTGGAAGGCACGCGCAACGTCATCGAGGCGGCGGCGGCGCCGGCTGCTCGCGGATCGTCTATACCAGCACGGTGGGCTGCATCGGCCTGCCCAGGGAGAAAGAGGGCCGGGTGGTCCCCACGGATGAGAAGACGCCGGTGTCCGCCGCGCAGATGAGCAACCATTACAAGCGCTCCAAATGGCAGGCGGAACAGGTGGCGCGCGAGCTGGCCGGCCGGGGCCTGCCGGTGGTGATCGTGAATCCGAGCGCGCCGGTGGGCCCGCGCGATGTCAAGCCCACTCCCACAGGGAAGGTCATTGTGGACTTTCTGAACCGGCGCATGCCTGGGTTCCTGGACACCGGTTTGAACTGGGTCCACGTGCGGGACGTGGCCATCGGGCACATCTTGGCCGCGGAGAAAGGGCGGGTGGGAGAGCGCTACATTCTGGGTCACGCTGACGGTAATTGGACCATGGCACAGGCCTTTGCTGTTCTGGCGGAGATCAGCGGGGTGTCCGCCCCCAGGATGAAGGTGCCCTACAGTGTTGCTTGGCTGGCCGCCTGCGGGAACGAAGCGGTGGCCCGCATCACGGGGCAACCGCCCAAGGCGCCCTTGGCGGGCGTTCGCATGGCCCGGTACAAGATGTTCTTCAATCCGGCCAAGGCCATCCGGGAGCTGGGCTTGCCCCAGACGCCCCCGCGGCGGGCGCTGCACGACGCGGTGGAGTGGTTCCGGGCCAATGGTTACGCGTAGCCGGACACCCCAGACCACCCCGTGAATGTGGGGCGCGGACGGCTTGGCGAGCAGTGCCTCCCCTCAAGGGCGATGGGCGCACGCGGCGGCTGGCCATTGAATGAGATGGCAGTTCTGCCGTCTAAAGCCTTGTGAAGCATCCCAGAGAGCCCGCGAAAAGCGCGGGGAGCGGCCGGGCCGCGTTCACTTTGATTGAATTGCTGGTGGTGATCGCGATCATCGCCATTCTCGCCGCCATGCTGCTGCCCGCCCTGGCCAGCGCCAAGGAGCTGGCCAAGAAGACCGCCTGCCTGAGCAACCTGCGACAGCTCAGCCTGGCCGAAGTGATGTTTGTGGATGAGCATGAGGGCCGCCATTATCCGCGCACGCGGTCTCCCTTCTGGGTCGTGGGGCTGCGGGACTACTTCGTCGAGCCAAAAGTGCTGGTCTGTCCCAGCGATCCGTCCCAAGGCCGCACTTCGAGCACCTATGGCACCAACGATCTGCCCCACAGCTTCATCATTAATGCCTGGAACGATTACTTCCTGGCGGTGCTGAGCCCGGCCGAGTTCCAGAATGTCTATATGGGCACCCGGGCTACCGAAGGCTTGCCGGAGGGCGTCATCCTGGAACCCTCCGAAACCATCCTCTTTGGCGAGAAGGTTGCGGATCGGAGCCACTGGTACATGGATTTCACGCAGGGCCATGGCAACGACTTTGAGATGATCGAGCAAGGCCGGCACGGACGCGGCCCGAACCAGCACAGCTCGGGTGGCTCCAACTTCGCGTTTTGCGACGGCAGTGCGCGGTACCTGCGCTGCTGGCGCTCGGTCAGCCCCATTAATCTCTGGGCGGTGATGCCCGACTGGCGCACCAACGGCGCCCTCATCACCAATTAGAGCGACCAGCCCTGCCGATACTCGTAGTGCAGGTACTGGTTGGCCTCCGGGAGGTTGGTCACCTTGAGGTTGGCGCTGTCCCAGAGGAGCTTCTCCGCCGCCCATGCGAACGCAGACGCTGCCCAGCAGCACGGCTTCGGTGAGCGGGCCGGCGAAGTCGAAAGCTGGAGCGGGTGGCCGTGCCGGTCTTGCAGGCCTGCAATCCATTCCTGGTGGTGGCCGATCGAGCGGGGCAGCGTCTTGGGCGGACGCTTGTATTCCCTGTTGCGGGTTTCCGGGATGAGGCGCGGCTTCTCGCCGCCCCAGCCTTCGACCAGCATCTTGCCCTTGTCGCCGACGAAGAGGATGCCGTCCTCGCGGTTCAGGTCGCGGTCGTCCTCCAGTTCCTCGGGCCGCGGCGGCAGGATGCCGCCGTCGTACCAGTGCAGCTTGACCGGCGGCAGGTCGCCGCGGGCGGGGAACTCGTAGTGGACCACGCGGCCAGGGGCAGCGTCTCCTCGAAGACCGGGGTCGAACTGGCGTGGACGCTGCTCCGGCGCGCCGAGCTTGAGGGCGGAGAACACCGGGGCGAGGTTGTGAATCCCCATGTCGCCCAGGCCGCCGGAGCCGAAATCCCACCAGCCGCGCCACGGAACGGCACATAGGCGGGATGGTACGGCCGCCAAGGGGCGGGGCCCAGCCAGAGGTCCCAGTCGAGCGTGGCCGGCACCGGCGGGGTGTCCTTGGGCCGCTCGATGCCCTGCGGCCCAGTAGAGCGGCAGCTTGCCGCGGTGCGTCGGCCGGTCGGACCAGACGTGGACCTCGCGCACCGGGCCGATGGCGCCGTCGGCGAGCCACTCGTTGATCAGCCGGTTGCCCTCGAAGGCCATGCCCTGGTTGCCCATCTGCGTGGCGACCTTGGCTTCGCGCGCCGCCTTGGCCAGGGCGCGCGCCTCGTAGACGGTGCGCGTCAGCGGCTTCTCGCAGTAGACGTGCTTGCCGGGTTTGATGGCCGTCATGGAGACGACCGCATGGATGTGGTCCGGCGTGCCCACGACGACCGCATCGATGTCTTTTTCCTTGTCGAGCATCTCGCGGAAGTCCCGGTAGCGAGTCGCGTTCGGAAACTGCCGGAAGGTGGCGGCGGCGCGGTCCCAGTCCACATCGCACAGCGCAACGATGTTCTCGCTCTTCAGGTCCTCAAGGTCCTCGTCGCCCCGGCCGCCGGCTGCCGATGAACGGCGATGTTGAGCTTTTCGCTCGGCGGCTTCTGGCCGGCTGCGCCCAGCACGAAGCGGGGCACGATGGTTGCCGCGGCCACGACCGAGGTTGTTCGGAGGAAAGTGCGGCGCGTGAGGCGGGCAGGGGCGTTCGTTGTCATGCCGACAGTTTACTGATTCGAGCGAGCCAAGCGCATCAAAAAGTGGCGGAGACACCGGCGCACTCCGGCGGGCCCGGCCCCGGCCACGCTCAATGAGCTGGGGGCCGCCCGGTGGCTTTGGGCAGGTAGGCGCCGCAGGACTCGCGCACCACCAGGCGGGGGGTGAGGGCCAGACTGCGCGCCGGCAGGGCGGGATCGGCAATGCGTTCGAGCATGGCACGCCAGGCGATCACGGCGATGTCGCGACACGGCTGGTGGATGGTGGTCAGGGGCGGAGACACCAGGGTGGCGTAGCGGGCGTCATCAAAGCCGACCACGCGAACGTCGCGCGGGACCCGCACGCCGGCGAGACCAAGGGCGCGCAGGAGGAGGGCGGCCGTGTGGTCGTTGGCGCAGATCAGGGCATCGGCCTGCCGGGCGGCCATGAGAGTGCGCACGAACCGGGCGTCCGAGGGCTCCCCGATGCGCAGCCAGCCGGGGTCGATCTCCAACCGGTGGCGGACCAGGCTCTCCCGCACGCCCGCGATGCGGGCATCGACGGTCGGGGCGGAGTGGGGGCGGGCCACAAAGCGGATATGCTGGCAGCCGAGCTTGACCAGGTGTTCGGCCAGCAGGTAGCCGCCGGCCACGTTGTCGATGCCGACCAGGTCGAAGTCGCTGCGGTTGGGGAAAGACTGGAGATCGCGGTCGAGGAGGACCACCGGAATACCGGCCTGGCGGAGCATTTCGGCGAGGCGGCGGTTCACGGATTCCTTTTCCGGAACGAGCTCGTAGGGGGCGAAGAAGACGCCATTGACCCGGCGGCTGATGAAATGGCGGACCAGCTCGCAGGCGTGGTCCAGGCTGGCGTCGGTGTCCTGGCCCGGGTGGGTGGAGCCGCCCCAGAGCAGGCTGTAGTCCTGCCCGCGGGCCAGGCTGGCCAGTTCCCCGCAGATCAGTTCGAAGATCTCGGTCGTGCCCAGGCCGGGAATGAGCAGGCCGAGCTGGCGCGTCGAGGCCACGGCGGCCGGCGGCGCGCCGGCGCGGACGTAGGTGCCGGAGCCGGGGCGGCGCTCGATCAGGCCCTCGTGCTGCAAGTCGAGCAGCGCCCGGGCCACAGTGGGGCGCGAGACGCCAAAGCGCTTCACCAGTTGCGGTTCGCTCGGCAGGCGCCGGTCCGGACCATGGCGGCCGGCGTCGATGTCGGCGCGCAACTGGCGCGAGATCTCCTGATGCTTGGGTTTCCGGGCCATAGTTGACAGGTTGTGAAGCTGTCATAGCAGATTTCTGGTGGGGCTGTCAAATCACGGTTGTAGTCGGCCGACGGTTTTATGTTCTAATCCCGCTCATGAAACCGCTGGCTGCCATTGTGCTTTTGTCCCTCGCCAGCCTGGCCGCGCCCGGGTTGCGCGCGGCGGACGACCTCCTCCTCGCCGACTTTGAAGGCACAAACTACGGCCAATGGAAAACCAGCGGCGAAGCCTTCGGTCCTGGCCCGGCACGCGGCACGCTGCCGGGCCAGATGCACGTGGATGGCTTCAAGGGCAAGGGCCTGGTGAACTCGTTTTTCAAAGGCGACGGCACCACCGGCAGGCTCACTTCGCCGGCATTCACCATTCAGCGCAAGAAACTCTCCTTCTTGATCGGTGGCGGCGATCACCAAGGCGAAACCTGCATCAACCTGCTCATTGAGGGCAGGATTGTCCGAACAGAAACCGGCCAGAATAGCGAGAAGCTTGAACCCTGCAGTTGGGATGTTTCCGAGTTCTCTGGAAGAGAGGCGACCCTCCAGATTGTGGACCAGCACCAGGGCGGCTGGGGACACATCTGCGTCGACCAGATCATTCAGACGGACAGAGAGCTTCCCACCATGACGTCGATGGAATACGAATGTCCCGCCGTCAATAAACGGTTCCTGCATCTTCCGATCTCGCCAGGAGCAAGGTCGGTCTGGGTGAATATCCGTGTCGATGGTGTTTGGCAGCGGGAGCTTTCGATCGCGCTGGCCAGGGAGACCCCGGACTTCTATGCCACCCTGGATGCTGGACCATGGCGGGGGAAAAGACTGACGCTGACGGCCGAAAAGGTGCATTCCGATTCCCAATGGAGCAAGCTGATCAAGCTGTCGGATGACATGGGGGAGGAGGACGCAGTTTATGGGGAAAAATATCGTCCCCAATTTCACTTCACGGTGCGGCATGGCGGGATCGGCGATCCGAACGGGCTGGTCTATTTTGGCGGTGAGTATCATCTTTTTGGACAGCACCGGGCCTTTCAGGGCGAAAACTCAAGAGGCCTGGAGTCCACCGTTTGGGCGCATGCCATCGGCTCCGATCTCCTCCACTGGGCTGCCCTGGATCATGAAGGTGGATATGACGCGGTGAAAGATCAGGCCGTCGTAGTGGCCATCCTTGACGTACTGCACGAAGTTGGCCACCGTCTTGGGTGCCTTGTCGGCGTCGAGCTGGATCACCACGTCGCCCATGCTGGTGGCGAGCTTCACTGTCTGCGCCAGCGCGGCAGAACTGGCCAGCGCGGCAAGAAGCAGGGTGATGAGCCAGCGGGTCTTGTTCATCGTCATGTCGGGTCTCGTCTCGAGGGCGTTGTCAGCAAGGAGGGAACCGCGTCCGTCACGGCTTGGCCGGCTGGCTCGCGGCGGCCAGATCGCGCGTGAGCCTGAGCTTGCGCTGCAGCGCGTCGTCGCTGCGGCCGGCGGCGCTGGCGCGATCGAACTCGCGTTGTGCCAGGCGGATGAATACGTCACCCAGATTCTCGTGCGCCACCGCGTAGGAGGGGTCGTGGCGCAGCGCTGTTTCGAGCAACTCGCGCGCGCCGTCGATCTTTCCCTGCGCCGCCAGCAGCACTGCGAGGTTGTTGTACGGCTCGGGCAAGTCGGGAAAGTCCTCGATCAGCTTGTTCAGCGCGTCGATCGCCTCGTTGGTACGCTGCAACTCGGTGAGCATCACAGCGCGCTGAAAACGCAGCGACGCGTCGCGCGGTTTTTCCGCGATGGCCTGGTCGACGCGTTGCATCGCGAGGGTCGTGTCGCCGCTACGAAACAGCTTGTCGATCTCGCGCGCCTCCTGCCCCGGAGCCGATGTCACGGCCAGCGCAAACGCAGCGGCAAGGAAGGGACGCCAAAGGGAATGCACGAGGGGGTTTGGTTGCAGTCGCAGCACCGTGGCGCCGCTATACTGGATTCGATTGTATCGAGAGCGCGTCCGCTGATCGGGGCCATGAGCCTGAACGTCCACAACACACTGACGCGCCGCGTCGAACCCTTCGAGCCGCTCGAACCGGGCCATGTGCGCATGTACGTCTGCGGCATGACCATCTACGATCTGTGCCACATGGGCCATGCGCGCATGATGATGGCGTTCGATGTCGTCTACCGCTGGCTGCGTGCACTCGGCTACCGTGTCACCTATGTGCGCAACATCACCGACATCGAAGACAAGATCATCAAGCGTGCACTGGAGCGCGGCATCACGATCCGCGCGCTCACCGACGAGATGATCGAGGCGATGCGCACCGACCTCGGTGCCATCGGCACCGCGGCGCCGACGCACGAGCCGCGCGCTACCGACTACGTGCCGCAGATGGTGTCGATGATCGGTACCTTGGAGAAAAAGGGCTTGGCCTATCGCGCGGCCGATGGCGACGTCAACTATGCGGTGCGCAAATTCGCTGGCTACGGCAAGCTGTCGGGCAAGTCGATCGACGAGCTGCGCGCCGGCGAGCGCGTGGCGGTGGCCGAGGGCAAGGACGACCCGCTGGACTTCGTGCTGTGGAAGGCCGCCAAACCCAGCGAACCGGCAGACGCCCAGTTCGCAAGCCCGTACGGGCCAGGGCGCCCCGGCTGGCACATCGAGTGCTCGGCCATGAGTTGCGCGCTGCTTGGCGAAACCTTCGACATCCACGGCGGCGGCATGGACCTGCAGTTCCCGCACCACGAGAACGAGATCGCGCAGAGCGAGGGCGCCCTGGGCAAGCCGTTCGTGCGCTACTGGCTGCACAACGGCTTTCTCACGGTGGACAACGAGAAGATGTCGAAGTCGCTCGGCAACTTCTTCACTGTCCGCGACGTGCTCAAGCGGTACGACGGCGAGACGCTGCGTTTCTTCATGCTGCGCACGCACTACCGCAGCCCGTTCAATTTCAGCGATGCTCATCTCGACGACGCGCGTGCCGCGCTGACGCGGCTGTACACCGCGCTGCAGTCGGTGCCGCCCACCCACGACGCGCTCGACTGGTCACAGCCGCAGGCCGCGGCGTTCCGAGCGGCGATGAACGACGACTTCAACACGCCGGCTGCCCTGGCCGTGTTGTTCGAACTGGCCGGCGAAGCCAACCGCACGCGCAACGGCGCGCTGACCGCGCTGGCCAAGAATCTTGCCGCCACGCTTGGCTTCCTGCAGCAGGAGCCGCGCGCTTACCTGCAAGCAGGTGCGGCACTCGACGAAGGCACGATCCAGTCGCGCATTGCGGCGCGTGCGAAGGCGAAGGCAGCGCGCGATTTCGCGCAGGCCGACCGGATCCGCGACGAGCTGCTCGCACAAGGCATCGTGCTCAAGGACTCGGCCCAGGGCACCACCTGGGTCCGGGCCTGAGGGTCAGAGGCAGATCCGATGGTCCGTGTCGCGTCCATTGCCGTGCCCGAGTATTGGGACGACGCCTGCCGCCACCTTGGCAAGCGCGACCGCGTGTTGCGCAAGCTGATTCCGAAGTTCGGCGAAGCGCGATTGCAAAGCCGAGGTGACGCTTTCACGACGCTGGCGCGTTCGATCGTCGGCCAGCAGATCTCAGTGAAGGCCGCGCAGTCGGTGTGGGGCAAGTTCGTCGAGGCGATCGGCGGGCCGTCGACTCGCGCCGACCCCAGTGCCGTGCTCGAGGTCGACGCCACCGCACTGCGCGGCGCAGGCTTGTCGGCGCGCAAGTGCGAATACCTGGTCGACCTGGCACGACACTTCGAAGATGGGCGCGTGCACGTCAAGCAGTGGCAGGTGATGGAAGACGAGGCCATCATCGAAGAGCTGGTGGCCATCCGCGGCATCGGTCGCTGGACCGCGGAGATGTTCCTGATCTTTCATCTGATGCGGCCCGATGTGCTGCCGCTGGACGACCTGGGTCTCATCAAGGGCATCAGCGTCAACTACTTCAGCGGCGAGCCCGTCTCCCGGGCCGAGGCGCGCGAAGTCAGCGAGGCCTGGACGCCTTTTCGCTCGGTGGCCACGTGGTACATTTGGCGCAGCCTCGACCCGCTGCCCGTGGACTATTGATGGCGCTGAAAGCCCGCTGTTGTCCGCCGCCCGATGACTCAGGGCGCCTCAGTCGGCTTGCCAGCGGCCCCGCGCGACACCCGCGCTAACGAGCCCAGACGCCCCCGATGAGCAAACGACACTTTCTCGAATTCGAGCAGCCGATCGCCGAGCTCGAAACCAAGATCGAAGAGCTTCGCGACGTGCAAAACGCAGTCGGCGGTCGACATCTCCGAAGAGATCGACCGCCTCGACAAGAAGAGCCTGCAGCTCACCAAGGACATCTACTCCAGCCTGACCCCCTGGCAGGTGACGCAGATCGCGCGTCACCCGCAGCGCCCCTACACCCTGGACTACGCCAACGCAGATCTTCACCGACTTCGTCGAGTTGCACGGCGACCGCGCCTTCGCCGACGACGCGTCGATCGTCGCCGGGCTGGCGCGCTTCGACGGCCAGTCGTGCTGCTCGTCGGCCATCAGAAGGGGCGCAACACCAAGGAGAAGCTCGCTGCGCAACTTCGGCATGCCTCAGCCCGAGGGCTACCGCAAGGCGCTGCGCGTGATGAAGACTGGCGGAGAAGTTCGGCTGCCCGGTCTTCACCTTCGTCGACACGCCGGGCGCCTATCCGGGCATCGGCGCCGAGGAGCGCGGCCAGGCCGAGGCGATCGGCCGCAACATCTACGAGATGAGCCAGCTGCAGGTGCCGATCATCTCCATCGTGATCGGCGAGGGCGGCTCGGGCGGCGCACTGGCCATCGGCGTCGGCGATCGCGTGCTGATGCTGCAGTACTCGATCTATTCGGTCATCTCGCCGGAAGGCTGCGCGTCGATCCTCTGGAAGACCGCCGAGCGCGCGTCCGATGCGGCCGAGGCGCTGCATCACGGCCCATCGGCTGAAGGCGCTGGGCGTGATCGACAAGATCGTGCACGAGCCCGTGGGCGGCGCGCACCGCGATCCCAAGCACATGAGCTCGCAACTCAAGCGCGGCCTCGCCGATGCGCTGCGCCAGGTGGCTGACCTCGACACCAAAGCGCTGCTGAAGCGCCGCTACGAGCGCCTGATGGCCTACGGGCGATTTACCGACACCAAGGAGCGGTAGATGACCCACCCCCGAAGCGGCCTTCAGGCCGCTTCCCCTTCGAGGGGGGCGAGCTTGCACCGAGCGAGCGCCTGCGCGCTCGCGAGTGGCTGGCAAGCGCCATTCGCCTTGCCAGGCGAATGGCAACACCAGCTGACCGGCGGAGCCGGATCCGCGGTGTTCGCTTGGGCGCACGGGTTCATGCGCGGCTGTCTGCCTTCTCGCGCCGACTGAGGTGATCGGCACCACGCCGTGACGACGGCGCCGCCGCGCAACACGGTGGCGGTGGCCTACAGCGCCGGCCGCGACTCCACGGCCTTGCTGCACGCAACCGCTTGCGCCGCTCGTGAGCACGGCATAGAGGTGGTGGCGTTTCATGTGCACCACGGCCTGATGCGCGAGGCCGACGCCTGGCTCGAATTCGCCGACAAGCAGATCAAGCGCTGGCGCAAAGCCGGCCTGCCGGTGCGGCTGGTGTCCACTCGACTGCAGGGCAAGCCGGCAAAAGGCGAAAGCGTCGAGGCGTGGGCACGCCGGGAGCGACGTGCCGCTCTCGCGCGCATGGCCCGCGCCGAGGGGGCGGATGCCGTCCTGCTGGCGCACCACCGCCGCGACCAGGCCGAGACCGTGCTGCTGCAGGCATTGCGTGGCGCTGGCCCGGCCGGGCTGGCTGCGATGCCGCGCGCCGCGCAGCGCGACGGGGTTTGGTGGTTGCGGCCCTGGCTCGACCTGCCGCGCGACGCGATCGAGGCCTATGTGCGCCAGCACAAGCTGCGTTTTGTGAATGATGCGTTGAACGCCGATGCGCGTTTCGCGCGCAGCCGTGTGCGCCAACAGGTGTGGCGCCCGTTGACGCAGGCGTTCGGCGACGCCGAAGTCACGCTGGCGGCCGTGGCGCGCCGTGCCCACGAAGCGCAGGCGTTGCTCACCGAGGTGGCGGTGCACGATCTCGGCAGCGATCGTCGACGACGCGGGGCACCTCGACGTGGCGGGCTGGCGGGCGTTGAGCGCGGCGCGACGCGCCAACGCGTTGCGCGCCTGGCTGCATGCGGCGCTGGGGCGTGGCGCGGTCGAAACGCTGATCGAACGCTTGTTGGCTCAGCTGCCAGATGCCACCCACGCGCGCTGGCCGGTCGACGCCGCGCACGAGCTCGCTCTGTACCGCGGCCGCCTGGCTCTGACGGCCAAGCGCGTCTCGCGCCACGCTGAGTCGCCCGCTGAGCAGACGGTCGACCTGTCGCGCCCGGGCGTGCACGAGCTGCCAGGCTGGCACGGCGCCTTGGAGGTCACGCGGGTCGGCAGTGGCGGCGTGCCGGCCGCGCTGTTGAAGGCGTGCCGCCTGGCCACGCGCGATGGCGGCGAGCAATGGCAAGCTCGGCCGCGCAGCGTGCCGCGCAGCTTGAAAAAGCAGTACCAGGCCGCCGGCATCCCTGCGTCGCAGCGCGACGGACCGCTGCTGTACGCCGGCGAGCAACTGGTGTTCGTGCCGGGGCTGGGACTCGATGCACGCGTCTGCCTTGATGCACCGGGCCGTCGAATGCTCCGGGCGCTGCGTTGGCGGCCTCTGGTGCCGGCGAGGGGCGGCAAGCGGGGCGCACCCCAGCAGCTAAAATCGCCCGCTCTTCGCAACTGTCCGGTCCTTGCCGGAAGCGCCGCGCGATTCGCTGCCTGGCGCTGCTCCTGATGTACCAGCCATGGCACTGATCGTCCACAAGTACGGCGGCACTTCGATGGGCTCGACCGAGCGCATCCGCAATGTGGCCAAGCGCGTTGCCAAATGGGTGCGTGCGGGGCATCAGCTGGTGGTGGTGCCCTCGGCAATGAGCGGCGAGACCAACCGCTTGCTCGGGCTGGCCAAGGAAGTGGCGCCCGCCAAGGAGAGCGCGCAGACCATGCGCGAACTCGACATGATCGCGGCCACCGGCGAACAGGTCTCCGTGGGGTTGCTCTCGCTGGCACTGCAGGCCGAGGGCCTGCAGGCGGTGAGTTACACCGGCTGGCAGGTGCCGATCCATACCGACAGCGCATTCACCAAGGCGCGCATCGAGCGCATCGACGATGCGCGCGTGCGCGCCGATCTCGCAGCCGGCAAGGTGGTCATCATCACCGGTTTCCAGGGCATCGACGGCGAGGGTCACATCACCACGCTCGGACGCGGCGGCTCCGACACGTCGGCCGTGGCCGTGGCAGCCGCGATGAAGGCCGCCGAGTGCCTGATCTACACCGACGTCGACGGTGTCTACACCACCGACCCGCGCATCGTTCCCGAGGCGCGCCGGCTCACTACCGTCAGCTTCGAAGAAATGCTCGAGATGGCGAGTCTGGGCAGCAAGGTGCTGCAGATCCGCTCGGTGGAGTTTGCCGGCAAGTACCGGGTGCCGCTGCGCGTGCTGTCGAGCTTCACGCCGTGGGACATTCCGATCGCCGAAGAGGCGCAATCGGGCACGCTGATCACGTTCGAGGAAGACGAAAAAATGGAACAAGCCGTTGTCTCAGGCATCGCCTTCAACCGCGACGAGGCCAAGGTCACGCTGATGCGCGTGCCCGACAAGCCGGGCATCGCCTATCAGATCCTGAGCGCGGTGGCCGACGCCAACATCGATGTCGACGTGATCGTGCAGAACGTCAGCCACGACGGCAAGACCGACTTCTCGTTCACCGTGCACCGCAACGACTACGCGCGCACGATGGACCTGCTCAAGACCCAGGTCGGCCCGGCGCTGGGCGCGGGCGACGTGAGCGGCGACGCGCGCATCTGCAAGGTGTCGATCGTCGGCATCGGCATGAAGAGCCACGTCGGCGTGGCGGCCAAGATGTTTCGCACGCTGGCCGAAGAGGGCATCAACATCCAGATGATCACCACCAGCGAGATCAAGACCTCGGTGGTGATCGACGAGAAGTACATGGAGCTTGCGGTGCGCGCGCTGCACAAGGCGTTCGAGCTCGAGCAGCCGCAAACGACGGGCGGCGCAGGGTGCCGGCGTAGAATCCGGCGCACCTGGCCCGAAGGAGACGTGACCGAGTGGCCGAAGGTGCTCCCCTGCTAAGGGAGTATGCGGGCAAAACCTGCATCGTGGGTTCGAATCCCACCGTCTCCGCCAGAGATCGATCTCAAGCGGTCTCAGAAAGACCAAAGAAGTACGATAAAGCCCTGTCACGCAGGGTTTTCGTTTCTAGTCGTCCCAGGACGATTCATTGCAGCCCACTGATTTGGGGGCACCCGTGGGGGCATTTCTGTAGAATGGCTGGGGGCATCCTTCTCATGGAGAGGACGTCGGAATGCCTCTCACAGACGTCAGCTGCAAGGGGGCACAGTGTCCCGTAGGCAAGTCCCGCGAGCGTTACGCAGACGGCCAGGGCCTGTACCTGGAGGTCACGCCCAGCGGCAGCAAGTTGTGGCGATTGAAGTACCGCTACAGCGGCAAGGAGAAGCGCCTTGCGCTTGGCGTCTATCCTTCCGTCACGCTTGGCGAAGCGCGACGCGCGCGCGACACCGCCAAGGGTCTTCTTGCGAGCGGGGTCGACCCCATGGCGGTCAGGCACGAAGTGAGCTGGCGCGACAGATCGCTTTGGGCAACAGCTTCGAAGCGGTGGGGCGCGCTGGTTCGTAAACTGGAACGGCCCGAAGTCGCCTCGGCACGCCGACTATGTCCTTCGTCGTTTGGAGTCCGACGTGTTCCCTGTCATTGGCCGCCAAGCGGGTCTCGAGTGCGGCGCCTCACCTGCTGGCGATGGCGAAAAAGATCGAAGCGCGCGGCGCGTTGGATATCGCTCGCCGCTCTTGGCAAACCTGTGGGCAGATTTTTGAGTATGCCTTGGCGCATGGTCTAGTCGCCGCAATCCGGCAAAGGATGTTCGGCCGGGCGTTGTGCTGAGAGCACGGCGGGTTGGGCACTACGCGCGAATCGACGCCAACGAATTGCCAGAGTTGCTGCGCAAGATTGAGGCGTATGTGGGCTCGGCTCCAACGCGATTCGCGCTCAAACTGATGGCGCTGACCTTCGTGCGGACCAGCGAGTTAATCAATGCGCGCTGGGAGGAATTTGACTTGAAAAAAGCGGAGTGGCGCATCCCTGGCAAGCGCATGAAGATGGGGACTCCGCACGTCGTGCCGTTGTCCAAGCAAGCCGTCGAAGTGCTGACCTGCCTGCACGAGCTGCGAGGTCTAAGCGGCTTGCTGTTTCCGGGAGAGCGCGACCACGAGAAACCCATGAGCAACAACACCATTCTCATGGCGCTAGACCGGATGGGCTACAGGGGTCGGATGACCGGGCATGGCTTTCGGGGTGTCGCATTCGACCATCCTGCATGAGCAAGGGTTCGACCACGCCTGCATCGAACTGCAGCTAGCGCATCAAGACCGAGACGATGTCAGTGCGGCATACAACTTTGCGACCTACCTTCCGCAACGTCGCAAGATGATGCAGTCTGGGCCGACTACTTCGATGCCACTCGCGGGATCGGGAAGGCCCCTGCCGGCAGATCCACGTAAGCACATACCGGTTCGCATCTTGTTTGCCCGCGTATTTCGTCACTCCGCCAGAAGGAGAGACTCCGGCGCTGTGCCAAGCTAGGGAAGGTCGTGGAAGCCAGCGCGCGCAAGGTGGGCTGCATCCAGCCAGGCGCAGCGGTAGGTCGTCCAGCAATGCTCGCCACTGATCGACCGGGATCGTGCGACGCAGCTTTTTCAGCCGCTGCGGCGTCACGTCGTCGGGCCCCAGGCTTCGCAGGGCCTGGATCACGAGGCCGCTGGTCCGCCCCGCCGCGCCGATCCCGCGTTGCGGGGTGCGCCTGAGCACGATCTACATCGGCCCAGCCTTCAGCTGCGGCTCGTGCCATTGGTGAGAACGCGACGTGTGCGGGCACCTGGTCGGACAGTCCGAGCGGATTGCCGCGTAGGCACCCGTCGGCTGAAGACGCAGCTTGTCCTTGCCAGTGAGGGCCGCCACGATGGCATCCACCGAGGGCCAAAGCGCGCCGAGCAGGGGTCTTGGCGCGGCTTGTCGTATAGCCCACGCGACAGACGGCGCAGATCCCCGCGCTCGACGAGTCGCTGCATCGCCTTGTCGCCGCCGAGCCTAGCAACAGTGCCGTCGTGGAGACGTTCCGGCTCGAGCGGCGCACCCGGCGTGTGATGCCGGTTTCGATCCCCAGTTCGGCGCCTCGCCGAGGCCGGGTGCTGATCGTTCGCATTGCCGCAGGTGCGTGGAGTGCGAGTTTCATATCCGAGAAGTGGTACGCTTTTCGGACAATGGATGCACTCCAAGGCGCAGGAATGACCCAGCTCACTCGCTGGCCGGCCGGTCGACCCGGAGCGGCGCCGGACTCAACCAGCCCAATCGCAGAAAGTTGAAACGATGCGTGACACGCTCGCGTTGCTCTTGAGATCAGTCGGCATGCAGCCGTAGTACCTCAAGGGACTTAAAGGGACTGACTGCCCGCGCCCCAGGGCCACTATCGCGCTGCGGGATGCGACGGCACGATCGGTCCATGCGCATGCCGTGGGAGCAAATCGAAAGCCGATCAGCTCGAGCTGCTCGACGACGAAAGCGATGCGCGGCGCGATGATGATCGCCGACCGGCTCAGCACGATGGAGCCGCCCGTTCGACAAGATCACCGAAACGGCCTGCGGCAAGCAACGACGGGCGCCCGCTCATCGTGCCTTTGGACCGCATCGACGAAGACCCGAACAACCCTCGCACCGAGTTTCCCGAGTCACAGATCGACGAACTCGCCGATGACATCCGCGAGCGTGGCATCCTGGAGCCGATCGTCGCGCATCCCGCTGACGCGGCGGGCCGATTCCGCATTCACTTTGGCGCCAAGCGACTGCGCGCCGCAAGAAGAGCGGGGCTCGACGAGGTGCCGGTGGTCGTGCGCGATGCACCGGCAGACCCCTATGCGCAGGTGGCCGAGAACCAGAAGCGCCACGGCCTCGCGCCGCTCGACCTGGCGCGCTTCATCCGGGCCCGGGTGGACGAGGGCGAATCCAACGCCTCGATCGCCAAGCGACTGGTCATGGATCCCACCACCGTGGCCCACCACCTTGCGTTGCTTGACCTGCCGTCGGAACTCGACGACGCGCTGAAGTCGGGTCGTTGCACGTCGCCGCGAACCCTGTACGAGCTGAGCAAGCTGCATGAAGAGCAGCCCGAACGGGTCAATGCGTTGATCGCTGGCGACTCCGAGATCACGCGTGCGGCGGTCGTCACGATGCGCGCGGAGCGCACGCCAGCCACCACCGGGGCTCGCCCCAAACACTGTGCCGCCTCGCTGCTCATCCAAGCCAACAGCGCGTGCGCGCGGCTCGAGCTGACGCTGACTCGAATCAGGCAAGTCGAGCAAGAGCTGGCCGAAGCCGACTTGGCCGCCCTGCGCCATCGGGTGGCAAACCTGACGAGTCGGTCGGCGTAGGGGTCGGACAGTCCGACCCTGCCTCGTTAGACAACATCTGTTGAAGAAGCGAGATGAAGGAGCTTGAGAAGGACCTAAAGCAGGATAGGCCGGCGGCCGCGTTCTGTGGTGTCATCGTCTCGACGAGCAGGCTCTGACGATGCGAGCCGCTGCGCGCGAGTTCTTCACTGTCGACCTGCGGGGCCTGCGCGCTGCCCTGGCTGCCCATGCCACCTCGCTGGGTGTGACCGAATCGGACGTGCTGCGAAGCGCACTGGCTGCGGTGCTGGGAAGCCAGGCATGCGGTGCCACCATCGTGCAGTCCGGTCAGAACCACGACCCGCGCGCCGGTGGATCGATCAAGCTGTCCGTTCGCCTGCCGCGGCCGGCTGCGCATCGTCTCGATCTTTACGCCCGCGCGGCAGGCCTGTCGCGCGGGGCCTACCTCAGCTGCTTGATCGATGGTGCGCCGCCGGTCACCGCATCGGTCGATCTTGCAGCCGGGGCCGCCGCGTTGAGCGCGTCTGCGTCCGAACTCGCCGTCCTCAGCCGCGACATCAACCATCTCACGCAGCTGCTGCGACGCGGAGCCGTTGACGCGGCGCGCCAGTACCGCGAGCGCCTGGACAACCTGGATGGAGACGTTCGTGTGCACCTCGACAGAGCCGCCTTCGTTCTGGCCGAGCTGCTGCCGGTACGGATCGGCGCCTCGACCGCGGGCACAACAGGCCACAGGAGTCCACCATGATCCCGAACACGGACATTGACGGCGTGCTGATCCAATGGGGCGAACGCCTGTTCTATCCCGGCAACCGGATCGTCAAGGCGCACACGCCGCGCCTGCGATCGATGGAGGATCGGGCTGCGGCCATCCGCGGGCGCATCGAAGCCACGGTACGCCGTGCGCCGCAGGTCATGGTCAAGGTCACCGGTGGCGGCCGCGGCATGGGGGCCATCGCCGCTCACTTCCGCTACATCAGCAAGAACGGTCGACTCGACATCGAGGACGATCGCGGCGTCGTCGAGCGTGGCAAGGACACTCTGCGCGAGCTCGAGCGCGCAATGGCGCTTCGGCGGCTGCCTACATCGCACAGGAAGGTCATCGTCGCGAGGCCTTCAACATCATGCTGTCGATGCCGCGCGGCACCGACCCGCTGACCGTGCAGCGCGCTGCGCGCGAGTTCGCCAAGATCGAGCTTGCCGACCACAAGTACGTGATGGTGCTGCACGACCACCAGGCCAACCCGCATGTGCACATCAGCGTGCGGGCCGAGTCCAAACACGGCAAGCGCCTGAATCCGCGCAAGGCCGACCTGCAGCGCTGGCGCGAGACCTTTGCCGAGAAGCTGCGCGAGCAGGGCGTCGACGCCGAGGCGACGCGCCAGGCCACACGCGGCGAGTTCTGGGACAGGGAAGCCTTGTGGCGCATCAAAGCCAGGGAGGAGGGGCGCTTGCAGGTTCGCCGGTCATCAACCAAGGCCGGCAGCGCGACCAGGCTCAGCCGCCAAGATGTGGTAGCTGGGTGGAAGTGCATTGCGTTGGCCTTGGCCCAATCAGGTAGCCAGGACGATCGCGTACTGGCGAGAGAGATCGTGGACTTTCTGAAGGACACGCCGCTGCTGCGGACGATGGCTTCGCCTGCGCGCGACGCGTCACGCTCTGGTCAGCAGCCGGAGCGCGCGCGCACCGGTCCAGAGATCGATCGCTGAGGCGCGTGGCCCCGGACTGACAAGGTCGTCCTCGCCGCTGCCGGCGCGGGAACGGGTCCCTGATCGAGGTCCAAACAGCACCACGGCGCGATGGGCCAGGCGAACGGGTGCGGGGGAACGAACCGTTGGCGATCAACCGATAGGGGTCGAGCGGCCCAGAACGGCGCGCGCTGCACAATGGGCAGCCGTGCAAGCAGGCGGGGCAGCTCGTCAGTGATCGGCGTTCCACTCGGAGGTACGCTCGGGTCTGACTGAAGTGAGCCGGATCGCACCCTGACAATCTAGGTGCTCTTCCGATAGGTCCTCCTATTCCCCAAAGGGCGGTGTCGCAAGCGCCATGCGCTCGGTACGCTGCACCCGTATGGCGAAAAGCTTGCCCGGCAATGTGTACGTGCGCATCGTCGACGATGACAAGAGCCTTCGGCGCTCGCTCGGGCGGCTGCTGCGTGCAGCTGGGATGCAGCCAATCACCTACTCATCCGCCGAAGAATTCATCGCGGATGCCGGCGCCAGACTTCTCAAGCCGCATCCGGCTGGTCGCACCGTAGCGCGCCAACGTCGGCGACCGCACAGCAAGCTGCCCTAGCGGGAGGCACCAATGGCAAGGATATTTCGGCTCGGCGTTTCCAGCTTCATTGCATCGGTCGTGGCCGCGTTGGCTTTCCCAATCGCTGGGCTGGCCGCCTCACCGGACGAGGCGCCCGGGCCGGCTGGCGTCGCAAAGCGACCCAAGATCTGCCTGGTGTTGTCAGGCGGCGGCGCGCGCGGCGCCGCGCACGTGGGGGTGATCAAGGTGCTCGAGGAGTACCGGGTGCCGATCGACTGCATCGCTGGCACCAGCATGGGCTCACTGGTCGGCGGCGCCTACGCGTCGGGCATGAGCGTGGCCGACATGGAGAAGGTCAACGCAGGCATCACGGTCGAGAAGCTGTTCAAGGAAAGGCCCCCTCGTCAGGAACTGGCGATGCGCCGCAAGGCCGACGACTACCGCAACTACGTCGGCCCGGAGATCGGCACGGGTACGGGGACGGCGACCGTGGGCAAGGGCGTGGTCACCGGGGTGCAGCTCGAGACGGTGCTGCGCGAGCTGTCGCGCGCGCCCGGATACCTGCGATTCGACGACCTGCCGATCCAGTACCGTGCGGTGGCAACGAACCTGGTGACCACGCCCTTGCCCACGGTCGCCGTCCCCGTACCCGTGCCGATCTCCGGGCCGACGTAGTTGCGGTAGTCGTCGGCCTTGCGGCGCATCGCCAGTTCCTGACGAGGGGGCCTTTCCTTGAACAGCTTCTCAACCGTGATGCCTGCGTTGACCTTCTCCATGTCGGCCACGCTCATGCCCGACGCGTAGGCGCCGCCGACCAGTGAGCCCATGCTGGTGCCAGCGATGCAGTCGATCGGCACCCGGTACTCCTCGAGCACCTTGATCACCCCCACGTGCGCGGCGCCGCGCGCGCCGCCGCCTGACAACACCAGGCAGATCTTGGGTCGCTTTGCGACGCCAGCCGGCCCGGGCGCCTCGTCCGGTGAGGCGGCCAGCCCAGCGATTGGGAAAGCCAACGCGGCCACGACCGATGCAATGAAGCTGGAAACGCCGAGCCGAAATATCCTTGCCATTGGTGCCTCCCGCTAGGGCAGCTTGCTGTGCGGTCGCCGACGTTGGCGCGCTACGGTGCGACCAGCCGGATGCGGCTTGAGAAGTCTGGCGCCGGCATCCGCGATGAATTCTTCGGCGGATGAGTAGGTGATTGGCTGCATCCCAGCTGCACGCAGCAGCCGCCCGAGCGAGCGCCGAAGGCTCTTGTCATCGTCGACGATGCGCACGTACACATTGCCGGGCAAGCTTTTCGCCATACGGGTGCAGCGTACCGAGCGCATGGCGCTTGCGACACCGCCCTTTGGGGAATAGGAGGACCTATCGGAAGAGCACCTAGATTGTCAGGGTGCGATCCGGCTCACTTCAGTCAGACCCGAGCGTACCTCCGAGTGGAACGCCGATCACTGACGAGCTGCCCCGCCTGCTTGCACGGCTGCCCATTGTGCAGCGCGCCGTTCTGGGCCGCTCGACCCCTATCGGTTGATCGCCAACGGTTCGTTCCCCCGCACCCGTTCGCCTGGCCCATCGCGCCGTGGTGCTGTTTGGACCTCGATCAGGGACCCGTTCCCGCGCCGGCAGCGGCGAGGACGACCTTGTCAGTCCGGGGCCACGCGCCTCAGCGATCGATCTCTGGACCGGTGCGCGCGCGCTCCGGCTGCTGACCAGAGCGTGACGCGTCGCGCGCAGGCGAAGCCATCGTCCGCAGCAGCGGCGTGTCCTTCAGAAAGTCCACGATCTCTCTCGCCAGTACGCGATCGTCCTGGCTACCTGATTGGGCCAAGGCCAACGCAATGCACTTCCACCCAGCTACCACATCTTGGCGGCTGAGCCTGGTCGCGGTGCCGGCCTTGGTTGCAGTCGACCGGCGAATCTGCAAGCGCCCCTGTTCCCTGGCTTTGATGCGCCAGAGCTCGTCCCGGTTGCGGTACTCGCCGCGGGTGGCCTGCCGTGTCGCCTCGGCGTCGATGCCCCACTCGCGCAGCCGCTCGGCGAAGGTCTCGCGCCAGCGGTGCAGGTCGGCCTTGCGCGGATTCAGCCGCTGACCGTGCTTGGACTCTGCCTTAACGCTCAGGTGCACGTGCGGATTGGCCTGGTGGTCGTGCAGCACCATCACGTAGCGGTGATCGGCGAACTCGACCTTCGCGAACTCGCGCGCGGCGCTTCTGGACGATCAGCGGGATCGGTGCCCCGCGGCATCGACAGCATGACGTTGAAGGCCTCGCGTCGATGGCCCTCTTCGCCGATGTAGGCACCGCCGAACTGCCATTGGCGCTCGATCTCGTTCAGGCGTCCTTGCCTTGCTCGACTGCTCCGCGGTCGTCCTCGATGTCGAGTCGCCCGTTCTTGCTGATGTACCGAAAGTGCGCGCGCGATCGCCGCCATGCCCCGGCCGCCACCGGTGACCTTGACCATGACCTGGGGTGCCCGGCGCACCGTGGCCTCGATGCGGCTGCGGATCGCCGCGGCGCGGCTCTGGCCGACGCAGGCGCGGGGTCCATGCGCTTGACGATCCGGTTGCGGGGGTAGAAGAGGCGCTCGCCCCATTGGACGAGAACACCGTCAATCGCAGGACCAGAGCTCATGGCGGGTTCTCGCAACGTGGGGTCGGCAAGACCTCGTTTAGCGGGCTGAACGCATGGCGGAGAGTTCGGCGAGGACCGGGGCGGCCAGGCCCAGATGTGCTTGCACGACCGAGTCCAGTGACTCGTGGCGCGCCGCGTATTCCCGAGCCGCCGCGATAGAGCCCTGGCGCAGCAGCCGCGTCAGGTGGTTGATGTCGCGGCTGAGGAGCGCGAGCTCGTTCGAGGAGGCGTTCAACGCGTTCAACATCGCCGCCCGATCCGACAACGCGACCACGGGCGGCGCGCCATCGATCAGACGGGTCAGATAGACGCCGCGCGACAAGCCGGCCGCGCGAACGTTACGGTCCAGCCGCGAAGCTGCGATCCTCGGCAGTCGAACGGACAGCTTGATCTGATCCACCGGCGCGCGGGACGGTGGATCGCGCGCGACTGCACGATCTGACACTCGGCCACGCATCGGCGTTGCCCAGCGCCGCGGCCAGTGCGCTTCGCAGCACGTCCGATTCGGTCACGCGCGCGCGGTCGCATGCGCCGCCAGGGCGGCTCGCAGGCCGCGCAGGTCGACGTGAAGAATTCGCGCGCGGCGGGTCGCGTGCGGCCAGACCTGCTCGGTCGAGACGTTGACACCACAGAACGCGGCCGCCGGCCTATCCTGCTTCAGGTCCTTCTCAAGCTCCTTCATCTCGCTTCTTCAACAGATGTTGTCTAACGAGGCAGGGTCGGACTGTCTGACCCCTACGCCGACCGACTCGTCAGGTTTGCCACCCGATGGCGCAGGGCGGCCAAGTCGGCTCGGCCAGCTCTTGCTCGACTTGCCTGATTCGAGTCAGCGTCAGCTCGAGCCGCGCGCACGCGCTGTTGGCTTGGATGAGCAGCGAGGCGGCACAGTGTTTGGGGCGAGCCCCGGTGGTGGCTGGCGTGCGCTCCGCGCGCATCGTGACGACCGCCGCACGCGTGATCTCGGAGTCGCCAGCGATCAACGCATTGACCCGTTCGGGCTGCTCTACATGCAGCTTGCTCAGCTCGTACAGGGTTCGCGGCGACGTGCAACGACCCGACTTCAGCGCGTCGTCGAGTTCCGACGGCAGGTCAAGCAACGCAAGGTGGTGGGCCACGGTGGTGGGATCCATGACCAGTCGCTTGGCGATCGAGGCGTTGGATTCGCCCTCGTCCACCCGGGCCCGGATGAAGCGCGCCAGGTCGAGCGGCGCGAGGCCGTGGCGCTTCTGGTTCTCGGCCACCTGCGCGTTGGGGTCTGCCGGTGCATCGCGCACGACCACCGGCACCTCGTCGAGCCCCGCTCTTCTTGCGGCGCGCAGTCGCTTGGCGCCAAAGTGAATGCGGAATCGGCCCGCCGCGTTGAGCGGGATGCGCGACGATCGGCTCCAGGATGCCACGCTCGCGGATGTCATCGGCGAGTTCGTCGATCTGTGACTCGGGAAACTCGGTGCGAGGGTTGTTCGGGTCTTCGTCGATGCGGTCCAAAGGCACGATGAGCGGGCGCCCGTCGTTGCTTGCCGCAGGCCGTTTCGGTGATCTTGTCGAACGGGCGGCTCCATCGTGCTGAGCCGGTCGGCGATCATCATCGCGCCGCGCATCGCTTTCGTCGTCGAGCAGCTCGAGCTGATCGGCTTTCGATTTGCTCCACGGCATGCGCATGGACCGATCGTGCCGTCGCATCCCGCAGCGCGATAGTGGCCCTGGGGCGCGGGCAGTCAGTCCCTTTAAGTCCCTTGAGGTACTACGTGATGCCGACTGATCTCAAGAGCAACGCGAGCGTGTCACGCATCGTTTCAACTTTCTGCGATTGGGCTGGTTGAGTCCGGCGCCGCTCCGGGTCGACCGGCCGGCCAGCGAGTGAGCTGGGTCATTCCTGCGCCTTGGAGTGCATCCATTGTCCGAAAAGCGTACCACTTCTCGGATATGAAACTCGCACTCCACGCACCTGCGGCAATGCGAACGATCAGCACCCGGCCTCGGCGAGGCGCCGAACTGGGGATCGAAACCGGCATCACACGCCGGGTGCGCCGCTCGAAGCCGGGAACCGTCTCCACGACGGCACTGTTGCTAGGCTCGGCGGCGACAAGGCGATGCAGCGACTCGTCGAGCGCGGGGATCTGCGCCGTCTGTCGCGTGGGCTATACGACAAGCCGCGCCAAGACCCCTGCTCGGCGCGCTTTGGCCCTCGGTGGATGCCATCGTGGCGGCCCTCACTGGCAAGGACAAGCTGCGTCTTCAGCCGACGGGTGCCTACGCGGCCAATCCGCTCGGACTGTCCGACCAGGTGCCCGCACACGTCGCGTTCTCACCAATGGCACGAGCCGCAGCTGAAGGCTGGGCCGATGTAGATCGTGCTCAGGCGCACCCCGCAACGCGGGATCGGCGCGGCGGGGCGGACCAGCGGCCTCGTGATCCAGGCCCTGCGAAGCCTGGGGCCCGACTACGTGACGCCGCAGCGGCTGAAAAAAGCTGCGTCGCACGATCCCGGTCGATCAGTGGCGAGCATTGCTGGACGACCTACCGCTGCGCCTGGCTGGATGCAGCCCACCTTGCGCGCGCTGGCTTCCACGACCTTCCCTAGCTTGGCACAGCGCCGGAAGTCTCTCCTTCTGGCGGAGTGACGAAATACGCGGGCAAACAAGATGCGAACCGGTATGTGCTTACGTGGATCTGCCGGCAGGGGCCTTTCTGATCCCGCGAGTGGCATCCAAGTAGTCGGCCCAAGACTGCATCATCTTGCGACGTTGCGGAAGGTAGGTCGCAAAGTTGTATGCCGCACTGACATCGTCTCGGTCTTGATGCGCTAGCTGCAGTTCGATGCAGGCGTGGTCGAACCCTTGCTCATGCAGGATGGTCGATGCGACACCCCGAAAGCCATGCCCGGTCATCCGACCCCTGTAGCCCATCCGGTCTAGCGCCATGAGAATGGTGTTGTTGCTCATGGGTTTCTCGTGGTCGCGCTCTCCCGGAAACAGCAAGCCGCTTAGACCTCGCAGCTCGTGCAGGCAGGTCAGCACTTCGACGGCTTGCTTGGACAACGGCACGATGTGCGGAGTCCCCATCTTCATGCGCTTGCCAGGGATGCGCCACTCCGCTTTTTTCAAGTCAAATTCCTCCCAGCGCGCATTGATTAACTCGCTGGTCCGCACGAAGGTCAGCGCCATCAGTTTGAGCGCGAATCGCGTTGGAGCCGAGCCCACATACGCCTCAATCTTGCGCAGCAACTCTGGCAATTCGTTGGCGTCGATTCGCGCGTAGTGCCCAACCCGCCGTGCTCTCAGCACAACGCCCGGCCGAACATCCTTTGCCGGATTGCGGCTGACTAGACCATGCGCCAAGGCATACTCAAAAATCTGCCCACAGGTTTGCCAAGAGCGGCGAGCGATATCCAACGCGCCGCGCGCTTCGATCTTTTTCGCCATCGCCAGCAGGTGAGGCGCCGCAATCTCAGAGACCTGCTTGTGGCCAATGACAGGGAACACGTCGGACTCCAAACGACGAAGGACATAGTCGGCGTGCCGAGGCGACTTCGGGCCGTTCCAGTTCTCGAACCAAGCGCGCCCCACCGCTTCGAAGCTGTTGCCCAAAGCGATCTGTCGCGCTAGCTTGACTTCGTGCCTGACCGCCATGGGGTCGACCCCGCTCGCAAGAAGACCCTTGGCGGTGTCGCGCGCGCGTCGCGCTTCGCCAAGCGTGACGGAAGGATAGACGCCAAGCGCAAGGCGCTTCTCCTTGCCGCTGTAGCGGTACTTCAATCGCCACAACTTGCTGCCGCTGGGCGTGACCTCCAGGTACAGGCCCTGGCCGTCTGCGTAACGCTCGCGGGACTTGCCTACGGGACACTGTGCCCCCTTGCAGCTGACGTCTGTGAGAGGCATTCCGAGGTTTTCTCCTATGAGAAGGATGCCCCCAGCCATTCTACAGAAATGCCCCCACGGGTGCCCCCAAATCAGTGGGCTGCAATGAATCGTCCTGGGACGACTAGAGACGAAAAAACCCTGCGTGACAGGGCTTTATCGTACTTCTTTGGTCTTTCTGAGACCGCTTGAGATCGATCTCTGGCGGAGACGGTGGGATTCGAACCCACGATGCAGGTTTTGCCCGCATACTCCCTTAGCAGGGGAGCACCTTCGGCCACTCGGTCACGTCTCCTTCGGGCCAGGTGCGCCGATTCTACGCCGGCACCCTGCGCCGGCCTCAAGTCGTTTGCGGCTGCTCGAGCTCGAACGCCTTGTGCAGCGCGCGCACCGCAAGCTCCATGTACTTCTCGTCGATCACCACCGAGGTCTTGATCTCGCTGGTGGTGATCATCTGGATGTTGATGCCCTCTTCGGCCAGCGTGCGAAACATCTTGGCCGCCACGCCGACGTGGCTCTTCATGCCGATGCCGACGATCGACACCTTGCAGATGCGCGCGTCACCGCTCACGTCGCCCGCGCCCAGCGCAGGCCCGACCTGGGTCTTGAGCAGGTCCATCGTGCGCGCATAGTCGTTGCGGTGCACGGTGAACGAGAAGTCGGTCTTGCCGTCGTGGCTGACGTTCTGCACGATCACGTCGACATCGATGTTGGCGTCGGCCACCGCGCTCAGGATCTGATAGGCGATGCCCGGCTTGTCGGGCACGCGCATCAGCGTGACCTTGGCCTCGTCGCGGTTGAAGGCGATGCCCGAGACAACGGCTTGTTCCATTTTTTCGTCTTCCTCCAACGTGATCAGCGTGCCCGACTGCGCCTCTTCGGCGATCGGAATGTCCCATGGCGTGAAGCTGGAGAGCACTCGCAGCGGCACGTGGTACTTGCCGGCGAATTCCACCGAGCGGATCTGCAGCACCTTGCTGCCCAGGCTCGCCATCTCGAGCATCTCTTCGAAGCTGATGGTGGTGAGCCGGCGCGCCTCGGGCACGATGCGCGGGTCGGTGGTGTAGACGCCGTCGACGTCGGTGTAGATCAGGCACTCGGCAGCCTTCATCGCGGCGGCCACCGCCACCGCCGACGTGTCGGAGCCACCGCGCCCGAGCGTGGTGATGTGGCCGTCGCCGTCAATGCCCTGGAAACCGGTGATGATCACCACCTTGCCGGCGGCGAGGTCGGCGCGCACGCGCGCGTCGTCGATGCGTTCGATGCGCGCCTTGGTGAACGCGCTGTCGGTGAGGATCGGCACCTGCCACCCGGTGTAGCTCACCGCTTGCAGCCCTTCGGCCTGCAGCGCCAGCGACAGCAAGCCCACCGACACCTGCTCGCCGGTGGCGGCGATCATGTCGAGCTCGCGCATGGTCTGCGCGCTCTCCTTGGCCGGCGCCACTTCCTTGGCGAGTCCGAGCAATCGGTTGGTCTCGCCGCTCATCGCCGAGGGCACCACCACCAGCTGGTGACCGGCACGCACCCATTTCGCGACGCGCTTGGCCACGTTGCGGATGCGCTCGGTCGAGCCCATCGAGGTGCCGCCGTACTTGTGGACGATCAGGGCCATGGTTGCTGAGTTGCGAGCGGCACCGCGTGCAATCATCGATTGCGCTGGCGTTTGCCGAGTGGACCGGGGTTCAAAGAGCCGGCGATTTTAGCCGTTGGGGTGCGAGCGCGCGGCGCTATGCCGACGCACCGACAGGCCGCCATTGCAGCGCCAGCGTCGAGCGACGGCCATGCGGTGGCAGCGCGCAAGCGCGCGCGTCGAGGCCCAGACCCGGCACGAACACCAGCACGTCGCCGGCATACAGCAGAGGGCCCTCGCGCTGCCACGCGGCAATGCCGGCGGCCTGGTACTGCTTTTTCAAACTGCGCGGAGTGCTACGCGGCTGCGCCTGCCATTGCTCGCCGCCGCTGCGCGCCACCACGCGACAGGCCTTGAGCTTGGATGCCGGCACACCGCATCCGCTCGTGCGCGTGACTTCGAACGCCCCGCGCCACGACGGCAGGTCGTACACGCCGGGCCGCGACAGGTTCAGCGTTTGCTCGCCAGGCGGGGCTGCGCGGCGCTCGTGCGTGGCGGTCAGTTCGAGGCGGCCGCGATACAGAGCCAACTCGCGCGCAGGGTCCACCGGCCAGCGGGCAGCTGCGCCATCGGGCAGCTCGACCATCAGGCGCTCGATCAGGGTCTCGGGCGCACCCCGTTCAAGGCTGGCCAGCAACCAGGCCCGCAGCGCGTTGTTGCGGCGCGCCTGCGTCAGCGCGCGCCAGCAGGCGACATCGAGCCGGCCGACATCGTCGACCAGCTCGGCCAGGTCGGCCATGGCCACCTCGACGAGCAGCGCCTGCGCTTGCTGGGCACGGCGAGCCAGCGCGACCAGCGTGACCTCGGCGTCGGGAAACGCGCGCGTCAGTGCTGACCACACCCTTTCACGCACGCGGCTGCGGGCGAAGCGCTCGTCGGCGTTCGACGCATCGTCGACGAAACGCAGCTTGTGTTGCCGCACGTAGGCCTCGATGTCCTCACGCGGCCGCTCGAGCCACGGCCGCAGCCACCAGATGCCGTCGCGCTGCACGGCGCGCGGCATCGCGGCCAAGCCAGCCGGGCCGGCGCCGCGCAACGCCTGCAGCAGCACGGTCTCGGCCTGGTCGCGCCGATGGTGCGCCAGCAGGATTGCGCTGGCGCCCTGCTCGTGCGCCATGCGCGCCAGCGCGAGGCGGCGCTCGCGGCGCGCCCAAGCTTCGACACTCTCACCCTTGGCTGGCTTGCCCTGCAATCGAGTGGACACCAAGCGCACCGGCAGGCCAGCCTTGCGCCAGCGCCTGGTCTGCTTGTCGGCGAACTCGAGCCAGGCATCGGCCTCGCGCATCAGGCCGTGATGCACATGCAGCGCCACGACCTCGAGGCCTTGCTCGCGGGCGACACGAACCGTGGCGTACAGCAGCGCCGTGGAGTCGCGGCCGGCGCTGTAGGCCACCGCCACCGCCGCGTTCGCGGGTGCATCGGCGCTGCCTGCGGCAGCGCCGATGCGCTCACCGCTCCTTGGTGTCGCTGAAGCGGCCGTAGGCCATCAGCCGCTCGTAGCGGCGTTTGAGCAGCGCCTTGGTGTCGAGGTCGGCCACCTGGCGCAGTGCATCGGCCAGGCCGCGCTTGAGCTGCGCACTCATGTGCTTGGGATCGCGATGCGCACCGCCCACCGGCTCGTTGACGATCTTGTCGATCACGCCCAAGGCCTTGAGCCGGTGCGCCGTGATGCCCAGCGCCTCGGCGGCGTCGGAGGCGCGCTCGGCGGTTTTCCACAGGATCGACGCGCAGCCTTCGGGCGAGATCACCGAATAGATCGAGAACTGCAGCATCACGACTTGATCGGCCACGCTGATCGCCAACGCACCGCCCGATCCGCCTTCGCCGATGATGGTGGTGATGATCGGTACTTCGAGCTGGCTCATCTCGTAGATGTTGCGGCCGATCGCCTCCGACTGCCCGCGCTCCTCGGCGCCGATGCCGGGGTAGGCACCCGGCGTGTCGACAAAAGTGAAAACAGGAAGGCCGAACTTCTCGGCCGTCTTCATCAGGCGCAGCGCCTTGCGGTAGCCCTCGGGCCGCGGCATGCCGAAGTTGCGCAGACCGCGCTCCTTGGTGTCGCGCCCCTTCTGGTGGCCGATCAGCATGCAGGCCTGGCCGTTGAAGCGCGCCAGGCCGCCGACGATCGACGCGTCATCGGAAAACGCGCGGTCACCGTGCAGCTCGACGAAGTCGGTGAAGATCTCGTTGGCGTAGTCCAGCGTGTACGGCCGCTGCGGGTGGCGCGCGATCTGCGTCACCTGCCACGGCGTGAGGCTGGCGTAGATGTCCTTGGTGAGCTGCAGGCTCTTCTTGTCGAGCCGGTCGATCTCTTCGGAGATGTCGACTGCCGACTCGTTTTGAACGTAGCGCAGCTCTTCGATCTTGGTTTCGAGCTCGGCGATCGGTTGCTCGAATTCGAGGAAATGTCGTTTGCTCATCGATGGCGTGTGGGGCTCGTTAGCGCGGGTGTCGCGCGGGGCCGCTTGCAAACCGACTGTGCGCCCTATGGCGGGCGGCGGACGCGAGCGGGCTTGACGGCCATCAATAGTCCACGGGCAGCGGGTCGAGGCTGCGCCAAATGTACCACGTGGCCACCGAGCGAAAAGGCGTCCACGCCTCGCCGAC
Source organism: uncultured beta proteobacterium (assembly GCA_963774185.1). GTDB lineage: Bacteria > Pseudomonadota > Gammaproteobacteria > Burkholderiales > Burkholderiaceae_C > JAEUPI01. The sequence goes on from CAVZEK010000035.1 coordinate 29,596, forward strand.
TTCACGCGCTTCGGCCCTCGAAACCGGCTCGCCGCTGAAGTAGTTGACGCTGATGCCCTTGATGAGGCCCAGGTCGTCGAGCGGCAGCACATCGGGACGCATCAGGTGAAAGATGAGAAACATCTCCGCCGTCCAGCGGCCGATGCCGCGGATGGCCACCAGCTCGTCGATGATGGCTTCGTCGTCCATCTGCTGCCACTGCTTGACGTGTACGCGGCCGTCTTCGAAGTGGTGGGCGAGGTCGACCAAATACTCGCACTTGCGCGCTGACAAGCCGGCGCCGCGCAGCGCGGTGGCATTGACCTCGAGCACCGCAGCGGGTTCGACGCGGGTCGACGGCCCGCCGATGGCTTCGACGAACTTGCCCCACACCGACTGCGCGGCCTTCACCGAGATCTGCTGGCCGACGATCGAACGCGCCAATGTGGTGAAGGCGTCGCCGCGGCTTTGCAGCCGAGCCTCGCCGAACTTGGGGATCAGCTTGCGCATCACGCGGTCGCGCTTGCCCAAGTGGCGGCAGGCGTCGTCCCAGTAGTCGGGCACAGCAGCAGCGGCGGCGCGGGGCATGCGGGTCCTCAACCTGTGCCGCTCAGGCCCTGACCCAGGTGGTGCCCTGGGCCGAATCCTTGAGCACGATGCCATGCGTCAGTAGGTCAGCACGAATGCGGTCTGCTTCAGGGTAGTTGCCCTCCGCCTTCGCCTTCGCGCGCGCAGCGATGCGCACCTGGATCGTCGCCTCATCGAGCGCCACGCCGCCTTGCAGGTACGCACGCGGCTCCTGCTGCAGGAAGCCGAGCGTCGCCGCGAGCTGCTTGATCAACGCGGTCAGAGCGCCATTGCGCGTGCGGTTAGCCTCGCCGGCCAGATCGAACAACACGGCCAGCGCACCCGGGGTGTTGAAGTCGTCGTTCATCGCCGCACGGAACGCCGCCGCCTGCGGCTGCGACCAGTCGAGCGCAATGTCGGTGGGCGGCACCGACTGCAGCACCGTGTACAGGCGCGTCAGCGCGGCGCGCGCGTCGTCGAGGTGGGCGTCGCTGAAGTTGAACGGGCTGCGATAGTGCGTGCGCAGCATGAAGAAGCGCAGCGTCTCGCCGTCGTAGCGCTTGAGCACGTCGCGGATGGTGAAGAAATTGCCGAGCGACTTGGACATCTTCTCGTTGTCGACGGTGAGAAAACCGTTGTGCAGCCAGTAGCGCACGAACGGCTTGCCGAGAGCGCCTTCGCTTTGCGCGATCTCGTTCTCGTGGTGCGGAAACTGCAGGTCCATGCCGCCGCCGTGGATGTCGAACGTCTCGCCCAGCAGCGCGCAGCTCATCGCCGAGCATTCGATGTGCCAGCCGGGGCGCCCTGGCCCGTACGGGCTTGCGAACTGCGCGTCCGCCGGTTCGCTGGGTTTGGCGGCCTTCCACAGCACGAAGTCGAGCGGATCGTCCTTGCCCTCGGCCACTGCCACGCGCTCGCCGGCGCGCAACTCGTCGATCGACTTGCCCGACAGCTTGCCGTAGCCGGGAAACTTGCGCACCGCGTAGTTGACGTCGCCGTCGCTGGCCCGATAAGCCAGGCCCTTGCTCTCGAGCGTGCCGATCATCGACACCATCTGCGGCACGTAGTCGGTGGCACGCGGCTCGTGCGTCGGCGCAGCGGTACCGATGGCGGCGAGGTCGGTGCGCATCGCCTCGATCATCTCGTTGGTGAGCGCGCGGATCGTGATGCCGCGCTCCAGCGCGCGCTTGATGATCTTGTCTTCGATGTCGGTGATGTTGCGCACGTAGGTGACGCGGTAGCCGAGCGCACACAGCCAGCGGTAGACCACGTCGAACGCCATCATCATGCGCGCGTGCCCCATGTGGCACAGGTCGTAGATGGTCATGCCGCACACGTACATGCGCACATGGCCCGGCTCGAGCGGCTGGAAGGGTTCGACGCGGCGCGTCAGTGTGTTGTAGACGTTCAGGCTCATGGGCCCCGATCAGCGGACGCGCTCGTCTCGATACAATCGAATCCAGTATAGCGGCGCCACGGTGCTGCAACCGCAACCAGACGCCCTCGTGCAATCCCTTTGGCGCCACTTCTTTGTCGCTGCGTTGGTGCTGGCCGCGACATCGGCCCGCGCGCAGGAGGCGCGCGAGATCGACAAGCTTTTTCGCAGCGGCGACACCGCTTTGGCGATGCAGCGCGTCGACAAGGCGATTGCCGAAAAACCGCGCGATGCGGCGCTTCGTTTTCAGCGCGCGGTGATGCTCACCGAGTTGCAGCGTACCAACGAGGCGATCGACGCGCTGAACAAATTGATCGAGGACTTTCCCGACTTGCCCGAGCCGTACAACAATCTTGCAGTGCTGCTGGCCGCGCAGGGCCGCATCGACGGCGCGCGCGAGTTGCTCGAAACGGCGCTGCGCCACGATCCCGGCTACGCCGTCGCGCACGAGAACCTAGGCGACGTGTTCATCCGGCTGGCGCAGCGCGAGTTCGATCGCGCGAGCGCGGCCGGCCGCACCGACGAGGCCCTGCAACGCAAGCTCAAACTGACGCGCGATCTGGCCGCCGCGAGCCAGCCGGCCAAGCCGTGATGGATACCGTTTCTTACTGACCGCCGAAGACGAGGACCGACCCGATGATGATCAAGACCCGCTGGGTGATCACCCTGCTGCTCGCCGCAGGAGTCAGCCACGCCGCACTCGCGCAGAAAGTGAAGCTCGCCACCAGCATGGGCGACGTGGTGATCCAGCTCGATGCCGACAAGGCGCCCAAAACGGTGGCCAACTTCGTGCAGTACGTGAAGGACGGCCACTACGACGGCACGATCTTCCACCGCGTCATCGACAACTTCATGATCCAGGGCGGCGGCATGAAGCCGGACATGAGCGAGAAGACGACGCGCGCGCCGATCGCGCTGGAAAGCCGCAACGGCCTGGCCAACGTGCGCGGCACGGTCGCGATGGCGCGCACGATGGTCCCCGACTCGGCAACCTCGCAGTTCTTCATCAACGTGAAGGACAACGCCTTCCTGGACCAGGCCAACGCGCGCGACGGCAACGGCTACGCCGTGTTCGGCAAGGTGGTCGAGGGCATGGACATCGTCGACAAGATCAAGGCGGTGCCGACAGCGACATCGGGCCCCAACGCCAACGTGCCGGTTACGCCGGTGATCATCCGCAAGGCCACCCTGGAGAGCAACAAATGACCAAGACCGTCGAGATGACCACCAGCGAAGGCACGATCCGCATCGAGCTCGATGACGTCAAAGCCCCGGCCAGCACCGAGAACTTTCTCGCCTACGTGCGCGCCGGACACTACGACGGCACGGTGTTCCACCGTGTGATCAAGGGCTTCATGGTGCAAGGCGGTGGCTTCGAGCCGGGGATGAAGCAAAAGCCCACCCGCGAGCCGATCACCAACGAGGCCAACAACGGCTTGAAGAACAACAGGTACACGCTGGCGATGGCGCGTACGTCGGCGCCGCATTCCGCTAGCGCACAGTTCTTCATCAACACCGTGGACAACGACTTCCTCAACTTCAAATCCGAGTCACTGAACGGCTGGGGCTACGCGGTGTTCGCCCGCGTGGTGTCGGGCAACGACGTGGTCGACAAGATCGAGGGTGTGGCCACCGGGCGCAAGGGCATGCACGACGACGTGCCAGTGCAAGACGTGATGATCCTCAAGGCGGTCGAAGTCGCCTAGGGCCCGTTCACATGCGCCGGGAACGCCCCTGATGTCGGCCGCTGCGCCGCTGGCGCTGCATCGTCTCGACGCCCCTTCGCAATGGCGGGTGATCGAATGCCTGTCCGACGTGCACCTGCAACCGGAGGCGCCACGCACTTTCGACGCCTGGCGCACACAGATGCTCGGCAGCGACGCCGACGTCGATCTTCATCCTCGGTGATCTGTTCGAGGCGTGGGTCGGCGACGACTCGCGCGACGACGCGTTCGAACGCCAGTGCGCCGAAGTCTTGCGCGAGGCGGCGGCGCGCCGCGCCATGGCGTTCATGCCGGGCAATCGCGATTTCATGCTCGGCGATGCGATGCTCGCCCACTGCGGTATGAGCGCGCTGCCCGACGCCACCGTGCTGCACGCGTTCGGCCGCCGCACGGTGCTCAGCCACGGCGATGCTCTGTGCCTCGAAGACGTGGAGTACCAGCGCTTTCGCGCGATGGTGCACAGCTCGGCGTGGCGCGCAGCGGCGCTGCTGCTGCCACTGGCCGAACGCCGCGAGCGAGCGCGCAGCATGCGCGACGCCAGCACTGCGCACCAGGCACAGCGCTCGCCCACGTTGTGGGCCGATGTCGACGCCGCCGCAACGCTGCAACTGCTCGATGCCGCGGGCAGCGACACGCTGATCCACGGCCACACCCACCGCCCGGGGCGCGTGATGATGTCGCCCACTGCCGTGCGCCACGTGCTGTCCGACTGGGACTTCGATGGCACCACGCCGCGCGGCAACGTGATTCGCCTCACCGCGCAGGGCCTGCACACGGCACCGGCGATCGCGCTCGGCGTCGGAGCCCCTGTGATCGGCGGCTGGCTGGCGCGGTTGCGCGCGCAGCGCGAGCGGCGCATCGTGCAACGGCGCGCGATCTCCGACGCGTTGTGGTTCGACGCCCTCGCCTCGCTGCCGTTTCTGGCTCGCTGGGACGAGGCCGCCCTGGCTGATCTGCGCCGCCTGGCGAGCCTGTTCCTGGATGAGAAGGAATTCAGCGGCGCCGGTGGCCTCACTGTCACCGATGCGATGGCCGTGCGCATCGCACTGCAGGCATGCCTGCCGGTGCTGCGCGTCGGCCTGCAGGCGTACCGCGGCTTCGTCGGCATCGTGGTGCACCCCGACGAGGTGGTGGCGCCGCGCGAGGTGGTCGACGAAGACGGCGTGGTGCACCAATACGACGAGGTGCTCACCGGCGAGGCGATGGGCGGCGGCCCGCTGATGCTGTCGTGGACCGATGTGCGCGACGCCGGCGAGTCGGCCGACTGGGCCTACAACGTGGTGATCCACGAATTCGCGCACGTGCTCGACATGGCCGACGGCGAAGAAGCCGACGGCGTGCCCCCGCTGCCCAGTGCCGAGCGGCGCAGGCATTGGGTGGGCGTGCTCGACGCGGAGTACGAAACGTTCTGCCGCTGGGTCGACGAGGGGCGCGACACGGTGCTCGACCCTTACGGAGCGACCGATGTCAGTGAGTTCTTCGCGGTGGCGGTGGAGGCGTTCTTCGTCGCGTCGCAGGCGATGCGCGACGAGCACCCGCGACTGTATGCGCTGTTAGCCGAGTACTTTCGGCAAGACCCGGCGTCAAACGCAAGCTAAGGGGCAAGTGAACACCGCGGATCCGGCTCGCCGGGCCGCTGGTGTTGCCCCCTGGACGGGGAAGCGGCCCAGAGGCCGCTTCGGGGGTGGGTCATCAAACCTGCGTAGTTTCCGTCTTCGGCTTGTCGCTCTTGCGCGGCGGCTGAATGTCGAGCAACACCTCGCCCTTGTCGTCGACGTCCACCGTCAAGCGGCCACCGTCGACGAGGCGGCCGAACAGCAACTCGTCGGCCAGCGCACGGCGGATCGTGTCCTGGATCAACCGCTGCATCGGGCGCGCGCCCATCATCGGATCGAAGCCCTTGACCGCCAGGTGCTTGCGCAAGGCATCGGTGAAGGTGACTTCGACCTTCTTCTCGGCCAGTTGCCCTTCGAGCTGCAGCAGAAACTTGTCGACCACGCGCAGGATGACCTCGTGGTCGAGCGCGCGGAAGCTCACGGTGGCGTCGAGCCGGTTGCGGAATTCGGGCGAGAACAGGCGCTTCAGGTCGGCCATCTCGTCGCCCTGCTCGCGCTTGGTGGTGAAGCCGATCGTCGCCTTGCCCATCGTCTCGGCACCCGCATTGGTGGTCATCACGATGATCACGTTGCGGAAGTCGGCCTTGCGCCCGTTGTTGTCGGTGAGCGTGCCGTGGTCCATCACCTGCAGCAGCACGTTGAAGACGTCGGGGTGCGCCTTTTCGATCTCGTCCATCAACAGCACCGCGTGCGGCTTCTTGCTGATGGCCTCGGTGAGCAGGCCGCCCTGGTCGAAGCCGACATAGCCCGGTGGTGCGCCGATCAGGCGGCTCACCGCATGACGCTCCATGTACTCGCTCATGTCGAAGCGGATCAGCTCGATGCCCAGGATGTAGGCGAGCTGGCGCGCCGCCTCGGTCTTGCCGACGCCGGTGGGGCCTGAGAACAGGAACGAGCCGATCGGCTTTTCGGGCTTGCCCAGGCCCGAGCGCGCCATCTTGATGGCCGAGGCCAGTGCTTCGAGAGCCTGGTCTTGCCCGAACACCACGCTCTTCAAATCGCGGTCGAGGTTCTTCAGCTTGCTGCGGTCGTCGCTGCTCACGCTGGCCGGCGGGATGCGCGCGATCTTGGCGACGATCTCTTCGACCTCGGACTTGGTGATCGTCTTCTTGCGCTTGGCCACCGGCAGGATGCGCTGCGCGGCGCCGGCCTCGTCGATGACGTCGATCGCCTTGTCGGGCAGATGGCGATCGTTGATGTACTTGGCCGAGAGTTCGGCCGCTGCCTGCAGGGCACCCAGCGCGTACTTGACGCTGTGGTGGTCTTCGAAGCGCGTCTTCAAGCCCTTGAGGATTTCGATGGTCTGCTCGACCGTGGGCTCGACCACGTCGATCTTCTGGAAGCGCCGCGACAGCGCCGCATCTTTCTCGAAGATGCCGCGGTACTCGGTGAACGTGGTGGCGCCGATGCACTTCATCGCGCCGGTGGAAAGCGCGGGCTTGAGCAGGTTGCTCGCATCGAGCGTGCCACCCGATGCGGCGCCGGCGCCGATCAGCGTGTGGATCTCGTCGATGAACAGGATCGCGTGCGGCTGGTCCTTCAGCGACTTGAGCACACCTTTCAGACGCTGCTCGAAGTCGCCGCGGTACTTGGTGCCCGCCAGCAGCGCGCCCATGTCGAGCGCATAGACGGTGGACTGGCCGAGCACCTCGGGCACGTCGTTTTGCGTGATGCGCCAGGCCAGGCCCTCGGCGATCGCGGTCTTGCCCACGCCCGCCTCACCCACCAGCAGCGGGTTGTTCTTGCGGCGGCGGCACAGCACCTGGATCACGCGCTCGACCTCGGCCTCGCGGCCGATCAGCGGATCGATCTTGCCGTCGCGGGCGAGCTGATTCAGGTTCTGCGTGAACTGATCGAGCGGCGAGCCCTTGGTGTCGCCGCTCTCTTCCTTCTCGCTTTCGGCGCCGCCTTCGTTGCTCTTGGGCGCTTCCGGAGGGTCGGACTTCTTGATGCCGTGGGCAATGTAGTTCACCACGTCCAAGCGCGTGACGCCCTGCTGGTGCAGGTAGTACACGGCGTGCGAATCCTTCTCGCCGAAGATCGCCACCAGCACATTGGCGCCGGTGACCTCTTTCTTGCCCGAGCCGGTGGACTGCACATGCATGATCGCGCGCTGGATCACACGCTGGAAGCCCAGCGTGGGCTGCGTGTCGACCTCTTCGGTGCCGCCCACCGTGGGTGTGTTTTCCTTGATGAAGGTGGTGAGGCTCTTGCGCAGATCCTCGATGTTGGCCGCGCACGCGCGCAACACCTCGGCGGCCGACGGATTGTCCAGCAGCGCGAGCAGCAGGTGCTCGACGGTGATGAACTCGTGCCGCTGCTGTCTGGCCTCCACGAAGGCCATGTGCAGACTGACTTCCAACTCTTGGGCGATCATGCAGCCTCCATAATGCACTGCAGCGGGTGCCCTGCGCGGCGTGCCGCCGCCAGGACCAGTTCAACCTTGGTGGCCGCCACGTCTTTGGAGTAAACCCCGCAGACGCCGCGGCCCTCGTGATGGATTTTGAGCATGATCTGCGTGGCCGTCTCGAGATCACGCTTGAACGTCTGCTGCAGCACCATGACGACGAACTCCATCGGCGTGTAGTCGTCGTTGAGCATCACCACCTGAAACATGCGCGGCGGCTTGGTCTTGGCCGTCTTGCGCTCGGCCACGACCGCACCCTGCCCACCGTCCGGGCGCGTCACGGTCGGCGCTTTCGGTGGCAGTTTCGGGGTCTCGGGAGGCATGACTCATTCTATCGACTTGGCCTTTGCGGCGTGTTCTGGCCACGATGTTGTGCCGCCGCGGCCCTTGTCAAGCCGTGAAAATAGCGACAGCCGGACGCGTTGTTTCGCCGCTCGACGTGCTTGCCGTGACGCCATCGTTCCAGCGCCTGCGGGTCGCACCGTCTTGACACGTTTGGGTACGTCCGCAAAATATTTGTGGTTGGCTGCACAAAGCCAACTGGCACCTCCGGGGCCACACCCAAGATATATCGTGAGGGAGGCTGACATGCCGATTGGCACAGTCAAATGGTTCAACAATGCCAAGGGATTCGGCTTCATCGAGCCCGAGGGTGGCGGTCCTGACGTCTTCGCGCACTTCTCGGCCATCCGCATGGACGGCTACCGCACGCTCGAACAGGGCCGCCGCGTGCGCTACGAGTTGGTCGAGGGCCCCAAGGGCAGCCTGGCGCAGGGCATCGAGCCGGTCGAGAGCAGCGATCCGGCCTGACCACCCTGGTGCGTTCGCGCGCACCCGGCGCGTGCGGGCACCGTGACGGCTGCAAGGCCAAGGAGCACCCGATGCCTGCGTCGTCGTCACGCGTCCACGTGTTGGACAAGCTGATCGCAGCGGAGCTGCCCCGCTTCGAGTCGATGACCGATGTGCTGGCGTTCGAGGCCGCGGCGCCGTATGCCGATCGCATCGCCGCGCAAAGCACGTACGAGGCGCTGCAGCTCGGTGCGGCGCTGAACCCCGCAGCGCCGGCGATCCACTTCCTGCCCAACGCAAGCCCCGACGAGCCGCCGCTGACGCTGACCCATGCGCAGTTCCTGACGCGCGTCACCCAAGCGGCCAATCTCTTTCACAGCCTGGGCGTCGGCGCTGGCGACGTGGTGAGCCTGCTGATGCCGTTGCTGCCGCAGGCGTTCGTGGCGCTGTTCGGCGCGCAAGCCGTGGGCGTGGCCAACCCGGTGAACCCGATGCTGTCGGCGGCACAGCTGGCCGACATCCTGCGCGCGGCGGGCACCCGGGTGCTGGTGACGCTCGGGCCCGACCGAAGGCTCGGACATCTGGGACAAGGTCATGGCCATCCGCCACGAGCTGCCGAGCCTGAAGTCCGTGCTGGTGGTTGGCGCGCGCGCGCAGCCCGACCTCGCAGCGGACGACTTCGACGCCTGGCTCGATCCGCAGCCCGCCACGCGGCTGGTCAGTGGCCGCTTGCCGCGCGCCGACGACACCGCGGGCTACTTTCACACCGGCGGCACCACTGGCACGCCGAAGCTTGTGCGCCACACGCACGCCAACCAGGTGTCGCAAGCTTGGGCATTGCGCCTGATGGGGCTGGCCGGGCCCGGCAGAGGCATCCTGTTCGGATTGCCGCTCTTTCACGTGGGCGGCGCGCTCACTCAAGGGTTGTCGCCGTTGGCCAATGGCGGGCACGTCGTGGTGCTCAGTGCCGCCGGGTGGCGTGACCCGCGCGCCGTGCGCAACGTGTGGGCGCTCGTGCAGCGCCACCGGCCGCAGCTGTTCGGCGCCGTGCCCACGGTGCTGGCCGCGGCGCTTGCAGGTGCCGGTGGGCGAGGCACGACGTGAGCAGCCTGAAGCGCGCGTCCGGCGGCGGCTCGGCGATACCGGTGGCGGTGATCCAGGCCTACGAAGAGCAGATGCAGCCTGCCGGTGCTCGAGGTCTACGGCATGACCGAGACCTGCAGCGTGCACACGATGGGCTACCCCGACATGCCGCGCCAGGCCGGCTCGGTGGGCTGGCCATTGCCCTACTCCCGCACGCGCGTGGTGAAGCTCGACGCCGACGGCCGCTCTGCTCGGCGACTGCGCCGCCGACGAGATCGGCGTGGTGGCGATGGCTGGGCCCGGTGTCTTCAGCGGCTACCTGAGCGATGTGCACAACCGCGGCGCGTTCGTCGAACCGGGCTGGGTGAACTCGGGCGATCTCGGGCGCATCGACGAGCACGGCCAGCTGTGGATCACCGGCCGCGCCAAGGACCTGATCATCCGCGGCGGCCACAACATCGACCCCGCGCCGCTGGAGGAGCTGCTCTACCGCCACCCCGCGGTGGCGCTGGCCGCATTGGTGGGCCAGCCCGATGCGTATGCGGGCGAGTTGCCGGTGGCCTACGTGCAGCTCAAGCCGGGCGCCGCGGTGTCGGCAACCGACCTGATTGGCTACCTGCGAGAGCACACGCCCGAGCGGGCTGCCGTGCCGGTGGCGTTGCACTTCGTGGCGCCGATGCCGCTTACCGCGGTGGGCAAGATCTTCAAGCCGGCACTGCGCATCGACGCCATTCGGCGCGTGGCCGAGCAGCTGCTCGAAGGCTTGGGCGCAGGCGGCGAATCCGTCGCCGTGCAGGTGGAGCCTGATGCCAAGCACGGCCAACTGGTCCGGGTGTCATTGGGCGGCACGCAAGGCGCCGCGCGCGAACGCCTGATCGCAGCGGTGCACGAGCGCTTGGGTCCGCTGACGATCCGGCACGAAGTGGTGTGAGGTCGCCGCATACCACATGTCGCCGCAGTTCAGGTAGGTTGAGCCATTTCTGCGAATGACTCGCGAGCATGGCCCCATCCACGGCTCCGTCGAGCACCACGACCGTTCAGGCCTGGCCCTTGAGTCGCGCGACCAGCTCGAGCATGACCTGGAAGCCTTTCTCGTCCAGCAGCCCGGCACGCAGCAGGGTCTCGCGCTCCAATTGCCGCAGCCTCCATTCCAGCTCGCGGATGACGGTCGCCACTTCAAGATGAAGTTGGACTGCCGCGGACGGTTCGCCGCCGAACACCGCTGGATCGACCGCGTCGAGGCCCGTTCTGCTGAACGCGATCTGGATCCGCAGCATGCGATCCAGGCCGGAGGTCAGCACCTTTAGCAGCTCGTCGCGCGCCTCGGCGATGCGCTCGTCGATCCAGGCGCGGGTCTCGGTGAAGCGATGCAATGTGGCCCTGATGCGCACCAGGCGCAGCGTGGCTTCCTCGAGCGTGCCCGGCACCGCCTGCGTGTCGCTTCTGGCAGCGGCGGCTGCGGTGACGACGTCGACAATTTCGCGGCGGAATTCGCCGGGGATCAGCTTGGTCGCAACGCTGATGCGTGCCATCGGCATCAGGCCCGACTCCACCAGCGCCATCAGCCACTCAGCGGCACCGAGGATCTGGCCCTCGAGCGCAAGCTCGCCATGGCCGATGCCGCGCGGGTACCCGAAGCCGTCCAGGCGTTCGTGGTGCAGCAGCACGACGCGCGCGACCGCGGCGCCGGCACCGTCCAAGCCTTGCAGCACGCGATGGTCGACGACCGGATGGATCACGATGTGCCGCCACTGGTCAGCGCCGAGCCGGGCGCCGCGGGCCAGGTGCGCGGGGTCGATGTAAAGCTCGCCCACGTCGTGCAGCAGCCCCGCCAACGCCAGCATGCGCTGTGTATCGATCTCACCGGGCAGCAGCCGTCGCGCCAGGCCCATCGCCAGCATCGCCACACCCACGCTGTGACGCAGGCGGTCGCCCTGGTATTCGCCATACACGGTGAGCAGCGACTGCACCGGGTTGGTCAGGCGCAGCTTGGTCAGCGTGGCCGGGATCGACTGCGCGCGGTCGCTGCCGCACAGTGCGCCGAACAGAGAATGGCTTTCGAGCAGCTCGTCAGCGATTGGGCCGAAGCGTTCGGGCACCACTCCGTCCACCACCTCGACGCACTGTTCCAGGGGTTTGCGCAGCTTGTGCTCGAGCAAGCGCTCGCGCATCGCAGGGTCGACCCGTGCACCCTTGGCCAGCAACTTGGTGCCGTTGCCGGAGACGATGTCTTCGCTGGCCTGCACCTCGTGTGAGGTGCCGGTGGCCATCACATGGTCGAGGTAGTGAGGATTGACGCTTCCATCCGGGCTGTTGTCGGCGCTCACGTCGGATCTCTCTTGGATGACATCGGTCGTCGTTTCCTGCGCGGCAATGAGTTGGGTCGGGCGGACATCCGTTCACGCCAAGTCGTGCGGGGCCCTATTCGACGGATGGAATGATCGGAAAAACCGCCACGGGGTGGTCGGTCGAACAGACCGATGAATCGCAGTCATTCAGCGGCTCGAGGGCCGCCATCGCTCCGATGGCTATGGTCCACCTGGGTGGCCTCCGCAACGGCAGCACGACCGGATCCGCAGAGCATCGCCGCGACGCGAAGAAGTCCCCAGGTCGTGGCCATCCAGGCCCACGGCTACGACGAGAACTGATGCCGGGCGGCCGGCGGCCTGTCTTGATTCACCCCAGTCGAACCAGCGATCTGGGTTCTGGTGGGACGAGTCGGGCCGCCTCGGGACGCCCCGGAACCCCGCTACATCTGCTCGATCATCACTTCCCAATCGGGCTCTGAGGCGCATGGGCGCTTGATGTGTGCTGGCCGGTCATAGCGGCGTGGCCCTGACTGTGGCCCCGACCTGGTCACTTCATCAAACGATCGCGCTAAAGTGCACAGAACGCTGCGACAAGGGAGCTGCGCATGTCGATTGGCGCCAAGGATGTCGTGCCATTCCTACAGGGCCGTGCGGAACGATTCGAACTGAGCAATGAGGCCCATTGTCTGTTGCTCGATGACGTAAGGCGCGGCCTTGCCGACATCGCTGCCGGCCGGACGGAGGACGCCGACACAGCCATCGCTCGGCTGCAACAAAGGCTGGTGCGCAGGCCGCCGCGTTGACCACGTTGCACCCAGGTATTACGATACGCTCCTTCGTAATTCTTGGAGCGCCCAGCATGGCCGACGCCACCACGATGACGATCAAGGGCCAGGTGACGGTGCCGCGCGAAATCCGCGACCGGCTCGGCCTCAAATCCGGCGACAAGATGACCTTCACGATGCTCAGTGACGGCACCGTCGTGATGCGGCCGAAGACGCGGCGCCTAGCGGATCTGGCGGGCTCACTCACCCGCCCCGGGCAGCCCAAGGTCGCCGTCGAGGACATGACCCCCTTCAAGGCGGCGGCGAGGCCGACGAAGCGACGGGCGCGATGAACCGCCGCCCGGATCCGAAAGCGGCCCGCACCGCAGCTCGCAGCGCGGAGGTTCTGCTGTGACCATCGCCATCGATACCAACGTGTTGGTGCGCCTGCTCGTCCGCGACGACGAGGCGCAGTACGCGGCGGCGCAGCGACTGGTGGACCAGGCCTCCGCTGCCGAAGAGCCGGTGCTGATTGTCCTCGGCGCCTTGCTCGAAACTGAATGGGTGCTGCGCAGCCGATACAGGCTCGACAAGGCCAGCATCGCGGGCGCTTTCACCGCGCTGCTTGAAAGCGCCGACGTGGAGTTCGAACACCCGCCCACCGTTGAAGAGGCGCTCTATGTCTGGGCCCAGCACCCAGGCGCCGACTTCGCCGACTGTCTGCTCACGGCGCGGGCCGCGCACCTCGGGCGCAGCCGTTTTCTGACTTTCGACGCCGGCGCTGCCCGTTTGCCTGGCGTGGAGCTGCTTGCATGACTGAATTCAGGTGTCAGCGTGCTCAGTTGCGGGCGTGAGCATTCCATAGGCGCCTGGAAAGGTTCCACCACCGTTGCTCGCATCGAGGCCCACTCGATAGCCCATCGCGCGATAGCCGCGCTGTCTTTTGTCCCACATCCGCAGCAATGCCGGGTGGCCGTTGTCGACGAAGTCGATGATCCGTACATCGGTCTTGCTGGCGTGTTCGCGGTGCAGGCGGCCCGCGTACTGCTGCAGCGTACCCCTCCAGGAAACCGGCATGGCCAACACCAAAGTATCCAGCGGCGGATGGTCGAACCCTTCACCGACGAGCTTTCCTGTCGCCAGCACGACACGCGGAACCTCTGGCGCCAGGGCGTCAAGCTCTGCAATCAGCGCGGCGCGCTGCTTCTTCGACATCCGACCGTGCAGCACGAAGCGATGCGGCACATGTGCTGCCAGGGCCGAGCGGATGGCATCGAGGTGCTCCGTGCGCTCGGTCAGCACCAGCACCTTGCGGCCTTGCTCGAAGGCTGCCGTGATCTCGGCGGCAATCGCGTTGGTCCGTGCCAGGTCATTGGCGAGGTGCCGGAACACGTCCTGAATGCCTGCCGTGGTCGGCAGGTCGATGCGCGAAGACCGTGATCGCGGCACGACCTCAAGATCGTGCGGTGCACTGGCCGGCCTGGCCGCCGTGTGCCGGATCGGCCCGCATTGCATGAAGATGATCGGTTGCTGGCCGTCGCGGCGGATCGGCGTGGCGGTCAGGCCAAGTACAAACTTCGCCTTGGTCCGCTTGAGGATGGCATCAAACGACGCGGCGCCCACGTGGTGGCATTCGTCAACGATGACCTGCCCGTAGTTCTCGACCAGCGCATTGACCTCTCCCTGACGCGACAGCGACTGCATCACCGCGATGTCGATCCTGCCGGTGGGCTTGGCTTTGCCACCACCGATGGTGCCGACCATGCCCTTGTTGATGCCGAGAAAGGCTTGCAGACGCTCCTGCCATTGCTTCAACAACTCGGTGCGATGCACCAGCACCAGGGTGTTCACGCCGCGCCGAGCGATGATGGCCGCCGCCGTGACCGTCTTGCCGAATGCGGTTGGCGCGCACAGCACGCCGGTATCGTGCTGCAGCATGGCCGCGGCGGCCCGTTGCTGGTCGGTCCGCAAGACGCCCACGAAGTCCACACCAATACGCTCACCACTGCACCGCTCGTCCCGAAGGTCGCAGCGGATACCGTTGTCCTTCAGCAGCGCCTGGGCGGCCTCCAGGCAGCCGCGCGGCAAGGCGATGTGCTGCGGGTAGTTCTCAGCACTGCCAATCACGCGCGGCTTGTCCCACACCGACATGCGCATGGCCTGGGCCCTGTAGAACTCGGGGTTCTGGAAGGCCGCCAGCCTGATCAATCGATTGGCCAGCGCATGGGGCAGCGCGCTCTTCTCGAAGTAGATCAGGTTGGCCAACGTCACGGTCAAGGCAGCGGGCATCGCGCCGGCCAGCTTCCTTGACGTACCCGCCTCGCGCCTCCACGGCGTTGCCAAGTCCTCATCGTCGATGAAGGTGACATCCAGCGGGTGGGCACCGCCGGTGGCACGCAGAATCGTCGGTTCGATGTCGTGCGGCGCCATCGGCTCGATGGACGCTAGGAAGGCCCACTGGTCTTGGTAGGAGCGCAGAGCAGCATCCACGAAGACGCTGCAGCCGCTCTCGCGCGCGTGCTTCTGCAGCGGCAAGGCAATGAGGTTGCCGAACCCACCTTTGGGCATCGTGTCCTGGTTAGGAAACAAGCGGTCGTAGGAAGCCAACTTGAGCTGCCGGGTGCGCGCGCATGTGTGGCTGATGACGGCGGTACCCAGACGGCGGGCATCCCGTGCCGACACGCGACCATCGAAGAAGACCCAGACATGCGCGCCGCGGCCAGAGCGGGAAATCTCCAACGACGCCGGCACGCCCAGCTCGGAGCACGATTGCACGAATGCTTGGGCGTCCTGCTGCCACTCGGCCTCGTCGAAGTCCAGGGCCAGGAAGTGGCACGTGTCATCGTCCAGCAGTGGATAGACCCCCACTGTGTGCTCCCCGGCCAGGTGGTTGTAGACCACCGCATCGGACAGCGGGATCAAGAGACGGTGGTCGCAGTCGCCACACTTGATGCGCGGCTTCTCACAGACGCCTTCCCGCCACTCGTTCGCGCATGCCGGTGCGTAGCCCGACTTGCCGGAGGTTTTGCTTTCCCAGCGCACCGGATAGACATCCGTGCGACCGCGGAACAGCCGTCGAAATAACGCCACCTTTTCGGCGGTGGACAGGCTGGGACGCCGCGATTCGCTCTCGGGGGCCGGGGCCGGCGAAGGCGGCGCCGGCCACGTTGCAGAAGATGGGGGTACGCGCCATTGGATTCCGTGTGACTCAAGCAGAGCCACGAGCCGGGCGTTCTCGGCTCGCAACACCGCAATGGCATCGTGCTCAGTCATGACTCAGCGCCTTCATCAGCTGCGCCACGTCGGAACTTCCATGACCCATCAAGCTATCGGTTCGCACGATGATTTCGATGCAGTCCCCAAGTCAATTGTCATCGAACCCGAATGAGTCTGGGTCTTTGCGGGATCAAGCGTCCACGTCGATCGTTTCGTTCAACTCGAGCTTCCACATCGGCTCGCGCCGCGGCGCCTCGGCCAATGCCGGAACCCGCGGCTTGACGCCTGGATCGAGCGGAGCGAAGTGCTTTGCCGATTCGGCGAACGAGTGCAGCGCCCGTGCTTGCTTGCCGTGGCCCGCCAGTTCGAGCAGATAGCCCAGGCGGCGCACCGAAGCGCCCTCGTAGTGTGTGGCGGCCCTGGCCAGTCTGCGCGTGTCGGCTTCTGAGCCGATGTCTTTGACGATCTGCGCCACGCTGTTGATGCCGCCGGCGCGGTGCATGTAGCGCACGCAGTCGAGAAGCGTCAGCTCAACGCCGGCGACGGCGGCCAAGCCTGCGGGCGTTTTGATCGCTTCGAGGAACGCCGGTTCGTTGCAGGCGGCGAAGGCCTCGGACTCCTGGTAGATGAACTGCAAGCGATGCGCGCCGAGGGTCAGGTCGCGCAGCAGCGAGACCCGGTGGGTTGGCCAACTTGCGCTTGGCGACCGCGCGCGTGAGCGCCAGTGACAAGGCGCTGGGTGCGATACCCGACGCGATCGCGTCGTCGCGGCTGAACCAGCCCCGCCCTGCGGCGAGGCGGTCGTCTACGAAGGCGGCCAGGGAGGCCATGCCGAAGCATGTGCGAATTCAGGCGCAATGTGATCGTTTTTGCATACAGAACCGCTGCGACTTGGCCGCCCCGCCTGCTGGAATCGCGACCAATTCCAGCGCCGATCTCGCGTCGCAAGTACATTGAGTCGGGCCGATGACTGATTTCTTCGAAAATTCATCGCTCCAATGCGACGCGACCGCGTCTACGCTTCTGACATTGCCGGCCCGACGACCCGCATGAATCGCCTCGCATCCGCCCGCAACACCGTCGAACCGACGCGCCTGTTCGCGCGCTTGCCCACGGTGATGCAGGCCACCGGCCTGGGCCGCTCGACCATCTACCGGCTGGTCGCCAGCGGCGCATTTCCGCGCCCGGTGCACCTGGGTCCGCGCGCAGTCGGCTGGCGCTGGTCCGACCTTGAACAGTGGAGCGCAACGCGCGCGACGAACCACCATTGACCGCGAGGCCTGCCTTGCGCACAGGGCGTCGGGCGAGGACTGCCTTATCGGTCTGAGCTACCGTTCCATGTCCGGCCCAGGTCGTGCGCGCTCCTGTACTTGGGCCGCGCGCTCCATGCGGGGCAGCACACGCTGCATGCTCGGTGGCAAGGTGCGCACGAACGCGAGTGCAGCCGGCATCCGGTTGATGAATCCTTTGACGGCCCGCGCCAGCTCGCGGTCTTCGGGTGCGGGAGACTCGCCGAGGGCACGAGCGATTCGGGCCCAGGCTTCGACGGGCAACTTCGCAGACCCCGATCGCTTCCGCGCAGCTACAGGCAACGGTTGCCGCTGTCGCCCTTCGTTCCGTGCCCATGTCTGCCACAGCTCGCGCTGAGGGTGCAGCTCTCCGCGCGTGATCTGCCGGGTCGCATCGGCCTGCACACCCCAGCCGCGCAGCTTCTCGGCGAACGTCTCGCGCCAGCGGTGCAGATCGGCCTTGCGCGGATTCAGGCGTTTGCCGTGGCGCGACTCGGCGCGCACGCTCAGGTGAACGTGCGGGTTGGCTTGATGATCGTGCAGCACCATCACGTAGCGGTGGTCGGCGAGTTCGGCCTTCGCGAACTCTCGCGCCGCGCGCAACACGACCAGCGGATCGGTGCCGCGCGGCATCGACAGGACAATGTTGAACGCTTCGCGGCGCTCGCTCTGCTGCGGGATCAGCGTGCCGGCGTAGCGCCACTGCTCGGCGACCTCGGCCACCGCCTCGCGACCGTCGCGCTCGACGCCGCGATCATCTTCCATCCGCAGTCGCCCGCCTTTGCTGATGTAGCGGAAATGCGCGGCGATGGCCGCCATGCCCCGCCCGCCACCGGTGACCTTGACCATCACCTGCGGCGAACGCCGCACCGTGCTGCGAATCTTCTGCCGGATCGCCGCGGCGCGGTCGTGCAGCGGGAGCCGAAGGCGAGCCTGCGCAGCCTGCGCCACGCGCCGATTGCCGGGATAGAAAAGGCGTTCGCCCCACTCGACGAGCACGCCGTCGATCGCACGCGGGTCGCTCATGATTCACCTCCGTTGCGGGCGACGACCCGCGAGGCGAGCAGAAGGTGCCGATGCACGTCGGCGACGAGTGCCTCTGCCGCGGTCCGGTAGCGCATAGCGCCTTCGCTGTTGGCCGTCTTCAACATGCGGATCAGACTCGCCAGGTCGGCGCTCAGCGTGGCGAGGTGGTCGCTCGACACGATCAGCGCGTCGCGATCCTTGACTCGTTCGGCCAGCGGCGCCGGCAGCGGAGCGCCTCGCAACAGCCGCGCGACGAAAGCGCCGTAGGACAGTCCGACCTGCGCGGCGCCGAGCAGCAGCAACTCGGCGTCAGCCGGGTCCAGACGCAGCGTGACCTTCATGACGCCACCGGCCCGTTCGATCGGAAGGGCTTGCAACGAAGGCGTAGCTGGCCCGTTCGACGCCTCGGCGAGCGCGAGCCGCGCATAGGCCGCGACGCGCAAGCGCCGCGCGCTCGCAGCGGCACGCACCGACGGGCCGATGCCGCGCAGGTCGATCGTCACGCGGTCACGCGATGTGCCCGCCATGCCGAACCTCGCGCAGCGCAGGGGATGGCATCCATTCATCGGCGTGCAGCCTTTCCTGCCTTACGTCTTCTACAGCTCTACTCACGACTCTCCTCTTCGGTGTCGGCGATCAGCGGCTGAGGGGTCTGACGGTCAGACCCCTCGCCCCAAACGGCTCGATAGGCCCGCGAGGCGGCGCAGCAAGTCGGCGAGGCCTGCGTCGGGTATTTCGCCGCCGGCTTCTTTGAGGCGATCAAGCGCGAGTTCAAGACGCGCGCAGATCGCATTGGCCTGAGCGAGCGGCGTTTTCGTCTGCGATGACTTCAGTTCGGCTGCGACTGCCGGCATAGGCGCCGTTCGCATCGCCGCCACCGTGTTTCGCGTGATCTCCGCGCCGCCGGCGACCAATGCGCGAATCCGTTCGGGTTGCTCCTTATGCAGCTTGCTCAGGTCATGCAGAGTCCGCGGCGAAGTGCAGCGCCCGGACTTCAAGGCCTCGTTGAGTTCCGGCGGCAGCTCGAGCAACGAGAGGTGATGGGCCACCGTCGTCAGGTTCATGCCAAGCCGCTTGGCGATCGTGGCGTTCGATTCGCCTGCGTCCACCTTGGCTCGAATGAATTGCGCCAGGTCGAGCGGCGTCAGGCCATGGCGCTTCTGGTTCTCCGCCACCTGCGCGTACGAGTCTGCCGCAGCTGTGCGAAGGACCACGGGGACTTCGTGCAACCCAGCTCGCCTCGCGGCTCGCAGCCGCTTGGCGCCGAAGTGGATGCGGTGGCGCCCTGCAGCATCCGAAGGGTGCACGACGAGCGGTTGCAGAATGCCGCGTTCACGAATGTCGTCGGCAAGTTCATCGAGTTCGGCATCCGGGAACTCGGTGCGCGGATTGTTGGGGTCTTCGTAGAGCCGATCCAGTGGTACGACGAGCGGATGCCCGTCACTGCTTGAGGCGGCGCGCGTCGACGATTTTGTCGAACGAGGGGAGCTGCCGTGCTGGGCCGATCGGCAATCGTTCCCAACCAAAGCGTCGTGCGGCGCCTCGGGCTCGGCATCGAGCAACTCGAGCTGATCGGCCTTCGATTTGCTCCACGGCATTCGCATGAAGCGATCGTGCCGTCCACTCGTGCGTAGCGCTAGGGTCCCCTGGGGTGCGGGCTGTCGGTCCCTCGAAGTCCCGTGCGGTACTACATGGTGCCGAGTGGTCTCAAGAGCAACGCGGGCGCGTCACGCATCGTTTCAACTTCGTGCGCAGGCGCTACGCCGCCTCCAGCTCCAAGCGCACCTTGCGCCCGATCGAGGTAGCGATGTTGACCAACGCATCGAGCGAGAACCGCGACACCCGTCCACGCAGAAGATCGTTGATGCGCGGCTGCGTCACGCCGCAGCGCTGCGCTGCTTCAGTCTGCGTCCAGCCGTTTTCCCTGACGAGGGCTGCGATCTGCCGCATGAGTTCGGAGCGCGCTTGCAGGTTGGCTGCCTGTTCGGGCGTATCGGCGATCGCATCCCACACACTCACGTAGGTCTCGCGCGCCGCGGCCTTCGGCGTCTTCCCGACCTTCGCAGTCTTCGCTGTCTTCATCTATCGCTCCTGCATCAGTTGCGTCCATCGCGAACGCGCCAGCTCGATGTCGACCCTGCTCGTCGCTTCGGTCTTTTCTTGGAAGACGTGCAGCACAACCACCATGTCCTTCAACCTCGCCGTGTAGATGACGCGGTACGTGCCCGCGTCATCCCACACCCGCAGCTCCTCGACTCCCTTGCCGATCGAAGGCATCGGCTTGAAGTCGTCCGGTTGCTCGCCGCGCTGCAGCTTGTCGAGCTGGTAGCCGGCGTCCTGCCTCGCGTCGTCGGGGAACTCGCGCAAACGCTTGAGCGAGTCGCCGAGGAATCGAACCGGCTTCACGGTTGACTATACTGGTTTGGATATAGTCGCGCAACCCACCATAGGCGCGGTGCTGTCCTGCGCGACGCAGTTCACGCCGCACGCAACGGGATTGCATCCGCACCCGCGACCAGCGCCTCGACGCGATCGGCCAGGTACTGCAGCGCCCTCTTCCGATCAGCCGCCAGTTCGATGTGGCTGTACGCCGCCACCGTCGCGTTCTTCTCGCTGTGCGCGAGCAGCAGCTCGACGACATCGCGACCGAACCCATGCTCGCGCAGCAACGTCGCCGCCGTGCCGCGCAGGCCGTGCGGGCTGAAGTCGGACACGCCGAAGTCGATGCGCTTGAAGAAGTGGTTCAAGCGTCACGTCGCCCATCGGCACGCTGCCGCGGAAGATCGACGGCAACACGTATTCGCCATGCCCGCTGATCTCGTGCACCTGGCGCAGCAACTCGACCGCCTGGCGCGACAGGAACACGCGTTGCGGCTTGCCCATCTTCATGCGCTCGGCCGGGATATCCCAGTGCGCGGCATCGAGGTCAAACTCGTGCCACTTCGAGCGCAGCAATTCGCTCTTGCGCGTCATCGTGTAGAGCAGCAGCCGCGTCGCCGCGATCGTCGTGATGTGCGCACCCTGGTCGTCGAGCTTGCGCCAGAATGCGCCGAGTTGCTTCTCGTTCAAGTGCCGGTGATGTTTGACCGGCGCGCGCGCGATGGCGCCGCGCAGCGGCTGCGCCGGGTTCGTCGTCACCAGCAGGTTGCGGATCGCGTGGTTGTAGACCTGCTGGATGATCACGCGGATGCGCTCGGCGGTCCCGGCGTTGTGGACCCTGCGCCTTGATGATCGCCAGTACGTCGCCAGGCTGCACGTCGCCCAACGGCATGTCGCCGATGGTCGGGTTCACGTAGGCGTCGAGCCAGCGCACGATCTGCGCAACGTAGCCAGATGAACGGTAGAACAGCGTCTCCTCGATCCACCGCTGCGCGAAGGCGCGGAAGGTCACGCGGCGTTCGTCGGCAAGCTTCCGTTCTGCGGCTGCGGCCTGCTTCAGTTTTGCCGGGCTCTCGCCGCGCTCGACCAGCGCGCGCAGCTCTTCGTGTCGATCGCGCGCCTGCTTGATGGTGAACGCCGGGTAGGCGCCGATCGTCACCTTCTCGCGCTTGCCGTTCAGGTGGTACTTGAAGCGCCAGGTCTTGGTGCCCGACGGCAGCACCTCGAGCAGCAGGCCGCCGCCGTCGGTCAGCGCATAGGCCTTTTCGCGCGGCTTGGCGTTGTCGATCGTGACCGGCCGGAGGATGTAGTTGACGTGCCGCATTCGTATCACTTGGCCGAAGTCATGGCCCCAAATGGCCCCAAACTATGGCCCCGTTCCGATCGGCAGTCAAGAAACGGCAGTCGGGACGCCATGAAACAGAGAACCCCAGTCGAATCAACGATCTGGGGCTCTTTGTGGAACCAGTTTGGACGTCCTGGGACGCCCTGAAATCCTAATTCATCGCGTCGATCATCACCTGCCCGAAGCCCGAGCACGACACCTGGGTCGCGCCTTCCATCAGGCGCGCGAAGTCGTAGGTGACCTTCTTGCTCTGGATGGCCTTCTCCATCGAGCTGATGATCAGGTCGGCGGCCTCCTTCCAGCCCATGTGGCGCAGCATCATCTCGGCCGAGAGGATCTCGGAGCCCGGGTTGACGTAGTCCTTGCCGGCGTACTTGGGCGCCGTGCCGTGCGTGGCCTCGAAGCACGCGACGTCGTCGGACATGTTGGCGCCCGGCGCGATGCCGATGCCGCCCACCTCGCGCCGCCAGCGCGTCGGACACGTAGTCGCCGTTCAGGTTGAGCGTGGCGATCACCGAGTACTCGGCCGGACGCAGCAGGATCTGCTGCAGGAAGGCGTCGGCGATCATGTCCTTGACGATGATGTCCTTGCCGGTCTTCGGGTTCTTGAACTTGCACCACGGGCCGCCGTCGATCGGCTGGGCGCCGAACTCGCTTCTGCGCCAGCGCGTAGGCCCAGTCGCGGAACGCGCCCTTCGGTGAACTTCATGATGTTGCCCTTGTGCACGATCGTCACGCTGGGCTTGTCGTTGTCGATCGCGTACTGCAGCGCCTTGCGCACCAGGCGCTCGGTGCCTTCGCTGGACACCGGCTTGATGCCGATGCCTGAGGTGTTGGGAAAGCGGATCTTCTTGACGCCCATCTCTTCTTGCAGGAACTTGATGAGCTTCTTGGCCTTGTCGCTCTCGGCGGCCCACTCGATGCCGGCGTAGATGTCTTCGGAGTTCTCGCGAAAGATCACCATGTTGACCTTGTGGGGCTCCTTCACCGGCGAGGGCACGCCCTTGAAGTACTGCACCGGACGCAGGCAGACGTAGAGGTCGAGCTCCTGACGCAGCGCCACGTTGAGCGATGCGAATGCCGCCACCCACCGGCGTGGTGAGCGGCCCCTTGATCGAGACCACGTAGTCCTTGAGGATCTTCAGCGTCTCTTCGGGCAGCCACACGTCCGGACCATAGATCTTGGTGGACTTTTCGCCCGGCGTAGATCTCCATCCACTTGATCTCGCGTTTGCCCTTGTAGGCCTTGGCCACCGCGGCGTCGACCACCTTGATCATCACCGGCGTGATGTCGTAGCCGGTGCCGTCGCCCTCGATGTAGGGAATGATCGGCTGATCGGGCACGTTCAACGAGTAGTCCTTGTTGACGGTGATCTTCTGCCCGCCTTGGGGCACCTTGACGTGTTGGTACATGGGCTTCCTGCGCTCGCTGTGAACTGGCGATTTTATGTCAGTGTGTCGCGTCAACCGCCATGTCGAAGCCGCGTTGGCCTGAGGCGCACAATGCGCGCGCCGTTTGCCGAGACCGCACCCGATGAAGAATCTGCTTGCCGCCTGTGCCGCCGCCTCGCTCACACTGGGCAGCGCCTGGGCCCAGGATCGTGCCCCCGTTGCCGCGGCCAACAAGGCAAGCAAGAAGGAAGCAGAAAAGCGGTCCAAGCCCAAACCCACCAAGAAGAGCAAGAAGCCCGCTGCGCGCTCGAGCAACCCATGATCCACCTTCACAAGCGCCGCCGGCGCTCCCTCGCGGCGCTCGCGCTGGCCTGGTTGACCGCCACCACCGCGGCCTGGCCGCAGGGCCAACCGCAAGACCTGCCTGCCGCCACGCTGCACGTGGGCATGCACAACATCCGCGCCCAGCTGGCGCTGACGCCCGAGCAGCGTCAGACCGGCCTGATGTTTCGCCAGAGCATGCCCACCCATGAAGGCATGCTGTTCGTGTTCGAGCAGGCGGCGACGCAATGCTTCTGGATGCGCAACACGCTGATCCCGCTGTCGGTCGCCTTTCTCGCCGAAGACGGCACGGTGGTGAACCTGGCCGACATGAAGCCACAAAGCGACGAGTCGCACTGCTCGACCAAGCCGGTGCGCTACGTGCTGGAGATGAACCAGGGCTGGTTCGCCAAGCGCGGCGTCAAGCCGGGCACCCGCATCAGCGGCGAGCTGTTCGGAAAGTGATAGCCACGGCGGGTGCCCGCGCCGCAGTGCCCGCGGCGCGACACGATCGTGTTCCCCTCTCGACGGCGCGCTCTGTTTGGCTATAGTCGACCTTCTTTCGCGACGAGGAGAACAAAGATGGGCGCGATATTGCAATCGCTGGGTCGCACAGTGGCTGCCGGCGTTGTGCTGCTGGTGATTCTTGTGCTGGTGGTGAGCGCGCTGGCAGGCGCCCCCGCGTACGACCACGCGTGGGGTGCGTTCTTCATGCGCTACCTGCACGTGCTGAGCGGCGTGATGTGGATCGGCCTGCTGTGGTACTTCAACTTCGTGCAGATCCCGTCGATGCCCAAGATCCCCGACGAGCAGAAGCCCGCCATCGGCAAGGTGATCGCGCCCGCGGCACTGTTCTGGTTCCGCTGGGCCGCACTGTCCACCGTGGTCACCGGCCTGCTGCTGGCCACGATGAACAACTACATCGCCGCGGCGCTGTCGTTCCAGCGGCCAGCCACCGCCATCGGCATCGGCATGTGGCTAGGCCTCATCATGGCGTTCAACGTCTGGTTCATCATCTGGCCGAATCAGAAAAAGGCGCTGGGCATCGTGACGGTGACGCCGGAAGAGAAAGCCAAGGCCGCGCGTTTGGCGATGCTGACTTCGCGCGCCAACACGTTGCTGTCGATCCCGATGCTGTTTTGCATGGTGGCGCAGCAAAACGGCGGTCTCTGAGCCGCTGCGCTTGGGGCAGCGCGCGGGCGTTCAGCCCTCGCGTTGCCGCACTTCACGGGGAACGAGTTCGGCCTGGCCCTGCGCCAGGCTGATCGTCAGCCGCTCGCCGACGCGCAGTTGCGACGGCGCCACCACCACGCGCCCCGCCGCGCTCTCTTCTATCAGCGCATAGCCGCGCGACAGCACCTGTTGCGGATCGAGCAAGGCCAGGCGGTCGGCCAGGCCCGACAGCCGCGCACCTCGCCGCTCGATGTTCGCGGCTGACGCGCGCTGCCAATGCGAAGCGGCGTGCACGAGCGATTGCTCGGCCGATCGCAGCCGTTGCGTCAACGCGGCGCGGATCCGATGCGCCAGCAGGTCCACGCGCTGGCGGTGCGGGCGCAGCGTGGCCATCGCATGCGCGAAGCGCGACGACAACAAGTCCAGGCCTTGCGCATCGCGATCGACGCGTTGCCGATGCGCGCGCGCCAGGCGGCGCGCCCACTGCTCCAGTGTCTGCAACAGCTCGTCACGCAGCGGAGCGGCCAGCTCGGCGGCCGCGGTGGGCGTTGGCGCGCGCAGATCGGCCGCGAGGTCGGCCAACGTGATGTCGGTCTCGTGCCCCACGCCGCACACCACCGGCAGCGGGCACGCTGCGATCGCACGCACCACCGCCTCGTCGTTGAACGCCCACAGGTCCTCGATCGAGCCGCCGCCGCGGCACACGATCAGCGTGTCGACCTCGGCGCGCCCGCCGGCGCGCTGCAGCGCCTGCACCAGCTGCGCCGGCGCCTCCGAGCCCTGCACCCCGCTCGGGTAGACGATCACCTGCACGTGCGGCGCGCGCCGCGCCAGCGTGGTCAGCACGTCGTGCAAGGCCGCGCCGGCGACCGAGCTGACGATGCCGATCGATCGCGGGTGCGCGGCAACAGGCCGCTTGCGTGCGGGGTCGAACAGCCCCGCAGCCTCCAGCTTGGCCTTCTGGCGCAAAAACATTTCGTAAAGCGATCCGGCGCCCAGTGGCAGCATCGCCTCGGCCACACACTGCAACTCGCCGCGCGGCTCGTAGATGCCGATGCGGCCGCGCACCTCGACCTGCTGGCCGTCACGCGGCGAGAAATCGAGCAGCGACGCCGCGCGGCGAAACATGGCGCAACGCAGGACGGCGTTCGCACCGTCGGCGTCCTTCAACGTGAAGTAGCAGTGGCCACTGGTCGCGCGTGAAAACCCCGACAGCTCGCCGCGCACCGCCACGGCACCGAGGCGAAACTGCAGCGCGTCGCTGGCCGCCAAAAGCAGCGCCGCAACGCCGAGTGCGCGCGGCGCGATCGGCCCGCCGATGTCGCCAACGATGCTCACCGCACCACGATCGCGCGCCGCACGGGCGCTCGGGTGGCCGCGCGTGGCATCGCAATCATCGGCGCGGCCCCACTGCTCAAAACTCGGGCAATCCAACGCGAAGCACGAGAACACGCGCCTTCGCGGCGGCCGGGCCCCGATTGCCCACAAGCTTTTCCACAGAAGCAGTGGATTGTTGGCGCAGCGTCGGCGAGTCGACGTGCGGCACCGATGCTGCACTGCGCCGCCTGCAGCAACGGCGCAACACTGGATCATCCACAAGCTCGGCCATAATCGCGCCTCGCGCAATCGCGTCAAAGCACGACGCCTCACGCACCATCGGGTTCACCTCTTGTTTTCGATCATACAAGCCGCTGGCTGGCCGATCTGGCCGTTGCTCATCTGTTCGGTGGTGGCGCTCGCGCTCGTGATCGAGCGCTTCATCAGCCTGCGCGTGCCGCGCATCGCGCCTCCCAAGCTGCTCGACGAAGTGCTGTCGGTCACGCGACAGAGCCTCCCCGGGCCCGACGTGGTGACCAAGCTGGCGGCGAACTCCGAGCTCGGCTCGGTGCTGGCCGCCGGGTTGCGCGTCGTGATGGGTGACCCGCGCATCCAGGAAGGCGCGTTGCGCCAGGCATTCGAGATCGCGGGGCGGGCCGCGGTGCATCGGCTGGAACGCTACCTCAACACGCTGGGCAGCATCGCCGCCGTGTCGCCACTGCTCGGCCTTTTTGGCACGGTGATCGGCATGATCGAGATCTTCGGATCGCAAGCGCCCACCGGCGGCTCCAACCCGACGATGCTGGCGCACGGCATCTCGGTGGCGCTGTACAACACCGCGTTCGGCCTCATCATCGCGATCCCGTCGCTGATGTTCTACCGCTACTTCAGGCGCCTGATCGACGAATACGCGCTCAGCATGGAGCAGGCTGCCGAACGCATGGTGCCGCACCTGATGCGATTCGTCGTGCGTCCCGCCGCCTGACCCCTGCATCTGACGCGCGATGCGCTTTCGCCGCCGCCGTTCCGAAGAGCCGGAGATCAACCTGATCCCGTTCATCGACGTGCTGTTGGTGATCCTGATCTTCCTGATGCTGTCGACCACGTACTCGAAGTATTCGGAGCTGCAGATCACGCTGCCCACCGCCGACGCCGAGCGCATCCGCGAGCGGCCGGCAGAAATCATCGTGAGCGTGTCGGCCGAAGGGCGCTACCTGGTCGACAAGAAGCCCGTCGAGGGCCGCAGTGTCGACATCCTGGCGCTCGAGCTGCAGGCCGCGGCGGCAGGACGGCCCGACGTGATGGTGATCGTCTCGGCCGACGCGCTCACCCCGCATCAGGCGGTGATCAACGTGCTCGATGCGGCGCGGCGCGCAGGACTCGTCCGTTTGAGCTTCGCGGCGCAGGTGCCGGCCGAGTCGGCGGGCCGCTGACGCGCCGGGCTGCGATGAATCCGGGCCGCGACTGGGCCCCCGCCCTGGTCGCATCGTGGCAGCGGCCGCAACCCGATGCGTTGGCGCGCGTGCTGCAACCGTTGTCGTGGATCTACGGCGCGCTGACTGCCGGGCAGCGAGCACTGTTCGCGAGCGGCCTGCGTTCGAGCGCGCGGGCGCCGCGGCCGCTGATCGTGGTGGGCAACCTGCTGGTTGGTGGCGCCGGCAAGACGCCCACGGTGATCGCGCTGGTGGAGTTGCTGCGGCGGCTCGGCCACACACCCGGCGTGGTGTCGCGTGGCTATGGCCGCACCGATCGCACACCGCGCATCGTCGATGCCGCGAGCCGCGCCGCACTGGTGGGCGACGAGCCGCTGCTGATCCACCTGCGCGCGCACGTGCCGGTGGCAGTGGCTGCGCAACGCATCGACGCGGCGCGCTTGCTGTGCCAAGCGCACCCCGAGCTCGACGTTCTGGTGGCCGACGACGGGCTGCAGCATCTTGCACTGGCCCGCGACGCACAGTTGATCGTGTTCGACGAGCGCGGTGTGGGCAACGGCTTGTTGCTGCCCGCCGGCCCGCTGCGCGAGCCGCTGCCGCGCAAGGTGCCCGAACGCACGTTGGTCATCTACAACGCGCCGCAGGCCAGCACACCGCTGCCCGGCTTCGTCGTGCGCCGCTCGCTGGGCGGCGTGGTGGAGCTTGCGCGATGGTGGCAAGGACTGCACGCCGACCCGCAATCTTGGCAGGCTCTGCGCGGCCGTCGCGTCGTGGCCTGCGCGGGCACCGCGGTGCCGCAGCGATTCTTTTCGATGCTGCAGGCGCAAGGCCTGGACTTCGAGCCGCTTGCGATGCCCGACCACGCCGACTACAGCCGCTTGCCGTGGCCCGACGGCACGCCCGACGTCGTGCTGACCGAGAAAGACGCCGCCAAGATCCGCCCCGAGCGGGTGGGCCGCACGCAGGTCTGGGTGGCGCCGCTAGACTTCGGTTTTGACGACGCGGTCGGCCAGGCGCTGAAGCGCTGGCTGCCGCCACTCACATGAGACCCGCACGCTCGCTTCGCTCTCTGATCCACGGCCGTGCCTGCATGCACGGCCGGTTCGGCAGGCGCTCGCCAGCACGCAGGTGCTGGCTCTCGTCCAGCCTCACCCCCGAGGGGGCGCGTCGGTACCTTCGGGCGGCCGCGCGGTACCGACCATGACCCTAGACCATCGACTGATCGACATGCTTGTGTGCCCGTTGTGCAAGGGGCCGCTGCGCGCTGAGCGCGCGCCCGGCGAACCGTTGCGCGAACTGGTCTGCCCGGCCGACCGGCTCGCGTTTCCGGTGCGCGACGGCATTGCGGTGATGCTCGAGAGCGAGGCGCGCACGCTCGATGCGCCGAGCGCGTCGTCGGCGCTGGAATGACGGCACACCACGGCGCCGCTGCTGTGCGCGCGCCGCAAACTCCGCGCGCTCGCGACACCGCATGAGCTTTACCGTGTTGATCCCGGCGCGGCTGAAGTCGACGCGGCTGCCCGACAAGCCGCTGGCCGATCTGCACGGCGCGCCGATGGTCGTGCGCGTGGCGCAGCGCGCCGCCGCCTCGGCGGCCGACCGCGTGGTGGTGGCCGCCGACGACATGCGCATCGTCGACGCCTGCCGCGCGCATGGCGTCAACGCGCTGCTCACGCGCATCGACCACGTGAGCGGCAGTGATCGCCTGGCCGAGGCGTGCGAGCAGCTGCAGCTCGACGGTGAGGCGATCGTCGTCAACGTGCAAGGCGACGAGCCGCTGATCGCCACCGCGATGATCGACGCCTGCGCGGCGCTGCTGAAGCGACGCAGCGATTGCGTGATGGCCACCGTGGCGCACGCGATCGACGATGCCGAGGAGTTTGCCAACCCCAACGTGGTGAAGGTTGTGCTCGATGCGGCCGGGCGCGCGTTGTACTTCTCCAGGGCGCCGATCCCGCATTGGCGCGACCGCACTGCTGCGGCTGCGTTGCCCACCGAGCCACGCCCGCTGCGTCACGTCGGCCTGTACGCCTACCGCGCGGGCTTTCTGCGTCGCTTTCCGGCGCTGCCGGCGGCGCCGCTCGAAGCGGTGGAGGCGCTCGAACAGTTGCGCGTGTTGTGGCAAGGCGAGCGCATCGCCGTGCACGTGAGCGCCGAACGACCGGGCCCCGGTGTCGACACGCCGGCCGACCTGGCGCGCGTGCGCGCGTTGTGGCCCAAGGCGGATTGAGTGCTAAGCTCGTTTCACACGAGTGCCGAGACGCCGAGGAGACCATGCGACTGATTCTGTTGGGCCCGCCCGGGGCCGGCAAAGGCACGCAGGCGACCACCATCTGCCGGCACTACGGCATCCCGCAGATCTCCACCGGCGACATGCTGCGCGCCGCGGTGAAAGCCGGCACGCCGCTCGGGCTGGCCGCCAAGAAAGTGATGGACGCCGGCAACCTGGTCAGCGACGACATCATCATCGGCCTGGTCAAGGAGCGCATCGCGATGCCCGATTGCGCCAACGGCTTTCTGTTCGATGGCTTCCCGCGCACGATCCCGCAGGCCGAGGCAATGAAGAAGGCCGGCGTCAAGCTCGACGCTGTGCTCGAGATCGACGTGCCCGACGAGGCCATCATCGAGCGCATGAGCGGCCGCCGCGTGCACGAGGCGTCGGGGCGCACGTACCACATCAAGTTCAATCCGCCCAAGGTCGCCGGCAAGGACGACGTCACCGGCGAGCCGCTGATCCAGCGCAAGGACGACACCGAAGAGACCGTGCGCAACCGGCTCGAGGTGTA
Organism: uncultured beta proteobacterium; assembly: GCA_963774185.1. GTDB lineage: Bacteria > Pseudomonadota > Gammaproteobacteria > Burkholderiales > Burkholderiaceae_C > JAEUPI01. The sequence continues at coordinate 59,946 of CAVZEK010000035.1, forward strand.
CCAACGACAGACGCGTCCGCTGGTGGCCTACTACTCGGCGTGGGCGTCGCAGGGCGACCCGGCCGCGCCGCGCTGCCGCAAGATCTCGGGCCTCGGCGGCGTTGATGAGATCGGCGCGCGCGCGTTGGCCGCGCTGCAGGCCTGAGCCGACATTTCACGAGAGGTCAATCCCCATGGACATCGCTGGCAAGGTCTTCATCGTCACCGGCGGCGCGTCGGGGCTGGGCGAAGGCAGCGCGCGCATGTTCGTCCGCGAAGGCGCCAAGGTCGTCATCGCCGACGTGCAGGCCGACAAGGGCGAGTCGCTGGCCAAGGAGCTCGGCGCCGGCAAGGCCGCGTTCGTGCGTTGCGACGTCACGCAAGAAGCCGACGGGCGCGCGGTGGTCGCCAAGGCGCTGTCGATGGGCAAGCTGATGGGCCTGGTCAATTGCGCGGGCATCGGCCCGGCGGCCAAGACCGTGGGCAAGGACGGCGCGCATTCGCTCGATCTGTTCACGAAAACCGTCACGGTGAACCTGATCGGCAGCTTCAACATGATCCGCCTGGCGGCCGAGGCGATGAGCAAGAACGAGCCGGAATCCACCGGCGAGCGCGGCGTGATGATCTCCACCGCCAGCGTGGCCGCCTACGATGGCCAGATCGGCCAGGCCGCGTACTCGGCCAGCAAGGGCGGCATCGTCGGCATGACGCTGCCGATCGCGCGCGACCTGGCGCGCAACGGCATTCGCAACATGACCATCGCGCCGGGCATCTTCGGCACGCCGATGCTGTTCTCGATGCCGAAAGAGGTGCAGGACGCGCTCGCCGCGTCGGTGCCCTTCCCGTCTCGGCTGGGCAAGCCCGACGACTACGCCAAGCTCGTGCAGCAGATCGTCACCAACGACATGCTCAACGGCGAGGTGATCCGGCTCGATGGCGCGATTCGGATGGCGCCTAAGTAAGGCACCGGGCGTCCACGCCGGGCGCGCTCCCGAACCCCGCTAACTCGATCTTTGCTCGGGCCGGTGTCGAGCGGCCAGCGGCTGGCGCCCGCAAGAAGAAAAAAGCCGGCTCGCGATGAGCCGGCTTTGCAAAGGCGAAGCCGCGATCAGAAGAACTTGTAGTTCAACTTGAAGTACGCGAACCTGCCGCGTGGGTCGACGTAGGTGGGGTCGTACCCAGCCTGGAATGCGCCGCCGGCGCCATTCACGTACGGCGGATCGTGATTGAACAGGTTGCGCACGCCGAGCGTGAGGCCGAGGTTCTTGATGCCGGTGTAGGCCACCTGCACGTCGAAGGTCTCGTAGGCGCCGAATGTCGGAGGCGCCGTTCCCGCCGGGCAGTTGCCGAACTCGTCTTGAATCAGGTTGCCGCAGATGTCGGTGCCGCCCGACTGCCAGTTGTACTGGCCGGAGAACGCCCACGGTCCCGTGAGCCAGGTGGCGGTGGTGAGGTGCTTGAATCTCGGGATGTAGCCCAAGACGGCGCCCGACGTGGTACCGATGTTGCCGGTGGTGGAGCCGTCGGGGTTCGTGTTATCCCATTGCGACATGTAGGTCGCCGTCCACCCCAACAAGACCTTGCCGTAGTCGCCCGCCGGGAAGTTCCAGCGCAGGTCGACGTCCCAGCCCGCCAGATTCACCTTGCCGACGTTCTCGAGCCGCTGGTCGATGGCGATGATTTCACCCGATGGGCCACGCTGCACCCTGTTCTGGTAGACCGCCTCGTTCGACAAGATGTAGGTGAGCGACAGCGTCTGGATCATGTCCTTGACTTCGGTCTTGAAGTAGTCGACCCCGACCGAGAAGTTGCGGATGGGCTCGGCGACGAAGCCGAGCGTCAGGCTCTGCGACTTCTCGGGCTTGAGTTGGCTGTTGCCGCCCAGGTAGGTGTTGAACTGCGTCGCGCAGAAGTCGGGATTGCCGAGATTGGCGCCTTGGCAGTTCTTCGGGTCATTGACGACCGGGCTCACGCTCAACTGCAACGGGCTGTACAGGTCGAACAGCGAGGGGCGCGCGGAAGCCCGTGCTGTACGTGCCGCGCAGCAGCAGCTCGGGCATGGCCTGCCAGCGTGCACCCAGCTTGCCCGTCGCCTGGCCGAACGACGGTGCGCTGCCGGTCGACTGGGCGGCGATCCGGGCGATATCTGCCGGTGCCATCGGGTCGCCCGAGGGAGACGAGGCGAGCGTGCTGAGCGAGTCGATCGCCGGTTGAGGCCCCAGCGGATTGGTCGTCGACGCGTAGCTGTCGTAGCGAAGCGCCGCGCCGAGTTCCAGCCCCTTCTTCACCGGAGCGACCAGCTCGCCGAAGAGGCCTCCGACGTTGCGGCTGGTGTCGAACGGCACGAAGTTGCCGCCGTAGCCCGAGATGTTGCCGGTGCCCAGCGCAGGGTCCGAGTCCAGCTTGAATGTTTCGCGGCGCAGTTCGGCGCCGAACGCGGTGGAAAGGCCACCGCCTTCGAGCGCCATCATTTCCTTGGAGGCCTTGCCCTGGATGCCCGTCAGGCTGGTGTTGGTCTTGAAGGCCTGGCCGAGGAAGTTGGTCGCCTTGGCGGCCGTCGACACCTCGGCGGAGTTGGCGCCGAACGGATTGACCCACAGCGGCTGCCCGTTGGTGCCCAGCACAGCGCCGGACAGCAGAGGCACGATGCCCGGGCCGGTGGCGTCGTCGTTGATGCGGAAGAAGCCGCCATTGAGCACTTCCTTGGTCTGGCTTGCCGTGTACAGCAAGTTGCCGTCGTAGTCCCAGCCGGCGGCCGTGCCGCGCACGCCCGCCACGGCGCGCGTCGCATCGATGGTGTCGGTGAGGTCGCGATTGCCGATGATGAAGGGGCGGTAGCGCACGGCCAGCGTGGGCGTCGCGCCGCCGGTCTGGCCCTGCACGAACGCGGTCGGATAGAACGGGTTGGCCGTCGTCATGTTGAACGGAATGCCGAACGCCGCGTCGATCGGCGAGGGCTGAATGACGGTTTGGATTTTGTTTTGAGACCATCCGAGTTCGCCATACAGCTCGACCTCGTTGCTCAGCGCGACGCGGCCCGATCCGCTGAGGCCAAAGCGCTCCGTCTTGGGAAGCAATCCGACGAACGGCGCAACGTCGAACAGGCAGATGTCGGGGTTGATCGAAGGCACGTACGTCGCGTTCGGGGCGCAGTTGGCCGTTTGCGTGGCCCCGTTGACCAGCGGATTGCGCACCCCAACACCCGGTATGCTGATGTTGCCCGGGTCGGTGCGGGAAGATGAGCCATTCTGGTTTTTGTCGAGACGGATCGACGTGTTGGCGAAATCGCGATCGCGGCCGAACAGCGCGCCGTCCTTCTGGTAGGTGCCGATCAGCATGACGTTGTACTTGTCGGTGGCCATGTCGCCCATGCCGCCGATCGCGCTAAATGTCGTGATGTCACCCTTGCCGTCCTGCGTCGCCGCGCCGTAGCTGGCCTCCATCTCGAGGCCCTTGTAGTCGCTGCGCAGGATGAAGTTCACGACACCGGCGATGGCGTCCGAACCGTAGATCGCCGATGCGCCGTCCTTCAGGACTTCGACGCGCTCGATGGCGGCCACCGGAATGCTGTTCACGTCGACCGCAACGCCGCTCGCAGGCGATCCGTACGGAGCCACCCGCTTGCCATTGATCAGAACCAGCGTCCGCTCGGGGGTCAGGCCGCGCAACGAAACCGTCGAGCCGCCACCGGTCGTCAGACCGGCCGCGCTGGCCGGTGCCGTGGTGTTCGAGCTCACCATCGCCGAGACGGTGCGCATCAGCTGCTCGACAGTCGTGATGCCCGTCTTCTCGATGTCGGCCCGCTTGATCACCTGGATCGGTGCGGCGGACTCGCCCTCGATTCGCTTGATCGACGAGCCGGTGATCTCGACGCGCTGGGTATCCTGAGCCCATGCGCCCGTGACGGTTGCGGCCAGCCCTCCGACCGCCGTCGCCGCTGCTAGAGCGACCCTGGTTCTTCTAAACATAGACACTCCTAGTCTGAAAACGGTTGTTCCGTAGGCTTTCTGCCCGCTGCGCGCCGCGGCCCTGTCACCTGTAGGTCACAGAACGGCAACGAAGCGAACATGGAAAGGAATTGTCAGTGTCACGAACGCACGGCGCACAGCGGGGAAGTCCCCGTACTGGTGCGATGTTGCCGGTTATTCGCTGTCGCGCCCGCGACTCGCGCCCCGTCGAAGCACACGCCTCCTCGGAAGCATGCGGTCTCGAGGCCACTCGAAGATGGTGCACACGGCCGGCAGCCCTCGGGAAAGCCCTAGGCCGCGTGTAATTCCTCGACGTTGGTACGCGACAACAGCCCGCGCCCAAGCGGCTTGACCGGCCGCGCCGGCTGGTTCAGGAGCGGCGACGGCTCAGCGTCGCAACTTGGGCACGGCCGCCAGCAACTGGCGCGTGTAGGCCATCTGCGGATCTCGCAGCACCTGCCGCGCGGTCCCGTGCTCGACGATGCTGCCGGCGTTCATCACCGCCACCTCGTCGGCCAGGTACGCGACGACGGCGAGGTTGTGCGTGATGAACAGGTAGCCCACGCCGAGATCGGCCTGCAGCTCGCGCAGCAGGTTGAGGATCTGCGCCTGCACCGACACGTCGAGCGCCGAAGTCGGCTCGTCGCAGACGATGAGCTTGGGCTGCACGGCCAGCGCACGCGCGATGGCGATGCGCTGGCGCTGCCCGCCCGAGAACTCGTGCGGATAGCTCGACAGCGCATCGTCGCGCAGCCCGACGCGCCGCAGCAGTTGCGCCAGGCGCTCGCGCGCGCTCGTCGCGCTGCAGGTCGGGACGCAGCGCGAGCAGCCCTTCTTCGAGGATCTCGCCCACCCGCATGCGCGGGTCGAGCGACGAGTACGGGTCTTGAAAGACGATCTGCACCTCGCGGCGCATGGTGCGCAACGCTTCGCCTTGCAGCGCGAACAGATTGCGGCCTTCGAACAGCGCCTCGCCGCTGACCTCGGCCTGGCGCCTGAGCAACTGCACGATCGCCTTGCCGGTGGTGGTCTTGCCACAGCCCGACTCGCCCACCAGCGCCAGCGTGCGGCCCGCAGCGATGTCGAAGCTGACCCCGCGCACCGCCTCGAATGCGCCGATGCGCCGCTGCAGCACACCGCTGCGGATCGGGAAGCGAACGTTCAGGTTCTTCACCTGCAGCAGCAGCTGCCCCGCCGCGCGGCTCGGCGTAGGCCGTCTGGCTCACCGCGGCCCTTGCGCTGACCGGCGCCGCATCGAGGGCCGCCACGGCGCCAGCGGCGGCAGGCCACGGCGTGTCGCCGGCATAGCGCAGGCATCGCACCAGGCGCGCCTGCGTCTGCAGCAGCTGCGGCACGGTGTGGGCGCAGTCCTCGCGCGCCTGCGCGCAGCGTTCGCTGAAGCGACAGCCCGTGAATGTGCGCGTCAGCGCTGGCACGGTGCCCGCGATCGCCTCGAGCGCATGGGCGCGCCGCTGCGCATCGGGCAGCGCGCGCAACAGCGCCTGCGCGTACGGATGCAGCGGCCGCGCGAAGAAATCATCGGCGCTCGCCACCTCGACGATCTGCCCGGCATACATCAGCGCCACGCGATGCGCCATGCCGGCCACCACCGCAAGGTCGTGCGTGATCAGCAGCAGCCCCATGCCCTGCTCGCGCTGCAGGTCGCGCAGCAGGTCGAGGATCTGCGCCTGGATGGTGACATCCAGCGCCGTGGTCGGCTCGTCGGCAATCAGGAAGTCAGGCTCCGCGGCCAGCGTCAGCGCGATCATCACCCGCTGCTTCTGGCCCCCGCTCATGCGAAACGGGTAGTCGTCGATGCGGCGCTCGGGATCGGGGATGCCCACCTTGCGCAGCCAGTGCAACGCACGCTCGCGCGCCGCGGCACCGCGCAGCGCGGTGTGCGCTTCGATGGCCTCGACGATCTGGTCGCCGACGCGCATCACCGGGTTGAGGCTGGTCCCCGGCTCCTGAAAGATCATGCCGATGCGGCCGCCGCGCACCGCACGCATCTGGCTCTCCGGCAGGGCCAGCACGTCGGTGCCAGCCAGCGTGATCGAACCGGCGGTGACCCCACCGTTGTCTGGCAACAGACGCATCAACGCGAGCGCGGTCATGCTCTTGCCGCAACCCGATTCGCCCACCAGCGCAAAGGTCTCGCCGCGCGAGATCGCCAGGCTCAGGCCATCGACCGCCTTGACGAGGCCGGCGTCGGCATCGAGCGCGACTTGCAGGTGGTCGATCGCCAGCATCGTCGTGCGCGCCTTCAGAGCACCTTCGGCGCAACGCGCCGCGGCCGGAACGCGCGTGCGCGCGGATCGAACGCGTCGCGCACGCCGTCGGCAAACAGGTTGGCCGCCAGCACCAGCGCGAGCATGAAGCCGAACGCAGCGACAAACGACCACCACACCAGCGGGTCGCCGCTCATCTCGTTGCGCGCCAGGTTGATCATGCCGCCGAAGCTGTTGAGGCTCGGGTCCACGCCCACGCCGACGTAGGTGAGCACCGCTTCGTACAGGATGAGGTCGGAGAAGTTGAGCACGGTGGTGATCAGCACCAGGTGCATCACGTTGGGCACGATGTGGCGCGCCATCGTGCGCAGGTGCGGCACGCCGAAGGCCTCGGCCGCCTGCATGAACTCGAGGTCGCGCAGCTTCAGCGTCTCGGCGCGCACCAGCCGGCACAGCGTGGCCCAGCCGGTGAGGCCGAGGATCACGCACAGCAGGAACATCTTCAGGTCGGCGCGCTCCAGCCCGGTCTCGAACATTTCGGCATGCGTGTCGACGAACACCTGCACCATCAGCACGCAGGCAGCGATCAGCAGCACGTTGGGTACCGAGGTCAGCACCGTGTACAGGTACTGCACCGCCTCGTCGACCCAGCCCTTGAAGTAGCCTGCCAGCACACCCAGCACGAGTGCGAGCGGCACCGTGGCGAGCGTCGACAGCGTGCCGATCACGAACGCGGTGCGCACGCTCTTCAGCGCCTGCGCCAGCACGTCGTTGCCGGTGCGGTCGGTGCCGAGCACGTGGTACTGGCCCATCAGCACCACCACCGGGCCGGCGGCCAGCGCAATCACCGCCAGCGTCAGCAACGGCACCCGCCACGGGTAGCGGGTGCGGCCGCGGACGATCGCACGCCAGCGCGACGCGAGTGTGCCGTGCTCGCGGCCGACCCATGCGGCCAAGGCCAGCGAGACCGCCAGCGTCAGCAGCGCACCGCGCGGCCAGGCCCGCTGCCACACGGCCGAGCACGTCGCCAGCCCAATCGCGCTCGGGGTCGGCTAGGTGCGCGCCGCCGAACTTCAGCCGCGGCACCTCGCGCACGATGGCGCCGTCGCGCTCGAAGTTTTCCTTCAGCAGCGCATGCGTGGCCAGCGGCGCCGAATAGCTCGACTCGCGCATCTGCAGCGGACGGGCCAGCAGCAGATCGAGCAGCGACACCGTGCGCGTGTCGTAGAAGGTCACACCCGCCGCCTGCCCGGACGCGTTGGGCAGGGCCTGCCGGAAATGCACGCTGTCGAGCGCGCTGACCAGCATGAACAGCGCCAGCACCGCGGCCGCACCGAGCGTGGCACCGTCGTGCATCGCCCTGCCCCAGGTGGCCCGCAACGGCGGCTGACGCGAGGCGTGCCATGCATACGCTGCCAGCGTGATGAACAACGCCCACAGCGCCAGGTCGGTCCACAGGAAGACGAACTTGAAACTCATCGAGCGATCGACCTGTCACGCCAATCGCACGCGCGGGTCGACCCAGCTGTACGCCAGGTCGATCAACAGGTTGCTCGCGATGTAGAGCACCGCGCTCAGGAACACCATCGAGCGCACGATCGCGAAGTCCTGGCCGCCGATGGCCTCGATCACGAACGCGCCGAGCCCCGGGATGCCGAAGAAGCTCTCGAACACCAGGCTGCCGAGAAACACGTACGGCAGGTACGAGCCGGCGCTGGTGATGATCGGGATCAGCGCGTTGCGCAGCACATGGCGTCCGAGCACGCGCAGCTCGCTCAGGCCCTTGGCGCGCGCGGTGCGCACGTAGTCGCGGCCGATCTCCTCGAGGAACATCGCGCGGTACAGCCGGGCCTCGCTGCCCAGGCGCGACAACAACGACAAAAATACCGGCAGCAGCAGGAAGCGCACCGCCTCGAGTCCGCCCGCGTAGCCCGAGATCGGCACCAGCCTGAGCACGCGCGAGAACAAGAACTGGCCGACGATGATGTAGAACAGGCTCGAGATCGACAGCATCACCACGCACAGCACCACGCCCCAGAAATCGATGCGCGAGTGGCGAAAGAACACCAGCAACAGCGAGAAGCCGACGCTGACGATCAACTGCAGGATGAACAGCGGCAGCGCGAGCTGCAGGCTGACCCACATGCGGGTGCGCACCTCGTGGCCGATGTCGACGCTGCGCGCCGAGTCCGAGCGACCGAGCTGCAATGCCAGCAGCGACACCGAGCGCTCCCACAACACGGTCCGGGTGAACTTGGCGGTGCCGCTTTCAGCCGCATTCCAGTACAGCGGCCGGTCGTAGCCCCGCTCGGCCTTCCACTTGTCGATCTGCTCCTGCGTCACGCGCTTGCCGCCGATGTTCAGGCGCGCCATGTCGTCGGGCGTGTTGACGGTGAAAAACAGAAAGAACGTCAGCAGGTTCACCCCGATCAGGATGGCCAGCGCGTACCACAGGCGCCGCAGCAGGTAGGTCGTCATCGATCGTGCGTCGAGCGCTTCAGACGGTGGCCGGCGGCAGTGCGGCGGGCGGTCGCGTTCTCGCGCACGCGCCAGCTGCGCCAGCCCCATGCCAGCACGGCCAGCAGAGCGAGCACCGGCAGCACCATCGGCCAGACGATCGGGTGGTTCCAGGCCGCCTGCATGCGCACGCGCAACACCGGATCGACGCGGTAGTACTGCGCCATGTCGCGGATCAGGATGCTCGGCTTGCCGTTGTGGACCCACTGCTGGAAGGCGAGGCCACCCCACGCGATGTAGCCAAACGACCACGGCGCGTCTTGCTGGGCAATGGTCACCATCTCGTCGATCACCTGCTGCTTGCGCGGCGTGTCTTCCAGCGTCTGCAGCTCGCGAAACAGCGCATCGAATCGCGGGTTCTCGTAGTTGGCGATGTTCTCGCCGTTGTTCTTGCTCTTGGCGTTGGGTCCGTAAAGCAGGAACAGGAAGTTCTCGGCATCGGGATAGTCGGCCAGCCAGCCAGCCCAGAAGATCTGATGCTTGCCCTTGAGCGTCTTGTCCTGGAACTGGTTGAAGTCGGTGGCGCGGATCTCGAGCTGGATGCCGATCTTGGCGAACTGCTTGATCATCCAGTCGTTCTCGGCCTTGAACTCCGGCGTGATCGCGCGCTGGAAGTCGTAGTTCAGCACCAGTGGCTTGCCGGTGGCCACGTCGCGCCCGTCGGGATAGCCGGCCTCGGCCATCAACCGCTTGGCATCTTCGATCGGACGGCGCTCGACCTTGCCATCGACCAGGCGGTGCGTCACGGGGTTGTAGAAGCCGGGAGTCTGCTCGCGCGAGCCATACAAGCCCGGTGGCAGCGGGCCGTGCGCCGCATCGCCACCCTTGTAGCGGAAGATGCGGCCGTAGCCCTCTTCCCAGTCGATGGCAATCGAGATCGCCTGGCGCAGCTTGCGGTGGCGCTCGCGCTGCTCGCGCCGTGCCGAGGTTGCCGACCACCGGGTCGAGCATGTTGAATCCGAGGTACCAGTTGGAGATGTCGGCGGTGAGCGGAAACTGGAATTTGCGTTCCTCGAACAGGCGCTTCACCTCGTCGGAGTCTTCCCGGTTGGCCTTGAACTCGACGCCCCAGTCGGGCCGCTCGATCTCAGGCACGTCGAGATAGCCCTGCCTGAACTTCTCCTTGCGCGGCGTGCGCTCTTTCTCGATCGTGACGTACAGCTTGTCGACGAAGGGCGTGCGCTTGCCGCAATCGTCCAGCAGGCCCGCCGCCTGGTCGCCGGGCTGCCCTTCGCACGGATAGGTGCCGCCGCGGTAGTTGGGGTTGCGCACCAGCACGTGCAGTCGATCGCGCTGGAAGGTGCGCATCATGAATGGCCCGGTGCCGATCGGCCATTGGTTCAGCGACAGCCCCGCCTCGGCCATGCCCGGCTGCGCGTAGAACGCATCGGCCTCCCACGGCAGCGGCGCCGTGAACGGCATCGCCATCCAGTAGCGCCATTGCGGGTACTTGCCCTTCAGGCGGATGCGAAACGTGTAGCGGTCGATCGCCTGCGCGCCCGCCAGCGGCCAGCGCCGGAAGTCGAGGAACGGTTTGTCCTGCAAGTCTTCCGGCAAGCCGGCCAGCAGTTTGGCGTCCTCGCGCTTGATCAGCTCGCCGTAGTCCTTCAGCCCGATCACGTACTCGGCGAACACCGCGTACACCGGCGCCTCGATGCGCGTGGTGGCGTGGCGCTTCAGCGCATAGACAAAATCGTCGGCCACCAGCTCGCGCGTGCCTTGCTGCTCGAACTCCCAGGGCGATCGGCGGCCACCCAGCTCGGCCCGCGTCAGCGCATGGTCGGTGTGGTAGCGGTAGCGCCCTTGCGCATCCTTGGCGAACGCCGGGTGCGGCTGGTACATCACACCGCGCCGGATCGGAATGTCGTACACGCTCTCGGCGATGCGATCGGCCTGGCATCGTCCGGCAACCGCTGCGCCGTTCGCGTCAAGGTAGATCGGCGCGCACCACCTGCGTGGCCACCTTCGGGGTCAGCTCGTACGGGCGTTTGAGGTAGTGGTAGCCGTAGGGCGGCTCGTAGATCTGATAGGTGTAGGCCGACTCGGGATTGGCGTAAGACGCGGTCGGGTCCAGGTAGCGAGGCGAACGCTCGTCAAAGGTGTAGACCAGCGTGTTGCTGCTCATCAGCTCGGCCGGGTACGGATTGTTGCTGCACGCAGCGGCGCCCAGCACGAGCGCGGCCGCGACGGCCCAGCGGCGTGCCAGCATCGTCACCACCCCACCAGCGCGTCGCGACCCTGCACCACGAGCTCGACCCGTTGTCCCAACGGAAAACTGACCTTGGTGCGCACATGGCCGAACGGCAAGCCCGTGACCAGCGGCGTGCGCGACACCGATCGCACATACGCGACGGCCGACCTCAGCGTGTAGCCGCGGTCCAGCGGCGAAGCGCGGTAGTCGCTCACCGCACCGAGCACCACCGCCTTTTGCTCGCCGAGCACGCCGGCCTGGTGCAGCTGCAGCAGGCAGCGTTCGACCCGATACGGGTGCTCGTTGACGTCTTCGACGAACAGGATGCCGCCTTTCACGCTTGGGAAGTGCGGCGTGCCGAGCATCGAGCACAACATCGCCAGATTGCCGCCCCACAGCACGCCCTTGGCCTGCAAACCATCGAAACCGGGCTCGGTGCGAAAGCCCACCGCCTTGAGTGCACCGGTCATCGCCTCGACGAAGCAGTCGCGCGTGATGTCGTCGACGCCGCCTTCTTCGTCGGGGCGACCGAAGTCGTCGCAAGCCATCGGGCCCGCCCACGATGGCGCACCTTTGTGCGCGAGCAAGGCCATCTGCAGCGCCGTCATGTCGCTGTAGCCGACCCAGCGCGTGCCCTTGGACACGCTGCGCGCGATGCGCTTCCAGTCGATGGCGTCGAGCAGCCGCGTCATGCCGTAGCCGCCGCGGCACGCCATCGCGATCGACGGCGCCGCGTCGGCCACGCGGTACAGCGTGGCCAGACGCTCATCGTCGGTGCCGGCAAAACGCTGATGGCGAAGCTTCACGCTGGCATCGAGTTCGACGCCGAATCCCAATGCCTTCAGCCGCGCGCCGGCGCGCCGCAGGGCATCGCCGCGCAGCTCGACGCCCGCCGACGTGTACACCTGGATGAGCGTCGTCTTCATCGCGGCGTCGGCTCGTCGGGCGGCAGCGACTCGATCACTTCGCCGGTTGGAATGGGCGCGTCATCGCTCGCTCGCAGCCGTTGCGTCACGTTCGGACATCGCAGCTGCGCACGCCGTTCGCTGAAGAACTCGCGCAGCAGCGGCGCCTGCCGGTTCGGCCAGCACACCGCCGTGCAGTTGCGTGTGGTGATTGAGCGAGCCATTGCTGAACAAGTCGACCACCGAGCCAGCCGCGCCCGTCTTGGGATCGGCGGCGGCGAACACCACGCGGTGCAATCGCGCGTGCATCATCGCCATCGCGCACATCGCGCACGGCTCCAGCGTCACATACAGCTCGAGATCGGGCAGGCGGTAGTTCTCGGCCAGCTGCGCAGCGTGGCGCAGCGCCACGATCTCGGCGTGGGCCGTCGGGTCGTGGGTGGTGATCGGGTCGGTTGTAGCCAGTGGCCACCACCTGCGGGCCGCCCTCGGTGCGCCGCACGATCACCGCGCCGACCGGCACCTCGCCGGCCAGCTGCGCGTTCAGCGCCTGGTCCAGCGCCAGCCGCATTGCGGTCTCGTCGAAGACCTCGGGTGTCATCGCGACCAGGAACGCACGAGTTGGGCGGGCATTGGGGCCGCGATCACGGCTGCGCATCCGACGCGCGGGCAGCGCCTTGCTCCAGCGCGCGATTGACATCCTGCAGCACCTTTTGCTGCACCGCACGGGACTGCTCCGGCACGGTGCGGGGCGGTGCCGCCTGCCGTGGCAGAGGCCGGTGGCACGATCGCCGGCGCCACCGCCTGCAGCTGCTTCTTGGCCATCAGCATGATGATGGCCACGACGACCAGCAGGCCAACCAGGCTGAACAGGGCGCGCATTGTCTTCTCCTTGCTCCGATTCGATCCGAGGCCTGCGCGCTGGGCCACGGGCCTGCGCACGGCAGTCTAACGAGCGCGGGTACGTGTTCCTGAGGGTTCTTGCTGCAAATATCGCGCACAGTCCAAGGGCCTGCGCGTGTCTACCGATCCCCGCGCGAGCTTGGATCGCGCCTTGACAAGCCGCGCACGGCTGTCCGGTCGAGCGAGCGCCGGTCGGTGATCGTCCCGCGGGCTCCGCTCCCGCACACAGTGGTTGACTGATCCACTCGACGGACAGCCGTCGTGGTGGCTCCTTGCGATGCATCAATCGCCGACGGATCGCAGCCTCTGACAATGGCGACCTTGACGGCCAGCAAGGAGCGCCGCAGATGCTGCAGATCAGGATTCACGGCCGCGGCGGCCAGGGTGTCGTGACAGCGGCGGAGATGCTCTCGATCGCCGCTTTCGCGCAGGGTCGACATGCCCAGGCGTTTCCGAGTTTCGGCTCCGAGCGCACCGGTGCGCCGGTGGTGGCCTTCTGCCGCATCGACGATCGCGAGATTCGCCTGCGCGAACCCATCATGTCGCCCGACGTGCTGATCGTGCAGGACCCCACGCTGCTGCATCAGGTCGACGTCTTTCAAGGCCTGCGCGCCGACGGCTACGTGCTGATCAACAGCCGGCGCAGCTTCGAGCAGCTGGGGCTGGCCGAGGTCGCGGCGCGCTTTCGCCACGACCGCCTGACCACCGTGCCGGCCACCGAGATTGCGCTCAAGCACCTGGGCCGCCCGCTGCCCAACGCGGTGCTGCTGGGCGGCTTCGCGGCGCTGTCGGGGCTGGTGTCGCTGCAGGCGGTGACGCATGCCATCCGCGACAAGTTCAGCGGCAAGGTGGCCGACGCCAATGCCGCCGCGGCCGCCGAGGCCTTTGCCTACGTGCAACGCGAGGTCGAGGAGTTGAGCCGTGCTCAAGCAGGTTGAAGGTTCGCACGCCGTGGCCGAAGCGGTGGCGCTGGCGCGCCCGGAAGTGATCTGCGCCTATCCGATCTCGCCGCAGACGCACATCGTCGAAGGGCTCGGCGAGTTGGTGAAGAGCGGCGCGCTCGCGCCCTGCGAGTTCATCAACGTCGAAAGCGAGTTCGCCGCCATGAGCGTGGCCATCGGCTCGTCGGCGGCCGGCGCGCGCACCTACACCGCCACCGCCAGCCAGGGCCTGCTGTTCATGGCCGAGGCGGTCTACAACGCGTCGGGGCTGGGCCTGCCGGTCGTGATGACGATCGCCAACCGCGCGATCGGCGCGCCGATCAACATCTGGAACGACCACAGCGACTCGATGAGCCAGCGCGACTGCGGCTGGATCCAGCTGTTCGCCGAGAACAACCAGGAAGCGCTCGACCTGCACATCCAGGCCTTCAAGCTCGCCGAGGAGCTGTCGATGCCGGTGATGGTGTGCATGGACGGCTTCATCCTCACCCATGCTTACGAGCGCGTCGACATCCCCGAGCAGGCCGAGGTCGATGCCTTCCTCCCGCCCTACGAGCCGCGCCAGGTGCTCGACCCGGCCGAGCCGGTGTCGATCGGCGCGATGGTCGGCCCCGAGGCCTTCATGGAGGTGCGCTACCTCGCGCATGCCAAGCAGTTGTCGGCGCTCGAGCACATTCCGCGCATCGCGGCAGAGTTCGCTGCCCGCTTCGGCCGCAGCTCGGGCGGCCTGGTCAGCAGCTACAGGACCGAGGACGCCGAAACCATCGTCGTCGCGCTCGGTTCGGTCATCGGCACCGTGAAAGACACCGTCGACGAGCTGCGCGCCGAAGGCATGAAGATCGGCGTGCTCGCGATCCGCTCGTTCCGCCCCTTCCCGCTGGCCGCGGTGCGCGCCGCGTTGCAGGGCGCCAAGCGCGTGGTGGTGCTCGAGAAGAGCTTCTCGGTGGGCCTGGGCGGCGTGGTGTCAACCGACGTGCGCGTGGCGCTGTCCGGCCTGCAGTTGCACGGCTATACCGTCGTCGCCGGTCTGGGCGGGCGCGCCATCACTATGAGCAGCCTGCGGCGCACGCTGCGCGACGCGGTGGCCGACAAACTGCAGCCGCTGACCTTCATGGACCTCGACTGGCGCATCGTCGAGCGTCAGCTCGAACGCGAAACCAAGATGCGGCGCAGTGGTCCGATCGCCGAGAACCTGCTGCGCGACGTCGGCACCGTCGCATCAAAGGTGGCTTGAGATGGACGCACCGATCAAGTTCTATCAGACCGGCACCTTCACGGTGGGAAACCGCCTGCTCGCGCCCGAGCAGCGCAGCGTGCAGGCATCGATCGAACGCAGCAACTCGCTGAACTCGGGACATCGTGCTTGTCAGGGTTGCGGCGAAGCACTCGGTGCTCGCTATGCGGTCGACGCCGCGATGCGCGCCACGCAAGGCCAGTTGATTGCGGCCAACGCCACCGGCTGCCTGGAAGTCTTCTCGACACCGTACCCAGAGACTTCCTGGCAACTGCCGTGGATCCACTCGCTGTTCGGCAACGCGGCCGCGGTGGGCACCGGCATCGCGGCGGCGCTGAAGGTCAAGGCCGCCCGGCGCGGCCTCGCGCAAAGCCCGGTGCGCGTGATCGCGCAGGGCGGCGACGGCGGCACCACCGACATCGGCTTCGGCTGCCTGTCGGGCATGTTCGAGCGCAACGACGACGTGCTCTACATCTGCTACGACAACGAGGCCTACATGAACACCGGCGTGCAGCGCAGCTCGGCCACGCCACCTGCAGCGCGCACCGCCACCACGATGGCGGTGGGCGAGCATCCGGGCGCCGACTTCGGCAAGGGCAAGAACCTGCCGCGCATCGCGATGGCGCACGAGATCCCGTACGTCGCCACCGCCACGGTGGCCGACCTGCACGACCTGGAGTCCAAGGTCGAACACGCGATGAACCTGCGCGGAGCGCGCTACCTGCACATCCTGGTGCCCTGCCCGCTCGGCTGGGGTTCGGCAAGCCACGACACCATCAAGCTGGCGCGGCTGGCGCGCGAGACCGGCATCTTCCCGGTGTTCGAGGCCGAACGGGGCGAGGTCACGCGCGTCACCAAGATCCGCCACCGCGTGCCGGTTGACGAATACCTGCGTCCGCAGAGGCGTTTCGCGCACCTGTTCGGCAATCCGGGCCACCCCGAGATGCTGGCGCAGATCCAGGCCGACGCCGACCGCAACATCCGCCGCTTCAAGCTGCTGGACAGAGTCGAGGCCTAGATGGACAAACCCTTCGCGATCACGCTGGACCCGGGTTCGTCACTGGCCAACAAGACCGGCAGCTGGCGCACCGAGCGCCCGGTCTACGTCGACCGGCTGCCGCCGTGCAACGCGCAGTGCCCGGCCGGCGAAGACATCCAGGGCTGGCTGTACCACGCCGAAAGCGGCGATTACGAAGCGGCTTGGCGCCACCTGACACGCGACAACCCGTTCCCGGCCATCATGGGCCGCGTCTGTTATCACACGTGCGAGACGGTGTGCAACCGCGCCAAGGTCGACGACGCCGTCGGCATCAACTCGGTCGAGCGCTTTCTCGGCGACGAGGCGCTCAAGCGCGGTTGGTCCTTCGCGCCGCCGACCACCGAGTCGGGCCGGCGCGTGCTGGTGGTCGGCGCCGGGCCCTCGGGCATGTCGGCGGCCTATCACCTGCGTCGGCTGGGCCATCGCGTCACCGTGAAAGAGGCCGGGCCGTTGCCGGGCGGCATGATGCGCTTCGGCATCCCGAAGTACCGGCTGCCGCGCGACGTGCTCGACGCCGAGATGCAGCGCATCGTGGCGATGGGCGTGCAGCTCGAACTCAACTGCAAGGTGAGCGACATCGCCGCTGCGATGCGCGACGGCCGCTTCGACGCCGCGTTCCTCGCCGTCGGAGCCCACATCGCCAAGCGCGCCTTCATTCCGGCCAAGGATTCATCGCGCATCCTCGATGCGGTGTCGGTGCTGCGCTCGATGGAGGGCGCCGACAAGCCGATGCTCGGCCGCCGCGTCGTCGTCTACGGCGGCGGCAATACCGCGATCGATGTCGCACGCACCGCCAAGCGGCTGGGCGCCACCGAGGCGGTGATCGTCTATCGCCGTACGCGCGAGAAGATGCCGGCGCACGACTTCGAGGTCGAGGAGGCGCTCGAGGAAGGCGTGATGGTCAAGTGGCTATCGACCATCAGCCGAGCCGATGCTGGTGCGTTGACGATCGAGAAGATGGTGCTCGACGCCAAGGGCAACCCGCAGCCCACCGGCGAGTTCGAGACGCTGCAGGCCGATTCGCTGGTGCTGGCACTCGGTCAGGACGTCGACCTCTCGCTGCTCAACGGCGTGTCGGGGCTCGAACTGAAGGATGGCGTGGTGCAGGTCGACCCGGCGACGATGATGACCGGCCATGCGGGCCTGTTCGCCGGCGGCGACATGGTGCCTGCCGAACGCAACGTGACGGTTGCGGTAGGCCACGGCAAGAAGGCGGCGCGGCACATCGACGCCTGGCTGCGCGGCACGCGGCTGCAGCCGGCGCCCAAGCATGCGCCGGCCAGCTTCGAGCGCCTGAACCCGTGGTACTACAGCGACGCGCCCAAGACCGTGCGCCCGCAACTCAACATGGCTCGCCGCACCAGCAGCTTCGACGAGGTGCAAGGCGGCCTCACCGAGGACAACGCCCTGTTCGAGGCGCGGCGCTGCCTGAGCTGCGGCAACTGCTTCGAGTGCGACAACTGCTACGGCGTGTGCCCCGACAACGCCGTCGTCAAGCTCGGGCCGGGCAAGCGATTTGAATTCAACTACGACTACTGCAAGGGCTGTGGCATGTGCGTCTCGGAGTGCCCGTGCGGCGCGATCGAGATGGTGCCCGAGGACAACTGAGGCCACCGCGGGTCGCCCCAACCCGCGCACTGGCCGGCTCTTGACATACCGCAACCCCGTCTCGCGGCCAAGGCGCACATTGCGCGACATTGCCGGTGGCGGTGACCGCACAGGAGACGCGGGTGAAGGTGGCCTTGTTCGTGCCGTGTTATGTCGATGCCTTCTTTCCGGAGGTCGGCATCGCGACACTCGAACTGCTCGAGCGCCTGGGCTGCGAGGTCGACTACCCGCTCGACCAGACCTGCTGCGGCCAGCCGATGGCCAACAGCGGATGCCACGCCGACGCGCATGACACCGAAGCGCTGTTCGCCAAGAACTTCGCCGGCTACGACCACATCGTCACGCCATCGGGCAGTTGCGCCCACCACGTGCGCGACCAGATGACGGCGATCGAGCAGACGCCGGCGGTGCAGCAGGTGCGGCGCAACACGCACGAACTGGTGACCTTTCTGCACGACGTGCTGAAGGTCTACCACTATCCATGGGCGGAGTTCCCGCACAAGGTGGGCCTGCACATCGGCTGCGCCACGCTGCGCGGTCTGCGCGCGGCCAAGACCTCGGAGATCGACGAGCCGGCGTTCAACAAGCCAGCGCGGCTGCTCGGTGCCGTCAAGGGCCTGGAGTTGGTGCAGCCCGAGCGGCCCGACGAATGCTGCGGCTTCGGCGGCACCTTCTCGGTGTTCGAGGAGCCGGTGTCGGCCAAGATGGGCTACGACAAGGTCAACGACCACCACGGCGCCGGCGCGCAATACGTGGTCACGCCCGACATGTCGTGCGCGATGCACCAGCGCGGCTGCGCCGAGCGCATCGGGCTGCCGCTGAAGTTCATCCACATCGCGCAGGTGCTCAATGGAGCGCGCGGCATGAAGCGCGTCGACCACGCCGAGGCCTCGTCGAAATTCATCAAAGCCAAGGACCACGCCGACTTCCACGACAAGCGGCTGTGGGACCTGCGCAAGAAGCGCGACCACGAAAGCGAGGCGATCCCCGAATGGGAACAACTGCGCGAACTGGCGTCGGCGATCAAGGAACACACGCTGTCGCACCTGTCGCAGTACCTCGAAGAGTTCGAGCGCAACGCCACCGCCAATGGCATGGAGGTGCACTGGGCGCGTGATGCCGCCGAGCACAACCAGATCGTGCACGACATCCTGCAGTCGCACGGCGTCACCACGCTGGTGAAGAGCAAGTCGATGCTGACCGACGAGTGCGAGATGCGGCCGTTCCTGGCCAACCGCGGCATCGAGATCATCGAGACCGACTTGGGCGAGCGCATCCAGCAGCTCGACGACGAACCGCCCAGCCACATCGTGGTGCCCGCCGTGCACAAGCTGCGCAGCGATGTCGCCGAGGTGTTCGGCCGCACGATCGGCACCGACCCCGCCAACCATGACGTGCCCTACCTCGCCGAGAGCCAGCGCCGGCACACGCGGCCGTACTACCTGAAGGCGCAGGCCGGCATGACCGGCGCCAACTTCGCGGTCGCCGAGACCGGCAGCTTCGTGGTCTGCACCAACGAAGGCAACGCCGACCTCGGCGCCAACATCCCCAAGCTGCACATCGCCTCGATCGGCATCGAGAAGCTGATACCGAAGATCGAGCACCTGGGTGTCTTCGTGCGCATGCTGTCGCGCAGCGCGCTCGGCTCGCCGATCACGCAGATGACGTCGCACTTTCGTGCGCCGCGGCCGGGCACCGAACTGCACGTGGTGCTGGTCGACAACGGCCGCTCCGAGCGGCTGGGCATGGCCGACTTCTGGACTTCGCTCAAGTGCATCCGCTGCGGCGCCTGCATGAACACCTGCCCGGTGTATCGCCGTAGCGGCGGCCTGAGCTACGGCAGCACCTACTCGGGCCCGATCGGCGTGATCATCGACCCGACGTTCAACCTGCGCAAATACAGCTCGCTGCCGTTCGCCTCGACGATGAACGGCAGCTGCACCAACGTCTGCCCGGTCAAGATCAACATCCACCAGCAGATCTACAAGTGGCGCGAGGTGATCGCCGAGCGCCACCAGCTGCCGATGGTCAAGCGCGAGGCCATGCGCCTGGCGGGCAAGGTGCTGGCCAGTCCCACGCTGTATCGCGCGGCGGTCGAGGCGGCGGCCGCGGGCATCGAGCACCTGCCGCGAACGCTGCTCTACAACCCCTTCAACGCCTGGGGCCGCCAGCGCGAGGTGCCGTCGTCGCCGCCGTTGACCTTCCGCCAGTGGTACCTCAAGCACCGCGCGAGCAAGCCATGAGCAGCCGCGACTTCATCCTCGAGCGCGTGCGGCGCAACCAGCCGGCGCCGCTGCCGCTGCCCGAGATGCCGCGCTTCGATCGGCCGCAAGCATCGTTGTGGCAGACCTTCGCTGCGGCGCTCGCG
Organism: uncultured beta proteobacterium; assembly: GCA_963774185.1. Lineage (GTDB taxonomy): Bacteria > Pseudomonadota > Gammaproteobacteria > Burkholderiales > Burkholderiaceae_C > JAEUPI01. The sequence goes on from CAVZEK010000035.1 coordinate 79,827, forward strand.
CGCATGGGGGGCACCGTTGCCGAGTTGCCTGCGCCGGGTACGCTCGAACGCCTCGTCGGGGAGCGATTTCCCGACGCGAAGATGATCTGCTCGGCAACCCCCGAGCTGCGCGGCACACGCGACCTCACGGCCATCCGCAACCCCGGCGAGCTCGAGGACGTGGACCTCGGCGTCGTGCGCGGCGCGTTCGGCATCGCCGAGACCGGCTCGGTCTACTTGAGCGAGACCGAGCTCGGCATCAACGCGTTGGGCTTTCTGCCGCAGCACCTGCTGGTGCTGCTCGATCCCGCGGCGATCGTGCCCGACCTGCATCACGCGTATCGCCAGCGCGGCTTCTTCGAGGCGCGCTATGCCGTCCTGATGACCGGCCCGTCGGCCACAGCCGACATCGAAGGCGTGCTGATCCGCGGCGCGCAAGGCATTCGTTCGTTAACCGTCGTGCCGCTGGCCGACCCCGCCTAATAAGCGCGAACAAGGCGCCCCAGACGTCAGAAGCGGTAGGTCAGCTCGATCATGTGGAAATCGACGCCGGTCTTCTCGTGCCCGTACGCGCCTCCATCGGAGTAGTGCTGGAATCTGTAGCCAACCCCAATTCGCTCATACAGCGGGACACTGAGCCCAAGGGTCAATGCGAATTGGAGGGCTCCACCGAAGTCTTGCCGTGCATAGGCAGGCTTGCTGAGCAGGGCGAACCCGGCGCCCAGGTCGAGCGTGAAACGCCCATCTTGCCTGGCGAAGGCAACCACAGGGATTGCAGACACGACCAGCCCGGCCTTGTCAGCTTCACCTCGAAGAACTCCGACACTGGCCAGCAGCCTGGTACCGACTTCCCACCCCGAGCCGGATTGTTCATCCAAGGGTTTCCAGGGCAACCGCGTGGTTGTCACCACGTCGTATTCGCGGAACGACTCCGGTTGCTCCTGGCCGAGCACTCTCGCCTGGCTGAAACTTGTCCGAATGCCAACGCTCAGCAGCTCGAAGTCTGACGCGTTGGAACAAGAGGCGAAGGCGCAGAGCACGAAGGAGATCAGCGAAATCCGCGGCACACTGGCCATCCTGGTTCTTGTTCTTTCTTGTTCCATCATGCGCAGGAGCTTTCACAACAGATTCGCCCATTTCAACGCTGTGCTCGTGGTGGAGGAAGCGTGACGCCGCGCGCCTGCACTCGCGTTCGGTCGGCGACGGCTGGCGAACTCACTCCCACTCGATGGTCGCCGGCGGCTTGCTCGACACGTCGTAGGTCACGCGGTTGATGCCGCGCACCTCGTTGATGATGCGGCTCGACACCTTCTTCAGCAGTGCGTAGGGTAACTCGGCCCAGTCGGCGGTCATGAAGTCGCTGGTCTGCACCGCGCGCAAGGCCACCACGTGGTCATAGGTGCGGCCATCGCCCATCACGCCGACGCTCTTGACCGGCAGGAACACCGCGAAGGCCTGCGACGTGAGCTCGTACCAGGTCTTGCCGCTGGTCTCATCGACCGTCTTGCGCAGTTCCTCGATGAAGATGTGGTCGGCACGGCGCAGCAGCTCCGCGTATTCGCGTTTGACTTCGCCCAGGATGCGCACGCCCAGCCCCGGCCCGGGGAACGGGTGGCGGTACACCATGTCGTGCGGCAGGCCGAGCGCTAAGCCGAGCTCGCGCACCTCATCCTTGAACAGGTCGCGCAGCGGCTCCAGCAGCTTCAGCCCCAGCGTCTCGGGCAGGCCGCCCACGTTGTGGTGGCTCTTGATCGTGGTGGCCTTCTGGGTCTTGGCGCCGCCCGATTCGATGACGTCGGGATAGATCGTGCCCTGCGCCAGCCACTTGGCCTTGACCAGCTTCTTGGCCTCGCGCTGGAACACCTCGACGAACTCGCGCCCGATAACTTTGCGCTTGGCCTCGGGGTCGGCCACGCCCTTCAGCGCACCGAGAAACTGCTCGCTGGCGTCGATGTGCAGCACCTTGGCGTGCAGGCGGCCGGCGAACATCTCCATCACCAGCGCGCCCTCGTTCAGCCGCAGCAACCCGTGGTCGACGAACACGCAAGTCAGCCGGTCACCGATGGCGCGGTGGATCAGCGCGGCGGCCACACTCGAATCGACGCCACCCGACAGGCCGAGGATCACCTCCTCGTCGCCCACCTGCTCGCGGATGCGCGCCACCGCCTCGCCGACGTGGTCGCGCATGATCCAGTCGGCGCGCGCTGCGCAGATGCCGAGCACGAAGCGCTCGAGCATCGCGCGGCCTTGCAGCGTGTGCGTGACTTCGGGGTGGAACTGCACGCCGTAGTAGCCGCGCGACTCGTCGGCCATGCCGGCGATCGGGCAGCTCGGCGTGCTGGCCATCAGCTTGAAGCCCGGCGGCAGCGCGGTTACCTTGTCGCCGTGGCTCATCCATACCTTGAGCATGCCGTGGCCCTCGGCGGTGCGGAAGTCTTCGATGCCGTCGAACAGGCGCGTGTGGCCGCGCGCGCGCACCTCGGCGTATCCGAACTCGCGGTGCGAGCTCGCTTCGACCTCGCCGCCGAGCTGCACGCTCATCGTGAACATGCCGTAGCAGATGCCGAGCACCGGCACGCCGAGCTGCCACACCACCGCGGGCGCACGCAACCCCTGCGCCTCGTAGGTGCTGGCGTGGCTGCCCGACAGGATGATGCCCTTGGGCGCGAACTGGCGGATGAACGACTCCGACACGTCGTTGGGATGGATCTCGCAATACACGTGCGCCTCGCGCACGCGGCGCGCGATCAGCTGCGTGACCTGGGAGCCAAAATCGAGGATGAGGATCTTGTCGTGCGACATGGTCAGTGGCGCCCGGCCGCCCGAAGCCACTGAGCCCCCTCGGGGGGTAGCGAGCGAGAGCGTGGGGGCTGTTTCATTTCACGCGGGCTGCGCGCGCACCGTCTTGTGGCTGCGGAAGAAACGCCACGCGATGGTCGCCGCCATCAATTGCAGCGCCGAGCAGACGAAGAAAGGCAGTCCGATCAACCAATCGCCGGCCGGGCGATGGGACACCCAGCGCAGCAGTTCGAGCGCCACCACAGGCGCAAACACCGCCATCAGGCTGCTCAGCGATGCCACCGCACCCATTGTCTGGCCCTGCCGCGTGGGGTCGGCGGCATTGGAGACGATGCTCTGCATGGCTGCTTGGGCGGCACCACCGAGCAACCCGAGGCTGATCACCGCGTACATCATCCAGCCCTCGGTGGCCAGGCCGAAGCCGAGGTAGGTGGTAGCGCCCACCAGCAGGCCCGTGATCGCCAATTGCTGCGGGGTGAAGCGCCGCAGCAGCTGCTTGAGCAGCACGCCCTGGCTGAAGGCCGACACGAGACCCACTGCGAACAACGACCAGCCCACCTGCCCCGGGCCCCAGCCGAATTTGAACTTCGTGTACAGCACCCAGCTCATGTGCAGCATGAACTGCGCCAGGCTGGCCATGCCGATCACCCACACCAGCGCGCCGACGCCCTTGAGCGCCGCCAGGCCCTTGAGCGCGGCCACCGGATTGGCACGCCGCCAGTCGAACGCGCGGCGCCGCTCCTTCGGCAGCGACTCGGGCAACACGAAGAAGCCGTAGCACCAGTTGATCAGCGCCATGCAGCCTGCCACCACGAACGGCAGCCGCACGTCGAGGTCGCCCAGCACGCCGCCGATCACCGGCCCGAGGATGAAGCCGACGCCGAACATCGCCCCCAGCAGGCCAAAGCGCCGTGCACGATCCTGCGGTGCGCTGATGTCTGCCACGTAGGCATTGGCGATCGAGATGTTGCTCTGCATCGCGCCGGAAAACATGCGCACCGCCACCAGCATCCACAGCGCCGTGGCCGCCGCGGTGACGAAGAAGCTCAACGCCAGCCCGGCGAAACCGAGCAGCAGCACGGGCCGCCGACCGAAGCGGTCGGACAGCGCGCCGAGGATCGGCGAACTCACGAAGTTGGCGATGCCGAAAGTCAGCGTCACGGCCAGGAACGCCAGCGTCTGCTCGTCGTTGCTGTGCGTGAATTGCCCGACGATGTGCGGCAGCACCGGCACCATCAAGCCGATGCTGATCATGTCGATCAGCACGGCCACCAGAATGAACGGCATCGCCGCAGCCCGGGGGCTGGGGCCCGGTTCAACGGCTTGCACTGGCTGGGCGACGAGTTGCGCGGCCTGATGGGCCGCGCCGCCGGTTTCAAAGTTGGAATCGGCCAAACTCATTCCATGCGGTAGTTCGGCGCTTCCTTGGTGATCTGCACGTCGTGCACGTGGCTTTCGCGCACGCCGGCCGTGGTGATCTCGACGAATTCGGCCTTGCGCTGCATCTCCTCGATGCTCGAACAGCCGCAGTAGTGCATCGACGCGCGCAAGCCGCCGGCCAGCTGGAAGATCACCGCCACCACCGAGCCCTTGTACGGCACCTGGCCCTCGATGCCCTCGGGCACCAGCTTGGCGGTGTTCGGGTTGTTGGCGTTGTCTTCCTGGAAGTAGCGGTCGGCGCTGCCCTGCTGCATGGCGCCCAGCGAGCCCATGCCACGGTAGCTCTTGTAGGTGCGGCCCTGGTAGAGGATCGTCTCGCCCGGCGCCTCTTCGGTGCCGGCGAACATGCCGCCCATCATCACGCAGTCGGCGCCGGCGGCGATGGCCTTGGCCAGATCACCCGAGTAGCGCACGCCGCCGTCGGCGATCAGCGGCACGCCGCTGCCCTTGAGCGCGCTGGCGACCGATTCGATCGCGTAGATCTGCGGCACGCCGACACCGGTGACGATGCGCGTGGTGCAGATCGAGCCCGGGCCGATGCCGATCTTCACCGCGTCGGCCCCGGCCTCGACCAGCGCCTTGGCCGCCGCGCCGCTGGCGATGTTGCCGCCGATCACGTCGACCTTGCGGGTAGTGGCGCTTGACCCATCGCACGCGGTCGATCACGCCCGCGCTGTGCCCGTGCGCGGTGTCGACGACGATGGCGTCGACACCGGCTCTGACCAGCAACTCCACACGCTCCTCGGTGCCCTCGCCCACGCCCACCGCGGCGCCCACGCGCAGCTTGCCCTGCGCATCGCGCGCGGCATTGGGGAAGTCGGTCTGCTTGGTGATGTCCTTCACCGTCATCAGGCCGCGCAATTCGAACGCCTCGTTGACCACCAGCACCCGCTCGAGCTTGTGCTTGTGCATCAGCGCCTTGCCGTCGTCGATGCTGGCGCCTTCGCGCACGGTGATCAGGCGCTCGCGCGGCGTCATGATCTCGCGCACCGGCACGTCCATGCGCGTTTCGAAGCGCAGGTCGCGGTTGGTGACGATGCCCACCACGGTCTTGCCCTGCAGCACCGGAAAGCCCGAGATGCCGTGCGCCTTGGACAGCGCGAGCACCTCGCGCACCGGCAGCTCCGGCGTGATGGTGATCGGATCGCGCAGCACGCCCGATTCGTATCGCTTGACGCGCGCCACCTCGGCGGCCTGCGCCTTGGGGCCCAGGTTTTTGTGCACGATGCCGATGCCGCCCTCCTGCGCGACGGCGATCGCCAGGCGGGCTTCGGTGACGGTGTCCATCGCGGCAGACACCAGCGGCAGGTTGAGCGTGATGTGGCGCGACAGCCGGGTGGTCAGATTCGTGTCGCGCGGCAGCACCTGTGAAAACGCCGGCACCAGCAACACGTCGTCGAAGGTGAGCGCTTTGCCAAGAAGGCGCATGAGAATCGCTCCGGTCGCAAAAGCGAATTATACGGATCGACTTGTGCGGTATTTCCCACACGGCCACACCCCGCAGCAAGTGGCGCGCGACGCGCTGCCAGGGGCGTGCCGCTACACTGCGCAGCACCGGTTGCTGTCGCCGGGATGTTGGAGTGCGCGATGCGCTTGCATGTTTTGTTCTGCGTTGGATTCAGCCTGTGGGTGGCCACGCTACCCGCGGCCGCGCAGTGGAAGTGGAAGGATTCGCGCGGCCAGGTGGTCGTCAGCGACACGCCGCCGCCGCGCGACATTCCCGAACGCGACGTGCTGCAAAAGCCCAACCTGGTGGTGCAGCGCTCCGCTGCGCAATTGACGCCCGCGGCCAGCGCGCCTGCCGTCGAGACCGTGGCCAAGGCCAAGGTCGATCCCGAGCTCGAAGCGCGCCGCAAGAAGGCCGAAGGCGAGCAGCAGGCCAAGCAGAAGGCCGACGAAGAAAAGATTGCCCTGCAGCGCGCCGACAACTGCAAGCGCGCGCGCGCGTACGTCGAGACGCTCAACTCGGGCATTCGCGTGACCCGCCTCAACGACAAGGGCGAGCAGGAGTACATCGACGACGCGCAGCGCGCCGCCGAGATGCAGCGCGCGCGCCAGGGCATCGAGAGCGACTGCCGCTAGGCCTTGGCGCTGCGCGCCTTGGCGCGCCCACCGTCGCGCCGGTAGCGCTGGCGCCTCGCTTCCTTGGGATCCACCAGCAGGCCGCGCGTCAGCTCGACGCGGTCGCCTTCGCGCAACGGCGTGTCCAGGCCGGCCACGCGGCCCCAGATGCCCGGGCGCAACGCGTCGGCTTGCGCGGCGGACATGCCCTCGAGCAACCGGCTTGCGCGCAGCGCGTCGGCCAGCGTGCAGCCTTCGCGCAGGCGCAACCGCGCGTGGCGCACATCGTGCGGCGCCGCCGCGTAGACCACCTCGACCCCGATCTCAGCGCTGGCCATACACCTGCTCCGCGCGCTGCACGAAGCGATCGACCAACGTGTCGGCGACCTTGTCGAACACCGGGCTCAACACCGTCTCCAGCGGCTTGCTGGCAAACGCATAATCCAGCTCGAACTCGATACGACAGGCCTGCTCGTCGCCCTCGCCATCGGCCGCGCCGGCTTGCCCGATCGGCGTGAACTGCCACAAGCCATCAAACAGCGAGAACGGGCCGTCCACCAGTTGCAGCAGCACCGAGCGCGAGGGCTCGTATCGGTTGCGCGTGGTGAAGGCGTGGCGCACGCCGGCATAGGCCAGGTGCAGGCGCGCGACCACCGTGTCGCCGTCGCGCTGCAGCACCTCGGCCCGCTCGCACCACGGCAGGAACTTGGGGTACTGGTCGAACGCCGTGACCAGGTCGTACATCTCGCGGGGCGAGTACCACAGCAAAACAGACTTGTGCACTCGCTTCATACTATGCGGCCATTCTAGAGACACACCGCCGCGAATGACTGCACCGATCGCCGAGAACCGGCGCGCCCGCTACGACTACCTGATCGAGGAACGATTCGAAGCCGGCATGGTGCTCGAGGGCTGGGAGATCAAGGCCATCCGCGCCGGCCAGGTGCAGCTTACCGACGGCTACGTGGTGATCCGCGATGGCGAGCTCTACCTGATCGGCTGTCGCATCAACGCGCTGCGCTCGGCGTCGACGCACGTGCATCCCGAGGCCGACCGCACCAAGAAGCTGTTGATGCACAAGGAGGAGATCAAGCGCCTGGTCGGCAAGGTCGAGCAGCGCGGCTACACGCTGGTGCCGTTGAACCTGCACTACAAGGGTGGTCGCGTGAAGGCCGAGATCGCGCTGGCCAAGGGCAAGGCCCAGCATGACAAGCGCGAGACCGAGAAAAAACGCGATTGGGAAAGGGAGAAGGGCAGGCTGATGCGGCACAAGGTCTCATCGCCCGCCAAGAGTTGACCCTCGCTCAATCCGCCGCCAGGAATTGCACCGCACGCTGAACGCCGCCCTCGCCCACCGCGACGCCCAGTGAACGCAGCGCCGCTTCGATACCGGCGATCGCGCCAAGAATCACCGCCGGATTGCTGTCGCCCAGATGCCCGATGCGAAACGCCTGGCCGGTGAGCGGCCCCAGGCCGCCCGCGATCGCCACCTGAAAGCGCTCGCGGGCCGCTGTGCGCAGCGCATCGATGTCGACGCCGAGCTTGACCGCGACCGTCGTCACCGACACTGAGCGGCTGGCCGGCTGCTGCGCAAAAAAATCCACCATGCCGCCCTCGCGCCAGCCGGTCACCGCCGCCTGCACGGCACCGGCAAGCCTGGCGTGGCGCGCCCACACTGCATCGAGCCCCTCGCTGAAGATCAACGACAAGGCGGCCTCGAGGCCGAACAACAGGTTTTGCGGCGGCGTGCCGCAGAACTTGCGGTACGACAACTCGTGCTTGCGGCGCACCCAGTCCCAATAAAAACGCGGCGCGGCACAGCGCTCAGCGACCGCCATCGCCCTGCCGTTGACCGCGATAAAGCCCACGCCCGGCGGGCACATCAGGCCCTTTTGCGAGGCGCCGAGCGCCACGTCGATGCCGAGCCCGTCCATCGCAAACGGTGCCGCAGCCAGCGAAGCCACCACATCGGCCACCAGCAGCGCGGGGTGGTGCGCGGCATCGATGGCGCGGCGCAGAGCGCCCAGATCGCTCGTCACCCCGCTGGCCGTGTCGGTGTGCACGGCCAAGACGGCCCGGATCTCTTGCGAGCGATCGTCGCGCAACGCCTGCTCGAGCGCCGCGGCGTCGATCGGCCAGCCCTCGCGCCACGGTGTGCGCACCACGCGGCGGCCCAGCGCCTCGGCCTGCACCGCCCAGGATTCGGAGAAGTGCCCGGTGCCTGGGATCAACAGCGCCTGCCCGGGCGCTGCGAGGTTCTCAATCACCGCCTCCCACACGCCGTGGCCGTTGGATGCGTAGAGAAACAGCTCCGACGCTTCGGTGTGCAGCAGCCGCTTCAAGCCGTGTTCGCAGGCCTCGATGTTGGCGTCGACGCGCGGGTCGCCCAGGTCCATCGGCTGCACGCTCATCGCATGCAGTACGGCGTCGGGCAGCGGCGTCGGGCCCGGCGAGTGAAGAAAGCGGCGGCCCGGAATGCGAGGAGCGTTCATTCGCGCATCGTAAATGCGCTCCCGGGTCGGCGCTTTCAGGTGGCCTTGGCCTTGCGCTGGTCGACAAAGGCCTGCACGCCGTCGAGCGCACACGCGTCCATCATGTTGCAGGCCATCGTCTGGCCGGCGTCGGCGTAGGCATCGGCGATGCCCGCTTCGAGCTGCCGATAAAACAGCGCCTTGCCCATCGCGATGGCCACGCGCGGCTTGTCCACGATGCGCGCGACCAGCGCCTCGACCTCGGCATCGAGCACGATCGGCGTCGGACGACGCGGTTGATCAAGCCCTTTGTCGCAGCGCCTCGTCGGCCGAGATGAAGTCGCCGGTCACCAGCATCTCGAAGGCGGCCTTGCGCGACACGTTGCGCGACAGCGCAACGCTCGGCGTGCTGCAGAACAGTCCGAAGTTGACGCCGCTGACCGCGAAGCGCGCGTCGCGCGACGCCACCGCGAGGTCGCACATCGCCACCAGCTGGCAGCCCGCGGCGGTGGCCACGCCCTGCACGCGCGCGATCACCGGCACCGGCAGGCGCTGGATCGCCAGCATCATGCGCGAACAGCGCTCGAACAGTCGCTGGTAGTACGGCGAGCGACGGCGCCGCACGCATCTCCTTCAGGTCGTGCCCGGCGCAAAACGCCCTGCCCGATGGCGGCGATCACCAGCACTCGGATCGTCTCGTCGACTCGCCAGCGCATCGAGTTCGGTACTGCAGCGCCTGTAGCAGGGCGTCGGACAGCGCATTGAAGGCCTGCGGACGGTTGAGCGTCAGCGTCACCACGCCGCGCGGATCGCGCGCGCGGTGCAGCAGCGGTTCGTCGGTGGTCAACATCTGGTGCGGATCCCTCACTCGATCGCGCTGGCCGACTTGGCGCGCTCGCGCAGCGCGAATTTCTGGATCTTGCCGGTCGAGGTCTTGGGGATCTCCTCGAAGCGGATCTCGCGCGGCACCTTGTAGCCGGCCAGCAGCGTCTTGCAGTGCGCAATCAATTCGGCGGCATCGGCGCTCGACCCTTGCTTGAGCTCCACGTAGGCCACGGGTGTCTCGCCCCACTTGGGGTCGGGCTTGGCGACCACCGCGCAGGCCAGCACCGCCGGATGGCGGTACAGCGCGTCCTCGACCTCGAGCGAGCTGATGTTCTCGCCGCCGGAGATGATGACGTCCTTGCTGCGGTCCCTGATCTTCACGTAGCGGTCGGGCTCCATCACGCCGAGGTCGCCGGTGTGGAACCAGCCACCGGCAAACGACTTGGCCGTGGCCTCGGGGTTCTTCAGGTAGCCCTTCATCACGATGTTGCCGCGAAACATGATCTCGCCCATCGTCTGGCCGTCGGCGGGCGTCTCGGCGAGCGTGTCGGCGTCGAGCACCGTCATGCCCTCCTGCAGCGCGTAGCGGACGCCCTGACGGCCGTTCAGGCGCGTTTGCTCCGAAAGGCGTCTGCTCGGTCCAGGCCGGCCGCTTGACCGCCACCGCCGCCGGCCCATAGGTCTCGGTGAGTCCGTAGACATGCGTGATGTCGAAGCCGATGCGCGCCATGCCTTCGATCATCGCGGCCGGCGGCGCGGCACCGGCCACCATGCCGCGCACCCGCTGCGTGATGCCCTCGCGCAGCGCGGGCGGCGCGTTGACGATCAGGTTGTGCACGATCGGCGCGGCGCAGTAGTGGTCCACGCCGTGCTCGCGCATCGCATCGAGGATCGCCTTGGCCTCGATCGCGGCGCAGGCACACGTGGGTGCCGCCGAGCAGCGCCACCGTCCAGGGAAAACACCAACCGTTGCAGTGGAACATCGGCAACGTCCACAGGTACGTCGGGAAGTGCGGCATCGTCCAGGTGAGCGCGTTGCACACCGCGTTCAGGTAGGCGCCGCGGTGGTGAGTGACGACGCCCTTGGGGTCGCCGGTGGTGCCGCTGGTGTAGCTGACGGCGATCGCATCCCACTCATCCGCGGGGGTTTCGAGTCGTTGTAGAGGTTCGTGCGCAGCCAGCAGTGCTTCGTACTCGCGCTCGCCCAGCGCTCGCCGGGCCCGACGTATTCGCTGTCGGCGACGTCGATCACGCGCGGCGTGCGACGGTGCTCGGCGCTGCAGAATTCGCAGCGCCTTGCGCACCACTTGCGAGAACTCGGTGTCGGTGATCAGCAGCTGCGCTTCGCAGTGGTTGAGCTGCCAGGCCAGCAGCGGCGCGTCGAGCCGCGTGTTCAACGTGTTGAGCACCGCGCCCAGCGCCGGCACCGCGTAGTGCGCCTCGACCATCTCGGGCGTGTTGGCCAGCATCACGCTCACCGTCGCGCCGGGGCCCACGCCGGCATCGCGCAGCGCCGCGGCCAGCCGGGCTGCACGGCTGCGGGTTTGCCCCCAGGTGTAGCGACGCGCGCCATGCACCACCGCCACCAGATCGCCGAACGCCTCGGCGCTGCGCTCGACGAAGCTCACCGGGCTCAAGCGCAGCGAGATTGGCGCCGCAGCGCTCGAGGCCCTGTTGGTACTGGTTCATCGTTGCACCTCCAATCATGGCACTGCGTCCGCGTCGTGCAGCCCGATGCCACGATGCTGCAGCGCCAGTGTCGCTCAGCGGACAGTGCAAGCGCGCATTGTCAGATCGCAGCGGCCCCCCTATAACCCGAGCGGCCTTGCGGACCTCAAGGGACGAACGGCAGAGCTCTTCACGACAACCGATGGCACAACCCCCACGCTCCGCACTGACGTCCAATGGCGGCAACGCGTTGCTCAGCGTGCGTGGAGTGTCGGTGCGATTCGGGGGCATTGTGGCACTCGACAACGTGAGCTTCGATGTCGGCCGTGGCGACATCTGCGGGCTGATCGGCCCCAACGGCGCCGGCAAGACCACGCTGTTCAATTGCATGAGCCGGCTGTACCAGTACCAGTCGGGCGACATCCTGCTTGAAGGCCAGAGCCTCAGCGACGTGCCGATCCACCGCATCGCCGGGCTCGGCCTGGGGCGCACGTTCCAGAACCTGGCCATGTTCCAGCGCATGACGGTCACCGACAACGTGATGGTCGGCGCGCACGCGCGCTCAGGGGCGGGCTTCGTGTCGAGCGCGCTGCGGCTGCCGAAGGTCGGTGCGGAGGAGAAGCGGCTGCGCGAGCGCGCGCACGAAATCATGGACTACCTGGGGCTGCTGCCGTTCGCCAGGCGCCTCGCGGGCGATCTGCCATTCGCCACCCAGAAGCGCGTGGAACTCGGCCGCGCGCTGGCCGCCGAGCCCAAGCTGCTGATGCTCGACGAGCCCGCCGCCGGCCTGAACCACTCAGGAACTCGAGGCGCTGGACGACGTGATCCGCGACATCCGCGACCGGCTGCGCATCACCGTGCTGCTGGTCGAGCACCACATGAGCCTGGTGATGAGCCTGTCGGACCACATCGTGGTGCTGAATTTCGGCCGCAAGATCGCAGAGGGCAATCCCGCGCACATCCAGAACCATCCGGACGTGATCGAGGCCTACCTGGGGGCTGGTACCAATGCCTGAAGGCAGCCTGCTCGAAGTCAAAGACCTGCACGCTGCGTACGGCGCGACGCAGGTGCTGCACGGCATCAGTTTCGGACTGCATGGCGGTCGCATCACCACCATCCTCGGTGCCAACGGCGCCGGCAAGACCACCACGCTGCGCGCCATCTGCCAGATGGTGCGCACCAGCGGCAGCGCGCTGTTCGATGGCCAGCAGCTGGTTGGCCGCGCCACCGAAGACGTGGTGCGCCTGGGCGTGGCGCACGTGCCCGATGGCCGTGGCACGTTCACCGCGTTGTCGGTCGAAGAGAACCTGCGCCTGGGCGCACACGTGCGGCGCGACAAGGGGCGCGTCCACGAAGACATCGAGAAAATGTATTCGCGTTTTCCCCGACTCGGCGAGCGGCGCCGCCAGCAGGCGGGCACGCTGTCGGGCGGCGAGCAGCAGATGCTCGCCATCAGCCGCGCGCTGATGCTGCGGCCCAAGCTGCTGCTGCTAGACGAGCCGTCGTTCGGGTTGGCCCCCAAGATCGTGGCCGAGATCTTTCGCATCCTTCGCACCATCAACGCCGATGACGGGGTCAGCATGCTGCTGGTGGAACAGAACGCGCAATTGGCACTCGAACTGGCCGATCGCGCGTATCTGCTCGAGACGGGCCGCGTGGCGCTGTCGGGCAGCAGTCAGCAGCTGATGGCCGACGAGTCGGTGCGCCGCACGTACCTGGGGGTGTGAGGGAATGACGGCCCCCACGCTCGCTGCGCTCGCTGCCCCCCGGGGAGGCGCTCAGTCGTCTTGGGAGCGGCCCTGCGCCGACTGACATGGAAGGGTTGCTGCATCAGATCTTCTCGGGCTTGGCCAACGGCTGCATCTACGGCTCGGTGGCGCTGGCGCTGGTCATGATCTACCAGGCCACGCACCACCTCAATTTCGCCCAGGGCGAGATGGCCACCTTCAGTACCTTCATCGCCTGGGCGCTGATCCACCATGGCATGCCGTACTGGGCCGCATTCGCGATCACGGTGGCGGTGTCGTTCGCGGGCGGCCTGCTGATTCAGCGCATCATCCTGCGCCCGTTCGAGAGGGCCCCGGTGCTGACCAACGTCAACGTCTTCATCGGCCTGCTGCTGACCTTGAACGCGTTTTCGGGCTGGTTCTTCGACTACACGGTGAAGGCGTTCCCGAGCCCGTTCCCGCAAGAATCGGTGCTCAAGACCGCCTACTTCTCGGCGCACGAGTTGGGCACCTTCATCGTGATGATGATTGTGCTGGTGGCGCTGTACTCGTTCTTCCGCTTCACGCCGATCGGGTTGGCGATGCGCGGGGCAGCGCAGAACCCCGACTCGGCGCGCCTGGTTGGCATTCGCGTGTCCTGGATGCTCGCGGCAGGATGGGGGCTGGCCGCGGCCATCGGCGCCATCGCCGGCATGATGGTGGCGCCGATCGTCTTCCTCGACCCCAACATGATGGCCGGCATCCTGTTGTACGGCTTCGCATCGGCGCTGCTGGGCGGCGTTGACAACCCGTGGGGCGCGGTGATCGGAGGCCTCATCGTCGGCGTGCTGGAGAACCTGCTCGGTGCCTACGTGATCGGCACCGAACTCAAGCTCACCGTGGCGCTCGTGCTGATTGTCGGCACGTTGACGCTGATGCCCAGCGGCCTGTTCGGAAAACACGTGGTGACCCGCGTATGAACAAGCGGTGGGTCTGGATCGGGTTCGGATTGCTGCTGGTGATGGCGGTGATCCTGCCGTTCCTGGTCAAGAACTATCGCGTCTTCCAGTTCAACCTGGTGCTGGTGTACGCGATCGCCATCCTCGGCCTGAACATCCTCACCGGCTTCAATGGCCAGTTCTCGCTCGGCCACGGCGCGTTCTATGCCATCGGGGCCTATGCAGCGGCCATCATGATGGACCGCTTCGGCATGCCGTATTGGGCCACCTTGCCGCTGGCAGGCGTGGTGTGCTTCGTAGCCGGGTACCTGATGGGTTTCCCTGCGCTGCGGCTGGGCGGACACTTCCTCGCGGTGGCCACCTTGGCCTTGGCGCTGGCGGTGCCGCAGCTGCTCAAGTACAAGCATTTCGAGGAATACACCGGCGGCGTGCAGGGCATCGTGCTGGTCAAGCCCGATCCGCCATTCACGTTCCGCTTTCTCGACCAACCGCTCAACGCCGACCGCTGGCTCTACTTCTTCACGCTGGCGGTCACCGTGGTGATGTTCGTGCTGGCGTGGAACCTGCTGCGCGGCCGCGTCGGGCGCGCGCTGATCGCGATCCGCGACCATCCGATCGCTGCCGCCACGATGGGCATCAACCTGCCGGCGTTCAAGTCGCTCACCTTCGGCGTGTCGGCGGCGTTCACAGGCGTGGCCGGCGCCCTCGGCGCAGTGGTGATCGCCTTCGTGTCGCCCGACAGCTTCCTGCTGCCGCTGTCGATCTTCCTGCTCGTGGGCGTAGTGGTCGGCGGGCTGGCGTCGATCAGCGGTGCCTTCTTCGGCGCGATCTTCATCCAGTTCGTACCCAACATTGCCGATCAGTTTTCGAAGTCCGCTCCGGCGGCGATCTATGGCGTGTTGCTGATCATTCTGATGTACCTGTTGCCCACCGGCGTGATGGGCATGGTTCGCAAGTTGTGGGCGCGCTGGCAACCGGGTGCCGCACGCTCGCGCATCGATGCAAAACCCGGCAGTTCCGTTCCCGTTCCACCCGACCTGCTCAGGTCGTCGCCGGAGCGCACCCAGGCGAGCGTACCCCCTCATGGGGCCGCCGCCGAGGGCGGCTAGGGCGTCAACAAAAGGAGTCATGGCATGAAGCTCAAGCACGTAAGTCTGGCGATCGCCGGCATCGCAGCGGCTGCAATCAGTTTGTCGGCGGTAGCGCAGAAGAAGTACGACACCGGCGCCACCGACACCGAGATCAAGATCGGCGATACCAAGCCCTACTCGGGCCCGGCGTCGGCCTACGGCACGATCGGCAAGGCGATCGCCGCCTACTTCGACAAGGTCAACGCCGAGGGCGGCATCAACGGCCGCAAGATCAAGTTCATCTCGCTCGACGACGGCTACAACCCGGCCAAGACGGTCGAGCAGGTGCGCAAGCTGGTCGAGGAAGACGAGGTGCTGTTCGTCTTCAACCCGCTGGGCACGCCGTCGAACACGCGCGATCCACAAGTACATGAATCAGAAGAAGGTGCCGCAGCTGTTCGTGGCCACCGGCGCCACCAAGTGGGGCGACCCGAAGAACTTCCCGTGGACGATGGGCTGGCAGCCCAACTACCAGAGCGAAGGCAAGCATCTACGCGCAGCACATCCTGGAGACCAACCCGAACGCCAAGATCGGCGTGCTCTACCAGAACGACGACTACGGCAAGGACTATCTCAAGGGCCTCGAAGGACGGTCTGGGCGACAAGGCCAAGACGATGATCGTCTCGAAGGTCACGCTACGAGGTCACCGACCCGACGGTCGACAGCCAGATGGTCATCGCTCAAGGCCTCGGGCGCCGACACCTTCTTCAACGTCACGACGCCGAAGTTCGCCGCGCAGGCGATCAAGAAGGCCGCCGAGATCGGCTGGAAGCCCGCGCACTACCTGAACAACGTGTCGGCCTCGGTCGGTTCGGTGCTGACGCCCGCCGGCCTCGACAACAGCGTTGGGCTCATCACCACCGCCGTACCTGCAAGGACCCGACCGACCCGCAGTGGGCGAACGACAAGGGCATGCAGGACTGGATGGCCTGGATGGAGAAGTACTACCCGAGCGGTGACCTGAAGGACGCCAGCAACGTCTACGGCTACTCGGTGGCAATGACGGTGGTGCAGGTGCTCAAGCAGTGCGGCGACAACCTCACGCGCGAGAACGTGATGAAGCAGGCCGCCAGCCTGAGACATGGACCTGCCGCTGGCGCTGCCGGGCATCAACGTCAAGACCAGCCCGGACGACTTCTACCCGATCGAGCGCGAGCAGCTGGCGCGCTTCGACGGCAAGACCTGGGAGCTGTTCGGCAAGGTGTACGACCCGACCGGGAATTGATTGACCCACCCCCGAGGCGGCCTAGCGGCCGCCTCCCCCTCGAGAGGGCGCCGCCAACGGAGCGGCAAGCCGGATCCGTGGCGTCCACTGGATGAAGCCGGGCCGAAGGGCCCGGCTTGTTTTTCACCATAGCGCTGCGCGCGCAGCCCGCACCGAGGACGGTCCGGCCTCGCAGGCGCTGATCAGTCCGCAGGGACTGATCACCGTCCGGCTCGGTCCTTCGCGTTCTGCGCCTCGATGCGCTCGCGCGCGCTCTTCCACTGCGGCGTCGCTCCAGTTGCGCAGGTCGTAGAAGCCGCTGCCGTTGGCCAGTGCGTTGCCGCCGTCCATCATGATGCTCTGGCCGGTGAGCCAGTCGCATTGACCCGGCGCCATCAGGAAGGTGGCCAGGTTCTGCAGCTCCTCGAAGGTGCCGGGGCGCGCCATCGGGTTGCGCTCCTTGCTGCGCGCGCCGGGTTCCTCGCCGGGGTTCAGCCGCTTGCTCATGCCCTCGGTGGGAATCTCGCCCGGCCCGACCGCGTTCAGGCGGATGCCGTACTTGCGCCCACTCGACCGCCAGCGACATCGTCATCACCTCGATGCCGGCCTTGCTCATCGCCGATGGCACGACGTAGGGGCTGCCGTTGTCGACCCAGGTGGTGATGATGCTCATCACGTTGCGAAACGGCTGGCCGCGCCGCCAGGTGCCGGCCTTGGCCTGCTCGACCCAGCGCTTGCCCACCGCCTGCGTGACGTAGAAGCTGCCGTGGAACACGATGTTGGCGATGGCGTCGAAGGCGCGCGCCGACAGGCTCTCGGTGGGCGCGATGAAGTTGCCGGCCGCGTTGTTGACGAGGCCGCTCAGCCCGCCGCGTTGCGAACAGCGACTCGACCATCTCGTCGACGGCGGGCGCGATGCGGATGTCGACGCCGAAGGTGTCGATGCGGCGCTCGGGAAACTGCGCGCGCCACTCGGCCGCGGTCTCGTCGCACACGGCCATGCGCCGCCCGCAGATCGCGACGTCGGCGCCCAGCGCGAGAAACCCCTCGGCCATCGCGCGCCCGAGCCCGGTGCCGCCGCCGGTGACGAGGATGCGCTGGCCTTGCATCAGATTGGCTTGGAACATGGTGTGTCTCCTTGCGCGCGGGGGCCTTCGCTCAAGCGCTCGCCTTGGCCAATGCCTGATCGATGTCCCACAAGATGTCGTCGATGTGCTCCAGCCCCACCGAGATGCGGATCATGTCGGGCTTGACGCCGGCGGCGAGCTGCTGCGCGTCGTCGAGCTGGCGGTGCGTGGTCGATGCCGGATGGCTGATCAGCGTGCGCGTGTCGCCGATGTTGACCAGGTGGCTCATGAACTGCGCGCTCTCGATGAACGTGATGCCGCGCTCGAGGCCGCCCTTGACACCGAACGCCAGCAGGCCCGAGGCGCCACGCATCTGCCGCTTCATCAGCGCGTGCTGCGGGTGATCTTCGAGGCCGGGATAGTTGACCCAGCTGACCGCGTGGATGCTCGCGCAGGTGCTGCGCCACCGCGAGCGCGTTGCTGCAATGGCGCTCCATGCGCAGCGGCAGCGTCTCCACGCCCTGCAGGATCTGCCACGCGCTCATCGGCGACAGCGCGGCGCCGTAGACGCGCAGGGTCTCCATGCGGCAGCGCATCGTGAAGCCGAAGTCACCGAAGGTCTCGTAGAACTTGACACCGTGGTAGCCCGGCGACGGCTCGGTCATGCCGGGAAACTTGCCGTTGTCCCACGGAAACTTGCCGCTCTCGACCACGATGCCGGCCAGCGTGGTGCCGTGGCCACCGAGGTACTTGGTGGCCGAGTGCACGACGATGTCGGCGCCCAGGCTGATCGGGTTGCACAGGAACGGGCTCGGCACCGTGTTGTCGATCACCAGCGGCACGCCGTGAGCGTGCGCCACGTCGGCGACGGCGGCGATGTCGAGCACCACCAGGCTCGGGTTGCCCAGGCTCTCGGCGAACACCGCACGCGTGTTCGGTCGCATCGCGGCGGCGAAGGCCTCGGGCTGGGTGGCATCGACGAACGACGTCTCGATGCCGAACTTCGTGAGGTTGACCGCCAGCATCGTCACGGTGCCGCCGTACAGCGCACCGGCCGCGACCACGTGGTCGCCCTCTTGCAGCATCGTCATCAGCGCCATCGCTTCGGCCGCCATGCCGCTGGCCGATGCCACTGCGGCGCGCCCGCCCTCGAGCGCCGCCACCCGTTCTTCCAGCGCGGCGACCGTCGGATTGCTCAGCCGCGAATAGACGTTGCCGAAGGTCGCGAGGTTGAACAGGCTCGCCGCGTGCTCGGCCGAATCGAACACGAAGCTCGTGGTCTGGTAGATCGGCAACGCGCGCGCGCCGGTGGCCGAGTCGGGAATCTGGCCGGCGTGGATGGCCAGCGTCTCGGGCTTGAACGTGCGGTCAGCCATGGCTCACCGTGGTACCGGGCGACACCAGCGGCCGCTTGGCCGACATCACGCGCGTGTTGACGCCCACCCAGTGCAGGCCGCCGAACAGCCGCGCGTGCTCGATCTTCACGCAGCGGTCCATCACCGAGTCGAGCCCGGCGGCGCGCGCCTTGGCGTCGGCCTTGAGGTTCTTGACGCCGATCTGCTGCCACAGGCACTTGGCACCGATGGCAATCGCACTGTCGGCGATCGGCTCGACATCCTCGGTGCGCCGGAACACATCGACAATGTCCACCGGCTCATGGATGTCTTCGAGCCGCGCCACGCAGCGCTCGCCGAGGATCGATTCGTAGCGAGGGTTGACCGGGATGACGCGATAGCCCTTGGCCTGCATGTACTTGGCCGCAAAGTGGCTCGGGCGGTGCCACTCGGCCGACAGGCCGACCACCGCGATGGTGCGCGCCGACGCCAGGATGCGGCGCAGCGTGGAGATGTCGTCTTGCATGGGTGCGCGAGCCAATCCGAGGCCTGAACTCTAAAGGTTCGCGCCCATGATTGCCGCTGCTACACTGCGTGCGGCCAGGAGAGAGCAGCGCGCCAGGGCTGCCGCCGAAGGCGAAGCCGCAAGGCCAAACGCTCAGGCAAAAGGACTGGCCGACGCTTCGAGAACGGGGCGTTTCCTCACTGGAGAGAGGCGGGTCGCGAGGCCCGTCCACCGAAGGGGCAAGCGGCCCGAGGCACGGTGCTCGATCCGCAAATCTCTCAGGTAAAGCGGACAGCGAGGGCAAGCCCACCGTGCAAGCGGTGGTGTGTGGGCCCTCGGGAGTTATGCATGTCCGTCGCCGACCTCCGGCACACCCCGCTGCACGATCTGCATGTCGAACTCGGCGCCAAGATGGTGCCGTTCGCGGGCTACGCGATGCCGGTCAACTACCCCGACGGCATCCTGGCCGAGCACCGGCAGTGCCGCGCAGTCGGCCGCGCTGTTCGACGTCTCGCACATGGGCCAGCTGCGCCTGAGCGGCGACGACGCGGCGCGCGCGCTCGAGACGCTGGTGCCGGTGGACGTGGTCGACCTCGGCGCTGCACAAGCAGCGCTACGCCCTCTTCACCAACGGCGCAGGGCGGCATCCTCGACGACCTGATGATCACGCGCCGCGAGAGCGACCTGCTGCTGATCGTCAACGCCGCCTGCAAGGAAGCCGACACACAGCACCTGATCACGCAGATCGGCCAGCGCTGCAGCGTGGTGCCGATGCCCGAGCGCGCGCTGCTCGCACTGCAGGGCCCGAAGGCGGTGAACGTGTTGTCGCGCCTGAACGCCGAGGTGGCCAAGCTGACCTTCATGACCGGCGGCGCGTTCCGGCTCGCCGGCGTCGACTGCTTCGTCACCCGTTCGGGCTACACCGGCGAAGACGGCTTCGAGATCTCGGTGCCGGCCGACGACGGCGGTGGTGCTCGCCAAGACGCTTGCTGCGCGAGCCCGAGGTCAAGCCCGCCGGGCTCGGCGCGCGCGACACGCTTGCGTCTCGAAGCGGGCCTGTGCCTGTACGGCCACGACATCGACGACAAGACCACGCCGATCGAGGCCGGCCTCACGTGGGCAATCCAGAAGGTGCGCCGCCCCGGCGGCGCGCGCGCGGGCCACTACCCCGGCGCCGCGGCGATCGAAGCGCAGCTGGCCGCCGGCACGGCGATCAAGCGCGTCGGACTGGTCGGCCTGGAGCGCATGCCGGTGCGCGAAGGCGCCACGATCGTCGACGCGCACGGACACCAGCTCGGCCATGTCACCAGCGGCACCATCGGCCCCACCGTCGACCAGCCGATCGCGATGGCCTATCTGGCCGCCAACCACGCACTGCCCCACCACGAGGTGTACGCCGAGGTGCGCGGCAAGCGCTACCCGATGCGCGTCAGCGCGATGCCGTTTGCCCCCCACCGCTACTACCGCGGCTAGCCACGCCGCCGAGGAGAGCTCCCCTTGACGACCATGTTCACCCCCGATCACGAGTGGATCAACATCGAAGACCACGAGGCCGCCGTGGTCGGCATCACGCCGCATGCGCAGGACGCGCTCGGCGACGTGGTGTTCGTCGATCTGCCGGAGGTCGGGCGCACCTACAAGAAAGGCGAGGTCGCCGGCGTGGTCGAGTCGGTCAAGGCCGCGGCCGATCTGTATATGCCGGTCGACGGCGAGGTGGTCGAGGTCAACGAGGCACTGCGCGACGACCCCGCGCTGGTCAACCGCGACCCGATGGGCGACGGCTGGTTCTTCAAGGTGCATGTCACGCACATGGAGCAGTTCGACCAGCTGATGGACCCGCCGGCCTACGACAAGCTGCTGAAGAACCTCTGATCCGACTGACTCACTCGATTGCCACGCTGTCCCCCATGCTGATGTCCGCCCGCACGCCCCTGTCTGAACTCGAAGACGACTCGTTGTTCGCCACCCGCCACATCGGGCCCGACGCCGAACGAACAGCGGCACATGCTGTCGGTGATCGGTGCCGCGTCACGCCAGGCGCTGATCGATGCCGTGGTGCCGCGCGACATCGCGCGCTCGACGCCGATGCAGCTGCCGCCGCCGGCCAGCGAGGCGCAGGCGCTGGCCGAGTTGAAGGCGCTGGCGCAGCAAAACAAGGTCTTCAAGACGTTCATCGGCCAGGGCTACCACGGCACGCTGACGCCCGGCGTGATCCAGCGCAACATGCTGGAGAACCCGGCCTGGTACACCGCCTACACGCCCTACCAGGCCGAGATCTCGCAAGGCCGGCTGGAAGCACTGGTCAACTTCCAGACGCATGGTGTGCGACTTGACCGGCATGGCAGTCGCCAACGCATCGATGCTCGACGAGGCCACCGCCGCGGCCGAGGCGATGACGCTGGCCAGGCGCAGCGTGCGCAGCAAGAGCGACACGATCATCGTCGCCGGCGACTGCCATCCGCAGACCATCGAGGTGGTGCGCACGCGCGCCGAGCCGCTGGGCCTGACGGTGCTGGTGGGCTTCGGCGGCCCACGCTGATGCAGCAGCACGACTACTTCGCCGTGCTCGCGCAGTACCCGTCGACCATCGGCCTGATCCACGACCTGAAGACCGTACGTCGAGCAGGCGCACTGCCAAGCAGGCGGCGTTCATCGTCGCGGCCGACCTGCTGGCGTTGACGCTGCTGACGCGCGCCCGGCGAGTTCGGCGCCGACATCGTGGTCGGCAACTCGCAGCGCTTCGGCGTGCCGATGGGCTGCGGCGGCCCGCACGCCGCGCTTCATGGCGTGCCGCGACGAGTATCAAGCGCTCGCTGCCCGGCCGCCTGGTCGGCGTCAGCATCGACAGCCACGGCCAACCCGCGTATCGGCTCGCGCTGCAGACGCGCGAGCAGCACATCCGGCGCGAGAAGGCCACCTCCAACATCTGCACGGCGCAGGTGCTGCTGGCGGTGATCGCCAGCATGTACGCGGTGTACCACGGGCCGCAGGGCTTGAAGCGCATCGCGCAAGCGTGTGGCGTCGTACACCGCGGCGCTGGCCGATGGCCTCGCGAAGCTGGGCTTCAAGAACCACGCGCCACATGCGTTCGACACCATCGCGGTCGAGGTCGGTGGTCGCGCCGACGCGATCCTGCGGCGCGCGCGCGACGCCGGCGCCAATTTGCGCTTGATGCGCACCGGGCCACATCGGCATCGCGCTCGACGAGACCACCACGCGCGACGACGTCAGCGCACTGTGGTCGTGGTTCGCTGCGCCCGCGCAAGCGCTGCCCCAGTGGGCCGACTTACGAAAAGGGCATCGAGCCGCTGATCCCGCCGGCGCTGCGGCGCACGCAGCGAGTACCTCACGCACCCGGTGTTCAACACCCACCACAGCGAAACCGAGATGCTGCGCTACATCCGCAGCCTGGCCGACAAGGACCTCGCACTCGACCGCTCGATGATTCCGCTGGGCTCGTGCACGATGAAGCTCAACGCCACCAGCGAGATGATCCCGATCACCTGGCCGGAGTTCGCCAACCTGCACCCGTTCGCGCCGGCCGATCAGCTGGCCGGCATGCGATGCACTGAACGACCAGTTGTGCCAATGGCTCGCGCAGGCCACCGGCTACAGCGGCGTCAGCCTGCAGCCCAACGCCGGCTCGCAGGGCGAGTACGCCGGGCTGCTGGCGATCCGGGCGTGGCACGAGTCGCGCGGCGACGCGCAGCGCAACATCTGCCTGATCCCCGAGTCGGCGCACGGCACCAACCCGGCGTCAGCGCCACATGGCGGGCCTGCAGGTGGTGGTGAGCGAAGTGCGACGCGATGGGCAACGTCGACCTCGACGACTTGCGCGCCAAGTGCGAGCAGCACAGCGCCGAACCTGGCCGCGGTGATGATCACCTACCCGTCGACCTACGGCGTCTTCGATCCGCAGGTGAAGGAACTGTGCGCGCTGGTGCACCAGCACGGCGGCCGCGTCTACGTCGACGGCGCCAACATGAACGCGCTGGTCGGCGTGGCGGCACCCGGCGAGTTCGGCGGCGACGTCAGCCACCTGAACCTGCACAAGACCTTCTGCATTCCGCACGGCGGCGGCGGGCCCGGGCGTGGGCCCGGTGTGCGTGGTCGAGGATCTGGAGCCTTTCCTGCCGGCGCACCGGGCAGCGGCGGGGCGCGGCCGTGGCACGGACAGGCACGGTGCGGCGCGGTGGCCTGTGCGCGGCACCGCTGGGCAACGCCGGCGTGCTGCCGATCTCGTGGATGTACATGCCGCATGATGGGCGCCGACGGCCTGCACGGCCGCCACCGAGATGCGCGATCCTGTCGGCCAACTACGTCGCCGCGCGGCTGGCCGACCACTACGACATCCACTACAGCGGCGACATCGCCGGCATCAAGGGCGGCGGCGTCGCACACGAGTGCATCCTCGACCTGCGGCCGCTGAAGGACAGCTAGCGGCATCACCGCCGAAGACGTGGCCAAGCGGCTGATCGACTATGGCTTCCATGCGCCGACGCTGAGTTTCCCGGTGGCCGGCACGCTGATGGTCGAACCCACCGAGAGCGAGCCGCTGGTCGAGCTGGACCGCTTCTGCGACGCGATGATCGCGATCCGCGACGAGATCGCCGAGGTCGAAGACGGCCACTGGCCGCGCGACGACAACCCGCTGAAGCACGCGCCGCACACCGCCGCCGCGCTGCTTGTGGACCGACTGGAACCACGCCTACACCCGCGAGCAGGCGGCCTATCCGCTGAAGGCGCTCAAGCACCAGCAAATACTGGTCGCCGGTGGGCCGTGTCGACAACGTGCACGGCGATCGCAATCTGTTCTGCAGTTGCGTGCCGATGAGCGCGTTCGCCGAAGACTGATCTCGTTGCCCCGCCCTCGGCCACTCGCAACGCACGGCCATGACCCCACCGCTGAGCATGCTGATCGTCGGCGCCGGGTTCGGCGGGATCGGCGCGGCGATCCATCGCCGCAGGCTCGGCGACGACAACTTCCTGCTCATCGAGCAGGCCGGCGGCGTGGGCGGTACCTGGTGGGCCAACCGCTATCCGGGCGCCGCATGCGACATCCCGTCGCATCTGTATTCGTTCTCGTTTGCGCCGCACGCGTCGTGGACGCGCAAGTACCCCGGGCAGCGCGAGATCGAGACCTACCTCAACGATTGCGTGCAGCGCTTCGGCCTGACGCCGCGGTTGCGGCTGCACACCCGATTGAGCTACCTGCACTGGGACGAGGCGCAGCACCTTTGGCGCGCCCGCGTGCTCGACGCAGCGGGCCGCGAGCACGAGCTGATGGCCCGCACGGTCACGCTGGCCACCGGCCCGCTGAGCCGGCCGGCAACCCCAGCCATTGAAGGCCTGGAGAGTTTTCGCGGCCCCGTGATCCACACGGCCCGCTGGCCCGACGGCTTCGATGCCGCAGGTCGGCGCATCGGTGTGATCGGCACCGGCGCCAGCGCGATCCAGCTGGTGCCGCAGTTGGCCCCGCTGGCGCGGCAACTGACGGTGTTTCAGCGCAGTGCACCGTGGGTGCTGCCGCGCGGCGACGCGCCGATCGGCCCGCTCAAGCGCTGGGCCCTGGCGCATGTGCCGGGGCTGCGCCGTGCGTGGCGGGCAGCGATCTATGCACAACACGAAATACGCGCACCGGCGTTCACGCGACGGCCGCAATGGCTGCGCGCGCTCGAACCACTGGCGCTGCGGCACTTGCACAAGCACATTCCCGCCGGCCCGTTGCGCGACGCATTGACGCCGCACTACCGCATGGGTTGCAAGCGCATCCTGATCGCCGACGACTTCTACCCCGCGCTGTGCCTGCCGCAGGTGCAGGTGCAGACCGCGGCGATCGCCGAGGTCGAGCCGCACGGCGTGCGGCTGGCCGATGGCCACCGCATCGAACTCGACGCCCTCGTCACCGCCACCGGCTTCGACGCCGCCGAGCTGAAGCCGCCGTGCCCGGTTATCGGCCCGCAAGGCCGCACCTTGCACGCGCTGTGGGCACACGCGCCCGAAGGCTATCTCGGCACCATGGTGGCGGGGTTTCCCAACCTGTTCACCGTGATCGGGCCGAACACGGGCCTCGGCCACAACTCGATGGTGTTCATCATCGAGTCGCAGCTCGCATTCATCGACGACGCGATGCGCCGCCTTGCCACGCATGTGTGGTTGTCGCCCACCGCCGACGCGCAGCAACGCTTCAACGCGGAGCTCGGGCAACGGCTGCCGCGCACGGTGTGGGCCACCGGCGGCTGCAGCAGCTGGTACCAGAACCGCGAGGGCCGCATCACGACCCTGTGGCCCGGCAGCACGCTGGAGTTTCGGCGCCGCACGCGCCAGGTGGCAAGCCGCGACTTCGAATTCGCGTCGGCTTGAGCGAGCACCGCAGGCACTTCCAATGGCCGTCTCGGTGTTCGACCTCTTCAAGATCGGCATCGGCCCGAGCAGCTCGCACACGGTGGGCCCGATGCGCGCCGCGCGACTGTTCGCGCTGCGCCTCGTGCACGACGGCGTGGCCGCGCGCGTCACGCGCGTGAAGGGCGAGCTGTACGGCTCTCTCGGCGCCACAGGCAAGGGCCACGGCAGCGACAAGGCGGTGCTGCTGGGGCTCGCGGGCCATGAGCCTGACAGCGTCGATGTCGAACAGATCCCCGCGCTGCTGCAGGCGATTCGCTCCGAGGGCCGCCTCACGCTGGCGCAAGGCCCGGCCATCGTCTTCGACGAGACGCAACGACCTCTTGTTTCACCGCCGCGAGTCGCTGCCGTTCCACGCCAACGGCATGCGCTTCAGCGCATTCGACGCCGGCGGCGCGGTGCTCGCCGAGCGCACCTACTACTCGGTGGGCGGCGGCTTCGTCGTCAGCGACGAGGTGGCGGCCGACGGCAAGCGCCACAAGAGCGTCGCGCCCGACACCACGGTGCTGCCCCATCCCTTCCACACCGGCGCACGAACTGCTCGCGATGACGCGATGAACAGCGGTGCACCATCGCCGAGGTCATGCGGCGCAACGAGCGCCATTGGCGCGACGACGCGGCAACCGACGCCGGGCTCGATCGCATCTGGCACACGATGCAGGCGTGCGTCGCGCGCGGCTGCGCCACCGCCGGCATGCTGCCGGGCGGCTTCAAGGTGCGACGCCGCGCGCCGGCCTTGCATGCCGGCGCTGACCGCGCAAGCCCGACGCCGCGCGCGACGATCCGCTGATCGTGCTCGACTGGGTCAACCTGCTACGCGCTCGCCGTCAACGAAGAGAACGCCGCCGGCGGCCGCGTCGTCACCGCGCCGACCAACGGCGCCGCCGGCATCGTGCCCGCGGTGCTGCACTACTACGCGCGCTTCGTGCCCGGCGCCGAACGAGCGCGGCGTGCTCGACTTCCTGCTCACCGCCGCCGCGATCGGCATTCTCTACAAGGAGAATGCGTCGATCTCCGGCGCCGAAGTCGGCTGCCAGGGCGAGGTCGGCGTCGCGTGCTCGATGGCCGCCGGCGCGCTTGTGCGCCGTGCTCGGCGGCACGCCGGCGCAGGTCGAGAACGCCGCCGAGATCGGCATGGAGCACCACCTCGGCCTCACCTGCGACCCGGTCGGCGGCCTGGTGCAGATCCCGTGCATCGAGCGCAACGCGATGGCCTCGGTGCAAGGCGATCAACGCCGCGCGCATGGCGCTGCGCGGCGACGGCACGCACCACGTGTCGCTCGACAAGGTCATCAAGACGATGCGCGAGACCGGCGCCGACATGAAGACCAAGTACAAGGAGACCTCGCGCGGCGGGCTCGCGGTGAACGTCGTCGAGTGCTGAGCGCGTGCGCTGATCCGCCCCGGTGGTGCTAGAGCGTGTCGATCACGACCCACTTGGTGCGTGACGACGCTCCAGCCTTGATCGACACCGCGGCCTTGCCGCATCGAAAGCGGCGAGCCACCAGTTCGATCAGCTCTGCGTTGGCCCGCCCGTCGACCGGCGGCGACTTGATGCGGGCGACGAAGGTGCCGTCGCTGGCTTCGTCAAGCGTGCTGACCCGCGCGTTGGGCTTGACCTTGACTTGAATGATCATCCGCGCTGAGGGTAGTCACTTTTTCAATCCGATCAACAGCACAAGCGCGCGCATCGGCGTCTTCCTTGGCGATCAGTTCGCCGAACCCGGTGGCGGGCAGAGTCGCGAGACGCACGCCGAGGCTCTCGCTGCCGCTGGCGAACGCTGGCGCTTCCACGCAGCGGCGGACCGCCGCCGTGCTTCGAGCGCCATATCCACTCCTGTTCGCGCCCTGACCCGAACGGCGTCAAGGTCGAACTCAACGATGCCGCCGAAGAGGCGCAGGGCCTCGAGGCCGAGGTGATGGCCTGCGATCTCGCGAACGCGTCCGCGGCAAAGCGCACGCCTTGAACAGCCAACGCGACTTTGCACATCGTCAAGCGCACCGCTGCGGATCCGTCGGCATCCGATGGCCCTCTAGAATCGAACCTCGTTCTCGGCCCGTCAGGTCACGATGAAAAGGCGCACATGAAACGGTTGCTGGCAACGCTGGTTCTCGCGACGATGGCGATCGGCCCAGCGATAGCGCAAACGCAACCCGCCGCGCCCGCCGCGTCGGCGGCGTCGGCACCCCCTGCGCCCAGCAACAAGCCGCGCCTGGCGCCGATGCCGATGCCGCAGCCCGAAGCTCCTGCTGTGCAACGGAGCAAAGGAGCCACGATCCCCGGTGATCTCCGGCCGGAACGTCAGACCGTGCCGCAACTCACCGTGCCGTTTGGCAAGGGATCATCTCGGGCCGGTCCCACGACCGGCGGCATCGACGACAGCGTGGCCCGCTGCCGTGCCAAGCGAACCTCCGAGGAGCGCGAGGCCTGCGAGGCAGGGCTCGACAACATCTGACGGCAGGCAGCCAGCCGAGCATCTAGCGCCGCCGCCGGCCAACTTGGAACGCGTTATGCGTGCCGCGCGGCATTCAAACCGCTGGAGTTCTCCATGCTCGACGGCACGACGACCCGCTTTTCGCATGTCAAAGACGGCCAGACGCCCTGGCGTGGCGAGGGGCTGCGCGACTTCTTCCTCTACCGCGACCTGGGCATCGAAGAGGCCACCGCCGGCCGCGTGCTGGCGCAGCTCGTCAAGGCGCATGAAGCACCCGAAAAGGGCACCGGCTGGCACCGCCATGAGGCGGACTTCCACATCGTGATCATGCTCAAGGGCTGGGCCCGCTTCATGTACGGCGACAACGAAACGCTGGTCGAGGCCGGCGACTGCGTGCACCAGAGGCCCGGCATCGTGCACTACCTGTTCGACTACTCGCCCGACATGGAGTACCTGGAGATCGTCGGCCCGGCGGACTTCAAGACCATCGACATGGCGGCCGGCGGCCGTGCCCGGTGCCCGCGACGGCGAGAGCCTGCCTGACGCGACGAGCAAGCGGCGGCTCAGAACTCCATGTCGAGCTCTTCGATCTCCTCGGGCTCGCGCTGCGCCGCCGCGAGTCCACTCGCTCATCTCGGGCATCGCCATGATCGTCTGGCAGTAGGCGGCGCACGCCGCGTCGAGCGGCACGTCGTAGGTGAGGAAGCGCGTCACCACCGGCGCGTACATCGCGTCGGCCATGCGTGCGCTGCGCGCCGAACAGGATACGGCCCGCCGTAGCGCGGCCAGGCAGTCGCGTCCAGATCTCGACGATGCGCTCGATGTCGGGCATGCGCGCCGGCCCAGATCTTGGTGCTTCGGGTGGCGCGCCTTCAGGTTCATCGGCAGCGACGAGCGCAGGTTGGCGAAGCCCGAGTTCATCTCGCCGCAGATCGAGCGGCAGTGCGCGCGCGCGATCGCGCTCGTCGGGCAGCAGGCCGGCGCCGGGGAACGCCTCGTCGAGGTACTGGGCGATCGCCAGCGTGTTCCAGACCTTCGCGCCCTCGTGCGTGAGGCACGGCACGCAGGATCGACGGCGCGAGCAGCAGCAGCTCGCGCCGCGCGTCGGCGTCGTCGGGCGAGACCATCACCTCGTCGAACTCCAGGCCGGCGAAGCGCGCCAGCAGCCAGCCGCGCAGCGACCACGACGAGTAGTTCTTGCTCGACAGCGTCAGCGAGGCGCGCGCGGTGGCCGGCGCCGGCCGCGGGCGTTGCGGCGCCTTGCTGCGGACGGGCTTGGCGGCGGTGGCTGCGGACCATGGCGTGTCTCCTGGGCGGCCGCTGCGAGCGGGTCGGCGTCGACGATGTCGAGCAAGGCCAGTGCCACAGCGGCCGGTCGCCGCGCGCTGGCGCGCAAGTTGCTGTGCAGACGGGCATGCCCACGCCCAGCGCCATGCTGTACGACCGCCTACCGAGCAACAGGCCGAGGCCCTGTGGCCGCTGCGCGCAATGGGCGCGCGC
The DNA here is from genome assembly GCA_963774185.1 of uncultured beta proteobacterium. GTDB lineage: Bacteria > Pseudomonadota > Gammaproteobacteria > Burkholderiales > Burkholderiaceae_C > JAEUPI01. The sequence continues at coordinate 109,314 of CAVZEK010000035.1, forward strand.
CGCGGTGCCGGTGCTGCTCAACGGCCACCTTCGGGCGCCGGCACCGGCCGCAGCGCCACCTGGCCGCCGCGCTGCGAGGTGATGCGGCTGGCCGAGATCACGCACCGCGCGGCCCGCCGTGGGGCATCACGCAGGCGTCGCCGACGGCACGAGGTCGGTGCTCGAGGAGACCGTGGCGCGCCACGCCGTTCGCCACCCTGCACCCGCTTTGCCAAGGTCGGCGCACCGCCGCAGGCGCGCGTGCTGGTCGTGGCGCCGATGTCGGGCCACTTCGCGACGCTGCTGCGCGACACCGTGCGCACGCATGCTGCGCGACCACGACGTCTACGTGACCGACTGGCACAACGCGCGCGACGTGCCGCTGCGCGACGGGCCGCTTCGGCCTCGACGAGTACACCGAGCACCTGATGCGAGTTCATGCGCGCGCTCGGGCCCGGGCTCGCACCTGATGGCGATCTGCCAGCCGTGCGTGGCCGCGCTGGCCGCCATCGCGCTGATGTCGGAAGACGACGACCCGGCGCACGCCGGCCAGCCTGACGCTGATGGCCGGCCCGATCGACTGCCGCATCAGCCCGACCGCGGTCAACACGCTGGCCACCAGCAAGTCGATCGAGTGGTTCGAGCACAACCTGATCTCCACCGTGCCGCTGCCGCTGCGCGGCGCCGGGCGGCGCGTCTACCCGGGCTTCGTGCAGGTGGGCGCGTTCATGGGCATGAACCGGCAGCGCCACATCGACGCCTTTCGCAGCTACTACCAGGGCCTGGTCGACGACGACCGCGAGGCCACCGAGCCGATCCGCCGCTTCTACGAGGAGTACCTGGCGGTGTCGGACCTGCCGGCGGAGTTCTACCTCGAGACGGTGCGGCTGATCTTCCAGGACTACATGCTGCCGCGCGGCGAACTCACCTGGCGCGGCCGTCGAGTGGACCCGTCGGCGATCCGCCGCACCGCGCTGGTCACGGTGGAGGGCGAGCGCGACGACATCTGCGCGCCGGGCCAGACGCTGGCCGCGCAAGACCTGTGCACGAAGCTGCGCCCCTACATGCGCACGCACACCGTGCAGGCGGGGGTCGGCCACTACGGCGTGTTCAGCGGCCGGCGCTGGCAGCAGCACATCTATCCGATGCTGCGCGACGTGATTCACGTCTCGCAGTAGCGCAGCCCAGCCGCTACAGCGGCGCCGGCATCGTCGGCAGACCCACGAAGGCCGATTCCGGCACCTCCGGCCGCGCAGGCGGTCCGGAGGCAACGTTGTCGTGCGACAGCTTGTCGGCGGGCTGCGGCCGACCCAGCAGAAAGCCTTGCAGCTCGTCGCAGCCGTGCTTCTGCAGCGCACGCATCTGGCCATCGGTCTCCACGCCCTCGGCGTTGACGCGGATCTGCAGCGAGTGCGCCAGCGATACGATCGAGCGCACGATCAGGTTGACCTTGGGGTCCTCGGCCAGACCCTTGGTGAAGGCGCGGTCGATCTTCAACTTGTCGAACGGAAAGCGCCACAGGTAGGCCAGGCTCGAATAGCCGGTGCCGAAGTCATCCATCGCGATGCGCACGCCCAGCGACGACAGCGCATGCAGCGCACGCACCACACGGTCGGTGTCCACCATCAGCAGCGACTCGGTGATCTCGAGCTCCAGGCGCTCGGGCGCCAGCCCCGTATCGGCCAGCGCGTCGACCACCGTGCGCACGATGCCGTCGTTGCGAAACTGAGCGGCCGACAGGTTGACGGCCACCGTCAGCGGATCGGGCCAGGTCGCTGCCTCGACACAGGCGCGCCGCAGCACCTGACGGCCCAGCGGCTCGATCAGTCCGGTCTCTTCGGCCACAGGAATGAAGTCGGCCGGCGGCACGTTGCCACGAGTCGGATGCTGCCAGCGCGCCAGCGCCTCGTAGCCGGTCAGCGTGACGCCGTCGGCGGCGTACAGCGGCTGGTAGTGCAGCGACATGTCGCCGGACTCGATCGCGACGCCGAGTTCGTGCGCCAGCTGGCGCCGCTCGTGCAGCTGCTGGTCCAATTTCGCCTCGTAGAAGCTGAAGCCGCCGCTGTCGCTCTTGGCGCGGTACAGCGCCAGATCGGCCCTGCGCAGCAGCTCGTCGGCCTGCTTGCCGTCGGCGCCGTAGATCGCAGCGCCGACGCTGCCGCCGCTGGTGATCGTGTGGCCGTCGTACTGGTACGGCGCCGCCAGCGACTCCACCACGCGCTGCGCCAGCGTCACCACGTCGTGCGGGCCCTCGACGCCGCTTTGCAGCACCGCGAACTCGTCGCCACCCAGCCGCGCCACATGGTCGCCGTGGCGCAGCAGCGCGTGCAGGCGGTGCGACACCTGACGCAACACCTCGTCGCCGGCGGCGTGGCCGAGGCTGTCGTTGACTTCCTTGAAACGGTTGAGGTCCACGCACAGCACCGCAAATCCGGACCCGCCCTCTTCGGCGCGCCACGCTGCACGCTCCAGCTCGTCGTTGAAGCTGGCGCGATTGAGCGCACCGCTCAGCACATCGTGCTGCGCCAGGTAGTGCACCCGCTCCTCTGCCCTGCGCTGCGCGCGCAGCCTGCGCGACCACTGCATCGCGCCGATCGAGCCGAGCACCGCCAGCACCGCTGTGACCACCAGCGCGACAAAGACGAGCGTGCGCATCGCGCGCCCCATCAGGTCGGTCTGGTCGACGTAGACCTCGACCACGCCCAGCAGCGCGCCGTCGCGCAGCAACGGGACATAGGCTTCGCTGTAGCTGGCGGGTCGATCCGGCCGACCAGCGCCGTCTTGCAGCTCGATGAAGTTCTTGCCGCCGAGTACCAGCGACTTGACCACTGCGCTTTGTTCGCCGTGCTCGTCGCCGAGCATGCCGCCGCCCGACGCCGGGTCACTGGCCAAGCGGTCGAGATCGTCGGACACCAACAGCTGCCGGCCTTCGCGGTCGTACAGCTTGAAGCGGAAAATGGTGCCGACGCGGCGCAGGCCCTTCAGCTGATCGATCGTGTAGGGGTCGATGCGGCCTGTTTTCATCAGCGCCGGCAGGCCCGGCACCGCGGCGCCGAGCACCTGCGCGTAGTGCAATGCCGATTCCTCGGCGGTGCGCGCGATCACCCGCACCGCCACCGATCGCATCACGCCGCCGACGACGGCCAGGCCGGCCAGCAACGTGAAAACCCACAGCACCAGCGGTCGCCGGTCTTTCGCCAAGTTGATCATCGTGCGCCGCGCGGTGGGCAGTTCGAGATGTTCGGGACCGAGCCAACACAGGCTGCCCCATGCGGCGCTATCGGCCGCCACGCGCGGCGCTTGAGGGCTTTGGCATGCGCCCGGTCGGGCTGGCGTGAATCGCTTCACGACCCCGGGGGCCGCGCAGCTTCACGCAAGCAGTCAGTCGCGGTCCGCCGGCATCGGCCGCAGACCGCCGGCGGCCGCGACGGGCACAGCCGCGCCCTTGCGCTCGCGCACGACGAAGCTGTAGATCACCGGCACCACCACCAGCGTGAGCAGCGTCGAGGTGATCACGCCGCCGATGATGGCGCGGCCCATCGGTGCCTGGATCTCGCCGCCGTCGTTCAGCGCCAGCGCGAGCGGCAGCATGCCGAACACCATCGCGCCGGTGGTCATCATGATCGGCCGCATGCGCGTCAGGCCCGCCTGCAGCAGCGCATCGGCCACCGATGCGCCGGCCTTGCGCGCCTGGTTGGCAAAGTCCACCAGCAGGATCGCATTCTTGGTCACCAGGCCCATCAGCATCACCAGGCCGATCATCGAGAACACATTCAATGTGCTGCGCCAGAACAGCAGCGCCAGCATCACGCCGATCAGTGCCAGCGGCAGCGACGCCATGATGGCGATCGGCTGCAGGAAGCTGCCGAACTGGCTGGCCAGCACGATGTAGATGAAGATCACCGCGAGCACCATCGCGGCCAGCATGGCGGCAAACGCTTCCTGCTGATCGCGGGTGGCGCCGCCGATGTCGAAGCTGTAGCCCGGCGGCAGCACGGTGGCGTCGACCAGTGCCTGGACGTCCTTGCCCACGTCACCCGACGGACGGCCATGCACGCCGGCGAAGATCGCCTCGCGGCGTTGCAGGTTCTGGCGGCGGATCACGTCGGGGTTGAACACCGGCTCGATGTCGGCCACCGCCTCCAGCGGGATCGCCGCGCCGTCTTTCGAGAACGCCACTGGCAGCGAGCGCATCTGGTCGATGCGCTCGCGCTGCGTGACAGGAAGCCGCACCAGCACCTCGACCTGCTCGCCGTCGGGTGTCGTCCAGTAGGTCGCGACCTCGCCGTTGACGTAGGCGCGCAGCGACGACGCCAGCTGCGGCGTCGTCAACCCCAGCTCGCGCACGGCGCCGGGCTTCAGGCGCACCGCATACGCCGGCAGGCCCGGCTTCACCGACAGATCGACGTCGGCGATGCCGGGGATCTTCTTCACCTGCTCGGCAAACTCGGTGGCGATGCGCGCCAGACCCTCCGAATCGCTGCCGAGGATGGCCACGTAGATCGGGCGGTCGAAGCCGAGCGAGGCCTCGATGCCGGGGATCTTGGCGATCGCGCTGCGCATCGCCTCTTCGACTTCCTTCTGACTGCGGTTGCGCTCGCTGCGCTCGGTGAGCGCGATGTTCAGCGTCGCCTGGTTGCGCCCGACCGCAAAGCCTTGCCCCTGCCCGCCGACTTGCGTCGACAAGGTCTTCACCTCGGGGAAGGCGCGCACGATCGCTTCGACCTGGCGCACCTTGTCGTCGGTGCGCTCCAGGCTCGCGCCCACCGGCATGCGCAGCGAGAGCTGGGTGAATGCCTGGTCGGTCTGCGGCACGAACTCGCTGCCCACCACGCTGGCCAGCCCGATCGCGCCGACGAAACTCAGCAAGCCCACCGCCAGTACGATGCCGCGCGGTCCGATGAAGCCGTAGCGCCGGCCCGAGAACACCCAGTGGATCAGCCGCTCGTACACCATGTGCAGCACGTCCAGCCCGTGGTCGGTGGCGCGCATCAAGGCGCCCAGCACCGGCATGTCGCGCAGGCGGTGCGACGGCGGATCGCGCCACACCGCCGACAGCATCGGGTCGAGAGTGAAGCTGACGAACAGGCTCACCAGCACCGCCACCGCCACCGTGATGCCGAACGGATAGAAGAACTTGCCGACGATGCCGCCCATGAAGGCCACCGGCACGAACACCGCGCACAGCGCGAAGGTGGTGGCCATCACCGCCAGGCCGATCTCGTCGGTGCCCTCGCGCGCGGCGCGGTGGTGGTCCTTGCCCATGCCGACGTGGCGCACGATGTTCTCGCGCACCACGATGGCGTCGTCGATCAGCAGGCCGATGCACAGGCTCAACGCCATCATCGTCATGAAGTTGAGCGTGAAGCCGAATGCATACACCGCGATGAAGCTCGAGATCACCGCGATCGGCAGCGTCAGCGCGGTGATCACGGTGGAGCGCCACGAGTGCAGGAACAGAAACACGATGGCGATGGTCAGCAGCGCGCCTTCGATCAGCGTGCGCTGCAGCCCGTTGAGCGCGCCCTTGATGAAGTCGCTCGACGCGTAGATCAGGCGCAGCTCCACGCCGGCTGGCAGCGTCTTGCGCAGCTCGTCCATCGCCGCCTTCACCGCTTCGCCGGTGAGCACGACGTTGGCATCCTGCTGCCTGAACACATTCAGGCTGACCGCCGGCTGGCCGTTGATGCGCGCCAGCGACTCGGGCTCGCGCTCGCGCTCGACCAGCGTGCCCAGATCGGCCAGCGTCAGCGGCAGGTTGCCGCGTTTGCCGACCACGGTTTCGGCAAAGCGCCGCGGGTCGCGCACGCGGCCTTCGACGCGCAGGATGGCGTCGGCCGTGCGGTCCGACAGCAGACCCACCGGCTGGTCGGCGTTGGCCTCACGCAGTGCGGTCACGATCTCGGCCGGCGTGATGGCGTAGGTGCGCAGCCGCGCGGGGTCGAGGTCGATGCGCACCTCGCGGGTGGCCAGACCCGACAGGTCGACCGTGGCCACCCCTTCGATGCGGGTCAGCCGCCTGGCAACCACCTGCTCGGCGAGAATCGACAGCTCACGCGGCGAGCGCGATGGCGACAACAGCGCCATCACCACCACCGGCTGCGCGTTGTCGATGTTGAAGCGCTGCACGAAAGGCTGCTTGGCGTCGCGCGGGAACGCGGCCTGCGCCACCGCCACGCGGTCGCGCAGCTCCTGCATGGCCCGGTTCAGGTCGGCGTTGAGCGTGAACTCCACGCTGGTCTGGCTGCGGCCCTCGAAGCTGCGCGACGTGATGCGCTTGATGCCGGCGATCGAGTTGAGATTTTCCTCCAGCGGCTTGGTGACCTCGCGCTCCACCGCTTCGGGCGAGGCGCCGGGATAACTCACGTCGACGAAGGCGCCCGGCGGGCTGACGTCAGGCATCTGCTCGACGTTCAGACGCGCATACGAAAACATCCCCAGCACGCACAGCGCCACCATCACCATGGTGGCGAACACCGGGTTGTGGATGGCAACGCGGGTGATCCACATACAGCGGGGTTACTTGTGTGGCGCTCAGCGCATCGGCGCGGTGTTGCCCGACGTCGCGACGTCGGGCTTGGCCGGCTTGCCAGCCACCACCGCCGCCTTAGCGCCTTCGCGCAGGTTGTCGAAGCGCACGCCGAGCACCTGAGCGTCCTCGGTCAGGCCGCTCAGCACCTCGACGCGGCCGCGCGCCTCGTCGCGCCGGCCGAGCGTCACCGCGCGGCGCAGCAAGGTGCCGTCGCTGAGCACCCACACCTGGTCCTGCCCCGACGTGCTGCCCAGCGCCGCCAGCGGCACCGTCAGGCGCTTGGTGTCGTCGGCCAGCTCGACGCGCGCCAGCGCGTACTGGCCGGCGCGCAAGGTTTCCTTCGGGTTGTCGAGTGCGATCGTGACGCCGATCGATCGCGTGCCGGGCTCTGCCACCGGGGCGATGCGGGCCAGCCGCCCCACGACCGGCGCGGGCATGCCCTCGACGCGCACCCGCACCGCCATGCCGGGCTGCAGGCGCGGCACCTCGTGCGTGCCCACCAGGCCCGCCAACTCGAGCCGGCTCAGGTCGACGATCGTCAGCAGCGTCTGCTCGACGGTGACCTTTTCGCCTGGCACCACGTGGCGCTTGGCGACGATGCCGCTGATGGGCGCCACCAGGGCGGCCTCGCGCAGGCTGACCTTGCTGACATCGAGCAGGGCCACCGCCGCCTCGTACATCGCGCGCGCGCTGTCGACCTGCGAACGCGAGGTCTCCAGCGCGATCGGCGAGATGAACGACTGCGCGGCCAGCCGTTCGTTGCTGGCGTGCGTGCGCTCGGCCTGCGCCAGCGCGGCGCGCGCCGCGTCGGCGCTGGCCTGGCGCTCGTTGCTGCGGCTCATCAGCTCGGCCAGGTCGATGCGGCCGAGCGACTGTCCGGCCTTGACGCGCGAGCCCTCCTGCACCGTCAGGCCCACCAGCGTGCCGGCGGCCTTGGCGCGCACCACCGCCGTGTCGGGCGCCACCAGCGGACCGGAGAACTCGATCGTCGCCGGCATCGTGACCCACTGCGGGCGCACCACCTCGCGCACCTCGAACTCCAGCGTCACGGCCGCCTTGTCCTTGTCGCGCTGCATGTTGCTGCGGCCCACCGCCACCGCCGCGGCAATGCCAACCACCAGCGCCACGGCGACGCCGATGATCCAGGGTTTGCGCGCACGCTTCATGTTCTGGCTGCCATCCGTGGCGGCGCGAGTCTAGGCGAACGTGGCCCCGGGGCGGGCCCCATGTGCGACGAACTGCGAGCGCCGTGCGATGAACTGCGACAAAAGGATGACAGCCCCGGCCGCCGTTGTGAATCCCCTAGCACGCTGCGGCAGCAGCCTCGGCGTGGCGCCGCGAGCGCAGCAGGCACAGCGCCGACAGCAGCGCCGCGCCGCTGGAGGCCCAGAACACCGCCGGATAGCCCCAGCGCTCGATCAGCGCACCGCCGGCCACCCCGCCCACCACGCCCGACAGGCCGTAGCCAAGCGTGGTGTACAGCGCCTGGCCGCGGCCGCGCAACCGGCCGGGAAAGTAACGCGCCACCAGCGTGATGCAGGCGGCGTGCTGGGCCGCGAACGTCACGGCATGGGTGAGCTGGGTCAACAGCAGCACCACCATGAAGTTGCCGAATGCCGCCATCGCGCCAAAGCGCAACGCCGCCACCAGCGCCGCCAGCACCAGCCAGTTGTGCATCGACAGGCGCTCGAACCAGTGCCCCTGAGTCCAGAAGAACACGATCTCGACCAGCACGCCAACCGACCACAGCAGGCCGATCGCCGTTTCGCTCATGCCGAACGACACCGCGAACAGCGAGAAGAACGCATACAGGCTCACGTGCGCGAGCACCGTGAGGAACACGCCTGCGAAGAACCACGCCACTTCGGGCTGCCGCAGCACGGCCAGTGCGCCCGCCGGCGCAGCCTCGTGATGGGTGGGGTCGCTCATCAGCGGCAGCCGCCACAGCGCAAACGCCAGCAGCAGCCACAGGCCCACCTCCAGCCAGGGCCAGGCCAGCACGCCCAGCGCATGCAACAGCATGCCCACCAGCACCACCGCCACCGTGAAGCCGACCGAACCCCACATTCGTGTGCGGCCGTAGCGGCCACCGGCACCGCCGCCGCCCGAGGCCAGATTGAGCTGATGTGCCAGCGACGCCTCGGTCAACGGCATCACGGCGCCATTGGCGATGAACAGCAGCACCACGAAGACCGTGACCGCGGCGACGCCGTACGAGCCTGCCACCGCCAGCGCCAGCGCGAACAGCACCGACAGCGCGCCGGCCAGACGCAGCAGCATGCGGCGCCGGTTGGTGTGGTCGGCCATCCAGGCCCAGGTATAGGGCGCGAACACGCGAGTCCACGACTGCAGCGAGGCGATCGAACCGATCGCCAGCGCGCTCAGGCCCTGGTCGCGAAACCAAAGCGGCGCGTACAGCGAGTACGCGCCGATCGCGGCGAAGTAGCAGAACCAGGCATGCGCAAAGGGGCGCAGCGTGGCGCCGCTGGTCATGACACCCCTGGCGCCGCGCCCGCGCGGCGCTCATCGGCGCGGCGTGCCCGGGGCGGCGGCCGCGATCGGCGGCACCGGTACCTGCACGTCGGCGTTCTGCGCGCGGTGGCGCAACGCATGGTCCATCACCACCAGCGCCAGCATCGCCTCGGCGATCGGCGTGGCGCGGATGCCCACGCACGGATCGTGACGGCCGTGGGTCTCGACGGTGGTGGGCACGCCGCTGCGGTCGATCGACGCACGCGGCAGGCGAATCGAGCTGGTGGGCTTGACGGCGATCGACACCACCAGGTCTTGGCCCGTTGAGATGCCGCCGAGCACGCCGCCGGCATGGTTGGAGCGAAAGCCCTCGGGGCTCAGCTCGTCGCCGTGCTCGCTGCCCTTTTGCGTGACGACCCCGAAGCCCGAGCCGATCTCGACCCCCTTGACCGCGTTGATGCCCATCATCGCGTAGGCGATCTCGGCGTCGAGCTTGTCGAACAGCGGCTCGCCCAGGCCGGGCGGCACGCCCTGCGCGGTGACCGTGATGCGCGCGCCGCACGAGTCGCCTGCCTTGCGCAGCGCATCCATGTGAGCCTCCAGCGTCGGCACGATCGCTGCGTTGGGCACGAAGAACGGGTTGCTCGCAATCTGCGCTTCGTCGACGAATGGAATCGCGATGTCGCCCATCTGGCTCATCCAGCCGACGAAGCGGGTGCCGTGCTGTTCGCGCAGCCACTTCTTGGCCACCGCGGCGGCCGCCACCATGGGTGCAGTCAGCCGCGCCGAGGCACGGCCACCGCCGCGCGGATCGCGCAGGCCGTACTTGCGCCAGTACGTGTAGTCGGCATGGCCCGGGCGAAAGGTGTCGAGCAGGTTGGCGTAGTCGCGGCTGCGCGCATCCTCGTTGCGGATCAGCAAGGTGATCGGCGTGCCGGTGGTCACGCCCTCGTACAGGCCCGACAGGATCTCGACCTTGTCGGCCTCGTTGCGCTGCGTCACGTGGCGGCTGGTGCCTGGGCGGCGACGGTCGAGGTCGGGCTGGATGTCGCTCTCATTCAACGCCATGCCGGGCGGGCAGCCGTCGATCACGCAGCCGATGGCCGGGCCGTGGCTTTCGCCGAAGTTGGTGACACGAAACAGGTGGCCGAAGGTGCTGCCGGACATGCGAGTGGGCCGTCGCGCTCGCAGCGCCGCGGCGCGGCAACGAGGGATCGCCTTTGCATCGATTCTAGCCGCCGGCCTCCGGCGCCTGCGCTCGACCGGCGCCCCGTCACAGGCGCCAATGAGTCCGATATGCGGCGCCAAACCGACCCACTTTCCGCTTTTGGACACGCAACGCGCAGACCACACTTCGCCAGGGAAGCCTCGAAGGCTCCTTGCAGTCCGGCCGTCCTGCATTGCCAGCGGGAGCCTGAGTCCCGACGGGCGCCCGGACACGACCCGCAGACATCACTTCAGAAGGACCTTGCCTTGCAACGCATTTCAAAAAACCTGCTGGCTGCAACCGCCCTCAGCCTGAGCATGGCGACATCCTCTTGGGCCGCCGAAACCCCCAGCACCCTCGACGGCGTGAAGCTGGTCAGCGCCGAGCAGGCACGCGACCTGCAGGCCAAGGGCGTGCCGATGATCGATACCCGGGTCGCCGCCGAGTACGCGGAGAAGACGGTCAAGGGCGCAGTCAGCGTGCCCTACAAGGAAAAGAGCGCCAAAGACGTGGCGTTCGACAAGTCGCAGGACAGCTTCGACCTCGCCAAGCTGCCTGCCGACAAGAACGCCCCACTGGTGTTCTTCTGCAATTCCGGCGAATGCTGGAAGAGCTACAAGGCCTCGGTGCAGGCCCGCGACGCCGGCTACAAGCAGATCAACTGGATGCGCGGCGGCATGCCAGAGTGGGTGGCCAAAGGCCTGCCGACACAGTGATCAGCTAAGGCCGCTGCGCCGCCGAGGCGGCGCTACCCACAGCAAACGGACATCGTGATGGGAAACCTCAAGATCCGCACGCGGCTGCTGCTGGCCGGCGGCATGGCGATGATCGCCGCCATGGTGCTGGCCGGCTTCACGCTGTACTCCGGCCAGCGCAACACGCGCGCACTGGAGGCGGTGTACGCGGGCAGCGTGCATCAGGCCATGCAGCAGCAGAAGATCGACGCCCAGTTGCGCGAGTTGCGCTTCCGCGCGGCCGGCGTGCTGCTGGAGTTGATGCCGGTGCCCGGGTCGCTGAACCATTTGCGCGAGGCGCGCGACGACATCATCAAGGCCTGGAAGAACGTCGAAACCGCCGACGGCAGCGCTGACACGGCCGAGCAAGCCGCCGAGCGCGCGTCGATGAAGCAAGGCTGGGAACACATTCCAGCGCTGCTCGCCAAGCTGGAGCAGGCCTATGTCGCCAAGAACAACAAGCAGATCACCACCGTGCTCGAGGACGACTGGCCGCTCGCGCACAAGGCCTTCATCAAGCCGCTGCAGACGCTGATCCCGCTGACCGAAGCCTCGGCGCGCGCCACGTTCGAGGCGGCGCGCAACGACAACCGCATGCTGTCCGGGCTCTCGATCGGCCTGGCGCTGGCCTGCATGGCCGTGATCGCCACCGTGATGCTGCTGACCCTGCGTTCGATCGGCCAGTCGCTGCGCCAGGCCGTGGCCGCGGCGCACACGATTGCCGCCGGCGACCTGTCGCGCACCATCGAATGCCAGCGCCGTGACGAGATCGGCGAGCTGCTCGACGCATTGGCGCAGATGCAGCAGTCGCTGCACCGCGTGGTGGCCGAGGTTCGCCGCGGCATCGACTCGATGGCCACGGCCACCGGAGAGATCGCCGCCGGCAATCAAGACCTGTCATCGCGCACCGAGTTGCAGGCCGGCAACCTGCAGCGCACGGCGTCGTCGATGGAGCAAATGACCGGCACGGTCAAGACCAATGCCGACAACGCCCGCCAGGCCAGCGAGCTGGCGGCCAGCGCGTCGGAGGTGGCCACGCGCGGCGGCGAGGTAGTCGGCCAGGTCGTCTCGACCATGACCGACATCCAGCACAGCTCGCACAGGATCGTCGACATCATCGGGGTGATCGACGGCATCGCCTTCCAGACCAACATCCTGGCGCTCAACGCGGCGGTCGAAGCCGCTCGTGCCGGCGAACAGGGCCGCGGCTTCGCGGTGGTGGCCGCCGAGGTGCGCAGCCTGGCGCAGCGCTCGGCCGCCGCCGCGCACGAGATCAAGGCCCTGATCGGCGCCTCGGTGGACAAGGTGGAATCGGGCTCACGCCTGGTGCGAGACGCTGGCAGCACGATGGACGACATCGTGGCCCAGGTGCGCCACGTCACCACGCTGGTCGGCGAGATCAGCGTGGCCAGCGGCGAGCAGACCACCGGCATCATGCAAGTCAACCAGGCCGTGACCCAGCTCGACGAAGTGACGCAACAGAACGCCGCGCTGGTCGAACAAGGTGCTGCGGCTGCCGAAAGCCTCAAGGCGCAGGCCGCGCGGCTGGCCGAGGCGGTGTCGGTGTTCCGGCTGCGTGACAGTCGGGCCAACGACTGATTCTGCGCTCACGGCGTGGCCGCTGCGACGGGTAGCGCGCAAACAAGCAAGGGCGCCTGACGGCGCCCTTCGTCCTCGTGCGGCCGCCGTGAATCAGCCCTGTGGCCGAGGTGCGTCTTCTTCGACCGGCCAGTCGCGGATGTAGGCCTTGAGCATGCGGTTCTCGAAGTCCTGGCTGTCGACCACCGCCTTGGCCACGTCGTAGAACGAGATCACGCCCATCAACGTGCGCTGCTCCATCACCGGCATGTAGCGCGCATGACGCTGCAGCATCATGCGGCGCACCTCGTCGATCTCGGTCTCGGGCGTGCAGGTGAGCGGCGCATCGTCCATCACCGTTCGCACTGCCGTGTTGCCGACGCTGCCGTTGTTGCCAACGATCGCCGAGATCACTTCGCGGAACGTGAGCATGCCCACCAACTCGCCATGGCCCATCACGACCAGCGAGCCGATGTCATAGCCGGCCATGGTCTTCACCGCGTCGTGCAGCGGCTCCTCGGGTGACACCGTGTACAGCGTGCCGCCCTTGACGCGCAGGATGTCGCTCACCTTCATGACCTGTCTCCCTGTTCGAACCCCTCGCCTCGCCAGGCACGCCAGTCGCGCTCAAGCAGCGCAGCGCTCGCGGGCACGACTGGAGCACGCTTTTCGTGCAGCCAACATAGCACACAATGCCTCGACGCAACAGCGCGGAGGCCCCGAACATGCGACCCCCACACTCACTTCGTTCGCTGGTCCACGGCCGCGCGTGCAAGCACGGGCGGTTCGGCAGGCGAGCCCCAGCACCCAGGTGCTGGCGCTCGTCCGGCCTCACCCCCAGGGGGGCGCAGTCGGCTTGGGAGCGGCCCTGCGCCGACTGACATGGCCGGCCACAGCGATCCTGCTTTCGACACCTTGGCTCTGCATGCCGGAGCCGCACCCGACCCCGCAACCGGTGCACGCGCAGTACCTATACATCTGAGCACCTCGTTCGTGTTCGAGAACAGCGACCACGCGGCATCGCTGTTCAACATGGAGCGCGCGGGCCACGTCTACAGCCGCATCAGCAACCCGACCAATGCGGTGCTCGAGGAACGCATCGCCGCACTGGAGGGCGGCGTCGGCGCGATCGCCACCGCCAGCGGCCAGGCCGCCTTGCATCTGGCGATCGCCACGCTGGCCGGTGCCGGCTCGCACGTGGTGGCCTCCAGCGCGCTCTACGGCGGCAGCCACAATCTGCTGCACTACACGCTGGCGCGCTTCGGCATCGAGACCACGTTCGTCAAGCCGCGCGACATCGACGCATGGCGCACCGCGATCCGCCCCAACACGAAACTGCTGTTCGGCGAGACGCTCGGCAACCCCGGCCTGGACGTGCTCGACATCCCGCGCGTCAGCGCGATCGCGCACGAATCACGGCCTGCCGCTGCTGGTCGACTCGACCTTCACGACGCCGTGGCTGATGAAGCCGTTCGACCTCGGTGCCGACCTCGTCTACCACTCGGCGACCAAGTTCCTGTCGGGCCACGGCACGGTGATCGGTGGCCTGCTGGTCGACGGCGGCGGGTTCGACTGGAACGCCTCGCAACGTTTCGCCGAGCTAACCCAGCCGTACAGCGGCTTCCACGGCATGGTGTTCGCCGAGGAGAGCACCACCGGCCCCTTTCTGCTGCGCGCGCGGCGCGAGGGCTTGCGCGACTTCGGTGCCTGCATGAGCCCGCACACCGCGTGGCTGATCCTGCAGGGCATCGAGACCTTGCCGCTGCGCATGGAGCGGCACGTGGCCAACACGCGCAAGGTGGTGGCGTTCCTGTGCGGCCACGCGATGGTCGGCAGCGTCGGCTACCCGGAGCTCGAGTCGCACCCTGACCACGCCTTGGCCAAGCAGCTGCTGCCACGCGGCTGCGGCGCGGTGTTCAGCTTCGACATCAAAGGTTCGCGCCAGCAGGGCAAGGCCTTCATCGAGGCGCTGAAGATCTTTTCGCACCTGGCCAACGTGGGCGACTGCCGCTCGCTGGTGATCCACCCCGCATCGACCACGCACTTCCGCATGGACGATGCGGCGCTCGCGCAGGCCGGCATCGGGCCGGGCACGATCCGGCTGTCGATCGGCCTGGAGGATGCCGACGACCTGATCGACGACCTCGGCCGCGCGCTGAAGGCTGCGCAGAAATCATGATCCCCCACGCTCACTCGCGTTCGCTGCCCCCGAGGCGGCTGTCCTGCTTGAGGCGGCTCTGCGCAGGACGGCCGCGGCATGAACATCGACCTCGACGGCCACAGCGCCTACGCCTACACCGGCGGCAAGCCGCTCGACCCCACGCTGCCGGGCGTGGCGTTCGTGCACGGCGCGCTGCACGACCACAGCGTGTGGATCCTGCAAAGCCGCTACCTCGCTCACCATGGCCACGCGGTGCTGGCAGTGGACCTGCCGGCGCATGGCCGCAGCGGCGGCGCGCCGCTGGGTGTGCAGGCCGCGGGCCGCTGGTTGGCCAGCCTCGTCGAAGCCAGCGGGTTGCGCCGCACCGCGCTGGTGGGCCACAGCATGGGTTCGCTGATCGCGCTGGAGGCCGCGGCGCAGCTGGGCGAGCGTGCCAGGGCGCTGGTGATGGTGGGCTGCGGGTATCCGATGAAAGTGTCGCCCAAGCTGCTCGAGCTGTGCCAGCGCGATGCGCTGGCAGCGATCGACCTGGTCAACTCGCTGTCGAACTCGACGCATGCGGCCAAGCCGTCGCACCCGGGGCCCGGTTTCTCGATCCACGGCAGCAACCGCGCGTTGGCGCGGCGCATGCAGCGCGGCTACGGCGGCGGCAACCTGTTCTTCGCCGACTTCACCGCATGCGATGCCTATGCCGGCCTCGAAGCCGCTGCGCGCAAGGTGGCGTGCCCAGTCACGCTGGTGCTCGGCGAGCGTGACCAGATGACGTCGCCGCAGTCGGTGGCGCCGATCGTCGCTGCATTGAAGCCGCGTGTGGTCACGCTGCCGGTCGGGCACAACCTGATGGCCGAGTCGCCCGACGGTGTGTTGAATGCGATCAACGAGGCATTGACCGAGGGGCAGGCACGCTGATCACCCGCGCCGACCCAAGATGTTTGCCTCGCTCACCGAGTTCTACCCGTCAGATCAACGCGCGATTCGACGCCGCCGCCTGGTGTCGCAAGGCGAGCGGCCAAGTCTACGGGCCCTTCTTCTTGCCGCGCTCGATGATCGTGGTGGTGATGGGAGCCGTCACTGTGGGCGTCACCGGCTTGGCGCCGGCGGCGTCCTTCTTGGGTTTCTTGGCTTCCTTGTTGCTGCGCTGTTGTCCTTTGGCCATCGCAAGAGCTCCTGTTGCACGGCGGCACGGTGGCGGGTGCGTGATTTTGCACTGAGTCGCGGGCCGGGGCCGCCGGCGCTCACCACTGCGAGGGTGCCGTCGTCTTGCGACCGGTCCAGCGTTCGACGCAGGCGGCCAGCATCGCGCTGCTGACCGGCTTGGTCATGTAGTCGTCCATGCCCGATTCGATGCAGCGCTCGCGGTCGCCGGCCAGCGCATCGGCCGTCAGCGCCACGATCGGCGTGTGGCCACGGCCGCGGTCGAACTCGTCGTCGCGGATGCGGCGCGTCGCCTCGAAACCGTCCATCACCGGCATGTGGCAGTCCATCAGGATCAGGTCGTAGCGCCGGCGCGTGGCCACGCCGAGCGCCGCCTGGCCATCGGCCGCCACCTCGACGATGCAGCCCAGGCGCGTGAGCATGGCCTCGACCACCATCTGGTTGACGCTGTCGTCCTCGGCCAGCAGCACGTGCGCGGCCAACTCGCCCATCTCGATCGGTGGCGGCGGGGTTTTGGATGGTGCATCGACCGCGGGCTGCAGCGCCAGTTCGAACCAGAACGTCGAGCCTTCACCGAGGCGGCTATGCGACGCCCAGGCGGCCACCCATCAGCTCGGTGAGGTCCTTGGCAATCGCCAGTCCGAGCCCGCTGCCGCCGTGGCGGCGCGTGGTCGACGCGTCGGCCTGGGTGAAGGCGTCGAACACCGAGTCGAGGTAGTCCTGCGCGATGCCCTGGCCGGTGTCGCGCACCTCGAAGCGCAGCCGCAGCGCGCCCGCGTCGTCGTGGCCCTGC
This sequence comes from uncultured beta proteobacterium, assembly GCA_963774185.1. Taxonomy (GTDB): domain Bacteria; phylum Pseudomonadota; class Gammaproteobacteria; order Burkholderiales; family Burkholderiaceae_C; genus JAEUPI01. The sequence goes on from CAVZEK010000035.1 coordinate 125,925, forward strand.
AGCGACACCGACAGCGTGACGCTGCCGCGGTCGGTGAACTTCACGCCGTTGTGCAGCAGGTTCACCAGCAGTTGCCGCAGGCGCACCGGGTCGCCGAGCAAGCGTTCGGGCAGTTGCGACGGCAAATGGTGATCGAGCGCGATCGGTTTGTCGCGCGCGATCGCCGACATCAGATCCATCGCCTCGTCGACCAGCGCGCGCAGGTCGAAGCTGGTGTTGCGCAGCGTGAACTTGCCGGCCTCGATGCGCGACAGGTCGATCACGTCGTCCACCAGCGCCAGCAGCGCGGTGGCCGACAGGTGCGCGGTCTTCGCGAAACGCCGCTGGTTGGGCGTGAGCGGGCTGTCCAGCAGCAGCTCGGTGGTGCCGAGAATGCCGTTGAGCGGCGTGCGAAATTCGTGGCTGATGGTGGCCAGGAACTGCGACTTCGCCACGTTGGCCGATTCAGCGAGGCGACGCGCCTGTTCGAGCTCGACGGTCTGCGCCTGCAACGTGCGGCGCTGGTGCTCCAGGCTGGTGACGAGATCGCGCGCGGTGCGGATGGCGGTGTTGGTGCGCCGGCGCAGCCGCTCGGTCACCGAGCCGGTGGTCGCCATGTAGGCACCGAGCATGTACATGGTGACCAGCAGGGCCAGGCGGTCGGTCCACAGGGCGCGGGCCGGGTCGACCGCCGCGATCCACAGCGAATAGGCGAGGTAGGCTGCGCACACCACGTGGTTGAAGTAGAACGCGCGGCGAAAGCCGAAGCCCACCTGGTCGGCCACCCGCGTCAGCAGGAAATAGCCGAAGAACAGCGTGCTCGACTCGATGTGGTACAGGTTGAGCAGCCACATCAGCACGTCGAGGTGCAGAAGCACCAGGCTCCAGTCGATGCGGCCGCGGCCCCAGGCCCAGCGCAGCAGCGGCCAGCTCAACAGTGCATACGCCATGTTGGCGGCGATCAGCCCCCAGCAGCCCGGGGCTCGACAGTGGCACCCGGCTGCGCCAGTCGTCGAGCACGACGAGCAGGCACACGATCGCGAAGCCCACCGCTCGCACGATCGGCATCTGCACCGTGTGCATGCGGCGCTCGCCGGCTGCACGGCGCTCGGCCAACAGCGACGGGTCGAGCGTGAAACCGGCGGCGTCGCCGTCGTGCTCGTCTTCGTTCGACCTCACGCGCACCCCTTCAGCCACCCTCCGCGGCTGCCGCGATGGTGCGGCAAATCGCCGGCCCGGGCAATCCAGGGTGTCGGTGGTGCCGCCCCTCAGCCGACGATGGTGCGTACGACCACGCGGCCCAGCAGCGCAATGCCCAACGCCACCGCCAGCAGCGAGAACGAGAACCCGACGGCATGCATCAGCGCGCCGAACAGCGGCGGCCCCAGCGCCTGGCCGACGAAGAAGCCGCACGCAAACAGCGCCACCGCCGAGCCGCGCGCCGATGGCGCGAGCTCGGTGGCTTCGATTTGCAGGCAGTTGTGCAGCATGTAGTAGGCCAGGCCGCACACCGCCATCACCAGCGCATAGAGCCACCACGTGGGCAACACGATGAAGCCTGCGTAGGCCACCGCCAGCACCGCGGAGCCGATCGCGCACATGCGGCGCACGCCGAGCGCGACGACGATGCGGCGCACTGCAAGGCCGTACGCGATGCCGCCGATGCCGAAGGCCGCCAGCACCAGGCCCGTCTGCGTGGGTGCCGCACCGCCTGCGTGTTCGATCAGCAACTGCCCCATGTAGGGGAATGGCGCGAACACCAGCGTGCCCTCGGCCACCACCGCGCCGTAGAGCCAGAACGCCTTGCGATTGTCGAACACACGGGCATACAGGCCAGCAAACGACGGCACCGTCGCGACCACAGCTGCGCGCTGCGCGCGCGGCACGGCAAGCCAGATGGACGCCGACGCCACCACCGCCACTGCCGCTGCCAGCGCCAGCGCAGCGCGCCAACCGAAGGCGTCGCTCACCAGGCCAGCCGCCGCCGAGCCGAGCATCTGCCCGGAGATGATCGCCACCAGCAGCCGCCCCACCACCACCTGGCGCTGCTGCAGATCGTAAGCGTCGCCCAGGCCCGCCAGTACCAGCGGGATCAGGCCGCCCGCAAAGGCACCCGCCAGCACGCGCGAAACCAGCAACCACTGAAAGCTGGGGGCCAGCGCACCCAGCACCAGCGCAAAGGCCAGCAGCACCACGCAGGCCTGGATGCAACGCACCTTGCCAAAACGATCACCCAACGGGCCGAGAAAAGGCTGCGTCAGCGCATAGGGCAGCGCATACGCCGAGGTCAGCAGCGCCGCGGTGGCCGGCGTGATCTCGAAGCGCTGGGCGATCGGCACGATCAGCGGGTCGACGATGCGCAGCGCAAAGCCGCTGGCAAACGCGCAGGCGCTGAACACCAGCGTCAGGGGCGACATCGTGGCGGCGATCCTTGCAGTGGGAACGAAGCAGGCCACGATAATGCAGAGCGCAGCTTGCGAGGAGCGACACGATGACCACCGCCGTCACGCCCGATGTGAAAGCCCATGCCGCGCTGGCCCCGCTGGCATCGCGACTGGTCGACGTCGAGTCACTGCCTTGGCAGAAGACCCGCTACCCGGGCATCGAGATCAAGACCCTTTTGTTCGACCGCGCCAGCGGCCTGGTGACGTCGCTCACGCGCATGGCGCCGGGCACCGTGCTGCCCGATCACGAGCATGTACGCATCGAACAGACCTTCGTGCTCGAAGGCCACCTGGTCGATCGCAGCGGACCGGATGCGGGCATCGAGTGCAAGGCCGGCCAGTTCATCTGGCGTCCCGCGGGCAGCCGGCACAGTGCGTGGTCGCCCAACGGCGGCGTGTTCCTCGCGCTCTTCCAGATCCCGAACCGCTTCTTCGGCGCCGACGGCCGCACCACCGACATGGCCGGTGCCGATTGGGATGAGCTGTGGGGCGCGGCGCACCAGCAGTCGGTCGAGCACGCACGCTGACTCTCGTGGCCACGCTGCGCGCGGGTGGCCATGCATCCAATGGCATCCCGAAGGCTTTGACGTTCACCGCGACACCGAGATGGCCACCCGCCGCCGCCCGCGCATGCACCACCATGTCTACGTGGTCGAGCTTTCCGACCGCGTGTGGAACGAGCCGGGCTTTCGCCGCGCCAACCCCGATCACCAACTCGGCAAGCCGTTGGTCTACGTGGGCATGACCGGCCTGGATCCCGACCTGCGCTTCGACAAACACAAGGCCGGCATCCAGGCCAACCGCTTCGTGCGCGACTACGGGGTGCGACTGCTGCCGGCGCTCTATGAGGTGTTCAACCCGATGCCGTACGAGGCGGCGCGCGAGATGGAGGTCGAGCTGGCGATCGGCTTGCGCGAACAGGGCTACGGTGTCTGGCAGGCCTGAGTCGGACACGGCCCGGCACACTGCGTGCCGGGCCGTGCCTACGAAAGGGGCCGGCGCATGCAAAGCGCCGGCGCGGGCGGCAGGCCTGAGGCGCGCGCTCAGGGGCAACGCGTCAGGCCCGACGGGTTCCACGGACGGCGCGGACCGTGGGCGTCGGTCAGCGTGGCGAGGAAGGCGACCAAGTCGTCGACCTCGCCAAGTTGCAGCGGCTCACCCAGCGCGGCGAGGGACGTCGATGCCGACGATGGCTGCGTGTGTTGCACAGCCTCGCTCAGGCGCTCCGTCTGGCCATCGTGGAAGTACGGTGCCGTGACGGCGACGTTGCGTAGCGTGGGTGTGCGGAACGTCCCCGCGAAGCTGCCGTTCACCGCCAGGTGCCGCGTCGCCGCGGCGTTGCGGCGGCTGGCGTCGTCGTTGTAGGCGCCCTGCAGGTTGAAGCGGCTCGCTTTCAGATAACGTGCATCACCGAGCCGGCCGTCGTCGGCGAGCGAGCGCGCCACCGCGGCGGCCATGTCGTCGGCCGGTGCGGCCCCAGAATGGAAACGGCCGTCCGAGAAGTTGGGGCCGCTGTGACAGTCCACGCAACCGGCGCGCCCGACGAACAGCTGCAGGCCGCGCTGCGCCGCCAGCGGATATGCGGCCGCGCGCTCAGCATCGCCAGCGGCCAGCGCATCGCGAAACTCGTCGAACGGCGTACGCGACGTGACCAGTGTTTCGACGAAGGCGGCCAGCGCCTTGCCGACGTTGACCACCGTGCGCTCCGGGTTGCGCAACGCTGATACGCCGAACACGCGGCGGTAGCACGCGGCCAGGTCGGGCTCGCGCGTGAACAGGCGGGTCACCACTGCTGCGTTGCCGTTGAATTCGCGGGCGTCGAGGATCGGTTTGATGCTGGCCATCCATAGGCTGTCGCTGGCGCCGCCCCAGCCGTACCAGCGCTGCAGACTCAGGTTGGCCAGCGCCGGTGTGTTGCGCGGCAGATCAGCCAGGCCGTGGGCACGCGCCTTGACGTCAGTGAAGGCGCGGTCGGGCTGGTGACACGTGACGCAAGCGATGTAGCCCACCGGTGACATGCGTGGGTCGCGAAAGAGCTGTCGCCCGAGTTCGATGGCCAACACGTTGCCCGACACCCGGTTGCCCGGATCGCGCCGTGGCACCGGCGGCCACGGGCCCAGCGCCAGCACCTGCCGCAGTTCATGCGCGCTGAGCGCCGCGGGTATGGCGCGCGCGTCCGACGCAGGCTCAGCGGCCCGCGCCACGCTGCTCAGCGACAGCGCCAACAGCAGGGCCCAGCGAGCGGGCCTGCAGTCGGCTCGTCCGCAAAATCCGGGTCGAAGACCACGTCGCACGAGCGAACTGTAGACCCGTGGCGCGCCGGGCGCATGAGCGCGCTGCAGGCGGCGACTGCGGGTGACATACTTCAAGCCGCTGACAACGCGTCTTCATCCACCGACAAGGAGTGCGTCATGGACCTCGGGCTCAAAGGCAAGCGGGCACTGATCACGGGTGGCAGCAAGGGCATCGGTCGCGCCATCGCCGAAGGCTTTGCCGCCGAGGGCGCCAACGTCGCGATCTGCGCCCGCAACGCCGATGAGGTCGGCATCGCGGTGGCCGCGTTGAAGTCCAGGGGCGTCAGCGCGTTCGGGCGCGCGCTCGACGTGGCCGACGGCGCGGCGCTGTCGGGCTGGGTCGCGGCCAGCGCCAAGGAGTTGGGTGGCATTGACGCGCTGGTGTGCAACGTCAGCGCGCTGGCCGTGGGCGACAACGCCGACACCTGGGAAAAGTCGTTTCGCGTCGACATGATGCACGCGGTCAACGCGGTGCAGGCGGCAGTGCCGTTTCTCGAGAAATCCAACAGCGCCTCGATCGTGCTGATCTCCAGCGTGTCGGGCTTCGAGGTGGACTTTGCCGCCGGCTCCTACGGCGCGATGAAGGCCGCGCTCATCCACTACGCCAAGGGCTTGAGCCGCCAGCTCGTCGGCAAAGGCATCCGCGTCAACTGCGCGTCGCCGGGTAACACGTACTTCGACGGTGGGATCTGGCAGACCATCGAGAAGAACATGCCCGATCTGTTCGCATCGACACTGAAGGTCAATCCCACCGGCCGCTTCGGCACCGCCGCCGAGGTCGCCAACGGCGTGGTCTTCATTTCCAGCCCGATGGCCAGCCGCATCTCGGGCACGAACCTGGTGATCGACGGCGCCCTCACGGTGGCCGTGTAGGAGGCCGGATCTTGAGCACGCACGACCACCACACGCATCCACCGCCAGCACATCCACCACGGCTGGAACAACCAGTTCCCGCCGCGGCTGCGCATCGCACCGGGCGAGACGGTGCAGTTCGAAACCGTCGACGCATCGTCGGGCCAACTCTCGCGCGAGTCGACCGCAGCCGACCTGGTCAAGCTCGACCTCGCGCGCGTCAACCCGGTCACCGGGCCGGTGTTCATCGACGGCGCCAAGCCGGGCGACGCGTTGAAGGTCACGGTGCTGTCGTTCCGCCCGTCGGGTTGGGGCTGGACCGGCAACATCCCGGGGTTCGGTCTGTTGACCGATCAGTTTCCGGATGCGAGGCTGCACCACTGGAACTACGACCCCGGCTTGAAGCCCGCGATGTACGGCCCCGGCGGGCGCGTGCCGCTCAAGCCGATGTGCGGCACGATCGGCGTCGCGCTGGCCGAGCCGGGCCTGCACAGCGTGATCCCGCCGCGCAACGTGGGCGGCAACATGGACGTGCGCGACATCGCCGAAGGCGCCGAGCTCTACCTGCCGATCGAAGTGGACGGCGCGCTGCTCTCGGTGGGTGACACGCATGCCGCGCAGGGCGACGGCGAAGTCTGCGGCACCGCGATCGAAACCGCGATCGATGTCGGCCTGAGGATCGAACTGGTGAAGGATGCGCGGCTGCGCATGCCGCGCTACGTGACTGCAGGGCCGGTGAGCCGCCATCTCGACAGCCGCGGCTACGAGGTCACCACCGGCATCGGCCCCGACCTGATGGCCGGCGCGCGCATCGCGGTGTCGGAGATGGTCGAGCTGCTGGCGCGGCGCTACAACTATTCGCCGATCGACGCCTACATGTTGTGCAGTGTGTGCGCCGACCTGCGCATCAGCTCGATCGTCGACGTGCCGAATTGGGTCGTGTCGTTTTACTTTCCACGGGTCGTGCTCGAATAGGTGCAGGCACCAGACGGTTGCGCCGCCGGCTCAGACGAAGCCGAGGTTGCGCTGGCTGGCGTTCCAGTGCGCGAGGTTCGGCAGCACGGTCAGCAAGTCGTTGTCGCTGATGTCGAACCACTTGCCGAGCGTCGCAGCGTACTGGTCGACCGAGGTGCTGGGCAGCAACCGGCCCTGGCCCACGTCGTCGGGCCCGTTGTTGGCAACCGCCGGTGCGCTGCCGTAGAACCTGCCGCCGTTGACGGCGCCGCCGAGCATGAAGTGCATGCTGCCCCAGCCATGGTCGGAGCCGTCGCTCCCGGTGGCCGTGCGGCCGAAATCGGATGCCGTGAATGCCGTCACCTGGTTCGACACACCGAGCTCGACCGTGGCGCCGTAGAACGCGCTCATCGCGTCAGCGACCGTGGTCAGCAACCCCGGGTGCACCGCGTTCAGGCCGCTGTGCGTGTCGAAGCCGCCGATCGATACGAAGAACACCTGGCGCTTGGCGCCGATCGTGCCGGCGGTCGAGATCATGCGAGCCACCAGCTTGAGCTGGTCGCCCAGCGCATTGCCGGTAGGAAACACAGTCGTCAGCGTCGGCGCCGCAGCGAGCGCCGCGGTGAGCTGGCTGCCAGCGGCCAGCGAGCGCGACATCACGCGGTTGTATTCGCTCTCGAACACATCGGTGCGCGTGGCGGTCACGAGCGTGTTCAGCGCGGTCGAGCACGCCGCGGAGCCGAACAGCGCACTCTTCACGCCGGCCAGCGCCACCGGCCCGCCGGAGCCGACCTGGTACTGCACCGCGGTCTTGCCCGATAGAAAGACGGCGTTGCCCGACACGTTGACGCAGGTGAACGTGGCGTTGCCGTTGCCCGCCGCAAACAGGTCACCCATGCGCCCACCCCAACCTGAGGTGGCACCCTCGGGAGCCGACGACTGCCACACCGACTGCTGGTCGTTGTGCGAAAAGAGCTTGGGCGGCAGCAGCACCGAGCCGTTGCTGTATTCGCTCTTCAGCGTCGGCTGCACCAACGTGCCGACATTGAGCATGACCGCCAGCTTGTTGGCGCCGAACAGCGGCAGCAGCGGCGCCAGCTCGGGGGCCAGCGCGTATTGGCGGCCGCTTGGCAGGGCGACGCTCGGAGTCAGCAACGTCGCGGCCAGATCGGCCTGCGCGTAGGCCAGCGGCGGGCGCATCGCCTGATAGGCCGCGTAGCTGGTGGTGTCGTAGGGCACCAGCGTGTTGGCGTAATCGTTGCCGCCATACAGAAACACGCAGACCAGCGCCTTGTAGTCGCTCGCCGTGGTGGCCGCAGCCTCGCCCAGTGCGGCAAGGTTCAACGCCCAAGGCGTGGCCGCGCCGGCGACGGACAGCGCGCCGGTGCGTTGCAGAAACGCGCGGCGGGAAGTGTTCGCAGGGGTCATGGCTGCACCTTCATTTCTGCACGATGAATTCAGGCGTGGCGAGCACCAGCACCAGGGCCGCGTAGATGCGATTGCGGCGCGCCGGGTCGGTGCCGCTTGGCATCGTTTGAACCGCCGCGACGAGCGACGCCAGCGTCGCCGCGCCGAGCCGATTGGCGGCCAGCACGACGTTGATTTCGGCCAGCAGCGCGCCCGCGTCGTCGGCCAGCGGCAGCAGCGAGCCGTAGTCCGCGACGACGTCGCCCACGCCGAGCCCGGCCACCGCCCGCTGCATGAAGTTCAAGTAGCCGACCACCGACGATTCGTTGGCGATCTGAAATTCCGGCGCCACCATCGCTGCAGCGTCGAAAGCCGTGTTAGGCGGCACGTATCCCGGTCTGAAGAAATTGAAGACCGAGGGCGAGCGCAGCGGACTCTGTGCGAGCCGCGTTGCCGGGTCTGAGGTGTTGCCGATGGCCCAGGCGTCGCTGGCCGAGCTCACGCCATAGGCGCGCGCCCAGGCGGAAAAGCGCAGCATCGGCTCGCGCAGCTTGCCGAACGACGGCGCCGCCGCCGTGCTGGCGCTGCGGGCCTCGTCGTCGAGCAGCAGCGCCTTGATCACCGCCTTCAGGTCGCCGCGCGCGCCGCTGCCGTTGTCGTTGAAGACGGCGGCCACGCGCGCCACGTAGGCCGCGCTCGGGTTGCTGGTGACCAGGCGCTGGATCAGCTGCCTGCTGAAGAACGGCGCCACGTTCGCGTGGGCGCAGATCGCATCCAACGCCATCGTCAGCCCCTGCGCCGCGCCGGTGCCGGCCGGGATCGTGGTGCCGAGGAACGTCTTTGCACCGGTCTCGTAGCGCGACGCCACCTGCACCAGCGGCCGGCGCATGAAGTCGGGCGTAGCGGTGGCCACGGCCGCCGTCTGGCCCGCAAAGTCGAAGTCCCAGCCGGTGAAGACGCGCGCCAGCCCGGTGATGTCGTCCTGCGCGTAGGTGTAGATCGGGCTGCCGCCGCTGAGCGTGGGCGTGCCGTCGAGGTTCAGTTGCACCAGCCCGATGGTGAACAACTGCATCACCTCGCGCGCGTAGTTCTCGTCGGGCAGCGCGCCGGTCGTCGGGTTGGCCTTGGCGCTGCCGCGGAAGGTCAGGAACTCGCCCATCGGCGCGCTCTGCGAGATTTGCTGCAGCAGATCGCGGTGGCTGCCGAATGCGTTGGCCTCGAGCAGATCCAGATAGGCCGCGGCAGCGAACTGGCGCCAGCCGCCGCCGACGAGACCATCGATGGCGGCCACGAAGATCTCCGACAACGCGAGCGTGACGCGCTGGCGCAACGTGTCGGGTGAACCGAGCAGCTTGCGCCACGCGGCCGCGTCGAACCCCGCCTCGTCGTTCTTGTGCGAGATGTCAGAAAAACCGTTGGCGACCAACCAATCCCAGCGGGTGCCGGAGGCAGGCAACGCGAACTGCTCGTCGAGCCAGCCGGAGTAGCCGAGCGTTTGCACGCGCGCCATGTGGTCGCGAGTGGCGCCCATCGACGCCTGGGCGAGAAAGCGCGCCGCGGCGGCGTCGCTTGGTGACGTCGACACCGGCGCTGGCGAGGCGCCGCCGCCTCCGCAAGCCGCGAGCCCTGCTGCCAAGCTCAGCGCACCAAGCCCGACCCCGATCCCGCCTGCGGCCGCGGGCTCACCGCCGGTGCCGGGCCGCGTGGCCGTGTCACTGATCGCTTCGAGACCCATGGTGCGCCTCCCGCCTCGTGCTGTGGGATCACAACGCGGCGCGAGGCAGTTGGTTCGCCGTCCGAACGTAAAGTTAAGTAAGCGCCAGTGGCTTCGCGATGACACATCCCTCTCCGTAGGGATGGTCAGACACGAGCGCATCGCCGATTCTCCGCCGCATGCAATCAGCCAAGTCCAGGGCTTCACGGAGGCGACCGATGTCCAAGGTTCTGCGCTGGTTCACCCGGGGCGTGTTCGGACTGCAGCGCACAACGCACGATGCCGACGACGAATACGCCAGCTTCGAGCACGTCAACGGTGCGTTGCTCGGCCGCGGTGAATTCCGTCTGTCGGCGTCGATGCGCCTCGATGCGCGACCCGACTTCTGCGAGACCCTGCCGGCGTGCAACTACGGCGCGGTGTCAGGCCGCGCGATGGGGCTATCGCAGCGGGCAGCTTGATCGGGCGCGTTCACGCTGCCTGCAAGCAGCGCGGTGGCCGCACTTCGGTCAGGCGGTGCGCTCGGCGCGCAGGCCGAGCGCGTCCATCATCGCCTTGCGCATCTCGAACTTCTGCGCCTTGCCGGTGGCGGTGAGCGGGAACTGCGTCGACGATGCGGACGTAGCGCGGCACCTTGTAGTGGGCGATCTGGCCCTTGCAGAAGTCGCGGATCTGCTGCTCCTCGAGCGCGCTGGCCGTGGCGCGCGATCACCCACGCGCAGACCTCTTCGCCGTACTTCGCGTCGGGCACGCCGAACACCTGCACGTCCTGCACGTCGGGATGGCGCAGCAGGTATTCCTCGATCTCGCGCGGATAGACGTTCTCGCCGCCGCGGATCAGCATGTCCTTGACGCGGCCGACGATGTTGGCGTAGCCGTCGGCGTCGATCGTCGCGAGGTCGCCGCTGTGCATCCAGCCGGCGGCGTCGATCGACTCGCGCGGTGCGCGCCTCGTCGTCCCAGTAGCCGCGCATCACCGAGTAGCCGCGCGTGCACAGCTCGCCCGGCTGGCCGACGGGCACGATGCGGCCCGCGGCGTCGACGATCTTGACTTCGAGGTGCGGCTGGATCCGGCCGACGGTCGAGACGCGGCGCTCGAGCGGGTCGTCGAGGCCGACTGGAACGAGATCGGCGACGTCTCGGTCATGCCGTAGGCGATCGTCACCTGCTGCATGTGCATCCGCGCGATCACCTTGCGCATCGTCTCGATCGGGCACGGCGCGCCGGCCATGATGCCGGTGCGCAGGCGACGACAGGTCGTGCTGCGCGAAGCCGGGCTCGTCGAGCATCGCCGCGAACATCGTCGGCACGCCGTGCAGCGCGGTGCAACGGTGCTTCGCCAGCGTCCGCAGCGTGTCGGCGGCGTCGAAGCCCTCGCCCGGAAACACCATCGTCGCGCCCGATCGTGGCGCAGCACAGCACGCCGAGCACCATGCCGAAGCAGTGGTACAGCGGCACCGGGATGCAGAGCTGGTCGTCGCGGCCCGAGCGCCATCGCCTTGGCGCAGTAGCGCGCGTTGTTGACGATGTTGAAGTGCGACAGCGTCGCGCCCTTCGGCGAGCCGGTGGTGCCGCTGGTGAACTGGATGTTGATCGCGTCGTCGGGGTCGAGCGCGGCGGTCAGCGCGTCGAGCCGCGCGCGCTGCGCCGGCCCGCCGAGCGCCAGCGACCTGGCGGTACGACAGGCAGCGCGGCGGCACCGGCTCGTCGCCGAGCAGCACCACGTGCTTGAGCCCCGGCAGCCGCACGCTGTCGAGCACCTCGCTGGCGCCCTTGAAGTGGATCTCGGGCGCGATCTCGCCGAGCATGCCGAGGTAGTCGCTGCTCTTGTAGCGGCGCGCCATCACCAGCGCGCGGCAGCCGACCTTGTTGAGCGCGTACTCGAGCTCGGTCTTGCGGTACGCCGGGTTGATGTTGACCAGGACGAGGCCGACGCGCGCGGTCGCGAACTGCGTGACCAGCCACTCGTGGCGGTTCGGCGCCCAGATGCCGACGCGGTTGCCGCGCCGCAAGCCCGAGCGCGAGCAGGCCGGCGGCGAGCTCGTCGGCCCGGCGCTTCAGGTCGTACCACGACAGGCGCACGCCCTCGGCCTCGAAGATCGCGGCGTCGCGCGGGCCGTGGCGCGCACACGGTCTTGTCGAGCTGCTGCGAGATGGTGATGAAGCGCAGCGGCTCGTCGGTCGGCGCCCGACACGTACGACAGCGTGCCCTGCGGCCGCAGCCGGTCGGCGCGCGCCGCCGTCGAGCCAGTCGGAGCTGAACGGATTCGCCGACATGGCGTTCGCGGCGCGCCGCGTCAGAAGTTGCGCCAGTCGCCGAGCTGCTCGAAGGCGTGCGCGGCGCGGTAGATCGTCGACTCGTTGTAGTGCGCGGCCGACCAGCTGCATGCCCACCGGCAGCCCGGCCGACAGGCCGCACGGCACGTTCATCGCCGGGTGGCCGCTGACGTCGAACGGCGCGGTGTTGGGCAGCATCTCGAAGCGCGCGCTGGCAGTACAGCGCCAGCGGCGCGTCCTGCGGCGGGATCGGCGTCGCCTTCATCGGCGTGCGTCGGCATCAGCAGCAGGTCGTAGCGCGACAGCGCCTCGTCGTAGGTCTTCCTCAGCAGCCGCGACAGGTTCTGCGCCTTCGCGTAGAAGTGGCCGCGGTACTGGCGGATGAAGTACTCGCCGGCCAGCATCGAGATCTTCAGCGTGCGCGACAGCTGGTTCGCGCGCGCGCGCCAGTTGGCGTGCGCGTCGAGCAGGCTGGTCGTGTACAGGCCTTCCCAGTTGAAGCCCATGCCGTTGCCGTGCATCATCTGCGCCTGCAGGCCCTCGAGCGCGATCGGCGTCCAGATCGCCAGGCCGTCGAGGTGCATCGGGATCGAGACCTCCTCGACGATCGCGCCGAGCGCGCGAAAGCGCTCGGCCGCCTGGCGCACCTTCTGGTCGACGTCGGGCTCGCGACGACGCGTGGCCGAAGCCTTCGGTCAGCACGCCGATGCGCAGGCCCGCGACGCCGCGGCCGAGCGCCGCGGTGTACTTGTCGACGCGCACGTTGTACTGGCGCGGGTCGAGCCCGTCGGCGCCGGCGATCACCTCGAGCAGCAGCGCGTTGTCGGCGACCGTGCCGGTCATCGGGCCGATGTGGTCGATCGTCGCCTCGATCGGCATCACGCCGGTGTAGGGCACGAGGCCGTGCGTCGGCCTTCATGCCGTAGACGCCGGAGAACGACCCCGGCATGCGGATCGAGCCGCCCTGGTCGCCGCCGATCGCCATCTCGACCTCGCCGGCGCCGACCAGCGCGGCGCAGCCGCTCGACGAGCCGCCGGCCGAGTAGCCGAGCTTGTACGGGTTGTGCACCGGGCCGCGCGGCCGACGTGTGGCTGCCGCCGGACAGGCAGAAGTACTCGCAGTGCGCCTTGCCGACGATCGTGCCGCCGGCGTCGAGGATGCGCGTGACGACGGTCGCGTCGACGTCGGGCACGTAGCCTTCGAGCGTCGAGGCGCCGTTCATCATCGGCACGCCGGCCAGGCAGATGTTGTCCTTCAGCACGACGCGCTTGCCGGCCAGCGGCCCGTACGGCGCGCCCTTCACCTCGGACTTGACGTACCAGGCGCCGAGCGGGTTCTCGGCCGGCGATGGGCGTGTGCCGGGCGTGCGCGGGTAGCGCACCTCGGGCAGGTAGTCGGGCAGCTGCGTCGACGCGGTCGTAGGCCTGCATCGTGCCTTCGAGCACGTCGAGGTACTCGCCGACCTCGCGCTCCGACATGCTCATGTGCAGCGAGGCGACGATCTCCTGCAGTTGCTCGATCGTGGGCCGCTTGACCATCGACATGGTGTCACCTCGGTTGACGGGTGTGGGCGCCGATGGCGCCCGGGCAGGCGAAGTGGGCGGCGTCGCGGCGCATCGCAGGGGCCGGCGACGCGCGGCGACGGTCGCATGGCGGCGGCGCGTGTCGTGCCGCGCCGGCGCGCGCGGCGCGCCGGCGCCGTCGCCGGCGCGTGCGGCGTCAGCAAGCGCGGTGGCCGGCCGGCCGCGCTCGTGTTCGCCCGGCGCCGCGCGCCCATGCCGAGCAGCTCGGCGAGCGCCGCCGGCCTGCACGACGTGCGCGTCGACCTCGCGCTCGATGCGGCCGCGCTCGATCACGACGATGCGGTCGGCCACGTCGAGCACGAGATCGAGGTTCTGCTCGACGATCAGCAGCGAGAGCTTGTCGCGCTTGCGCAGCGCGGCGAGGATCTCGCCGATCTCCTGCACGATCGACGGCTGGATGCCTTCGGACGGCTCGTCGAGCAGCAGCAGCCAGGGTGCCGGCATCAGTGCGCGGCCGAGCGCGAGGATCTGCTGCTCGCCGCCCGACAGTGCGCCGCCCTTGCGATCGAGCAGCGCGCGCAGCCGCGGCAACGTGTCGACGACCCGTTCGATCGCCGCGGCCTCGGTGTCGCCGGAGTCGGCGGTCCAGGCCAGGCGCAGGTTCTCGAGCGCGGTCAGCCCCGGCAGGATGCCGCGGCCCTGCGGCACGTAGCCCAGGCCGAGGCGGCTGCGCTCGTGCGCCTTCATGCGCGTCGCGTCGATGCCGTCGATCGACACACGGCCTGCGGTCGCCGGCACCAGGCCGATCAGCGCCTTCAGGAAGGTGGTCTTGCCCACGCCGTTGTGGCCGACGATGCCGACCGCCTCGCCCTCGCGCAACTGGAAGTCGATGCCGTGCAGCACCGGCACGTGGCCGTAGCCGGCGCGCAGGCCGGCGACGTCGAGCACGACGTCGGTCTTGCGCGACGGCGTCGTCGGCCGCATCGTTCGATGCGGCGGTGCGTTCGACGTCGGACGGATTCATTTCGCGCGGCTCCCGATGTAGACCTCGCGCACCAGCGCGTCGGCCAGCACGTCGTCGACCGGCCCTTCGCGCAGGATCGCGCCCTGGTGCAGCACCGTGACGCGGCGCGCCGAGCATGCGCACGAACTCCATGTCGTGGTCGACCACGACGATGGTGGCCTTCTGGTTGACCTGCGTGGATGATGCGCACCAGCTGCTCGGCCTCGGCGCCGGTGATGCCGGCCGCCGGCTCGTCGAGCAGCAGCAGCCACGGGCGCTGCGCGAGCACGAGGCCGATCTCGACCAGCTGGCGCTGACCGTGCGCGAGCTCGCCGACCGTGCGCCGCGCGATGCCTTCGAGCGACATCTGCTCGATCACCTCGGCGACCACGGCGCGCGCCGCTTCGCGGCCGCTGACGCGGCGCGCCGACAGCCACAGGTTCTCCTCGACGCTCAGGCCGTTCATCACCGACGGCACCTGCGTCTTGATGCCGACGCCCAGGCGCACGATCTCGTAGGCGCGCCAGCCGGTCACGTCCTGGCCGCGGATGAAGACGCGGCCGTGCGTGTGGTCGAGGCGGATCTGCCCGGTCAGGCACTTGAAGAACGTGCTCTTGCCGGCGCCGTTGGGCCCGATCAGGCAGCGCAGCTCGCGCTCCTTGAGCGAGAAGTTGACGTTGTTGACCGCCTGCACGCCGCCGAAGCGCATCGACAGGTCGCGGGTGTCGAGGACGGTGTCGGTCACTGCAACGGTTCCTGCGGCGGTGTCGTCTGCCGCATCACGTGTCACTGCGAGTCGCGCGTCGGCGACGCGTGCTGCTGGCCTGGCGGCGGCTGACGCTGGCCATGGTCGCGGCGCGCGCGCCAGCGCGCGAAGCGTCGGCAGCAGGCCGCGCGGCAACAGCAGCACCACCAGCACCAGGATCGCGCCGAGCACCAGCGAGTTGTCGATCAGCGTCTGCTGGCCGAGCAGCAGCTTCAGCATGCCCAGCACGATCGCACCGAGCATCGGCCCGACCAGCGTGCCGAGGCCGCCGACGATGGTCCAGATGATCACCTCGGCCGACTGGCCCAAGGCTGAACACGCCCGGCGTGACGATCTCGGCCCAGTTGGCGAACAGGCAGCCGGCGAGCGCCGGCCATTGCCGCGCTGATCGTGAAGATCGCCGTCTTGTACAGCGGCACGCTGTAGCCGAGCAGCTCGACGCGCGCCTCGTTCTCGCGGATGCCGATCAGCACACGGCCGAAGGTCGAGCGCCAGGATCCAGCGGCACAGCAGGTAGCACAACAGCAGCAGCACCGCGACCACGTAGTAGAACGGCGTGCCGAAGATCTGAATCGACGGGTCGCCCGGCACGTTGAGGATCGGGAACGCCGGGATGCCGTTGAAGCCGCCGAGCCGCGCCGCGCCGATGCGGTAGGCGTCGCCGGCCGTCGCGTTCATGAACTTGAACAGGATCAGCGTCACGACCAGCGTGATCACGCCCATGTAGACGTCGCTGATGCGGCCGTAGAACATCATCGCGCCGATCACCGCGGCCACCGCTGCCGGCAGCACGATCGCCAGCAGCAGCGGGCCGGTGCTCTCGCCGACGTTGATCGACGCGATCGCATAGGTGTAGGCGCCCAGACCGAAGTAGGCGGCGTGGCCGAAGCTGAGGATGCCCGGCGAAGCCCCACATCAGGCCGAGCGACAGCGCGAACAGCGCCCAGATCAGCAGCAGCGTCGGCGTGTTGGTGCCGGTGACCGCCGGCAGCAGCAGCAGCACCAGCGCACCCGACGATGAACCAGCCCCAGCGGATGCGCCCGATGCCGAAGGTCGGGTTGCCCGTCATGTCGAGTTCTTGAAGAAGCGCCCGGTGATGCCCTGCGGCATCAGGCGCAGCAGGATGATCGCCAGCGCCAGCATCGCGATCTCGCCGATCACCGGCGTCGAGCCGAACGAGACCATCTGGTTGATCGGTGCCGAAGATCGTCGGCGCTCGCGAGCGTGCCGGAGATGATCGCGGCGCCGCCGGTGATGACGGTGATGAACGCCTTGGCGATGTACAGCGACCCCGACGACGGCAGCAGGCCGGTCAGCGGCGCCATCACGCCGCCGGCCAGGCCCGACAGCGCCGCGCCGGCGGTGAAGGTCCACATGTAGATCTTCTGCGGGTTGTAGCCGAGCGACGACGCGACGTCGGCGTTCTGCATCGCGCCGCGCGCGATCAGCCCGACGCGCGTGTAGCGCAGCACCAGCCACAGCAGCAGCACCAGCGAGCACCGCGATCGCGATGATGAACAGGTTGTAGCCGCCCATCTGGTAGGTGCCGACCTGGTACGACTGGATCGGCGCCGGCACGCTGACCGCGGTGTTGCCGAAGATCAGCGTCACCAGGCCGACCATCAGCAGGCTCAGGCCCCAGGTGGCGAGCATGGTGTCGATCATGCGGCCGTAGAGGTGGCGGATGACGACGCGCTCGACGATGAGCCCGAGGATGCCGACCACCAGCGGCGACAGCACCAGCATCGCGAACCAGATGTCGATGCCGGCCTGGATGCTGGCGATCGTGGTGTAGCCGCCGATCATCACGAACTCGCCGTGGGCGAGGTTGATCACGCGCATCATCCCGAACACGATCGCCAGCCCCGCGCTGATCAGCGCGAGGAAGGCGATCATGTACAGGATCTCGAGCAGGACGACGGCGGCGTAGTCCACGGCCGTGCAACGTTAGATCGTCACCTCGTACTGCTTGTTGTCGTTCGGGTTCTTCTCGAGG
This sequence comes from uncultured beta proteobacterium, assembly GCA_963774185.1. Taxonomy (GTDB): domain Bacteria; phylum Pseudomonadota; class Gammaproteobacteria; order Burkholderiales; family Burkholderiaceae_C; genus JAEUPI01. Next base: position 143,136 of record CAVZEK010000035.1, read on the forward strand.
TTGCACGACGCCGCGGTGTCGCTCGGCGGCCGCGCCTTGAACGACTGCTTGATCGTCAGCTTCTGGCCCTTGACCTCCATCACCTTGATGTCGAGCGAGGCGTGGTGCGTCTTGCCGGATCCATCTTCACGAGGCCGGCCGGACCCTCGACGCTGATGCCCGACTCGAGCACCTTGATCATCTTGTCGCGGTCCAGCGAGCCGGCCTTCTTCACCGCCTCGGCCCACAGCTTGATGCCCTGGTACTGCGACACCGCGATCTCGTGCACGATCTTGGTGTCGCCGAAGCGCTTGCCCCAGCGCGCGAGGAAGTCCTTGTTGGCCGGCGACGGGTCTTCCTGGCTGTAGTTGCCGGCGATCAGGATGCCGTCGCCTTCGGCCGCCGACAGCGCCAGGTGCTCGTTGCCGACGCCGAAGGTGGTCGAGAACAGCGGGATCTTCTTGTTCATGCCCGAGGCCGCCCATTGGCGAAAGAACGACAGGTGCGCGCCGCCGACCAGCGCCGCGCACACCGCAGTCGGGCTTGGCCTCCTGGATCTTGGCGATCGTCGAGCCGAAGTCGGCGACGTCGAGCGGGAAGAAGTCTGGTCTGCAGCGATCGTGCCGCCGCGCTGCTTGACGTAGTGCGCGACCCACTTGGCGGTGATCTGGCCGTAGTTGTAGTCGGCGGCCAGCACGTAGATCTTCTTGCCCCACTGCTTGATCGCGATCTCGACGATCGGCTCGACCGCCTGCGCCGGCGTCGTGCCGGTGACGAAGCAGTTGCGGTCGCAGACGCCGCCTTCGTACAGCACGTTGTAGAAGTACAGCACGTTGGCGCGCCGGAAGGTCTGGCGGATCGCCTCGCGCGACGCCGAGGTGATGCCGCCGTGCACGACGTCGACCTTGTCGTCGCGCGCCAGCTGCTGCGCGTACTTGGTGTACAGCGCGATGTCGGACTGGGTGTCGTACTGCACCACCTCGATCTTGCGACCGAGCAGGCCGCCGGCGGCGTTGATCTCCTCGGCCGCCATCTGCGTGGCCTGCACCATCGGCTTGCCGTAGGCGTCGAGGTTGCCCGAGTTGTCGAGCACCGAGCCGAGCTTGATCGGCCCGCCCTGCGCAAAGGCACGGCTCGAACGGCAGCGCGCTGCCGGCGGCGACGCTGGACGCCGAGGCGATGAAGTGGCGACGTGAAAACGACATGCTCTTCTCCTGGTTGGGCGCCCGCTGGCGAGCGAGTGGCGACTAGGCGAAACGGTCTAAGCCTTCGGCGTGGTCTTGGTGCCGGCGGATGCCGGCGTCTGCGCGCCGTCGGTCGGGCTCTTCGTCGGCAGCACGGCCGCCGACAAATCCACGCCGATCGACTCGCCGATGCTCTTCAGCGCCGGCAGCTGCAGCGCCATGCCGAGGATGCTGTCCATCACCTGCGTCATCGGCGGCTTCGACGGGTCGCCGCCGCCGCCGCTGCCGGCGCGCCGCCGAGGTTCGTGCTGCCGCCGAAGCCGGTGACCTGATGGATGCGGATGCTGTCGATCTTCTCGGCCGGCTTCATCAGCTGGCCGATGATCTCGGGCATGCGGTCGAGCCGGTACTGCTCGAGCTGCATGCGCATCAGCTCGCCGGTGCGCGAGTTCTCGGCGGCGATCAGCGCGCGCGTGCCTTCCGACTCGGCAGTCAGGCGGATGCGCTGCGCCTCGGCGCGCGTGGTGGTCGCGCTGGCCTCGGCCTTGGCCGTCATCAGCAGCACCTCGGTCTCGCTCTGCGCCTTCGAGGCTCTCGACCTCGCCGCGCTCCTGCTCGCGCTTGAGCGCCATCTCGCGCGAGCGCTCGGCCACCGCGCGTTCGCGCTCGGTCTGCACCTGCTCCTGCGCCAGCACGATCTCGGTGCGCGCGACGCTCGGCCTGCGGCCTGCGCCTTGGCTTCCTCGGCGTGCTTGAGCGACAGCGCGATCGAGCTGTCGACCTTGCGCACCTCGGAGCTCAGCTGCGCCTCGATCTCGAGGCGGCGCAGCTCGCGCTGCTTCTGGATCTCGGCCAGCCGCGTCTCCTTCTCGCGCTCGATGCGCGCGTTCTCGGAGGCCACGGTCGCCTGCTCGCGGGCACGCGCCGTGTCGGCGTCGCTCGAGGCCTTGAGCTTTTCGATCTCGAGGCGCTGGCCGATCTGCGCCTCCTCTTCCTGGCGCGACAGCTGCAGGCGCTGCTTGATCGCCTCGAGCTGCGTCTGCCGCACCGAGACGTCGGCGTCGGCCTCGATCTCGGCGCGCTTCTTCTTGCTGGTGGCGATGATCTCGGCGAGCTTGCGCAGGCCGACCGCGTTGAACGCGTTGTTGTCGTCGAGCGCGGCGAAGGCGGCCTGGTCCATCCGCGTCAGCGACACCGATTCGAGCTGCAGGCCGCTGTGGGCGAGGTTGTCGCGCACCGATTCGCGGATCGTGCGACGAACTCGGCGCGCCGGTCGTGCAGCGAATCCATCGTCAGGCCGGCGGCGGTCGCCTGGATCGCGTCGATGAAGCGGCCTTCGAGCAGGTTGCGCACGCCGTCGGGGCTGAGCGACTTGGAGCCGATCGCCTGCGCCGCGGTGGCGACGCCGTCGACGGTGGGCTGCACGCGCAGGTAGAACTCGAGCTCGACGTCGACGCGCATGCGGTCTTCGGTGATCAGCGACTTCGCACCGGCGCGGCTGACCTCGATGCGCATCGTGCGCATGTTGACCTCGTCGACCTTGTGCAGGAACGGCAGCGCCAGCGAGCCGCCGGTCAGCACGATCTTCTGGCCGCCGAAGCCGGTGCGGATCAGCGCGACGTCGCGCGAGGTCTTGCGGTAGAAGCGGTTGAGGAACGCGACCGCCACGGCGATCGCGACGATCAGGACGATCAGGCCGAACAGCCAGGCCAGCAAGGTCATGGGATCCCTCCTCGAGCGACCGGCGCAACGTGCGCAGCGCCGCGGCCGCGCGATTTACTTTCCGCGGAAACTATAGCAGTTCAGCGGCGCCGCGACGCATGTTTTCCAGAGGTGCCATGCCGCCGACACGTGCCGCGCGGCGCACGACATCGACGCGGCGCGCATGCGGTGCGCTACAGCGCGACCGGCGCGCTGGAAGAAGTGCCCGCCGGCCTCGGCGAGATAGGTCGGCTGCGAGCACTGGTCGTTGCCGAGGTAGCGGATGCCGCGCACCGAGCGGAAGGCGAGCGGCGCGGCCAGCGGCCCGAGCAACTGCGCGTCGTCGTCGGCGGCGCGCCGCGCCAGCGCGGCCATGAAGTGCACGCCTTCGTAGGTCGACTGGCCGAGCGCGTTGAGCGTCGGCGCGCGCTGGCCGAAGTGGTTGTAGTAGCGCTCCTTGAACGCCATGTTCGCGTCGTTGTCGAGCGAGGCGAAGTAGCCCGACGAGACGAACAGCCCGTCGGTGTTGTCGGCGCCGATCGCGAGCAGCCCGTTCTCCTCGATCGCGCACGACAGGCGGAACATGTCGCGCGACAGGCCGCAGTCGGCCGAACGCGCGGTTGAAGTGCACCGCGTCCTGGCCGACCAGCGACAGCAGGATCGCGTTGCGGCTTGCAGGCGGCGGATCTCGTCGAGCAGCGTCGGAATAGTCCTCGACGCCGAACGGCAGATAGCGGTCGCCGAGCAGCTCGCCGCCGCGGTCGCCCACGTAGCGCGCCGCCAGCCGGTGCGACACGCGCGGCCAGACGTAGTCGTTGCCGATGAACATCCAGCGCCGCGCGCGGTAGCGCTCGATCAGGTACTCGATCGCCGGGCGCAGCTGCTGGCCCGGCGTCTCGCCGAGCGCGAACACGCCGGGCGTGCGCTCGCCGCCCTCGTACAGCGGCGTGTAGACGTACGGGATCTGGCGCGCCACGTCGCGCAGCACGCGCTGGCGCACCTGGCTGGTGTGCATGCCGACGATCGCGTCGATCGCGCCGGCGTGCATCAGCTCGCCGGTGACGTGGCCGACTTCGAGCGCTTCGTCGGACGAATCGATCACGCGCAGGCGCAGCTGGCGATCGAGCAGGCCGCCGGCGGCGTTGATCTCGGCCTGCGCGAGCTGCGCGCAGGCGATCGACGACGGGCCCCAGATGCCGGCCGAGCCGTTGATCGGCACCAGCAGGCCGACGACGAATTCGTTCGTCGTCGATGACCGCGCTTCGCCGCCGGAGCGAGAGCCGGCGCGCCGAGCGAGCGACGGCGAGACCTTGGACGCGGCAACGCATGCCGACCGTCGTCTGCTGCATGGTGACCACACCCCTCGTGGGGCCGCGCCAGTCGTCGGTCTTGAGCGGTCCGCGCTTTGCTTTCTGCAGGAAAGCGACTTCTACAATATCACAGCGATGTCCGCGTCCGAACCCCATCTTGCCCTGCTGCTCGAGCGTGCCAGCCGCGTCGTCGGCGACCGGCTGAGCCGCGACGATCGGCCTCGACGGCGTCACCGCCGATCACTGGCGCGTGCTGCGCCATCTCGCCGACGCGACCGGGCCACCCGATGGGCGAGATCGCCGAGCGGCTGGAGATGAATCCGCCGACGCTGACCAAGCTGGTCGACCGCATGGTCGGCAAGTCGCTGGTGCAGCGCGCCGCCGATCCCGAGGACAGTCCGCCGCGTCCTGGTCTACGCGACCGATGCCGGGCTCGAGCTGCTGCAGCCGAGCTGCAGTCGCGCATCGACCAGCACGATGCCGCGCTCGGCGCGCTGCTCGGCGAGCGCAATGCGCGCCAGCTCGAGCGCCTGCTGACGCTGCTGATCGACGGCGCCGAGCACCCGACCGCCTGACGCGTCGCCGCGGTCCCCCGGCCCGGCGGGACCCGGCTCTTCAGAGCGGCGGGTGCCGCCGATGCCAGTCGGTCGACGCGCTGGAACGCGCGGCCGACGCGGCAGATCTCGGGCTCGCCGAGGTGCTCGACCGACGAACTGCACCGCCACGGGCAGGCCCTTCGCGGTGAACGCGGCCGGCAGCGTCATCGTCGGATGGCCCGACATGTCGAACGGCGCGGTGTAGCGGATCAGCGCCGCGAGCTCCGCCGGCACCTGGCCGAGCGTGGCCATGCGCGCGACCGTCGGCGCGGCGATCGGCTGCGCCGGGATCAGCATCACGTCGACCGGCGCGAGCGCGCGTTGCACGCGGCCCGCGAAGATCGCGCCGGCGCAGCAGGATGTGCTGGTAGTCGGCGCCGGACAGCGCGCGCCCCGCATCGAGCAGCGCCGGCGAGGCCGGGGCCGTACTCGGCGCGCCGCGACGGGAACGTGGCTTCGTGGGCGACCGCGGTCTCGATCGCGCAATGCGGCCCCCAGTCGGCCGAGCATCGCGTCGACGTCGGGGAACGTCATCGGCGACGATCTGCGGCGCCGAGCGACGCGCATCGACGCGCAGCGCCTCCTGCGACCGCGCGCCGCACGTCGGGCTCGACGTCGTCGAAGCGCATAGCGCTTCGTCGAAGCCGATGCGCAAGCCGCGCAGCTCGCGGTCGTCGCTCGGCCCGGTAGTCGGGCACTTCGGCGCGCAGCGTGGTCGGGTCGTCGCGCATCGAGGCCGGCGATCGCGCCGAGCATGATCGCCGCGTCGGTCGCGCTGCGGCACATCGGCCCGATGTGGTCGAGCGACGCCGCGAGCTCGAAGCAGCCGTAGCGCGACACGCGGCCCCAGGTCGGCTTGAGCCCGGTGGTGCCGTTGGCCGCCGACGGAAAGCGGATCGAGCCGCCGGTGTCGGAGCCGAGCGAGCCGAAGCACAGGCCGGCGGCCGTGGCCACGCCGGAGCCGCTCGACGACGCGCCCGACCAGTGGTCGGCGTGCCACGGGTTGACCGGCGGCGGGATCGACGGATGGTGGTCGGCGAACGCGCCCTCGGTGAGCTGCAGCTTGCCGAGCAGGACCGCGCCGGCCTCGCGCAACCGGCGCACCACCGTGGCGTCGAAGGCCGGCACGAAGTCGCGGTGCAGCGGCATGCCGGCCGCCGTCGCGATGCCCTCGGTGAAGCAGAGGTCCTTGACCGCGATCGGCACGCCGTGCAGCTGCGACAGGATCTGGCGCCGGCCGATCATCGCGGTCGGCCTCGCGCGCCTGCGCGCGCGCGAGCTCGGGTGTCACGCGCGCATACGACTTGAGCGCCGGGTCCACGCGCTCGATGCGCCGCAGCAGGTGCTCGGTCAGCTCCAGCGGCGACACCTTGCGCGCGGCGAGCAGGCGCGAGAGCTCGCCGATCTCGAGGTAGTGCAGATCAGTCGTCTCGGTCATCGCGTCTCCGCGAACGGCGTGAGGTCTAAGGCCGCATGGTCGCGCCGCAGCCCGCAGGCTGCGCAGCATGTCGCTGACCATGGTCGGCAAGTCGAAGCTTCGGGCCCAGCCCCAATCGCGCCCTCGCCTGCGCATCGTCGATCACCTGCGGCCAGCTGTCGGCAATCGCCTGCCGAAAGTCCGGCGCGCAGCTCAGCACGAAACCCTTCACGTGTTTTGCGATCTCGTCGGCGATCTCGCGCGGCGTGAAGCTCGATGCCGGCCAGGTTGTAGGAGCCGCGCTCGCGCACTTTGTCGGCCGGCGCCTCCATCAGCTCGATGGTGGCGCGGATCGCGTCGGGCATGTACATCATCGGCAACGCGCGTGTCCTCGCGCAGGAAGCAGCGGTAGCGCCGTCGTTGCAGCGCGGCGTGGAAGATCTCCACCGCGTAGTCGGTGGTGCCGCCGCCGGGAGGCGTCTTCCAGCTGATCAGGCCGGGATAGCGCAGGCTGCGCACGTCGACGCCGTGGTTGGCGTGGTACCAGGCGCACCAGCGCTCGCCCGCGAGCTTGCTGATGCCGTAGACGGTGGTCGGGTCCATCACCGTGTGCTGCGCCGCGGTGCGCCGGCGTGGTGGGCCCGAAGGCGGCGATGCTGCTCGGCCAGAACACGCGCTCGAGCTTCGGGCCGTGCGCGCGAGCTCGAGCACGTTGAGCAGGCCGCTCATGTTCAGGTTCCAGGCCCACTGCGGATGCTTCTCGCCGTTGGCCGACAGCGCGGCGGCCAGGTGGTAGATCTGCGTCGATGCGGTGGCGCGCCACCACCGTGGCCAGCGCCGCGCCGTCGGTGACGTCGAGCGCCTCGTGCGCCAGACGCGGCACGCGGCCTGCGGGCGCCAGGTCGCTGGTCACCACCGCGTCGTCGCCGTGGCGAACGGCGAGCGCCTCGGCCAACTCGGTGCCGATCTGGCCGTTGGCGCCGATGATGAGGATCTTCGGCGCAGTCATGGCCGGCGTCCAGCGACGCGGTCGACTGCGCATCGACTTCAGCAACCGAGCTCGCGCCCGGCCTGCGCGAACGCCGCCACGGCGCGCTGCAGGTGCTGCGCGCTCGTGCACCGCGCTCATCTGCACGCGGATGCGCGCCTGGCCCTTGGGCACCACCGGGAAGAAGAAGCCGACCGCGTAGACGCCGAGCTCGAGCAGGCGCGCCGACAGCGCCTGCGCCTTGGCCGCGTCGTACACCATGATCGGCACGATCGGGTGCGTGCCGGGCTTGATGTCGAAGCCGGCCTGGACGATGGCGTCGCGGAACCAGCGCGTGTTGTCTTCGAGCTTGTCGCGCAGCGCGGTGCTGGCTTCGAGCAGATCGAGCACCGCGATGCTGGCGCCGGCGATCGCCGGCATCAGCGTGTTGCTGAACAGGTAGGGCCGCGAGCGCTGGCGCAGCAGCTCGACCACCTCGCGGCGCGCGGCGGTGAAGCCGCCCGATGCGCCGCCCAGCGCCTTGCCCAGCGTGCCGGTGATGATGTCGATGCGGCCGAACACGCCGCGGTGCTCGTGCGTGCCGCGCCCGCGCGCGCCCATGAAGCCGGTGGCGTGGCATTCGTCGATGCCGAGCAGCGCGTCGTGCGCGTCGCACAGCTCGCGCATGCGGTCGAGCTGCGCGATGGTGCCGTCCATCGAGAACACGCCGTCGCTGAACACCAGCCGAAAGCGCGCGCCGGCGGCGCGCGCCTCGGCCAGGCAGCGCTCGAGGTCGGCCATGTCGTTGTGCTTGTAGCGCCAGCGCTGTGCCTTGCACAGGCGAATGCCGTCGATGATCGACGCGTGGTTCAGCTCGTCGGAGATGACCGCGTCCTGCTCGTCGAGCAGCGGCTCGAACAGGCCGCCGTTGGCGTCGAACGCGGCGGCGTAGAGGATCGCGTCTTCGGTGCCGAGAAAGCGCGCCAGCCGCGCCTCGAGCGTCTTGTGCAGATCCTGCGTGCCGCAGATGAAGCGCACCGAGCTCATGCCGTAGCCGTGATCGTCGAGCGCCTCGTGCGCCGCCTGGATCACCTGCGGGTGCGACGACAGCCCGAGGTAGTTGTTGGCGCACAGGTTGATCACCTCGCGGCCGTCGGCGGTGCGCACCACTGCGCCCTGCGGCGGTGGTGATCACGCGCTCGCGCTTGAACAGGCCCGACTGCTCGAGCTCGCGCAGCTGCCGTTGCAGCTCGGCAATGAAGTCGGTGGCCATCTGGACGTCGCCTGCCTGTTGGGTACGCAGGCGATTGTGCCGCGAGCGCGGCACGCGGGCGCGGGTCACGCCTTGGCCAACGCCACCTGGCACTGGTTGCGGCCGTCGCGCTTGGCCCGGTACAGCGCCTCGTCGGCGCGTTTCAGCGCCGCGTCGAGCGGCTCCGCTGGATCGACCATCGCGACGCCGACGCTGACCGTGATGCCCTCGGCCAGCCGCAGTTCGTCGTACCAGGGCGCAGACTCCACCGCATGGCGCAAGCCGCTCGGCCACGCGGCGCGCGGTGGGCAGGTCTTCCACCGGCACCACGGCGACGAACTCTTCGCCGCCATAGCGGGCGAGCAGCGTGTCGACCCGCGTGTGCGTGTGCAGCACGTGCGCGGCGAAACGCAGCGACGGCGTCGCCCATCTGGTGGCCGTGCGTGTCGTTGACATCCTTGAAGCGGTCGAGGTCGAGCATCAGCACCGCCACATCGTGCTGTTGACGCTGCTGCTGCTCGATCAGCGCCGGCGCCAACTCGCGCAACGCGCGCCGGGTCATCGTGCCGGTCAGCTCGTCGGTGATGGCACGCATGCGCAACTGGTGGCGCAGTCGCGCGTTGACCAGGGTCAGCAGCAAGGTGGCGCCGATCATCGGCAGCACGCCGTAGATCACCGCCAGCAACGAGCGCCACGGCTCGGGCACGTACATCAGGTCCTGGCGCGCAGGGCCGGTGTCGGCAAACGTGAAGGCGAGCCGCACCACGCACGACACCGCCAGCACCACCAGCGACATGCCAAGCGCGCCTTCGGTGATGTCGCGCGGGCTCATCACCATGCCGCGGGTCAGCCACACCACCAACATCGAGAGCAGGGTCAGACTCACCGCGAAGCTGGCGCCGAGTTCGCGCACACCCAGCGACAGGGCCCACCCCAGCACCGCCGCCGACGCCGCGATCAGCGCCACGAGCCAACGCAGGGGCAGACCCCGGCCCTGCAGCTCGCCGAGGCCGCTGCCGAGCAGCAGCAGGCCCGCCAGCGTGCAAAACGTCAGCGAGAACTGGCTGGCAGGGTGCACCACCGCGGGTCCCAGGCCGGCTGGCAACAGGCCCACGCCGAGCACCACGAAACCCCACCCGCTCAGGCGCAGCGCCTGGCGAGCGCGCGCATCGCTGGTGTCGGCGATGCGCAGCATCGCGGCCCCCACCAGCGAGCCGGCGCCGCAGATCAGGTAACCACTCAGCACGTCGACGCGCAACATTGCAGGGCCCATGTCGGGAATCCTGCAACGTTGTCGGCTTGCCAACGCGTGGCTTGAGCCCGGCGGCGCGTTTTTCTGCACGCCGGGCGCCCCAAATGGGCTCAGAACAGCTCGGCCAGCCTCATTGACGCAAAGGCCGCGCGTGCCCGGAATGCCTGGGTGGGCGGCGTCGGCTCGAGCAGCAGCGCATCGACCAACGGGGCCGCCAGCGTGGCCTGCGGGTCGGCCAGCAGCACGTGGCGGCGCGCGCCGTCTTCGTCGAGCCGGGCCACCCAGTCGAGCGTGATCAGGCTCTCCAGCACCGGCTCCACCTGCAGCGGATCGACGTGCACCGCGCCGGCCAACCCGGCGAGCGACAGGCCCTTCTGTCCGGCGCCGCGCAGACGCGACAACTCGCGCAGCAGAGCCACCGCCAGCGCGAAGCGGTAGCCGGGCGTGTCGGGCACCCGTGCCACCCGCATGGCCAAGCTCGGTGCATAGGCGGCGATCACCGCGCCCAGCAGTACGACGACCCAGCTCAAGTAGATCCACAGCAGGAAGATCGGCAAGGTCGCGAAGGCCCCATAGATCACCGAGTAGGTGGGCACCAGGCCCACGTACCAGGCCAGGCCGCGCTTGGCGAGCTCGAATCCGATGGCGGCGAACAGGCCGCCCGCCCATGCATGCGTCCAGCTGACATAGGTGTTGGGGGCAAAACGATAGAGCCCCGCCAGGCCGCTGACCAGCAGGCCGAACTCGATGCTGGCCAGCAGCAGGCTCACGCCACCGGGCATCGCATCGACCAGCCCGCGCGAGGCCGAGATCGCATAAGACGTGATGCTCAGGCTGACACCCAAGAGCAGCGGCCCGAGCGTCAGCGCCGCCCAGTAGACCAGCACGCGTTGCGCCAACGAGCGGCGTTTGCGCACGCGCCAGATCGCGTTGAGCGTCCGGTCGATCGTGAACACCAGCGCCAACGCGGCCACCAGCAGCGCCGCCAGCCCCACGGTGCCGACCTGGCTCGCCTTGGCGGCGAATTGCGTGAGCGCCGACAGCACCGGCTTGGCGATGCCGTCGGGCACCAGGCTTTGCAGCAGGTACTTCTCGAGCGCCTGCTGAAAGCGCGCGAACATCGGAAACGCGGTGAACAGCGCCAGCATCACCGTCATCAGCGGCACCAGGCCGACCATCGTGGTGAAGGTCAGGCTGCCGGCGGTGAGGCCCAAGCGGTCTTCGGCAAAACGCTGGCGCAGCGTGTGCCAGGTGTCGGCCCACGGCCATGTGCGCAGCGTGCGCCACGTCGCGCTGACGTGGGCCGGCCATGAGGTCGGCGCGTAGGTCGATTGCATGCCGTCTATCATGCCAGCCGATGTCTGCCGCACCTTTCGTCGACGCTGCCGCTCGCACCGACGCATGGATGAAGGCATCGCGGGCCGCGCTGCTGGCGCTGCTGGTCGCGCTGATGTCGCTCGGCCTGGCGTGGGAGTTGTGGTTGGCGCCCGCCGGCGCGCGCGCGCTGGCGCTCAAAGTATTGCCGCTGGCCTGGCCGCTGGCCGGCATCTGGGCGTGGCGCCTGGCCAGCGTGCGTGCGCTCAGCCTGCTGGTGTGGGTCTACGTGGCCGAGGGCGCGATGCGCGCAGCCACCGAGCGCGGCGTGTCGGCGCAGCTGGCGTGGCTGGAGCTGGTGCTGTGCGCTGCGCTGTTCGTAGCCTGCGTACTGCACATCCGCAGCCGCACGCAGCCCGCACTACGCCGATGAGCGCCGCCCCTATGAGCGCCTCGCTGCTCGGCACGTTGCGAGCCGCGGTCGGTGCCGCGCAGGTACTGACTGACGGCGACCTGTCGGCCTACGAGCTCGATTGGCGCCACCGCTGGCGTGGCAAGGCGCTGGCGGTGGTGCGCCCCCGCACGGCCGACGAGGTGGCGCAGGTGGTGCGGGCCTGCGCGGCGGCCGGCAACAGCATCGTCGCGCAGGGCGGCAACACCGGGCTGGTCGGCGGCGGCGTGCCCGATGACAGCGGCCGTCAGGTGCTGCTGAGCCTGAACCGCATGAACCGCGTGCGCGCGATCGACAGCGCCAACGCTACGATCACGCTCGAGGCCGGCTGCGTGCTCAAGGCCGCGCAAGAGGCGGCGGCAGACCAGGGCTTGCTGTTCCCGCTCAGCCTGGCGGCCGAAGGCAGCTGCACGATCGGCGGCAACCTGGCCACCAACGCCGGCGGCACGCAGGTGCTGCGCTTCGGCAATGCGCGCGACCTGTGCCTGGGGCTCGAAGTGGTGACGGCGCAGGGCGACGTCTGGAACGGCCTCACCGGCCTGCGCAAGGACAACACCGGCTACGACCTGCGCGACCTGATGATCGGCAGCGAGGGGACGCTCGGCATTATCACCGCGGCGACCATGAAGCTGCACCCGCTGCCCGCCGCGCAACTCACCGCCTTCGCGGCCTGCAGCGACCTCGCGGCCTGTGTCGCGCTGCTCGAGCTGGCGCGCCGCCGCCTCGGCGCCGCGCTCACCGGGTTCGAGGTGATGGGCGCGGCGGCCCTCGAGCTGGTGGCCAGACACTTTCCGCAATTGCCGCGGCCCCTGCCCGCTGCCGCCTGGACCGTGCTGCTGGAGTGCGCCGATGCGCACAGCCAGGCGCAGGCGCGCGAAGGGGTCGAGGCACTGCTGCAGGCGGCGATCGAACACGGCCACATCCATGATGCGGTGCTCGCCGAAAGCGTGGCGCAGGCGCGCGCGCTGTGGCACGTGCGCGAATCGATCCCGCTGGCGCAAAGCCTCGAGGGGCCCAACATCAAGCACGACATCGCGCTGCCGGTGTCGGCGATCCCTGAGTTCGTGCAGCGCACCGACACGGCGTTGCAGTCTGCGTTTCCGGGTAGCCGCGTCATCAACTTCGGCCACCTGGGCGACGGCAACCTGCACTACAACCTGCAGGCCGCACCAAACGTGCAGGCGCAGGTCTTTCTCGATCAGCACGAGGCCGCGGTCAACCGCATCGTCTACGACGCCGTGGCGGCATGCGACGGTTCGATCTCGGCCGAGCACGGCATCGGCGCGCTCAAGCGAGACGAGCTGCGCGAGCGCAAATCGCCGGTCGCTCTGGCGATGATGAAGGCGATCAAGCAGGCACTCGACCCCAAGGGCACGCTCAACCCCGGGCGCGTGCTGTAGCCTCGGGCGAGCTGCCGCGCGCTAGCGGTTCACGCGCACACGTTCGACGTTGAGACCATCGGACAGCCCGAACTCGAAGTGCCCGCCCGCTGGCAGTGCCGCAGTGGGCAACGTCGCGCTGCCCCCTTGCACGTCGAGCGCGATCACCGTGCGCGCAGGCGCCACGTGCGTGACGGTCAGGTACGGGTGACGCGTGGCGTCCCAGTGCACGGTCAGCGCGCCGGCTTGTTCGCTCACTTGCACCGTCGGCGCAGCGGCTGCGGTGGCCGCGAGCGGTCGCGCGCGGGCGGCGCGCTGATGCATCACGCGGCCATCGCGCAAGACCTCGATGCGCTCGATCGCGCCCGGATGCGCGATCGTGAAGCCGAAGCGCTGGCGATCGCTCTGGTGATCGAGTTCGCGGCTCGCAAATCGCTGTTCGATCACCGTGCCCGCTTGCGTGGTGATGCGCAGCAGGTACGGCCCGGACGTCGGGCATGCGCGGCGTGCCCACGGTGGCCTTGATCGGATTCAGGTGCAGCCCTTGCGCATCGACCTCGCCGCTGACCACCAGCAGGTCCTGCGTCGCCGCGCCAGCCGCGGCGGCTTGCGCACGATCGACGTCCGCGCTCAGCGTGCGGTCCGACGGCGTCAGGATAGACCTGCATCAGGCGATAGTTGTAGTCGGAGAACCAGTTGCCGCTGCAATAGCTCATCACGTCGTGCACGTTGGTGGGCGTGGGGTCGATGAAACGATTGGCTGTGGCGTCGTAGCCCCAGATGAAGCGGTTGCCTGCCCCCATCGCCGCATTGGCATACGGATAGTTCGGGTCGGGGCCGGAAGGACTCGCCGCACGGCGCGTGACGCAGGCTCAGGTTGTGGCCGATCTCGTGCACCATCGTCTCGCGCACGGCGGTCGGGTTGTTGGGCAGGTCGAAGCCGACGGCCGCGTTGCCTGGACGATAGCCGACACCGGCCAAACCCGAGGTTCGCTTGGGGATGAAGCCGAAGTACAGCGTGCGCGACGATGCGTTCTCGAGCAGGTGCAGGTCGTCGACCTCGCCGAGGATGCGGCTGAACGCGGTGCTCCACTCGTCGGACGTGGTGGGCAGCGTGGTCACCAGCGCCGACAGCATCGGCGCGTGGTCGAGTCTGAGTGATCTGACCCGCCGGCAAGCGCGCACGCAGATAGGCTTCGGAGTCGGCCACCACCTGGCCGAGCGTGCTGGCGATCTGCACCGGCATCGTGACCACCCGCAGTGCGACGCTGCCACCGACGCGCGGCGTGACGGTCAAGGCGTTGGTGGCCGACGGCGTGAACAGCGCGGTGACGCGCATGCCCGAGCGCACCAGCTCCGCGGGGATGGTCGCGCTGTAGCTGTCGGCAAAGCTGGGCCGCGTGGGCGCGGTGCTCGGCAAGCCGGCGGTCGGTGCGTTCAGCGGCAGCTCGCCCAGCAGCGCGCCGCCGGCGTCTTGCACACGCACGACGCCGCTCGGCTTGGTGGCCGGCGAGGTCGCAGCCACGACGTCGACCTTGACCAGCGCCGCACGATTGGCCACCAGCACGAGCTCGGCATCGCTGCTGGCAAACACCATCGACTGCGCGAAGTCGATGCCGACGATCGAGTGGTCGCCCTGTGGCGCAGGCGATGGCCCAGGCGATGGCGCAGGCGGCGGTGATGGGGCCGGCGAAGGCGCCGGTGCTGGTGCCGGCGCAGGTGCCGCGCCGCTCGACGGCGCAGGTGCCGCTGAGTCCGAGCCGCCGCCACAGGCGATCAGCGCCGAGGCCGCGGCGGCGGCAAACAGTGCTTGCAGCGAAGATCTCATACGCGATGGTGGGTGGGTGTGCAGGTACGTTTCGCGGCCGCCCGGGTCGCAGGCCGCCGCACGGCGAACGCTATCGCTTCACCGCCGTCCAGGCTGCGGGACTCGGGTAACGAGTGTGTCGATTGCGCAAGCGGCGTGGCGGGTCGCCGCCCCGCTGCCCCTGGGTTCACATGCCGTGAGCGCGATCTGACGCCGCAGCCCCGCCGTTCACTGCAGCGGGCCGTCCAACGCGCGCGGCAGCGGCATCGCGATGATCTCGATGCCCTCGTCCACCAGCTCGTCGCGCTGCTGGGCACTCACCTGGCCGCGGATGCCGCGCTCGGGTGCCTCGCCGTAGTGGATGCGGCGGGCCTCTTCGGCGAAACGCTCGCCCACGTCTTCGGTATGGGCCAGCACGTGGCGCACCGCCTTCAGCCACATCGCCTGCAGCTCGCTGGCCTGCGGATCGGCGGCAGCGGGCACCGTGGCGAGGGCGCGCTCGCTTGGCACCGCCTCGCGCACACCCGAGAGATTGAGCCGCGGCGCGCTGGGCAGGCGTGTGATCACGCTGTCGGCGCACAACGGGCACTGCAACGCGCCACCGCCGTTCTGCTCCATGAACTCCTCGTCCGAGGCAAACCAGCCCTCGAAGCCGTGGCCGTTGGAGCAACGCAGGTTGAGCACTTTCATGACGGACGCATTATGACCAGCCCGGTGCCTGCACGGCCGCTCCGAAGGGCAGCGGCGCCCCCTCGGGGGCAGCGAACGCAGTGAGCGTGGGGGTTGTCACACCTCTACGGCGCCGTGAACCATCGCAAAGGCCACGCGCCGCTGCGCCACTTGTGCAGCCACAGCAGTGCGATCAGCGTCTTGGCGTCGGTGAGGTCGCCGCGCGCCGCTGCGGCATCGAGCTCGGCCTCGGTCATCAACGCGAGGTCGATCAGCTCGCCGTCGTCGAGCGAACGGGCAGCGGCCGTGAGCTCGCGCGCGAATAGGATGTGGATCACCTCGGTCGAATAGCCCACCGCGTTGTGCAGCACGCCAGCCACGGCCCACTGGCGTGCGCGATAGCCGGTCTCCTCGGCCAGCTCGCGTTGCGCGCACACCAGCGGCGGCTCGCCGGCGTCGATCTTGCCGGCCGGAAACTCGAGCATCACGCGCCCGACTGGATAGCGGTATTGGAGCTCCATCACCAGGCGCCCGTCGTCGAGCATCGGCACCACGGCCACGGCACCGGGATGCACGACGTATTCGCGCGTTGCATGCGCACCGTCGGGCATCGCGACGATGTCGCGCCGCACGTCGAGCAGCACGCCCTTGAACACCTGCTCGCCACTGACGAACGACTCGAGCTGGTGCGCCGGTGAAGCCTGTGGATCGGGCGCCACCGCGCCCGCTTTGTGCGTCGGAGGCCCTGCGCTCAACTGGTGAGCGCCTTCAGGATCGCGTCGCGGCACATCGCCATCAGAGCCGCCGGGCAGCAACCCGAGCACCAGCACCGCCGCCCCGTTGACGGCCAGCAAGGCGCTCACCCCGGTGCCGCTTTGAATCGCCGGCATGCCGGCGGCGGGCGGGTCGAAGTACATCACCTTGACGAGGCGCAGGTAGTAGAACGAACCGATCAGCGACATCATCACCGCGAACACCGCCAGCGCGATGAACGGCACCGACGCCGTGGTAACCAGCGCCTGCAGGATCGACAGCTTGGCGTAGAAGCCCACCAGCGGCGGCACGCCGGCCAGCGAGAACATCAACAGCGTCATCACGCCGGCCATCCACGGCGCGCGCTGGCCGAGCCCGGAGAGATCGCTGATCTCCTCGCTCTCGAAGCCCTGGCGCGACAGCAGCATGATGACGCCGAAGGTGCCCATCGTCGTCAGCACGTAGGTGACGATGTAGAACATCGACGAGCTGTAGGCATTGGCCGCCGACAGCGTGTTGGCGCCGATCACCGTGGGCGTGAGGCCCAGCAGCATGAAGCCCATCTGGCCGATCGTCGAGTAGGCCAGCATGCGCTTCAGGTTGGTCTGCGCGATCGCAGCCAGGTTGCCGAGCACCAGCGAGGCGATCGACAACACCACGAGCATCTGCTGCCACTCCGGAGCCAAGCCGCTCAGGCCCTCGACCAGCAGCCGGATCGTGATCGCAAACGCCGCGAACTCGGGCGCGCCGCCGATCAACAGCGTCACCGCCGTCGGAGCGCCGTGGTAGACGTCGGGAATCCACATGTGGAACGGCACGACGCCGAGCTTAAACGCCAAACCCGCGACGACGAACACCAAGCCAAAGCTCAGCACCTCCTTGTTGATGCGGCCGCTGTTGATGGCAGCGAAGGCATCGGGGATCGTCAGCGTGCCGGTGGCGCCGTACATCATCGACAGGCCGTACAGCAGGAAGCCGCTGGCCAGCGCGCCGAGCACGAAGTACTTCATCGCCGCCTCGGTGGCCATCGGATGGTCGCGACGCAGCGCGGTCAGCGCATAGAGCGACAGGCTCATCAGCTCCAGCCCTAGATACACCATCAAGAAGTTGTTGGCCCCGGTCATCACCGAAATGCCCAGCAGCACGAACATCGCCAGCGTGAAGAACTCGCCCTTGAGCATGTCGCGCGAGGCCACGTAGGGCTGCGCATAGGCCATGGTGAAGATCATCGCCACCGTCGCGAAGAACGCCAGCGCATGGCCCATCGCGTCGCTCACCACCATGTCTTGCATGCCGTAGGGCGCGCTGTCCTGCAAGCAGCCACACGTGCAGCGCCGCCACCGCGACGAAACTGGCCTGCGTGAGCCAGTAGGTGACGCGTCGCCGTGGATCGGTGACGAACAGGTCGACCACGGCCACCACGCAGGCCATCGTGAGCAGCACGATTTCGGGGACGATCACGCTCCAGTTCATCGCGTTTCAGTGCCTCAGGGAATCTTGGGCTGCGCCACGTGCTTGATCAGTTCGCCCACCGACACGTTCATCACATCGGTGATCGGCTTGGGATACACGCCCATCCACAACACGGCGATGGCCAGCATCGACAGCACCGCCATCTCGCGCGCGTCGAGATCGGCGAGCGCTTTGACCTGGGCATTGGCCACGTCGCCGAAGTACACGCGCTTGACCATCCACAGCGTGTAGGCAGCGCCGAACACCAGCGTGGTGGCGGCCAGCGCGGCGAGCCAGAAGCTGGTCTTCACGGTGCCGAGGATCACCATCCACTCGCCGACGAAGCCGCTGGTGCCGGGCAGACCGCAGTTGGCCATCGCGAACAGCACCGCCAGCGTGGCGAACTTGGGCATCGCGTTGACCACGCCGCCGTAGGCCGAGATCTCGCGCGAGTGCACGCGGTCGTAGAGCACGCCGATGCACAGGAACATCGCACCCGAGATGAAGCCGTGGCTGATCATCTGCACCAGGCCGCCGGAGACGCCGAGGTCGCTGAAGATGAAAAAGCCCAGTGTCACGAAACCCATGTGGGCGACCGACGAATAGGCCACCAGCTTCTTCATGTCGTTTTGCACCAGCGCCACCAGGCCGATGTAGATCACTGCAATCAACGACAGCGCGATGATGAACCAGGCCCATTGGCGGCTGGCGTCGGGCACGATCGGCAGCGAGAAGCGCAGGAAGCCGTAGGCGCCGAGCTTGAGCATGATCGCTGCCAGCACCACCGAGCCGCCGGTGGGCGCCTCGACGTGCGCGTCGGGCAGCCACGTGTGCACTGGCCACATCGGCACCTTGACCGAGAACGCCGCCAGGAAGGCGAAGAACAGCCACGTTTGCGCGCCGTCACGCAGCGGCAGTTTGTGCCAGGTGAGGATGTCGAAGCTGCCGTTGCTCTTGTAGTACAGGTACATCAGCGCCACCAGCATCAGCAGCGACCCGGCGAGCGTGAACAGAAAGAACTTGAACGCCGCATACACGCGCTTGGGTCCGCCCCAGACGCCGATGATGAGGTACATCGGGATCAGCGTGCCCTCGAAGAAGCTGTAGAACAGCACCCCGTCGAGCGCGCAGAACACGCCCACCATCAGGCCCGACAGGATCAGGAACGCGCCCATGTACAGCGCCACGCGTTCGGTGATGACCTGCCAGCCGGCCAGCACCACCATCACCGTCATGAACGCGGTCAGCGGCACGAACCACATCGAGATGCCGTCGACACCGAGGTGGTAGCGCACGTTGAAGCGCTCGATCCATGCCATGTTCTCTTCGAACTGCATGCTCGCGGTGTGGGTGTCGAAGCCGCTGATCATCGGCAGCGTCACCAGCAGCGACAGGATCGCGCCGATCAGCGCCACCCAGCGCACGGTGCCCGCGTTGCGGTCATTCCCCAGCGCGAACAGCAGCACACCGACGGCGATGGGCAACCAGATGGCGGCGCTCAGCAAACCCATCAGTTCTTCTCCGCGTCGCGGGCGCCCAGTCGGCGCCGGGCCGCTCCCAAGCCGACTGGCGCCGGCGGGCTTGCAAGCCCGCCGGCCCTCGCCAGCCACTCGCGAGCGCGCAGGCGCTCGCTCGGTGCGGGCCGGCCCCCTCGGGGGGCAGCGAACGAAGTGAGCGTGGGGGTCAACATCTCTATCGTGACCAGAACGCCGACACCGCCGGCGCCAGGTTGGGCCAGATGCGCCAGGTCAGCAGGCCGATCACGCCGCCGAGCATGACCAGCGCATACCAATACAGGTGGCCGGTCTGCAGCAGGCGTGCCAGGCGCGAAAAGCCGTTGACCACGGCCGCCGATCCGTTGATCGCCACGCCGTCGATCAGGCCCAGGTCGCCGCCCTTCCACAGGCCGCGCCCGACGCCGCGCGCGGCTGGTGCAATCAGGTGCTCGTTGATCCAGTCCATGTAGTACTTGTTCTCGAGCAGTCGCACGATCGGGCTGAACGTGCGCGCGATCGCCACCGGCAGCGACGGCTGTTTCAGATAGAACCACCAAGCAGTGGCCACACCGGCCAGCGGCCAGCCAGAACGGCAACGACGTGAGAGCGTGCAACGCCATCGCGCCAGCGCCGTGGAAGTTCTCGGCCAGCTCCTTCATCGCCGCGTGGCGCGATTCGTCGACTGCGATCGAATCGGCGAAGAAGTCGCCGAACAGCACGGGGCCGATCGTCCAGGCGCCGATCACCACCGAGGGAATGGCCAGCGCCACCAGCGGCCCCGTCACCACCCAGGGCGATTCGTGCGGATAGTGCGAGCCCTCGCCGTGATCGTCGTGGTGGTCGTGCTCGCCTGGGAACGGCTTGTGATGGAAACGCTCCTGGCCGTGGAACACCAGGAAGAACATGCGGAACGAGTAGAACGCAGTGACGAACACGCCCAGCGTCACCGCAAACGTCGCGAACCCGGCACCGGGCAGTTGGCTGGCGTGCACGGCCTCGATGATCGAATCCTTGGAGTAAAAGCCGGCGAAGAACGGTGTGCCGATCAGCGCCAGCGAACCGAGCAGCGACGTGATCCAGGTGATGCGCATGTACTTGGCCAGGCCGCCCATGTTGCGGATGTCCTGGTCGTGATGCATGCCGATGATCACCGAGCCGGCGGCCAGGAACAGCAGTGCCTTGAAGAACGCATGCGTCATCAGGTGGAACACCGCCACCGAGTACGCCGACGCACCGAGCGCCACCGTCATGTAGCCGAGCTGCGACAGCGTCGAATAGGCGACGACGCGCTTGATGTCGTTTTGCACGACACCGAGAAAGCCCATGAAGAGGGCCGTGATCGCGCCGATCACCAGCACCACGCTGAGCGCGGTGTCGGAGAGCTCGAACAGCGGCGACATGCGCGCCACCATGAAGATGCCGGCGGTGACCATCGTCGCGGCGTGGATCAGCGCCGAGATCGGCGTCGGGCCTTCCATCGAATCGGGCAGCCAGACGTGCAGCGGAAACTGCGCGCTCTTGCCCATCGCGCCGATGAACAGGCAGATGCAGATCACGGTGATCAGCATCCACTCGGTGCCGGGCAACACCATCTTGGCCATCTCGCCGCCTTTGGCGAAGGCCTCGGCGTAACTCAATGTGCCGGCATAGGTGGCGATCAGGCCGATGCCCAGGATGAATCCGAAGTCGCCGACGCGGTTGACGAGAAACGCTTTCAGGCTGGCGAAGATCGCGGTCGGCCGCGTGTACCAGAAGCCGATCAGCAGGTAGCTCACCAGGCCCACTGCCTCCCAGCCGAAGAACAGCTGCAGGAAGTTGTTGCTCATCACGAGCATCAACATCGAGAACGTGAACAGCGAGATGTAGGCAAAGAAGCGCTGGTAGCCTGGGTCGTCTTCCATGTAGCCGATGGTGTAGATGTGCACCATCAGCGAGACGAAGCTGACCACTGCCATCATCATCGCGGTGAGGCCGTCGACCAGGAAGCCGATCTCCATCTTCAGGCCGCCGACCACCATCCACTCGTAGACCGTGGCGTTGAAACGCGCGCCGTCGGCCACCACCAGCTTCAGCACGATCACCGACGCGATGAACGACACCAGCACGCTGAAGATGGTGACGCGGTGCGCGCCTTTGCGGCCCACCTTGCCGCCGGCAAGGCCCGCGATCACGGCGCCCGCCAACGGCGCGAGCGCGGCGACCAGCAGCAGATTCGGAGAGATCGTTGCCATGGCGCGTGCGTCAGCCCTTCAATGCATCGAGATCTTCGACGTCGATGGTGGCGCGATTGCGAAACAGCACCACCAGGATCGCCAGGCCGATCGCCGACTCGGCCGCCGCCACCGTGAGGATGAAGAACACGAACACCTGGCCCTGCATGTCGCCCAGGTAGTGCGAGAAGGCCACGAAGTTGAGGTTGACTGCCAGCAGCATCAGCTCGATGGCCATCAGCAGCACGATCAGGTTGTGCCGGTTGAGGTAGATGCCCACCACCGACAGCGCGAACAGCAGGCCGCCGAGCGACAGGTAGTGGCCCAGCGTGATGACGCCGAGGTTCATGCCGTGCCTCCTGCGGGGCCGCCAGCAGGCGCCTCGGGCGGGCGCGGCTCGATCACCGGCTTCATCTGCACGATGCGCAGGCGGTCGGCCTTGCGGGCCTTCATCTGGTCGGCGGGATCGATGTAGCGGCTGTCCTTGCGGCGGCGCAGCGTCAGCGAGATCGCCGCGATGATGGCTACCAGCAACAGCACGGCAGCCACCTGCAGCGGATACAGGTAGCGTGTGTAGATCGCCACGCCGAGCAGTTTGGTGTTGCCGGCGACGGACGCCGCGTCGGCCATGGCCGGTGCGCTGCGCACGTCGAAGCCGCGGATCAGCACGAAGGCCATCTCCAGCGCGATCACCGCGCCCACCAGGCCGGCCAGCGGCAGGTGCTTCCAGAAGCCTTCGCGCAAGCGGTCGCTGTTCAAGTCGAGCATCATCACCACGAACAGGAACAACACCATCACCGCGCCCACGTAAACCAGCACCAGCGCGATGGCCAGGAACTCGGCGCGCAACAGCAGCCACACGCAAGCCGCGTTGGCGAATGCCAGCACCAGATACAGCGCCGCATGCACCGTGCTGCGCGCGGTGATCACGCGCGCGCCGGCAAACAGCAGCACTGCCGAGAACAGGTAGAAGAGTGCGCTGGTGATGGTCATGGCTTGTTGTTGTGCGAAGGCGCCGCTGCAGCGTCAGCGGTACTTGGCATCGGCCGCCCGGGCGGCTTCGATTTCCTTCTCGTAGCGGTCACCGACCGCCAGCAGCATGTCCTTGGTGAAGTAGAGGTCGCCACGCTTCTCGCCGTGGTATTCGAAGATGTGGGTCTCGACGATCGAGTCGACCGGGCAACTCTCTTCGCAGAAGCCGCAGAAGATGCACTTGGTGAGGTCGATGTCGTAGCGCGTGGTGCGGCGCGTGCCGTCGGCGCGCACGTCGCTCTCGATGGTGATGGCCAGCGCCGGGCACACGGCCTCGCACAGCTTGCAGGCGATGCAGCGCTCCTCGCCGTTTTCATAGCGGCGCAGCGCGTGCAGGCCGCGAAAGCGGGGCGACAGCGGCGTCTTTTCCTCCGGGAACTGGATCGTGATCTTCTTTTGCAGGAAGTGCCGCCCCGTGAGCTTCATGCCCTTGAGCAGTTCCAGCAGCATGAAGCTGGAGAAGAAGTCCTTGATCGAGCGTCGCAGCAGCCATGACGTCTATTTCCAGATGTTCAATGGCGTCTGCATCCACAGGCCCACCACCACCAGCCACACCAGCGTGACCGGAATGAAGATCTTCCAGCCCAGCCGCATGATCTGGTCGTAGCGAAAGCGCGGGAACGTGGCACGTACCCACAGGAACACGGTGACGACGGCAAAGGTCTTGCCGAACAGCCAGAGCCAATCCCAGAACCACATCGAGCTCGCGACCCACGCGGGCGTGTCCATGCCCAGCAGCGCAAAGCCGATCGGCGCAGTCCAGCCGCCGAGAAACATCGTCGTCGCCAGCACCGAGACCAACCACATGTTGGCGTACTCGGCGAGAAAGAACATCGCGAACGCCATGCCCGAGTACTCGATCATGTGGCCGGCGACGATCTCGGATTCGCCCTCCACCACGTCGAACGGGTGGCGGTTGGTCTCGGCCAGACCCGACACGAAGTAGACGACGAAGATCGGCAGCAGCGGTAGCCAGTTCCACGACAGGAACGTGGCACCGTGGTCGGCAAACCAGCCGCGCGCCTGCCCCTGCACGATCTCGCTCAGGTTCAGGCTACCGCTGACCATCAGCACGACGACGAGGGCGAAACCCATTGCGATCTCGTAGCTGACCATCTGCGCCGACGCGCGCAGCGCGCCGAGGAACGCGTACTTCGAGTTCGACGCCCAGCCGGCGATGATGACGCCGTAGACCTCGAGCGAGGTGATCGCCATCAGGAACAGCAGGCCCGCGTTGATGTTCGACACCGCGCGGTCGGGGCCGAACGGCACCACCGCCCACGCCACCAGCGACGGCATGATCGTCATCACCGGAGCGAGGAAGAACAGGCCTTTGTTGGCGGCCGCCGGGCGGATGATCTCCTTGAAGATCAGCTTCACGGCATCGGCGATCGGCTGCAACAGGCCGTACGGGCCCACGCGATTGGGGCCGGGGCGGATCTGCGACCAGCCGATGGCCTTGCGCTCCCACAGCGTCAGGTAGGCCACGCACCCCATCAGCGGTGCGACCAGCGCAATGATCTTGATCAGGTCCCAGCCCACCAGCAGCGCGGCGGCCCAGGCCTGGGCGCCGAACATCGAGACGCCGTAGTCGTTGAGTTGCGTCAGCATCGGCATGGCCCTCAAGCGGCAGCGACGTCAATCGCGCCGAACATCGAGCCCAGCGACGCGGTGCTCGAATGCCCCGCCGCCACGCGCACGGCCGTGGGCGCCAGCGATGGATCCTCGCGCGCGGGCAACACCGCGCTGGCACCGTCTTGCGACACACGCACTTGGGCGCCGGCCTGCAGGCCGAGTTGATTCCACAGCGAGGTCGACACGCCGACCACGGGCGCCTGCGCATCCCGCGTGGACTGCAGCGCCGCGGCGCGGCGCACCAGCGCGTCGGTGCAGTAGATCGGCACGTCGGACACGCGCTCCAGGCCGCGCATGCCGTGGCCGAGCTCCGCCGCCCTCTGGGCCGGTGCATTGGACAGCCGCGTCGCCGCGTCGGTGGCCGACAGCGCTTCGTCACGAACGGCTTCGGCGTCTTCGTGGTCGAAGCCGGCAGGCCCAGCAGGTTGCCGAGCACGCGCAGCACCTTCCAAGCCGGCCGCGCTTCGCCGAACGGCTTGACGACGCCGAGGAAACTCTGCGCCGCTGCCTTCGGCGTTGACGAACGTGCCTGCAGTTTCCGAGAACGGTGCAATCGGCAGCAGCACGTCGGCGTTGTCGACCGCGGCATCGCGGAACGGCGTCATCGCCACCACCAGGCCAGAGCCTTGCAGCGCGGCGCGCGCGGCTGCGGGGTCGGCGCCGTCGTGCGCGGGCTCCACATTCAGCAACAGCAGCGCCTTCATCGGTTGAGACAGCATCTGTCCCGCATGCAGGCCCGAGGGCCCTGGCAGCGCGCGCACCCATTGCGCGCCGACGCTGTTGGCAGCCTCGCCGAACACGCCGACGGATGCGCCGCACTGTTGCCCGATCCAATGCGCTAGCGACAGCAGCGCGCCGGCCTGCGGGTGCTGCATCGCGGCGTTGCCGAGCACGATGGCCTTGCGTTCACCCGACATCAACTGGGCTACGACCGCGCGCGCCGCGTCGTTGGCCACGCCAGCAGCCGGCGCGGCAACGCCTTTGGCCTCGCCCACGGCGCTCGCCACATCGGCCAGCGCCTGCACCCACGCGCTCGGGGCGGCGGTGATCTTGTGCGCCACCGGCATCGCCCAATCGTCGTGCACCGCGTGCAGGCTCATCACCTGCCCGCCACGACGCACGGCCTGGCGAATGCGCAACGCAAACAGCGGATGGTCCTTGCGCAGGAACGAGCCGATCACGAACACGCGCTCGAGCGTCGACAACGCAGCGATCGGCATGCCGAGCCAGCGCGCCGCACCGTCAGGCGCGCGATTGCCGAAGTCGCTGTGGCGCAGCCGGTGATCGATGTTTTCGCTGCCCAGGCCGCGCGTCAGCTTGGTCAGCAGGTGCAGTTCTTCGAGCGTGCTGTGGGGTGAGCCGAGCGCACCGATGGCCGATGCGCCGTGCTCGCCCCTGATGCGCTTCAAGCCGTCGGCCACGTAGTTGAGCGCGACGTCCCACGTCACCGCCTGCCACTGGCCACCTTGCTTGATCATTGGGCTGCCCAGCCGCGAGTCGGCATTCAGCGCCTCGTAGCTGAAGCGGTCGCGGTCGGCGATCCAGCATTCGTTGACGGCATCGTTCTCCAGCGGCACCACGCGCATCACGCGGTCGGCCTTGACCTGCACCACCAGGTTGGCGCCGGTGGAGTCGTGCGGGCTCACGCTCTTGCGGCGCGACAGCTCCCAGGTGCGCGCGCTGTAGCGAAACGGCTTGCTGGTGAGGGCGCCGACCGGGCAGATGTCGATCATGTTGCCCGACAGCTCGGAATCGACCGTCTTGCCGACGAAGGTGGTGATCTCGGAATGCTCGCCGCGGTGCTGCATACCGAATTCCATGACGCCGGCCATCTCTTGGCCGAAGCGCACGCAGCGGGTGCAGTGGATGCAGCGGCTCATCTCTTCCATCGAGATCAGCGGGCCGACATTCTTGTGGAACACCACGCGCTTTTCTTCGGCATACCGCGACGCCGAAGCGCCGTAGCCGACCGCCAGATCCTGCAGCTGGCATTCGCCGCCCTGGTCGCAGATCGGGCAATCGAGCGGGTGGTTGATGAGCAGGAACTCCATCACCGACTGCTGCGCCTTGATGGCCTTGTCGCTCTTGGTGCGAACGATCATGCCCTGCGTCACCGGCGTGGCGCAGGCCGGCATCGGCTTGGGCGCCTTCTCGATCTCGACCAGGCACATGCGACAGTTGGCCGCGATGCTGAGCTTCTTGTGATAGCAGAAGTGCGGCACGTAGATGCCCGCCGCATCGGCCGCATGCATGACCATGCTGCCTTCGGCCACGCTGACCTTCTTGCCGTCGAGTTCGATTTCGACCATGGTGTTGTCAGCGATCAGGCAGCGACCATCTCGGGCTTGGCGGCCGCGCGCTGCGCGCCCGGGCCGACCATGCAACGTTTGTGCTCGACGTGGAACGCGAACTCGTCGCGGAAGTGCTTGAGCATGCCGCGCACCGGCATGGCTGCCGCGTCGCCGAGCGCGCAGATGGTGCGGCCCATGATGTCGTCGGCCACCGAGTCGAGCAGCTTCAGGTCGTCTGGACGGCCCTGGCCGTGCTCGATGCGATGCACCATGCGCCAGAGCCAGCCGGTGCCCTCGCGGCACGGCGTGCACTGTCCGCACGACTCGTGCATGTAGAAGTACGACAGCCGCAGCAACGCATCGACCATGCAGCGCGTCTCGTCCATCACGATCACCGCGCCCGAGCCCAGCATCGAGCCGGCCTTGGCGCAAGCGTCGTAGTCCATCGTCATGTCCATCATGATCGATGCGGGCAACACCGGCGCCGACGCGCCGCCCGGAATCACGGCCTTCAGCTTGCGGCCGCCGCTGACGCCGCCGGCCAGCTCGAGCAGCTTGGCGAACGGCGTGCCCATCGGAATCTCGTAGTTGCCGGGCAGCTCGACGTCTCCCACCACCGAGAAGATCTTGGTGCCGCCGTTGTTGGGTTTGCCGATCGCCAGATACGCTTCGCCACTGTGGTTGATGATCCACGGCACGGCCGCGAAGGTTTCAGTGTTGTTGACCGTGGTGGGTTTGCCGTACAGGCCGTAGCTCGCCGGGAAAGGCGGTTTGAAGCGCGGCTGGCCCTTCTTGCCCTCGAGCGATTCGAGCAGGCCGGTTTCCTCGCCGCAGATGTAGGCGCCGAAGCCGTGGAACGCGTGCAACTGAAACTTCAAGCTGCTGCCGAGGATGTTGTCGCCCAGGTAGCCGGCCTCGCGCGCCTCGCGCAGCGCCTCTTCGAAGCGATCGTAGATCTCGAAGATCTCGCCGTGGACGTAGTTGTAGCCCACGGTGGTGCCCATCGCGTAGGCGGCGATCGCCATGCCCTCGATCACGATGTGCGGGTTGAAGGCGAGGATGTCGCGGTCCTTGCAGGTGCCGGGCTCGCCTTCGTCGGAGTTGCACACCAGGTACTTCTGCACCGGCAGCGCACGCGGCATGAAGCTCCACTTCAAGCCGGTGGGAAAGCCCGCGCCGCCGCGGCCGCGCAGGCCGGAGGCCTTGACCTCGGCCACCACCTGCTCGGGCGTGAGGCCGGCGCCGCCGTCCTTTCCGAGCATCTTCTTGAGCGCCGTGTAGCCGCCGCGCGCCTCGTAGTCCTTCAAACGCCAGTTGCTGCCGTTGAGGCCTGCGTAGATCTGCGCGCCGATGTGGCGATCGTGAAAGCACGTCTCGCGCCGTCGACTTGAAACTTCGACAGGTCGGGCAAGGTGATCATCTGACGCTCGCCTTCAAGGTGTCGACCAACTCATCCAATCTCGAATCACTCATGTAGCTGACCATCTGGCGATCGTTGACCAGCAGCACAGGCGCGTCGGCGCAGGCGCCCAGGCACTCGGCCTTCTGAATCGTGAACAGGCCGTCGCCGGTGGTGCCGCCCTCTTCGACGCCGAGCCGGTGGCACAGGTGCTCCAGCGCGTGTTGGCCATTGCGCAGCTGGCACGGCAGATTGGTGCAGACGTTGAGCTTGAAACGCCCCACCGGCTGCTGGTTGTACATGTTGTAGAACGTGGTGACCTCGCGCACCGCGATCGGTGCCATGCCGAGGTAGCCAGCCACGGCTTCTTCGGCTTCGGCGCTGACCCAGCCCTGCTCCTGCTGCACGATCGCCAGGCATGCCATCACGGCCGACTGCTTCTGGTCGGCCGGGTACTTGGCGACCTCGTGCGCGAATCGTTCAGTCATCTGCGCAGACAACTTCATCGATCGACCTCGCCGAACACGATGTCCATCGTGCCGATGATCGCCACGGCATCGGCGATCATGTGGCCGCGGCTCATTTCGTCGAGCGCCGACAGGTGCACGAAGCCGGGCGGGCGGATCTTCATGCGATAGGGCTTGTTGGCGCCGTCGCTGACCATGTAGATGCCGAACTCGCCCTTCGGATGCTCGATTGCCGCATAGACCTCGCCCTCGGGCACGTGCATGCCCTCGGTGAAGAGCTTGAAGTGATGGATCAGCTCTTCCATGTTGGCCTTCATGTCGACACGCGACGGCGGCGCCACCTTCAGGTTGTCGGTGATCACCGGGCCGTCGTGCGTGCGCAGCCAATCGACGCACTGCTTGATGATGCGGTTGGCCTGCCGCATTTCTTCGACGCGCACCAGGTAGCGATCGTAGGTGTCGCCGTTGACGCCCACCGGGATGTCGAAATCCATGCGGTCGTAGACTTCGTAGGGCTGGTGCTTGCGCAGGTCCCACGTGATGCCCGAGCCGCGCAGCATCGGCCCCGTGAGGCCAAGGTTCATCGCACGTTCCGGCGTGACCACGCCGATCCCCACCGTGCGCTGCTTCCAGATGCGGTTGTCGGTGAGCAGCGTCTCGTACTCGTCGACATGGGTGGGGAAACGCTGCGTGAAGTCGTCGATGAAGTCGAGCAGCGAGCCTTGCCGATTCTCGTTCAGGGCCTTGATCGCACGCTCGTTGCGAATCTTGTTGACCTTGTATTGCGCCATCGAGTCGGGCAGGTCGCGATAGACCCCGCCCGGCCGGTAGTACGCCGCATGCATGCGGGCACCCGAGACCGCCTCGTACATGTCGAGGATGTCCTCGCGCTCGCGGAAGCAGTAGATGAAGATGTTCATCGCGCCGCAATCCAGGCCGTGCGCGCCGAGCCATAGCAGGTGGTTGAGCAATCGAGTCAGTTCGTCGAACATCACGCGGATGTACTGCGCGCGTTCCGGCACGTCGATGCCCAGCAAGCGCTCGATCGCCAGGCAGTAGGCGTGCTCGTTGCACATCATCGACATGTAGTCCAGGCGGTCCATGTACGGCAGCGCCTGGATGAACGTCTTGCTCTCGACCAGTTTTTCGGTCGCACGATGCAGCAGGCCGATGTGCGGATCGGCACGCTGGATCACTTCGCCATCCAGCTCGAGCACCAGGCGCAACACCCCGTGCGCAGCCGGATGCTGGGGACCAAAATTGAGCGTGTAGTTCTTTATCTCAGCCATTGCGCACCCGGCCAGCAGTCAACGGTTCGCGCTCAATTTCGGCGCAGGCTAACTTCGCGTCAGCGAAGTTAAGCGCGCACGGCGCGCGGCCGAAGCCAAAGTTGCGGTGAAAGTGCGGCAGCCCCATCACACACCACCGTACTTCTCTTCGCGCACCACCCGCGGCGTGATCTCGCGCGGCTCGATCGTCACCGGCTGATAGATGACGCGCTTCTTTTCCGCGTCGTAGCGCATCTCGACGTGGCCCATCACGGGGAAATCCTTGCGCATCGGGTGGCCGATAAAGCCGTAGTCGGTGAGGATGCGTCGCAGATCGAGGTGGCCCTCGAAGATGACGCCGTACAGATCGAACGCCTCGCGCTCGAACCAGTTGGCGCCGCTCCAGATTTCGGTGACGGAGGCCACCACCGGCACGTCGTTGTCGGGTGCGAACACCTTCAATCGCACGCGCCAGTTGTGCGTGACCGACAGCAGGTGCGAGACCACACAGTACCGCGGCCCGTCCCATGGCTCGTTGCGGTAACCCGAGTAGTCGACGCCGCACAGATCGATCAGCTGCTCGAACTTCAGCTCGGAGTGGTCACGCAGCGTGCGCGCAGCGCCCAGGTAGTCCTCGGCACCGACCGTGACGGTGATCTCGCCGCGGTCGCGCACCAGCTTCTTGATGCTGGCACCAAGAACGGTTTGCAGCGTGGACTGCAGCGTGTCGAGACGACTCATGGTCAGTCGGCGCCGGGCCGCCCCAAGCCGACTGAGTCCCCTCGGGGGGCAGCGAACGGAGTGAGCGTGGGGGTCAACAGTTCGGCGCGGGGAGGCGATTGAGCCCCTTCGAGAGGCACGACGAGCAGGACCAACATCATGCGCGCGCGATCGTGTTCTCGCGGCGGATCTTGGCCTGCAGCTGCAAGATGCCGTACAGCAGCGCCTCCGCGGTCGGTGGGCAGCCCGGCACGTAGACATCCACCGGCACGATGCGGTCGCAACCGCGCACCACCGAGTAGCTGTAGTGGTAGTAGCCACCGCCGTTGGCGCACGAGCCCATGCTGAGCACCCAACGGGGCTCGGCCATCTGGTCGTACACCTTGCGCATCGCCGGCGCCATCTTGTTGCACAGCGTGCCGGCGACGATCATCAGGTCGCTCTGGCGAGGGCTGGGTCGAAACAGCATGCCGAAACGATCGATGTCGTAGCGCGCGGCGCCAGCCTGCATCATCTCCACGGCACAGCACGCGAGGCCGAACGTCATCGGCCACAACGAGCCGGTTTTCGACCAGTTGATCAGCTTGTCGACCGAGGTGGTGACGAAGCCTTCTTTGAGGACGCCTTCGATGCCCATGGCTAGGCTCCCGGGGCCGTCCAAGCGGAGCCTGCGCCCTCGGGGGGCCTGCATGTCAGCTGCGCGGTCACTCCCAGTCGAGGGCGCCCTTCTTCCACTCGTAGAAGAAGCCGACGACCAAGATGGCCAGGAAGATCATCATCGCCCAGAAGCCGGGCGCGCCGATCTCCTTGAGCGCCACCGCCCACGGAAAGAGAAAGGCGATCTCGAGGTCGAACAGGATGAAGAGAATCGCGACCAGGTAGTAGCGCACGTCGAACTTCATGCGCGCGTCTTCGAACGCTTCGAAGCCGCATTCGTAGGGGCTGTTCTTCTGCGCGTCAGGCCGGTTGGGTCCGAAGACGAAGCCGATCAGTTGCGGTGCGACGCCGACGCCCACCCCCACCAGGATGAACAGCATCACGCTCAGGTAGGGTTGCAGGTCCATTGATCGTCGTGTGTCGGAACGAGCGCTGCGCGTTGGATCAAAACTGTCCTGGTCGCATCGTTGGTGCCGACGGCGAGACTCGAACTCGCACAGCTTTCGCCACTACCCCCTCAAGATAGCGTGTCTACCAATTTCACCACGTCGGCACGGCGGTCACGAGAGCCCGATTGCCCGGCAAAGGCCTCGAGGACAGGCCTCTGAACAACTGGCGATTCTAATGCGATTCGCTTGCGCAACCGCTGCCGCGGGCACAAGCGAACGTCCGTTTGCGAATGCGCAAATTGCGCGTGGCGCAATCGCTGCGCGGCGCGCTGGGTTGCCAACTTCAGCGCGAGGCGGGCGCAGCCGGTACGACGGGCACGCGGCTGGCTCGCGCCCGGAATCATTGCACCGGGAATCACCGCCCCCGGAGGATCGCCGACGCCGGTGCGCTCGCTGCCACAGCGGGTCTGTCGAGCACGGTGTCGCCGCTGCCGCGCACCTTGCCGCCGGCAGATACGAACGCCAATGCCAGCGTGCAGACGAAGAACACACCGGCACACACCGCGGTGGAGCGCGACAGGAAGTTGGCGCTGCCGGTGGCGCCGAACAGGCTGCCCGAGGCACCGCTGCCGAACGAGGCGCCCATGTCGGCGCCCTTGCCGTGCTGGATCAGCACAAGGCCGATCATCACGCACTGCAGACAGGATCTGCACGATCAGCACGATGTTGGTCAACAGTTGCATGAGAAAGAGGCTCCTGGTTCGCGGAATGCGGCGCTGTCAGCCGGCGGCGCGACAGATGGCGATGAATTCGTCGGCCTTCAACGATGCACCACCGATCAGTCCGCCGTCGATGTCGGGTTGCGCAAACAGCGCGCGTGCGTTGTCGGCCTTGACGCTGCCGCCGTAGAGGATCTTCATGCGCGCGGCGTGCGGCGTGGCCGCGTGCAATTGGGTGCGCAGCACCGCATGAACGGTCTGGGCCTGCTCGGGCGTGGCGGTGCGCCCGGTGCCGATGGCCCACACCGGCTCATAGGCCACGACCATTTCGCCGGCGCAGTGCGCCAGCGTGTGGATCACCGCAGACAGCTGACGCTTGACCACCGCGTCGGTGTCGCTCGCCTCGCGCTGCGCCAGGCTCTCGCCGACACAGACGATCGGGGTCACGCCCTTGGCCAGCGCGGCCTTGGCTTTGTCGGCAACGAGTTGGTCGCTCTCTCGATGGAACTGGCGACGTTCGGAATGGCCGACGATCACGTAGCGACAACCGAACTCGGCCAGCATCGTCGGCCGACACTTCGCCGGTGTAGGCGCCCTGCTCGTGCACCGAACAATCCTGCGCACCCCAACGCAGATCGCTGCCGGCAAAGGCGACCGCGACGTCGGCCAAGTAGGGGAACGGCGCGCACACGGCGACGTCGCAATCGTAGGGGCGCCCTTGCGCGATCGCCGCCAGCAGCGGTTCGTTGGTCGCGCGACTGCCGTGCATCTTCCAGTTGCCCACCACCAGCTTGCGGCTTCATGACCACCCGTTGGCGCTGCGTGTCACCAGCGCAGCACGATCTTGCCGATGTGGGCGCCCGACTCCATCAGCGTGTGCGCGTCGGCCGCCTGGGCGGCGTCGAACACACGGTGCACGATCGGCTTGATGCGGCCGGCCTCGATCAGCGGCCATACCTTGGCGCGCAGCGCGGACGCGATGGCGGCCTTGAAGGCCTCGGGACGCGGGCGCAGCGTCGAGCCGGTGATGGTGAGGCGGCGACGCAGCACGTCACCGGCGTTGAACTCGCTCTTGACGCCACCCTGCACCGCGATGATCACGATGCGGCCTTCGTCGGCCACACACTGCGACCTCGCGCGCGACGTAGGAGCCCGCGACCATGTCGAGCACCACGTCGGCGCCGCGACCGTCGGTGAGACGCTTGACCTCTTCGACGAAGTCCTGCTCCTTGGTAGTTGATCGCCGCGTCGGCGCCGATCTCCAGGCAGGCTTTGCACTTGTCGGCGCTGCCGGCGGTGACGATCACACGCGCACCGAACGCCTTGCCGAGTTGGATCGCGGTGACGCCGATGCCGCTGGAGCCACCTTGCACGAGCAGGGTCTCGCCCGCCTTCAAGCCCGCACGATCGAACACGTTGGTCCAGACGGTGAAGAAGGTTTCGGGCAGGCCAGCGGCTTCGACGTCGCTCAGGCCCTTGGGCACGGGCAGGCATTGCGACACCGGCGCGACGGCCAGCTGCGCGTAGCCCGCCGCCGGCCACCAGCGCACACACGCGATCGCCGACCTTCAAGCCTGCCGCGGCCATCGCCTTGGCGTCACCGCCGATGATCTCGCCGGCGAACTCCAGGCCCGGCAGATCCGACGCACCGGGCGGCGGCGCGTAGGCGCCTTTGCGCTGCAGCACATCGGGCCGGTTGACGCCCGACGCCGCCACGCGCACCAGCACCTCGCCCGCACCCGGCTGCGGATCGGGGCGCTCGGCCAGCACCAGCACCTCAGGCGCGCCGAAGCCCTTGATCTCGACGGCTTTCATGCTCGGGCTCGTTACCGCTGCTGTTCCTGTTGCGGAACCTGCTGCTGTTGCTGCTCGGCCTGCTCGACACCTTGCGGCTCCTCGCGCGACGCTTCACGGTCGCGACGCGGCGGACGATCACCGCGGTCGCCCGTCGCCACGGTCTCCACGATCACCACGATCGCGACGCGGTGGGCGGTCGCCACGGTCGTCTTCCATGCCTTCGGGCCGATCGAGCAGCGCCTTCATCGACAGCTTGACGCGGCCTTTGTCGTCGGTCTCGAGCACCTTGACCTTGACGATCTGGCCTTCGCTCAGCACATCGGTCACCTTCTCGATGCGCTGGTGCGCGATCTGGCTGATGTGCAGCAGGCCATCCTTGCCCGGCAGCAGGTTGACCAGCGCGCCGAAGTCGAGGATCTTGGTGATCGGGCCTTCGTAGACCTTGCCGACTTCGACGTCGGCGGTGATCTCCTCGATGCGCTTCTTCGCGTAGGCGGCCTTGTCGGCTTCGACCGACGCGATGGTGATGGTGCCGTCTTCGGCGATGTCGATCGTGCAGCCGGTTTCGTCGGTGAGCGCGCGGATCGTCGCCCCACCCTTGCCGATGACGTCGCGGATCTTCTCGGGGTTGATCTTCATCGTGTACAGGCGCGGCGCGAACTGCGACACGTCGGCGCGCGCGCTGCCCACCGCCTCGATCATCTTGGCCAGGATGTGCAGACGTGCCTCCTTGGCCTGCGCCAGCGCGACCTGCATGATCTCTTTGGTGATGCCCTGGATCTTGATGTCCATCTGCAGCGCGGTCACGCCGGCGCCGGTGCCCGCGACCTTGAAGTCCATGTCGCCCAGGTGATCCTCGTCGCCGAGGATGTCGGTCAGCACCGCGAAACGGTTGCCGTCCTTGATGAGGCCCATCGCGATGCCGGCCACGTGCGCCTTCATCGGCACGCCGGCGTCCATCAGGCTCAGGCAGCCGCCGCACACCGAGGCCATCGACGACGAGCCGTTGGACTCGGTGATCTCGCTGACGACACGAATCGAATACGGGAAGTCTTCCTTGCTCGGCAGGCAGGCCACGAGCGCGCGCTTGGCCAGCCGGCCATGGCCGATCTCGCGGCGCTTGGGGCTGCCGACGCGGCCGGTTTCGCCGGTGGCGAACGGCGGCATGTTGTAGTGGAGCATGAAGCGCTCTTCGTACTCGCCGGCCAGCGCGTCGATGCGCTGTGAGTCGCGTTCGGTGCCCAGCGTGGCGGCCACCAGCGCCTGCGTCTCGCCGCGCGTGAACAAGCGCCGAGCCATGGGCGCGCGGCAGCACGCCGGCGCGAATCTCGATCGGCCGCACGGTGCGCGTGTCGCGGCCGTCGATGCGCGGCTCGCCGGAGAGGATCTGGCTGCGCACGATGCGCGACTCGATGTCGAACAGCAGGCTCTCGACCTTGACGGTGTCGAAGGTCAAGCCCTCTTCGGTGAGCGCGCCGACCACGAAGGCATAGGCTTCGCGGCAGGCCTGGGTGCGCGCCTGCTTGCTGCGGATCTGATAGGCAGCGCGCAGCCTGTCTTCACCCAGCGCAGCGACCTTGGCGATGAACGCTTCATCCTTGGCCGGCGGCTGCCAGTCCCACGGGGCCTTGCCGGCATCGCGCGCCAGCTCGTGGATCGCTTCGATGGCGATCTTGCCCTGGTCATGCCCGAACACCACGGCGCCGAGCATCACTTCTTCGGTCAACTGGTCGGCCTCGGACTCCACCATCAACACCGCGGCTTCGGTGCCGGCGACCACCAGGTCGAGCTTGGATTGCGTGAGCTCGGTCTTGCCGGGGTTGAGCACGTACTGGCCGTTGACGTAACCCACCCGCGCAGCGCCGATCGGGCCGTTGAACGGGATGCCGGAGATCGCCAGGGCCGCAGAGGCGCCGATCAGTGCGGCGATGTCGGCCTGCACCTCAGGGTTGAGCGACATCACGTGGATGACGACTTGCACTTCGTTGAAGAAGCCGTCCGGGAACAGCGGGCGCAGCGGCCGATCGATCAGGCGCGAGGTCAGCGTCTCGAGCTCGCTAGGGCGGCCTTCGCGCTTGAAGAAGCTGCCCGGGATCTTGCCCGCGGCGTAGGTCTTCTCGATGTAGTCGACGGTCAGCGGAAAAAAGTCTTGCCCCGGCTTGGCCTTCTTGGCCGCGACCACCGTGGCCAACACGACCGTGTCGTCGATGGTCACCATCACCGCACCCGACGATTGCCGCGCGACCTCGCCGGTCTCCAGCGTCACGCGGTGTTGTCCCCATTGGAATGTCTTGCTGACCTTGTTGAACAGGCTCATTGAATTGGCTCCAGTTGTGATCGGCGCGCCTGCTTATTCAAGGGCGGGCCCACATCGCATGCACGGTGCGGCGGCATGCAAACCGGGAGCGATGGGACACGACGGCGCGATGCCATTCCAGCGCGACTCGCGAATCGAGCCTCGTTGGAATGACACAGCAGCGCCAAGATGGGTGCCTCGCTCCGGGATCGGCGCCCGCCGCCGCAATCGGGTTGGCGGGTTGCCGAACGAACAGCCTGGCCTATTTGCGCAGGCCGAGCTTATGGATCAGCGCCGAATAACGTTCGGCGTCGTTGTTCTTCAGATAGTCCAGCAACTTGCGACGTCGGCTCACCATCCTGAGCAAGCCGCGGCGACCGTGGTGGTCTTTCAGATGCGTCTTGAAGTGCGGGGTCAGTTCATTGATGCGTGCGGTGAGCAACGCCACTTGAACCTCGGGAGAGCCGGTGTCCTTGGCGCCGCGCGCGTTGGACTTGACGATCTCGGCTTTCTGACTGACTGCCATCGACATGAGCGATTTCCTGAATACGCGAAACCGCCCAGGCAGCACACCCAGAGCGGTTTCAGTTGCCACTTGCGGCCGCAGGCGAAACCGACCCGCGCCGTGCCGTCGTTTGCCATGCAGGTGCGATGCACCCGACAAAACGACGGGCGATTATAGCCCGAGCGCTCGAGCCAGCCTGGCCACGCCGCGGGTCAGGCGCTCGGGCTCGCGCGACGCAAAGCACCAGCGCAGCCAGCCCTCGCCCTCTGACCCGAAGGCGATTCCCGGCGCCAGGCCAAGGCCCTGTTCGGCGACCAGGCGCTTGGCCAGGGCCAGCGAATCGCCCTGCCCTTCGATCTTCAGGAACGCATACAGGCCACCGTCGGGCACGGCCACGGTCACAGCCGGCAGCTGCCGCAACTGCGCGAGCAGCAGATCGCGGCAGGCTTGCAGCCGCTGCACCAGCCCCTGCACGAAAGAGTCGCCCAGCGCCAGTGCGGCGAGGCCCCCGTGCTGCACGAAGTCCGGCGCGCACGAGGTGTTGAATTCGATCAGCTTGCCGATCTGCCCGACCACGCCGTCGGGCACCACCATCCAGCCCAGGCGCCAGCCGGTCATCAGGAAGCTCTTGGAAAAGCTGTGCACGACGATCAGACGATCGTCTGGCGTCGCGAGGTCGAGAAAGCTCGGCGCGCAGGGGCCGGCGCCGAACCACATGCGCTCGTACACCTCATCGGCGACGATCCAGCGTGCCGGTGCGCCGGCAGTGCGCGAGCAAAGCCTGCTGCTCGTCGCGCGTGAGCGTCCATCCGGTGGGGTTGTTGGGCGAGTTGACCAGCACCACCCGAGTCTGCGGCGTGATGGCATCGATCAGCGATTGCACGTCGAGCCGCCACACGCCGGCCGCGTTGGGAGCCAATGCGACGCGCCTGACCCGTGCGCCCATCATGGTGGGCTGCTGGGTCAGGTTGGGCCACACCGGCACCACGGCCACCACTTCGTCGCCGGCGCCGGCGAGCAGTTGCGTGGCCAGCATCAGCGCGTTGACGCCCGAACTGGTGACGGCGATGCGCTCGTCACTGATGGCACCGTGAAAGCCCGTCATGTAGCGCGCCAGCGCGTCGCGCAACTCGGCAAGGCCGAGGTTGTGGCCATAGAAGGTCTCGCCGCGCTCGAGCGAACGCACCGCCGCCTCGCGCACCGCCAGCGGCGTGACCTCGTCGCTCTCGCCAAACCAGAAGGCCAACACGTCCGGGTTCTTCAGCGCGGCGTTGGCCACCTCGCGAATCCGCGAGCTTTGCATCGCGACCACGGTCTCACGCATGCGAACTCTCGACGCTGGCGAACGCATTTGCAACCCATCGCACAACAACCAAGCTCTTGAAATTTCGCATCCCGCTTCCAATTCGTGGGCATGGGTCGCAAAGCAACAAGCACTTGGCTCGTTGCGGGTACGTCCGACAGTCAATAGAGGTCCACGCCATGTTTATCGTTCCGATGACCCGCACACCCGATTGGGTGCGCAACTTCTTGTTCGACGAGTCGCTCGACCGTCTGTTCAGCAACGCGTCGACCCAAGCCGCGTTGCCGCGCAGCCCGGCGTTGGACGTTGCCGAGTCCGACCAAGCATACACAGTCACGCTGGATCTACCGGGCGTGGCCAAGGACAACGTCAAGGTGTCGATCGAAGGCCGTCGCGTGCAGATCGAAGCGCAATCGGGCAAGACCGATGAGCGCAAGGAAGGTGACCGCGTGCTGGTGCGCGAACGCGCCGCATCGAGCTACGCGCGCAGCTTCGTGTTGCCGGTGGAACTCGATCAAGAGCGCTCCACGGCCAAGCTGGACAACGGCGTGCTGACGCTCGAGTTGGCCAAGCGACGCAGCGTGAGCGCGACGCAGATCGCGATCAACTGACCGTCGCCTGCTCGGCAGGCGCTGCCAGTTGATCCAGCGGCCAGCGCGGCGCTACGTCGAACGCGTAGTCGTGCGAGGGCACCTCGCCGCGTTGCAAGCGCATCGCTGCGGCCAGCGCGATCATCGCGCCGTTGTCGGTGCACAGCGCTGCTTCCGGGTAGTGCACCCGGAAGTACCGTTGCCGCGCCAGGGCATCCAGGCGCTGCCTCAACAGCGCGTTGGCGCCAACCCCGCCGGCTACGACGAGTCGATGCAATCCCGTGTCACGCAGGGCGCGCACCGCCTTGTGGACCAGCACGTCGACGATCGCAGCCTGGGTCGAGGCGGCAAGGTCGGCACGTTGAGCGGCCGTCGTCGGCTCAGGCCCCAGCTTGCGGTGTTGCAGCCAGACCGCGGTCTTGAGCCCGGCAAACGAGAAATCCAGATCGCCGCTATTCAGCAGCGGGCGCGGTAAAGCAAACGCGTCGGCGCGGCCCTGTTCGGCGAGCGCAGCCAATGCCGGACCGCCCGGGTAGCCAAGACCCAGCAGCTTGGCGGTCTTGTCAAAGGCTTCTCCCGCCGCATCGTCGACCGTCTCGCCGAGCAGCCGGTAGCGCCCGACCTCCCGCACGTGCATCAGTTGCGTGTGTCCACCGGAGACGAGCAGCGCGACAAACGGAAACTGCGGTGGATCGATCGACAAGAACGGCGACAACAGGTGTCCTTCGAGGTGATGCACGGCCAGACATGGTTTG
The DNA here is from genome assembly GCA_963774185.1 of uncultured beta proteobacterium. GTDB lineage: Bacteria > Pseudomonadota > Gammaproteobacteria > Burkholderiales > Burkholderiaceae_C > JAEUPI01. The sequence continues at coordinate 182,148 of CAVZEK010000035.1, forward strand.
CCCAGCGCAGCAGCCATCGCATTGGCGCTGGCGGCACCCACCAACAACGCACCTGCAAGCCCGGGCCCGCGTGTGTAGGCGATGACGTCGACGTTGCCCAGCGCGCAGTCCGCTCGCGCGAGCACCTGTTGCACCAGCGGCAGCACACGGCGCACATGGTCGCGTGAGGCCAGCTCGGGCACCACACCGCCGTAGGCAAGATGCATCTGCGCCTGGCTGTGCAGCGCATGCGCCAGCAGGCGCGGCGGATCGGCCCCCTGCGCGCTCACCAACGCCACGCCGGTCTCGTCGCACGACGATTCGATACCGAGGACATTCATCTTTGAGCGCCTGTTACCGACCGTATCTTTGTGCTGGTTTGCTGCAATTGGCAGAAATACATCACACATCGCCATGAGGACATACCCGACATGCGAGCCGCAACGCTTGTTGTGTGGCTATCACACGGTTACTCTTGCGGCGCTCTCTCCGCTGGATACATGGCGGATCTTCCAAACTGCACACACCGTTGGGACCATGAAAGAGTTCAAGCTCACAGCATGGCCGGAGCTACCGGCGCCGTACCAACGAATCGCCTATCGCCGGATGTTGAGCGACATGTCGCACCGCTTCGTGACCGCGCAGCAGTTGTGCGTCAGCAGCGGCGCCACCAAGCTGGAAGTGCGCGTGTTTCTGCAGATGCTGTCCGAGCGCGGTCTGTTGCGCGAGCGTGATCACGAAGAAGCGCAGGGGCTCCTCGGGCCTTTGGGCGGCTGGTTGCGCCGCGCGTGGCACGGCGAGAACGCGACGCACTGACTCGCTTGGCTTCACGGATCGATTGAGCAAGGCCCGTCGCGACGGGCCTTGTTCGTTGTGGCTCCTCGCGTCAGTGTTTTTCCTTGGCGTGGTTGATCGAGTACTTCGGAATCTCGATCGTCACGTCGCGATTGGACAGGATGGCCTGACACGACAGCCGCGAGGTCGGTGCCAGGCCCCAGGCCCGGTCGAGCAGATCTTCTTCGGATTCGTCCATCTCGCCCAACGACTCGAAGCCCTCTCGCACGATCACGTGGCAGGTGGTGCAGGCACAGCTCATCTCGCAGGCGTGCTCGATGGCGATGCCGCTCTCGAGCATGGCTTCGCACAACGACGTGCCGGCAGGCGCCTCGATGCTGTCGCCCTGCGGACAGTACTCAGGGTGCGGCAGGATGCGGATGATCGGCACTCAGACCTCTTCGACTCGGCGACCGGCGAGCACCGAGCGGATGCTGCGATTCATGCGCATCGCCGCGAAGCCCTCGGTGCTGTCGGCCAAGTCATCGAGCGCCGCGCGGATCATCGACGGATCGTCACCACTGCGCGCTGACTCCAACTCGCTGATGCCGCGCTCGATCTGCGCACGCTCCGCCGCGTCCAGCAGATCACCGTCGGCGCCCAATGCTGACTGCGTGGCCAACACCAACCGCTCGGCGTCGACCCGCGCCTCGCGCAACGCACGTTGCTGCATGTCGACCTCCGCACTGCCGAAGCCCTCGCGCAACATGCGCGCCACATCGTCGTCGGACAGCCCGTAGCTGGGCTTGACCACCACCGAGGCCTCGACCCCGGCCATCATCTCGCGCGCCGCGACCGACAGCAGGCCATCGGCATCGACCTGGAACGTGACGCGGATGCGTGCGGCGCCGGCCGCCATTGGTGGGATGCCACGCAGCTCGAAGCGCGCCAGCGAGCGGCAGTCGGCCACCAGTTCACGCTCACCTTGCACCACATGGATGGCCATGGCCGTCTGGCCATCCTTGAAGGTTGTGAACTCCTGCGCCTTGGCCACCGGGATGGTGGTGTTGCGCTCGATGATGCGCTCCACCAGGCCGCCCATGGTCTCGACGCCCAGCGACAGCGGGATCACGTCGAGCAGCAGCAGCTCGCCCTCGCGCGAATTGCCGGCCAGCGCGTTGGCCTGGATGGCGGCACCGAGCGCGACCACTTGGTCCGGATCGAGGTTGGTCAGCGCGGGCCGCCCGAAGTAGGCCTGCACCGCAGAGCGCACGGCCGGCATACGGGTCGCACCGCCCACCAGCACAATGCCCTGCACGTCCGCGAGGTCGACGCGGGCATCGCGCATCACCTTGCGCAAGACACCGATCGTGCGCTCGACCAACGGCCGGGTGGCGGCGTCGAATGCCTCGCGGTCGACGACCGCATCGAGCGTGCCGCCAGACAACTCGGCGCTCACGCAGGCTTGCGCTTGCGCGCTCAGCGCCTCCTTGGCGGCGCGTGCGGCGCTCAGCACGGCTTGTTTGTCGCGCGGTGTGTCGGCGGGCAATCGCGCACGCGCCAGCGCCCACGCAGCCAGCGCGCGATCGAAGTCGTCGCCGCCGAGGGCGGAGTCGCCACCGGTGGCGACCACTTCGAACACGCCACGCGCCAGGCGCAGCAACGACACGTCGAAGGTGCCGCCGCCGAGGTCGTAGATCAGGTACAGACCCTCGCTGCCATTGTCCAGCCCGTATGCCAGCGCTGCGGCCGTCGGCTCGTTGATCAGCCGCATGACCTTCAATCCGGCCAATTCGGCGGCGTCCTTCGTGGCCTGGCGCTGCGCATCGTCGAAGTACGCAGGCACCGTGATCACCGCGCCGAACAGGTCGCCGTCGAAAGAATCCTCGGCACGCTGCCGCAGAGTAGCCAGGATCTGGGCCGACACCTCGACCGGGGACTTGAGACCTTGCGGCGTGCGCACCTGCACCATGCCGGCGCCATCGACGAGGTGGTAGGGCAACCGTCCCGCGTCGGGCAGATCGGCGAGCCGGCGCCCCATCAGCCGCTTGACGGAGGCGATCGTGTGCTCGGGGTCGACGCCCTGCATCGCCTGGGCCGCCGCACCGACATCGCAGCCACCATCGGCGCGATAGCGCACGATCGACGGCAGCAGCACGCGGCCCTTTTCATCGGGCAGGCATACCGCATGGCCATGGCGCATCGCAGCCACCAACGAATGCGTGGTGCCAAGGTCAATGCCCACCGCGACACGGTGCAAGTGCGGATCGGGGCTCTGGCCAGGCTCCGACAGCTGCAGCAGTGCCATCGCGTCACCCGCCCACCGACCTGCAGGCCGATGGTCCTTCGCCAGGCTCTCGCGAGTCCGCAGTGGACTCGCTCGGTCCGCGCTCAGTCTCCAGCGCCTCGAGCCTGCGCTCGATCTCGGCGCGCAGGCGCGCCAGGAACATCCACTCCCGCAACTTGGGCAGCGCAGCGCGAGCGTCGTGACGATCGTCCAGATCGCTGCCCACGGCGTCACGAACGGCCCTCAAGCGCGCCGCGACTTCGCTGTCCAAGGCCTTGACCGCGTCGACCGAAGGCGCCTCGGCCAGAGCCTCATGCCATTGCATCTGGCGCGCCAGCACCTCTTGTGACACCGGCGCACTGTCGTGCGCCTGCACGGCATGGCCCGCCAGCTCGCACAGGTAAGTCGCGCGTGTCAGAGGGTCCTTCAGGCGGCGATGCGCCTCGTTGACTCGCACGGCCCATTGCATCGCCAGGCGTTGCGCCGCGGCGCCCTCGGCAGCGAAACGGTCGGGGTGTACGCGCGACTGCAGCTCTCGCCATCGCGCGCCGAGCGTGGTGGCATCGAGTTCGAACCGGCGCGGCAGTCCGAGCAGCGTGAAATCGTCTTCGTCGAGCGTCATGCGGCCAACGCCTTCTCGAAGAACAGCGACAAGCCGTTTTCCGGATATCCCCCGAAGGCCGAGCGACGGCGATATCCGCAACGCTCGTACAGGCGCACCGCGGCCATTTGCTGGCCGCCGGTCTCCAGCAAGGCCTGGCCGATGCCGTGCGCGCGAAGCAGCGCTTCCAGCGAATGCAGCAACTGCGCACCGATGCGCTGCCCGCGCAGCGCCGGATTCACCATCATCCGCTTGACTTCGCCGTACGGCTGCATGCCGGTCTCGGCCTCGGCCGGCATGCGACGCACAGCTCCACAACCGACGATGCGGCCATCGTGTTCGGCCACCAGAAACGACACTTGCGGGGCCAGCAAAGCCTGCTCGTCGAGAACGAAGTTGTCCTCGGGCTCGTAAAGCGTCGCGAGGTAGGCGTTGAGATCCCTCAGCAGGCACCGCACCTCGGGGTGGTCGGGCCGCTCGGGGCGAATGACGATGGGCGCGGGTGACATGACCATGCAACTCTGGCAACGGCTGGCGCCAGCCGGCGCTCGAAGCGGGCGTGGCGTCAGACTCGGAACGACTCGCCGCAACCGCAGCGGTCCTTTTCCTTCGGATTGTGGAACTTGAACCCTTCGTTCAAGCCTTCTCGCACGAAGTCGAGTTGCGTGCCATCGAGGTACGGCAGGCTCTTCGGATCGACCAGCACTTTGACGCCGTGCTCTTCGAACACGAGGTCTTCAGGCGTGATGGTGTCCGCGTACTCGAGCTTGTAGGCCAAACCGGAGCAGCCCGTGGTCTTGACGCCCAGGCGCACGCCGACGCCTTTGCCGCGTTTGGCAATGTAGCGGGTGACATGGCGCGCAGCGGCCTCAGACAACGTGACAGCCATGGCCTTCAGTTCACCTTTGCTTCCACGGCCACGCCATGGCGGGCCTTGTAGTCGCTCACCGCCGCCTTGATGGCGTCCTCGGCCAGGATCGAGCAGTGAATCTTCACCGGCGGCAATGCCAGCTCCTCGGCGATCTGCGCGTTCTTGATCGTCATCGCCTGATCGAGCGTCTTGCCCTTGACCCATTCGGTGATCAGCGAGCTCGACGCGATCGCCGAGCCGCAGCCGTAGGTCTTGAACCGTGCATCCTCGATCAGCCCGGTGTTCGGGTCGACCTTGATCTGCAGCTTCATCACGTCGCCGCAGGCGGGCGCGCCCACCATGCCGGTGCCCACCGTGGCGTCGCTCTTGTCGAACGAGCCGACGTTGCGCGGATTCTCGTAGTGGTCAATGACCTTTTCGCTGTATGCCATGTCAGTACTCCGAAGTCGTCTTCATCAATGTGCGGACCATTGGATCGTGCTCAAGTCGACGCCGTCGCGGTACATCTCCCACAGCGGTGACAGCTCGCGCAGCTTGGCCACACGGTCCCGCAACGTGGAGGCGGCGTAGTCGATGTCTTGTTCGGTCGTGAAGCGGCCGATCGTGATGCGCAGGCTCGAGTGCGCCAGCTCGTCGCTGCGCCCAAGTGCGCGCAACACATAGCTCGGTTCCAGGCTCGCCGACGTGCAGGCCGAGCCCGAGGACACCGCCAGGCCCTTGATGCCCATGATCAACGACTCGCCCTCGACGAAGTTGAACGAGGCGTTGACGTTGTGCGGCACTCGGGCGGAGAGGTCGCCATTGATGAACACCTGCTCGATGTCGGCAATGCCGGCGAGCAGGCGGCGCTGCAGGCCGCGAATGCGCTCGATCTCGGCGCCCATCTCGGCGCCGGCGAGCGCGTAAGCCGTGCCCATGCCGACGATCTGGTGCGTGGGCAGCGTGCCGGAGCGCAACCCTCGCTCGTGGCCACCGCCATGCATTTGCGCCTCGAGCCGCACCCGCGGCTTGCGGCGCACGTACAGCGCACCGATCCCCTTGGGGCCGTAGGTCTTGTGCGACGCCAGGCTCATGAGGTCGATCGGCAGCGCCATCAGGTTGATCGCCACCTTGCCGGTGGCCTGCGCCGCGTCGACGTGGAAGATGACGCCACGCTCGCGGCACATCGCGCCGATGGTGGCAACGTCCTGGATCACGCCGATCTCGTTGTTGACGAGCATCACCGAGGCCAGGATCGTATCGGGCCGCAGCGCGGCCTTGAAGCGATCGAGATCGAGCAACCCGTTTTCCTGCACGTCGAGGTAGGTCACCTCGAAACCCTGGCGCTCCAGCTCGCGCGTCGTGTCGAGCACAGCCTTGTGCTCGGTCTTCACGGTGATCAGGTGCTTGCCACGCGACTGATAGAAATGCGCGGCGCCCTTGATGGCCAGGTTGTTCGACTCGGTGGCGCCCGAGGTCCACACGATCTCGCGCGGGTCGGCGCCGATCAGCGCCGCCACCTGACCGCGCGCCTTCTCCACGACCTCTTCGGCCTCCCAGCCCCAGGCGTGGCTGCGTGACGCCGGGTTGCCAAAGTGCTCGCGCAGCCAGGGGATCATCGCGTCGACCACGCGCGGGTCGACCGGCGTCGTCGCGCCGTAGTCCATGTAGATCGGGAAATGCGGGGTCATGGTCGCGCTGGGCTCACTTGGACATGGCGCTGCCGAGAGCGAACACCGAATTCGGTGCCGTCACCTTGATCGGCTTGACCACCGGCACGTTGGAGATCGCGCGCTTGATCGGGGCCTCCTCGATCGCCACGCCCTTGGCCAACTGTTCGTCGACCAGCTTGCGCAGCGAAATCGAGTCCAGGTACTCGATCATCTTCTGGTTGAGGTTGGCCCACAGGTCGTGCGTCATGCAGCGGCCGGTGTCCTCGCCCATGCAGTTTTCCTTGCCGAGGCAGCCGGTGGCGTCGATCGGCTCGTCGACCGCCACGATGATGTCGGCCACCGAGATTTCTTCGGCCTTGCGGCCCAGCGTGTAGCCGCCGCCGGGGCCGCGTGTGCTTTCCACCAGTTCATGGCGGCGCAGCTTGCCGAACAGCTGCTCGAGATAGGACAACGAGATCTGCTGGCGCTGGCTGATGGCAGCCAGAGCCACCGGGCCATTGGTGGATCGCAGACCCAGGTCGATCATTGCCGTGACCGCGAACCGTCCCTTTGTGGTCAATCGCATGGAATGCTCCTTGACAGCCTTGCCGCACCGGCGGTGCGTCGCCTGGCACGGTCGAAAAGCTCGAATCCCGAGCTCTTTGGTCAAGTATAGCGGAGGCCGACTAATTTAGTCGGCAATGGGGTCGGGCGGACGCTTCAGGCGCGCCTGCAAATCCTTCATCAGACCGTCACAAGCCTCCTCGACCAGGTCGAGCACGCGTTCGAACCCAGCAGGGGCCCCGTAGTACGGGTCCGGCACGCTCGTGCCGCGGGCCCGACGCGGCGAAAAATCCATCAGCAAGCGGATCCGGCTGGCCAAAGGCCCTGGGCACAACTCGACCATTCGCTCGACGTGATCGGTGTCCATCGCCAGCAGGAGATCGAAGCGCTCGAAGTCTTCGGTCCGCAAATGGCGAGCCCGCTGGCGCGACAGGTCGTAGCCGCGGCGCAGCGCACTTTGTTGCGCGCGATGGTCCGGTGGCGAGCCAACGTGATAGTCCACAGTGCCGGCCGAAGCCACCTCGACCTGCTCGTGCAAGCCCGCGTCGGCCAGCTTGCGCCGCAGCACGCCTTCTGCGGTGGGCGAACGGCAGATGTTGCCGGTGCACACCATTAGTACTCGGAGAGTGTACCCAGACACGCACTTTCTCCTATAAAAACAGGCACATATGGACAGCCTCGGGCACCTTTGCTATCGTGCCTAGCAGCACACCCATCGGGGCACCCATTTGACGCGATTGACCGAGGTCTCCATCCGAAACGCCCGGCCGGCCCGCGATGACGTTCTGCTCGCAGACGGTGGCTGCCTGTTCCTGCGCGTGCGCACCGGCGTTGCCGGTATCTCCCGAAATTGGGTCGTCCGGGTCAAGCGCAACGGTAAGCGGCGAGTTCATACGCTCGGATCCTATCCAGAGGTCGGCATCAAGCAGGCGCGCGCCGAGGCCGCACGCATCGTCGCGATCGAGCACGGCACGGCGCAGGTCACGGTGAGCGAGGCGGTCGATCACTACATGCAGGCGATCATCCGCCCCAAGTACCGCCGCCTGGCCAACGCCGAGGTCTACGCGCGCCGCCTGCAGTCCCGCCTCGGTTCGTACTCGGTCGATGCGGTGCGCCCGGTTGACGTGTCCCGGATGATCGCCGACTACAGCCTCGAGTCGCCGGTAGCGTCGATGCGCATGCTCGGGTTCGCGCGGCAATTCTTCGCATGGTGCGTCGCCTTCGGGTACCTGGAGCGGTCACCGGTAACGGACGTTCGTTCCCGCGCGTTCGGTGTGACCGAGGAGCCGCGCGAGCGCATCCTGACGGATGACGAGATCCGCGCGCTGTGGCACGCAATGGATCAACCGCACCGCGCGCTGCTTCGCTTCCTGCTGGTCACCGGGATGCGCATCGGCGAGGCGCAAGCCGCACGGGTGGAATGGATCGACGCCGAGGGCTGGCTGCATCTACCAGCTTCGGTGATGAAGAACAAAAAGCCGCACGCGGCGTTCCTGTCGCCACTGGCGCAAGCGCAGATCGAGCGCGACGCATCCCCTGCCCTGTTCCGTTCGGTGTCTCCGACTGCTGTGCAGGCCGCTGTGAATCGCTGGCAGACCCGACACGGGTTGACCGGTGATCGGTGGACGCCACACGATCTGCGGCGCTCCTATGCGTCGCGCTGTGGTGACCTGGGCATCGCGCCGCACGTCATCGCCAAGGCGCTCGCGCACACGTTCACGCCCAGTGCATCGCTGCCTGTGTACCTGCGCAGCGAGTGGCTCGAGGAGCGCAAGCAGGCCGCGATTGCAGTGGCTGCGCACGTCGCCATGGTGGTGCTGAACTCTCCTGTGCTGGCAGCTGCATGAAACGTGGCAGCGATGTGGACTTCAACCCCTTGGAGCGCAATCTTCAACTGCTGAAGGCCGCCAAGGGCAAACCGAAGATCGCCGAGCGGATCTGGCGCGATCTGACCAAGGACGTGGAGAGTCTGCCGGACCACCCGATACTTGCACGCTCGAGGCTAGTCCACCAGGCTTGGCGGTTCATTCACTTCGATCTTCCCTTCGAGTGGGTGCAGAACGCGCTCGCCAGCATCAAGGAATCGCACGCGTTCCTTTCTCTCCTGTATGCAGCACCATTCCGACCGCGGCGTGGCGCGCTGAGAGCGGCTCAGTGGCGACATCCGACCCGGCTTTCCGAGGTGTAGTCGCCGCACCGTCTTCGCTCTCGTTCCAGTTCAAGGTATCGAGGGAGCTCTTGGCGGATTCGTCAAACCTTCAGCAGGCGCTGCTGATCGCCATTTCTCAGGCCTTCGCCAAGGAGCTCGATCGCGCCGGCCTGCGCGGCTCGGGCACGCCGCCTGAGCCGAAGGGCATCTTGAATACCTCGGGCATTCAGAGCGTCACCAACGGCGCGAACGGTGCGAGCCTGGCGACGAGTGCCTACACGAACTTCGTCTCGGCAATGCAGGCGCTGCTGGCCGCGGACGCGCCGTTCCCTACGGCCGCGATCATGGCGCCGCGCTCGCTCACGACCTTGGGCGGCCTGCTCGACACCACCAACCAGCCGCGCCAGCGCCCGCCGATGCTCGACCCGATGAAGTTCATCGCGACGAGCCAGATTCCGGTTGCCCTGACCGTCGGCACGAGCAACGACTGCTCGGAAATCTACGTCGCAGACTTCACCAACCTTGTGTTCGCCTTCCGCGAGCGCATGAGCGTGCAACTGCTGAAGGAACTCTACGCAGGGACCGGCGAAATCGGGTTCATGTGCCACTGTCGCGCGGACGTGATGGTGCAGTACCCCGCGGCGTTTGCGGTGGTCACGGGCGTGCGTGCGTAAGGACCGAAAACGGGGCTGCAGGGCGGCATCCGACGCTCGCGCGACGCGCACCCTAAGTGCCGGCGGCCACCTGAAGACCGCTGTTGATTGTTGAACAGCGGGCCGTCCAATCCTGGCTCACTCAGTGCTGGAAGCCGGCGGCGGACGGTGCTTCAATGCACGGGCCTGCTGAAGGAGGCTCGCATGGAGCGCCGCACGGTCCTGAGGGCTGCAGCCGCGGTGGCGGCACCGTCGCTCGTGCGCGTGCGAGCGCAGACGCGAGCGCGCCGCATCGGCGTGCTCAATAACAGCGTCGATCCCGGCGGGCCGCCACCGGGCGCCACCGCAGCCTGGAAGCGCCTCGGTTGGATCGAAGGCGAGACGCTGCTCATTGAGCGGCGCTATGCTGCCCGGCGCATGGAGCGCATGCCCGAGCTGGCCGACGAGCTCTTGCGCAAACACCAGGTCGAGGTGTTGGAGGCCATCGGCGGCGTGGCCGCGGCCGCCGCCGCGAGGCTCACGACCACGGTGCCGATCGTCTTCCAGTGGGCATACCTCCCCATCGAGTGCGGCTTGGTGGATTCGTACGCGCGGCCCGGGCGCAACTGCACGGGGACTGCGATGAACGCCGGTCCCGAATTCGTGCTCAAGTGGCTCGAGTTCGTTCGCGCCGCCGCGCCCTCGGCGCGCCGCATTGCGTTCGTCTCGGGTGACCTGAGTCGGCTCACGCTGTCGGGCGCGCCGCTGGATCTTGGGCCGCCGTTCGTCTCTGCGGCCAAGGCACTGGGGTTCGAGATGACGTTTCACGTCGCCCGGCGCATCGAAGACGCTGAGCCGGCGCTCGCCGAAGCGGTTGCCGCGCGGGCGCAGGTGGCCTGGATCATCGGCGATTCGCTTTCGGCTGCGGCAGCCCGCGTCGCCGACTTCGCGCTGCGCCAACGTTGGGTGACTGCGACGCCCAGCGTCAGCATGTTCGCAGCGGGCTTGTTGCTCTATCACGGGCCCTCGGAAGCAGACTTCAAGTACATGGATTTCCGCGCGATGCAGATGGTCGACCGCATCCTGCGCGGCGCCAACCCGGCCGAGATCCCGGTGGAGATTCCGACCCGCCCGGAGCTGGCGATCAACCTGAAGACAGCTCGCGCGCTCGGCCTCACGCTGCCGCAGTCGCTGCTGCTGCGCGCCGATCGGGTGGTCGAATGACTGCAGCCCCCGCTCGAGTGCAGTGACACCCGTCAGGGTGCCCACTCTGGCGAGCGCGCCGGTGGTGGCGCCCTGTCGTGTGCCCTCAGTCCGGAGGATTCGCTTACAGCACAGCGCCAGTCGCGCCAAACGGGGCCGCTGGCATTCGGGTTTGCCTGCCTGCGGCGGGTTCGCTCCTGTTTCCAGGGGGTTCTACGCGGCCGGCTTATGCACGCCGGGTGCAACCGGGCCGGTGGACACTGGAAGATCGATTGGTAGACAATGACCGTGGGCGGGCGCAACCCCGCCCACAGCTAGGGCAGTAACCTCATCAGGCGATTTGGGAAGGCTGTGATCGCCCGTACTAGGGGCGGCATACCTGCCGGCAGTCGCGGACCACACAGGTTCACGATGGCTCCTGGCTGATGTCCCGCAGGACTTGTTGCATAAGAAGCCCGGCTGCAACCGGGCTTCGCCTTTTCAAGCATGAGCGGGCTCACGCTTGAACTTGCCCTCGCCAACCCGAACCCAGCCGGGCGCTCGGAGGAGGACATTTCCAACTGATGTTCCCGGCCGCGCGCCTGCCAGGTTGAACCCGCGACCATGCAGCGCCATCACCACAGCGACAGTAGTGACCTCTTCCTTCTTGTCGGCGATCTCGTTGGCCGCCGTCAGGATCGCTGTCCGGCGCGCCTCGTCCTGCGACTCTGGCTCGGCGGCCTGGACGCGGGCTTGCGCGCGGTCCGCAAGCGACAACGCTTCATTGCTCTCCAGGGCGGCCTGGACAGCCCCCACCCGGGGTCGGCTGGAGAGGGCGATGATGTTCTCGGCCACCATCTTCGCGTCCTTCGCGTCGTCGAAGACCTTCTGCGCGCGCGCGACCTCTGGCTCCAGCACGGTTCGCACGTAGTCCGACGCGGCCCCAGGGCCCTTTTCGAGAAGAAGGCGCAGAACTTTCTCTGCAACAGGGTTGATGGCGGTGTTCATAACGAGAGATTGTCTCACAACCTGACCCGGTTGTGAAGAAACAACCAAGGTTGACAATCTATGTTTGTGGCACCTCACATGGTGGTCGAGCCTGTGCCAGTACGCCTGCTCTAAGGCACACCCTTGGGGGCTGTTGGGGTGCGGAGCAAAGTACGCCCCGTGAGATTGGCACCCGTAGGGGCACCCAAACACAATCTTTCTATAGGCGAGAGCGTATGTTGCCGGTGCACACCATCAGCACGCGAATTGACGCCGTCACGACGCGTCTCGCGCGCTGTCGGCCGGCACCACGTTGCCCTCGCCGGTCGAGGCGCCGAACGCCTGCTCGCGCAGCAGGCTGAGCTGATCGCGCACGCGCGCGGCCTGTTCGAACTCCAGATTGCGGGCGTGCTCGAGCATCTGCCGCTCCAGCGCCTTGATGCGCTTGCCAAGGTCCTTTTCGCTCATCGCCTCGACCTGGGCCGCGGCCTCCATGCCCTTGAGCTTGGACTTGTCGGACTGCGAATCGACCACGCCGTCGATCATTTCGCGCACCTGCTTGGTGATGCTGCGCGGCGTGATGCCTTGCTCGAGGTTGAAGGCGACCTGCCGCGCCCGGCGGCGGTCGGTCTCGTCGATCGCGCGCTGCATCGAATCGGTCACCCGCTCGGCATAAAGAATCGCCCTGCCGTTGACGTGCCGGGCGGCGCGGCCGATCGTCTGGATGAGGCTGCGCTCGGCGCGCAGGAAGCCCTCCTTGTCGGCGTCGAGGATCGCCACCAGCGACACCTCGGGCAGGTCGAGCCCCTCGCGCAGCAGGTTGATGCCCACCAGCACGTCGAACACGCCCAAGCGCAGGTCGCGAATGATCTCCACGCGTTCGACGGTGTCGATGTCGCTGTGCAGGTAGCGCACCTTGACGCCGTTGTCGGCCAGGTAGTCGGTCAACTGCTCGGCCATGCGCTTGGTCAGCGTGGTGATCAACACACGCTCGTGGACTTGCACGCGATCGCGGATCTCTTGCAAGACGTCGTCGACCTGGGTCGCGGCCGATCGCACCTCGACGGCCGGATCGATCAGCCCGGTGGGACGCACGAGCTGCTCGACCACTTGCCCGGCGTGCTGGCGCTCGTAGTCGGCTGGCGTGGCCGACACGAACACCGCCTGGCGCATCTTTCGTTCGAACTCGGCGAACTTCAGCGGCCGGTTGTCCAGCGCACTGGGTAGCCTGAATCCGTACTCGACCAAGGTCTCCTTGCGTGAGCGGTCGCCCAGGTACATGCCCCCCAGCTGCCCGATCAGCACGTGGCTCTCGTCGAGGAACATGATGGCGTCGGGCGGCAGGTAGTCCACCAGCGTGGGCGGCGGCTCGCCGGGCGCCGCCCCGGACAGGTGACGGGTGTAGTTCTCGATGCCCTTGCAGTGGCCCACCTCCTGCAGCATCTCGAGGTCGAACCGCGTGCGCTGCTCCAGACGCTGTGCCTCGACCAGCTTGCCGGCTTTGACGAACTCGTCGAGCCGGTTGCGCAACTCGACTTTGATGGTCTCGATGGCGGCCACCACGCGGTCGCGCGGCGTCACATAGTGGCTCGACGGGTAGACGGTGAAGCGCGGGATCTTCTGGCGCACACGGCCATTGAGCGGGTCGAGCAACGACAGCGACTCCACCTCGTCGTCGAACAACTCGATGCGCAGCGCGAGTTCGCTGTGCTCGGCCGGGAACACGTCGATGGTGTCGCCGCGCACGCGAAACGTGCCACGCGAAAAGTCGATTTCGTTGCGCGTGTACTGCATGCGGATCAGCTGCGCGATCACGTCGCGCTGGCCGAACTTGTCGCCGGCGCGGATGGTCATCACCATCTTGTGATAGTCGCTCGGGTTGCCGATGCCGTAGATCGCGCTGACGGTGGCCACAATCACCACGTCGCGCCGCTCCAGCAGGCTCTTGGTGGCCGACAGCCGCATTTGCTCGATGTGATCGTTGATCGAGCTGTCCTTCTCGATGTAGAGGTCGCGCTGCGGCACGTAGGCCTCGGGCTGGTAGTAATCGTAGTAACTGACGAAGTACTCCACCGCGTTCTTCGGAAAAAACTCGCGGAACTCGCTGTACAACTGCGCGGCCAGCGTTTTGTTGGGTGCGAACACGATGGCTGGCCGCCCAAGCTGCGCGATCACGTTGGCCATCGTGAAGGTCTTGCCCGAGCCGGTGACGCCCAGCAGCGTCTGGTAGCTCAGGCCGTCGGCCACGCCGTCGATCAACTGCGCGATGGCTGGCGCCTGGTCGCCAGCAGGCGCATACGGCTGGAACAGTTGAAACGGCGACGCGGGAAACTCGACGAAGCGCCCCGCCGGCACCACAGCCGGGTCACCCACTTCGGCCACCGCTGATCGAACGAACGAGCTCATGGTCAACGAATAAAATGAAATGCTTGGGTTGCGCCGCTTGGCGCAACTCGACCCGACAGACTAACCCAGCCGGCGAACGGGTGAGAACCTGGCACTGGCAGACATTTCCTCTCCCGGAAGTATTCATGACGCTGTTTTCGACCGTTGAGCTCGCCCCGCGGGACCCCATCCTCGGCATCACCGAACAATTTGCGGCCGACCCCAGCCCGCACAAGGTGAACCTGGGCGTCGGCATGTACTACGACGAGAACGGGCGGCTGCCGCTGCTGAAGTGCGTGGCGGCGGCCGAGCAGGCGATGGTCGAGGCGCCGGCGGCGCGCGGCTATTTGCCCATCGATGGCATGGCGGACTACGACCGGGCGGCGCAGCGCCTGGCGTTTGGGGAGTCGTCACCTGCCGTGACCGAGCAGCGCATCGCCACCGTGCAAGGCCTGGGCGGCACCGGCGCGCTCAAGGTGGCGGCGGATTTCCTGAAGCGGCTGCGCCCGCAGGCGCGCGTGCTGATCAGCGACCCCAGCTGGGAAAACCATCGCGCGCTGTTCACACAAGCGGGCTTCGAGGTCGCGACCTATCCCTACTACGACCCGGCGTCGCACGGTGTGCGCTTCGACGCCATGTTGGCGGCGTTGAACGCGACATCGGCCGGCACGGTGGTGGTATTGCATGCCTGCTGCCACAACCCCACCGGATGCGACCTCACCCTCGAGCAATGGCGCCAAGTGGTGGCCTCGGCGCGGGCGCGCGGTTGGATTCCCTTGCTGGACATGGCGTACCAAGGCTTTGGCCACGGCCTGGACGAAGACGCCGCGGCGGTGCGCCTGTTCGTCGACGGCGGACTCGCGTGCCTGGTGGCCACCTCGTTCTCGAAGAATTTTTCGCTCTATGGTGAGCGCGTCGGCGCACTGTCGGTGGTGTGCGGGGAGGCTCAAGAGGCCCAACGTGTGTTGTCGCAGCTGAAGGTGCTGATCCGCGCCAACTACTCCAACCCACCCACGCACGGCGCCAAGGCCGTTGCCGCCGTGCTGGCCGACCCCGCGCTGCGCCGACTATGGCACGAAGAGTTGGCGCAGATGCGCGATCGCATCCACGCCATGCGCGAGCGTCTGATCGCCAAACTGCGCGAAGCCGGCGTGCAACAGGACATGTCGTTCATCGCCAAGCAGCAGGGCATGTTCAGCTACAGCGGGTTGTCGGTCGAGCAGATGCGTCGCCTGCGCAGCGAGTTCAGCGTCTACGGGGTCGACTCGGGCCGCATTTGTGTGGCGGCGCTCAACGAGCGCAACCTCGAGCATGTGGCGCAAGCCATTGCGCGAGTGCTGTAGGCATGCGGCGGCGCAGGCGCCCGGCGACGAATTGCACGGTCTTTCCACTGATGTCCGTCAATCCGCGTGCGGTGGGGGTGTGGCAGGCTGCGCTCGGGTAGCATGTGCTCCTGCTGCGGTGCATCATTGGCGCAGCGGCAATCCGTCGACGCCGGCATCAACTGACCAGAGAGCCGGCTCGCGACACCACTGGTCTGGAGTCGCCCGTACATGCTGTATCAGCTCTATGAATCGCAACGTGCGCTGATGTCGCCGTTCGCCGAATTTGCGAGTGCGTCGTCCAAGCTGTACAGCCACCCGCTGTCGCCGTTCACCCACGTGCCGATGGCGCAGCGCTGGGCGGCAAGCTTCGACCTGATGCACCGGTTGGCCAAGGAGTACGAGAAGCCCCGCTTTGACATCCAGAGCACCACGGTCGACGGCATCGAAGTCGCGGTGCAGGAGCAAGTGGCTCTCGAGAAGCCGTTTTGCCGCTTGCTGCGCTTCAAGCGATTCACCGACCACGCGCAAGTGCTCGAGCGCATGAAGGAGCAACCCACCGTGCTGGTGGTGGCGCCGCTGTCGGGCCACCACGCCACGCTGCTGCGTGACACGGTGAAGATGCTGTTGCGCGACCACAAGGTGTTCATCACTGACTGGACCGATGCACGCATGGTGCCGTTCGAGCAGGGCCCGTTCCACCTCGACGACTATGTGCACTACGTGCAGGAGTTCATCCGCACGATCGGCCACAACGTCAACGTGATCTCGGTGTGCCAGCCCACCGTACCGGTGCTGGCGGCCGTGTCGCTGATGGCCAGCGCCGGCGAGCTGACGCCGCCGGCCCTGGTGATGATGGGTGGCCCGATCGATGCACGACTGTCGCCCACCGCAGTGAATAACCTGGCGATGAACAAGAGCTTCGAGTGGTTCGAGAACAACGTGATCTATCGCGTGCCGCCCAACTACCCGGGCGCCGGGCGCCGCGTCTACCCGGGCTTTTTGCAGCACACCGGTTTCGTGGCGATGAACCCCGACCGCCACATGAGCTCGCACTACGACTACTTTCTCGATCTCGTGCGCGGTGACGAAGAGAGCGTCGACGCGCACCGCCAGTTCTACGATGAATACAACGCGGTGCTCGACATGCCCGCCGAGTACTACCTCGACACCATTGAGACCGTGTTCCAGGAGTTCGCGCTCGTCAACGGCACCTGGGACGTGGCTGGCAAGCGCGTGCGCCCGCAAGACATCACTCGCAGCGCGTTGTTGACGATCGAAGGTGAGCTCGACGACATCTCCGGCGCCGGCCAGACCCGCGCTGCGCACGCGTTGTGCACCGGCATCCCGAAGTCACGCCAGTTTCACTACGACGCCGTAGGCGCGGGCCACTACGGCATCTTCTCCGGGCGGCGCTGGCGCGAGCAGGTCTATCCCGAGGTCCGGCAGTTCATCGAGCGCCACAGCCGCGGCGCTGCCGCAACGACCACCCGCCCCGCCGCCAAGCGCCACAACGGGGCCGCGGCCAAGGCAAACCGCAAGTAGCGCGGCCGTGGCGGCAACGGCTGGCCAAACCCGCCTGGCCGCGCGCATCGAAGACGCGTTGCCGCAAACCCAATGCACGCGCTGCGGGTTTCCTGACTGCCGCGGCTACGCGGAAGCGATCGCGTTCGACAACGCCGAGATCAACCGCTGTCCGCCCGGTGGTCACGAAGGCATTCATCGGCTGTCTGCGTTGACTGGCCGCGCGTCGTCGCGACTGGACCCCGAACGCGGCGTCGAAGGCCCGCGCCGGCTGGCCGTGATCGACGAACAATGGTGCATCGGCTGCACGCTGTGCATCAAGGCGTGCCCGGTCGATTGCATCGTCGGCGCCGCCAAGCGCATGCACACGGTGATCGACGCCTTGTGCACCGGCTGCGAGCTGTGCATTCCGGTGTGTCCGGTTGACTGCATCGCGCTGTTCGATGTGACATCGCCGGCCATCGGCTGGCAGGCTTGGAGCCCGGAGTTGGCAGCGCAAGCCCGTGAGCGGTACGACCAGCACAAGCAGCGGCTGGTGCGCGAGCAGCGTGAGCACGACCTCGAGATGGCGCAACGGGCCGCCATGAAGCTGGCCGAACTCGAGCAACACAGCCGAATCACCGATCCCGCCGCGCTCGAGGCCAAGCGTGCGGTCGTCGCAGCGGCGCTGGCGAGGGCGCGCACCACTCGCGCACTTGCCAGGCCGAGCGACGAACCCAAGGCCGACGGCGACACATGAAGAGCGCCGACATCGAATGGATGTTCGCGTCGCTGCAGCGCGCGAACCCCCATCCCGCCAGCGAGTTGCTCTACAGCAGCACGTTCGAACTGCTGGCCGCAGTGCTGCTGTCGGCGCAAGCCACCGATGCCAGCGTCAACCGCGCCACGCGTCGGCTGTTTGCACTGGCGCCGACGCCACAAGAGATGCTTGCGATGGGCGAGGCCGCGCTGTGCGACCACATCCGCAGCATCGGCCTGTACCGCACCAAGGCCAAGCACCTCATCGAGACCTGCCGCATCCTGGTCGAGCGCCATGGCGGCCAGGTGCCGCATGACCGCGAGGCCTTGCAGGCGCTGCCGGGTGTGGGCCGCAAGACAGCCAACGTGGTGCTCAACGTGGCATTCGGCGAACCGACGATGGCGGTCGACACGCATGTGTTCCGGGTCGCCAACCGCACCGGACTGGCGCCGGGCAGCACCGCCGATGCGGTGGAGCAAGGCTTGCTGGCCGTGGTGCCCGATCCCTATCGCACCGAGGCCCATCACTGGCTGATCCTGCATGGTCGCTACGTGTGCACCGCGCGTTCGCCGGATTGCCGCGCCTGCGCGATCAACAGCGTTTGCGCGGCATTTGCCGCCTCCGGCGGCGCGCCCACGTTGCAATAGTGCCGATGGGCCCGGCAGCGGCCCCTACAATCGTTGCCGTTGCCGATATCCACCGCGCACATGGCCACGCTGCAAGAGCTTGCCGATCGCATCGAGCGCCTCGTGCTGCGGCACGACGAGCTCAAGCGCACCAACGCCCTGCTTGAAGAGAAGCTGGCCAGCGTCGGCAGCGAGCGCGACAGCTTGAAGTCGCGGCTGGCAGCCGCACGCGCGCGCATCGATGCCTTGCTCGAGCGGCTTCCGGCGGGCGCACCCAACGATGGCGCGCCGGAACGCTGACGAATCCATCGAGATACCCCGATGAGCCAGCTCGAAGTCACGATCCTCGGTCAGAGCTACGTGCTCGCATGCCCCGACGGCGGCGAACGCGACCTGCTGGAGGCGGTGGCCATGGTCGATCGCGAGATGAGCGCGATCCGCGATGCCGGCAAGGTTAAGGCGCGCGAACGCATCGCGGTGCTTGCGGCGTTGAACCTGGCGTATCAGCTGGCCGAGGCGCCACTGCGCGCGGTGAACGCTGACGCCGATCCGGGTGAACTCGAGCGGCTGGTGCGGCGCATCGACCAGGCCTTGAACGACGACGGTCGCCTGTTGTGACCGTCGGGCGCAGGTTGGCGTCGAACCTGTCACGTTCGTCAAGCCCTCACATCGCATTGCGTTGCGCGAACCGGCGCGTAGAATGAATCCGTCCGCCGCGTATGCGAAGGTTCTTAATTCCTTGAACCGATGCTCAACGAGCTAGGGCTTGGAACATTGCTTGGCAGGTGCGATCGTCTCGCGTCAGATGAACCCGAAGCCTTGCTGACCGGGCCCACCTGAATCCCCTGGGTTCAGGAATGCGGCCTTCGGTGCGCGGCGGACACTTTTCTCATCCTCATCGCGGCGCCTCGCGGCGCAAGCTGGCGAGCCACCACGATGACCCAATACTGGTTGATGAAGAGCGAGCCCGACGAGGCCTCGATCGATGACCTCGCGAGCGCGCCCGGCAAACGTCTGCCGTGGACCGGTGTGCGCAACTATCAGGCGCGCAACTTCATGCGCGACGGCATGCACGTTGGCGATGGCGTGCTGTTCTATCACTCGTCGTGCGCCGAGCCGGGCGTGGCGGGGCTGGCCGAGGTGTGCAGTGCCGCGTATCCGGACGAGACGCAGTTCGACCGCAAGAGCAAGTACTTCGATGCCAAGTCGACCCGCGATGCGCCGCGTTGGATGCACGTGGACGTCAAGCTTGTGAAGAAGACGCGCCTGCTGAGCCTGCGCGAGATGCGTGAGCGCCCCGAGTTGGCCAGCATGGTCGTGCTCAGGCCTGGCAACCGCCTGTCGATCACGCCGGTGCAGCCCGACGAGTGGCGCTCGGTGCTGGCCCTGCTGCGGGCTTGAGCGGGCCAGCCGCTTGATCTCTTGGTTCGAGCCGTTGCTGGCAGCCGAGTTGCTGGCGCTCGGTGGTGTGGCGGGCTTCCTGGCCGGGCTGCTCGGAGTCGGCGGGGGCATGATGATGGTGCCGTTCGTCACCTTCTTCCTGTCACGCCGTGGGGTCGAGCCGGCACTGGCGGTGAAGATGGCCATCGCCACATCGATGGCCACCATCGTTTTCACGTCGATCTCGAGTCTGCGCGCGCACCATGCGCGCGGCGCCGTGCGTTGGTCGATCGTGCGCGCGATGGCACCGGGCATCGTGGCGGGCGGATTGCTCGCTGGCGGCGCTGCCTTCTCGGTCATCAAGGGGTCGTGGCTGGCCGTTGCGTTCGCACTGTTCGTCGGCTATTCGGCCACCCGCATGCTGCTCAAACGCGGCAGTGTGGCCACGCGCACGTTGCCCACGGCATTCGGGCAAAGCGCGGCGGGGCTGGGCATCGGTTTCCTGTCGGCGCTGGTGGGCGCGGGCGGCGCCTTCTTGTCGGTGCCGTTCATGACGCGCTGTGGCGTACCGATTCACAACGCCGTGGCCACCAGCGCGGCGATCGGCCTGCCGATCGCACTGGCCAGCACGGCAGGCTACGTCGTCGGCGGCTGGAACCTCGCCTCGCCGGTTTCTGGAGCCCTGGGCTACGTGGTGCTGCCGATGCTGGCGCTGATCGCGGTAGCGAGCATGTCCACCGCCCCACTGGGCGCGCGCGTGGCCCACGCCATCGACATGAGCCGCCTTGCTGTCGTGTTTGCCAGTTTGCTGTATGCACTGGCGGCGTACATGGTGTGGCGCGGCATCACGGCCACCTGAAACGGCGCCCCGCCGGCGCGACTCAGGCCGGGTCGAAGCGGATGCTCGCCAGCGCCACCGTGTTGCCGCCGCGCCGCCGCGCCTCGCCGAGCGCCGCCTCGCAGGCCGCCATCAACTCGTTTTGCGAGTGCGCGGTGTGCGGGAAACTGGCCACTCCAATCGACACGCTGAAGCCGAGCTCCTCACCGTCGAGCACCACAATCTGCGTGGCGCACTGTCGGCGCAGCCCTTCCATGCGTGAATGCGCAGTAGCCAGCCCGACACCGGACAGCAGCACGGCAAAGCGCCGGCCCTGCAGACGGCACGACGCGTCCATCGCCCGCGTATTGCCGCGCAACAACCGACCCATCGCCTCGAGCACTTGGTCGTGCGCGCGCGAACCCAGTGCCGCCACCCGCTCGCTGTCTTGGTCGAGGTCCAGCAGCACCATCGCGAACTCGCGATGCTCGCGGGTCGACAGATCGACCTCGCGGCGGAACTGGTCTTCGAAGTTCGCGCGCGTCGCCAGGCCGGTGGCGCTGTCGCGCATCAGCTGCTCGCCGTATTCGCGGCGCAGCTGCTGGGTGGCGATCTGGTGTTGTTCGATCTGCTCGATGGCGGCATGCAGTTGCGACTCGCGCAGGCGCTGCGGCGCGAGGTCACGCCACAGGCACGCCAACACGCGGCGCCCACCCAGATCGGTGACCAGCCGCAGCACCTCCCAGTCGTGCTTGTTGTCGCGCCAGTCGAAGCGATGCTCGCTGGTCAACTGCCGCCCGTGGGCCAGTGCGGTCTGGTCGGCGGCCCGCATCGCCGCACCCAGGGTCGGGTCGAGAAGTTCGGTGTCGTTGTGGCCGAGCACGTCGTCGAGCGAACGCCCGTAGAACTGGGCCAGCGACTCCGAAGCCGCCAGGTAGCGACCGTCGCCGGCGTCCTTGAGCCCGTACATCACCCCAGGCAACGAGGCATAGGCTGCCAGCAATTTGCCGGCGGCACCGAGCATGGCTGGGTCAGGGCGTGAGGCACTCGTGGCCTCCTGCGCGTGGAAGTTGGTCTCAGCGCCTGCGCTCATTGAAAACGCTCCGTGCGGCCCCCCATCGCCATTGGTGCGGGGCCATGATATCCGTCCGCATGGTGTTCGTCACTGACCGATGTGTAGGCCACATCGGCGTGCGACGCGTGGGTCGTGATGGAATGGCACCCCCAGCAGAGGGCCACGAGTGCCCCATGTGACCAACGACCATGACGATCGCCCCCTACCTGCGCGAGATCGGCCGCGGTGCCAACGGGGCCCGTTCGCTGGGCGCCGCTGCGGCGCAAGACATGATGGGACAACTGCTTGACGGCCGGTTGAGCGATCTGGAGATCGGCGCGTTTGCGATCGCCATGCGCATGAAGGGCGAATCGCTCGACGAGTTGGTCGGCTTCCTGCAGGCACTGCACGAGCGCCTGTTGCCACTGCAAAGCGATCGGCCGGTGATTGCCATCGCCAGCTACAACGGCGCGCGCCGGCTGCCAAACCTGGTGCCGTTGCTCGCGCTGCTGCTCGCAAGGGCGGGCGCGCGGGTGGTGGTGCACGGCCCGCTGCAGGATCCGCAACGGGTGACCACCGCCGAGGTTTTCGCCGCCCTCGGCATGGCGCCCGCGTCGTCGCCTGACGCGGTGGCGAGCGCCTGGCGCGATCGGGGCTGCGCGTTTGTGCCCACCGCGGTGCTGTCGCCCGCGCTCGAACGCCTGCTGGCCGTGCGACGGGTGGTGGGCCTGCGCAACTCGGGCCACACCATCGCCAAAATGATGCGGCCGGTGCAAGGCGCGCCATGCCTGCGCTTGTTGAGCCACACCCACCCGGAATTCGGCCAGTTGATGGCCGCCTACGCCGAGCGAGCGCGGGCCCACATGGGCCTGTTGCGGGGCACCGAGGGCGAAGCCGTCGCCGACCCGAGGCGCGGCCTGCGTCAACGGGTGTGGATCGCCGGGCAGGCGCAGCCTGATCTGCCCAGCGAGCCCGAGCCCGGTGCTTTGGCCGCGCTACCCGACTTGCCCGCCGCCATCGACGCGCCAACCACGGCGCGCTGGATCGAGTCGGCCCTGTTGGGCCAGGCACCGGTGCCGAAGAGTCTGGGCCTGCAGGTGCAACGATTGATGCAGGCCTTCGACCGCTTAGCCGCCGCGCGTGAAATGCCGGCAGGCGACGGCTGCAGCGAAGTGGCGGATTCGAGATAGAATTCGCCCCTTTGCCAACATGGGTGGTCTGCTGCAGACTGCCACAGGCAGCCCGGCTCATCGCAGCCCCGCGCCCGCAGCGATCGACTTGCCATCGGTCGCGTCATGGGCGGAACAGCCGGCGCCAAGGACACTCATCGCATTCATGACAACCATTCGCGTCAAAGAAAACGAGCCGTTCGATGTGGCCCTGCGCCGCTTCAAGCGCACCATCGAGAAACTGGGCTTGCTCACCGAGTTGCGTGCCCGCGAGTTCTACGAAAAACCCACGGCCGAGCGCAAGCGCAAGAAGGCCGCCGCGGTCAAGCGGCACTTCAAGCGGGTGCGCAGCATGCAACTGCCCAAGAAGTTGTACTGACCGAAGTGCCGGCGCGGCGCGCCGGCCGCCTGTTCGGCCCGCGCGGGAGTTGTCAGCGCGGGCTTTTGCATTTGGGGAATTGCCGATGACCTTGAAGGATCGCGTCACCGAGGACATGAAAGACGCCATGCGCGCCAGGCAGGCCGATCGCTTGTCGACCATTCGCATGCTGCTCGCGGCCTGCAAACAAAAGGAAGTCGACGAGCGCGTCGTGCTCGACGACGCTGCCGTGGTCGCCATCGTCGACAAACTGATCAAGCAGCGCAAGGATTCAGTGGCTGCGTTCGCGCAGGCGGGCCGCACCGATCTGGTGGACAAGGAGAGCGCGGAGATCACCGTGCTCGAGGCCTACCTGCCGCAGCGCCTGAGCGAGCAGCAGATCGCCACCGAAGTGGCTCGCATCGTCGCCCAGACCGGCGCGACGGGCCCAGGCGACATGGGCAAGGTGATGGGCGCAGCCAAGGCTCAGCTGGCCGGCACGGCCGACATGGCGCTGGTGTCGGCCGCTGTCAAACGCGCGCTGGCCAAGTGAGGTGAAGCCGTGAGCGAGAGCCTTTTCCGTCCCGTTGCGCCCGATGTGTGCGTGGCGCCGCAGCTGACTCCCGAGTCCATGGCTGAAGCCGCGCGCGCCGGCTTTCGCAGCGTGATCAACAACCGTCCAGACTTCGAGCACGGCCCGCAGCAACCCACCAACGCGAGCATCGAAGCCGCGGCAAAGGCAGCCGGGCTCGAGTACCGGTTCTTGCCGGTCGGTGGCGGGTATCAGTCGCCCGAAGAGATTGCCGCATTCGCGCAGCTGCTGAAGGAGCTGCCGCGCCCCATTTTGGCGTTTTGCCGCTCGGGGGCCCGCTCGACACGCCTGTTCGTGGCCGCCAGTTCCCTCTGACGGTGACGCACTGCGCGCGGTGCGCGTATTCACCGGCATCGCCGCATCCTGCGCGTTTCTAGAATGCGTGCGCCTCGGCCTCGGCGGCCGCGGCGCTGTGCATCGACGGACCGCAACGCGAGGGGAACACCTTGGCCGCACTGTTGAAGCTGTCGCGCTGGATCGACAGCCTGAATGAATTCGTCGGCCGCTGGCTGGCCTGGCTGGTGCTCGCCGCAGTGCTCATCAGCGCCGGCAACGCCGCGGTGCGCAAGGCGTTCGACATGAGCTCGAACGCGTTTCTCGAGATCCAGTGGTACCTCTTCGCCGCCGTGTTCCTGGTCGCGGCCGGCTACACGATGCTGCGCCAGGAGCACGTGAAGATCGACGTGGTCCTGCACCGCTTCAGCCGTCCGACCCAGATCAAGGTCGAGATTTTCGGCATCCTGGCTTTCCTGCTCCCGTTCGTGCTGGCCGTGACCGGCCTGGTCTGGCCGCTGGTGACCAAGGCGTACATCCACGGCGAGATGTCGTCCAACGCCGGTGGCCTGATTCGCTGGCCGGTGTTCGCGATGGTGCCGCTGGGATTCAGCCTGCTCGGTCTGCAGGCGGTGTCCGAGCTGATCAAGCGGATCGCCTTCCTGATGGGTCTGGCCGATGACCCGGGCAAGAAGAAACAGGAGAAGACCGCAGAAGAGGAACTGGCCGAAGCGATCCGCCTGCGCGAAGAAGGGGCCAAACAATGAGCGCCTTCGTGCTCGCGAACCTGGCCCCGATCATGTTCACCGGGTTGGTGGTGTTCTTGCTGATGGGGTTCCCCGTTGCCTTCTCATTGGCGGCATGTGGCCTGTTCTTCGGCTGGATCGGCATCGAAATGGGCGTGCCGGGAATGGAAAGCCTGATGCAGGCGTTGCCGCTGCGCATCTTCGGGATCATGGCCAACGACACGCTGCTGGCGATCCCGTTCTTCACCTTCATGGGCTTGATCCTCGAACGCTCGGGCATGGCCGAGGACCTGCTCGACACGATTGGACAATTGTTCGGCCCGATCCGCGGCGGCCTGGCTTACGCGGTGATCCTGGTGGGCGCCATGTTGGCTGCCACCACCGGCGTCGTCGCCGCCTCGGTGATCTCGATGGGCCTGATCTCGTTGCCGATCATGCTGCGCTACGGCTACGACCGGCGCGTCGCCTCGGGCGTGATCGCGGCGTCCGGCACGCTCGCCCAGATCATCCCGCCGTCGCTGGTGCTGATCATCCTGGCCGACCAGTTGGGCAAGAGCGTGGGCGATCTCTACAAGGGCGCTTTCGTCCCGGGCTTCACGCTGACCGCTCTCTATGTGTCTTATGTCGTGTTCGTGACGTTCTGGCGCCCGGGTTCTGCACCGGCGCTGCCGGCCGAGGCGCGCTCGATCCGCGAGGACGACGGAACGCCGGGCCTGCGCTCGCTGGGCGTGCTGTTCGTCGTGTCGTTGGCTGCAGGGATCGCGTGGGCCCAGACGCGGCCGGCGACTGCACCAACCGATGAGACGATCGTGGTGTCGATGTCCGTCGGCGTGGGCCTGGCATTCGTGCTGGCAGTGATCAACAGGCTGCTCAAGCTGCATCTGTTGTCGCGCATGGCCGAGCGCGTCACTTTCGTGCTAATTCCGCCGCTGGCGCTGATCTTCCTTGTGCTGGGCACCATCTTTCTCGGCGTTGCCACACCGACCGAAGGCGGGGCGATGGGCTCAGTCGGCGCTTTGGTGATGGCCCTCGGGCGCCGCCGGCTGAGCCTGAGGCTGCTGCGCCAGGCCATGGATACCACGATGAAGCTGTCGTGCTTCGTGGTGTTCATCCTGCTGGGGTCCACCGTGTTCAGCCTGTCGTTCCAGGGCGTCGACGGGCAGAAATGGGTGGAGCACCTGTTGACCGGCCTGCCGGGCGGTCAGCTCGGCTTCCTGATCGTGGTGAACCTCCTGATCTTCTTCCTGGCGTTCTTCCTCGATTTCTTCGAGCTGTCGTTCATCGTCATTCCGCTGATCGGCCCGGTGGCCGAGAAGCTGGGCATCGATCTCGTCTGGTTCGGGGTGCTGCTGGCGGTGAACATGCAAACCTCGTTCATGCACCCGCCATTCGGCTTCGCGCTGTTCTACCTGCGCAGCGTCGCACCGCACGACGACTACACCGACCGCGTCACCAAACAGCGGCTGGCGAAGGTGACCACCGGGCAGATCTACTGGGGGGCGGTGCCGTTCGTCTTGATCCAGGTCCTGATGGTCGGATTGATCATCGCGTTTCCGAACCTGGTGTCGGGCGGACTGGCCAAGAAGGCGGAGGTCGATCTCTCGAACGTTCGCATCGAGGCGTCCCCGGACCGCTACGGCGGCGAGAAGTACAGTAGCCAGCCGAGTGCCGCATCGGCGCCTGCCGGTGGCGCGAGCGCCCCGGAGGCGGCCGAGGAGGACCCGATGGAAGCCGTCAAGCGCGCGCTGCAGCAGGACCAAAAGAAGCCCTGATTGCCGGCGTCGGTCCGTTCGGGACTGCAGAAGGAGAAAGCCCCGCGCGCACGCGCCGCGGGGCTTCTTGGTTCCCGGCTGTGCACCGCGCGGGGTGCGCCGACGGGATCGATTACAGCTTCTGCGACTGCATGAAGTCGTCGAAACTGGCTTCGGTGAAACGGAACCACAGGTTCTCGTCGCGACGGAACGCCGAGTAGTCCTCGTACACCTTCTTCCAGTTGGCGTTCTTGGCAGAGATGTCGCTGTACAGCCCCATCGCCTCCTTGAACGCAGACTCCATCAGGTCTTTCGGGAAGCGGAACAGCTTCGTGCCGCCGGCCACCAATCGCTTGAGTGCAGCCGGGTTGCGCGCGTCGTACTTTGCCAGCATGTCGTGGTGGGCATAGGCCGCCGCGCATTGGATGATCGCCTTGTACTCAGCCGACAGTCCCTCGTAGGCTTTGCTGTTCACATACAGGTCGAGCTGCGGGCCACCCTCCCACCAGCCCGGGTAGGCGTAGAACGGTGCGACCTTGAACAGTCCGAGCTTTTCGTCG
This sequence comes from uncultured beta proteobacterium, assembly GCA_963774185.1. Lineage (GTDB taxonomy): Bacteria > Pseudomonadota > Gammaproteobacteria > Burkholderiales > Burkholderiaceae_C > JAEUPI01. The sequence goes on from CAVZEK010000035.1 coordinate 209,101, forward strand.
TCGTACGGGCCCACCCACTCCGCGGCGTCGATCGTGCCTTTTTCCAGCGCCTGGTAGATCTCGCCACCCGGAATGTTCTGCGGCACGCCGCCCATTCGCTCGACCACCTTGCCGGCAAAACCGCCGACCCGGAACTTCAGCCCCTTGAAGTCAGCCAGCGACTTGATTTCCTTGCGGTAGAAGCCGCCCATCTGAGCACCGGTGTTGCCCATCGGGAAGTTGACGATGTTGTATTGCTTGTAGAATTCGCGCATCAACTTCAGGCCATTGCCCTCGTACATCCAGGCGGTCATCTGGCGCGCGTTCAGACCGAACGGGATCGCGCACCCGACCGCGAAGGTTTCGTCCTTGCCGAAGAAGTAGTACGGCGCGGTGTTGGCCATCTCGACGGTGCCGTTTTGCACGCCGTCGACCACACCGAATGCTGGCATCAGTTCACCGGCTGCATGCGTGGAGATCTGGAACTTGCCGCCTGTCATGTCGCTGACCTGCTTGGCGAAGACGTCGCACACGCCGAACAGCGTGTCCAGCGACTTGGGAAAGCTCGACGCGATGCGCCAGCGGATGTTGGCTTGGGCGTGCACGATGGCCGGTGCGGCACCTGCGGCCAGAACACCAGCCAGACCAGCGCCATGCACGAAGGAACGACGTTCCATTGATTTCTCCTGTAGGACGTGTGGAAACAACAGTGCACGCGATTCTAGGATTGAGGTCTTCCGGTCCGACCCGGATTTACCCCGCACCGGCGCCTAGCCACCGCAGCCGACTCAGCTGCCTGCCAGTGTCATGCGCGGCAGCAACAGCGAGCCCGCCGTCTTGCCGCCGCCGGTGTACTCGTCGGCGCCGAGCGCCGCCGCCTCGCGCAGCATGGTGCGCAGGTTGCCGGCGATCGTGACCTCGTGCACCGGATGCACGATGCGCCCGCGCTCGACCCAGAATCCCGCCGCACCGCGCGAATAGTCGCCGGTGACGAGGTTGACACCCTGCCCCATCAGCTCGGTGACGAACAAGCCGCGATCGAGCTTGCGCAGCATCGCGTCGAGGTCGTCCCCTGGCTGCGTGAGCCGGCTCGACAGCCGCAGGTTCTGCGAGCCGCCGGCGTGCCCGGTGGTGCGCAAGCCGAGCTTGCGCGCCGAGTAGCTCGACAGGAAGTAGCTTTGCACCACGCCGGCATCGACTACGCGGCGCTTGCTGGTGCGCACGCCCTCGTCGTCGAACGGCGCACTGGCCTTGCCCTTGGGCTGATGAGGGTCCTCATCGAGGTCGAGGTGGGCGGCCATCACCGGTTTGCCGAGGCTGTCGAGCAGGAAGCTCGCCTTGCGGTACAGCGCGCCGCCGCTGATCGCCTGCACGAGACTGCCGATCAGGCCGGCGACGAGCGGCGACTCGAACAGCACCGGCACCTCGCGGGTGCCCACCTTGCGCCCGTGCAGCCGCGACAGCGCGCGCTCGGCCGCATAGCGGCCCACCGACTCGGGCGAAGAGAGCTCGGCCGCATCGCGCATCGAGCTGTACCAAGCGTCGCGCTGCATGCCGGAGCCACGTCCAGCGATCGGCGCCACAGAGATCGAGTGGCGCGAGCTGGCATAACCGCCGCGAAAGCCTCGGCTGTTGCCGGCCCAGAAGTGCGACTGCTGCGCCGACACACCGGCGCCCTCGGAGTTGGTGATGCCGCGATCGGTGGCAAAAGCGGCCGCTTCGCAGCGCCGCGCCAACTCGGCGGCCGCATCGGCATCCACCGCCCACGGGTGAAACAGGTCGAGGTCTTGCGCCGCTTCCTGCGGCGTGGCGATGTCTTCCGGCTCGGGCAACCCGGCGGCCGGATCTTCGGCCGTGAAGCGCGCGATGTCATAGGCCGCACGCACGGTCTGCTCGACGGCCTGGCGCGAGAAGTCCGAACTGCTGGCGTTGCCACGCCGCTGGCCGACGAACAGGGTGACGCCCAACGACTTGTCGCGATTGCGCTCGACGTTTTCCAACTCGCCCTTGCGCACCGACACCGACAGGCCGCAGCCTTCGGAGACTTCGACCGCCGCTTCGCTGGCACCCAGGCCCTTTGCGTGGCGCAGCACGTCCTCGACCAGCGACTGGAACTGCTCGCGTGGATAGGCAAAGCCTTGCCGTTCGGACACCGTGGACATGAGCGCGTCGCGAGCGTGTGGCTCGCGCGGATTGGGGCCCAACTATCATAGCGACCCGCTTCAGCCCTGCCGCCCGCCATCGACGCTCATGCGCCCTGCGATCCAGTCCACCGTTGCGCGCAATGACGACGATGTCGCTCCGCGGCCGAGCAAGACGCAGCTCAAGCAGCAGATGAATGCGTTGCAGCAACTCGGCCAGTCGCTGGCGGCAATGCCGGCCGAGCGCCTGAGCGGCTTGCAGTTGCCCGAGCGTCTGCGCGAGGCGATCGACGAGTTCAAGCGCACGCGGTCGCACGAAGGCCGGCGCCGCCAGCTGCAGTTCATCGGCAAGTTGATGCGCAGCGTCGACGCCGAGCCATTGCTCGGCGCGGTGGCCGCCGAGAGGCTCGGGCCCGCGGTGCAGGCGCTGCAGCTTCACGAGGCGGAGCGCTGGCGAATCGAGCTGGTCAACGACGACGCGGCCGTGGTTCGCTGGTCGAGCGCGCATCCCGGCAGCGACGCCCAGCGCCTGCGTGCGCTGGTGCTGGCGGCGCGTCGCGAAAGCGCGCTGCCACCCGGGCAACGTCACGGCCGTGCCTGGCGCGAGCTGTTCCAGTTCGTCAAACTCAACGTCACCCGGAGCTGACTCCAGATGAACGACCACGACCCGGTGCGCATCGGTTTGGTGTCGGTGAGCGACCGCGCCTCTTCGGGTATCTATGAAGACAAGGGCCTGCCGGCGCTGCAGCAATGGCTGCAGCGCGCGCTGCGCAACCCGGTGTCATGGGAGACTCGCTTGATCCCCGACGAGCAGGCGCAGATCAGCGATGCGCTGCGCGAGCTGGTCGATCGCCTGCACTGCGATCTGGTGCTCACCACCGGCGGCACAGGCCCAGCGGTGCGCGACGTCACGCCCGAGGCCACCCTGGCAGTGGCTGATCGCGTGATGCCGGGCTTCGGCGAGCAGATGCGTCAGGTCTCGCTGCGCTTCGTGCCCACCGCGATCTTGTCGCGCCAGGTGGCGGTGATTCGAGGGCGCGCGTTGATCATCAACCTGCCGGGGCAGCCCAAGTCGATCGCCGAGACGCTCGAAGGGCTGCCCAAGGCCGAGCCGCCGCTGCCGGGCATCTTTGCCGCGGTGCCCTATTGCATCGACCTAATCGGCGGCCCCTACCTCGAAACGGATCCGATGGTGTGCGCGGCGTGGCGGCCCAAGTCGGCGGTACGTGCGCCGCGCGATCCGAAGTCCTGACCGGGGGTCCCGCAAACTCCCGGCCCGACGTTAGACGCGTCAGGCGTTCGGCAGGCGATGCACAGTGCGCGGGCACTGTGCATCGTCCAGCCTCACCCTACTTGACCAGCCTGTTCAGCGCCGCCGCATCGAAGGTTTCGGTGGTGTGCGCATCCTGCGGCACACAATCGACGCCCGGCAATTCGCGCGCGCGCTCGGAGAGCGTCTCGATCGCCTGCCACAGCAACGCGATCTGATGCTCGTGCCCGGCGGCGTTGTCGATCAGCCCCTTCATCGCCAAAGAAACCGGATCGTCGCCCTGCGTCACGCCGTAGGCCGAAAAGCCCATCTTCGCGGCCACCTGCTCGCGCTGCGCATCCCTGTCCTTGACGACGATGCGCGCCGGAATGCCCACCGCCGTCGCGCCCGCCGGCACCGGCTGCAGCAACACCGAGTTGGCGCCGACGCGCGCGCCGTCGCCCACCGTGAAGCTGCCTAACACCTTGGCGCCGGCACTGACGATCACGCCACGCCCGAGCGTGGGGTGCCGCTTGGTGCCAGGTGCCAGCGAGGTGCCGCCCAGCGTGACGCCCTGGTAGATGGTGCACTCGTCGCCGATCTGCGCGGTCTCGCCGATCACCACGCCCATGCCGTGGTCGATGAAGACACGGCGACCGACGACCGCACCGGGGTGGATCTCGATGCCTGTGAGCCAGCGGCTGCCATGCGAGATGAAGCGGCCGAGCCACTTCCAGTCACGCCGCCACGCGGCATGCGCCCAGCGGTGCAGCACCAGCGCATGCAGGCCCGGATAACACGTGAGCACCTCCCAAGTCGAACGTGCGGCCGGGTCGCGCTCGCGGACGCAGGCGATGTCTTCGCGCAGGCGGTCGAACATCTTGGAGGGCTCACGGGTCGTGGCGGGCCCCACGAGTGTATTCGTGCACGGCCAACCCTGCGCGCGAGCAAGGATTTCAGCGCACGTGCCGCCTGGCGGCGCGTGCAATGCCGCGCAGTATGTGCAGCTCCTCGCGGCGCAGCTGCGCGCGATTGAGCAGCTGGTTCAGGCGCGGCATCAGGCGCTTGGGCGCCTGCGGGTCGAGAAAGCCGATCGCCTGCAACACCTCTTGCCAATGCGCCAGTGCCGCCTGCACTTCGGCGGCGTCGGCCACGTCGGCAGACGGCGTGCGCGGCCGCACGTCGAATCCGCCCAACGCCTGGCGCCACTCGTAGGCGATCAGCTGCACCGCCTGCGCCAGGTTCAGCGAGCCGAAACCCTCGGCAGTGGGCACACTCAAGCAGAGGTGGCAACGGTAGACATCGTCGTTGGACAACCCGAAGCGTTCACCGCCGAACACGAAGGCCACCGAGAGTCCCTCTTGCGCCAACGACGGCAAGCGCGCGCGCGGCGCGAACACCGGTGGACCGAAGTCGCGCGGCGTCATCGCGGTGGCACACGCGACCTGCATGCCCGTCAGCGCATCGGCCAGTGCAGGCACCACCCGCGCTGAGGCCAAGACATCGAGCGCACCGCTGGCCATCGCCTGGGCCTGCGGCTGCTGCAGCACATCGGCGTGCCGTGGCGCCACCAGCACCAGGTCGCGAAACCCCATGACCTTCATCGCGCGCGCCGCCGCGCCCACGTTGCCGGCATGGCTGACGTCAGTCAGCACAAAGCGCGTCGAATCGCCAGCAGGCACTGTTGTTGCGGTGGGCATCACCGCGCGCAGATAAAATTCACGAACGTCTCCGTGGCGAGTCATTGTCGTCGCGTGGCGCTTTCCGCCGCGCCATCCAGCGCGGCGCCTCGCCCGCCTCACCCCTGCACCCCATGTCCCAGTCCCTTCATCCCATGCTCAACGTCGCCATCAAGGCGGCGCGCGCGGCGGGCGCGATCATCAACCGCGCGGCGCTCGACGTCGATCTGCTGAAGGTCAACGTCAAGGGCCCGAACGATTTCGTCAGCGAAGTCGACCGTGCGGCGGAGGCGGCGATCATCGAGATCTTGCTGCAGGCCTACCCTGACCACGGCATCCTGGCAGAAGAGTCGGGCAACAGCCATGGCAATCGCACCAGCGAGTTCCAATGGATCATCGATCCGCTGGACGGCACCACCAACTTCCTGCACGGGCTGCCGATCTATGCGGTGTCGATCGGGCTGGCGCACCGCGACCTGGTGCAGCAGGCGGTGGTGTACGACCCGGCGCGCAACGACCTCTTCTTTTCATCCCGCGGACGCGGCGCGTTCCTCAATGATCGCCGGCTGCGGGTCAGCAAGCGCATCAACCTGTCCGACGCGCTGGTGGGCACCGGGTTTCCGTTTCGGCGCGGCGACGACTTCGAACGCTACCTGCAGATGATGCAGTCGGTGATGCAGCGCTGCGCCGGCGTGCGGCGCCCGGGAGCTGCGGCGCTCGACCTGTGCTATGTGGCCGCAGGCTGGTACGACGGATTTTTCGAGACTGGCCTCCATCCTTGGGACGTGGCTGCCGGTTCGCTGATCATCACCGAGGCCGGGGGCTTGATCGGCAACTTCACCGGGGAATCGCAGTTCTTGCACCAGCGCGAAGTGGTGGCCGGCAACCCCAAGATCTACGGTCAGCTCGTGCACCTGCTGGCGCCGTTCACGCGCGGTGCCAAGGGCCACGCACCGGCGCACGGTGAGCCAGCGCACAGCGCCGCGCCCGCGGCGCGCAAGACCTTGTCGCGGCGCGCCGGCAAGCCCGCCGGATAGACGGCCAGCACAGCCGCGCGCGTCGAGTTTCGCGCCCCCCGAGTCGCGGGGTGGGTGCGCTCGGCTCGCGCAGTGGGTCACGCCCACCGGCGAGGGTGTGACAAAACGCATCCGTGCGTTGTGATGTTGTGCCCTGCGCGAACGCAGCGGTGTCCCTAGAGTTTGCTCATGCCCGAACCTGGCACGCGCAACACGAGTTGCGACGAGCCCGCACCGTTCGGTCAGCACAAAGCAGGAGCGATCATGAGCAAGTTCCAGCAGTCCCTGAAGATACTGGCCGTCGTCATCGGCGTCGGTGCGCTCAGCGCGTGCCAGTCCTTGAATCCCAACACGCCGGTGGCCAAGGTGGACAACGGCCTGGGCGATCTGCCGCACTACCGCGATTGGATCGACCCGACGGGCCGTTCGCCGATGGGGCCGGTGATGACCGCCACCGACTCGACACGCTGGCCCTGATTGCGGCCGGGCTGCGCAACGCGCAGTCCATCACGCGCGGCAGCCGGGGTCGCACAACGTGCTGCCGCGCTGTGATGTTGTGCCATTCGCAAACGCGCCGTCACGAATAGATTCAACGGCGCAAGCGGCCAGTTTGGCGCCAAGCGCGCAAACGCCGCCACCGCCACCGCTTCGCCGACCCCGGAGACAGGCATGAAGATTCATCGCACCCAAAGGAACTCGCTGCTCGTTCTGGCGGCGGCTGCCGCGTTGTCGGCCTGCGCGCCGAAGATTCCCGACACCTTGACCATCGCGGTGGCGCAGCCGCTGTCGGGCCCGCAGGCTGGCCGCGGGCAGGATTTGCTGAACGGTGCCAAGCTGGCCATCGACGAGATCAACAAGTCGGGCTACAAGATCGCCGGCAAGGCGGTAACGCTGGAGCTGATATCGGTCGACGACAAGGCCGACCCCACCGAAGCCAAGAAGGTCGCGCAGGATCTGGTGGACCGGCAGGTGTTCGCGGTGCTCGGTCACCTGAGCTCCGACATCACGGAGGCCACGATCCCGATCTACAAGCAGGGCAACGTGGTGCAGTTGTTCACCTCGTCGGCCGCCGAGCTGACCAAGCAGGGTGAAGGCAATACCTTCCGCCTGGTCGCCAACGACGCCATGCAGGCCAAGGCGGTGGCGAGCTACGCCGTCGAAGCTTTGCGCGCCAGCAACGTGGCGATCATTTATGAGAACTCGGCCTACGGCAATCCGATGCGTGCCGACGTAGCCGCCGGTCTGGCCCAGGCCAAGAAGAAGGTGAGCCTGGAAGAATCGGTGGACGGCAAGGCCACCGACTTCGCGCCCTTCGTGGCCAAGCTGAAGGCCGCGCCGCCCGACGTGCTGGTCGCCGCGCTGCGTGAGCACCAGTTGCTGCCGTTGTTCGCGCAAATGAAAGCCGCGGGCCTGTCGGAGCTGCCGGTCATCGCCACCAGCACCGGCAAGACCAGCAAGGTCGCCAAGGCGCCGATCGACGTGAACAAAGTGTTCGCCACCATCAGCTCGGCCGAGCCGCGCGAGTTCACGTCGGGCGCCGAGTTCCTGACCAAGTTCCGTGTTGCCTACAAGTCCGAGCCGGTGTGGGCGGCCCACTACGCCTACGACGCCATGTATGTGCTGGCGCACACGCTGCGCGCCAACGGCAACGTCGACAAGGACGCGCTGCGCGCCAAGCTGCGCACCATCGACGCCATCGCGCCAGTGACTGGCACGATGCGCTTCAACAACAACGGCGAGCAGATGTACGGTGCGATCACCATCTACGAGCGGCGCGACGGCAACTGGTGGCCGCTGGTGCGCTCCGACCAGTGGTGATGCGCTGAGGCGGCAAGCGGCCGCGGTCTCTGCCAACGGCCCGCTTCGGCGGGCTGTTTGTTTGCGCGGCCCGCTTTGGCGCCGCAGGGTGCATCCCCAAGCTGCAAACCCACGGACGCGTGCAGCCTCACTAGACTGCGCTTGCGGGTCGCGCTCGCTCACGGCATCGGAGATGGTCACGCCAAACACGGGTGCCGGCCCACCCACTCTGACGATGCAGCGTCAGAAGGCAGGACCCCTGCCACGGCCGTCGCCCTGCTGACTGCGCGCCGCGACGCACTGAATACGTGAAGAGCAACATCCATCCTCTGACTTGTGGATCGAGCAGACGCATGCGGCGCACTTAGGGATAACCGGCGCGCGGCTGAACTGATACAACGCGCTCTCGCGGAGCCAGTCGCCTGGCATGGAGCCACTGTGGGCGGCGCGGCGATTCGTCGCCGAGCTTCCGGACGTGGAGGCGGCGCAGGCGATCCTTCGATGAGGAGATGCCGACATGACCATCCAGATCGTATGCACCCCGCGGGCCCTGCCCCAACACCTGCGCGTGGCCGCCGCCGAGCGGGCGGTGGCGCACAACCCTGCCAATCGGCCCAGCTCGGCCATCGTGGCACGTGCACTGGGGCCCAATCCGCCGCGTGAGCACATCGCCCTGCTCACCGCCAAGCGCTGGCACACCAATGGCGTGAAGCTCACCGTGGGCTTCCTGGACAACCCGCCAGCATCGCTGCGCAAGCGCATCATTTCGCACATGAACGCGTGGGCCAAGACGGCCAATGTGCAATTCACCGAGACCAAGACCAACCCGCAAGTGCGCATCGCCCGCGCCAGCAGCCCCCCCGACATGGCGGGCTACTGGTCGTATGAAGGCACCGACATCCTCAGCATTGCGGCCAACGAGCCAACGATGAATCTCGAGGCCTTCACGATGAAGACCGAGGCCAGCGAGTTCTTTCGCGTCGTTCGTCATGAAACCGGGCACACACTGGGCTTTCCCCACGAGCACATGCGCTTGCAGCTGGTGAAGTTGATCGATGAAGCCAAGGCGATCGCGTTCTTCGGCCGCACTCAGGGCTGGACGCCCGACGAAGTGCGTGCACAGGTGCTCACGCCCTTGGAGGAGTCGCAGTTGCTGGCCACACCCAAGGCCGATCCTCACTCGATCATGTGCTACCAGATCCCTGGCAATCTCACGAAGAGCGGCAAGCCGATCATCGGCGGCGTGGACATCGACAAGAGCGACTACGCGTTCGCAGCGTCGATCTACCCGAAGCCGAAGATGGCTCGAAAGACCAAGCCGAAGTAGGCCGAGGTTGCCGCCGCCAAAAGGTCACAGCACGAATTGATCTGGGCCCGTGCTGGCACCGGGTCGGTGCCGACGCATCGGCGAAGATACGCCCGCTGACCCGCGGGTGGGTTCTGCTTGTCGTCCGCACGGCTGGGCCGGCGTTGATGAGACACCCGTCTTGCACCTGAGGGGACTCCATGCGCGGTCTGATCGCTGTTGCCTTGGTCGCATCGACCTGTGCCTGCGGAGGCAAGACCGACACGCCGGGCACCGCCAACCCCGCCGGCGCGCTGCTCGCGGCCGACCAGGTGGTATTCGATTCCACCCGAGCCAGCGCCAACCGCGAGATCTTCGCGATGAAGACCGACGGCAGCGGCATCCAACGCCTCACCAGCAATTCAGCCTACGAGCACTGGTGGCCGCGTATTTCGCCCGACCGCAAGAAGATTCTCTTCTATCGCCGCCCGGCCGGCGTGGCCGGCGACGACTATGCGCAGGCCAGCTTGTGGGTGATGAACGCCGACGGCAGCGGCGTCACGCAGCTTCTGGCGCAGGGCGCCAATGGCTGGTCGATGCAAGGCCACGCCGAGTGGTCGCCCGACGGCACCCAGATCGCCATGTTCGGCAGCTTCAACGCCACGCTGCAGATCTTCGTGACCGACGCCACCGGCAGCAACCCGGTGCGGTACACCAACCAGCCCGGCATCAACACCGACGTGTCGTGGTCGCCCGACGGCAGCAAGCTGCTGTTCAACGGCTGCCCCGCCTCGCCTTGCACGCCCGCGAACTACGAGATCTTCGTGATGAGCGCAACCGTGCCCTTGAGTGTCCCGACGCGCCTGACCAGCGATGGGCTGGCCGACTACGACCCCTATTTCTCGCCCGACGGATCAATGGTCGCGTGGCTCACGAACACCAACCCAGCAGCCAACGGCGGGCTCGGTTCGTGGGGCATCCGCATGGCCGACATCGGCGGCGCCACGGTGACCAGCTTGTCGAACGTGCGAACCCTCATCGACGACGGCCAGATCAACAGCAAGCCGGCGTGGAGCCTCGATGGCAGCACCCTCTTCTTCCATCGCATCAATTTCGCGGAGGAAGCCAGGTTCGGCGTCTTCAAGATCAAGTCCGACGGCACGCAGACGCAGCCGACCCGCCTGACCACCGTCGGCAGCGGCGTCAATGAGTTCCCCGGCAACTAGGGTCGGTTGCCCTGAGGCTGTGCGTTCAGCGCGCATCCAGGCCAGGACCATCACAATTTCCAGATTCAGAGCCATTAGCGAGCACTGACCTTGGGAATCTTGCGCGTGATCATCCTCGTGCTCTTCATGCCGGGGTTCGCGTTGCTGCTCAGTTTGCTGTGAGGGGTGTCGGCGGCAGCATCATCAGTCTGTCACCCATGCGGATCCGCCTGTTCGGTTCGATGCCGGCGCACAACGCAAAGCCCGACGGCGCGAACACCAGGATCGTCGAGCCGTGTTCGAACCAGCCGAGTTCGCTGGCCCTTGGTGACCGGCACGTCGCAGGCGATGTCGTTGGGGCCGCGATACCGCAGGTGAAAACGCAGGTCGGGCGCGTGCAAACGCAGGCTGGCCACCAAAATGGCAGCCACCGGCACCAGCGCCACGCGGTGTCCGCTTGACAGTCGCAGCCGGATCGCCGCTCGCTCGTTCAGGCAGTACAGGCGCTCGACGCGTTTCAGTGCAATCGGGTTGACGTTCCAGGTGTCGCCGCTCAAGTAGGTGACGTGTTCGATGTGCGCGTCGTGCGGCGCGTGAAAGCGGTGGTACATGCCCGAGGTCAGGCGCAGCGTGGCGTAGCTGCCGTCGCGCCACGGCGCAGCCGCCGCGTCGCTGCCGAACAGCTGCGCCAGCGAGTACTGAAAGCCTTTGGCCTGCCACGCGCGCAGCCCGGCCACCTGGCCACAGGCACCGACGATGGCGTCGCACGGGCTGGTCAACACCCGGGGGTCGGCATCGATCGGCCTAGCGCCGGGCTTCAACTCGCGCGTGAAGCACGCATGCAGGCTGCGAAAGGATTGTTCGCGCGCGTCGCTCAGGTCGAGGTCGCTGAACAGCCGCCACACCGCGATTGATGCCCGGGTCAGCAGCGGACTTTGGATGCGGCTGTACCAGCCCATGCAGCGGGTGGCGGCGGCGCGCGGGATGCGGTTGGTCAACAAGAAGTTCAGGCCCTCGTGTTGCGCCAGTCGGCGAGTCAGGCTTCTGGGGGTCACGGCTTTGTCAACTGTTGCGGTTATGAAGCAGGCATGAACGACACCTTCTTCGTGCTGACGGCCAGCGCTCTGGCCGCGCTGGCCGTCGCTGCGCCGTACGCCACGCGTCGCCTGCAGCTGTCATTGGCCAAGCATCCATCGCTGACCGGCCACGCGCGCATGGCCCGGCGCGTGGCCGCCTGGGTGCCGGGTTATGCCTACGACGAGGCGGCTTTCTTCGGCTGCGACGGCGCACCGGCTGAAGTGCAGCAGCGCCGGCGCGCCGCGCTGCAGCGCCTGCACGACGACTTCGCGCGCCGCTTCGCGCGCTCGCTGCAAGCCACCGACGCCGTGCGGTCCGCTCTGTCCGATCTGCAGTTCACCGGCGCCTACCGCGTGCCGTTTCAGTTTTCGCGCCACCTGCGCGAGCATCTGCGCGTGCCCGCCTTCGTGCGCGAGGCCACGGGGGTCACGGTCACCGACCTCGATGGCAACGCCTTCTACGACCTCACCGGTTCGTACGGCGTCAATGTGTTCGGCGTCGATTTCTACAAAGAGTGCATCGCCGATGGCCACGCGCGGGCGCAGGCCCTGGGACCGGTGCTCGGCTCGTACCACCCGTGCGTGGCCGACAACGTGCAACGGCTGTGCCGCATCTCGGGCATGGACGAGGTGTCGTTCCACATGTCGGGCACCGAGGCGGTGATGCAGGCGGTGCGGCTGGCGCGCTACCACACGGGCCGCAAGCATCTGGTGCGTTTCGCCGGTGCCTATCACGGCTGGTGGGACGACGTGCAGCCCGGCCCCGGCAACCCGCTGCCGCCGCGCGAGACCTACACGCTGCGCGAGATGGACCAGCGCACGCTCAAGGTGCTGCGCTCGCGCCGCGACATCGCGTGCGTGCTGGTCAACCCGCTGCAGGCGCTGCACCCGAACGCGGCCGCACCGGGCGACTCCACCTTGCTCGACGGCAGCCGCAGGGCGCACTTCGACCGCGCCGCCTACACCCGCTGGCTGCACGACTTGCGCGCCGTGTGCAGCGAGCGTGGCATCGCGCTGATCCTCGACGAGGTGTTCGTCGGCTTTCGTCTGGCACCGGGCGGTGCGCAGCAGTACTTCGGCGTGCAGGCCGACCTCGTGACCTATGGCAAGACGGTGGCCGGCGGGTTGCCGATCGGCGTCGTGTGCGGGCGTTCGAGTTGGATGAAGCGCTTTCGCGACGATCGCCCGGCCGACATCTGCTTCGCGCGCGGCACGTTCAACTCGCACCCCCACGTGATGGGCGCGATGCAGGCGTTTCTCGAGCGCCTCAACCGCGCGCCGATCCAGGCGCTGTACCAGGGGCTGGATGACACCTGGAACGCGCGCGTTGCGCGGTTCAACGTGCGCATGCTGGCCGAAGGGCTGCCGCTGCGCGCGGCCAACCTGTCGAGCATCTGGACCATCGGCTACGACGTGCCGTCGCGCTACAACTGGATGCTGCAGTTCTACCTGCGCGCGCACGGACTGGCGCTGAGCTGGGTCGGCACCGGGCGGCTGATCTTCAGCCTGAACTACACGCCCGCCGACTTCGATGCGGTGCTCGAGCGCTTCGTCGCGGCAGCACGCGAGATGCAAGCCGACGGCTGGTGGTGGCATCACCCGCAGCAGTCGAATCGGTCGATCCGCCGCGGCCTGTTGTGCGAGATGCTGGCGCACCGGTTCTGACGCCACCGGCCGCACCGACGCGCCTCAGCGCTTGTTGGGCTGCGGATCGATCAGCTGTCCACGCAGCAGGTGAAGCGGCGACTTCCAATACAGCCGGATGTCGTAGAACGGGTCGGTGAGGATCTTCGCCGCCCAGGTGATACCGGTGCGCAGGTCGCGCAGCAGCCACAACTGCAGCACGCGAAAGACGATGCCCGCGATGCCGAGCGCGAGCCACATCAGGCCGACGTCGTGCAGGAAGCCGCGGATCCCGGTGCTCGGCTCGATCAGCCCGAACAACGACGGTGACAACCACAACACGGCCAGCGACCCCAGCCACAGCGACATCAGCACCACCTTGCGACGCAGGTTGTAGCCAACCTTGATCGCCTCCTTGTGGTCGTGGCTCATGTCGTTGGCATGGTCGTAGCCCTTGGGCTCGAAAAAGAAGTGGCCGGCCTGGCGCGTCACCATCGAGAAGCCCCAGCCCACCAGCGCGGCCAGCGCCGGGTCGATGAACAGCAGCACGTACGCGCAGACGAAACTGATCGCGCTGACCAGATGCAGCGACTGGTTGATGCGGCTGTGGTGGTAGTAGCGGTGATCGTCCCAACGCTGCTCTTCCAGCGTCTTCAGGAATGATTGCATGCGGCGCTCCTTGGGTTGTGGGCGTGCGCCTCGCGCGTTGTCACCGCGCAAGACACCTCACGCAACGCCGCGCATGCTGAGCGTGCGATATGACGCGACGGTGACGCACGGTGTGCAGCTGTCATCGTCCTGTGATGCAAGCCTTGCACCATGCCTCGACATGGATGCACGCGTGATCAATCCCGAAGCCCCGATCGCTGGCGGCAGCTCACGGCTGCCGCTGCGCATCGCGATCGTCAGCGAGACCTATCCGCCCGAGGTCAACGGCGTCGCTCTGACGCTGCAACGCATGCTCGAAGGGCTGCGTGCGCGCCGGCACGTGGTGCAACTGGTGCGCCTGCGCCAGCACGCCGATGACCTGCCGCAGCGTGCGCGCGGCTTCCACGAAGTGTTGATGCGCGGCGTGCCGATTCCTCGCTACCCGCACCTGCGCATGGGCCTGCCGTGCCGGCAGGCCCTCGAGCAGGTTTGGACCATGCAGCGCCCCGACGTCGTGCACATCGCCACCGAAGGGCCCCTGGGCTGGTCGGCGCTGCGTGCGGCCGGGCGCCTCGGGCTGCCCGTGGTGTCGGATTTCCGCACCAACTTCCACGCCTACAGCCGGCACTACGGCGTGGGCTGGCTGCAGCGCGGCATCGTCGGCTATCTGCGTGGCTTCCACAACCGCACCTTGTGCACGATGGTGCCCACGCCGGTGCTGCAGCGCGAGCTGGCGGCCGAGGGGTTCGAGAATCTGCGCGTCGTGGCGCGTGGCGTCGACACCGCGCAGCTGGACCCGGCCAAGCGCAACGCGTCGTTGCGTCGCCTGTGGGGCGCGGGCGACACCACGGTGGTCGTGCTGTGCGTGTCGCGACTGGCCAGCGAGAAGAACATGACGCTGCTGTGGCGGGCGTTCGATGCGATCCAGCGGCGCGGCATCGACGCGCGCCTGGTGCTGGTGGGCGACGGACCGCAGCGGGCGCAGCTTCAATCCCTGTGCCGGGGCGCGCACTTCGCGGGCGTGCGGCGTGGTGAAGACCTCGCCGCGCACTATGCGTCGGCCGATCTGTTCGTGTTTCCGAGCCTCACCGAGACATTCGGCAACGTGGTGCCCGAAGCGATGGCCAGCGGCCTGCCGGTGGTGGCGTTCGACCACGCGGCAGCCGGCCAGTTGATTCGCCACGGCGACAACGGCTGGTTGGCTGCGCCGCGTGAAGCCGTGCAGTTCATCGATCTGGCGGCCCATGCCGCCGGCGATCTTGCGGCGCTGCGCGTGGTGGGCGCGCGGGCTCGCGACAGCGCACTCGCGCTCGACTGGCAGCGCGTGATCGACGACCTCGAGGCCGTGCTGCGGCGCGCGGTGGCGCACGAGCCGGCTCAGAGTCCGCTGTTGTTGCGGCCTTTGAGCACCTGAGCAGTTGCTGCCGCGAGCGCCGGCCCGCGGCGTCACGGGCGGCGCAGCGTCCACGCGAGCAGCGCCATCGCCGCGGCCACCGCCAGACCGAACGCCGTCATCAGTGGGGCGATCGGCACCTCCAGTCGCACGGTGGCCGCGTAGGCCGCCAGCAGCGCCAGCACGCTGACGTTCTCGTTGAAGCCTTGCACGGCAATCGAGCGGCCAGGGCTCAGCAGCTGGCAGCCGCGGTGCTGCAGCAGCGCATTCATCGGCACCATCAGCAGGCCGCCCACCAGGCCCACCGCGATCAGCAGCACTGTGGCCGCCGCCACCGATTCGAGCCACGGACCGAAGGCCACCAGCAACCCGAGCATCGGCCCGGCGACCAAGACCTTCGGCGCCTGCTGCAGGCTGATGTGACGGCCGGCCAGCCAGGCGCCCGCGATCAGGCCAACCGCAACGGCCGCCTGCAGGTAGGCCGCACCGGCCAGCGTGAGGCCGAGCCGATCGGTGGCCCAGCGCAGCACAGCGAACTGCAGCACCGCGGCCGCGCCCCAGAACAGCGTGGTGATCGCCAGTGACAGCCGGCCGCCGCCGCCGTCGCTCCACAACGTGCGATTGGCGGTGTCAAATTCGCGCCACAGCGCGATGGGATGAATCGATGCGAGCCCGCGCCCGGGGTCGGCCGCGGCGCCACCGCGCAAGCGCAGGTTGATCAAAATCGAGGTGGCATAGAGCGCCAGCACCATGACAAAGGCCGGCGCCAGGCCGGCCGTCGCACCCAGGCCATGGCGAACCCCCCAGGCGTCGACGAGCAACACGGCCGGGTAGCCGATGAACACGGCGCTGACCAGAAAGCCACCGGCCGCGGTGCCCAGCAAAATGGCACCGACCACGCTGACCTCGATCCACGCGTTGGCGGCCACCAGCCGCGACGGGCCCACCCACTCGATGATGAGCCCGTACTTGGCGGGCGCGTATGCCGCTGCACCCAGGCCGATGACGGCGAGCGCGGCCAGGGGATGCGCGCCCAGGCACAGCGCAAACGCGCCAGCCAGCTTGACGCCATTCATCCACACCATCAGCCGCTGCTTGGCCACGAGATCGGCCAAGGCGCCCACCAGCGGCGCGAGAATTACATACGACACGATGAGGAAGAACTTCAGCAGCGGTATCCACCACTCGGGCTGCGCGGTGCGCTGAAGCAGCGCGATGGTCACCACCAGCAGCGCGTTGTCGGCCAATGCGGACACGAACTGCGTGGCGATCAGACTGTGGAATCGGGGTGGCATGACGCGCGTGACGTTCTCCTCGCGATGAGCGCCGCGCATTGAACGACAGCCGCGTGGCAGTGCGGTGACGGTGCCGTGTCGGCGCCGCATCGCGACGCGCGGCTGTCACATCCCTGTCGCGCGCCGGCGCAAAGATCGCTGCATGCGCCGCGACGACCACGCCGCATCGGAGACCGCGGCCCCGCCTTTCGCGGAGCCCGGCGCCAGCCACCGCGTGCGCACGGTGTGGATCTCCGACCTGCACCTGGGCACGCCGGGCTGCCGTGCCGACGCGCTGCTGCATTTCTTGCGCAGCGTCGATTGCGAGACGCTGTACCTGGTGGGCGACATCATCGACGGCTGGCAGCTGCGCCGGCAGTGGTACTGGCCGCAGGCGCACAACGACGTGGTGCAAAAGGTGCTGCGCAAGGCACGCAAGGGCACGCGCGTGGTGTTCGTGCCGGGCAACCACGACGAGTTCGCACGCCGCTATGTCGAGCACAATTTCGGCGGCGTCGACGTGGTCGACGACTGCATCCACCACACGCTCGACGGCCGCCGCCTGTGGGTGACGCACGGCGACCTGTTCGACGGCGTGGTGCAGCACGCGCGCTGGCTGGCGCTGCTGGGCGACAAGCTGTACGACGTGGCACTCGAGCTGAACCGGCACTTCAATTCGTTGCGCGCGCGGCTCGGGCTGCCGTACTGGAGCCTGTCTCGTTACCTGAAGCTGCGCGTCAAGCGCGCAGTCAGTTTCATCTCGGACTTCGAACGTGCGCTGGCACGCGAGGCGCGGCGGCGCGGCGTCGACGGCGTGGTCTGCGGCCACATCCATCATGCCGAGCTGCGCGACATCGACGGCGTGCTGTACGCCAACGACGGCGACTGGGTCGAGAGCCTGACCGCGCTGGTCGAGCACTTCGACGGCCAGTTGCAGATCATCGATTGGTCGCAGCACGGCGGCGACACCGCCGAGCCCGAGCCGTTCGAACCACCGCGGGTGCTCGGCGAGCCGCAGGCGCAGTTGGCAGCGGCCTGAGCGGCTGCTTCGCGGCCACGCCGCGCGGCCGCTCGAATGTGACAGTCGGCCACTCTGCCGGCGCAAATCCACCCCTGGGCAAAACCCGCAGCCGCCCACCGGGGCATCGTGTAGCACGGCAAAATGACGCCATCGTGTCAATCGACGTCACATGGTGGTGGACCGCGCTCAGCGTGGTCGGGCTGGTCAATCTCGCAGCGTGGTGGCTGAGCCACCGCGCGCTCAATCGCCGTCAGGCCGAGTTGCCGAGCGAGGAATACGCACTGCGTCGCTGGTTGCTGGTGCTGTCGGCCGTCTACGTGAGCGGCTGTGCCTACCGTTCGTTCGTGCCGGTGTTCGACGTGCCGCGCCTGGTGCTGTTCGACTCGTGGCTGGCCAGCGTGGTGGTCGGACGCTCGGTGGCCACGGTGGCCGAGTTGTGTTTCGTCGCGCAATGGGCGCTGCTGCTGCGCGCGTCGTCGCATGCCACCGGCAGCGTGCTCGGCCTGACCGCCGCGCGCGTGATGGTGCCGTTGATCGTGGTGGCCGAGACCTGCTCGTGGTACTCGGTGCTGACCACCAGCAACCTCGGCCATGTGATCGAAGAAACGCTGTGGGGCGTGTGCGCCGCGTTGCTGGTGGCGAGCCTGGTTCACATCTGGCCGCGTTGCGCGCGCCGCATGCGCCCGCTGCTTGGCGTTCTGGTGCGTCGCGGGGCTCGTCTACGTGGCGTTCATGTTCGGTGTCGACGTGCCGATGTACTGGTCGCGCTGGCTCGCCGACGAGGCGAGCGGCCGCCACTACCTGAGCCTGGCGCAAGGCCTGCTCGACGTGTCGGGCCGCTGGGTGGTGTCGCATCGCTGGGAAGACTGGAAGAGCGAGGTCGCCTGGATGACGATGTACTTCAGCGTCGCGGTGTGGCTGAGCATCGCGCTGGTGCATGCACCGCTGCCCAAGCGCCACACCGCCGCGATCTGACCTCTTGCGCTGAAGCGAACGGCGCGCAAGTGCTCGCGGCCGCGCCCGGCCGTTGCTGTGCAACGAGCGGCGCTGTCTGGCGAGCCGGTGCCGTTGCGTTCGGCAGCACACATGGGCTGGCCCATCGGCTTAATCAGGTTGTCATGCAACGGTCCGACAGTGCGTCTCCCCGATTGACACTGAAAGGAAGACGAGCCGTGAAGATTCGCAGCAGCTACTGGATGCCGCTCACCGCCTGCGCATTGGCGCTGGCCGGCGCAGCGGCGTTCGGCCAGTCGTTGACGCACGTGCCAAGCGCCAATCCGAAGCAGCCGGGCTTGGTCGCAGCGACCCAGTTGTCGCCGCGAGCTGCAGCAGATCGTGCGCGCGGCCGGCGCGTTCCCGGTCGAGAACCCGTCGGCAGGCATCACGCACTATGGCTACGCCAACGTCGGCCCCGCCGCACCGATGATGCCCACGCCGAATACCGTGTCCAACGTCGAGGCCACCAAGACCGAGCCCGACAAGAATACTTACCTGGTGTTGCAGCGCCAGGCCGGCCCCGACGCGGGCTACGACTACGGCAGCCACTTCCTGTTCCAGGGCCACGAGGCCGGGCTGGTGGTCGCCCCGCCGGTCAACAACGTCAATCGCCAAGGGGCCATCACGCGCATCAATCTGGACGCCGACGCGGCGCACCGCGTCACGGTGCTGGCGACCCAGGACGTCAGCGGCAATCCGCTGCCCGCGTTCGACGGGTCCACCTGGTACCCGTTTTCCCAACACCTGCTGCTGACGGCAGAGTTCGGCAATGGGTCAGGCGGCAGCGGCGGTGGTGTCTGGCAGGCCACGGCAGGGTTCCCATCGCGGGCTGAACCGCTCGGAGGCATCCTCGGCCGCGGCGGTTACGAGGGTATCCAGGCCGATGCCGCCGGCAACATCTGGATCGTCGAAGACGTGGGTGGCGCGGTTCCTGCAGCGGGCTCGAACGCGCGCGTCGCGAACAGCTTCATCTACCGCTTCGTTCCGAAAAACCCGTCCGACCTGGGCACCGGCGGCAGGCTGCAAGTACTCCAGTTGGCGTCCAGGGCACATTCCGGGCCGATTCTCTTCAACGCTGCCGACGCCCTGACGCAAGACCTCAAGGACCTGCACACCTATGGCATCGGGTTCGCCACCCAGTGGATCACCATCCACGACACCGCTGTCGACGGCACGGCCGACTTCGACGCGAACACGCTGGCCAAGCAGAAGGGCGGCACGCCGTTCAAGCGGCCTGAGAACGGCGTGTTCCGTCCGGGCAGCCAGTTTCGCGAGTTCTTTTTCACGGAGACGGGCGACACCAATGCCACCTCCACCGCCAATGCCCAGTTTGGCGGCTTCGGCGGCATCATGAAGCTGACGCAGTCGCACCCGTCGGCGGATACCGGCGTGCTCAGCCTGTTCTTCCTGGGTGACCAGCAGCACACGGCCTTTGACAACATCCAGTTCTGGGGCGAGCACAAGCTGGTCGCGGTCGAGGATCGCGGCGACACCCTTCACACCCAAGGCAACGGCGTGGCCGGCGTGACCGGCGCGCTCGACTCGGGCTGGCTGCTGGACACCCGCAGGGAGTATTCGATCGCGACCAACACGCCGGTGCGAATCATCGCGCAGGGGCGTGATCCCTCGGCGACGATCGATTCCGCCCTGCTGGGCTCTACCGGGTTCCAGAACGACGGCGACAACGAAATCACGGGCATTCACGTCTCGGACGGCGATGCGCGGCATCGAGCGGCATCCTCGGCGCGAAGATCCCGCGACCGTTCCGCGACGGCTGGCGCGTCTTCTACACGCAGCAGCATGGCGACAACGTGACCTATGAAATCGTCCGCGCTCCGCAGGTTGGAGACGAGGGCCGGCCCGGCGAGCGTGACGACGATTGAACGCCGGCGGCGCGTCCGTGGAAACGCGCAGGCGTGGTGCCTTGAGGCGGCCGAAGTAGGCGATCAGTGCATCGAGGTCGCGCGCGCCACCCAGCGGGCGCGCATCGTCCATCCGGTGGTCCAATACCGGTACACGCTGACGCCGAGGGACGCAGATGGAGATCGCCGTGGCGGATGGCTGGCCGCACCGCCACGTCGTCGCACTCACGCTCGCGCTGAGCGGCTCGGCCGCATCCGCAATGGGCGGGCTGTTTGACGTCGACGACGCCAGCGTGCTGGCGCCCGAGCGCTGCCAGGTCGAGACGTGGGCGATGCGCAGCGAGTCGGTGCACTTGGCGCACGTCGGACCGGGATGTCGCGTCGGACCGCTCGAAATCAGCCTCACGTTCGAGCGGTTGTCACGGGGCGAGCGCGCCGATCGCGTCGCCGGCGCAGCGCTCAAGGCGGTGACGGGCTGGCTGCCGCAGGTGGATGTGGGTCTGGTCGGATCGGCATCGCGCGACACGACGAGCGGCGTGAACCTGCTGACCGCCTATGTGCCGTTGACGTGGTCGGTCAGCAGCGCCGTTCAGCTGCACGCCAATCTGGGCGCCGACCGTCTCGGCGAGCACGGCACCACCAAGCGCCTGGGCATCGCCGGCGAGTGGGCGCTCGACGAGCGCTTCACGTTGCTCGCAGAGCGCCTCGACGCGCTCGATCTGATCGTGACTCGCATCGGCCTGCGCATGGCATTGGGCGAGCAGGCGAGCATCGACGTCGCTGGCGCGCGCATCTCCGGCTCCGGCAGCCGCCTGTGGGGATTGGGCCTGACCTTCGAGTTCGGGCGCTGAGCGTCACGCCGCAACTGCTGTCGCGGTCGGAAATCTGAACCCGCGGCGGGCGATGCGCAACACAGGGATCTCGCACCGCCGAGGTTCTGCCATGAACCCCAGTTCGCTGCTCAACGTTTCCTCCGACCTATTGCGCGAGCACGTTCGGCTCGGCATGCCGACGGGCCCCATGGCCTGCGCCAGCGACCGCGCCTGGACCTTCGGAGTCTGCCTCGCGCTGGCTGCCGTTGCGTCGGTGCTGATCGTGACGCTGCGCTGAAGGGAACACCCGGCCGGCATTTGCGTCGCCGCACGGCAGCCGAACCATTCGCCGCGTGAGTGCCGAGCTCCTTGCCGATCCAGTCGGCGAGGACGCATCGAGAGACCGGGGCGCCGCACGCTATCCTTCGGGCGCCGCGAACAAGCGTAGGAGGAAGTCATGACCCGCGACGAATGGCTCGATCAGTTCGTCGATGAGCTGCTGAAGTTGCGCCAGCATTTAACCGCCAAGTTTGCGCGCACGCTCGCGCTGCAGTGCTACGACGTCAAAGAGCATCCCCGCGTCAGGGCGCGCGAGTACGACGCCAGCCTGCGGCCCAAGCCAGCGCCAGCGGGCAAGCGGCCGAAGTGGCGCTGACACGCATGTTCAGCCCGGCCACCTCAGATCACGCCGGCGCTGCGCAGCGCCTCGAAGCGCTCGGCGTCGATGCCCAGCCAGTCGACGTAGACGTCGCGGTTGTGCTGGCCCGAGTTGCGGCACCGCGCCGTCGGTGCGCGGCGGCGTGCCTGACAGCTTCATCGGCGTGCCGAACACCTCGACGCTCGACCTGGCCGAACGGCACCTGCACGAACATCTCGCGCGCGCGCAGGTGCGCGTCGCTCACGACCTCGTCGATGCGCTTGATCGGCGTCAGCGCGATGCGGTCGCCGGCCATTGCTTCGAGCTCGGCCTTGGTGCGGTTGGCGAACCAGCGTTCGATGGTCGGCCTGACGCGTCGCTGGTAGGTCGCTTCGTCGAAGCGCTTGGCCATGGTGTCGATCTCCGGGTCGTCGCCCAATTCGGGCTCGCCGAAGATCGCGCAGCTGTCGCGCCACAGCTTGTCGGTGTAGCTGCCGAAGAAGACGAAACCGTCCTTGCAAGGCGTACTGGCCGTACGGTCGGGCGAACAGTGCTCGTTGCCGAGCGGCTCGGCGACCTTGCCGTCGACGGTGTAGTTGACGATCGCGCTCTCGGTGAGCGTGACCACCGAGTCCTGCTGCGAGATGTCCACCCGCTGGCCGAGGCCGCTGCGCTCGACGTCGCGCAGCGCCGCCAGCGTGCCGATGGTGGCGTAGAACGATGCCGCCAAGTCGCCGAGGATGCTGCCCACGCGCAGCGGCGGCTGGCCCGCGTCGCCGTTCATCGACCACAGGCCGCCGGCGGCCTGGGCGGTGCTGTCGTAAGCGGGCCGCAGCGAATGCGGTCCCTCGTGGCCATAGCCGCTGATGCAGGTGTAGATCAGATCGCGGGATTGATCTGCCTTCAACACCTGCCAGCCCAGCCCCAGCTTGTCCATCGTGCCGGGGCGGAAGTTCTCGATCAGCACATCGGCCTTGGCCGCCAGCTCGCGCAGCAGCGCGTTTGCCCTCCGGCGTGCTTCAGGTCCAGGCTGACACCCAGCTTGTGGCGGTTGTACTGCGCGAAGTAGCCGCTGCCGGCGTCGCGGCCTTCGGCGTCATGCAGGCGCGGCGGAAAGCCGCGCACGTAGTCGGGGTCGCTGGGATGCTCGACCTTGATCACCGTCGCACCCAGGTCGGCCAGCATCTGCGCGCAGTACGGGCCGGCCACCACACGGGTGATGTCGATGACGGTGATGCCATGCAGTGGAAGCGCTCGTGTGCTCACGCTTAAGCTCCCTCACCAGCCGCCCGAGCTCAGCCATTCGTCGAGCTGCTCGAGCCGGTCGCTGCCCCAGAACGGTTCGCCGTCGACGAAGAAGAACGGCGAGCCGAAGACGCCGCGCGCGAGCGACGCCGCGACGGCGTCGCGCAGGTCGGCGCGCGCCTCGTCGCTCTCGATGCCCTCGAGCATCTGCGTGGGCTGAACACCGATGGCCGGCGCCAGTGCCGCCACGTCGGCCGCTGCGCCGAGGTCGCGCCCCTCGCGCCAATAGCTGTCGAACGCCACCCGCGCGAAGGCAGCCTCCTGCCCGGGCTTGTTTCGCCGCACCCAGTAGAACCCGCGCGCCGCGGCGCGCGGGTCCATGAACGGGTCGGTCAGCTTGCGAGCCAACTGCAGTCGGTGGCGGCGCATGTAGCGCGCGGTGTCGCGCAGCACGTAGTCGCTCTTCAGCGGCGTGTCCAGCAGCGGCTTGAGTCCCATCGTCTTCATCACCGATACGCCGAGCAGCATGCTGTGCCAGCGCACGCCGCGGCCATGGCGCGCCGCCAGCTCCTCGATGCGCAGGCTCGCGAAATAGCCGTATGACGACAGGAAGTCGAAGTAGAAATCGATCGGCTCGCGCGCCGTGGCCATCGCTCGCGCTCCAGTCAGTGGATGGCCGCGTACATGATCTTCTCCTCGGTCGCGTCGAGCGCCGAGAACTCTTCGACGACCTTGCCCATGCGCTGCACCAGGATGCGGTCGGACAGCGACATCACCTCGGGCAGGTACGACGAGATCACGACCACCGCCTTGCCTTCGTCGGCGAGCCGGTTGATCAGCTGGTGGATCTCGGTGATCGCGCCGACGTCGACGCCGCGCGTCGGCTCGTCGAAGATGATCAGCTCGGGCTCCTGGATCAGCGACTTGGCGATCACCACCTTCTGCTGGTTGCCGCCAGACAGCTCGATCGCCTTGACGTCCTTGCCGATGGCGCGGATGTTCAGTCGCTTGATCCAGTGTTCGCCGACCGTCGCAGCTTCGCTCTTGGACACCAGCGTGCGCTGGCCGCGCAGCTTGGCCAGCAGGCCGAGGTAGATGTTGTCGGCGATCGACTGGGTCTCGAAGAAGCCTTCGATCTTGCGCTCTTCGGTGACGTAGACGATGCCGTCGCGCACCGCGGACGGCCGGCACGAAGTAGCGCACCGGCCGGCCGTTGAGCAGCACCTCGCCGCCGTGCATGAAGTCGCGCTTGGCGACGCCGGCCACGACCTTGAAGGTTTCGGTGCGCCCCGAGCCCACCAGGCCGAACACGCCGGTGATCTGGCCGGCGAACACCGACAGCGAGTTGTTCTTCACCATCGCCGCCATGCGCAGGTTCTGCACCGACAGCACGCGCCGGCCCTGCGGCCGCACGCTGGTCTTGCGCTGGCCGTAGAGCGTCTGCGACAGGTCGCGGCCGACCATCGCCTGCACGATGCGCGCGCGGTCGAAGTTGCGCGTCTCGTCGGTGACCACGTGCTTGCCGTCGCGCAGGATCGTGATGCGGTCGGACACCAGCAGCGCCTCTTCGAGCGCGTGCGAGATGAAGATCACCGAGACGCCGCGCTTCTTGAGGTTCGCGATGAGGTCGAAGAAGTACTTCTTCTCCTCGGGCGTCAGGCTCGCGGTGGGCTCGTCGAAGATGATGACCTTGGCGTTGTGCAGCACCGCGCGCGCGATCTCGACCATCTGCTTTTGCGCGGCGCCGAGGCGGCTCACCACCGCGGTCGGGTCGACGTCGAACTGCAGCGACTGCATGAACTGCTGCGCCGCGATGTAGATGCCGCGCAGGCGGTTGAAGAAGCGCTCCTGGCCGAGGTACAGGTTCTGCGCCACCGTCATCGTCGGCACCAGGCTGGTCTCCTGGAACACCATCGCGATGCCGAGTTCGCGCGCCTCGGTGGGCGTGCGCGCGTCGACGCTGCGACCCTCGACGAGCATCTCGCCCGACGTGAGGTTGACGACGCCGGCCATCACCTTGGTCAGGGTCGATTTGCCGGCGCCGTTCTCGCCGACGATGGCGTGTACCTCGCCGGGCAGCAGCTCGAAGTCGACGTCCTCGATCGCCGGCACGCCGGCGTACTTCTTGGTCGCCTTGCGCAGCGCGAGGATCGCGGTGCAGTATGCTGCTCATGATGCCGCCAGACTCGCTTGCGCGTCGGCGATCGACAGCCGCAGCAGACGCGCGCCGGCCCTTGCACAGCAGGTAGAGCCAGCCGTCACGCTCGACCGCGGCGACGATGCCGTGGTGCTTGCCGTCGAAGCGGCTGTGCAGCGAGTAGCGAATCAGGCCCTGCTCGTCGAGGCGGATCACCAGCCCGTACGAGCGCGGCGGCGCCCACGGCTTGACGACGCCCATCGTCTTCAGGTGTGCGCCTTGCATCGGCTCGAGGTAGGTGTTGCCCGAGGTCAACGACGGCGCGATCCAGTAGCGCGGATCGATCTCCTTCAGCATGCGCTTGCGAAACGCCGGCTCGCGCAGCACGAACTCGACCAGTTGCGTGCGCAACGTGAAGCAGGTGAGCCACCAGCCGCCGCCCGCCGCTGGCGCGATGCGCGACGGATAGCCCGGTAGACCATCGACCACCGCGCGGCCAGCTTGCGCGCCGCCGATCTGCACGACGCGGTGGCGCCAGCTTTCGCAGACCCAGGCCGCATCGTCGCCGACCGCGCCGACACCGAACGCATAGGCCAGCCCGGCCGCACGCTCGCGTGCGCTGCCGTCGGCGAGGTTGAACTCGACCAGCCGGCCGCTGCGGCCGAGCTCCATCACGTCGTGCTTCCAGCGCTCGGGCGGTTGCGTCTGCGAGCCGTCGGTCGCCCAGCAATCGACCACCGGCCGCGCCGCGCCAGCGCATTGACGGCGTTCAAGCGCTGGCCGCCTGCCGCAGTCGAAACGACGGCCGTCGTGCGGCCCGCCGACGTACGCGCACCTCGCGGCCGCCGAGCGCCACCGCGAGTGCCGCCACCCGGCAGGCAGGCTAGCGCGCTGATCGGTCCGATCGAACGCATGCGCGACGGTGTGAGCCGCCCGCTGCCGTCGAAGCGCGAGCACGCGCGCGCCATCGGCGACGAACAGCGATCGTGCCGTCGCTCGCCAGATCTTCCGGCGCATCGAGCTCGGCAACGACCTCGGCGTCTTCGATCAGATGGTTGGACTTCAGCGCGCCATCGAGCACCGGCACGCTGATCGCCGCGTCGCCGACGGACCGAGCAGGCCGCTGGCCGCGTCCACTGCCGGATCGCGCGTCGAGGACGCTCATGCTGCCTTCCTCCAGCGCCGCTCGTACTGCACGAAGCTCGGGGTCGGCGCCCGGAATCTTGTACTGGCCGACGCGGTTGTTCATGATGCCGCCGAGGTACAGGTGGCCGCGGTGCTCGCGCATCGAGGTGATCATCGGGTGGTTCTCGCCGCCGAGATCCCACATCGTTTCGAGCACCTCGCCGCGCTCGTTGAACTTCAGCACGCAGCCGGTGTTGATGTTGGGGAACAGCCACTCGTCGCGCGGCACGCGCTTGGCCATGCGGCGGCGAAAGCCCGGCATCTTCCACGCCAGGTCGAGCGCCGGGCAGCGCATGCCGACCAGCGACATCCAGTAGTGGCCGTCGGACGAGTTGTTGATGTTGTCCGGAAAGCCCGGCAGGTTGTCCAGCACGAGCTCGGTGGTGCCCTTCTTCGGCCCGTCGAACCAGTGGCGCTTGACCGTGCAGCCCCAGGTCTCGGCGAACAGGAACGACTGCCCGTCGCTGGCGATGCACACGCCGTTCGGAAACTTCAGGTCGCGCAGCACGGTGTGCGTCTTGCCGTTGCGGGTGTCGTAGCAAATGATGCGGCCGTTGCCGCGCGCCTCCAGGCCGTCGGTGGCCCACTCGTGCATCTCGTAGCGCACGGTGGCTTCGGAGAAGAAGATGCGCCCGTCGTCGGTGATGTCGAGGTCGTCGGCCAGGCGCAGGCGGCTGTCGTCGTTGACCGACGCGTAGCTGCGGTTGGTCTCGTCGGTCACCTTCTCGACCTTGCGCTCGGGCGTCACGCGGTACAGTCCCATGCCGCCGATGCACACGTAGAGGTTGTCGTGCTTGTCGAACGCCATGCCCAATGGCGTGCCGCCGATGTGCGCGAAGATCTCCATGCGCTGGTAGTCCGGCGGAAAGAAACGCACGATGTCGCCGTGGCGCGAGCCGGCGTACAGGTTGTCGTTGCGGTCGAGGATCACGTCTTCCGGGCCTTCGATGCGGCCCAGGCCGATGACGTTGACGCCCTTGAGCTTGTCGTTCAGCGCCCACGGCGTGCCGCAGTCGGGCGCGGTCGACGGCGCGGGCGGCATGCCGTGGTAAGTCGGGCTGACGTAGACCTTGTTGACGATGCGGTCCTTGTTTTTCAACCAGCGAATGTCGACCATCGCGGCCAGCAGCAGGATCGTGGCCAGCACCATGCGGTTGTAGCCGCCGTGCAGCGACATCGTGGTCAGGCCGTTGACGATCAGCAGCACGATCAGCGTGCCCACCAGCGCCTTCATCACCGAGCCCTTGCCGCCGCCGAGGCTGATGCCGCCGAGCACGCACGCCGTCAGCACGGTGACCTCGAGGCTGACGCCGATGTCGCCGCCGGCGGTGGCCAGCCTCGAGGCGAAGAAGATGCCGCCGACCGACGTGAGCACGCCGCCGGCCACGTAGCACAGCGCCACCGTGCGCCGCACCGGAATGCCGGTGTTGTAGGCCGAGCGCCGCGAGCCGCCGATCGCGATGACGTGCCAGCCGGGGCGCAGGCGCGTCAGGAAGATGTGGCCGAAGATCGCGACCAGCGCGTAGGCGAACACCACCGTCGGCACGCCGAGCCAGTCGCCGCTGCCGATGAAGTCCCACACCTTCGAATCGGGAAAACCGGCGGCGATCAACGGTCGAGTAGTCGGCGATCAGCAGGTCGTACAGCGCGCGGTAGATGATCAGCGTGATCAGCGTGGTGAGAAAGGCACGCAGCCGGAAGTAGCCGATCAGCACGCCGTTGACGGCGCCGAGCAGCGCGCCGAACATCAGCGTGGCCACCACCGCGCCGGCGCACCGGCCACTTCAGCACGTGCATGAAGTACAGCGCGCAGAAGTTCGTCAGCGCGAACGTCGACCCCACCGACAGGTCGATGCCGCCGACGATCATCACCAGCGCCATGCCGAGCACGATGAAGCCGATCTCGCCCGCCTGCCGGCCGGTGTCGGCCAGGCTCGCCGGCGACAGGAAGTTCGGTATCGCGCTGGACAGCGCCAGCGCGACACCGATCAGCACGATCACCGGAATGGCGGTCTCCATCCAGCGCTTGGCGAGGATCTCGCCCAGCACGTGGTCGGGCCACCACCGGTAGCGCAGCGCGGTCAGCCGGTCGCCCAGCGTGAGCGTCGGCGCATGGGGCACGTCAGCCAGCGGCGACGCCGCGGCCGAGGTCAGCGACTGGTCCATCCGGCGTCGCGCGTCAGCTCTTGCCCAGCTTCCAGCATGTCCCTTCGACCGCGGCGTTGGCCTTGGTGATCGGGATCAGCGTGGTGTAGATCGAGCCCTTCGCATCCGTTGTGCTTGCCCTTGTTCTGCAGCAGCCACTTGATCTGCGCCGCCATGTTGCTGGCCTGCGTGGGCACGTCGTAGCTGATGTCGAGGTCGAAGGCACCGCTCTTGACTTGGTCGCACGCGCCCTTCTGTTCGCCGCCGCCCGAGGTGGCGAGGAACACCTTGCCGGTCAGCCCGGCTTCCTTGATGGCCGCCGCGGTGCCGGAGTCCATGCCGTCCCAGAAGCCGACGATGCCGCACAGGTCGGGGTGCTGCTTGAGCACCGTCTGCGTGATGCCCTTTGCCTTCGCGGCGTCCCAGTCGGCGGCCTGGCTCGACACCACCTTCAGTTCGGGCCGCTTGGCAAGCACGTTCTCCACGCCCTTGAGCGTGTAGGCGCTGGCCGCCGCCGACAGTGCGCCCTGCACGACGGCGATCTTGTTGGACTTGCCCTTGCACGCCTCGGCCACCGCGGTGGTAGCCTTCTCGCCGATCTCGATCCAGTCGGCGCCGACGTACACCACCGACGGATAGGCCGAGCGCATGTTGATCTGCACGACGTCGATGCCTTCGGCTTCGGCCTTCTGGATCAGCTTGGCGTAGGTCTGCACGTCGGGGTTGTGCAGCACCATCACGTCGGGCTTCTCGCTGATCAACGTGGTCACCGCCTGCGCGCCGGCGTTGGTGTTCCAGTTCGGGTCGCGCACGACGATCTTCACGCCGAGCGGCTCGAGTTCCTTCTTCAAGCCCTCGAGCCAGCCCTGCGCGAGGTCGAAGCCGAGCGCGACTGGCACGTAGGCCACGGTCTTGCCGGCCATCGCCTTGCGATAGCCCTCGCGGAACGGTTCGTCGATGCCCTTGCCCTGGGCAAAGGCGCTCAGGCTGGCGCCGAGACCGGCGGCGAGCGCCGCGCCGGTGAGCGCCACGGTGCCGATGGCTCGGCGAAGGTTGTGCTTGCGTGTCATGCCGTGTCTCCTGTCGTTGCCTCGATTTGATGGAATCAGCGCGGCGGCCCGGCAACCCGGCCGCCGCGGTGTCAGATGTCGCCCTGCTGTGCTGTTTCTTCGTTGCGCGGATTGACGAACGAGTCGATCAGGATCGCCGCCAGCAGCACGACGCCCTTGATCAGGTTCTGCGCCGAATACGAGACGTCGAGAATCGTCATGCCGTTGAGCAGCGTGCCGATCAGCAGCGTGCCGATCACCACGTTGGCCACGCCGCCGCGCCCGCCCGACAGACCGATGCCGCCGAGCACGACGACCAGGATCACGTCGTAGATCATCGTGGAGTTGTAGATGCGAGTGGGCATGCTGTTGACCGACGCCGCCATCACCAGGCCGGCGAACATGCCTATCAGCGCCGCGAGCACGTACTGCAGCACGATCACCGGCCGCGTCGGGATGCCGGTGGTGCGCGCGCCGAACGGGTTGTCGCCGACCGCGTAGACATACGTGCCGAGTCGCGTCTTGCGCAGGAAGAACGACACCAGCAGCGCGACGGTGCCGAACACGATCACCGGCATCGGAATGCCGGCCAATGCGCCGCGCCCGATCCACGCAAAGGCGTCGAGCTGCGGGCTCCATTGCACGATGTCGAGCCGGAACAGCGCCACCTGTCCGAGCCCGGCGAGGAACAGCCCCGAGGCGAGCGTGGTGAACAACGATGGCACCTCGGCGTAGGCGATCAGCCATCCATTGGCCAGGCCGAACACGAGCGCCAGCGCCAGCGCGGCACCGAATGCCGTCGGCAGCGAGTGACCGTCTTGCACCATCTGCAGCACCAGGCCCGCCGGCACCGCCAACACGGCGACCATCGAGATGTCGATGCCGCGGCCGATGACGACGATCGCCATGCCGAGGCCCAGGATGCCGAGGATGGCCACGTTCTGCAGCAGGCCGAGCATGTTTGACGCGGTGCGAAAGCCGGGCAGAAACAACGAGAACCCGGCAAACATCAGCACGAAGATCGCGAACACGATCTCCTGTTGGCTGAGCGGGCCTTTGCCGAACGGTGACTTCATCGCGATTTGCTCCGCGGTGCGCGCGCCCGCACACGCTCGGGAACGCGGTCGGCCGGAGCATCCATCGGCAGGCCAGCTTGCAGGAATCCCTTGCGGAAGTCCACCAGATGCTTGCGCGTCCACTCGTGGGCGCGCTGCTCGTCGTGGCCCCGCAAAGCCGCTGCGATCTGGCGGTGGGCGTGCAGGTTGCGCGCGGCCGACTGCGGCAGCGATTGCTGCAGCAGCGTGGCCAGCGGTCGGTACAGCAGGCTGAACGACTCGCGCGACATCATCAGCGATCGGTTCTTCGACGCACGCGCAATCAGCGCATGGAACGCCGCGTCGAGCTCCCAGTGGCGCCGGATGCGCGACTCGTCGGCCTTGCCACCCACCGTTTCGGCCGTGGCGGCCAGGTTGTCGTCGATGTCGCGCAGCTCGCTCTCGTCGGCGCGTCGCGCCGCCAGGCGGGCCGCCTCGGGCTCGACGACGACAGCCACTTCCCACAATTCCTCGAACGTGACCTGGTGCAGGATCAACGAACGCACCGCGCGAGGAGCGAGATCAAACAGGCCCGGCAACACGACGAACAGGCGGCGCCCTTGGTGACGCTCGAGCAACCCCTCTTGTTCCAGCAGGCGGATCGATTCGCGGATCGTCGAGCGGTTGACGCCGAACTGTGTCGCCAACTCCTGCTCTGACGGCAACGCGGTACCCGGCTTGAGTTCACCCGACAGGATGTGCTGCTCCATCACGCTCGACACCGCCCGGTAGGCCGGCTGGCGCGCCAGCGAGCGGAACCGCACCGATGCACCGGCGAGCGAAGCGCTCGTTTCCGACACGGCGGGCACGGTGGGTGTGGCGACGAGGCCCATGATTTCGGTCGGACAATCGGACAGTCCAACCGACTTTATGAAACGGGGCGACCCCTCACCATGCGTGCTTTCCCGCCTGCGTCGATGGCGGGGCTCCGCGGGTAGGAGATTCAGCGCGTGCCAGCGTCGCCACGTCGCATCAGCGCCAGCGCCAGCAACCCCGAACCGAGCATCAGGAACAGGCTCACCGCGTTGAGCACCGGGCTTGCACCCTCGCGCATGCGGCCGTACATCATCACGGTCAGCGGCGGGTCTGAGCCCACCAGCATCAGCGTGGTGTTGAAGTTCTCGAACGACATCAGGAACGAGATCGCCGCGGCGCCGATCAGGGCCGTGCTCAGATAAGGCAGAACGATGGTGATGAAAACGGCCACGCGCGAGGCGCCCAGGTTGAATGCAGCCTCCTCCAGCGTGATGTCGAAGCGCTTGAGCCGGGCCGCGATGGTCAGCGTGGCGATCGAGACGATGTAGGAGAACTGGCCCAGCACCACCAGCGGCAGGCCGGGCCGCAGAAAGGCCAGTTCGAGGCCGAACACATCGTCGGCCAGCTGCGCCAGCCGGCTGGCGAAAGCCAGGATCGAGATGCCAAGGATCACACCCGGGATCACCAGCGGCGCCAACATCAGCAACGACAATGCCGCCTTGCCGCGGAATACCGCCCGCTCGAGCAAGAACGCGTTGGCCGTGCCGACGGCCACCGACAGCAGCGTCACCCAGCTGGCGACGATCACGCTGGTCCACAGGCTGCCCAGCATCGCGGCGTCGGCGAACAAGCCGACGCGTTCGCCGCTGCCGCGCGCCGTGAACCAGTCCAGCGTGAAGCCGCGCCATGGCGGCGCCGGATACGGTGCATCGTTGAATGCGAACACCACCACCACCGCCAGCGGCAGGAACAGGAACGCGAAGAAGGCCAGCGCGTACAGCACGGTGGCGGTGCGCAGCCAGGCGGGGCGCAGCAGCGACGCGATCACGTGCGCCTCATCACGTCGCCAAAGCGCTGGCCGGTGAGCTTCAGCCCGAGCCACACGATCAAGGTCGACAGCCCGAGCAGCAGAAAGCCGAAGGCCGCCCCCTGCTCCCAGTTGAAGCGGGTGATGAACTGGGTGTAGATCTGCTCGGTGAACCACAGCGAGTTCTTGCCACCGAGCAAGGTGGGCGTCAGGTAGTTGCCCAGCGTGAGCATGAACACCACGATGCAGCCGGCGACGATGCCAGGCGCTGCGTGCGGAATGACGATGCGCCGCAGGATCGACGGCCCGCTGCCACCCAGGTTGTAGGCGGCCTCGATCAGCGCATCGTCCAGCGTGTCGAGCGCGCCGATCAGCGGCACGACCATGAACAGCAGCGAGGTGTACACCAGGCCGACCAGGATCGTCGCATCGTGGTACAGCAACTCGGGCGGCGCCGGCGCCAGGCCGGCCGAAACCAGCAGCGCCGGCAGCACGCCCGATTCGCGCAGCAGGATGGTCCAGCCCAGCGTGCGCACCGTCTCGCTGACCCAGAACGGAATCATGCACAGCATGAACAGCAACGACACGCCGGCGGCCACGCACCAGCTTGGCGATGGTCCAGGCGATCGGAAACGCCAGCAGCAGCGTGCAAGCGGTGGCGACGATCGACATCACGGCGGTGCGCACGAAGGTGTGCCAGTACAGCGGCTCGTCGATGAAGGTGCCGTACTGGCGCAGGCTGACTTCGTAGACGCGCGGTGCAACGCGTGCGCGCAGCGACAACACGGCCAGCTCGACGTGCGGCAGCACGATCAGGCCGATCAGCCACAGCAGCGCCGGTGCCAGCAGCAGCAGCACCAACAGCCGCGCCTGCAGCGCGCCGGCGCGCTCAGTCATGCAGGCGGCGCGGCGAAGCACACCGCGTGCTGCGGATCGAAGCCGAAGGCGACTGCCTCACCGACGCGCAGATCGGCGAAGCGCCCGGTCTGCGGCAGCGCGACGCGCACCTCGGTGCGGCTGGTGGCTTCGCGCAGCAGCACCGCCGAGCTCGCGCCGTCGAAGAGCAGGCTTTCGACGCTGCCGTGGTAGCGCGGCTGGTTGGCCGGCAGCTCGGCCTCGTCGCGCGCCAGGCTGGCCATTTCGGGACGCACGAACGCCTCGGCAGCATCGCCATGGGCCAATGTGCCGGAGCGTCGCGCGTGCACGACGAAGCCGCTGTCGCTGGTCGAGCGTCACACGGTCGGCCTGGGCCTCGGTGACGCGGCCGACAAAGCGGTTGTTGGCACCGACGAAGGCAGCCACGAACGGCGTGTGCGGCTCGTAGTACAGCGCCTGCGGCGAGCCCAGCTGCTCGAAGCGGCCCCGGTTCATCACCGCCACGCGGTCGGACAGCACCAGCGCCTCGGACTGGTCGTGCGTGATGTAGACGAAGGTGGTGCCGAAGGCGGCCTGCAACTGCTTGAGCTCGATCTTCATGTGCTCGCGCAGCTTCAGGTCGAGCGCGCCCAGCGGCTCGTCCAGCAGCAGCAGCGTCGGCTCGAGCACCAGGCTGCGCGCGATGGCCACACGTTGCTTCTGGCCGCCGGAGAGTTGATCCACCCGCTTGGCCTGCGCGCCGGACAGACTGACGCGCTCGAGCATCTCGCCGACGCGTCGCGTGATCTCGGCGCGCGCCACGCCGCGCTGCGTCGAGTCCGTAGGCGACGTTGTCGCCGACCGATCATCATCGGAAACAGCGCCAGGTGCTGGAACACCATGTTCACCGGCTGCGGTTTGGTGCCACGCCCTTCATCGACTGGCCCCTGATGCGGATGTCGCCGTCGTCGGGTGCGCTGAAGCCCGCAATCATGCGCAGCAGCGTGGTCTTGCCGCAGCCCGACGGCCCGAGGATCGAAAAGAAGCTGCCGCGAGCGACGTCGAACGACAGCGACTCGACGGCGATGTGGCCGGCGAAGTCGCTTGACGACGCGATTCACTTCGAGATCGGCAAGCGCTCCGGCGGCGGCGTCGCCGCCGGGTGTGTTCACTGCAGAAACCATGCTCTGCGCTCGTTGGCGCTCAGTTGGCTGCCTTGACGCGATCGAGCACGCGGCCTTCGATCTCCTCGATGCCGGGCGGCACCGCCGGGTACCACTTGATGTTCTTCAGCGCCGACTCGGGGAAGCTGGCGGCGAACTGGGCCTTCAGCTTGGCGTCCATCAACTGGTCGGCGCCCTTCGAGGCGGTGAAGTTACCGGCCGAGGCCGCTACCTTGGCCGCGATTTCGGGGCGCATGTTGAAGTTGATCCAGGCGTAGGCGGCCGCGTCGTTGCGACCCTTGGCCGGAATCGCGAAGGTGTCGATCCAGCCCAGCGCGCCGGATTTCGGCGCGATGTACTGGATGTCGGCGTTTTCGTTGTTGAGCTTCCAGCCACCGGTGTCCCACATCATCGCGCCGACGATTTCGCCCGTGCGCGCGCCGTTGAGCAACTGGTCTTTGTTGTCCCAGAAGAACTTGATGTTGGCCTTGCAGGCGGCGAGCGTCTTGCCGGTTTCGTCCATCAGCGCGCGTGTAGGCCTTGGGGTCGCCGTACAGCGCGAACGGGTCCTTGCCGGCGGCAAAAGCAAAGGCCAGCAGCGTCGGCCGCTTCAGGCGCACCGCCGTCTTGCCCTTGAACTCGGGTTTGCACAGGTCGGGATAGTCGACCATCTTGGCGAGCTTGGTGTTGACCACCAGGCCGTCGGTACCCCAGATGTGCGGCAGACCGTAGACCTTGCCGGCGAGCGTGGTGTTCTTCTTGGTCGCCTCGAGCATCGAGGCGATGAACAGCTCGGTCTTCAACTTCGACAGATCCATCGGCTTGTAGATGCCGAACTCCTGCTGCGGCCCCGTGATGCGGTCTTGCGACGGCTGGGCCAGGTCGAAACCGGCGCCGCCGGTGGCACGCAGCTTGGAGATCATCTCTTCGTTGTTGGATAGCGTGATCTCGACCGCGATGCCGGTCTCCTTGGTGAACTGCTCGACCACCTCCTTGGGTGCGTAGTCGGCCCAGGTGAGCAGGCGCAGCTTGTTGTCCTGGGCCAGGGCCGAGCCGGTGGCCGCGAGCGACGCGAGAGCCGCAGTGATGAAGGTGAGTGCCAGTTTCATGTGAACTCCCGTGTGCAATGAGTGCACCGCGAACTGCGCAGTGTCGACGCCTGCGGCCCGACCCCCATCGGGACAACTCCCAAGCGCCGCGCCACGGCAAGCGTGGCGGGTTCGATTGAGGGATATCGCGCGTTTTGCCAGGTCAGTCTGATCCGCTTGAAGCGTAACCTGGAAGCGACATGACAAACATCGCAAAGGGTGGTGCACGAGCCGTCGTCGACCTCGCCGAAGGCGCAACGCGCCGTGACCTACCTGCTGGAGTTGGTTGAGGGTGGGACGCGCATCACCCCGAGACACTCAGGATGAGCGTCACACAGCTGAGTTTCGCCAGCTGCTCGCCGATGACCGAGATTTCATCGGGTCGGCGCCCCGCTAGCAGGGCGCCGGACTGACCGTCACCGTCCTTGCCGCGGCGACGGTCATCCGCACTTAAGGTTTCACCTTCAGCAGCGGCCCCTCGAGATCGGCGAAGTTGCTGGTATTGAGCGCCTGCACTCCAGCGTTGTGCTCACCGTTGAAGGGTGTGACGTTGCCCGGGCACCCCGCCTTGACCGCATCTTGCGCGGAGTTGAACCACAGGCCCAGATGGAAGGTGTGGATGGGTCCCGTTTTCGGGTTGAGGGTCGCATCCGGGAACGCGTTGTGGTGCACATCGGGGGCTGCAACGGCGCCCGGCGCAACGATGAAAGTCTCTTCATTGAAGCGGCCAACGAACTGACCCCTGCCGGAAC
Source organism: uncultured beta proteobacterium (assembly GCA_963774185.1). Classification (GTDB taxonomy): domain Bacteria; phylum Pseudomonadota; class Gammaproteobacteria; order Burkholderiales; family Burkholderiaceae_C; genus JAEUPI01. Next base: position 245,290 of record CAVZEK010000035.1, read on the forward strand.
CGCGCGCGTTCGTCTCGATGTCGCCCTGGTACCACGCCATCCCGAAGGGCGCATTGGGTGCCTGAATGACGAAGAAGTCGAAATCCGTGTCCGGCGGCAGGCCTTCGACGCGCACGCTCATCTCCTCGACTGGGCCGTGCGACTCGATTCGCACCTGGCCGCGCGCATTCGCAAGGCAATTCGGAAAGGCCGCCAGACCCGGCGAGCGCACCATGTCGAACTTGAATTCTTTGTCCTCGCGCGCCTGCGCTGGCGTCGAGATCAACGCGGTCAACATGAGCGAGGCCGCCGCGGCGGCGGCCAACAGGGTCTTGGAGAAAGTGGCTTGCATTGGAACAACTCCGGGCTGATTGAAGATGAAAAGCTCGATCAGCAGTCCACAGAAGAGGGACCGCGGCATCACAGGGTCGTGTGCAACAGGCACATACGGGGCTCTTCATCGCCCGGACGCACGATGTGGCGACCGCTTGCCTGGCGTGGCTAGGCGCTTCCTGCCATCGCACCACTAAACTGGTGTCTCGCAACCCACAAGGCTCGCCGCGAGAGCAACCGTGATGGCCCGCTTGAAGACCTACCTCGAACGAGCCATCGCCCGGCTCAATGCCATCTTCGGGCGCGGACTCGTGTTGGCGATGACTCTGGTGATCCTGGTGTCGCTGGCCATCAGTCTGGCGGTATTCGGGTTCTTCGACACCGCAGCGCCCAGCTCGCTGACGATCACCAGCGGCCCCGAGGGCAGCACCTTCAGGCGCACCGCCGAGTCGTACAAGAAGATTCTTGCCAAGGAGGGCGTCACACTGAATATCCTGCTCTCCGAGGGTTCGCGCGACAACCTGGCGAAACTGGCCGATTCCAAGGTCAAGGTCGATGTCGGCTTCGTGCTCGGCGGCGAAGCCGACGCCGCGGCGGTCGACAAACTGATGTCCCTGGGCAGCATTTCATACCAGCCGCTGATGATCTTTTATCGCGGCCCGGCCAAGCACCTGCTGTCGGAGTTCAAGGGGTTTCGCATCGACATCGGCCCCGAGGGCAGCGGCGCCAACGCCTTGGCGCACGCGCTGCTTGCGGCCAACGGCATCAAGGCAGGCGATGGCACGACCTACATCGACACCGCCACCGACGACACCGCGCGTGCACTCAACGAAGGCCGCATCGACGCGTTCTTCGCGATGAGCGACTCGACGCCCACCGCCCTCATCCGTCAACTGCTGCGCACGCCGAACGTCCACTTGTTCAACGTGACGCAGGCCGACGGCTACGTGCGCCGCATTCAGTACCTGAACAAGCTGCTGCTGCCCAGGGGTGCCCTCGACTTCGGCGAGGATATTCCCGCCGAAGACGTGCAATTGGTCGGGCCGACGGTGGAGCTCGTCGCACGCGACAGCCTGCATCCCGCGCTGTCCGATCTGTTGCTCGAAGCGGCCCGCGAGGTGCACGGCAAGGCGGGGCTGTACAAGAAGCGGGGCGAGTTTCCGGCGCCGCTCGAACACGAGTTCCGCATCAGCCCTGATGCGACGCGCTACTACGCGTCGGGCAAAGGCTTTCTGTATCGCACGTTTCCGTTCTGGGTCGCGAGCCTGATCGCCCGCATCATCGCGGTGCTGGTGCCGGTGGTGCTGCTGCTGATTCCGGCCGTCAGGATCGTGCCGGCGCTGTACCGCTGGCGCATGACCTCGCGCATTTATCGCTGGTACGGCGCGTTGCAGCGGCTCGAACGCGATGCCATGCGCCCGAGCGTCGGTGCGATGCGGCGCGAGGAGCTGATTCGACAGCTTGATCAGATCGAAAGCGCCGTCGTCAGGATCGTGGTGCCGCCTGCCTATGGCGACCTCTTCTATGGCCTGCGCGGGCACATCGCCTCGGTGCGCGAGAGCCTGCTGGCCGAACTGCGCGCAGATTCGAGCGCCGCGATCGACGACCACCTGACCCAGCGCGAGACACTTTCTTGATGCCTATTTGGACATTGGGCTCTATGCGGGCTTGACCGGCATGTGCTCCTCGACAGCGTCGATGACCTTTTCGGGCTCCTCGGCATCTTCGTCGGTCTCTTTGTTCAGCACCTTTTTCATCCGCGCAACGTCGAGTTCGCCTGCCCACTTGCCCACCACCACCGTGGCCACGCCATTGCCGATCAAGTTGGTCAACGCCCGCGCTTCCGACATGAAGCGGTCGATGCCCAGAATCAGGGCGAGCCCGGCCACGGGAACGTTACCCACGGCTGACAACGTGGCCGCGAGCACGATGAAGCCGCTGCCGGTGACCCCGGCAGCACCCTTGGAGGTCAGCAACAGCACCGCGAGCAAGGTGATCTGCTGCATCAGGGTCATGGGCGTATTGGTGGCCTGCGCAACGAAGACTGCAGCCATCGTGAGGTAGATCGATGTGCCGTCGAGGTTGAACGAATACCCGGTCGGGATGACGAGGCCGACGGTCGACTTCTTGACGCCCAGGTTCTCCAGCTTGGCCATCATCCTCGGCAGCACCGACTCCGATGACGACGTGCCGAGCACGATCAGCAACTCCTCCTTGATGTAGCGGATGAACTTCAGGATGCTGAAGCCGTGATATCGCGCAATCAGCCCGAGCACCAGCAAGATGAACACCAGGCAGGTGAGATAAAACGCTCCCATCAGCTTGCCCAGCGACAGCAACGAGCCGACGCCGTACTTGCCGATCGTGAAGGCCATGGCGCCGAAGGCACCGATCGGCGCCAACTTCATGATGACGCCGACGATCGCAAACAGCACGTGCGAGGTCTTCTCGATCATGTCGAACACCAGCGTGCCACGGCCGCCAAACTTGTGCAGGCAGAAACCGAACAGCACCGCGATCAGCAGCACCTGCAGGATCTCGCCCTTGGCGAAGGCATCGATGAACTGGTTCGGGATGATGTTGAGCAAGAAGTCCTGGGTGCTCTGCATCTGGCCCGGCTTGGCAAAGGCCGCGATGCTCTTGGTGTCCAGCGACGCCGGGTCGACGTTCATGTTGGCGCCCGGTTGCACCACATTGACGATGGTGAGTCCGACGATCAGCGCGATGGTGCTCACCATTTCGAAGTACAGAAGCGCCAAGCCACCGGTCTTGCCGACCTTCTTCATGTCCTCCATCCCCGCGATGCCGACGACGACGGTGCAGAAGATGATCGGCGCGATGATCATCTTGATGAGCTTGATGAATCCATCGCCGAGCGGCTTCATCGCAATCCCGGCGTCCGGGTAGAGATGGCCGAGCGCGACGCCGAGCACGATGGCGCAGATCACCTGGAAGTAAAGCGACCTGTACAGCGGCTTGTGGATGGTGTTCACGCGGGGTCCCATCGTCGATTCAATCGCCAGGCAATCCCTGAACCCGAAAGATCTCTTCCAGGTGGGGGCTCATCGGCAGGTTCAGCCGCACGCCGGACGGCAGCGGCTTCAGGAACCAGCGCTCGTAGATCGCGACGATCTCACGACTTCCGGCGAGTTTGCGAAACGCGCGCTCGACGACTTCGCCGAACTCCGGATCGTCCTTGCGCAGCATCAACGCATAGTCGGCGTAGGTGAGGAAGTCGCCCACGACACGGAACTCGCTGCTCGATCGGGTCTCCGCCAGCATGCCAAAGAGCTGCACGTCGTCGTTCGCGAACGCGTCCGCCTTGCCTGCCGCGAGCGCCTGGAACGACTCGTTGTGGTCGGCGGCAAAGACAAACGTGATCGGCAACTTGCGCCGCTCGGCCAGCTTGGGAATCACCGTCTCATGGACGGTGCCTCGCGTGAGCACGATGGTCTTGCCCGCGAGATCGCGCAACGAGCGGATGTCGCTGCCGCGCCGCACCAGAAGCTTGGTGCCGGTGACGAATGTGGTCGGCGAAAAGGCAACGGCCTTGCGCCGCTCGGCGGTGTTCGTGGTGGAGCCGCACTCCAGGTCGATGGCGCCGGAGGTCACGAGATCAAAACGATTCTCCGGCGTCACGGCCCGGTATTCGACGGTGATGTCCTTGCCAACCTCGCGCGCAATTTCGTCGACCACGAGTTCACACAGATCGAGCGAGTATCCGATCGGCTTGCCGTTCGCGTCGAGGAACGCGAAGGGCGGCGAGTTCTCGCGGTGGCCGACGCGAACAATGCCGCTCTCGTCGATGCGCTTGAGCGTCGTCGACGAGTAGGGAACGATCAGCGCGCTGGCACGTTGCGCCCGCGCTGGCTCTGCGCCCGCGAGCATGCAGGCCCAGGCGAGGATGGCCGCTGCGCTCGCCCACGCGCGCACGCCGCGATTGCTTGGGTTGACGCGGGCCGTTGCCACGTCACCCGCCGACTCGCCGTGGGTCATGTCGGAGCGGCTCCTTTCTTGACAGCGAATACCCAGCTCCGGTCGGCCGCTTGGCGGCTGGCCGGGAACCGGGAACATTCTGCTCGTCGCGCGCGTTGGGCACCATGGGGCATGCGCGATTCAACTCTCACGCATCGCCTGCTCGTAGCCCCTGATGGCATCTTCGTCCAGCGTCTCCTTCTGCAGCAACTCCAATGCGCCGCGCTCGAGCAGATCACGGTGCTGCTGCAAGATGCCGCGCGCCTGCTCGAGCCCGCTGGTCACGATGTCGTGAATCGCGTTGTCGATGCGCTGCTGCATGGCCTCCGACACCGTCGCTCGAGGCGGCCCGAGCGCCGCAGCGACGTCGAGCAGAGCAGCAGTGGGCGGCTCGATGCTCACCGGTCCGACGCCGGGGTCCATGCCGTGGCGCATCACCATGTCGCGGGCAATGTCGGTGGCCTTGGCCAGGTCGTCAGCGGCTCCGGTCGACGCCTCGTCGAACACCAGCGTCTCGGCGGCGCGCCCACCCAGCAGCACGGCAATGCGTCGCTGGAGCTCGCCGCGCGTGGCCAGATAGCGGTCTTCGCTCGGTCGCTGGATCGTGTAGCCGAGCGCGCCGATGCCGCGCGGAATGATCGAAACCTTGTGCACCGCATCACCGCCGCGCTGCGACAGCGCGACCAGCGCATGGCCCATCTCGTGGTAGGCCACCAAACGGCGCTCCTTTTCGCCCAACAGGCGGCTGCGTCGCTCGAGCCCGGCGACGATGCGCTCCACCGCGGACGTGAAGTCGTTCATCGTCACCGCGGTCGGCCTGACGCCGCGTGGCGGCCAGCGCCGCTTCGTTGACCAGGTTGGCCAGGTCGGCGCCGCTGAAGCCCGGGGTCAGCGCAGCCACCTGATCGAGCGAGACGGCCGGATCGAGTGTGATCTTGCGCACGTGCACCTTCAGGATGTCGATGCGGCCCTTGCGGTCTGGCCGGTCGACCAGCACCTGGCGATCGAAGCGGCCGGCGCGCAGCAGCGCAGGGTCCAGGATCTCGGGGCGGTTGGTGGCGGCCAGGATGATCAGACCCACCGACGTGTCGAAGCCGTCCATCTCGGCGAGCAGCTGGTTCAGCGTCTGCTCCTTCTCGTCGTGGCCACCCAGGCCGCCGTACGCGCCGCGTGCCCTGCCCAGCGCGTCGAGCTCGTCGATGAAGATGATCGCCGGGGCTCTGGCGCGGGCCTGCTCGAACAGGTCGCGCACGCGCGCCGCGCCGACGCCGACGAACATCTCGACGAACTCGCTGCCCGAGATCGAGAAGAACGGCACGCCGGCTTCGCCGGCCACCGCCTTGGCGAGCAAGGTCTTGCCGGTGCCCGGTGGACCCACCAGCAGCACGCCGCGTGGGATGTGCGCGCCCAGGCGGCCGTATTCCTTCGGGTGCTTCAGGAAATCCACCACCTCGGCCAGTTCGGCGCGCGCCTCGTCGACGCCAGCCACGTCGGCGAAAGTGACGCCGGTGTCGGTCTGCACGTAGACCTTGGCGCGGCTCTTGCCGATCGACAGGAAGCCGCCCATGCCGCCGCCCATGCCCTGGCGCTCGGCCATGCGGCGGATCACGAAGTACCAGAGCCCGACGAAGACCAGCGCCGGCACGATCCACGACAGCAGGTCGCGCAGCAGCGTGCTTTCGACCACCCGTCGTGTAGCGCACGCCGAACTTCTCCAGGCGCGCCGCCAGCTCGGGCTCGCACGCGCGTGGCCACCAGCGCGGTCTTGCGCCCATCCGGGCGTCTTCAGGTGGCCGGTGATCGTGCGGTCGGAAATGCTGACCTCGTCGATGCGGCCCTCGGCCAGCGCCTGCTCGAACTCGCTGTACGGCACCGGCTCGACACGCACTGCCGCCTGCCACAGGTCTTGAGCCCACAGCACCGCCAGCAGAGCCAGCAGCCAGTATCCGATGTTCCAAGCCTGTTTCTTGTCGACTGTCATGACACTAGGCGCTGCGCGCCAACACTGCAGCGGGAGCCGAGCATACTGAGCTTGCGTTGCAGCGGAGCATGCACCTACGGGCGCGCCGCCGGGCCGACCACGCTCTGCGCCGACGTCGCGCGGGCACGCGGCTCGGCGGACGCCTCGACGCAAAACGCCGCCACCTGCGCAAGAGCGCGCGCGACGGCAGCGTTGGCCGCGACGACGCCTCCCGGGGCGTCGTCCGACGGCGCTTCCTGCGTGGCCTCGACATAACGCGTGGCCAGCACGCGCCGGCCGGGCACATCGACGAGCTGCGCGCGCAGTGTGAACTCCACGCGGCTCGGCTTCGCAAGGAAGCTCTGCCGCAGCAGCACGATCTCGGTGTCGAGCCGCAGATCGGCCTGCAAGCCGCTGCCCGCCGGCACCACGCCGCGAAAACTGCCCGTGTCCTCGAGCGTGCGCGTCAGCAGCTGGCCCAACATGCGCGCGGGTGTATCGGCCCAGCGGTGCGTCGCGAAGTGGTCGAGGGCGTGCTCCTTCTGCACGTAGACCATGGCCACCGAGTCGAAGCCGGGCGCCGCCCGCGGCGGGCTGACCGCCAGCACGTGGTCGCGTCGGGCCGTCGTCGCCACCTCGGGCCTGGCCTCGAGCAGGTGCAGCGATGTCGCGTCGGCCGGGGCCGGCTGCACCAGGCTGCAGCCGCTGCCGAGCAGCGACCACGCGGCCACGACGGCGGCGCGCCGTACCAGGGTCGCCACGTGCGGGCGCACGGCCGCCGGCGGTTTCGGGTCGATGGCGTTGGCGGGCGCTTCATGCATGGTCATTCGCCCGGTCCACGTTTGGCAGGCCCGCGCCCCTGCAGCAGCACGCCCGGGTTGCGCTCGACCTCGTCGACCACTCGGTGCATCGTGGCCGCCAGACCGCGCAGCTCGGCCACCAGCTCGCGGGCTTCGGGCAGCGCGCTGCCGGTGAACTGCGCGACCTCGGCGCGCGAGCCGTCGAGCGTGCTGCGCGCCAGGTCGAACGTGCCGCGGGCACTGTCGAGCGTGCTGCGCGCGCTGGCGCTGGCATCGGACACGTCGGTCGCCATGCGCTCCAACGCGTCGGCGGTGCGATCGAAGCGCCGCACCAGTTGCGGCAGCTGGGCGCTGACGCTGGCAGTGTTCTCCATGGTGCGTCCCGCGCTGGCCAGCGCGGCATCGATCGTCGACGAGCGCTTGGCCAGCGTCTGCGTCAACACCGCCAGATCGGCCAGTGTCGAGCGCACCGCACTGCGGTTGGTGTCGTCGAGCAGCGAGTTCAGGTTGTCCACGGCGCGCGTCAGGTTGGCCATCAACACCGGGGTGGACGTTTCCAGGCGCTCCATCAACGAGGGCGCCGACACGATCACCGGCACCTCATGGCCCGGTGCCGCCTTCAAGACCGGCGAATCCTTGCGCCCGCCCTTCAACTCCACGTAGGCGAGGCCCGTGAGCCCCTGCGTCTGCAGCGTGGCCACCGTGTCGGTCTTCACCGGCGTGCCGCGCTCGATCTCGAGCGTGAGCCGCACCTGCTCCACATTGCCCGGCGCCAGCACGATCTGGCGCACCCGGCCCACCTCGACGCCGCGGTAGCGCACCGGTGCAGTTGAGGTTGAGCCCGGACACCGATTCGGTCATGTAGGCCAGGTAGGTGTCGTAGGTCTTGCGGTAGTACTTGCCGCTGGCTAAGCCACAGCACGCCCGCCGATCAGCGCCGCGCCGAGCAGCGAGCACGAACGCGCCGACCACGGCGCAGATTCACTTTTGTTTCCATGCCTGCTCCCGTGCGGCGCGGCCGCGCGGGCCATAAAAATATTCCCGGATCACCGGATGTCGGAGCTGCGACAGCTCCGTCCATGGTGCCGATGCCCAGGATGCGGCCCTCGCCCAGCACCGCCACGCGGTCGGCCGCGCGCCACAGCAGGTCGAGGTCGTGGGTGACCATCATGATGGTCAAGCCGAGCGCATCGTGCAGGTGGCGCACCAGTTCGTCGATGCCGCTGGCACTCAGCGGATCGAGCCCGGCGGTGGGTTCGTCGAGGAACAGCAGTTCGGGCTCGAGCGCCAGCGCACGCGCCAGCGCGGCGCGCTTGCGCATGCCGCCGGAGAGCTCGCTCGGATACTTCGGCGCCGGCGTCGGCCGGCAGGCCGGTGAGCGCAATCTTCAGCGCGGCGATCTCATCGGATCAGGTGCGCGCGTCAGATCGGTGTGCTCGCGCGAGCACCATGGCGACGTTCTCAGCCACCGTGAGCGAACTGAACAGCGCGCCGCGCTCGAACATCACGCCCCAGCGGCGGCGCAGCGGCAGCGCTCGCTCGTCGTCCAGGCCGATGCACTTCCTGACCGAACACCTTGATCGAATCCGGCACGCGGCGGCTGCAGCAGGATGATCTCGCGCAGCAGCGTGCGATCTTGCCGCAACCGCTGCCGCCCACCAGCGCGAACATCTCGCCGCGCTGCACGCGCAGGCTCACAGTCGTCGTGCACCACGGCAGCGCCGAAACGCGTGTGCACGTCGCGCACCTCGACCATCGGCGCTGGCGTTGGCGGGCTGTTCGGCTGCCGCGGGCATCACAGATCGAGCCAGAGAAAGACGATCGGAAAACAGCGCGTCGACCACGATCACCAGAAAGATCGACTGCACCACGCTCACCGTGGTCTGCGCGCCGACGCTGTCGGCGCTGCCGCCCACCTGGAAGCCCTGATAGCAGCCCACCAGCGCGACGATCAGCGCGAACACCGGCGCCTTGACGAGGCCCGTCCAGATACGAAGACAAGCTGACCGCATCGTCCGAGGCGGTCGATGAACACGTCGAAGCTGACGCCGAGCTTGAGCTTGGCCATCACCATGCCGCCGAGCACGCCGGTCACGTCGGTATACACGGTGAGCAGCGGCATCGCGATCACCAGCGCGATCACCTTGGGCAGCACCAGCAGATCTTGCGCGCCGATGCCGATGGTGCGCAGCGCATCGATCTCCTCGGTGACCTTCATGGTGCCGATCTGCGCCGTGTACGCGGAGCCCGATCGCCCGGCGATGATGATCGCGGTGAGCAGCGGCGAGAGCTCACGCATCATCGCCAGCGCGACCAGGTCGACGACGAAGATGTTGGCGCCGAAGCGCTGCAGCTGGTCGGCGCCCTGGTAGGCGATCACCAGGCCCATCAGGAACGACAGCAGCCCGGTGATCGGCAGCGCATCCACACCCGCGATCTGCACGTTGTGCAGGATGGGCCGCCAGCGCAACCGGCTCGGATGGCGTAGCGCGGATAGCAATGCCAGCGCGCTCTCGCCGACGAATGCCAGGTAGCTCCAAAAGCCCCCCACGCCCGCCCAAGCCCGCTGCCCCACACGCTCGAGCCAGGGCGGCACTCGGGCCACCGGCACCTCGAGCGCCAGGCCGCGCGCGGCCAGCAGCTGCAGCAGCGCGGCGAACTCCGTACGAAACCCCTGCAGGCGCACCTTGCCGCCGCGCGCGGTGCGCTGCGCCACCGTGCGGTGCAGCAGCCACGCGCCCGAGGTGTCGAGCACGGTGATGCCCGAGCCGTCGACCACCATATCGCCGCCCTCGGGCCAGCGCACCTGGGCCAGCAGCCGCTCCAGCGCGGCGAGGGTGTGCACCGACCAGTTGCCATGGCAGCGCAGCTCGCTCGCGGCCGCGCCCGCCGAAGGGCTCGCCACAGTCAACTCAGCGCCAAAGTCGAGCGACATGGCCGTGATTCTGGACAGTAGCCTTGACATCGGCATTGCCAAAGATCAGTTCGGTCTCCTTTGCCCGGGGCTGACGGCATGGCACGATGCCCGCACGCCCCGCGAGCTTGCGACGTTGGAGAGCTGCACGAAACATTATTAGGCGTCCATGCAGCAGGTTGACGCGAGTCAACCGAACGACCGAGCGCGCCGATAGGCTTCACCTCATGCTGATGGCGGTTCGATGAGAGGCATGCGCCGCTGGCTCGCGGCACTTCTGCTGCCGATCCAGGCACTGGCCACGCCTGCTTCTGCAGCCGTTTGGCTCGACTCCAGTGGACAGCCAAGCGCCGCCACACGCGACGCCCTGCACCTGCTGGCCGATGCGCCGGCCGATGGCCTTGCCCTCGACGACTACCACGCTGCCGTCCTGGCTGCGCGTGCTGCCGCCCTGGAGAAGGGGTCAGAGGCGGCCTCGCCCTCTGCATTCGAAAGCGACTTGGACAGAGCGCTGCTGCGCTATCTGCGTGATCTGCGGTTCGGGCGCGTCGACCCACGCAGCGTCGGATTCCGCGTCGCGCGCCAGCGCGATGCTCTGACCGACCTGCCGGAACGTCTTCATGCGGCGGCTGCGCAGGGACGCCTGCAGCAATTGGCCGATGAGCTGCGTCCTCGTTTGCAACAGTACGGCAAGCTTCGCGATGCGCTGGCCCGCTATCGTGTTCTCGACGCGAGCGGGTCACTCGGTCACCTGGCGGCCACGGTTCCGATCAGGCCCGGGGACCCGTTCGGCGACGCTGTTTCATTGCATCATTTGCTCATCGCGTTTGGCGACCTGCCGACGGATGCGCCGTTGTCCTCGGCTCGCTACGACGACATCCTCGCAATGGGTGTGACGCGCTTTCAGGCGCGGCACGGGCTGGACCCCGACGGTGTGATAGGAGGCAAGACGCTGGCGGCGCTCAACGTCCCGCTTGCGCACCGCATCAAACAACTCGAACTCGCGCTCGAGCGGCTGCGCTGGTTGCCCGACCTCGACGAAGGCCGCTACATCGGAATCAACATTCCGATGTTCGAGCTTTGGGCCTGGAACAGCGCGCGTCCCGACGACCCGCCCATCAGCATGGGTGTCGTGGTTGGCAAGGCGCTGAACACTCGAACACCGGTCCTGCTCGAGGAAATGCGCTATCTGATTTTTCGGCCCTACTGGAACGTGCCGCGCTCCATCCTGGTCAAGGAGGTGGTGCCTGCAATGACCCGAGACCCCGCTTACTTGCAGCGCAACGACATGGAAGTCGTGATGGCCAGCGATGACGGTCGGCCTGTTGTGTCCACCGGCGCGCAAACTCTTGAGGAACTTCGCCAAGGAACACTGCGTGTGCGCCAACGCCCGGGGCCCAAGAACTCGCTGGGACTGGTCAAGTTCATCTTCCCGAACGACGACAACGTCTATTTGCACGGGACACCGGCGCCACACTTGTTCAGCCAAGCACGGCGCGATTTCAGTCACGGCTGCGTGCGGGTGGAGGACCCGGTCGCGCTTGCGCATTGGGCGTTGAGTGATCAGCCTCGGTGGACGCGCGAGCACATCGAGGAGACCATGGCGGGGACAACGTCGGTGCGCGTCAACCTCACGCGTCCGGTTCCGGTCATTCTGTTCTACATGAGTGCAATGGTCGTGCCCTCAGACCATACGCTGCACTTTGCTGCGGATATCTACGGACATGACGCCACGCTGGAGCGTGCATTGACCGCCGTGCCAGAAGCACCCTGACTACCAGGCGCGTACCCGGCCGGTGTCCACGTGCACGAAGTTCGAGGCCGGGTAGTAGCCAACTCCACCCGAGCGCATCGACCGCGCAGCCTCGCGCAATGACTGCAGAGGCACGTCCGCCAATCGAATGTCGATGGCCTGCCCATGCATGTGAAGGCTGTCCCTGGCCACGCCGTTGCTGTGTTGGCGTAGTGCGTTGTTGGTGGCGGGCGACCGGTAGCCGGAAATGATCTGAAAGGGTCGCTGGCTAGCAGTCAGTGCCGCCAGGCGGTGCAGAAGGTCGAGCAGCCCCACATCGATGGTGCCGACGTCGCCGGTGCGAAAGTCGCGCAACAGGTGGTTGACCGACGTCAAAGCCTGCGGCTCGTAGACGCCTCGCGTGTAGTACTCAACCACCATCTTCTCGCCGGTATGAAGATTGTCGAAGGCCAGCGTCCGCGTCTCAGGCGCACTGGCAGTCTGAGCAGCGCGCACACCCGCGTGGGACGCGACGGCAGAAACGCCCAGTGCACAAACGAAGCGGCGGCGAGCAACACGGATCACTGGCGACTTCCTTGCGGATTTTCGTGAATGATATGACCCGACCACCACCGCTGTTGGATGAAGGCCAGGTGCGTGTGTGCGGAACGCACGCCTCGGCGAGGTGACACTCCGGCGCTATTCGGGCCGTCGTGCGCCGCCGGCGCTGGGCCGTTGCCTCACGTCCTGGCGGCGCCCACGAAGGCGGAGGCGATGCCGCGCCTCGATGGCGCGTGCAGGCCGTCCGTCCTTCCCCGGAAGTAGAGAGCATCGGCTCGAGCGGGTCGAGCTCCTCCAGGCGTCGGAAACCCAGCGCGCTCAACTTGTGCGCCAACGCGCCGGGTTCGATGTGGAAGGTCCAGGGCTCGCCGAGCGCGCTCACCTGCTGGCTGAGCGCCGATGCGGCGTCGCCGCTCGCCTGACGGTAGGTGAAGACAATCTCGCTGCCTGCCGGGAAATTCGCCACGACCTCGAAGAGGGCGTCGACGGCGTCTTCCGACAGATACATCGTCACGCCGAGGCACGAGAAGAACGTCGTCCTGGAGAAGAAGTCGACCGCTGCCGCCTTCATTCCGTCCGCCAGCGAAGTCTGCTCGAAGTCGATCGCGATGAACTCGACGTTGTCAGGGATCGCGATGCGCGCGTGCGACAACAGACGGCGCTTTTCCGCTTGCGATGCCGGTTGGTCCACCTCGTAGATTCGCAGCCTGCGCGCCCATTCGGGCTGGCGATACGCGAACGTGTCGAGCCCCGCTCCGAGGACGATGAGCTGCGATACGCCCCGGTCAACGGCCGAGGCCAGTCGATCCTCGCAGTAGCGGCTGCGCAGCACGACGTGCGAACGCAGCGCCAGTACCTCCGGCGAACCCGGGTCACCCAGACGTGCCGCGACAGCACGCAGCACATCCTCGCCCAGCAGAAGGCCCGACACGGCATCGACCAGGATCTTGGGCTCGCCGTCGGCCGTCTGGTGCAGCCAGCGCAGCGCCGCGGCGCCGAGCGCCGTTCGACTGGCACCGCGTGTGACTGGCGGCGGCGATTCCGGTTCGTTCACAGGCGCTTGCTGTCGAGGTCAATGATCCGAGCTACCCTACCACGATGGGATCGCCCTGCGTATGGAAGACCCATCGACACCGCCGCGCTCGTTTCGCCGGTGGGGCCAGGTGACCGAGGATTCGTCTTGCAGAGAAGAACAGGTATCGCTATCGCCCTGGTCGCGTTGACGGCGGCGGCAGCCGGCATCGCCTGGTCGCAGTGGCCGGTCGGCGTCGAAACCGCGCAGTCGATACGCGGTCCCGCGATCGAGGCGGTGTATGCCACCGGCATCGTCGAGCCCACGGTGATGGTGCCCGTAGCGCCGCGCAGCGGCGGTCGACTGGCGGCCATCAACGTGGAGGAAGGGGCGCAGGTGCGCCGCGGCCAGGTCCTCGCGCGCATCGAGTCGGCCGACCTGGACCAGACCGTGCAGGAAATGCTGGCACGCGAACAACTGGCGCGCACACAGTTCGAGCGCACGCGCGACCTGGTGGCGCAGAATTTCATCTCGTCAGCGGAACTCGACCGCACACGCACCGAGTTCCAGGCGGCGCAAGCCGCCGTGATGCGCGCCCGGGCCCAGCGCGACTACAACCAGCTGGTGGCGCCGGCCGACGGCACCGTCCTGCGCCGCGACGGCGAGCTCGGCCAGTTCATCGCGGCCGGCCAGACCGTGCTCACGCTGTCGTGCTGCGCGCCGCTGCGCGTGAGCGCCGAAGTCGACGAAGAGGACATCGCCCGCGTGTGTCGTCGGCCAGAAGGTGATCATGCGCACCGACGCTCTGCCCGAGCGCTTGTTCGACGGCGAGGTGGCCGAGATCACGCCCAAGGGCGATCCGGTGTCGCGCAGCTACCGCGTGCGCATTCGCTTCGCCGATGCGCCGGCCAACGACGCCGGGCCGCTGCGCAGCCGGCATGACGATGGACGCCAACCTCGATCGTGTCGCGGCGCGAAGCGCCTTGCTCGTGCCCAACCGCGCGCTGCAAGGGCAACCTGGTGTGGGTGCTGGAGCAAGACCGGCTGCACCGCCGCGAGGTGAGCAAGGGCGTGACCGGCACCGAGCGCACCGAGATCGTCAGCGGGCTCCAGGAAGGCGAGGCGGTGGTGCTCTCGCCCGCAGACACGCTGCGCGAGGGGCAGCGCGCGCATGTCGGTGCCGGCGTCACGGCGCGCTGCGTCCGCGACGCGGTGAAGCCATGGCGATCGCACTCGACGTTGCGCTGGCTCACCTGACGAGCCGCAAGCGGCAGACGCTGGTGTCGCTCACCGGGGTGGTGCTGGGAGTCGCATTCTTTCTGGCCGTGTCGTCGCTGATGCGCGGCTCGGAGAAGGATTTCATCAAGCGCCTGGTCGACAACAGTCCGCACATCACCGTGTACGACGAAGTGCGCCAGGGTCGCGAGCAGCCGGCGCAACTGCGCTGGCCCGACGCGCGCGGTGACCGTCCACAACGTGAAGCCCCTGATCGAGACGCGCGGCATCCGTGGCTGGCCACAGCGGTTGGCCTTGATCGAGGCGATGCCCGGCCTGCGTGCCGCGCCGGTGCTCGCCGGCACCGCCGTGCTCACGTTTGCGGGCCGCCAGCAAGGCGGTCACGCTGTCCGGAGCGGTGCCCGAAAAGATGAAGCAGGTGACCACCATCGAAGAGAAGATGGTCGTGGGCTCGCTGGATGCGCTGGCGGCCAACCCCAACGGCGTCATCGTCGGCCAGGGTCTGGTCGACAAGTTCAGCCTGCACCTGGGCAGCACGCTGAGCGTGCTCGGCGCCGATGGAACGAGCCGTGCATTGCGCGTGGTGGGCATCTTTCGCACCGGCAATGCCGCCTACGACGAGACGCCAGGCCTTCGTGCTGCTCAAGCGCGCCCAGGCACTGCTCGGCCGCGAGAACCGCGTCAACCGCGTGATCATCCAGCTCGACGACCCCTACGCGGCGCAGAGCGTGGCGCAGACCATCGAGGCCGCCACCGGCTACAAGTCGGTGTCGTGGATCGAGGCGTCGGAAGACATCCTGAGCCTGCTGCTGGTGCGCAACATCATCATGTACAGCGTGGTCTCGGCGATCCTGGTGGTGGCCGCGTTCGGCATCTACAACACGATCTCGACCATCGTGATGGAGAAGACGCGCGACATCGCGATCATGAAGTCGATGGGCTTCCACGCCCGCGACCTGCGGCGCATCTTCCTGCTCGAGGGCCTGATCGTCGGGCTGTTCGGCAGCGCGCCTGGGCGTCCTGTTGGGCATGGTGCTGATGGAGGTGCTCGGCCGAGGTCGAGATCCGCCCGCCGGGTGTGACCGAGGTCGGTGCACCTGCCGCTCTGGTGGGGGGCGGAGCAGTACGTGCTGGCGGCTGTGTTCGCGATGCTGTCGTGCCTCGCGGCGTCTTACCTGCCGGCGCGGCGTGCCGGACGCGTGCATCCGGTGGACATTCTGCGAGGTGCGGCATGAGCAGCGTCGACTCGGCCCAGCGCCGGTGATTCGGGTCGAACACGTCACGCGCACGCTCGCCGGCGAGGTGCCGGTCACGCTCGTGGAGACGTGAACCTCGAGATCGAGCGCGGCGAGTTCGTCTGCGTCATGGGGCCGTCGGGTTCGGGCAAGTCGTCGCTGCTGTACCTGCTGGGCCTGCTCGACATGCCCACGCGCGGGCGCATCTGGATCGACGGCGAGGACACCACGGCCTTCGACGACGACCGGCTCACCGACTTCCGCCTGGCGCAAGCTGGGCTACGTGTTCCAGTTCCACTTTCTGCTGGCCGAGTTCAGCGCACTCGACAACGTGTCGCTGCCGATTCGCAAGCTGGGGCGGATCGTCGGACGCAGGCGGCGCGCGAGCGCGCCGCGCAGCTGCTCGATCGCCTGGGCCTGGAAGGTCAGCATCGACAAGCGGCCGAGCCAGTTGTCCGGCGGCCAGCGCCAGCGGGTGGCCATCGCCCGTGCGCTGGCGAACGACCCGCTCGTCATCCTGGCCGACGAGCCGACCGGCAACCTCGACTCGGTCTCCAGCGCCAACGTGCGCGACATCCTGCGCGACTTGACGCACGAGCTGAACAAGACGGTGGTCGCCGTCACGCACGACAGCAGCTTCGCGTCGGTCGCCGATCGGCGCATCGGCATTGTCGATGGCCGCATCGACCTGTCGTGGCGGCCGGGGTGATTCTGGCGAGGACCGTGTGCTTGCACGGGCTTTGGCGGCGAGGCGCCGATTCGATCGTGAGATGATTTCCGGCGACCAGCGCCTTCGCCGCTCGAGCGCCGAAGGGAATCAAATGCGCGCCTCCGTGACATCAGGAAAAGCTACGCCAACCGAGTGTCCCACCGAGGAAGCTACACCAAAGTTACGCCGGATTCGCGAGTGCGGGTAAGCCTAGAAAAGCGCGGGCATGAACTCCGAAAAATCAGCTGCGCTCGAAAACATGAGTACAAACAATGAGATAGGCGAAAAATCGGCGCCTAGACCGGCTCCGGGGAATCAGATAATTTCGCTTCACACGCCGATGATGCAGCAGTGCGTGCTCCCAGGAGACGAGGCCCGTGGGCGATCAAAAGCTACGCCAAAACCTACGCCGGAGTCCATCTCAGTCACCGTGTCGACTTGACCTTCGCATCGTTGATGCGATGTGCGTGCGATCTGCAAAACACCCGATCTATGCCTTTCGCCGACGTCAGCCAATCCGATCCCAAGCAGCCCACCGGCTCTAAGGCAGCTGACCGGCGTCGCGTCGTGGGATCCGAGGGCGAGAACCTGACAGCCCGAACGAACGACCGCCGCGGCGCGCCCAACGAAAGCGCCTGGCTTCATCAGCTGCGGCGGTCGACGAGCGCGGTTCGATCGTGCTGGCCAATCCGGCCGTGATCGAGCTGACTGGAAACTCATCGAAGGAACTCGCCGGCATCTCGGTCGCGCACTTGCAGTTGACTGCCGAGGCCCCTGCGTGCGATCTCGGCACGGAGCCACTCCACCTGCTCGGTGGTGGTGTTCAGTCCGGTGCCGATCGCACCGACCGTCTCCAGCGCACGGAACATGAAGCCGCCGAAGCCGCAGCCGATGTCGATGTAGCGCTCGCCACGCGACAGCTGGAGCTTGCGGCAGACGTGGTCGATCTTCTGCTGCTGAGCCTGCTCGAGTGTGCGCGTGCCCTCGGGCCAGTAGCCGCAGGTGTACATCATCAGAGGCTCGTCGAGCCACAGGCGATAGAAGTCGACGCCCAGGCCGTAGTGCGCATGCGCATTGACCTTGGCCTGCGCAGGGTCGCGATTGGAGTGGCGCAACTCGTGCAACGAGTTCTCGATGTCGTTGACGGCATGGAACTGGCTGTCGAAGCGACTGCTCATCCCGGCGGCGAACGCCGCCGCGATGTCGCCCTCGACATCCACCGTCTGATCGAAGTACCCGGCGAGCAGGCCGATGTGCCCCCGCGTGAAGGTCGCCAGCAGCGCCGCCTGTGTGTGAAACACCAGGCGGAATACCGGCGCATCCGACCCGGTCCGATAGTCCGCGCCGTCGAGTGTGACCGCCTCAAACGAGATCCCGGCACGTTCGCCGAGCGAGTCGACGATGCTCTGGACCAGCGGGCCGGCAACCTCGGCAACGCTCATCGCCGTCTCACTTGACCAGCGTCACCGACAGTGGCTACAGATGAACCACGCGCATGCTCGAGTGCCTTGGCCAGCACGCGCTGCTGCCGCTCGCCCTCCGCGCGTTCGATGGCGGCATAGTCCCGATCTCGCCGTGGATCTCTGGCTGCTCGCGCACGTTCAGCAGGATCGCTTCAGGCGCCGTACCCTCGCGGCCCATGCGCGCCGCCAGCTCGATGGCATGGCGCGACATGTCGGAATCGTCGACCGGAATCAGAATCTTCATAGATCTCCGTTGAAGCTCGCCGATGTTCGTGGCCAGCGAGCCGGCGGCCATGGTCATCGACAGGTCGTCCACGACGTGGATCACGCGTACCGTCGAACCGAGCTTGGCGGCGATCTTCAGCGCCTCCTCGAGGCCACGCTTGGCGGTGGTGCTGCCATCCACCGGCACCAGGATGCGGTCGTACATGGTCTGTCCAATGCGCGGCACCTCTCATGGCTCGGGCCTTGATCGACCGCAATGGCTTTGACAGGCCGGCGCGGACTCAACGGATCAGCAGCACCGGCACTTTGCACCGGGCCAGCACGCCGTTGGCCACCGAGCCCAGCACGACGTTGCCGAGCGCGGAGTGCCCGTGCGTCCCCATGATGATCATGTCGGGCTGCAGCTCCTGGGCCAGCGCTGCGATGGCCTCGGCGGCATGGCCTTGCACATGCACGACCGAAACCTTCCAGTGCTGCTGGTCGGCGAACTTGCGCACCGGCCGAAGCACTGACTCGGCCTGCTCGTTGCAGTAGGTCGCCAGCATCTGGCTGTCGAGGAACCGAGTGGCATGCGCAGGGATGGGCGCGACCGCAGTGAACACGGTGTATTCGTGCGCGGTACCGAACAGCTCGTCGTGCGCGGCCACGTAGCCCAGCATGCGCTTGGTGTAGTCGCTTCCGTCAACGGGCAGGAGGATCTTCACGGTTCTTCCTTGGGCAGCTGAAATGGCATGCCGATGGTGATCACTGACATGGCGAATCTGTTGACTTGCATCAACTGCGCGATCTGCGCCGCGCGTGCTCACGATCACATTCCCAGGCCCTGCGCGACGTGCCGACCGATCAATCGCACATCGACACACGCCTCGACATCAGCGTCTCTTGAGATTGCTCAACCGGCGGTGCCGCACAGCACCTACGCTGCAACCCTGCCTTCGCCGTCGGTGGCGGGCGACACCGAGAGGACTGACCCATGGACTGGACGACCACCACCGCTGACCACACCATGCGCGATCGTCTGGCGCAAAGCCTCGGGCATCTCGTCGAAGACGCCGAAGCACTGTTGAAGACGGCCGAGCATAGCGGCAGCGACAAATTCGCCCCCGCTCGCGACGCCGTCGAGTTGCGCCTGCGTCACGCGCGCTCCGAGCTTGCCGCGCTCGAGGAAGCCGCCGCCTACAACGTGCGCCGCGCCGCGCGGGTCGCAAACACCACCGTGCACAAACACCCCTACGCCACCGCCGGTCTGGCCGCGGGTGTGGGCGTTCTGATCGGCATGCTGATGTCGCGCCGCTGAGACCGTGTGCACGAGCACGATGAACATCCCGATCCCATGAATGCGCCTGCAGGCCTGCTGGATTCGGCACGCGGGGTGGCCGGTGTCGTGCTGGCGGTCTACGACCATCGGGTCACCGACGGTGTCGTCGGCGCGCGGTTTCTTGCCTTTGTGGGCGGACAGCTCAGCGGCCCCGATCGCCTCTATGTGAGTCCCTTCGAGCACGGGGCGTGAGCCAAGAGCACGATCATGCGCATCGGCGTGCCCAAGGAGATCAAGGCTCTGGAGTTCCGCGTCGGCGTCACGCCGGCATCGGCGCGCGAATACACGTCGGCGGGGCACCAGGTGCTGGTGCAGGCCGGTGCCGGTGCCGGAATCGGCGCCGACGACTCGGCCTATGAAGCGGCGGGCGCCAGGGTCGTGCCCAATGCGCAGGCCATCTATGCGCAGGCCGAGATGATCGTCAAGGTCAAGGAACCGCAGGCTGTCGAGTTGCGGCTGCTTCAGCCCGGTCAGATTCTGTTTGCTTACCTGCACTTGGCGCCGGACCGCGCGCTGACCGAAGCCCTGCTCGCATCGGGCTGCGTCGCCGTGGCCTACGAGACCGTGACCGACGACGCCGGCGGCTTGCCCTTACTCGCACCGATGAGCGAAGTTGCCGGCCGCATGGCCGTGGAGGTTGCGGCATCGTGCCTGCGAAAACCCAACGGAGGCAGAGGCGTGCTTCTCGGTGGCGTGCCGGGCGTGCCCGCCGCGCGCGTCGTCGTTCTGGGCGGGGGCGTGGTCGGCACGCAAGCTGCCAGACTCGCCGTCGGCTTGGGTGCCGAAGTGTCCATCGCAGATCGATCGCTGCCGCGCTTGCGTCAACTGGATCAACTGTTCCAGGGTCGCGTTCGCACGTGCTATTCGACCTCGGCGGCTGTCGAGGCCGAAGTCACCGCGGCCGATGTCGTGATCGGCGCCGCACTGGTGGCCGGTGCCCGAGCACCTCAGCTGGTGACACGCTCCATGCTCGGCAGGATGCGGCCGCGCAGCGTGCTGATCGACGTGTCGATTGATCAAGGCGGCTGCTTCGAAACCTCGCGACCGACGAGTCACGACGCGCCGACCTACGAAGTGAACGACATCATCCACTATGGCGTTGCCAACATGCCCGGAGCGGTTCCCGTCACCTCCAGCCACGCGCTGAACCATGCCACGCTGCCATTCGGACTCGCCCTCGCCGCGCAGGGCGAGGGGGCGCTGCGCGCCAACCCGCATCTGCGCAACGGCCTGAGCGTCTATCGCGGCAAGCTGACGTGCGCGCCGGTGGCGCAGGCCTTGGGGATGCCGGCTGTTGCGCCGGATCGGCTGATCGGCTGATGGGTCAAAGAAGCAGCGCCCGCACACTTCGCGCCCGTGCGCCCACCGCTGCCGAACCCTTCACCAGGGTGTGCTTTTGATGCCAACCCAATACGACAAGCGATTGACGAGGATCGATCCGCCGAAGCTGAGCAGCAGCACCGTCACCACGTCAATCCAGTCCGGCCGATACCAGAGCGACAGCGCCAGCAGACCGGCGATGGCGTAATCCAGCTGGTCGGCCGGTATCCACGGCTTGCCCGGTGCGATCCCAAGCCGCCGCTTGACGAAGCTCTTGGTGCTGTCGCCCACCATGGCCGCCAAGCCGCACACCGGGCCGAGGATCAACCAGCCGTCGTAGACCACCAGACTGCCTGACCAGTCCAGCCGCGATTGCACCCAGGCTGTCGCGGTCGAGGCAACGATCGCCAGCGCGCAGCCCAGCCAGGTCTTGTGGCTGCCGAGCCACCGCTGGCTGATCGGCCGCGCCAATCCCGGCGCGAGCCTGGCCAGCGGCGCCGCCATGTTGGCCAGGTACACCGGCAGCAGCAGATACAGCAGCTGAGCGATTCGAAGCATGAGCAAGTGGCCGCGAAACACCAGGGCTCGATGATTGAACCGCGATGCGGCATCTCCGGGGATTGACGAATCGCAACCCGGCGCGGTGACCCCGGCCGCGCCGCAACCGAACGCCAGCGCCGTTGACATTGCGCAACTGCCCGCGTGGTACTCCGAGTGAAATGCGCTTTGGTCGAATGGAGTGAACCATGTTCGAACGCAGATTGAATGCCGGCGACATCTGCACACGCATCGTGTCGGTGGCCTATCCCGAATTGTCGATCGAGGAGGCCGCGCATGTGATGCGCGAGCAGCAGGTGGGCTGCCTGGTCGTCGTCGACGAGCGCAGCCAAGCCGATCGCCAGGTGGTGAGCATGCTGACCGATCGCGACATCGTCACCGGCGTGGTCGCCGCACAGAAGAATCCGCAGACGCTGCGCGTGGCCGAGTTGATGAGCACCGATGTCGTCACCGCGCGCGAAGACGACTCGGTGCTCGAGCTGTTGGCCACCATGCAGCGCAAGGCCGTGCGCCGCGTTCCCGTGGTTGCGCAGGGCAACCGCCTGGTCGGCCTGGCCGCGATCGACGATGTGTTCACGGTCCTCGCCGAGGCCATGGGCGCGCTCGCCGGCGCCGTGGCGGCGGCGCGGCGGCACGAGCAGACGAGCGCCGGCACACCGCTTCGCAAGACCTGAGCGACCGACGAGCCCAATTCGGCACGCGTCCCGGTCGAGAGTTGATGCCGGTCAATTCAGGTCACGAAGCCGACGCTCACCATTCAGCGATGGAGCCGGCTGCACGGGGCAAGCAGATTCACAAGGGCGCACGCGACCTGCGCGTGCCGCCCAACATGGTGGATTGGGCGGCGACCTGCGCCTCCTTCTCGTGGCAGCAGGTGCGCGAGGAGTTGCTCGGTCAGGATGCCGACGACGTCAACATCGGGCGGCTGGCAGTCGACCGGCACGCACGCGGCGCGCGCGCTGCGCACCCGGCCCTGCGGCTGCTCTCGTCCAGTGGCGGCGTGCGGGACGTCTCCTACGCGGAACTCCAGAGCCTGACAAACCGTTTCGCCAACGCGCTGGCGTCATTGGGCGTCGTGCGCGGCGATCGGGTCTTCGTGCTGGCGGCGCGCACCGAGGCCCTGTACGTGTCGGTGCTCGGTGCCCTGAAGCAGGCCTGCGTCGTGACGCCGTTGTTTTCGGCCTTCGGCCCCGAGCCGATCGCCACGCGGATCGGCATTGCGGGGGCG
The DNA here is from genome assembly GCA_963774185.1 of uncultured beta proteobacterium. Classification (GTDB taxonomy): domain Bacteria; phylum Pseudomonadota; class Gammaproteobacteria; order Burkholderiales; family Burkholderiaceae_C; genus JAEUPI01. The sequence goes on from CAVZEK010000035.1 coordinate 267,848, forward strand.
CGTGTCCTGGTCACCACCGCAACGCTGTATCGGCGCAAAGTCGCGGCCATGCGTGATCGGCTGACGACGCTCGAGCACGTCATCGTAGTCGGCAACGACGGCGAGCCGCCTGCCGGCACCCATGACTACGCAACCTTGATGGCGCAGGCCCGCGACGACGCGCCTTCGGCCCGCACCGGCGCCGACGACATGGCGCTGCTGCACTTCACCAGCGGCACGACCGGCACACCCAAGGGGGCGATCCATGTGCACGGGGCGGTGCTGACGCACTTCGCCACCGGGCGTTATGCGTTGGATCTGCATGCCGACGACGTGTTCTGGTGCACCGCCGACCCGGGCTGGGTGACGGGTACCTCCTATGGCATCATCGCGCCGCTGCTGCACGGCGTGACCGTCCTGGTCGACGAAGCGGAGTTCGACGCCGAGCGCTGGTACCGCACCTTGCAGGACCAACGCGTCAGCGTGTGGTACACGGCGCCGACCGCGATTCGCATGCTGATGAAGGCCGGCCCGGAAGCGGCCCATCGCTACACGTTCACGCCACTGCGCTTCATCGCCAGCGTGGGCGAGCCACTCAACGCCGAGGCGGTGTGGTGGGCACAAGAGGTGCTCGGCCTGCCGATCCACGACAACTGGTGGCAGACCGAGACGGGCGGCATCATGATCGCCAACACGCCGGCGCTCGACATCAAGCCCGGATCGATGGGCAAGTCGTTGCCGGGCATCGAGGCGCTGATCGTGCGCCGCGGCGCGACCGGTGCTGTCGAGATCATCGACCAGCCCGATGTCGAAGGCGAGCTCGCGCTGCGCGCCGGGTGGCCGTCGATGTTTCGCGGCTACCTCGGCCAGGAGGAGCGCTACCGCAAATGCTTCGCGGGCGACCTCTACCTGAGCGGCGACCTGGCGCGCCGCGACGCCGACGGCTACTTCTGGTTCGTCGGGCGCGCCGATGACGTGATCAAGTCTGCCGGCCACCTGATCGGCCCGTTCGAGGTCGAAAGCGCCCTGATGGAGCACGCCGCCGTCGCCGAGGCCGGCGTCATCGGCCGGCCCGACCCCGTGGTCGGCGAATCGGTCAAGGCCTTCGTGCTGCTGAAGTCGGGCCACGAACCGACCGAGGATCTGCGCATGCAGCTGCTCGGCCACGCGCGCAAACGCCTGGGGGCAGCGGTGGCACCCAAGGAGATCGCGTTCGTTTCGTCGTTGCCGCACACGCGCAGCGGCAAAGTGATGCGCCGGTTGCTGAAGGCGCGCGAGCTCGGCCTGCCCGAAGGCGACACGTCGACGCTGGAGAGCCCCTGATGACTCATCAGCCGCGCGCCATCGCCGTGCCGGGCCCCGATCCACAGACCCTGGGGCGCGATGTCTGCCTGGCACGCCTGGCCGACATGCTGCGCGTGCGCCGCCTCGAGGAACGCTGTGCTCAGTTGTACGGCGAGCAGAAGATCCGCGGCTTCCTGCACCTGTACGTCGGAGAGGAAGCCGTCGCTGCGGGCGTGATGCCCAACCTGCAGGCCGGCGACAACGTGGTGGCGACGTACCGCGAGCACGGCCACGCGCTGCTGCGCGGCGTATCGATGAACGCGATCATGGCCGAGATGTTCGGCAAGCGCGAGGGCTGCTCGGGTGGCCGTGGCGGATCGATGCACCTGTTCGACAAGGCCAGGCGCTTCTACGGCGGCAACGCGATCGTCGGTGGCGGACTCTCGCTGGCCGTCGGCCTGGCGCTGGCCGACCAGCTGGCGCCGCGGGCGCGCGCGGTGACCGCGTGCTTCTTCGGCGAGGGCGCCGTGGCCGAAGGTGCGTTCCATGAGGCGATGAACCTGGCGGCGTTGTGGCGCTTACCGGTGCTGTTCGTCTGCGAGAACAACCTGTATGCGATGGGCACCGCGCTGTCGCGCTCGGAATCGCAGATCGATCTCACCCAGAAAGCCGCCGGCTACGGCATGGCGAGCGCACAGATCAACGGCATGAACGTGCTGGCGGTGCACGAATCGGCACGGCAGGCGATCGAACGGGTGCGCGAGCAAGGCACCCCGTTCTTCCTCGAGCTGCACACCTACCGGTTCCGCGCGCATTCGATGTTCGACGCCGAGTTGTACCGCGACAAGGCCGAGGTCGAACGCTGGAAGCAGCACGATCCGGTGCTCACCTTGGGCGACAAGCTGCTCAAGGCGGATCTCGCGCACGCCGCGGACATCGAACGCCTCGATCGCGATGCCGAACGCGAAGTCGACGCGGCGGTGGCATTTGCCGAGGCCGGCCAGCTCGAGCCGATCGAACAGCTGACGCGCCACGTGACGGCCACGTCGTAAACGGGGGATCTGCGATGAAAGTGCTGACCGTCTACGCCCACCACAAGCCGCGTTCCTTCTGCCACGCCGTGCTCAGCCACTTCGATGCCGGACTGCGCGAGGCGGGGCACGAGAACAACGTCGTCGACCTTCACGCCATCGGCTTCGATCCCGTTTTGCGCGACCACGACACGCCGAACTGGATCGATGACTCGATGCCGGATGACGTGCTGCAACACATGAACCTGCCGGAGTCGCTGCTCGAGCGCGCCAGTGGACCGGTGCGGCGCATGCTGCTCAAGCGCTGGATCGGACGGCTCGACGCGCGCGGCATCGTTCGCAAGCTGCACGCCAGTGGCGGCCCACGCGACGTGGCGGTTCAGCAGCAGAAGGTAGCCGCCGCGGAGGCGCTTGCCTTCGTCGCGCCGCTGTACTTCGTGGGTTTCCCGGCGATCCTGAAGGGTTGGATTGAACGCGTCTTCACCCTCGGCTTCGCCTTCGGCCTGTCGCCCGAAGGATGGCGCGGCGACATCAACGGCCGGCTGCCGCTGTTGCGTCACCGCAAGGCACTGATTCTCACCCCCACGATCTTCGACGAGCGCTCGTACGCAAGCGGCCTGCACGACGCGATGACGCGACTGATCGACGATTTCACGCTGCACTACCCCGGCATCGAGTCGGTGCAGCACGAGTACTTCTATGCCGTGCATGGCGCGGACGTGCGCACGCGACTGGCCTACCTGCACCGCGCGCAGGCACTCGGTCGGCAGTTCGCGGACTGATCCGATGGCAGCGGTCACCACCTACCGCGAAGCGCTGCGCGAAGCTCATCGCGAGGCGCTGCATCGTGACCCGCGCGTCTTCCTGATGGGCGAGGACGTCGGCCGCTACGGTGGCAGCTACGCGGTGAGCAAAGGGTTGCTCGCCGAGTTCGGCGAGGCACGCATCCGCGACACCCCCCTGTCGGAGCTGGGCTTCGTCGGCGCGGGCATCGGCGCTGCGCTCGGCGGCGCACGCCCGATCGTCGAAATCATGACGGTCAACTTCAGCCTGCTCGCGCTCGATGCGATCGTCAACACCGCGGCGCTGTACCGGCACATGTCGGGCGGTCAATTCAATGTCCCGGTGGTGATCCGCATGGCCAGCGGCGCGGGCCGGCAGCTGGCGGCACAACATTCGCACAGCCTGGAGCCGTGGTACGCGCACGTGCCGGGGCTGCGCGTGCTCGCGCCCGCAACGCTGGAAGACGCCCGCGGCATGCTGTGGCCCGCGCTGCAGGACCCGGACCCGGTGATCATCTTCGAGCACGCGCAGCTGTACAACCTCGAAGGGGAGCTGAGCGATCCCGCACCGCCGGTCGACATCGTGCACGCGGCGATCCGCCGCGCAGGGCGCGACGTGACGCTGCTGGCCTACGGGGGCTGCGTGCCGAGGGCGCTCGACGCCGCGGCGCAACTGGCGGCCGAACACATCGACGCCGAGGTGATCGATCTGCGGGTGCTGCGGCCGCTCGATGTCGCCACCGTGCTCGCCTCGGTGCGCAAGACGCGGCGCGTGGTGGCGGTCGACGAAGCCTGGCGCACCGGCAGTCTCGCGGCCGAGCTGCTGGCACGCGTCAGCGAAGATGCCTTCTACGAGCTCGATGCTCCACCGGCCCGCGTGTGCAGCGAGGAGGTGCCGATCCCGTATCCCAGGCATCTCGAGGAGGCGGCGTTGCCAATGGCGCCCAAGATCGTGGCCGCGGTGCGTGCGCTGTTCGGGCGCACCGCGTAGGCCGGTCGGCCGTCCATGATCGAATTCCGCCTGCCGTCGCTCGGTTCCGACATGGACCAGGGCACGCTCGTGCAGTGGTGCGTGCAGCCCGGTCAGACGGTGAAGAAAGGCGACGTGATCGCCGTGGTCGACACCAGCAAGGCGGCCGTCGACATCGAGATCTGGGTCGACGGCACCGTGCACCGTCTGCTCACGGATGTGGGAGAAACCGTGCCCGTGGGCACAGCGATGGCGCTGGTGCTCGCACCGGGCGAGGCTGCGCCACCTCGGGAGCTCGAGGCGCCGCGCCCGCGAGTGCAGGCACCGTCGCACGAGGCCGCGCCCATGGCCCCTGCGGTGCTCCCCCCCGCTGCGCACAGCGCCACGCCGACGCGTGCGCGCATCACGCCCGCTGCACGGCGGCGCGCCGGCGAGCTGGGCCTCGACCCCGAGACGATGCACGGTACGGGACCCGACAGCGCGGTGACACGCGACGACGTCGAACGCGCGGCCGCACGAGCGCCAGAGCCCGGGAAGACGTTGCTGGCCGCCACAAGCCGCGCAGCCGAAATGCGCGAGGCCATTGCGGCCGCGATGGCGCGTTCCAAACGCGAGATTCCACACTACTACCTGACCGAGCCGATCACGCTGCGCGCCGCGCTCGACTGGCTGCGTGCCTTTAATGCCGCTCGACCCGTGACCGAGCGCGTGCTGCCGGCGGCGCTGCTGATCAAGGCGGTGGCGCTGGCTCTGCGCTCGGCGCCCGAACTGAACGGCCACTTCGTGGACGGCGCCTTCGCGCCCGCGCAGCTGGCGCATATCGGCGTGGCCATCTCGTTGCGCGCCGGCGGTTTGGTCGCGCCGGCGCTGCACGACGTGGGTGCCAAGCCGCTGCGGCAGCTGATGCAGGAGCTGGCCGACCTGGTGCAGCGCGCGCGCGCCGGAAGTCTGCGCAGCTCGGAGATGTCGGACCCGACGATCACCGTGACGAACCTCGGCGAGCAGGCGGTCGAATCGGTGCTCGGCATCATCTACCCGCCGCAAGTCGCACTGGTGGGTTTCGGCCGCATCGTCGACAAGCCATGGGTTGCGGACGGTGCGCTGGCCGTGATGCCAGCCGTCACGGCCAGCCTGGCGGCGGACCACCGCGCCAGCGACGGTCATCGCGGCGCCATCTTTCTCGCGCGGCTGCGCGACCAACTGCAGCAGCCTCAACAGCTCGAGGGTTGACCCGATGAACTCCTCCGAGATCCGCCGCGGCGTGCTCGACGCGCTGCTCGCCATCGCACCCGAAGTCGATGCCCAGTCGCTCGACGACACGCGCGCGTTGCGCGACCAGGTGGACCTTGACTCGATGGACTGGCTCAACGTGCTGCTCGGCCTGCACCGCCGATTCGGCATCGACATCCCCGAGGCCGACTACGCGCGCCTTGCCACGCTGCAGCAGATCTTCGACTACGTGGCGGCGCGCGCTCGCTGAGGACCGCCATCGACGCCCCATCGGGTTGCGGCGCACTTGCGCTTGATCAAGGCCGGGCACCGTGGGCGGCCTACTCTGCCTTCCACGGGAGCTGACAGCTCCGCGATTGCGAGGAGACGCCTGTGAATCCATATGTGCGCTGGTTCGCTGACATCGGCATTGCCGACGTGCCGTCGGTGGGCGGCAAGAACGCCTCGCTCGGCGAGATGCTGCGCGAGCTGTCGGCCCAGGGCGTGCGCGTGCCCAACGGCTTCGCGATCACCGCGCGGGCCTACCGCGACACGCTCGAGCGTGCCGACGCGTGGCCGCGTCTGCAGCGCGCGCTCGCCGGCCTCGACCCGAAAGACGTCGACGACCTGGCTCGGCACGCGCGCGAAGTGCGCGACATCGTGCAGGCGGCGCCGCTCGGCGACGCACTGGTGGGTCAGATCAAGGCCGCCTACGCGGCGCTGCGCGCCGAGTACGGGCCCGACGTGAGGCTCGCGGTGCGCAGCTCGGCCACCGCCGAAGACCTGCCCACCGCCAGCTTCGCCGGCCAGCACGAGACCTACGCATCCACAGGTCGGCGCTGCCGATCCGGACCGCACCTCACCGATCGTCGGCGAGGATGACGAGACCGAGGTCGAGCCCAACGTGACCGCGGGCGGGTGCCAATTCAACGGCCAGCCGTTCGCCTTCGGGGCCTACGTGCAGAGCGGCGACGAGCTGCTGCGCTGCGAGGCGCCGGGCGTCCTGGTGCGCGAAGGCGAATTGCACGAGCAGCGATGAGGATCGGCCGCCCGCGGCTGCCGCCGCTATTCGCCAAGGACAGGTTCCCCGCAGCCTTGCGCAATCTGCCCGCGCGCTGCGTCGCGCAGGCGCACCGCATCGGACCATGAATCGCCCCCCGCGGCCAGCGGCGCGCGCACCTGCACCGTGACGCGCTCGCGGCGCGGCCACCATGACCCATCACGCAACACCGATCGCGTACCGCGCAGGCTGATCGGCAACACCGCGACACCCGCCTGCGCCGCCGCGATGAATGCGCCCATGCGAAACGGACGCAGCCCAGGCGCCCGCGTCAGCGTGCCCTCGGGGAAGTAGACAAGCATTTCCCCGGCCCTGGCGGCCTGCACCAGCTCCTTCGCATCTTCGACGCTGGCATGGACATCGTCGCGCTGCGCGAAGTGCACACCCAAGCGCCTGAGCACCCAGCCCAGGGACGCCGAGCGGGCCAGCTCGCGCTTGGCCACGAAGCACGCCGGCGCAGGCAGCAGCGCCGTGAGCACCAGCCAGTCGAGGTAGCTCGCATGGTTGGCGACGACGATCCCGAAGCGGCCGCGCAGCGCCGCCTCGCCGTCGACCTGCAGGGGAAGTCCGCTGATCCGCAGGCCGGCACGAGCGACGGCGCGTGCGACCTGCTTGCGCGTTTGTCGGCGCGGCAGCAACGCGGTTGCGGCGCCGATGACCGTGCCGATGCCGAACAGCGTCCACAGCCATGCTGCGAACAACGCGGAGCCGAACCGCCGAAGCGGCCCGCGCAGACGCCGGCGCGCGGCATCGATCCAAAGTCGCACCAGCTGCCGGGCAACGCTGCGCTCGGGAGCCCCGAGCCGTCCCTGCTCGTACAAGGCGCGGCACGCCGCGCGGCGGATCTTGCCGCTGGACGTCTTCAGCACCGCACGCGGCGGCGCCAGCACGATGTCGTCGGCCGGCAGGCCGAGCACCTCGATGGAGAGCTGCGCGATCCGGTCGCGCAGCGCCACTCGGGCCGGCGGCTCCTCGACGCGCGTTTCCGCCAGCACCACCACGCGCTCGCTGCGCGTCTGCGGGTCGGTGGCTCCGAACACCGCAACGCAACCCCGCCGCACGCCGGGCAGCGCGCCGATCACCTCCTCCAGGTCGTACGGATGGATGTTGTGCCCGCCGCGAATGATCAGGTCCTTCACGCGGCTGGTCAGATGGATCTCGCCGTCGACGACGTATCCGACATCGCCGGAGTCGAGCCAGTCGCCATGGAAGAGCGCCTGCGTGGCCTGCGGATTGCCGAAATAGCCGGCCGTGGTGGACGGGCCTCGGAACTCAATGCGTCCCTCGTGCCGGTCAGGTAGTTCCGCACCGTGCTCGTCGACGATGCGCAGCTCGTGAGCCGGCAGCGGCATGCCGCAGCCCACCACGTGCATCGCGCTCGCATGCGCTGTGCCCACCGGCTGCGCACGGCCCTCGTCGCGCAGCGCCTGGCGGTCGATGACGTCGATCTTCGGGCCGCGCCCGAGAGGAGGAAACGCCAGGCCGACGCCGCACTCGGCCAGACCATACGTCGGCATCAACGCGCGCCGGTCGAAGCCGCAGCGGCCGAAGCGCTCGCAGAACGAGGCCACCGTCGTCGCATGCACCGGCTCCGCGCCGTTGATCGCCGCGCGCAAGCAACTCAGGTCCAGGCCGTGCAGATCGTCGTCGGGAACCCGGGTGGCGAGAATCTGATAGGCGAAGTTGGGCGCGCCGGTCAGCGTGGCGCGGTGCTCGCTGATAGCGCGCAGCCAGCGCGACGGCCGGCCCAGGAACGCCTGCGGCGGCATCAGCACGAGCGACATGCCGTGGTAGAGGCTGCCCAGCCAGGCGCCGATGAGCCCCATGTCGTGATACAGGGGCAACCAGCTCACGAAGACATCGTTCGGCCCGACCTTCAGGACCTGCCCCATCGCGCGGATGTTGGCCAGGAGGTTCGCATGCGTGAGCACGACGCCCTTGGGCTGCCCGGTGCTGCCTGAGGTGTACTGGATCAGCGCCGTGTCGTGCTCGCTGCGGGCCACGCGCTGCCACCGGCCGCCGAGCGCACGCAGCCCTTCGACGGTAACCACCGCGCGCAGGTCGGGCGCGCCCGCACGCAGAATGCGCGCCGCGGGCAAGGCCTGCTCGTCGCTGATCAGCAGCACCGCACGGGCATTGGCGAGGATGTGCGCCTGCCGGCGCAAGTGATCCTCGATCTGCGAGGCCCTGAACGGCGGGTAGATCGGGATCGGCACGCCGCCGGCGAGCAGGATCCCCATGAAGCATTCGAGGAACGCCAGGCCGGTGGGCAGCATCAACGCCACGGCCTCGTCGGGTGCGAGCCCCGACCGCTGCAGCGCGCCGGCGACCGAACGCGCGTGCTCGAGCAACTCGGCGTGGCTCAGCGCCTGCGGCGCCTGCTCGTCTCGCAGCAGCGTGACATGACGCTGCGCGCCGGCCTGGTCCGCATGCCACTGCAGCACGTCGAGCAGTGTCGCTGCCCGGCGGGGCAAGTCCGCCGCGCCCGGTACGGGGGCCGCCGCAACCGCCGCCTCGGGCGCTGCGACACGCGAGGCAGCGCCGCGCGGCGAGGCGGCAGCCAATGCACGCAGTAGCTCGCGCGGTGTCTGCGCGGCCTGCATCGCCGCTTCGGACATGCGCAGGCCGAACGCCTTCTCCAGGCGCAGCATCAACTCCATGCGCGCCAGGCTGTCGATGCCCAGCGTGCGCTCCAGGTCGTCGTCGAGCGTCGGAGGCGGCGCGTCGGCGCCGCGCAACTCGCGCAGCAGCGCTTGAATGACCGTCGTCAACTGTGCCGCCGTCACGGCGGGCCGCTTCGCTCCCTCCACGATCGGGGTCGCGCCAGTTGCCTGATCCATCTCGCGGACCATACGCGTTCGCTCGGCGTCTTGATTGCGTTGGCGCAAGAGGCGCGCGGTCACACCGCGGTAGCCGAGCCTTCCGGGCGGATGATGCGCCTCAACGAGCCGCGGACTGGGCTTCGCGAGTGGGTTGGTTCAGCACTTCGCTCTCGTCGACTTAATGCGGCCAGTCGCGTCAGCTTGCGCTCGACCGGCCGAGCGAGTTCCTTGCGCTGGATCAACGCCGCCGCGACCGGCGGAACCTACCTCCCTGTTCTTCGCGCTCGCGGCACCAAGGAGGCCTCATGGCAGGCAACGGCATGGCTGGCGGCGAGGGGACGCGGCTTCGGCCGTTCACGCTGGAGCAACCCAAGCCGGCGCTGCCTTTCGCAGGCGGCCTGCGCCTCATCGATTTCGCGTTGAGCAATCTCTACAACTCGAGGATCCGCCGGGTCTTCGTGCTTCTGCAGTACAAGCCTGACGCGCTGGTCGCCCATCTCGACCGACACTGGCGTTCCGCGAAGATGGAGCCCGGGGAGTTCATCGAGCCGGTACTGCCGGGCAGCAGCATCTCGGGGCACGAGTTCAAGGGCACCGCTCACGCCGTGCACGAGTACCTGGGCTTGCTGGATCAGTGCCGCCCGAAACTGGTCGCGGTGTTCGCAGCCGATCACGTCTATCGGATGGACGTACAGCAGATGATCAACTTCCACGCAGCCCGGCAGGCCGACGCGACCGTGGCGGCTCTGCCCGTGCCGATCGGGCTGGCGCGCGAGTTCGGCGTCGTCTGCGCGAACGGCGACGCCCAGATCACCGGATTCCAGGAGAAACCCGATACACCGGCGCCGATGTCGGGAGATCCGCAGCGCGCCTTTGCCTCGATGGGCAACTATCTGTTCGAGCCCGACGTCCTGCGTGCCGCATTGCGCGACGCGGTGCGGCGAGGCGAATACGACTTCGGCCGGCAGGTGCTGCCACGCATGATCGAGACCCATCACGTCTATGCCTACGACTTCATGAGCAACCTCGTCCCGGGAGTCGGGCCTCGCGAGGAGCACGGCTACTGGCGCGACGTGGGCACCGTCAATGCCTATCTGGCGGCCCGGCGGGATCTGTTCGGGCCGTTGCCACTCTTGTGCGTCGACAATCCGGCATGGCCGATTCGCTCGGGTTGCACACGGCCCGATGAGGTTCGCGACGACGGCGACTTCCACGATTGCGGCGCGATCGCGCAGCGCCGTGTCGTCATGGAGAACGTGGATGTGGGCCCCACGCCGACGCGGTTGATCTGCCCGTCGGCACATGGTGCGCAAGTGGCTGCGTGAACGCGGCACCCGCCTCGAACACGACATATCGGCCGGCCCGTCCACCGTACTGTCGCGCGGTGGAAGGATAACGGCATCCGACTTGTCCGCGGCGGCACTCGCCAAACGCTGGGATGCTGCTTGATCGCCCGTTTCAAACGCCCGTCCGGACACAAGCTGCATAGAGTCTAGGCCGCTCGACATCCCAGGCGTTGCGATGACGCAAGAAAACACAGAACCTCTCTTGGCGGCCTGTCCCATTGACGCGCGTCAAGCCGCCGACGCTGCTGCTGTGGTCTCTTCGACAAAGCGCGGGCGGTCCCACCTGTCGCAGTCATCGAGGCAACAGTCACATGGCTCTCTTTCCCCAGGATGCGCTCAATCCCGGCGTGCGCAAGCGCGAAGTGTTGGGCTGGGCAATGTACGACTTCGCCAATTCGGGCTACACCACCGTCGTCCTGACGGCCGTGTTCGGGGCCTATTTCGTCGGCGAAGTGGCCGGCGGGGCGGACTGGGCCACGTTCGCCTGGACCGCAGCGTTGGCGGCATCGAGCGTGATCGTGATGCTGACCATGCCGGCTCTCGGCGCCTATGCCGACTTGCGTGCGGCAAAAAAGCGGCTGTTGGCGTTGTCCACGTTCGGTTGCGTGCTGACCACCGCCGCGCTGGCCGGCGTCGGGCCTGGCGACGTGGCGTGGGCGGTGGCTGCGGTCGTGCTGTCGAATGTGTTCTACACCTACGGCGAATCGCTGATCGCGGCCTTCCTGCCCGAACTGGCGCGCCAGGACAGCATGGGACGGATATCGGGCTGGGGCTGGAGCTTCGGCTACTTCGGCGGCATGCTCACTCTCGGGCTCAGCCTCGCCTACGTGATGCGGGCCCAGGGACAAGGGCGGTCGGCGTCGCAGTTCGTGCCGGTGACGATGCTGATCACGGCCGGCATCTACGGCGTGGCAGCAGTGGCGACCTTCGGGTTGTTGCGTGAGCGTGCGCTTGCGCAACCAGGATCCGCGGGCGAGACTGGCGTCCGGGAATCGCTGGCGCGCCTGCGCCGCACGTGGCGCGAGGCGCGGCGTTTTCGCGACTTCAGCAGCGCTGCTGGCGTGCTCGGTGGCCTACCAGGCCGGCATCTCTGTCGTCATCGCACTGGCCGCGGTCTACGCCGAACAGGTGCTGCAATTCCGACAGACGCAGACGATGCTGCTGATCTTCGTCGTGAACATTGCCGCCGCCCTCGGTGCGTTTGCCTGGGGCTACGTGCAAGACCGCATCGGCCACCGCCTGGCACTGGGCATCACGCTGGTCGGCTGGATCGTGATGACCTCGCTGGCGGCGCTTGCCACGGGACCGGGGTTGTTCTGGGTCGCGGCCGTGATCGCCGGCCTGTGCATGGGCAGCAGCCAGTCAACCGGGCGCGCGCTGGTCGGCCTGTTCTCGCCCGCCACGCGCCGTGCCGAGTTCTACGGGCTCTGGACCTTGGCGATCCGTCTGTCTGCCGTCGTCGGACCACTCACCTACGGGCTGGTCACGTTGCTGACGGCCGGCAACCACCGGCTGGCCATCGTCTCGACCGGCCTGTTCTTCCTGCTTGGGCTGCTTGTGCTGGCGCTCGTCGACGTGTCGCGCGGCATCATCGAGGCCCAGGCCAACGACGGCGGCAATGCCACCGTCAAGGTTCCGGCAGCGGCCGCAGCAGATCACGTAGTGCGCTAAACGGGTGCAGCCGCACGGCGGAGGCACATCGAGCACCGAAACTTGCCCGCGTGCCGGAGTGCATAGGTGCGCACCGGCGCCGCAAGGCTCCAGTTCCACACCGGCGCTCCGATCACGACGAGGTCGTACTCGGCCGGGTTCCTGGTCGCCCGGTGGATGGGCGGCGTGGCGCTGCTGAACGCCTGCCATCCCGAGCGCAGATAGCCCCAGAGGCCGCTGCGGTCGACGCCGTCGTCGCGAATCCTGTCCACGTCGGCCTGGCAACGTACGGCGATCTCCTTGCCGACCTGTTCGGTGTGGCCGGTGCGCGAGTAGTAAGCGATGAGTATCTTCATGTTGAACCTCCTCATGGACAGTGCTCACGGATCTGGTCCGCGACACGACGCTCAAGCGTTTGGAAGGTCCGCGGCCGGTGCCGCACGTCGGCCGACACCTGTGTTTGCATCACCGGCAGCGGCACGATGACCCCTGCGCTAAGTAGCTTCGACCGATGCAGCCTAGGCCTTCCTGAAACGTTCGCCTTGAGATGGCTCAATGCGCGCCCAACGCTGCCGCGCGAGCATGTCACGACGCGGCTGCACCGCAGTGTGAGTCATCGTCAACCATATGCGACGTCCATGGACGACCATTGGGAACACTTCGAGCACGGCGCCGACATCGGCGTGCGTGGCTTAGGGCGAACTAAGGCTGCCGCCTTCGAGCAGGCCGCGCTCGCGCTCGTCGCGGTCATCACCGACCCGCGCCGAGTCGTGGTGCTCAACACGGTGCCCATCGCGTGCGAAGCGGCCGACGACGAAGCGCTGTTGGTCGCCTGGCTGAACGCGGTGGTCTACGAGATCGCCGTGCGACGCATGCTCTTTGGCCGCTTTCATGTCGATCTGCAGGGGGCCCGGCTCCGCGCAACGGCGGGTGGCGAGCCGATATCACCCGAGCGGCACGAACCAGCGGTCGAGGTCAAGGGCGCCACCTACACGGCACTGCGCGTCGCGCGCACCGACGACGGTGGCTGGATGGCACAAACCGTGGTGGACGTCTGACCATGAACATCGGATCGCTTCAGCAGCACGGACCCTGCGAGTGGCACATCGCCGCGCAAGGCATGATGCACGTTCCCGTCATCGTCTACGGCACCGAAGCGCTTGCGCGCGCGATGGACGACAAGGCGCGCGAGCAGGCCGTCAACGTTGCCAGCCTGCCCGGCATCGTGCGCGCCTGCTACGTGATGCCCGATGCGCACTGGGGCTACGGCTTTCCGATCGGCGGGGTGGCGGCGTTCGATGCCGCGCACGGCGGCGTGGTCTCGGCCGGCGGCGTCGGCTTCGACGTGTCGTGCGGTGTGCGCTGCCTGCACTCGGGCCTCACTCGCGACGACGTCATGCCGGTGCAGCGACAACTGGCCAATGCGCTGTTCAGCCACATCCCGGCCGGCATGGGCAGCCGCGGCGCGATCCACTTGAACCACACGCAGATGCACGACATGCTGATCGGCGGCGCGAAGTGGGCCGTCGAGCACGAGTGGGGCACGGCAGCGGACCTCGAGCGCATCGAGGAACGCGGCCAGATGCTGCATGCCAAGCCGTCCTTCGTCTCGGACATGGCCAAGAAGCGCCAGATCGAGGAGATGGGCACGTTGGGCAGTGGCAACCACTACCTGGAGGTGCAAGAAGTCACCGAGATCCACGACGCCTCGATCGCCGAGGTGTATGGCGTGAAGCGCGGCGACATCGTCGTGACGATCCATTGCGGTTCACGCGGGCTGGGCCACCAGATCGGCACCGACTGCCTGCGCATGATGGTGGAGGCGGCACCGGCACATGGTCTGACGTTGCCCGATCGCGAGCTGGCCTGCGCACCCCTGCGCTCCGAGCTCGGGCAGCAGTACCTCGGCGCCATGCGCGCGGCGATCAATTGCGCACTCGCCAATCGGCAGATCCTCGCGCACCTGGTGCGACAGGTGTTCGCGCGGCTCATTCCGAAGGCGCAATTGCCCCTGCTCTACGATGTCTCGCACAACACCTGCAAGCTCGAGCCGCACCGCGTGGACGGCGAGCTGCGCGAGCTGTTCGTGCACCGCAAGGGCGCGACACGCGCCTTCGGCCCCGGCCATCTCGACCTGCCCGAAGCCCTGCGCGCCGCGGGTCAACCGGTGCTGATCGGCGGCTCGATGGGCACCAGCTCATACGTGATGGCCGGCACGCAACAGTCGGAGTCGCTCGCCTTCTCGTCGGCCTGCCACGGCGCCGGGCGTGCGATGAGCCGCCACGAGGCGCTGAAGCACTGGCACGGTCGGCAGGTGGTCGATGATCTGGCCGCGCGCGGCATCATCGTGAAGAGCGTTTCATCGCGCGGTATCGCGGAAGAAGCGCCCGGCGCGTACAAGGACGTCACTGCCGTCGTCGACGCGGCCGACCAGGCGGGACTCGCGCGGAAGGTGGCGCTGCTGAAGCCGCTGATCTGCATCAAGGGTTAGCGCCAGGCCAGCCGTCAGCCCGGCCTGCCGACCGGCATCAAGGCCAGGGGTCGCTCCCCCGGCCCCAGTTGCAGCGCGTCGGCCACCGCCCCATCGTCGAAAGCGCCGATGACCACTGTTGCGAGGCGCAGAGCCGCTGCCTGCAGCGCGAGGCTCTGGCACGCGGCACCCGCCTTCGATTTCGTCTTTCATCACCGTGCTCCTTCAGTCGTCCTTGCCGGGGAATTGCGATTCGCCGTGCTTGATGATGAGGAACAGGTGGATTCCCATCAGCCCCGCCAGGATGAGGGGGAGCATCCAGATGTGCGCGGAGAAGAAGCGGTTGAGGGTCAACGCGCTCAGATCCGGTCCGCCGCGCAACACCTTCAAGATGAAAGGGCCAATCCACGGTACACTACCGGCGATGGAGGTCCCGACCGTGGTGGCCCAGTAGGCTTGCTGGTTCCAGGGCAGCAGATAGCCGGTGAAACCCATACCCAGTGTGCAGATCAGCAGGGCCGCGCCGATGAGCCAGGTCAGCTCACGTGGATATTTATATGAGGCAGTCACAAAGACCCGGATCATGTGAATAACCACCACGATCACCATCAGCGAAGCCCCCCAATGATGGATGCCGCGGATCAGCCAACCAAAGGCCACGCCATTCATGATGTATTGGATGCTGTCGTAGGCGTGATCGGGCGAAGGAGTGTAATAGACGGTCAGAAAGATGCCGGTCAGCCCCTGCATTACAAAGAGGAACATGCTGGCGCTACCGAGCGTATTCCACCAGTTACCCTTGGGCTCCGGGCGATCCATGACGGCTTTGTATACATCATTCAGGCCCAGACGTTCATCCAGCCAGGTGAAGAGTTTTTTGAACATGGGTTAGCCTTCCAGGAAATGCAGCTGAAGTATGCCGTCCACGACCCTGAGGCGGTCGCCTGTGAACGAGTCAAGCGGACGCGGCGGGGGCCCACCCAGTACCGTGCCATCCTTTGCGAACTGGGCATCGTGGCACGGGCAGACATACTCATTCCGGTCAGGCTTCCAACTAACTGTGCATCCCAGGTGAGTGCACTTGCTCGAGAGCACCAGGAAATTTGTTTCCGATTTTTTGATCACGTAGAGGCCATAACTGGTGACGGTCTTCTCCCAGCCGTTGACCTGGCTGCGCGTGAACGAAACCGGTATCGGTGTACCCACCTCGAACGTTTCCACTTTCCCCAAAGGGATCCAGGCGTCAGATTTGACCGTCCTGAGGGCCGGATCGATCAGGTACGCGATGGCCGGCAGGCCAATGACCGCGCCGATAATCGTACCCACGGCGGCCGTGGTAAGCTTGACAAAATCACGCCGGCTGATGGAACCGGAACCTGGCATGCCAACCTCCCGAGTGGTGCTTTAAGATTAGATAAACCCTTATAATGGGTCATTATAAAGGATGTTCCAGGCTTCCCCATGAGGAAGTCTGGAATGATTATTCCATGAGTATTGTCACCTTTCCTCGCTGAAATGAAAATGGGATAATAGACATGCTCATAATTTGGCGTGATCGCGGTAAAGTCTGTATTGGTTCAGCGAAAAAGCGGCTTCACTGCCCTGTCGGATGTGCAGGAATGTCGCTGCAAACATCGAGGAGGCCTGGATGGGTTTGAAACGGAATGTCCGCCTGAAAGATGCCCTGCGATACCAGGGCAAGGGTCCGATGCTGACTTATTTTCTCCACCGCATCGGGGGCCTGGGGATCGTTACTTTCGTGGGATTACACGTCCTGGCTTCCTTCGTGGGCGGCACCTTCGGAAGCAAGGTTAACCTGATTTACGAACATTGGGCTTTCCAGATCTTCATCTTCTTCTGCGTGCTCTTCCATGTCATCAACGGCCTGCGCATCGTCATCCTCGACCTGGTGCCGAGACTGATCGAACACCAGCGGGAAGCCATCTGGATCGAGTGGGCAGTCTTCTTGCCCATCTATGGATTGGCGGTGCTGGTCATCGTGCGCACCGCATTGGGAGGCTGAGCATGGCTGCAAAACACAGAACCCTCTCCTTGGCCAAACGAGGTTTCGATTTTGAGATCTTCATGTGGCTCTTCGTTCGCCTGTCCGCGCTGGCAATGTACCTGTGCGCCTTCATTGGCCTGGTGGGAGCCCTGATCATGGGGGCGCGCACCCAGGTGAATTTTGCAGACCTCCTGCGATGGTCGTTCATGCCTGACTCGAACCATGTTCTGATGAACACCACCATCAACAACATCGCCAACCCGGACGCCTGGGCCAGATTGTTCTGGAAACTCATGGGCAGCTTGTTTGCCGTGTTTGCCGTTTCGCATGGGTTGCACGGTGTGCTCACTGTGGTGGAGGATTATCAAAAGAATCGCCTGGTGCGCTGGATTCTGCGATATACGATCCTGGTGCTCACCTTCGTTGGAATCGGCATTGCCATCTATGTAATCTGGACTCGCTAGGAGCCGCAGCATGATAACGCATCAATTCGAAGTATTGGTGGTAGGGGCAGGCGGGGCAGGCCTCATGGCTGGCCTGTATGCCTCACGGAGCGCCAAAACCGCAGTCATCACCAAGCTCTACCCCACCCGTTCACATACCGGCACCGCCCAGGGCGGCATCGGTGCGGCGCTCGGCAGCCAGGAAGAAGACCATCCCGAATGGCATACCTATGACACCGTCAAGGGCTCGGATTACCTGGGCGACCAGAATGCCATCGAGTTCATGTGCAATGAGGCCGTGCCGGCCGTCTACGAGTTGGAACACATGGGCCTGCCCTTCGACCGTACACCCGAAGGCAAGATTGCCCAGCGTCCATTTGGCGGACATACCAATAACGTGACCGGCAAACCGGTCCGGCGCGCCTGCCATGCGGCTGACCGCACCGGCCATATGATCCTGCAGACGCTGTACCAGCAGTGCATGAAAAACAATGTGACCTTCTTTGATGAATTCCAGGCAGTGGACCTGCTCATGGTCAACCCCCAAAGTGCGGGGGCAGGTGGTGCGGTGGCGGGCGTGGTGGCGATTGAACTTGCCACCGGCGAGATGCACATTTTCCACGCCAAGGCGGTCATCTTTGCCACCGGCGGGCATGGACGCATCTGGGAGATCACTTCCAACGCCTACGCTTTCACCGGCGACGGCCCGGCCATTCTCATGCGGCGCGGCCTGCCGCTGGAAGATATGGAATTCTTCCAATTCCATCCCACCGGCATTTACAAGCTCGGCATTTTAATCACCGAAGGCGTGCGCGGCGAAGGAGGGGTCCTGATCAACGGCAAGGGCGAGCGTTTCATGGAGAGATACGCCCCCAAGGTCAAGGACCTGGCCTCGCGGGATGTAACCAGTCGCGCCATCTATACGGAAATCCGAGCGGGCAACGGCGTCAACGGGCAGAATTATGTCTATTTGGATGTGCGCCCGGAAAGCGTCAACAAATACGCAGCCTTGGATGGCCGGGTGAATCCAGATGGTTCACCCTATACGGTGACCGGTGAGCAGATCCTGGCCAGGTTGCCCGACATCGTGGACTTTTGCCGCGTTTACCTGGGCGTGGATCCGGTGACGCAGATGATGCCGACCCAGCCCACGGCACACTATGCCATGGGCGGCATCCCCACCAACAAATTCGGTGAAGTGCTCGCGGACAAGGAAAACAGCGTTGTACCCGGCCTGTATGCGGCCGGGGAATGTGCCTGTGTTTCGATCCATGGAGCCAACCGCCTCGGTACCAACAGTTTGCTTGACCTAGTCGTATTTGGCAAACACGCCGGCTTGCGGGCGGCAGAGTTCGCCCGGGGAGCTTCCTTCCAATCCCTGCCGGATGATTCAACCGGATTTGCCCGGGCGCAGTTCGAGCGGATTCGGCAGGCGGATGGCAAGGAGAATGCCTTCGATATCTCGCGCAGCATGAAGAAAATCATGTTTGATGACATGGGCATCTTCCGCAGCGGTGAAGGGATGAATAATGCCCTGAATATTGTGCGTGAACTCAAAGCGCGCTACCAGCATGTCACGGTGACGGATACCGGGAAGATTTTTAACATGGAAATGATGAATGTCTGGGAGCTGGGCAACCTGCTGGACCTGGCCGAACTGACGACTGTTTCAGCAATCGCCCGGACAGAGAGTCGGGGTGGCCATTCGCGCGAGGATTATCCCGAGCGGGATGACAGGAACTGGCTGAAGCATACACTGGCCTGGATGCGTGAAGATGGAAGGATTGACCTGGATTACAAGCCGGTGGTCATCACCCGCTTTGAGCCGAAAGTAAGAACTTATTGATGTGATCCAGTGCCACGTGATCCAGTGTCACGAAATATGGCAACACATGACACAGGAGCACTTGACACAGGAACACCTGACGCAGAAACATGGGAGCACTCCTTATGGAAGTAACTCTAAAGATCTTCCGCTACAATCCCGAGAAGGATAAAAAGCCTTCCTACAAAACATACAAGCTGGATGCGATCGAGATGGACCGCGTGTTGGATCTGCTTGAGAAAGTCAAGGGCTACCAGGATGGGACGCTCTCCTTCCGCCGTTCCTGTGCCCACGGCATCTGCGGGTCGGATGCGATGCGGATCAACGGGATGAACCGTCTCGCCTGCAAAACCCTGGTGCGCGATGTGGGTTTGAAGATCACCGTCGAACCCATCCTGGGCCTGCCGGTCATGAAGGACCTAATCGTGGATATGGACCAGTTCTTCAAACACTACCGCTCTGTCAAACCGTGGTTAATTAATGATGATCCTGAACCGGAGAAGGAACGCTACCAGAGCCCGGAAGCGCGCCTGCGCTTCGATGACACCACCAAGTGCATCCTGTGCGCCTGCTGCACCACCGCCTGCCCATCCTTTTGGGGCAGCGAGAATTATTTTGGGCCGGCGGCCATCGTTGCGGCCCATCGTTTCATCTTCGACGACCGCGACCAGGTCAACTCGGAACGCCTGAAAATCATGAACGAGGTGAATGGCGTCCATCGCTGCCATACCATCTTTAACTGCACCTTGGCCTGCCCGCGCGAGATCCAGATCACCAAGGCCATCGGCGAGGTCAAGATGGCCATCGCGACAGGACATCTGGAGTAGTGAAACTCAAATCTCCCGCAAACCTTTCTGCGGGAGATTTTGTTTCCGGGGGGATATCATACTAAGAACCGCCTTTTTGAGCAGCCTGGGGATTTCCCCAAATGGGCTGCCTCAATGCTAGGTGACTATTGCTTTCGGCTGGCGTAGTGCTGTGATCAGCGCGATGGCGGCGTTCCTGGCGGCCAGCCGGGTATTCCGCGCCATGCGCAGCAATAGGGACAATTTGCGCGGGTGGCCGAGCAATGTCTTAAGGAGCTCCCCAACGCGCAGGTTGTAATCCTCGTCCAGCGCCACTTCCAGGTCAAAAGGGATTGGTGACCTCGGCCCATCACTGATGGCCCGCAGGGAGAGCAGCGGGAGGTCTTTTTCCGCCGTTACCCGGGCGATGCCGGCCGTCTCCATTTCCAAAACAGGGTTTGGCATATCCCCCGGAGGATGCACGACGAATTGAGAGCCTGGCGTGGTGACCGCGGTCCCGGAGAACAGGTGCGCCCGGCGCGGCTGCAGAGCCTGCTCGACCGCATGCCAGGAGGCCTCGGATAAAAGAGCCAGCGGCTGGAATGAACCCGGCACCCCCTTATCCAGCTGGCAGACATTCACGGCGGCCACCACGTCCCCAATCTCCAAGTCTGCATTGACCGCGCCCGCCACGCCCACCGAAACCAGCAGTTGCGGCCGGGTTGCATCAATCAGAGCAAAGGCAGCCTGCGCAGCCCGCTCAGGACCCATGCCGGACGTAAGCATCCAGCAATCCCGGTCAGCCAGTCCGAACCGGTCGCAGCGGAATGGACCAAGCCGGCTGCGTTCCCCCTTCTCCACAAATCGCAGGATGGCATCCCTTTCCTGTGCCATGGCCGCGATGATCCCGATGGTTTCCAAGGTTCCTCCACACTATTCATTTCTTGTGGTGTTCCAAGTATTCGGGAACAGTATTCATGGGAGGCCGTTCCAATTCGGCCACTTCCTCCACATCCAGGTAATATGCCCCACCAGCACTGCGGATTAATTTCATGGTTTTGTTGACATCCTCGATAATAGCGCGCTCGTAGCGGGTCTCCAGTTTGCGGAGTACGGTCTGGATGATGGCAAAGGACATCTTACCCAAGGCTTCCAGTTCCTGGTTATGGTGGATGCGTTCGAGCAAATCCACTTGCGCAATGGCACGCAGGCCATAGTTTTCAAAGATATCAATCAGTAAACCAGTCTCCACCCCATAGCCTGAGAAAAAGATGGCCTTTTCGAACGCATCACGCCGTCCTGCATATTCTCCTGAGAGTGGCTGGATGACACCCGATAGTTCAGGATAGAAGAGATTCAGAAGAGGACGCGCAGTCAATTCGGTGACGCGCCCGCCTCCGCTGGCTTTGATCCTTCCTCCCAGCCTGATCGGACGGCGGTAAAAGCCCTTGATAATTTTAAAATTTTCGTTAAGCAAGAGCGGACCGATGATCCCATATACAAAACGCGGGTGGATGTTAACGATGTCTGTGTCAATCCAGGCGATGATGTCGCCTTTGGTGACCAGCAGACTTTTCCAAAGCGCTTCACCTTTTCCAGGCCGTGCGCCCAATTCGGGCAGTATTTGTTGATGAATATAGACAGGAATGCCAAGATCACCGGCAATTTCGCGCGTCCGGTCAATCGAATTGGAATCGATCAATACGAGTTCATCCAGCAGCGGTACCTCATCCATTAAGGCTTTCTTGATGGTTGTAATCACCTTTCCGACTGTTTTTTCCTCGTTCAAAGCCGGTAAGGCCAGGCTGATCGTCGAGCCCTGCTTCTCCTTCAGGTCCATCAGCTGTTTCAAATCTTCGAACTCGCCTGCATGGAAGGTGCTTTCGGCAAACCACTTGTCCACCAGAATGGAGATTGCCCGGACACCTGCTCTTTCATCTGATGTGAATTCAGAACCGGGGCGGCAGGTTTTCACAACCATCACTGTCGAGTCGGAATCCGATAGGAGTTTTTCAGCCACCGGACCAACCGAGGATCTGCCAATACCAGTATTTGCAGTTGCGCCAAGGATTACAACATCGTAATTCTGCGATTCCTCGAATATGGTCCGCACGGCATCTTCAGTTACGGTCGAGCGAAGATTGACCTCCGGAATATTGCGCAGGATGTGTTTCAATCCTTTGAATGGTGCATCATTCACAGCACCGGCTAGAGAAAGATGCAAAACATCCAATTGTGCGGAGGGCAAACCCATACCCATCTGGAAGGCCAACTCGGCATACGGTCCGCCACGGACCGCGATTAATGCCCGGGCCAGCTTGATTGTCTTGGCGCCGCGCACAATGACAATATTGCAGAGGGTATTGGAGAGAATTTCATCCATCGATAATCCGCAGGAAATTCCCCCATCTTTCCACTCAACCATAAACAGATTGGGTTTCTCATTGGCAATGACCTCTTTGCAGGTCCTCCCATGGAGTTTCTGACACGATCACGGTGGATTTGAAGCGGATGGAGGGACCGCTGCTCAAGGAAAGCAGGCGTTTGCGAACTTGTCGGGCTTCCTGTGCGCCTGCACTGAGGGAGGCATCTCTTCCAACTGGAACAACGCCAACCAGGATGATTTCTTTGGCAACGGACTGGGCGATAGCCAGCGCGGTTTGTCCATCTGTACCAGTGCCAATAGGAATCAGCACAGTCTTGATATTGCGAATGGACTTTTTCATGGCATTGCCTCCTCTATCAACGGACCTATGTATACCGCATAAATCGTATCCCATGTATAAGCATGTTTAGCTCGACGCGCCCAGCGGGAGGATGTTTCACTTTGCAGCCTGGCGAAGATTTTTTTGGCGATTGAGCGCGGCTCAGCGTCTGGATCGAAGTAAGATACATCCTCACCGCAAAGTTCTCGCATTACGGGAAGATCCGCACAAAAAACAGGTATCGAGCTGAAAGCGGCCTCGATCAGCGGAATGCCAAAACCTTCTTCGCGGCTGGGGAATAACAAGGCATCGGACAAACGATAAAAATCGGCAATGACCGCATCTGGCATGAATTCGGAAGTGACATCAGCAAGGAAGTGGGCTGCGTTTTGCAGATTTAGTTCATCACGCAACGCCACCAACTTCTGCCGATATGCGGCATTGGCTGGATTATGTGGTCCTTCCGGCCCGGTGATAAGCAACATGGCTTTTGGAAACTCATTCTGTAGTTCATGCAGCACTCGTAATGAAAGTTCGATATTCTTTCGGGGTGTCAGGCGTACTGGTAAAAGGAAGAGCGGATTGGCGTCGAGTAGCTTTAATTGCTCCACCAATTGGATGGTCTGCGGCTCAAGCTTGAAGAACTCATAAACATCTACACCATTTGGAATGACGTGAATCGACTCATTGGGAATGTTGAACAAACTGGCAAGTTCCCGGCGACGCACCTCTGAGATGACAACATGCGTCACATTTCCCCAATCCTTGCATAACAGTTCCCAGGGATAACCGTTATGCATTTCCTGGCGATAGCGTGGAGTTGTCCAGGCCAGGTCATGATGCCAAAGGATCAATTTTGGAAAACCTGGCATTTTGTATGCGGCATGGATGGCGGCAGTCAAAGGCAAGTTTTTATGCAAGGAGGCAACGTTATGCGCGATCAGGATATCAAAGCCTTGCAGTTCACGCAGCAATTCCTGCTTAATCTGGTCGCGCAGATTGTCAAAATCGGGCGTGAATCGCCCTTTGTCCAGTTCCCGCTTGATTGTCATTACCTTGGCATGGCGCGAATCTAAAAGCGGAAGGATTTGCACTGGGATGCGCTCATCTAGAGTTTTACCACGCCCTGCAAATATGGTGACTTCATGGCCAGCCTTTGTCATCAAGCGGGCATGATGTGCCAGTACGGTTTCCACTCCACCGACAATGGGTGATGAGGAGTAATGTAATAGCCCGATTTTCATAGCATTTCTCCAAAGCAATCGGCCAATAAATGCTGGAGTCGCCGCTCAAGAACGCTGTATGAATAATAGCGGCGCGCCAGCTCATAATTATGTTCGGCATATCTTGCCGCCATATCGGGATGGAGGAGCAAGCAGCGGGCATGTTCCAAAGTGGCGTCATTAATATAACCATCGAATTCGACTACCTGGAAGCCTTTGGGCTTGATATCCGTCTCATAAATGGAGTAGTTGTTCACCACCAGCGTGCGCTTGTAATAGATTGCTTCGAGAAAGGCGTTGCCAAAACCCTCAATGGAGGATGGGTATGTCACCAGATCTGCCTGTGGGTAAACGTCTCCAAGCGTATAGATTTTTCTCCCTTCAGGCGTGACGCCGCGAGCCTCGCCAACAATCGCCGACTCAAATTTGACTGTGACATTCAGCATGGCGGCAAATTCGCGCACGCGCTTTTCGTAGTCGGTTCCCTCATCACCTGCAGCATGCGATATGACCAGTTCGGCAGGCAGACTAAGGCGGCGGGTCAATTCAATGGCGTGTTCGATCCCTTTGCGCTGGATGATCCGGGTTGGTTGGAGAATCAAATATTGTTCAGGCGCCAGCCCGAGATCCGCACGCGCGGATTGCGCATATTCGTCCAAAGCAGGCGGGGGCGAGTCGAAATCCATGACATTTGGAATGAGCACCGCATTCGCGCCGACGCGTGAAGCCAGTTGTTTGGCTTGCACCGAGTTGATGACAACATGTCGGATGGAGGGCAGGTTGGGCGGGAAAGCCGCATCGAGATAGTCTTGAACCGAGTTGTTCATAAAACGCTGGCGTTCCCAATAAAAATCATGATGATGTGCGATGACCGGATAACCTGTTTCGGCGATGAATTCAGTCAATGCCAGTCCAAGAGGCAGATTGACGGGTATGGTCAGTGCATTCTCGATGATGAGCGCTTCAAGATGGTATTGATACGCAAATTTATAAAGATGTTCTTTGAAATAATCCTTTAATTCCTGCACCTGCTTTGTGATCCTGGCAGGACGAATGTAAACCGAGAAGAAATCCTGGTGCAATGATTCCATTTCCGGATGTAACTTTCGCCCTTTGTGCATCTGTCCCCAGGTGCCAGTAAAGACGGTCCGGTTAATGGCATCGATAATGGGATGACGGTAAAAGGCCTCCGGGACAAGGTAACATTTTCCATCGGGACGGTCGCACTCGCCAGAAAAATAATAACAAGTGTGGCCCAATCGCTCCAAGATGGCAGCCCATTTGGCTGTTTCAAGTGAAACACCATCGGTACCTGCAAAACGTGTGGATATAAAACCGATGGATCGTGAGAGTGTCATATCTTGCTCCTTAATATGTAGAAGAAAACCACTTGATTGAGTATAGTACAATGAAATGCATGGCGCAATCTATTATCACCACACACCTTATCACCCTTTATGGTGATGAAACTGCCGCCTGGATGCTGCCGCGTTTGTACCGTCTAATTGAACAATACCGGGGAAGAATCCCTGCCCCCGCCGAGACTTCATTATCAGAGCGCGATGTCATCCTGATCACTTACGGAGATCAGGTTAGTCAGCCGGGTCAATCCCATCTAAAAACCCTGACTGAATTCTGCAATGCCCACCTGAGCGGGGTGGTGACCGGGATCCACATTCTGCCCTTTTATCCCAGCTCATCAGACGATGGATTTTCGGTCAAGGATTACCGGGTTGTAAATCCTGCTCTGGGCGAATGGGCAGATATTGAACGGCTGGGAGGTTCCTTCCGGCTGATGTTTGACGCCGTTATCAATCATGCTTCTGTGCAAGGGCATTGGTTTCAAGCCTTTTTGCGCGATGAGAAGCCTTACCGCGATTACTTCCTGACCATCAAAGATGAACCAGACCTATCAATGGTTGTACGCCCACGCACTTCCCCTTTGCTGACCAGATTCCAAACTGCTGCAGGTGCACGTCGCGTCTGGACAACTTTCAGTCCGGACCAGGCTGACCTGGATTACCATAATCCGGATGTGTTCCTGGAGATTCTGGATATCTTACTGACGTACGCCGAACATAGTGCCCAGTTCATTCGCCTTGACGCATGTGCATATCTCTGGAAGGAAATTGGCACCGCCTGTATTAACCTGCCGCAAACACATATTCTCCTCCAACTAATCCGTGCGGTCCTCAACGAGGTTGCGCCGCATTTGAGCCTGATTACCGAGACAAATGTCCCACATACGGATAACCTTAGCTATTTTGGGAACGGCACGGATGAAGCGCAGCTGGTGTATAACTTCACCCTCCCACCACTTGTTATGCACACCCTTCGTACCGGCGATGCCACCCTCCTTTCCCAGTGGGCTTCCGGGCTTGAGCTGCCTTCGGATGAAACTACATTCCTCAATTTCCTGGCCTCGCATGACGGCATTGGATTAAATCCTGCCCGAGGAATATTGTCGCCTACCGACATCGATGCGCTGGTCGCGCAGACACTTGCGAACGGTGGGCTGGTTTCCTATAAAAAAAACATCGATGGTACGCAAAGTCCATATGAATTGAACATCAGTTATTTTGATGCACTCTCAAACCCATATGGTCACGAGACGCTTGCAACGCAGTTTGATCGTTTCATGGCCGCACATGCCATTATGCTCAGCCTTCTTGGTCTACCAGGTATTTACTTCCACAGTATGTTTGGCTCACAGAATTGGCTGGACGGCGTGAAAGCCACCAAAAAAAATCGCACCATCAATCGCCAGAAACTGGAACGAGGCGAATTGGATCGTGAACTTGACAACTCCAATTCGCTCAGATCGCAAGTCCTCGCCCGCTTTCAGCAATTGTTGAAAATTCGGACCGCCTCCGCAGCCTTTCATCCCCATGGCAGGCAAAGGATCCTGAATATGGGGACCCCGGTTTTTGCCATGCTGCGTAGCTCACCCAGGGGCGACAAGCAGGTCCTTTGTTTGCAAAATGTAACTTCACAAAAACAGTCGGTTGGGAAATATATCTTGGAACCGTATCAAACACTTTGGTTGGATAATACCACCGTTCTGCCGCCCCTTGATTTATCTTAAATCAACCAGGTCAATCGCCATTGCAATTGCCCCCAGCACCCCTGAGCGGTTTCCCAGTGTGGGCGGCACAATATATTCATCCATATTTTTTAGCACCAGCGGCGATTGAATGTAGCCATTCAGGGTTTGTCCAACCTTTTGGCGGACGGACCTGTGCAAACCAGGATGCAGCGACACGCCACCACCCAGCACTATTCTTCGAGGGGAATAGGCATAAATCAGGTTTACCAATGCCAGGCTGATATATTCGGCTTCCAATTCCCACGCTGGATGGGAATCAGGCAATGTTTTGGCATCCTGCCCCCAGCGTTCGGCCATGGCAGTCCCGGATGCCAAGCCTTCCAAACAGTCCTTATGATACGGACAGATACCTGCGAATGGGTCTCTTCTTTTATCATGGGGAATCGCTAAATGTCCAGCCTCGGGATGCACCAACCCATGAACTGGACGCCCATTGACCAGGACACCTACTCCGATTCCAGTTCCTACTGTTATGTACACAAAAGGATCCAAATTGCGATTCGCTGGTGTCCAATATAATTCGCCAAAGGCGGCAGCATTTACGTCCGTATCAAAGGCGACTGGCAGGTTCAAGGATCTTCTGATATTGCCCTCAAGATCCACCTGATTCCAACCAGCTTTCGGCGTGGTGGTAATGTAGCCATAAGTCGGCGAGTTGGGGTTCAAATCCACCGGTCCAAAAGAGGCAATGCCTAGTGAAATTAATTGTCCGTTGTTTATATACGGCTCAAAAAAAGCAAGGGCGCACTGGATTGTCTCTTCAGGAGCCTGTGTCGGGAAACGGATCTCCTCAATAATCTCATCAGGACTGGTTCCAACAACACAGACGAATTTTGTTCCACCTGCTTCTATGCCACCATATAAACTATTCATGCCTCACCTCATAGCCTTGTAACTCACCCTTTTTCAAGGAGTACCACACCTTACTGCCCAGGCGAATTTTGCCTGTGTTCTGGAGCAAGTTCATCTGTGCCTGTCACCTGGGATGGTCTGCCGGCTTCGCGCAATACACGCGCATGTATACGCAGGTTCTCCTGGGGCGTACCATCCGGAATCTCGCAGCCCGCCGCGCTGAAGCTTCTGGAACCACCCACTGCCAGGCAGTGCAGCGTAGCTTCTTCTATCGTCTGCTCACTTCCGCGGTACATGACCGAGACCGGATCAAAATTACCCACCAGGCCTGCCCGTTTGCCAAAGGTCTCGGCAGCCTTGGCGTAATCCACCATCCAGTCTACATCAATAAAATCCGCACCACTTTCAAGCATATCCGGCAGAATTTTCGAGGTATTGCCACATATATGCAAACGAGCCAATGCGCCTTTTTCGTGGACAGCGTCAAAAATCTGTTTTTCATAGGGCAGGGCAAACTGGCGGTACATACGCGGGGAAACAATGGAGGCAATCGCATCCCCCAGACCGATAATATCTGCCCCGGCATCGATCTGAAGGCGGGCAAAGGCAATTTCCACTTCGGTAATCCGGGCCATTAACGCAGTCAACCATTCCGGCGCATCATAAAATGTGGTCATTAAAATGCTGTCGCTCAGCAGGTCATTGGCTTCAGCCATGGCGCCTTCCACCCAACCCATCACCGGCACTGTCATGTTTGCTTGTTCGTGCAGCCTGCTCACGGCTTCGATGCGGTCACTCATCCGCCGCCCGCTGCCCGGTTCAATGAGCGGCACTTTCTTGAGGTCGTCGCCCGGCGCCAACATGGGCCGAATTCTTTTTGGCAACCCATCTTCGGGAAATTCAACTTCCAGGCCAAAATCCACCGACTCGCGGAAGGGGTCTGTGAGGGTCTGCAAAATGTCAATATCAAAATCGCTGACCATTGCCAGGTTGGATTTGACCATGTATCGATGGTCCAGCAAATATTGGGAAAGCGTTGCCCCCACATAATGAGCGCCAAACCCCATGATAATATCAAAGTTAGGAACCCGATCTACTGGCTTTCCCTGCAACCGGTTCATGACTCGATCATAGGAATTCATACAATTATTCTCCCAAGGTTAATATATGGCTTCGGTAGGCATTAAAAGCAGCCATCAAACAGCCAACATCCATCAATGAACTGCCAAGCTGCGCTGGGAGAATTTTGCATGCTCGGTTTGAAATAGGTAATGCTTCCTTTTTCAAGACTTCACGCGCGGGTTCAAGTATCAGGTCGCCTAACAGAACTCCCAGGGTGCCAATGATGATGACTTCCGGATTAAGAAGGTCCACGAGAATTGCCAATCCTTTTCCCATCCACATCCCCACCTCATGAATGAGCTCCAATGCAGCCGGCTCTCCCGCTAATGTGCGCTGGATGATATCCGAACTGGTAATTTCAGTTGGAAACTCCTGCGGGTTGCGTAAATGAGCTAATTTTTGAATTCCAGCCCCGCAAGCAAAAGCCTCCCAAGATCCAACCTTCCCATATTCTGTGGGACCTTCTTCAGAAAGGCGAATATGCCCAACCTCACCTGCGGAATCGGTTGTGCCGCGATAAACTGCTCCATTTAATATCAAACCTGCACCTAAGCCGGTGCCCATGGTTAGAAAGACCAGGTTACGAGTACCGCGCCCGGCACCAAAATAATATTCTGCCAATGCGCCGGCATTGCCATCGTGTTCCAAAAAGATGGGCAAGTTATACCGCTGGCGCAGATATTGCTTCAGAGGCGCTTGTCCCCAGGCAGCCAAATGAGGCGGAGAATGTAGAATTCCCTCTTCGATATTTAATGGTCCACCAATTGAAATACTGATTGCCTGTATTGTTTTACTGCCTGAAATGGACACTTGCTCTAGAAAATAATCTATGGCAGTGCAGATAATTTGCATCGCTGATTCAAAATTAACATTTGCCGGGGTTGGGACCTCACCACGTGCCACAATATCCGCATTCAAGGTTCCAAGTACCAGGGCAGTTTTGGTCCCGCCGATGTCCAATCCCAGAATAAAGGGGGGTGGAAAATGATCAGGGTTTAATTGGATATTCAAAAAGGGCCTCCTTTGCGCCATAACATAAAAACAATCCTTGAGGCTTTTAATGAACCAGTGCCTTGATCAATTCGGAGGAATGAGTAAAATCTGCAACCAATAGATCAGCCTCGGCGCGCATTAATCGCTCCACCTTGTGCTCATTCCAGCCACAACGAACTACTTCATCACTGGCCACTCCCAGAGAAATTGCACCCCGTTGGCGCCCTTCGATGATTTCAACAGGGCCGTCTCCCACAACCAATAGCTCTTTCCCTGAAAGATGATGATCATCCAAAATGCGTTGTATCACACGTTCCTTGCCGTTTGATTCACTGGCATCCAAAGCGCCATAAATTCCATCCCGAAAATAACCGGTTATACCTAATGCGCGCGCTTCTCGAACCACGTCTGCATGGTCGCTGCCGCTGGCAATATACAGGGTTACACCTTTTTCTGACAGCCCGCGAATGAATTCCAGTGACCCCTGGATAAGATAATCTTCGGCACAAGCCGTGCCATTTTCCAGGGATTCCAGACGCTTCGAAACTGAAACCATCAATGCTTGTAAGTATTTCTTTTTATAAGCTGCTGCAGAAAGCGGATTCTTCTCCATACCAAAGCTGACCACTCTATTTGCGAGCCATTGCATCTGCAGGATCGTTAGTCTGCCCGTGGAAGTATCAATATAATCACGCACCTCGGCAATGAGTTCCTGAGATGGTGTCTGCCCAGCGCAAATAGCCTCAATCATCACAGCTTCCATCACCGGTTCCCAGCCCTGGCGTAGAACGGAAAGTGTCCCATCAAAATCGAAGAGGACATGATGCAATGATCCAAGGCTTGCCATCACAGCCGGATTCAGGATTCTAAGCCAATCATTTTGAGACAAGGGCAAAGTTAGCTCCTCAAAATTTCATAATCCGTTTACTCAACGATGAAGGGTGTTTCTAGTCAAAATTGGATACCCAACGTTCATACATGGATAGCACTTCTGCGGGAGAAGCGGTACCCGTGACACCAATTTTAGTAACTGATACAGCAGCAGAAAGATTGGCCAAGCAGGCTGCTTCCAGCGGGCTTGCTCCAATTGCGAGGGCGGCAGTGAAGGAGGCAAGGAAGGCATCTCCTGCGCCGACCGGATCCAATGGTGGTGGAAGATGTACTCCTGGCAAAGTGACAGTTTCTCCATCTGCTATGACCACACAACCTTGCTCGCCTCGAGTGATGATGATCGGCTGACCGATTTGCTGGTATTGCTGAACAGCAGCCTGCAAAAGATCCGAAAGCTTTACCGCCGCGATATTTCGTTCTGGAAAGAATAAACGGGCGGCTTCAGTCTCATTTGGCTTCAAGCAGAGCTGGCGAAATTCTCCGGCCCGCTCGCGCGAATCTACTACAAAGGGCTTTTTATTATTATCTTTGGCTAATTTAAGCAATCCCTGGGTGACTCTGGCCGTAATAACACCCACGGGTTGATAATCCGCAATAATTACCCCATTCATCATCGCGAGAGATGCATCTACCGCGCTGAGCAGTGCCTCTTCAATTTCGGGGGAAAGCGGCTGAGTATTAATGAAATCCAACCGGGCGTCTTCCTGCGAATGCCTTCCAACTGCAGTTAACATCACTTTCCCATAAAAGGGCGTTTGACGATCGACCTGGTTTAATAACCCACTCGTCAGGATATTTGCGCTTGCCAATAAGTCCCGCAGGATATTTCCGCGCCAGTCGTCTCCAATCACGCTGAACCCCCACACAGCGCCCACTCCAAGTGCAGAGAGATTCCAGGCTGCGTTCGCAGCTCCGCCTAATGAATACGTCTCTCGAATAATCGGGCGCGGATAAGTGGCCGTCTCGCGCGATAGCTGGGATTGTTCCATATCCGCATACCAGTAGCCATCCAGGGTAAAATCTCCCACCACACCCAGAGTAAGATATTTTACTGCGGTTAAAATCTCTTCAAGACGAGAGCGGCGAATGGGAATTTTCAATGCTCACCCTCGATTAGAAAAAATTTGCGCTTCTAACATTTCACACAGACAATGATATATGTGAATATGCCAGGTTTGCACTTCAGCAGTCTCCTTCGCCGGAGCATGGATCACAATGTCTGCCTGCGCAGCCAATAAACCGCCGCTTTCTCCCGTGAGACCAATGGTAGGCATGTTCAACACTCGTGCGGTTTGCACGGAATAAAGAATATTTTTTGCGTTTCCGCTGGTGCTGATGCCCAGGAAAACATCCCCGGCATGCCCCAGTGCATATAGTTCCTGTGCATAGCCCAGGTAAGGTTTGCCAAAATCATTTTCCACCGCACTGGCTAAAGCCGGGTTATTCCCTAGCACAAAGGTGCGCAAGCCCACTTGCAAGCATTCTGCAAGTTCCCTGCCACCAGGAACATCGGTAAGGCGCAGACTGTGGGCGTTTGGGATGGGACGGGGTTTCTTGTATGCTTTATCCAGCTCGCCGCTGATGTGGAGGGCATCGGACATGCTTCCGCCGTTTCCCGCCAGGTAAAGCGTACCACCTGTCAAGAAGCAACGCTTGAGTGCAGTGTAGGAGTGTATCAACTCCGCTCGCAGCGGGGTTAATACCGGGTATTCATGCAGCATTAATTCAAGAATTTCATTGGCTTTTGGGTTTTCAGCGGAAAATATGTTCGTTTCGCCAACAGGGGAGGCAGAATTCTGGCTGACAGGTTGAAGCGGCTCCAATTGGCCTACAACTTGATGATAAAGATTGGAAAGCGTATCGCGGTGATCACCGGTGATGTGGTAACCACGACCACCCAATGCGACCGGACGGTTGACAATATTTTTGCGCGGTCGGTAGTAATAATCCGGTTCATCCTCGCCAACCGGCTTGCGGTAATCGCCCAACGGAATCAAATCAAAATTGGCCGTGGTAAAAACCTTTACCGTATTACCCAGGTTACGTGCTATGGAGACCGCTTTCAAAAATACTTCAGGCCCAATAACGGATGAACCAAAATTACAAAATACACCACCTTCCAAACCACAAACTGCCCTGGCAAAGATCTTAAAATCCTGCCCGCTTGCCCAGCCGATCGCTGCAAAATCCGCCTTGGGGTGCTGGTGGATGATATCCGTACCAATTGCCACATGTACCGTGTAGGGGATTCCCAAGCTTATAAGCAGCGTATAATACGCTATTCTCCCGGTAAATGAAACGCGAATCTTCCGCAATCAGACGTCCAAATGCTTCGACCAAGACCCATGCCCTCATTTGCCCCGCGCTGGATGGCCAGATTCATCAACAGACCAGTCTCTTCTGCCATCCCAAAGCTGCCATCTTCGAGACTCTTTGAGCACATCCTCGCTGGTGTGACCCTGGAAAGCGATTTCGAAATCGTGGATGGTGGCTGCCCCGTTGGAAGCCAGGTGGGTAATTACACCGCGATTTAGCAGGTCAACCACCAGGGGCGCCAGGCCACGCTTAATGACATGTCCACCAAACATTACAATTACAGGTTTACCCTTTTTACGCGCTTCAGCAATCCGCGATGAGACTTCGAGCAATTCGGGGTTTTCAAGCTGCTGATAAGTAGTTGTTGGGAAAAGAAGATCTTCCAGAGCAACGCGGTTGTCACGTTTCACCAAAGGATAAGTTTTCACCCTGGTGAGGTCTACACTTGGGTAAGGCATCGCTATTCCTCCTTCACGAAAGGTAATCCAGGATCAAGCCCCCGGGTAATTTTTCTAATTTGTGCTGCGTGATCATAAATTTCTTCGCGGCTGATTCCTGCTTCGGCATACATGGCAAAGATATTCTCATCTGGCGTCTCGGGCGGGATGGTGTGCGAGGCAGCCAGGATGTAACCTCCTCCATCAGCAGTCATCTCTTGCAATAATTTTGCGGTGACGGATCGCACCTCTGTCACACTGGCATGTGGCAGTAAATCTTGTGTATCCACCCCACCCATAAACGCCAGAGTGTCGCCAAATTCCTTCTTTAAAGTTACGGGTTCCATCCCAGGGCAGTTTCCCTGAATTGGGTTAAGCACATCCATCCCAATTTCAATCAAATCTGGAATGATCGGGCGTAGTCCGCCGCAGCAGTGATACGCCACCCACAATCCACGTGATTTTCCCACATCAAATACACGCTCGAGCCCTGGTTTGATCAAGGTGCGCCAGCTTCTTGGGCTAATCATCATACCGGCTTGCGAAGCCACATCATCCCCTGTCCACAGCCAGTCCAGCGGAAAACGATTGCACGCCGCCTCACCAAGCTGGATTGCGAAGTCCATACAACGGTTCATCATGGTGCGCGCAAATTCCGGATCCTCTACTATATCCATCATGGCAGATTCCATTCCACGAAGGCGCCAATACATTTCAAATGCGCAGGGAGAAATATCACAACCCAGAAAATAATTACTGCTGGTTTCCACCAGGGTCTGCATGGGCGCCATATATTCATCAATATGCGCGCTTGGAAATTGATAGGTGAGCATTTCCTCTTTTGAAGCATCCTGCAAAGGATAATGGCTAATTTGATTGAAGCTGTAGCCGCGCGTCCAAGTGATGCCCCAATCATCGATGTGGGTTTCTCCATCATGTTCATGGGTAATCCCCTCCATGGCAAAATTATTGTTCACCCAGGTTTGGTGAACGTCATTTCCCATCGCATCTCCGACCAACCCTGGAGGTAATTCCAGCAATCTTCCCAAATGAACAGCGGTATCCGGGTGAAACCACATAAAAACAGGCACACGGTCCACGGGTTCACGCCGTAATGCTGCTGCTACTCGTTCTTTTGAATTCATTTTTTAACCGGTCCTTTTGCGAGCATCAAATCATCTTTTTCTCCGGATTGATAAACTCCAATGGTTTTGAAAGCCTCCACACAAGACTGGTAATTCTCTTCGGACATCCCGATGCTGTGATATTCTTCCACATACCCGATCAACCCCCCGTTAAAGCATCCAAAGTTATCTATCAACGCTTGCACCGCTTGAAAAATATCCTCGCGCGTCCCGCTAATAGAAGTGGTCTGATAACTTACCGGACAGACAAAACAGACTTTGCCTCCGTATTTCTGCCCCAACTCGGGGATATTATATAAATTCGGCTGGGAAATGTTCAGCATATCCACCCCGATCTCAATCAGATCGGGGATGATTTGCGGATAATAACCACAGCAATGAAAATAAACTTTCAACCCCAACCGGTGTGCAAGGCCGAATTGTTTGGAATAGCGCGGTTTAAAGAACCTGCGCCAGGAAGCAGGTGAAATGATCATCCCCTTTTGTGTTCCCCAATCATCGAAGAAAGCCACAGCGTCAAAGTGATAAGCCGGTAAAAGTTCGATTAACTGTTCTTCAAAACCAAAAACCCTGTCAGCCAAGGCTTCAACAAATTCGGGGGATTCCACCAAATCCTGCATGAGGTTATTAAATCCGCGCAGGAAACTCATTGTGGTAAACCCGCTCAGTGCCAGGCTGGCCATGCGAAAGCGATCACCGTAAAGTTGGTTAAAGGTTTCGACGCCGGCAAATCGCTCTGGGTCAGCCGGATCCGGCACTTTGAAGTCAATTAATTGGGCAGGCTCGTCAATAAGATTTGTCAAAGGTTGGCCCATGGTTTCATCCATGCGGGTCCAGGCGAATCCCCATTCCGATTTATCCTTGTCTGCACCGATAAAATGTCGTTGAACCTCAAAGGCTACTAAATCTGATTGGTTCTGATCCCGGTTAAAATAATAGATGGGAACATAGGATGGATTTTCGAATGATATGGCTTTAAGAACTTCGTTCCTACGCATCATATTTTCCTGCTTGTGCCAGGTAATTCAAACGAAAACCCGGGCGCGCAAATCTTTCTGCAAACACGTCCGGGCTTATTCACGATAAGACCTTGCTTTCTGCACTTCGGTTGGCACTGCTGCAAACTAAACAGGGTCAGCCGATTCTACATTCATGTCTTCTTCTTGGGCTTCCTGAACTTCCTCCGCTCCAACCATCAAACTCACAATCTCATCCGGGGATGTTTGGTCGATCATGCGTTCGCCCACTTTTTTCCCACGACGCAATACAACAATCCGCGTTGCCACGGCGAACACATCTTGCATGTTGTGGCTGATGATGATTACTGGAACACCCTGCCGCGCATAACGTTTTCACCAGGCGTAAAACCTTGCGCTGTTCGGAGACGCCTAAAGCTGCCGTCGGCTCATCCATAATCATCAATTTTGCATTCCAATAAATTGAACGAGCGATTGCCACTGCCTGGCGCTGACCACCAGATAGATTTAAAACCTGCTGTCTGAGAGAAGCCAATTGAATATTCAGGCGATCCAAAGCTTTGACTGCCTCATTACGCATCTTGGTGTGATCAACCGTTTTTATTACTCCGCCCAGATAGTGGCGTAAGAGCTCACGACCCAGAAATATATTTGACCCCACATCCAGGTTTTCAGCCAGGGCCAGGTCCTGATAAATGGTTTCAATCCCCTTATCTCGCGCATCCCGTGGGCTGGCGAAATCAAGTTTCTGTCCATCGAAGAACATTTCGCCACTATCCGGCGTGTAAACACCTGAAACCATCTTGATCAATGTGGATTTACCGGCGCCATTATCCCCCACGAGTCCAACCACTTCACCAAGATTAACATCCAAACTGATGTTATTTACCGCGGTTAGACCGCCAAACCGCTTTGTGAGGTTATTTACCCGCAATAAGTTTTCCATTTTTCATTTTCCTATCGTCCGTCCAAATTGATCTACGATGACCGCAACAATAACCACAATTCCGACTGCAACAAATTGCCAGAAGGGGACGACACCCAATAAAACCAATCCATATTGGATGGTGGCCAGGATCAACGCGCCAACAACTGTTCCAAGAATTGTTCCTTCACCTCCGAACAAACTTGCACCCCCAATAACAACGGCGGCAATTGCGGTCAGCGTGGTAGTCTCACCCGCATTGTAAGCGCCACTCGAGAAACGTGCAGACCAAAGAACACCAGCGATGCCAGCAACTACTGCTGCTAAAATATATACCTTGATCAGCGTTTTCTGAACTGGAATACCAGCGCGAATGGACGCTTCCTTATTTCCACCAATGGCATAGAGATGTTGACCGAATTGGGTTTTGGCCAGAATGAACCAGATTACCGCTGTAACAATTATGGTCACCAAAACAACAGTAGGCATGAGGACCGCTATGTTGGGGATATCCGTTTGAACTGCCAATTTAGGGTATTGAAAGAAAGATACACCATGTCCGGGCCAATAATAAAGAACAGAACTATTTCCAAGTATGCCCAGGTAAGGCGGTTGACCGACCACGGGATACCCGCCAGAGATCAACAATGCCACGCCTTCAATCAGCACTCCCATACCGAGCGTACTGATAAATGCAGGAACTTTCACTCTGGCGATTAAGATACCATTTACCAATCCAGGAATTATCGCTATAAGAATTCCTGATAACATTCCCACAGAAATGACAATTGGTGGAGAAAAACCTTTGATAAAAAGTGTTTTCATAACTGTCGCGCCGACAACCGCAGAAAACCCCAGCACCCAACCCGCAGAAAGGTCAATTCCGGCTACGATGATAATCAGGGTCTCGCCCAATCCAATCAACAAGATTTGAGTGGCATAAGTCAAAATACCTTGGACACTACGCAAACTGATGAAGTTAACATCGTTGAGCTGTTTCGAAGCAATACTGAATCCGATTACCAGGACAACCAGGAAAACCCAGGCCCATATCTTTCGAATGAGAACCAATATGGATGCATTATCCGATTTTCCTTTCGTGGGTGGTGTCACCTGGTGGGATTTTGGACCTTCTATCTTTTTTTCAACAGTCATTTCTTCCTCCAGAGGGGGTTATTTTAGTGTCCTGGTCCATCGCGGTCGGATGAATTCTGTTTCGAATCACTTGATGTATATTATAGAGTATTATTGCTTTTCTCGAGATGGAAAATGGCTCTTCGAAATCTTTTAATGTGGCTTGGAAGAAATAATTGGGGAATTACATTGAAAAAAGGTAGAGTTTTGTCAATATCGCAGGGAGGCTATATGCCTCCCTGCGATATTATCGATCCTTAAATTTACTTCGTGTAAATAAACTTGGCAATGTCGGGGTCATCGACATTGTCGCGGGTGATCAAAGCATAACCTGTTGGGATGGAAGGCGGGATGGAGGTAACGCCGTTCAAGTAGGCATTCCCCATAATAACTGCCATGAAGCCCATATCTGCAGGTTTCTGGGCAATCACCAGGTCAACTGTTTTGGCTTTGAGCATTTCGATGGCGGTTGTGGTCGCATCGAACGCAACAACCTTGACTTTGCCCGAAAGCCCCATGTTTTGCACTACCTGACCAGCGCCCTGGGCACTGAAAACATTCGTGCCAAAGATACCAGCCAGATCGGGCACCTGCTGAAGCTTGGCCTGAACCTGCGCCTGTGCCTTGGTCGGGTCGTCATCGTTGAAGTCAACACCAATGTATTCGATACCCGGGTACGCTTTCAGGGCTGTCACGCAGCCTTGTTCGCGTTGATCCGTGGTGCTGACACCCTTGACGGTGTTCTGGATATAGATCTTGCCTTTGCCGCCAACCGATTCAGCCAGGGCCTTGCAGGCGATCTCGCCACCTTGCACATTGTTGGAGTTGATGGCTGACAGCGGGAATTTGACCGGCCCGTTGACATAGTCGCCGTCGCCGATGGTGGTATCCACGGTCAGGATCGGAATGCCTGCATCGACAACCTTCTGCATCGGGGCTATCATTGCCTGTTGATCCGTTGGTGCAAGGAAGATGAAGTTCAAATCACCGCGGGCAACCATGGCATCCAGCATGGGGGTCTGCACAGTGGTGTTCCACTTTTCAGGAATTTGGACTACCAGTTCATTGCCAAACAGTTTGGCAGCCTGTTCAGCACCACGCTGCATCGTGAAATAGAATGGATCCTGCACACCCGCCAGGAAACCAAATTTTCGACCAGCGCTCTTGTTTTCTGCGGTGGAAGTGCCAGCCGTATAAATGAATTTGGCAAAATCGGGGTTATCGACATTGTCGCGGGTGATCAAAGCATAACCTGTTTTGATAGAAGGCGGGATGGAGGTAACGCCATTCAGGTAGGCAATGCCCATGGCAACGGCCATGTAACCCATATCATAGGGTTTCTGGGCAATCACCAGGTCAACTGTTTTGGCTTTGAGCATTTCGATGGCGGTTGTGGTCGCATCGAACGCAACAACCTTGACTTTGCCCGAAAGCCCCATGTTTTGCACTACCTGACCAGCGCCCTGGGCACTGAAAACATTCGTGCCAAAGATACCAGCCAGATCGGGCACCTGCTGAAGCTTGGCCTGAACCTGCGCCTGCGCCTTGGTTGGGTCGTCATCGTTGAAGTCAACACCAATGTATTCAATACCCGGGAACGCTTTCAGAGCTGTCACGCAGCCGGTTTCGCGTTGATCGGTAGTGCTGACACCCTTGACGGTGTTCTGGATGTAGATCTTGCCTTTGCCGCCAACCGATTCAGCCAGGGCCTTGCAGGCGATCTCGCCACCTTGCACATTGTCGGAATTGATGGCTGACAACGGGAATTTGACCGGCCCGTTGACATAGTCGCCGTCGCCGATGGTGGTATCCACGGTCAGGATCGGAATGCCCGCATCGACAACCTTCTGCATCGGGGCTATCATTGCCTCTTGATCCGTTGGTGCAAGGAAGATAAAGTTCAAATCACCGCGGGCAACCATGGCATCCAGCATAGGGGTCTGCACAGTAGTGTTCCATTTTTCAGGAATCTGGGTCACTAATTCTATACCCAAATCCGCAGCAGCTTGCTCAGCGCCACGCTGCATCGTGAAATAGAATGGATCCTGCACACCCGCCAGGAAACCAAATTTCAGTTTCGTTGTTGCGGGAGCAGTAGTGGCAGGTGCAGCCGTCGCTGGTGCGGCCGTTGCTGGTGCAGCAGTGGCTGGTGCAGCCGTCGCTGGTGCGGCCGTCGCCGGCGCAGGAGCTTGTGTTGCCGGTGCAGGAGTGCCGCAGGAACTCAGAAGCATGGCACTAACCATCACCAAGCTGAGGGCCATGAGTACTTGTTTTTTAAGCATATTCTTCTCCTTCGAAAGTATAAGATGAGATTGGGACAAAATTATTAAGCATTATTCTAGTCGTATGAGAAATATCCTTAAGCATTTCCTCCTTTCCTTTACGCAGACATTTGAGGCAAAAACAAAGATGATTTCAAGGATGGTAGTTTGGCAGGATTGGTAAGAAAAATGTTACGCATCGAACAAAATATCTAATTTTAATGTTCGAAATATCGCACACGCTCGATAAACAGCATTTATCTCTCGCGCAACCACCAAAAGTAGATAAATAATACCATAAACTCGCACAATAGTCAAGCAAGAATGTTAGAATTCGATAATTATGATTGACTTATAACATATTTTGGGGTATAATGACGCTCGGTCAGAACATGACGGCTGTAAAGGATTAGGCGTGAAAACCAATCTTCGCTTGGAGCAAATCCTCTCCCTGGTGGATAAAAAAGGGTTTTTATCAGTAAGTGAATTGAGCCAGCTTTGTGGCGTATCAGAAATGACCATTCGCCGCGATCTGGACCAGTTGGCTGCCAAAAAAAGAATCCATAGAACCTACGGCGGTGCTGCTTCATATCGCGCTGAACCTGCCCCGGATATCGAAAAATCAGCAAATGGATTCACACCGGAGGCGGAGGTTCTCCAGGTGGACCAAGTGGATGTACTGATCGCCACCTCGGTAAATCCATATTATGATGGATTATTGATTGATCGTGCCAGCAAGAAAAATATTCCCATCATTGCCGAATCAATTGAAATGCCAAACCAATGTACCGTCGTAGCGGTGGATAACTATCAGGCTGGAACTGATCTAGGAATTCGGACGGGGCAGCATCTTACCCAGCATGGAGTGGATAAAGCCCATATCCTGGATTTGACTTTCCACCAACCCAACACCAGAATGCGCAGCCAGGGTTTTGCCGACGGGCTAAGAGAGACCTGTCCTTCCGAGGTCGTCCTATCCATTAATGCACAATCGCGTTTGGTTACGGCATACCAGTTGACTCGCGATGCATTGACAGTGTATCCCCAAATTAATCTAATCTTCGCCATCAATGACGCAACCGCCCAGGGTGCCATCAACGCCTGCCGGGATTTGAATATAGATCCCAAACGCATGATTGTGGTCACCTTTGGCCTTGAAGGCGATAAACTCAAGAATGAACTCATGGCAGACAGTTACTGCAAGATCGGATTGGCGATGTTTCCTGAGATTGTGGGGTTGACCTGCATCGAAGCCGCTATTGCAGCCTACAATCAGCAAACAATGCCTGAGAAATACGTTACGCCTCATGTCGTGTTGACCGCTGAAACCTTGTCGGAATACTACAAAAAGATTGGGTCGGGATGGGAATTGGATTGGGATGCTATTCGCGGTCGATTGAAGCTCCCTATCCAGGTTGAACCGGGTTTACCGCTTTCGAAAGCCAACCTCCCGAATCAAATTGGCTTGATTGTTCCTTTCCTGGAGCATGAGTGGTACAAGAATTTGACCAGACTATTAAAAACTTATGCCGGGCAATATGGAATTGGTTTACAGGTAATTGATGCGGATCAAAACATAAGAAATGATGTGGAGATCCGTCGCCGGAAGATTGCAAGCAAAGCCGCCTCGTTAGTTGAACCAGGTGAAGTCCTATTGATCGATGGTGGTCCGATCGCACGTTATCTGGCTGAAGAGCTAAAGCAGAAAAAAGATATTACGGTGATTACCAATTCGGTGATCGTTTTTGATATTCTCAACCGGACAGCCGGTATTACTTTGATCTCCACGGGTGGGGCGTTACGGTATAGTAGCCAGGTACTGGTCGGTCCAACCGCGGAGGGAGCACTCAAAGAATTACGTGCTGATAAATTGTTCTTAATGGTTAGTGGGATAACACTCGACTTTGGTTTGTCCCACCATACCATCTCCGAGGTCACTATAAAACAGGCTATGATCCACTCGGCCAGAGAGGTGATTCTTCTGGCCGATCACACCTCATTTGAAGAGGAAGCCGGTATCCAGGTGGCTCCCCTGACGGTAGTCCAAAATCTAATTACTGACGATGCCCTCCCACCCAGCACACGGCTGGATATCACCAGGGTCGGCATCCAGATTACCCTGGTATAGTTGCGAGAGGGGTAAGTGTCTGAACCGAAGAACGCGCCCTTGTGGACGCGTTCTTGTTTTAGCGAGGGCAGTATTCGAACTTTCCCACTTTTGGGGACCCGTGGATGACAAAACACGAGACGCCCTCGGTTTGAGAGTATCTCTCTGGCGGGGAGGGCGGATTTTGAAAACTCTCACCTTTTGGGGACCCGCGGCTGATAAAACACGAGACGCCCTCGGTTTGAGAGCATCTCTCTGGCAGGGAGGGCGGGATTCAAGACTCTCCCCTTTTGGGGACCCGCGGCTGATAAAACACGAGACGCCCTCGGTTTGAGAGCGTCTCTCTGGCGGGGAGGGTGCCCCGATAGGGGTATCGAAGACTCTCCCCTTTTGGGGACCCGCGGTTGATAAAACACGAGACGCCCTCGGTTTGAGAGCGTCTCTCTGGCGGGGAGGGCGGGATTTCGAACCCGCGGCCGAGTTTTAACCCCAGCACTCACTTAGCAGGCGAGCCCAATCGGCCACTCTGGCACCTCCCCTGGCGGAGGGAGAGGGATTCGAACCCCCGGTGACCTTGCGGCCACGACTGATTTCAAGTCAGTTGCCTTAAACCACTCGGCCATCCCTCCGGAAGTAAAAATTTTACCATAACTTGCAGAGCGCTGCGTAAATAATTGTGCAGCAACCCTGGTTACATTTCTTCTTCCATTTTCTCCAATTCGAAAGCCGGGGGTCCGCTCTCCTTGACAAATTAGAAATTTTGTTCTATTATTGAACCCGGCACGAGAAGGCTTTTATCTTTTCGTTTCTTCTTCATAATTCCTGCCCATGTTTTTCGAACCCATTCTCTCCTGCAAGCTTTCCGATCTTTTCTTCCTAATCCTGGTTGCCTGGCCCCTTATCCCTTCGCTCTATTCGTTTTTTCTTCGTTCCGCGGAACGAATGCCAGTGCAAATCCCTGATCACCCGATTGCCTGTTATCTGATTACCTGTTTACCTGCCCCCTATCTACCTTTCGCATCAATCCCTTGACAAACTAGAATATATGTTCTATAATACAGTTATAGAAAATTTGTTCTATATCCGGTTTATATGTTCGTTTGATTGGAGGTAGTCATGAATACAAATTTTCGGAATGATCGTGGGATCGCCTCAAAACTTAAGGGAATCACCCTGCGCCGGGGCATGGTCTGGGGCTTGATCATCATCGCTGCCCTGCTGGCCTTTGAGATCTTCAATTACAGCACCACGCAATTCGCCCTGTCAGACGTTCTTGGCAATTTGAAATTTGCCGGCATCGCTTGGGCCACCATTTTGGCGCTGGCATTTTGTGGGATCGATTTTGCCGGCATTGCCCGCTTGTTCACCCCTGAACAAGGCCGTGATGAGCCGGCTGAAGTCTGGTACCTGTTCGGTGCATGGCTGCTGGCCGCTGCCATGAATGCCATATTGACCTGGTGGGGTGTCTCGGTTGCCATCGTCAACCATCAAAGCCTGGCTGGCGGTGTGGTAATGACCAATACAACTCTCACTAAAATTGTTCCGGTCTTTGTTGCTATCATGGTCTGGCTAATTCGCGTCCTGATCATCGGCTCCTTCTCAATTGCCGGGGATCGCCTCTTCAGCGTGGGGGAGAGGCGGGGAGGACAGTATGTTTCGCGTCCCGTGCTTCAGCCTGCCAGTTCGTTGGCCGCCCATGGGCGTTCATCCATGCCTTCTTCCTACCACGCGGCCTCCAAGGTGACCCGGCCCGAACCAACCTATCATAACCTGTCTCTGGGCGCCAAACAGGTCCATGAAGCCGAGTATATAGACGGCCCACGTCCCTCATAACAGGTTTCAGGAGTGATGTCTCCCAGGTACTCTTCGCCCTCCTTCCGACCAGACAACCGCCTCCTACCAAGGCGGTTGTCTGTCAGGATTCTGATTCCCCCGCTGGCGGTAATCTGTGTTGGAGTTGTATTGGCGTTCCTGCTGCTGGGTTCGGGGTCTGTACCCACCCTTGCCGCTGCGCCCGGGACAGCCGCCGCTGCCAACCTCCCCCAAGGAATGACGGACCTGGTATCTACGCCCTCCGCTGGCACTCAAAGTCAGATGGGCACAATCTCTCCGGTTTTCCCGGCTTCGGTCCAATACTGGGGGTCTTCGATCACTGCCTGGGCCTCTGCAAACGGGTTGGATCCGAACCTGGCAGCCACCGTGATGCTGCTCGAGTCTTGTGGCAATCCCAACGCCCGTTCGCGTGCCGGAGCAATGGGATTATTCCAGGTGATGCCCTACCACTTTGCCAAAGGGGATGACCCCTATAGTCCGGATACCAATGCCGCGCGCGGCATGGCTTATCTCAAACGTTCACTGAAAGCCGCCAATGGCGATGCCCGCCTGGCTCTGGCAGGATATAACGGCGGGATTGGCGTGATAGGACGATCGGAATCCAGCTGGGCAGGCGAGACGCAGCGTTATGCCTATTGGGGGAGCGGAATCTATGCTGAAGT
Source organism: uncultured beta proteobacterium (assembly GCA_963774185.1). GTDB lineage: Bacteria > Pseudomonadota > Gammaproteobacteria > Burkholderiales > Burkholderiaceae_C > JAEUPI01. The sequence goes on from CAVZEK010000035.1 coordinate 312,198, forward strand.
ATCCAGTGGAGCGACAGAGAGTCTCCGCCTGCAGCAGTGGCTTAAAGCTGGCGGCGCGAGTGGTTGCCGGCTGGCAGCTTCCCGGCTTGGGATCACACCGTAGCAGGCGATCCGTGAGAACCTGATAACGGCAGATAGATGCAGAAAGTGGAGCCTTTATTTTCAGCCGATTTGACCTCAATTCGCCCTCCATGGTGGTCGATGATCCAATGGGCAATCGAGAGACCCAATCCAAACCCGCTCGATCTTGAGCGGGTTCTTGATTTTTCCGCCCGGTAGAAACGTTCAAAAATGTGGGGCAAATCCTCAGCGGCAATCCCCTGCCCGGTATCGCGGACGATCAGCCGGGCATTATCACCCACCTTTCCCAGGCTGATAAACACTTCTCCTCCCTGGGGGTGTAATTGATCGCGTTGGAGACCAGGTTGATGAGCACCTGTTTCAACCGGTCGCGGTCACCGTTGACCAGAATCTGATCAATTTCGGTTAATTTAATGCTCACCCGGTCACGCGCAACCACCCGCATTTCCTTGAACACCTCCAGCAAGAGCGTGTCCAGCTCAACCGGGGCAAAATAGAGCGGTAATTTCCCGGATTCTGCCTGAGCTTCGAGCAGGAGATTTCCAACCAGCCGGGTCAATCGGTCGGCTTCATCCTCAATGGTATCCAAAGATTCTTCATCCACCTGCTTCATCCGGCGCATCAAATCCACGTTACCCTTGATAATGGTCAAAGGAGTACGCAATTCGTGGCTGACATCTGCCAGGAAGCGCTGCTGGGACAAAAAAATGTGCTCCAGACGCTCAAGGGTTTGGTTGAATGCGTCAATGAAGAGGCCCGTCTCATCTTGTTTGGATCCTGGATTGGGAATGCGCTGGGAGAGATCGTCCGCCCGGCTGATCTTCAGGGCAGTCTCAGTGACAGTTGAAAGCGGCGAAAGTGCCTGTCCAATGGCAAACCAGGCAGCCCCGGCAGCGACAACCATGGAAACTGCCGCAATAATGCCAATGATCTCAAGCAGGGCGCGCCGGGCCAGGTCGACCACTTCCATACTGGCAGCCACTTGCAGCGTCCCGATCGGACGCCCGCCGGCTTCCAACGGAACGGTCAGAACGCGCAAATGCCCCCACGTTGGATAGGCGTCGTGGTAAATGGAAGTCTTCGATTGAAAGCCGACCGGGTCAAGCGGCTTGGAGAAAACTCCCAGATTTGGGGATGAAAAGCTCAAGCGGCCATGCTGGTCCCAAACTTGATAACTCATATTAGTGGACAGGTTCAGTTCGGTCACAATGCCGGGAGTGATGCCGCCGCTTGCGCCGATGCGCCAGTCCTTCAACAGATCCGAATAGGTCTGGATAAGAGCGTTGTCAATTTGGGTAACCAGGAGAACGTTAACGAGGAAATAGACCAGAACACCGAACAGGAGCAGGATTCCCCCGGTAAGTGCCGAATATAAGATTGTCAGGCGTGAACGCAGGGACATTACGGATTCTCGCGCAGGACGTATCCCACGCTTCGAACAGTATGGATGAGCCGCGACTCATTTTCTGCTTCCAGTTTTTGCCGCAGGTAACGGATGTAGACCTCCAGCACGTTGCTTTCACCCCCAAAATCATAGCCCCAGACGCGGTCAAAGATGACCTCACGAGTCAATACCTGGCGCGGATGACGGAGGAAAAGCTCAAGCAATTCGTATTCCTTGGCGGTTAATGGCACCAGCCGGCTGCCGCGTGTCACCTGGCGGGAGTCGGAATCCATTGTCAGGTCGGCAAACTGGTAGACCTGGTTGCGCTCCGTCTGGGTGCGGCGGAACAAGGCGCGTATGCGGGCGGTCAGCTCGTCCAGATTGAATGGTTTGACAATATAATCATCCGCTCCGGCATCCAGACCCTGGACGCGATCCTGAATGGTATCCTTGGCAGTCAGCATCAGGATTGGCAGTCCACCCTGCAACCGCAGGCGGCGGCAAACCTCCAGGCCATCCATGCCGGGCAGCATCCAGTCAAGAATGACAAGATCCGGATGATGGTCATGGGCCAGGTTCAGACCGGTGCGGCCATCTGTGGCCACATCCACGGTATACCCTTCATAGGCCAGTCCACGTTGCAGCACTTTCAGAATGGCTGTATCATCTTCAATAATCAGAATTCTCTCATTCATAGTGCGCCTCTGCTCAAAATATACCACAAACTTTTGGTAGAATGGGATCCATGTACTTTTCCAAACGCCTTTTCGACGTGATTGCAACCTCTCTCGGCCTGATCATTATCCTGCCGTTGATGCTGGTGCTTTCCTTATTGGTCTGGATTTTCCTGGGAACTCCCATTCTCTTCCGACAGAAGCGCCCCGGCTATAAAGGCCGGCCTTTTATAACGTATAAATTCCGGACGATGACGAATCACACCGGACCGGACGGGAGATTGCTCCCGGACGCCGAGCGTCTGCCCCCATTTGGAAGTTTCCTGCGTTCCACCAGCCTGGACGACTTACCCCAGGTCTTCAATGTACTGCGCGGTGAGATGAGCCTGGTGGGGCCGCGTCCGCTGCTGATGAAATATCTCAAACGCTATACTCCTGAGCAAATGCGCCGGCATGACGTTCTGCCAGGCATCACAGGCTGGGCACAGATCAATGGACGTAACACGCTGGATTGGGAAGAAAAATTCCGCCTGGACGTCTGGTACGTGGATCACTGGTCCTTCTGGTTGGATCTCAAGATCCTGTTCCTGACGCCATGGAAGGTATTCAAGCGCGAAGGCATCAACCAGCCCGGCCACGTCACGGTGGAAGAATTTAAAGGCTCAGACGATCACAAATAACTCGGGCTGATGGCTGTATATGCTATAGCCTGTGATATTGTCTTTGTCTTACCACTTCAAAAAGTAATATTGCCCCCGCGACCCCGGCATTAAGCAATTCAGCCTTCCCCGGCATGGGGATGCTCACGGCCTTTTTGGCCAATTTGCGTGACTTTTCTGTTGCACCTTCGGCCTCCCCGCCCACGATGAGCGCCAGTGGGAGGCGGAAATCCATCTCCCAGCAGGGACTGCCATGCAAGTCGGCCAGGTAGACTTGCAGTGCTTTTGTCGCATCCTGAATTTCCTCCCAGGTCATGCGATGGATGGGCAACCGGAAATGCGCTCCCATACCGGCCCGTACCACCTTTGGGGCAAAGGCATCCGTTGTCTCGGGAGTCAAAAAGACCGCCTGTACGCCTGCTGCCACGGATGTCCGCAGGAGGGTGCCCAGGTTACCCGGGTCGCGGATGCGGTCGGCGATCAAGATGAAGTCGGGAGACCGGGGAATGGGGATTGAAGAATGATTCAAAACAGCCAGAAGGCCTTGTGAATTCTCAGTTTCAGAGACGGAATTCAAAAGCGAATCCGAAACCTGCTCCACTTCGATATTCTTTGCTTGCAACTTCCCCATTAAATCCCGGCCTCGTTGGCTTAATGTTTCCCCGGCCAATATGAACTCGAACGGCCAATCCGCCTCCAGGGCTTCTTCCATCAGCCGCACGCCCTCTGCCACGAACGCACCGGCGTCAACACGTTCCTTCGGACGGCCCAAAAGATTCCGCACCAGTTTTAGTTTAGGGTTTTGTGTTGAAGTGATCATACCAGGCCGTCTTAAAGGCTGAAATTGTCGAAGAGTCGTAAAGCACCAGGCGAACCAGCTTAAGACCGGATGGCTTGCCCAGAAATTCGCGAATGGATTTGAACATCACACGCGCGGCGCGTTCTTTTGGGAAACCATAAATCCCCGTCGAGATGGCTGGAAAGGCGATGGATACCAATCCCAACTGGTCTGCCAGGCGCAAAGACCCGCTTACTGCCGCAGCCAATTGGGCGTCCTCATCTTCACCTGCAACTGCTCCTTGCGTGCTCCCCCACACCGGGCCGACCGCGTGGATCACCTTTTGGCAGTTCAGCTTCCCGCCGGAGGTCCAGGCAGGTTCAGCATGGCTGACGGGACCATGTTTCTGCACCCAGGCATTCGATTCCTGCTGGATGATCGGACCGCCCCGGCGGAGGATTGCCCCGGCCACCCCTGCGCCATGCTGCAAATACTGGTTGGCGGCATTTACGATGGCCTCTGTTTTCTCGGCTGTAATGTCGCCCTGGACAAGCTGGATGGTTTGCCCGGATGGAAGCTTGGTCTCTAACAGGAGGCTGTTCACAGGAATATTTTACCCCCATCAAGAGGAATGCAACATGAATAGCCGTTAAAACAATCGGTCGGGGTCTTTGAACCCCGACCGGTATAAAAACCTGAGAACATTTACTTATTGGCCTGCGCCACCACCGCGGCAAATGCATGCGGTTCCCGCACGGCCAGATCGGCCAGCATCTTGCGGTTGAGATCAATGTTGGCCTTCTTCAAGGCAGAGACCAGGCGGCTGTAGGTTGTGCCGTTCAGCCGGGCGGCCGCATTGATGCGGACGATCCATAACTTGCGCAGGTCGCGCCGCCGGACACGGCGGTCGCGTGAGGAATACCACATGCTCTTGAGCATCGCCTCGTTGGCACGCCTGAAGAGCAGGTGTTTGGATCCTCGCTGACCCTTGGTATATTTCAAAACCTTTTTATGACGCAGATGACCTTGCGGTCCACCTTTTACACGAGCCATTCTTTACCTCCTGCGTACCCCCGGGCGCCGGTGCAGGGATTTGCCCTGCGCTCCAGTTGCATACACCCGGTAGCCGCAAATAAAACGGATAGGTACTATGAAGCTAAGGCTTCATATTGGGCGCCAGGCGCCGGACGCGCTTGATGTAACTTTTACCCTGGACGGCTACCATCTCACCGAATAAGGCCTTCACGCGTCGCGAGCGCTTGCGACGCAGATGGGCCTTACCGCCCTTGGTGCGCACGATTTTGCCTGAACCGGTAATGCCAAACCTTTTCGAGGTGGCCTTATGGGTCTTCAGCTTTAACTTACCATCTTTCAACTTGCGCGGCACAGCTTTACTCCTTTATTCATGATTTTGCAGGGACTTGCCCCTGCGGGCTTTCGATCTTTACAGCGACCTCGTCAGAGATTTCCTTGGCCTTTTTCTTGCCCGTCTTGGCTGGGACCAGCATCATGGACATGGCCCGACCTTCAATTGCCGGCGGCTGTTCCACCACGGCCACATCAGAGAGGCTTTGGGCAATCTCTTTCAAGTCCTCGAGTGCAATTTCCGGATAGGTAATTTCACGTCCACGAAACCGGACCGTCACTCGAACTTTCATATTATGTTCCAACCAGCGACGGGCATCATCAACTTTGAAATCCCGATGGTGACCGGTGGTCTTGGGGCGCAGGCGAATTTCTTTGACTTCCACTTTGGTCTGCGCCTTGCGCGCCTCACGCTCTTTCTTTTCCTTTTCATAAAGAAATTTGCCAAAATCCATGATTCGGCAGACGGGTGGTGTGGAATTGGGAGCGACTTCAACCAGGTCGAGTTCTGCTTGTTGAGCCATCCGCAGGGCTTCACGGGTGGGGACAACCCCCACATTTTCGCCCGTTGCACCGATCAGGCGCACTTCGGGAGCTCGTATGGACTCGTTGACTCGAAATTCGTTAGCGCTGATACTTCTCTCCTTAATAATAATAGTAACCAGCCATAGGGCTGGCTTAAGCGGGCTGATGATACCACGAAGTCGAATGAATCGTCAATAAAATGGACGATAGACTATGGACGATGGAGCATGGTCCATCGTCCATCACCACAACTACAGTTCGGCAGCCCGGCGAGCGATCCGGTCTTTGGCGCGGGCGATGAATTCGGCCAGCGGGATGTTGTCCGTGCGGCTGCCGTCCCGCACGCGCAGCGAGACCTGCCCAACTTTGGCTTCGTTCTCGCCCACCACCAGCATGTAAGGCACTTTCATCAGTTGGGCGTCCCGGATCTTGGCGTTCATGCGTTGTGCGCTCAGGTCGGCGCTGACCCGCAAGCCCTGCTCGCGCAGTTGAGCCACGACCTTTTCGGCATATTCGTTCTGGTTGTCCGTGATCGGGATGACCCGCCCATGTTCAGGGCTGAGCCACACCGGGAAGTTGCCGGCGTAATGCTCGAGCAGAAAACCGATGAAGCGTTCGTGCGTGGAAAGCGGAGCGCGGTGGATGCACAGTGGCGTCTCCTCAACTCCGTCCTTGTTCATAAAGACCAGGTTGAAGCGCCCCGGCTGGGCGAAATCCACCTGGTTGGTGGCCAGGGTGAATTCGCGCCCGATGGCCGACCAAATCTGCACGTCGATCTTCGGGCCATAGAAAGCGGCCTCGTCGGCAGCCTCCACGAACGGGACGTTGCCGTTCTTCATGGCATTCCGTACCATATCCTCCGTCTTGAGCCACAGGCGCTCATTGTCCACATATTTCTTGCCCAGGCCATCCTGGCTGTGCAAGCTAAGGCGCATGACATACTTGCCAATGTTGAACAGGTCGAAGTACTTCTTGTAAAGGTCGATCACCGCCATGAATTCCTGCTCGAACAACTCCTCGGGAACGTAGATGTGAGCGTCGTTCATCTGCATCGAGCGGACACGCATCAGTCCGAACAGCTCGCCGGATTTTTCGTAGCGGTAGCACGTGCCATACTCGGCCAACCGGATCGGCAGGTCGCGGTAGGAGCGCGGGCTTGGCGCCGAAGATCTTGTGGTGCATCGGGCAGTTCATCGGCTTGACGTAGTACTTCGTGCCCTCCATCTCCATGGGCGGGTACATGCTCTCGGCGTAGTACGGCAGGTGACCAGAGCGCAGGAACAGGTCTTCCTTGGCAAGATGGGGCGTGCGCACCCGCAGGTAACCAGCCTTCTCTTCCATCTCCTTTGCCAGCCGTTCCAAGTTCCTCGATGACCATACCGCCGCTCGGCAGCCAGAGCGGCAGGCCGGGGCCGACTTCTTCATCGAAGATATAGATTTCCAGCTCTTTGCCGAGCTTACGATGATCCCGTTTCTTGGCTTCCTCGAGCATTTTTAGATACTGCTTGAGTTCATCCGGCGTCCTCCAGGCCGTGCCATAGATGCGCGTCAGCATCTTGTTGTGCTCGTCGCCGCGCCAGTAGGCTCCGGCAATCGTCATCAGCTTGAAAGCCGACGGATTGATCTGGCGCGTGTTCTCCACATGCGGCCCCCGGCACAGGTCAATAAAGTTATCATTCTGGTAGATGCAGATCTCCGGTTTTTCGGACAAGGGGTTGCCATGTTCATCCAGTTCGCCTTTCTCGAGACCATCGATCAGCTCCAGCTTATAGGGTTGGTCCTTGAAGACCTGGCGGGCTTCTTCAGCCGAGACAACTTTTTTGACAAATGGATGTCCGCCGGCGATGATCTGGCGCATGCGCTTTTCGATCTTTTCCAGGTCTTCCAGCGTTATCGGCTGCGGCAGATCAAAATCATAATAAAAGCCATTTTCGACCGGAGGGCCGATCGTGTATTTGGTCTCCGGATAGAACTCCAGCACCGCCTGCGCCATCACATGCGCAGCCGAGTGGCGGATGCGATAGAGCTGCGTATCTTCATAGCGTTCATCAGATGGGTTAGACATTTTTACCTCCGAAAAGTGGATCTCAAATTCTGTCTTGTATATCCTGCATGACCTTTTCCAGGAAGCTTCTAAGCGGGCATCGGGCCGGGATTTTCGCCAGAGCGCAAGCGTAATGCCACGCCATTTTGCTCCATTTCTTTATCGCCGACGACCAGCATGTAAGGCATCTTCTGCATTTGGGCGTCGCGAATTTTCGCATTCATGCGATCATTGCGCTCATCCACCTCAACCCGCAAGCCGGCCTGTTTGAGTTCTTTAGCGACCTGTTGGGCGTAAGGCAGGTGCCGGTCGGCGATCGGGATCAGGATTGCCTGCACAGGTGCCAGCCAGACGGGGAAAGCACCGGCATAATGCTCGATCAACACACCGAAGAAGCGTTCCATGCTGCCCAGCAAGGCCCGGTGCACCATGTAAGGTCGCTGAGGCTGTCCATCAGCATTCACATAAGGTCAAGTCAAAACGCTCGGGCAGGTTGAAGTCGAATTGTATCGTGGAAAGCTGCCATTCGCGGCCCAGGGCATCCCTAAATTTCAGGTCGATTTTCGGGCCGTAAAAAACACCACCTCCGGGGTCAATTTCATAGGGCAGATTTGCTCGTTTTAAGTGAAGCTTCCAGGGCAGCCTCGGCATCCCGCCATTGCGCAGGATCGCCAACCGCTTTCTCAGGCTTGGTGCTCAAGTAAGCCTTAAAGTCGTTAAAGCCAAAGGCGCGCAGCATGTTCAAGCAAAAATCGAGCACGAAATCGATCTCTGCGGGCATTTGGTCGGGGCGGCAGAAATGGTGCGCATCATCCTGGGTAAAGCCGCGCACGCGCAGCAGACCGTGCAGCACACCGCTGCGTTCATAACGATAGACGGTACCTTTTTCGGCATAGCGCAGGGGCAGATCGCGATAGGAACGGGTGTGGCTTTTGTAGATGTGCAGATGGAATGGGCAGTTCATCGGCTTAAGATAATATTCCTGGCCTTCGATTTCCAGGGGCGAATACATATTCTCTTTATAGAAACCCAGGTGTCCGCTGGTCTCCCATAACTGTGCCTTGCCGATGTGCGGCGAGTAGACAAAATCATACCCATGCTTCTCGTGCTGATCATTCCAGTAATCTTCCACCAGCTTGCGGACCATGGCACCCTTGGGATGCCAGAGGATCAGCCCTGCTCCAACCTCATCATTGACGCTGAATAAATCCAGCTCGCGGCCCAATTTACGATGATCGCGCCGGTTGGCTTCTTCCAGCTTCCACAGGTAGTCTTTCAACTCATCGGCGGTCTTCCAGGCTGTGCCGTAGATGCGCTGCAGCATCTTGTTGTGCTCATCGCCGCGCCAGTAGGCTCCGGCAATCGTCATCAGCTTGAAAGCCGACGGGTTGATCTGGCCCGTGTGCTCCACATGCGGCCCACGGCACAGATCGATAAATGGTATCATTCTGGTAGAGGGAGATTTCCGGTTTTTCGGACAAGGGGTTGCCATATTCATCCAGTCCGCCTTTCTCCAGACCATCGATCAGCTCCAGCTTATAGGGTTGGTCCTTGAAGACCTGGCGGGCTTCTTCAGCCGAGACAACCTTTTTGACAAATGGATGCCCGCCGGCGATGATCTGGCGCATGCGCTTTTCGATTTCTTCCAGGTCTTCCGGCGTTAGGGGCTGCGGCAGATCAAAATCGTAATAAAAGCCGTTTTCGACCGGAGGGCCGATGGTGTATTTGGCCTCCGGAAACAATTCCAGCACCGCCTGCGCCATGACATGCGCAGCCGAGTGACGGATGCGGTAGAGCTGCGTATCTTCATAGCGTTCGTTTTGATCTGACATTTCTATGTCCTTAGAATATAGATGGACAATGGATCCTGAATGGCCGACATCTGACCGTTGTCCATCATCTGCGGTCTGCCGGAGGAAAATAAAAAAACTCCCGCCCATTCCTGGGGCGAGAGCTGGCTCACGCGATTCCACCCAGATTATGTCCAGACCCTAAAGGTCTTTGAGACCTTTAGGGTCTCCACACGGACATATCTCTTTGGGCTGATAACGGAGCCGGCCGTTTCCCTTAATGGATGGGCAGGCACAAGGTCTGCCCCTACCGTTGGGGTTCTGGCTCGCGGGTGGTTTTCAGCGGGCTTGCCGGAGCAGGCTCTCAATCGATGACCTGCCCTCCCTGTTGGCATGTGGACCGCTTACTCGTCCCGGTCATTGCTTTTTATATAGAGTAAATATTATATGCCTGTTTAACTGCTTGTCAAGCATGACGGCGCTGAGAGCAGGGTCTTCTCAATGGCCAGAATCTTTCCTCTCCGTTCCCCATATTGACAGGATGACACACATTCAGTACACTGGGGCCATTAAGGAAAAACTTAATGGCTAATCCGGGCATACAGCGCCTCAGCACCTTTGAGCAGATCAAACTCCTGGCAGATATGCGCCGCCTGTCCATCCTGCGGCACCTTATGGCAGGACCGGCCTCTTTAACCCAACTGGGGCATGCACTTGGCCAGCATCCGGCCTGGGTGCGGCATCACCTGGTCAGACTGGAGCAAGCCGGGCTGGTTGAAATGACCGAGACCAGAACCATTGCCGGCGTCACTGAGAAATTCTACTGTGCCAGGGCGGAGGTTTTCATGCTGCAGGAAATGATCCTGCCTGAAAGCCCCAATCTGCCAACCGTCATCTTCTCTGGAAGCCATGACCTGGCTGTTGAAGCCTTGGCCCAACAGATCAGACGCCATTTGAATTTGGTCGTCCTGCCCGTGGGGAGTCTGGATGGGCTGGTCATGCTTCGACAGGGACTGTGCCATGTTTCCGGGTGCCACCTGCTGGATTCCAGCGGAGAATACAATTTACCCTTCGTCCAGCGCTTCTTTCCGGATCGGGCCATGCTGATGTTTACACTGGCCTACCGGGAACAAGGCTTGATGCTTTTCCCAGGTAATCCCAAGCAAATCCATGGCCTCTCCGATCTGGCCCGCCCAGGAATCATCTTCGTCAACCGCCAGAAAGGATCCGGCACGCGCCTGTGGATGGACAACGAAATCCGCCAGCTCGGCCTCCCCATCGAAAAGATACACGGATATGGCCATGAAGTCCGTTTGCACACCGAATGCGCCCGGCTCGTCCAAAGCGGTGAAGCGGATGTGGCGGTCGGCCTGCGTGCCGCCGCCAACCAGGCCGGTTTGGATTTCATCCCTTTATTCCATGAACGCTACGATATTGTCATTCCAGAAGAGCAAGCAGTCACCCTGATGCCGGCGCTGGACATGCTGCAAACCAGTGCATTCCGCCAATCCATGGACAAGCTGAATGGCTATGACACCCTGCACACTGGCGAACAAATCCCAATTTAAGGAGAACGTAATGAATCGTTATCGCATTTCCATTCCTGTCCTTGCCCTGCTGCTTTTATTCTCTCTGGGTCTGTCCGCATGTGGGGCGGCGGCAACGCCCACGGCTGCGCCTTTGCCTCCCACCGCAACAACCGTACCTGTGGAACCGGTGCTTATACCAACCCCTGCGCCGCCGACACCTGCGCCGACATCCACAACACCTGCCAACCCGTCCATGATCCTGGCGACCACAACCAGCACGCAGGACTCGGGCTTGCTGGATGTGTTGATCCCGGACTTTGAAACCAAGACCGGATTCACGGTCAAGGTGGTGGCGGTTGGTTCCGGCGCGGCGATAACCCTTGGTCAGGAAGGCAATGCCGATGTGCTGCTCGTCCATTCCCCGGCGGCAGAACAAAAATTCATGGATGGCGGTTACGGTTCAGATCGCCGCCTGGTCATGCACAACGATTTCATTATCGTCGGCCCAACTTCCGATCCGGCAGGTATCAAGCAGGCCACCTCCGCCGCGGAGGCCTTTCAGAAAATCGCCGCCGCTTCTGTACAGTTTGTTTCACGCGGCGATAAATCTGGGACGAATACCGCGGAACTAAATCTTTGGAAAGCAGCCAAGCTTGATCCGGCAGCAACCAAAACCGCCTGGTACATCCAATCTGGACAGGGCATGGGCGCCACGTTAACGATCGCTTCGCAGAAGGGCGCTTACACGCTTTCGGACCGGGCCACTTTTCTGGCAAACAAGGCAAACTTGAGCCTGGATATTTTGTACGAAGGCGACAATGCCCTTCTGAACGTTTATCATGTCATCATCGTGAACCACGATAAATGGCCAAACACCAATATTGAAGGGGCGACTGCCTTTGCGGATTACATGGTTTCTGCAGCCACCCAGACCTTGATTGGAAATTTCGGTGTTGACAAATACGGCCAGCAGCTCTTCATTCCGGACGCCGGCAAGTCTGATGCTGAACTCGGCCTGAAATAGAATCCTGTTTGCATAAAATGTGTGCCGCGCAGTAAAATGCGTGGCACACCATATCCTAATTTGAGTGGTGAAGGATGTTCTTAAATAACCCAGACGTCTGGGAAATCACCCTACTTAGCCTCAAAGTCTCCGGCCTGGCAACCCTGATCAGCCTGCTAATCGGGCTGCCGTTTGGAACCTCGCTTGCGTTGGGAAAATTCCCGGGGCGTTCTTTTATGCTGACGGTAGTCAACACTGGCATGGCACTCCCGCCGGTGGTCGTCGGATTGGCTGTGGCCATGACGCTCTGGCGTTCCGGCCCGTTAGGCGGCCTGAACCTCATTTACACACCCAGCGCCATCATTATCGCCCAAGTGGTTATTTCCGCACCAGTTGTCACCGGATTAACCTCTGCCGCCCTGCAGCACCAAGACCCGCGGCTCCGGCTGCAACTGCTCGGACTGGGCGCCTCGCGCCTGCAAATGATCCTCAGTCTTTGGCGCGAGGCACGCCTACCCCTGCTGGCCGCGCTGATGGCAGGTTTCGGCAGTGTCATTTCAGAAGTCGGGGCCTCCATGATGGTCGGGGGTAACATTCTGCATCAAACGCGTGTCCTGACCACCGCCATCGTACTCGAGACCAACAAGGGCGATTTTTCCAGTGCCCTGGCCCTTGGGGTCCTGCTACTGGCCATCACCTTCATGATCAACTATGCCCTGACCTGGATCCAGCAACGCGGTGCAAAACGATGAGCGAACTGATTGAGATCCGCGACCTTTTGGTCAGACGTTCCGGGCGCCCGGTGCTCGAGATAGACCACTTGAAGATCGAAAATGGCAAAGTGTCGGCGCTGGTGGGCCCAAACGGGTCAGGGAAAAGCACCCTGCTGCTGGTGCTCGCGAACCTCTTGAAACCTGAACGTGGCGAAATCCTGTTCGCCGGACAGCCGCTCGACCGGATCAAACGACTTGGGTACCGCCGACGCATCGGCCTAGTGATGCAGGAAGCTCTCATGCTGGATATGTCTGTCACTCAAAACATCACCATTGGTCTGCGCTTTCGCGGCCTGCCCCATCACGTGATCGCCTCACGCGTTGACGAGTGGCTGGAACGCCTGAACATCACCCACTTGAAAAACCGCTCCGCGTCGAAGCTTTCCGGAGGGGAGGCACAGCGCGTGGCGCTGGCACGCGCCTTCGTCCTGCAGCCGGAGCTGCTTTTGTTGGACGAACCGTTCGGTGCACTGGATAAGAAGACCCGTCCCGAACTCATCCGCGACCTTAAGACCCTCCTGTCGGGGATGCGCACGACCACCCTGTTCAGCACACACGAGGATCGGGAAGTTAATGCACTGGCCGATTCAAAGATTGAATTATTAAATGGGAAGATCGATAACGGGACAGGAGCCTAGATTTCCTTCTCACGTGGCACTGCCAGGTTAATACGGCCAACCCGGCTTGCTGAGATATAGAAAACGGGATATGATAGTTTCAGCCAGCCAGTTTTTTATCAGGAGGTCCTGCCATGAGGATCAGCGCTCGAAATGTCCTTAAGGGAAAGATCGTCAAGATTGTGCGGGGGGCGGTCAATGCTGAAGTCACGCTGGAATTGCCAAACGGCATCCAGGTTGTCTCTATCATCACAAATACATCCATGGAAACCCTGGGGCTGAAGGAAGGGAAGGAGGCCTACGCAGTCGTGAAAGCCTCCAGTGTCATGATCGCAGTCGACTGACCTGCCGCAAACGTGCGGCAATTCCCCAGGTTTCCGGTCAGGCTTTAACCACCGGTTAAACTAACCACCGGCAATGGACGGGATCAGGATAAGCTGATCGTCATTGCCCAGCGGAGTTTTAAGGCCCTGCAGATCACGAATATTGTTTTCACCGATGAATAAATTAACGAACGGCCGCAACTCTCCCCTGGTATTGGTGAGATGGGGTCGCAAGGTCGGGAACTGCGTCAGGAAGTTTTCCATCGCTTCAGCAACATTCCGGCCGTACACAGGCACTTCCTTCTGGCCATTCACATAAGGATACAAGGGGGTAGGCAATTTCAGTACAGGCATATTTTCTCTTTCACGCCATCAGGAGATTGTTCTCCTTTGCATCCATAATAATACATCAATACCAAGTATTGTAAAGAGGATCGAAATTAAAAATAGGAAACTGCTTCATGGAAATGGTATATAGTTCCTGGATGAACATCATCATGTCAAACGAATCGCGACCATCTGGATATTGGTCATATCCTCCATTGCAAAACGCACTCCCTCACGCCCCAGCCCACTCTGACGGTTACCACCATATGGCATATGGTCGGCCCGGAAAGCTGGAGTATCGTTGATGATCACACCGCCAAAATTAAGTCGTTTAATAGCCTTGAAAACCCGATTCACATCCATCGTGAAAACACCCACCTGCAGGCCGAATTTTGTATCATTGGCCTGACGCAACGACTCTTCAAAGTCATCGCAGGAGATGACTGATGCGATCGGAGCGAAAGTCTCCTCTGCGACCACTTTCATCTCCGGTGTTACCTCATTAAGCACAGTTGGATAGTAGACTGTCCCCTCGCGCTTGCCGCCCGTGAGCACTTTAGCTCCAGCCACCTGCGCCTCCTTGACCCATTCTTCGATGCGGTCGACTTCCTTGGAATCAATCATCGGACCAACATCCACGCGTTCGTCGAGCGGGTCACCGACCACCATAGACTCACTGGCCTTGACAAACTTTTCGATGAAGGGCTCATAAACCTGTTTTTGGCTGTAAATACGCTGAACTGAGATGCATACCTGTCCCGAGTTATAGAATGCGCCAACCGCACAACGTTTGGCAACAAAGTCCAGGTCCGCATCTGGGGCGATAACGACCGGGGAATTGTTGCCCAGCTCCAGGGTCACCTTTTTAATGCCTGCCACCGAAGTGATATGGCGGCCCACATCCGGACTGCCAGTAAAGGTGATCTTGTCCACGCGCGGATCGGTGATGAGCCATTCCCCCACCGTCCCGCCGGAACCGACCACCAGGTTGATTGCGCCGGCCGGAAGCCCGGCTTCCTGCAAAATTTGGCATAACTTGACGGCTGTCAATGGTGTGGTAGTGGCCGGTTTGAGTACCAGCGTATTCCCGGCAGCCAGAGCCGGTGCCACCTTGTGTGCCACCAAATTGAGCGGGAAATTGAACGGGCTAATGCCTGCGATCACACCTACCGGACGGCGCGCCCAAAAACCAAAATACCCTTCGCCGGCAGCAATCGCATCCAAGGGGATGGTCTCACCGTGCAGACGTTTGGCCTCTTCTGATGCAATGGTAAACGTGTTGATCCCGCGATCTACTTCGGAGCGCGCAAATTTGAGAGCCTTTCCTGCTTCAGCCGCGATGGTTCGGGCAATATCATCGCCGCGCTCACGGAGTAGAGTGGCAGTGCGAGCCAGGATCTCACTTCGCTTGTAAGCGGGCATCTCTGCCATCAATGGAGCTGCACGCTGCGCAGCAGATATTGCCGCATCCAAATCCTCGCGGCGCGCGGTAGGCAGAACGCCAATAGTTTCCCCGTTGTACTTGTTCTTTACCTCCAGTAAAGAGCCGCCATCCACCCACTCTCCATCTATAAAAAGTTTGTAGTCCATGAGGTTTTTCCTTTCATCAAAGAAATTGCTTCCTTAATAATTAAGAATATAAGGTTCTGGCCGCCTCGCGAAAGACCTTGGTGTGATGATCCACATCGGATTCGCTGGTATCAGCAGCAATGAGCACCATATTATGGAAGGGCGTCATGAGGATACCCCGATTCAGGGCAAAGAGGTGCATGTAGCGGTCGAGCTCGCTGTCCACGGCTGCATTGGCTTCCCCCCCGTTGCGAGGCGGAGAGGAACGAAACCAGTATTCCACGCGGAATCCCAGGCGCTTGACGATCCATGGCAGGCCGAATTCCCTGATCACGTCGAGCACACCGGCTTCATAACGGTCAGCCAGGCTATTGCAGTGCGCGTACATGGCCGGGGTCAGGACGTGTTCCAGCGTGGCGCGCATGGCAGCGATGGAGAGTGCATTCCCCGCCAATGTCCCGCCAATGCCACCCACATCCGACATTTCCAGCTCCAGTCCGGCCCAGAAAGCCTGCGCCACAGCCTGGGTGAACCCATATACACCCGACGGGATGCCGCCTGCCAGTGGCTTGCCGCAGGTCAGGAAATCGGGCTGCAGGCCATGCTCACCAGTGTAACCGCCGGGGCCGGCACAGATGGTGTGAGTTTCATCGATTATGAGCAGGGTGCCGGTGCGGCGGGTGATCTCACGCAAGGCGGAGTGAAAGCCTGGATCGGGATGGATGATACCGATATTGGTCATGACCGGCTCAGCCAAAACGGCTGCCACATCGCCGGCAGCCAGGCTGGTTTCGAGTGCCGGGAGGTCGTTGAACTCGATCACCTTGGTAGTCTCAATCGGATTTACCGAGGGGCCGAGGTTCCCATGGCGCGGGCCGGGCACACCATCCTCATCCAGGGCGATGAAGGTTTCATCAACCGAGCCGTGATAGCAATAATTGAATACCAGGATCTTCAGTCGCCCGGTGATCTGGCGTGCCATGCGGACGGCAAAGCGATTGGCGTCGGTGGCTGTCAGGGTGAACTGCCAATACTTCAGACCAAAGCGGCGCTGGAGTTCCTCCCCGACCCAGATGGCATCTTCGGTCGGGAGCATGAAGGTAATGCCCTTTTCCGCCTGGGCCTGAATGGCAGCAACCGTGGCTTCAGGTGAGTGACCGGTCATCGCGCCGGTATCACCGAGACAAAAATCAATGTAGGTATGGCCGTCCACGTCAATAAAGTGGGCACCCCTGGCCTCCTTGACGAACACAGGGAACTTCCCGGCCCAGCGGATCATCCACAACATCGGCACGCCACCCTGCATGGACTGGCGGGCGCGCAGGTATAACGCGTATGATTTTAGGTGCTCGGTATGGAATCTGGCTTCTTCGGCCTGAAGAAGTCCTTCCAGATGTGAGCGGTCCAGTCTGCGCATCATGCTCTCCGGGCAGGTGGGCACTTGAGGCGCCCCCTACCTGGCTGTTTCCTTCAGGGCCCCGGCAAAAATGCCCAAGGCATCACTGATCTGGGTTTCACTGACCACCAAGGGTGGGATCCAGCGGATAACATTGTCATATGTGCCACAAGTCAATAAGAGCAGACCACGCTCCTCGCAGGCATGCACGATCCCCTTGATCAGCGCCTTGTCGGCAGGTTTTCCATTGGCTGTGAACTCTGTGCCAATCATCAACCCTAGCCCGCGCACATCTCCAATGACTGGATACTCTTCCTGCAATTTGCGCAGGCCCGTCATGAGTTGGACCCCGCGCCGGGCCGCATTGCCGGGCATATCTTCATCCCGCATGGCCCGGATGGTGGCTGCGCCCGCCGCGCAGGCGACAGCATTACCGCCAAATGTCCCGCCATGCGAACCGGTCTGCCACTTTTTCATCAGATCCAGACGGCTGAAGACACCCGAAAGCGGCATGCCCGAGGCGATGCCCTTGGCAACCGTCATGATATCCGGGATGACCTGGAAATGCTCCTGGGCGAACCATTTCCCGGTCCGGCCAAAACCAGACTGGACTTCATCCATGATGAGCAGGATATCATGCCTGTCACAAATTTCGCGGCAGGCCTTGCATGAATGATGCCGGCGGGACAACATAACCGCCCTCACCCAAGACCGGTTCGATGAGGATGGCGGCTGTCTCAGCTGGAGAAGTCTGGCTGAGCAAAAGCTCCTGCAGCGCGTTGAGACAATATTCACTGGTCTGAATCTCGCTCATGCCGAGCTTATAGGTATATGGGTAGGGGGAAACGAACACGCCTGCCGGGAGGGGTTGAAAACCGGAGCGATAGATCGTCTTGGAGGTGGTCAGCGCCATCGTCAACCCGGTTCGTCCATGGAAACTGCCCTGGAAAACGATGATGTCCGGCTTGCCTGTGGCAGCGCGCGCCAACTTGACTGCCCCTTCCAACGCCTCGGCTCCGGAATTGCTGAAGAAAAAGCCGTCGATGGAAGGGTGCACTACCTGGCGCAGCTCCTCGATCAACTGCATCATCGGCTTGTGGACGACAATATTGGCCTGGGCGTGGATGAACAGCCCGGCTTGCTCACGGATGGCCTCAACCACTTTCGGGTGGCAGTGACCGGTGTTGGTCACGCCAATTCCGCAGGTGAAGTCGAGATATTTCTTTCCATCTATACTGTAGATATAACAGCCTTCGGCTCGTTCGGCTTGGATGGGAAAGATGCGCGACCAGACGGGGGACATGTGGGGGTAATTTTCTTCAAAAAGGGTCATATAAACCTGGCCTGGGAAATGAGCAGGAAACGGGGAGGAAGGGCTTCCTCCCCGTCTGGAAAGGATCAGGCTGGCAGATACTCTGCCGCCCACTCAAGATCAAGAGCTTGTAACGTTGAACGTGTCGGGACACCGTCATCAGTGAACCCGGCCAGCCGGTAATATTCATCGAGAGCTGTGTCCATTTCCTCGTGCGTGACCGCCACGCCGACCGTTGGACCGGTGCCAACCAAGGCCTGGTAGAGCCGCTTGGGAAGCTGGTCATCCTTGCGGCTGAAGCCTTCGCGGGCATTGAAGGTTCGCAACAGGTTCAGGCGGCGCTTGCCAACCGTCATCAATTCATCCACGCTGACGTCCCAGCCGGTCACGGCTCTCACCATCACTGCAGTGTCATTCGGACCGTACAGGCACCAGGTGGGACCATAAACGAACTGGCACAGGTCGAGCGTATCCATCATGCTGTAGAAGACTTCTGTCAGGTAGGCAAAGCGCACCTTCTCCGGACCGAGGCTGCGCGGCGGCTGTGGTGTGCCCAGGCCGATCTCCTTCAGCCGGTTCAAGTTGAGATCGGCCACGCCCTCTTCGTAATAGGGATCGTGTTCGCTGGACTGGTGGTCGGCACCAAAGGGGTTGACGGCATAGATCAAGCCCAGGGAACGCTTGGCCTGAGGCATATGCGCCGGGGCTTCCTGGTTCTTGACCGTGGTCAGGCAATCTTCCGCGCCTTTGCCCCATACTTTAGCAGCGCGCGCCGAGCCTTCTGCTAGGATGGGACCCAATTTGCCGGACTTTGTCGCAATCTGGCGGACGACTTCCAGCATCGCATCGGCATTGCCGAAACGCAGGTCAATCCCGCCGGTATCTTCCCTGGTGATGATGCCCCTCTCGAAACAATCCATGGCAAAGGCCACTGTTCCACCGCAGGTGATCGTATCGATCCCGTGCATATCGCAGATCTGGTGAGCCTGGGCAATGGCCGCCAGGTCGCCTATCCCGCAGGAAGCGCCCAATAAGCCGATGGTCTCGAACTCCGGTCCGCCATACAACGGATCGAATTTATATTTGCCTCCCTCGATCTCCACCACGCGCTTGCAACGTACCACGCAGGCATAGCAGGTTTCGCGCCCCTTCAGGATGGTCTCGGCCATCTTCTCACCACTGATCGGGTCGGCCAATTCAAACTGCCCTTCTGTATAATTGCGGGTCGGCAGGGTACCGATCATGTTGTTGTACATGACCACCACCGCCGTGCCAAACTTGGCCAGGCCATCCATGTCCGGGTTGGTCTTGACCGCCTCCGGACCGGTTCTGTTTAATGCCACCATGGCTTTTTGGTCGGCCACGGCGGGCTTCGCTCTTCCGCGTACCACGATGGCTTTGAGATTCTTGCTTGCCATGACCAGGCCCATCCCGGTGCGACCGTTCATGCGGTTGGCCATGTTGACGATCGCCGAGAAACGCACACCTTTTTCCGCTGCCGGGCCTATCTGCATCACCTGGGCTTTTGGGTCGCCCACTTCCTGCTTGAGCAGGGCATCCACTTCGCCGGTCACTTTTCCCAGCAAATGGGAGGCGTCGTGCAGCCTGGCCTCGCCATCGATAATTGTCAGGTAAACCCACTTGGGCGATTTCCCGCGAAGGATCAGGCCATCGTATCCGGCAAATTTGAATTCCGCCGGGAAGTAACCCCCGGCCTGCGAATCGCCGATCGCCCCGCTCATCGGGGATTTGGCGTTGACATTAATGCGGCTTTGCCCGGAGATGGATGCCCCGGTGACGACGCTATCAAAAATGGTCAACAGGTTCTCGGGGCCGAGTGGGTCCGTTCCAGGCGGGACTTCCCGCAGAATATAAGTCATCGCCATCGCCGATCCCCCCATGTACTTCCGGTAGAACGATTCGGGCGGCGTTTCGACTTCCATTCCACCTGTTGTCAGGTTGACATGAAGGATTTTTCCATGATAACCATATGGCATGGCAGCCTCCTTGACATATTTCCCCTCCTCCCATGAGGAGGAGGGGAGGGTTTCGAAAATCTCTTACTCTTCTGCCGGGGCAGCGTATGGATCCACATCCGGGATGCCGGGTTTTATCCATCTGCGGATGGGGAAATAAAGGACAGCACCGATAGCCATGGCAATCAAAGCCCAGGAGATCGAATCCAGGCCGCTATCCAGATAATTGAACACAACTGCAAGTGTAACGACTGCGGTCATTAATACGGTGATCAAGGTTAGGCCGAACCAACCTCCGGGAACCTTCACCCTCGGGCGGTCAGGTTCCTTGAAACGCAGTACCCACACTGCGAAGAAACATGCCAGCAATACCAGCATGTTAAGGAACACGTCAATCACCACCAGCGCCTGGAATGCCTGCAGGGAAAAGACTGAATAGATCACCGCTACGACCAGGATCGAAACCCAGGGTGTGCCATATTTTGGATGCACCTTGACCATGAATTTTGGCATCATGCCATCTTCAGACAGCGCGAAGGGGATGCGCGTTCCTCCCAGTCCATTCCCGATGAACAGGCCGATCATCGAGAGAATGGCGGCAAATGAGACCAGCCCGCCCATGACTGCCCCAAGAGGACTGCCGGTCTGGCCAATTAATTTATCCGAGACGACGCGGGCGATATCCGGGAACCACCAACCGGTTGAGGCGGTTGGTTCGACGCCCCAATCATTGAGCTTATTCCCGGTTTCCGCCAGCTGCGCATCGGTTGCCTCCGATCCGGCGATGTCGCCGACGATGCCGACTTCTGGATCGGAAGCGTCCACCCCCCAGAGAACATATTTGCCATTATCGCCTGCTCCACCATATAACCCGGCAATGGTTGGGATACTATAGGTGGCAATCGCCGCAACCAGAACCAGCACCATGGCGAGCGGATAGGTTTTCTTCGGCTTGACCACCTCGTCTCCGGCCGCAGCCGGTAATTCCCAACCCATGTAATTCCACATGGCAACATAAATGCCGGTTCCGAGGGCTGGAATCAAGCTTTTAAAGCTGACAGCTTCACCACCCGGCAGAAATGGCAGGTGGATGGTCTGCCCACTCTTGATCCATGCGGCGATCCCAATGACAGACATGATCACCAGGGGGATCAGCATGACGGCACCCAGCCAGTCAGTGGTCAGACCGGTCAGCCGGGCCCCGCGGATATTGAGGTAGCTGATCAACCAGATCAGCAGCATCGCGACGATGAAGGAAAGCACAACCCCGGAGACATAAACTCCACCGATTGTTGCGCCTTCGCTTAGCGCCGGGATGAAGAATGCCAGGTATGTGGCCGCCAGGACCGGGTAGATGGATACGTCCACCCATGAAACCACCCAGTTCATCCAACCGCCCATGAAACCGACGAACGGACCGAAGGCTTTTTTCAACCAGTGATAATAAGCGCCTTCCGCGGGCATCATGGATTGCAGTTCGCGTACCATCAGCATATTGGGAATGCTGAATACGAGCGGGGTCAGGAATAACAACACGAGGGCAAACCCCGGCCCGGATAAGCTGACCATCGGTTCCACGCCAAACGAACCCCCGCAGACAGTGAAATAGAGTAAACCAAACAGCGGAAGCAAAGTCAATTCGCGCTTGAGTTTGCTCTTTTCCACCTGGGTCAGTACCATTTTCTCAGCCATGTAACATTCTCCTTTTAAGTCTAGTCCCCTCCCCGCACATTATGTATGGGAAAGGGTTGTCAAATTACATTTCCTTCATTCCCCACGGGAAGCCATAATCGGCCATTTTATTCATGAATGGAACTGGATCAAAGGCTTCCGGTCCAAGGACACCCACACCCTTCCATTCGCCATGCTCCAACAGGTCCCAACCGATGACCGCGTTGAAGGCGGTCTGGGCCACCACCGACTGGCAGCCCAGGCGCTTCATGCACTCTTCGTTATCGGCCACCTGGTAGAGGTAGACCTGGCGAGGCTTCCCATCTTTTTTCCCTTTAACCCAGGTACCGGCGCAGGTCAACCCGAACATCCGGTCGCCCAGGTGGGCGGGATCCGGCAGGCAGGCCGCCACCACATCGCGCGGGGCCACCATGACATCCTTGACCTGGATCTTTTCCTTGTTATCCAGGCCGAGCATGTGCAAGGTCTTGAGTACCGAGATGAACTGTTCGCCCAGCGAATACTTGAAGGTGACACGCTTGCAGTTGACCCAGCGCGGCACCAGCAATACTTCCTCGTGTTCCACGTTGATGCACTCCTGTTTCCCAATGCCATCCGGGAACTCGAACATCTCCGGCTCGGAGAAAGGCGCCGTGGTATACCAGCCTTTGTCTTTTTCCCAGATAACCGGAGGGTTCAGGCATTCCTCGATGGTCGTCCAAATAGAAAAATTCGGAGCAAATTCGTAACCACGCACTTCGAGGTTGGATCCATCCCTCACCCCAATTTCCTCGATCTCATCAAAAAGGTGTGTGGCGGCATACCTGGCAAATACATCCGCCATGCCGGGCTCGACGCCCAGGCCGACCAGGCATAAGATGCCCTTCTCTTCCCATTTCTTGGCGCGCTCGAACTGGTAATCGCCCAGCTTGACACCCGGTTTATGATAAGGGTCTTCTGGGTGTGGCCAGGAAAGGGTCATCGCCATGTCCATATACGTGCAGCCGACATTATAAGCCGCATCAAAAATCGGCTCATTGAAGGATGGGTCGCAGGCATTCATGATGAGGTTCACCTTGTATTTCTTGGCCAGCTCCTCGATCATTTCGCGCTTGCTTGCATCGATCCATTCGATGGGGAATCGCCTGGCATCTCCGAGTTTGTCTTGCACTTCCTTGAGCCTTTCCCGGCTGTAGTCGGTCATCACGACCTGTTCCACCCAGGGGCGATCCTTGGCGATCCGGGCAATGGCTTCCCCCACACCCCCTGTACCAACGAGTAAGACTTTCATGATTTTCTCCTTTTAAAAGATTTTTTATCCGGCTTTCGCCGGTGATCTCAGAAGTAAACTTCCTTCACAATCTTCAGGTGCATGAAAGATTCTGACTCGCGCACACCTTCAATTTTGTATAAGCGTTCCGTGAGAAACTGCAGCAGGTCGTCCTGGTCCCGGCAGACAATTTCAGCAATGATGTCGAACCCGCCGCTGACAATGATCAAGTAGATCACCTCTTCCATTGCAGCAATCTGGTCAGCGATTTCCCGTAAGGCTCTGCCGTCCACTTTAATACCGATCAACGCCAACGTTTGATAGCCCATCCGCAGAGGGTTGGTGATCGCAACGACCCGCAAAACCCCCATTTCCGCCAGTCGATTGTAGCGGATCCGGATCATCCCTGCGGAAACCTTTAATTGCTTGGCGATCTGGGCAAACGGAACGCGACCATCTTGCTGTAAGATGGAAATGATCTGACGATCTATTTCATCCAATTCACTAGACGGGCCGGCATCCTTATTTTCCATATCACCATCTTACAACTTTTCATCATTAGAATCAACTATTTTTTGCGTTTTCATTACAAAATGCGGTCAAATTATGACGATTCTCACCAAAAAGGAGGTAGCAGAAATTAAAGTGTTTTTGCCACCTCCTCCAGGGTATTTTCCAGCCGGTTCAACACCTCATCGATCTGTTCATACGTGATGACAAGCGGAGGCTCGATGCGCACCGTCTGGGCACTGATGAGCGTTCCGGCCACCAGCACACCGCGTTTGAACAGTCCCGCGGCCACGCTGTAACCGATCTCGGGCGTCTGGAAATGCATGCCGATCAGCAGCCCCTTTCCGGAGATCCCTTTGTAAATTTGTGGATGTTTCGAAGCCAATTCCTTCAGCCTGGGGATCAGGTAATCCCCTTTGGCCGCCGCCACTTCCCACAACCGGTCGCGCAACGTGACGTTGATCGCCGCAATGGCCGCCGAGCAAGCCAGCGCCCCGCCGCCCGTGGTGGTGGTATGGATGAAAGGATTCGGGTACATCATGCACTGCCAGATTTCCTCCGTCGAGCAGAAGGCACTCACCGGCATCACCCCACCACCCAGAGACTTGGCAACCGATAGAATATCCGGGACAACGTTCCAGTGCTCCACACCCCAGAGTTTTCCCGTCCGGCCCAAGCCGGTTTGCACTTCGTCAGCGAGCAGCAGGGTGCCATAATGCCGGGTAGCTTCACGGATGCGCGGCCAGAAATCCTCCGGCGGTACGATCGCGCCCGCCTCGCCCTGGATGGGTTCCATCAAAACTCCGGCTACGCCGATCCCAAGCGTCTTGCAGGTTTCCAACTGCCGTTCCACCGCATCAGCATCTCCAAACGGGACGTGGTAAACCGGCCCGCCGTACAGCATCCCGACCGGTTCACGGTAATCGGATTTGCCGATCATGCTCAGCGAGCCCATGGTCTTGCCGTGAAAGGCCTTCAGCGAAGCAATAAAAGCCGGCTTTTTTGTGTACATCTTAGCCAGTTTGATGGCGCCTTCAATCGATTCCGTGCCACTGGCAGCAAAGAAACTATACTTGATATCTCCAGGAGTGATCAGCGCCAGCAACCGGGCCAGCACCCCCCGCAGAGGATCGATCAATTCCTGGCTGGGCATCGGGGTGCGGTGGGTCAACTGGTCACGCACCGCCGCGACCACATCCGGGTGGCCCCAGCCCAGGTCCATCATCCCGTACCCGCCCAGGCAATCCAGGTACTCACGCCCGAGGATGTCCCGGAAAACCGCACCGGATCCCGACCATTCAGCAGAAGCCCAATCCCCGGCCTCGGTTACGGATTTGCGGTACTCCAGCCAGCCCCTGTTAAAGTGCTCGGCAAAATTCTGCTTGAACTCCTCAATAATAATCTTGCCTTCCTCCACCGGGACTTCTGGCTTATGAATGATCTCCATCCAGCGGTTGGAATATTGCAGGGCTTCTTCGATATTTTGAGCCATATGATTCTCCCATTCCAATTTCATGCCCAGTCAGCCACTTCTTTGAACCATTGCTTACTTGTACCGGTCTTGGCGCGGCTTTTCCACCTGCCAGACTTGGGAGCATCCTCGATGATTTTGAGCAAGGCGTCGACTTTTGCACCGATGGCAGTGCGCTGATCGTCCGTCAGTGCCTTTACCCCCGGCATAGCCTCCGTGATGCGTACCAGGTTGATGATGGCAGTATGGTAAAAACCCCAATCATCGGAGAAAAGCTTGGCGATATATTTGGCATTGATCTCATCCTTGTCACTATCTCCGAGCGGGCCCGCCAAGAGCAATAGCATGGCATCCTTGAGGTCCTTGTCATTGATCTGGACAATCTGCAACTTCTGCAGCAGCAAATCCGCCAGGGAGACGCAATATGGATGCAGTTCCAGGCGGCCGCGGTAGTCAATCGGGTGGTTGTAATCCAGTTTATCGAAGAACACATCGATCATTGGTATTCGGCCGGCGAAAAAGATCATCCGGGTGCCTCCACTGATCATGGCAGCGCGCTTCTCGAGTGAATAGCCCTGCAACTCGAAGAATGGCACCAGATTGTTGCGATTTTTACCATAGGCGGCATAATCGATGTCAGTGAAGACACGTTCCCCCAATCGCTCCATGCGGCGGTAGAGATCCACGTAATCCGGGAAATAATAATGCAGGGCAATCGGTCCCATCACGCGCAGGATCATGCCTTTCTTTTGGGCCGCCTCGGTCAGGGCACGCGCCTCCTCAAGATAAGCTTCCGGCTTGGGATACTCGTCGAGCGGGATGTCTTTCGGCAATCGGAACTGTTTTTGCATCATATTGCTCCTATCCGGATGTGAAGACGTAATCCTTCACTTTGCCCTTTTCGAGCACAATGACCACACCTTTCAAGATCCCTTCAGAATATTCGCTGCCAGGATTGATGATGGTGCTCCTATGGATCTTCTGAACACCGCGCAATTCGTGGATGTGCCCATGCAGACCAAGCAACGGCTGATATTTCTCGATCATTTTCGCAACGGCGCGGCTGCCAACGTGAAATCTTCCGATCCGCCGCCTGTACGAGGTCTTTGGTCAGTTCGGGAGCCAGGTCCAGGGCAAAGCCATATGGGGGTGCATGGAAATTGAAGATCGCGTTGGATTTGTCTTGAACTTTCGAGATCAATTCTTCCAGCATCGGCTCCAGCTCTTCATCTGTTTTTTCTCGCGGCGTATTCCAGGGAGTCGGGTTTGTCCAGGCAAAGGTAACCATTTCATGGTCACCCACCATGACATTCTTGTTGTTACAGTTGACGATGACTGCCAAATCTTCAATCACCCCATCCGTCTCCATATGATCGTCGTTGCCAGGAGCCATATAGACCTTGTAAGTTGTCCCTGCCAGACGTTGATCGGCCAGAGCAACCCATTCCTTCAAACGGGCCAGCATCAAGGATTTGAACAACAGGTCGACTTTTTTCGGGTCAGACTTATACTCCCGGAATTCTTCGAGGGTCTGGTGAACCCAGTAATACCCCATCAGCTCGATGGTCTTTTTAAGTTTATCCAGATCATCCTGCGTAGGGACCTCGGTATGCTGGCCCATCAAAGTGGTTTGCCAGCCTCCCTCCGGTTTTGCCACCAGGGGAACAAGCACTTTACCGGTCAGGTCACCCAGCAGGATGCCCACGTCCACATTATAGGCTTTCAGAGCATTAAGGAATTTACGATAGCAAAGATTCGAACCATGGATGTCGGTAACAAAAAATATTCTTATTTGTTTACCCATAACATCTCCTCTTGTAAAGGAATGAATGGAAAGGCAAAGGACGCAGCCGGATATGGCCACGTCCTTCGCCGACGATAAATAAGGCTCAGTCTGGCGGCAATTCGCCGTAGGTCATTTTGACATCCACACCTGTCCGGTTATTGAGCCCTTTCCAGACAAAGTACCAGATGATCCCCAGACCCCAAATGCCCGCATAAAGGAACAGGGAAGCAGTGGTCAGCTCTTCGAAATTGGGCATGACAACATAAAAATAGAAGAGGATCCCAAGGTAGATCAGGTTGACGATGCCGCCAATTGTGATCGCCGGGACATTGAAGATCTTCCAGGTTTTGTATGGGGAGGAATCCCAGATGTTCTTGACCTTCTTGACATATGGGAAGATCGTGGCGGCAATAGCAGTCACGCCAAAGACAGAAACAATCTCCAAGGCCGTGATCGAGAGGCCAGACATCGGGTTTTGCCAGAAGGCATACAAAGCAATGCCTATCTCACCCAGTACGAAGCATAGGATATGGTTCTTGACCGGTGTGGCCCAGCGATAATCGATATCGGTGAACCATTTGGGACCCATGCGGTCCATACCCCAGGCAAACAGGATGCGCGGGAAAGCCAGGTAGGAGAGTGCCACATACCATATATTGAACAGGATGAACGAGCTCGCCATCAAAATGAGCAGGATTGGACTGCGGGTCAGCATGGCAGCCAACCCGACAAAATGGGTTGACCATGGCACGGTATATCCTGCCAGGCCGTTGTAATCCACCCAGGCAGTCGCCGAGAGGAACTGGAATCCCACAACGCGATAGAGAACGATAGCCAGCCAGAGCATGAAAAAGGCCGGAACCAGAACTGCGAACAGGTTGCCCAGGATGATGGCCTTGTCCGGGCGCTTGACCTCACCGGCGATAAAGGTGATGCAGTAGGAATAGGCAAACATCCACGAACCGGCCACCATCACACCCAGGGTGTCAAACCAGTTCCAGGTGGTCGGCAGTGCAGTTCCGGCTTCCTGCATGGCCGCCTTCGCAGATGTCAGGAAACCATTGAAGTCCAATGACCCGTACTGCGCGGCGATGGCATTCCAGGAGGCTACAAAAGTGTCGTGAGAGGTGAAAGTGAAAATTATTAATATTACAAACATGCCAAGCATGGCCAGGCCCATGACAATCTTCTGTGCCCTGGCAAAGACTTTCATCCCAAAGATCAGAAATAGCAATGCGGCCACATTCACCACCGAAGATATCGCGAAAAGCGCAAGCTTGGTGGTACAGAAAGCCGCCCATTCCGGCTTTCCCAGGAACTGGAACAACATCACCAGGCCGGGGTCCACGGTCCAGGGAGCCAGAACATAAATCCACATGATCCACACGAAGGCATTACCGAACGATTCCGCAATGCCGATCAAGGGGTGGAGAATGCGTGAGTTATAGATATATTCCCCACCAGACCGCGGCATGGAACCGCCCAGGATACCCCACACAAGGGGGAAACCAACCCCGCAAAAGAAGGCAGAAAGGAGTGTGGCAATGATCAGATTGCCGCCGGTATAAACCGACAGACCCATGCTGATCATGACCCACATGGAGACGGTGATCCCCTGATTCATAAAACCGACGCCGAATGCATCCAAAATAGAAAGCCCCCGTACCAGTCCACTGGCTTTACGAGCAAACGCCATTTGTTCGGACATTACTTCCTCCTCATTGAGTGTGTTGGTAATTAAAAGAACAGAATGCAATTTTTAACGAAAACTAATTTGAGTGGAACCTCCTTCCTCTAATAGTGAAATTATGTTATTTATTAAATTTCTCTCTTAATTATTTCATCTTCTACAGTGCTGGAAGGAATTCGCCATTGATAGACATCCTTCAAGACGACAGGAACGATGGAAGTGATGGTTTTCCGGATGCCCGGGATCTTTCCGATGACTTCAGTGACCAAACGGTATATTTCAGCTGTGTCTTTGGCAAGTACCTGAACGCTAACATCCGTCTCGCCAATTGAACAGGCTACATAACTGATGCAATCAAATCCGGCTAATTTTTGGGCCACTTCCTGAATTCGCCCTGTTTCCACCTCCAGGAGGACATCGGCAGCCACGGAATAACCGATTTTCTGAGGATGGGCAATTGCACTGATCGTTATGAGGCCTTCCTGTGTCATTTGGTCAATCCGATAACGGACAACACGTTCAGTAATTCCCCCAATTCGGCGAGCAATCTCCGCCGCTGGCATGCGACCTTCTTGCATGAGCAGTTCGACAATTTGCAAGTCGATTTTGTCGATTTTCGACATGATTATCCAGAATTATGATTGTTTCCGGCTGTATTAATCACTTTAATTATTTTAACGGCAAAATTCAAGTGACTTTAATCACCCTTTTCCCCGATTTCCAACTTACCAAAGAAGCGGTGGACTATATTACGTCGCTTGGATCAATTTCCCCATGACCGAAACATCATAACCAGGCATGGACATCACGGCTGTACGGAATTCTTTCCCAACGATGATATCGAACAGAGGCGCCAAAAGGTCGCTTTCTGCGTGGACCTTGGGGATGACCAGATCATAACGTTCCTGGAATAATGGGAGAAAATCCAATTCGAGGGCCTGGGCTGCCGCGGCAATGCCAAGACCGCAATCCGCGCGCCCCGAAGCAACGGCCGCGGCAACACCCAAATGGGTATATTCCTCCAGGTTGTACCCCCGAATGGATTCGGGAGGAATTCCATTCAAGTTCAATTGATAATCAAGTAAAACGCAAGTCCCCGCCCCGCGTTGCCGGTTCACAAAGCGAACTCCGGGCTTGCTGATATCCGCCAGATATTTTATATTCCTGGGGTTGCCTTTCTGTAATAAAAGCCCCTGTTCGCGCAGGACCAATGCCACCAGGCGTACCGGGATACCAGGCAAGTATTGAGGCAGATAAGTCACATTGTATTCGCCTGTTTCCAGGTCAAGCAGGTGGGAACCCGCCAGGTGCGCCTCCCCGCGAGATAACGCCACCAACCCGCCCTGCGAGCCCACATTGGAGGAGACCAGCCGGCGATCGCGCCCTGCCAGGAATTGGGCGAGCAGATCAAGGGTGAGATCATGCGAACCTATGCAGAAAATCGTCCGTTCAACATCCGCTTTTTTCGTGTAAAGCTGCACGGGGAGGTTCTCACCCGCTTCTGCGCCCTGCACGCCGCGCGGCAGTACCAATAATCCATCCGCACGGATCAGCGAGGTGATGATACCCGCCCCGCGTGCCAGCGGCGCAGCCAGGATATTCTCTCCCACCTTGCCCAGGGCTACCCGCACATAGTCATCATCACCGCCTGGAGAGGTGATCTTGCGAGCCAGTCTGGCCATTTCGACCGGCAGCTCATTTGCCCGCCGGCCCAGCCACCTGGCGAGCAGCGGTTCGACAAAGATCTCCCCTGTCATGGCCGAGGAGACGGGGTAGCCGGGAACGCCGATGACCGGCAGCATCCGATTGCCAGCCTGCAGCATTCCCAAAATGACCGGGTGACCCGGCCTTACTGCCACACCATGCACCAACAGGGTTCCCAACTTTTGCACGACTTTGGCTGAAAAATCTTCGGCCCCCGCCGATGAACCCGCACCCAGCAGGATCAGGTCATTCTCAAGGGCAGCTTCCATGACGCTCCCGCAGATGGCCTCAAAATCATCCGGGACAATGGGCAGCCGGGTAGCCAGGCCGCCCCAATTTTGCACCTGTGCCGCCAGGACAAGGCTGTTGTACTCCAGGATGCTGCCAGGCTTTAATTCGCCCCCGATCGGGACCAGTTCCGTTCCGGTCGGCAGGACCGCCACGCGTGGTCTCCGGGCAACTTTGATTTCCTGGTATCCCGCCGCGGCAATCCCCCCCAGGTCCACCGGGCGCAGCACCTGGCCAGCCGCCAGCACCAGTTGCGTGGCAATGATATCTTCCCCCATCAGGCGGATATGCGACCAGGGTGTGACCGCAGTACGGATGCGCACAGCCCTGGGCGCACGCAAATTTCGTGTGATCCCCCCAGATTCATCCAGCGACTCCACGTTCTCGATCGGAATGACCGCGTCAAAACCTTCCGGGATGGGATCACCCGTATCCACATAGCGGGCTTCATCACCCATGCTCAGTACCAGCGGGCTGGAAGGCTGCGCGCCTGCCGTCTGGTCAGCGTGGACGGCAAACCCATCCATCGCCGAAGCGTGATAATGTGGTGAAGATATCCTGGCTATGACCGGTTCCGCCAGGACACGTCCGAGGGCGTTTTCATCCAGTGGTATCGTCTCCAGGCCGAGAACGCGCCAGAGGTCCGCCTCTTTCAAGGCAGCTTCAAAACGGGCTAAAGCGTCAACCAGGGGAATATCGTGAAGATATACAGACATATCCATATCCAATCTTTCTAAAGGAGAAAAACTTGTACCCGCTCTCCCGTCTCCAACCCGGTCACATCGGGTGGTATACAAAACAAGCCATCCGCCGCCGCAAGTGAGAAAATGAGATTACTTTTTGCAAAGATGGGCTCTGCCAGCCAGTTTTCGCCTTCCGCACTACGGTCTGATTGGGAGATTAATTTGACTGGTATCCAATCCTCGCGCCCGGCCTGCGAGGGAACGTTCACAGTGAGTCGGGCCAGGCAGGCTGCGCCTGGGCGTTCCACTTTCACCCCCAGCAATTTCTTTGTTACCGGCGTGACGAACAGGCGGGCGATCACCATGGCGCTGACCGGATTGCCCGGCAGACCGATCACTGCCTGGCCATCGCACACCGCCAGGATGGTTGGTTTCCCAGGCCGCACATTAACTCCATGCACAAGCACCCCGGGAGCCCCCTGGGCGGCAATCGCCTCGGCGGTCATGTCGCGCACGCTGGCAGACGAGCCGGCAGTGATGACCACCGCCTGGCATTCGGATAAAGCCCTGGCGAGGCTCTCCTGGATTGCTTCGAGCCGGTCCTGGACAACCCCATACAAGACGGGTTCCCCGCCCGCTTCGGTCACCAAGGCTGACAGCGTGTAGGAATTTACATCGCGTACCTGGCCCGGGCCAGGCGCCTGTTCCGGTGGAATCACTTCATCTCCGCTGGAGATGATCCCAATCTTCGGTTTTACAGCCACCCTGATTTGCGTGATCCCAAGAGCCATGCAACCGCCCACTTCCGCCGGGCGGATCCGGATTCCGCGCGAGACAATCACTTGTCCTTTCATGACATCCTCCCCCTCCAGGATCACATTCTCTCCCTTGGCGACAGCCCGCATGATCTCAATCTCACCCGGCCGGGCAATTTCACTCTGTTCCAGGGCTACAACAGCATCGGCATATTTGGGCAGCATCCCTCCAGTATGGATGATGGCAGCCTGTCCGGGTTGTAAAGCAAAGTCCGGCCCGGCCCCCATGGGCACTTCCCCGGCAAGTACCAGGTAGCCCGGGATGCTTTCAGACGCTCCAAAGGTCTCACTGGCCCGGACTGCATAGCCGTCCATGGCACTCCTGGGAAAAGCTGGCAGCGAATGCGGAGCACGAATCTCTCCAGCCGTAATGCGTCCTAGCGCGTGGAGTGTGTCAGCCCACTCCCCGCAAGGCTCTTCGGAGGGAAGGGAACGCATGAGCAGGGTCAGAGCTTCGAATGGAGGGATAAGTTTCAGGAATTCAGGCATGGCCGCAGGCAGATTTTAACCGAAAATCCTGCCTTCCGCGATCAATGGAATCACATACCGAAGAAAGCTGATCCCACCCCCGTACCAAACACAGGTAAAGTGACAATCACCCTCTATACACACACGGTTATTTCGGGTTATTCAGGTGGCTGTCAAATGATTATACGGTGGTTACGAGGTTGTTGTAAAAAAAAGGCCTTCCATTTCGGAGGCTCTTTTTATCCCCATATACAGGTGACCGACCGGGGGCTCGAACCCCGAACCCACTGATTAAGAGTCAGTTGCTCTACCATTGAGCTAGTCGGCCGTGCGAGCGGTATTATACCTTAAAGGGAAATAGTGTCAATAAAACCCATCTCGGAACCGGATGTCCACCATCACCCTCCTGGCGCACCGCGGCAGCCAGATCACTGTGCGGGTGCACTTTCAATGCCGGGCCAACGCCAGGAATTACCAATTAGATTTGGATCTTACGGTAGAGGTGAAAATCAGCATTCAGCCCCAGGGATGCCGGGACACCTGGTCATGGATTTCCCTGGAACCCTCCAGGCTAGAATTGGTTAGTGTCTAGTAAAGATGGGCATCGCGTTATGGTTTCGCCTTTAGATGTTTTTCCAGAAAGCTGATCACCAAATTCACATTTGAAGGATCCCAGAACTGTGGTCCTCCGCCGTGACCGGCGTCTTCCAGGGGGACAAACGTTAACCGATCCGGTCCTGCCTTGCTTGCAAACGCCTCGGCTAATATTTTGCTCTGTAAGTAAGGAACCACGGTATCGTGCGTGCCGTGTTCGATTAAAAACGGTGCAGCTTCCGATGTAATATATGTGATCGGGTTGACGCTCTTCACCAGATCTGGGCGGGTCTGGACCGGCGCACCGATCAAGAGTGACTCGGGTGAGTCGGGGTCATCATGGGATGGTGGAAACCCCAATTCGATCAGCTGGCGGTCCATCAGCAGGAAATCAGTCGGCCCGAACCAGTCCACCACTGCCTGCACCCGGCTGGATACTTGCGGGTTACCCAATTCCGCATCTTCCAGGGCTGGTATCCCGATCGCGGTACCCAGCAAGGCAGCCAGGTTTGCCCCGGCCGATGCCCCCCATGCGCTGAACTTATCTGGATCCAGCGCATATTCTAAGGCATGGGCGCGCAACCAACGCACCGCAGCCTTTACATCCTGGATCTGCGCGGGTGCCTTGGCCTCGCCGCTCAAACGGTAATTGAGACCGGCGACGGCAAAGCCATGTGCAAGCAGTTCATCCGTGCCGGCCGTACTGATCGGGTCGGCTTTATCGCCAAACATAAAAGCTCCCCCGTGCACCATCAGCACCAACGGAAAAGGACCGCTGACATCGGGGTAATACAGGTCAAGTCTCTGGGCTGGAGAAAGGGCAGCATAGGCAAGGTCACGGTAACGCGGTTGGGCTTTCGTGGCTGGGAAATCCACGCCGGGAATATGCATGGGGGGCGGTTCGTCCCGTCCACCCGGACCACCGGGTCGTAACGGGCTACCCAGGCTCATTGGAGAATGCTCACCAGGGAATGGTTTCATTACTATAAGATTCTCCTTTCATACTGACAATTCAATATAAACGGTGAGGGTCATAAATGATGATGCCAGATGCGTGTTTCCACTGAAGTCCTTCCCCAGCGAAGGTGTGAGTTGGTTCCCCAACGCCGCGTCCATCCAGAATCTCCTCAGCACAAGAGATCAAGTGATCCAATTGATCCTTGCCCAGCGGCGCAGGCTGGTGACCGGGGAAGAGGAGATCAAACTCGGTCTGCCGTTCCCGAACCTTCTTCAGAGATGCCAAGTATGTGCTGAGCGAGGTGGAATGCTGCAAGTACATCCAGACTGGAGAGCCAACGATCGAATCGCCAGAGAAGAGCAATTTCTCATCAGAGTTCAGCAAGCAGATCGAGCCAGGCGTATGCCCGGGAAGCGGAAGCACCTCGAAACAGCGGCCGCCCAAGTCAATGATCTGGCCAGGCAGCAATGCTTGCAGCCGGGAGGGGCGGACTGGTAACAGGCTTTCGGCCATGCGATGGTATTCCGGGTCGTCTTCGCCACGCGCCCGTTTCAAGTCCTCCAGGCGGAACTGGTCGGCGGTCATCTCGCGCATCAGCGCCTCGTCCTGCGGTGCCAGCCAGACTTCATCGAAACCGCCATTGCCCCCGGCATGATCGGGATGCCCGTGGGTGTTGACCACTATCAACGGCAGGCTGCGAACAGTTCCAGCAAGGTCACCGATTCCCATGCCGGTATCCACCAGCATGGCATGATGTGCACCGGTGACCAGGTACATCAAATCATTGGCTGGTCCGTCGATCGACCAGAGACCTTCAAAAAGTGATGTGGGGGTTAATAATTGAATTTTCGGCATATAAATTAATGATTTTTGACGCATCTGGTTTTTCGGGTAACGGGGTACGACGAGTCAAGGGAGCATTTCTTTAAATTCATCAAATGTTACTGCATAAGGGAAATATTTCCTTTGACAAGAATGCTTTCACTAAATCGAGCAATCCCAGGAATTGATGCTTAATAAAATCCTGAGAGGATCCTTCAGTTAACCAATCTTCAGGTGATCAGCCAGGAAATCCAGGACTTTGGCGACGTTTTCCGGCGTCTCAAATCGGGGATCGGCATGTTCGGCGCCCTCAAGCAATTCAAGCCGTACACTCTTCTTGCCAATGGCCCGGGACAGTTTTTCGGCAAAATTAATGGATTGCTGGAAAGGTACCACGGCATCGCGAGTACCATGCTGGATGAAGAATGGCGCAGCATTTTCCCGTATGTAGGTCTCGGGATTGGCGGCCGCCACCCGGATGGGCAGGCGGGTAATCCTTCTACCAAGCAGGAGCGCTTCAGGGGAATAGGGATCAGAGTGACGCATGCCCTGCGGGGCGAGCAATCCGGAGGCAGCCAGTTGCTCATCCATTTTCAGGAAATTAGTCGGGCCGTACCAGACAACCACCGCCTGGACATGACAGAGTTGATCGGGATTTCCCTGGTGGAGATCTTCGAGTTCCGGTACGCCGGCAGAAACGCCCAGCATCGAAGCAAGATATCCTCCCGCTGAACCACCCCAGGCTGCGATCCTTTCCGGATCAAGATGGTAGCGACCGGCGTGGGCCCGCGCCCAGCGCACAGCCGCCTTGACATCGTGGACTAGTGCAGGGAACTTGGCTTCGCAGCTTAGCCGGTAATTTACCGCCACCACCGCATAGCCTCTCTTCAAAGCCTGGATTGCAGGCAACATCTGCTGATCGGCCTTGTCGCAGCCCATGAAAGCGCCGCCATGAATATGCATGATGACCGGATAAGGTCCTTCCCCCGACTCTGGCAGGTAGATATCGAGCATCTGCGATGCAGACTGAAAGGCATAACGGATATCCAAGAATTTATGGGTAACGAAAGAGGTGTCTGCCGGGGGAGGCTGGAATTGGATGGCGTAATGTCTTCCGCCAGGTGCAGGAAATGATTTTGGCATACGGGCGGGTATTCCCTTAAGCGGCCACTTTCGCAACAGTTTCTTTCGCCTTTCGATTTTTCTGATAAACATCAAAGGCTACTGCAATTAATAGAACCGAGCCTTTAACAACAGTCTGGGAAAAATCAGGAAAGCTGGCCAACTGCATTGCATTGTTCAACACACCGATGATGATGATGCCAACCATCAAACCAAAAACGGAGCCTTCACCCCCCTTGAAGCTGACACCACCCAGAAGTGCAGCAGTGAGGCAGTCGAATTCTAGCCCCTGCCCTGTGACTGTCTGACCTGCAAAAACTCTGGATAGAAGTAATACAGCGGTGATCGAGGAGATAAAGCCGCATATCATAAACAGGATAACTTTCATTCTATTGATATGCACACCTGCAAGGCGGGCTGCTTCTTCATTTCCACCCAATGCAAATACCCGTCTGCCAAAGTAGGTCTTGGTCAGGATGAAAGACCCGATCAACGCCACAATAATCATGACGATGACGGGCACGGGGATTCCCCAAACATAACCCTGACCAAACCAGCGGAAGGAATCGGGGAACCCCATGATATTCCTGGACCGATTGATGATATATCCAAAGCCTTTAAAAATTGCGGAGGTGCCCAGGGTAATAATGAGTGGATGGATTTTAAGTTTAATGCAGAGAAATCCATTGACCGCGCCTAACCCTGTTCCCACTAGTAAGAGAAGGGGAATTGCCAATGCGGGTGGTAATTTCCAATCAACCATCATGATCGCCAGAAGTACATTGCTAAACACGATCTGAGAGCCAATCGAGAGATCAATGCCACCGCTGATCATCACAAACATAAGACCAACAGCGCTAATTCCTGAAAATGACACCTGGCGTATCAAGGTCCGGAGATTTCCAAATGTCATGAATTTAGGAGCTATGAATGAGAACAGGATCAATAAAAAGAGCAGGATCAGAAAAGGAACATTCTTTTTTAGAATCAATCCAAACCGAACGCCAAAGTCCTTGAAAAACGCTGACTGATTACTCATTACTTATTCCTCCAATAGTTAATGGGTCCCCGAGGCGAGGTCGAGAATATAATTCTGATTGAACTGCTCTTTTTCGACTTCTCCGACCAATTCGCCTTCACACATGACGATGATCCGGTCTGACATCCCCAACAATTCCTCCATGTCTGAAGAGATCATCAGGATCGCAATCCCGTTATCAGCCAGTTCGGTCATCAAATGATAAATTTCCTGTTTTGCACCAACGTCAATCCCTCTGGTTGGCTCGTCAAAGATCAGGATATCCGACTCAGCCGCCAGCGATTTTGCCAGGACAACTTTCTGCTGGTTGCCACCGCTCAGGTTGATCACTTGCTGTAATAAGCTGGGAGTCTTGATATTGATCCGTTCCTTGAAATTACTGGCGATCTCATCTTCTTTTTTGGTGTTCACAACAGCATATTTTGAAATTTGCTTAACGATCGGAAAAACAATATTCCACTTCACCGCCATTTCGAGGAACAGACCTTGTCCCTTTCGATCCTCGGTTAAAAAACCAATTTTATGTTTTATGGCATCCGAAGGGGATTTGATCTTTACCGGATTCCCTTTGATCCACATTTCGCCTTGTTCCTCATGGGCGGCACCGAAGAGAAGTTGAGCCAATTCTGTTCGACCAGCACCCACCAATCCAGAAATTCCCAATATTTCACCTTTCCGCACTGAAAAGGAGATATCTCGATCGCCGTTGCCAGTGAGATTTTTTACTTCCAACGCAATTTCGCCAGGTGGATTTTTTCGGGGAGGATAGCTTTCCTTCAATTCCCGTCCAACCATCAGGTTTATCAGTTCCTGCCGGTTGGTTTCTTTGGTAATCTTTGTTGTGACATAGCATCCATCACGCATCACGCTCACACGATCAGAAATTCGAAAAACCTCTTCCAAACGATGAGAGATATAAATGACTGTCACACCGTTATTTTTCAACTGGTTGATGATCTTGAACATCATCTCTACTTCCGAAACGCTTAACGGAGCAGAAGGCTCGTCCATGATTAATATTTTCACATTCTTTGATACTGCTTTTGCAATTTCAACGATCTGTTGCTCAGCGATTGACAAATCCTGAATCGCGCTTCGCGGGTGAATGCTCACGCCAAATCGATCCAGGACCCTGACTGCTTTTTTCTCGATTTCTTTGGTATTAAATAGTATTGAATTCTCACTTTTTTCACACAAGAATATGTTCTCTGCAACTGACAAGGCGGGGACAAGATTAAATTCCTGATAAATGACTTCAATACCAAGGCTCCTGGAAAGGGAAGGAGTAATCTTATGATATTCTTGTCCATTTATTTTAATAATTCCTGAATCTATATCGATGGCCCCGGCTACCGCTTTGATCAGTGTGGATTTGCCAGCGCCATTTTCCCCCAGCAAGGCATGCACATCGCCTTCAAGAAAATCCATTGAAACCTTATTTAGGGCGAGAACACCCGGGTATTTCTTGGAAACATTTTCCAGGGATAAAACCACCTTGGCATCCATTCTTTTTTCACCTCTTATATTTAATGAAGGGGGGGTAACCCCCCCTTCATTAAGGTATTAACCAAAAGCTCGTGGTTTTATTTTAGCGTGCTGAAATCGCAATGTATCGGTTCCAATACATCGTTGATGATGTTTGGATGTTCAACACCCTGTAACATTTTCTTGACCTGTTCGTAGGTGGCTTGGTCAAGAGAAGTTCCGCCGATTGCAACAAAACCCTTATAGGGATCTGCGCAACTGGTGACTACGGGGATCATGGAAGGATCCATATCGCCTGCAAAGACGCCGTACTTCGCCAGATCGACATTTGGCAGTGCTTTTATGGCATTGGCAATGCCCTGACCATGGGCAGAGGATTGGCCAATGAACACCTTGATGTTTGGATGCGCAGTTAAAGCGTTCTCGGCAGCAGCCTGACCGGCCGGTATGCTATCAGTGGGAATATCCATATCTATGACAAGCTTGGCTTTGGGGCATATGTCATTGATCGTGAGGTAACCTTGATGGCGCAGGTTCATCCCCACACTGGCACTAGCGCCACCAACAATGGCTGTTTCAACACTGCCATTAGCAGCATCCGGGTAAACGGCATTGATAAAATCGCATGCCATCTTGGCAACTTTTTGACCATCTTCTTTTTGGCTGGTGTGCATAATGGCATCAAAGGGCGCCAGTTGCAGCGGTGGAACACCCATCACAGTGATACCAGCCTTTTTGGCTTCTTCAACTGAGGGCAACAACTGAGCAAACTCTCCGGCCGCCATGACATACATGAAATCGACCTTCATTGAAATACAGTTCTCGATCTGGTCGAATTGCTGATTTAATCCACCTTCATCAGCCCCATAGACCTTCACATCCACGCCATCGGCCTTAAATTTCTCGGTAACTGAAGTTGCCACGCCGTTCAAGAAAGGATTCGCAAGTGAAGGGATGACATAGCAGACTACCTTGCCCTTAATATCGAAGGGTGATCCGGGTTTTGCAGGCACCATAGTAACAGTGGTGTCTTCAGAAGGGGCAGCTGCAGTTGCGGGTGCTTCAGTCGCGGGTGCGGCGGTCGCAGGTGCAACAGTCGCGGGGGCAACAGTCTCGGGGGCGGCGGTTGCAGGAGCGGCGGTTGCAGGGGCTGCAGTCGGAGCGGCAGTGGGCTTGGCGCCGCAGGCTGCAAGAACGGTGCTGGCTACCACGAGGATTGACAAAACAAAAATCAGTTTCTTGCTCATATTCTTCTCCTTTACGATTTGAAAATTCAGGTTGTTCACGAAGGATCACTTCTTGAATACTACTATTTCACTTATAACCGGCCTCCTTTCCTTGAGATCATCCTATAAGATCATGGTTCACTTCAAGTGTCTGTCGAGGAATGAAAACACGCGCTGCATATTTTCATCTGACTCAAACTGTGGACCGCCATGACCAGCCCCTTCCAAAATATCAAATTCAAAGCGGTCCGGGCTGACATACTTTCCAATTTTTTCCGCGAACATGATGGACTGCTGGAACCGGTACCGTCACGTCCAGGCTGCCATGCTGGATCAACAAAGGCGGCATGTGCTTGTGCACATACGTCATTGGATTCGCAATAACAACTTTCAAAGGCACATCGCTCAGTTTCGCTCCCAGGTACCTGGATTCCGGCGAAGCTGATTCGCCGTGATCCGAGGGACCGAACCCGTTTTCTTCGAGCTG
This sequence comes from uncultured beta proteobacterium, assembly GCA_963774185.1. GTDB lineage: Bacteria > Pseudomonadota > Gammaproteobacteria > Burkholderiales > Burkholderiaceae_C > JAEUPI01. The sequence goes on from CAVZEK010000035.1 coordinate 352,412, forward strand.
CTCGTCCATTTTCTGGAAATCCGTCGGTCCATACCAATCCACCGCTGCCTGTACATTACAGGGATATCCGGGGTTCCCCAGGCGGAGATCATCAAATTCTGTCACATTCGCGGTGAGACAGATCATGGCGGCATAATTCCCGCCAGACGAACTGCCCCAAGCCGCAATTCGATTGCCATCAAGATGGTATTGCGTACCATTTGCCCTCACCCAGCGGATGGCAGCCTTGATATCCTGCAACCCAGCCGGGAAAATCGCCTCGCCGCTCAAGCGGTAATTCACACTGACCACCGCATATCCCTGTTCCAAACCCTTCAGGTAAGGTAAAACTTCAATATTCCGTTTGTCGCCGAGGGCAAAGGCGCCCCCATGGATATACATAATGACCGGAAACGGCTCTTCCCCTTCATCGGGTAAATAAATGTCCAGCGCCTGGACCGGTGAGAGGTTGGCATAGGGCAGATCCAACCATTTGCGAAGAATTTGGGAGACATCTGCTGGCGGAACGGGGATCAGGGCATCTTCTACTATCGTCATTTCTTTATATCTCTCGTTATTATCATACATTTCATATAGTGAAATATCAATTCATTCTATGATACAACCTATTCAGAAATGGAATAGTATAATAGACGTGGTTATGGAAATCCGCCAAATCCAGTACTTTCTTTCCATCGTAGACACAAGCAGCTTTTCGGCTGCTGCTGATGAGCACTATATTTCCCAATCCTCCCTCTCAAAAATGATCATTTCGCTTGAGAAGGAATTGTCTGTTTCCCTTTTCGATCGGAGCAAACGCAAAGTATCCCTGACGGAAGCTGGCGAAGCGTTCCTGAGGCATGCGCGCAAGGTTGTTGCCGACTATAAAACCATGCTGGTCGAGATGGATGGATACAAATCCAATGCAGATTCCTTCTCTATCGCGGCCATTCCGGTATTACCTCAATATGGGATTGCGACCGTGATCTCTCAATTCAGGGATAAGAATCCACACATCCGCTTCAGCCTGGAAGAGATCGATGGACTGAATATCCTGCCGGCCCTGACTGAAGGGCGCTTTGACCTGGCTTTTACACGGCATAATTACCTGGATCAAGACCAATTTGAATGTGTGGAAATCCGCAAAGATAGAATGCTGTTGGTGGTATCCAAGAACAACCGGCATGCCAACAGATCGTCCATCTCGCTCAAAGAACTGGCCAATGACAATTTCATCATGTTCGACAGGGTGACGGAATTGCAGCAATTGGTCATGGATGAATGTGCGAAGGCCGGATTCGAACCGACCATATTCTATTCGAGTCATCGCAAGGTGAGCGTGGTCAGCCTGGTGGAAACGAACATAGGGATAGCGCTAATGCCTGTTAAGATTTTTGAGTACCACCGGCAGCCGGACGTCCTTGCAATTCACTTGGAAGAAACCATAGAAAGCAATATTGTTCTGGCATACCTGAAAAACAGGGAGCTTCCTAAAGAAGCCATAATATTTGTTGATTTTATGAAGCAATCTGTGGAAAACGGCAAGCTTTGAAAGAAACATGACAGCTTCATTCCACGCCAAGGAAACATAACGCGCTTCCAGGCCAGAGTTATATCCATTTTTATGAACGAGTGGTGTAAAAGCAGGTGGCGATTGCAGGCTATCGCCACCTGCTTTTCTTCGTTATCTTCTCAGAGATGAAAATTACTTCCTGGTGCTGAAATCCGGTGCGGGGTATACGAAATCAGCGGACTTCATATCCAGCGGCCAGACCAGTTGCATCTGCCCAGCCTGCCACTGGACCAGCGGATTCAAAACATTGCCGGTACCATCGGCGTTAAAGGATACCTGGCCAATTACGGTCATCATGTTGGTCGCGGCCAGCGCATCGCGGATGGCGTCCCGGTCAAGGGTTCCAGCGCGGGTAATGGCATCAGCAAGGATCTGGACACAGGAATAAGCCGGTCCTACGAGAACATCCGCCGGTCTTCCAAGATCTGCCTGGCTCTTGGCATTGAGTTCAGCATCCCCAGGGAAGGTTTCATGAGATTCCCAGCCCGGGAAGAAGGCGACATCATCCCCTGCAATGCCCAGGTCTTTTCCCCACGTAGCGGCATCCGGAGCCCTTACAAGCAGGGTAAACTTGGGTGTCCAGTTGTTCTCAACCAGTGATTTCATGATCGCGATTCCATCCGGAGTACTTGGCATGCCAAGCAGAATTTCTGCTTTGGCGGCCTTGGCTGCCAGGACGAGGGAAGAGAAATCCTTGGCGCCGGGGGCATATGTGCCAAAGTAAACCACGGAGAATCCGGCTGGCGCGGCATCGGCGTTGAATAGGCCACCCAATTCGTTGCCCCAGTCGGTTTTTTCCTGGAAGATGGCCACATTCTTCGGTAGCTGATCGGCGGGGATCATTTCTTTGAGGGCTTTGAAGACGTCTCGAGCCTGGTCAGGAGACTTGGGGAACGGCGAGAACAGGTACTTGTAACCGCGCTGGTGGATATTCCACCATGCAAAGGAGACACCCAAATAAGGGACCTTGTTCTTTTCGGCGATGGCGGTGGTGGCAGCGTGCATTCCACTGGCAGCGCCGCCCAGGTAGGCAACTACATTCTGCTGGGCAAAAACGTTCTCCAGGTTCGTGACCGCCTTGGTGGGATCGGACGTATCGTCATACGAGGTAAGCCGAAGCCGAACATTCACGTTGAACTCTTTAACAAATACTCCGCCAGCTGCGTTGATATCGGCAATAGCGTAGTCATAACCAGCTTTTACCTGGGTACCCAGGGAGCCAAACTTTCCGGTCAGGGGAATGGAGGCTCCAATCTCAATAAATTCAGGTGCAGGTGGGAAAGCTTCTGTAGGCGTAGGCGCCTCTGTGGGTACCTCAGTGGGAGCAGCCGTTGCTGGGGCAGCGGTGGCAGGCGCCGGGGTCGGTGTCGCAGCCGGTCCACAGCTTGCCAGCATGGCGCCAACCAGGAGCATAACAACCACAATCGAAAACTTTGATTTCATGTTACATTCTCCTTCTTGTTATTCTTTGGTCAGGATGATCAGAATCGAATATTACCGGTTTTTATGGAAGTCTCTTAATTGGGTCTCTGGACGATAAGGTACTCCTTTCCTTGGCGAAAGCCAAATTAGGCAGGGCTCAAGTATATTTTTTAAGGAACTTCTCTGTTTTCCTGATCTTTTGCCGGTTCGTAAATGCCGTGCGAATCTTGGTCCAGGCTTCCACCAGGCCTCCTGGTAGGAAAAGCACAACCAGGACAAACAGAGTGCCAAAAATGATCAGGTGCCATTCCCCCATCTTCATTATCAACAATTGTTGAAGTCCAACGAAGAATATCGATCCAATGATGGGACCAATGATGGTGCCAGTCCCGCCAATATAAGCCATCATCATCGGATCAAAGGTCCATTCCGGTCCGAACGGCATATAAAGGTAATAGCTGACGTGGTAATAAGCAAAGGCGCTGCCAATCAATCCGGTCAGAAAAGCGCTTACGATCAACGCGAGCAATTTATGTTTCAATGCACTGATGCCGAGCGATTCGGCTGCCTCTTCCCCTTCCCGAACAGCCATCATCCCCAATCCCCACTTGGAATTGACCAGGAAATATGCCGAAGCAATGATAAAAACCGCCAGCCCAAGGAACAGATAGTATCGAGGTACAAGTTGGTAACTTGATAAAGCAGGGTTATAAGACATATCCGGTAGAATATTGCCAACCGTTATGTTGAGGATCTGTGCCAGTGCCAGGGTGCCGATGGCAAAATACACACCTTTCAGCCTGAATGCCGGCACTCCGATCAAAAGCGCCAGCGCTACTGCCACAATTCCTCCGGAAAGAAAGCTCAGAACAAACGGGGTGCCTTTGATCCACAACAGGCGGGTTGTGAGAGAACCTATGCCAAAGAATGCCGCCTGTCCGAGGTTGGTTTGTCCGGTATATCCTCCCAGGATGTTCCAGCTGGATGCAAGGGTCATATAGAGCAACACTAATATCATCAAGTTGATGACGTTATCTTTCTTGATTAAAGATGGCAGCAGGATCAATGCTGCGAGCACGAGCACGATCAGGACAATGGAGATGATGCGCCTTGGTTTCATCGCTTATCCCTCCTTTTTCCCAAGTAACCCCTGCGGCCTGAAGATCAAAACCAATAAAAAGAGCACAAGACCAGCCACTTCCCGGTAGTTGCTGCTGATAAGGAATGCCGTGGCGGATTCGGTAACCCCCAAAGTAAGACCTCCGATGATTGTGCCGGGGATGTTGCCCAACCCTCCCAGCACCATCACGATCAGGGCTTTCATTGTCCAATCAAGTCCCATGGCAGGCTGGATGGAATAATTGACTGCCACCAGCGTCCCAGCTGCTCCGGCTATTGCAGCACCAATGGCAAAGGATAACAGGTACACCTTATGGATATCGATCCCCATCAGGGAAGCAGCTTCCCAATCCTGTACAGTAGCTCGAATGGCTTTACCCGTGAACGTTTTTCGTAGGAATAGTTGCAGGGCTACCAGGAAGATGATGGCAACCCCCAGGCTCGCCAATCGAACAGCAGGAAAGCGTATACCTGCGAGGGTTAGGGCAGCCCCGGCATAGGACGTGGTAATCCCCCGTTCATCGGCTGTCCAGAAACGCAGCGCCAGGTTTTGCAGGATGATGGATAGGCCAAACGCTACCAGAAGCGTATTCTTGATTTTCGATTCCTCGGCCAACTTCACCGTGCGGGAAAAAACCAGCCAGTAAAGCAGGGCGCCAATCAGGAAAAGGAAAAGGACAGCCAGAGGAATGGACGCAAATGGATCCCAGTTCAGCAGGTGGAAAATCCAGAAGCTGGCATATCCGCCGAACATCAGGAGTTCGCCGTGTGCAACATTGAGGAATTTTGTCACACCAAAGACGAGCGACAGACCCAGAGCGACCAAACCGTACAATGCTCCTACTAATAATCCGAAAGCGAGGTTCTGACCAAGATTTTGCAGCATGGGGACCTTTCTATGCTTTCAGCGTGATTTAAGCGAGATATGAACTTCGGACCGATTCGAACGTGAGCAATTCTTTTTCATCGCCCTGCCCCACGATGCGACCGTTTTCGAGCAGGTATGCCCGGTGTGCAAGCTCCAGCGCAGCCTGGACATTTTGTTCCACCAGCAGGATGGTTACACCTTCCTTGTTAATCTTTGAAATCAAGGTAAACATATGTTCCACAAGGATGGGGGCCAGGCCAAAAGAGGGTTCATCCAGCATGAGCAGTTTTGGCCGCGACATCAAGGCTCTCCCAATCGCCAGCATCTGTCGCTCGCCACCGCTCAGTGTTCCCGCCATCTGGTTTTGCCGCTCTGCCAGGCGAGGGAATATCCCGAATACCCATTCCATGCTGTGTAACCGTTCCTTCCTTGCCTTGGGGACAAAGGCTCCCAATTCGAGGTTCTCATAGACGCTCATGCCTGTAAAAATTTTCCCACTTTCCGGCACTTGGGAAATCCCCAATTCCACGATTTTATGGGGTGACATCCTTCCGATGGAACGATCCAGAAAACGAATTTCTCCTGCGGAGGGTTTAAGAAGACCGCTGATGATCCGCAAGGTGGTTGTCTTGCCTGCGCCATTGGGACCTATAAGCGCAACAATTTCACCTTCATTCACCGTTAGCGATACGCCCCAAAGGGCCTGGAGCTCGCAATAGAAAACATCAATATTTTCTATGTTAAGCATGGGATTTTCCTAGGTAAACTTCGATTACTTGGGGATGATGGACAATCTGATCGGGGGTACCCTCTGCGATCTTTTCGCCCATGTTGAGGACCATGATCCGGTCGGAGATGCAGGTCACTGCCTTCACAATATGCTCGACGATGATGATGGTGATCTTCGAATCCCGGATGCCGGAGATTATCTTGCATGCCTCATCGGCTTCTGCCAGGTTCAATCCTGCCATCAATTCATCCAGCAGCAGCAGGTTTGGTCGGGTGGCGAGCGCCCTGGCAAGTTCCAGCCTTTTACGTTCCATTACAGTCAGGTTCTTGACCAGTATGTCGGACTTGCTCCCAAGACCAACCAGGTCAAGACATTCCTGCGCTTCGACTGCTGCCGACCGCATATTCCGGCTGGGCTGCTGTCCATAGACCCTTCCTGCAATAACATTCTGCAATGCCGAAAACTCCAAGAAAGGCTTGCATAATTGAAAAGTTCTGGCTATACCCTTCTGGTTTACCTTGTAGCGCGCCATACCGGTGATATCCTGTTCCTGAAAGGTGATCTTGCCGGCATTCGGCTTCAAGAACCCGGTGATAAGGTTGAGGAATGTTGTTTTTCCGGATCCATTGGGACCGATAATGCCAACAATTTCCCCTTCATCGACATGGAAATCCAAGGCATTGATTGCCTTCAACCCCCCAAATGACTTGCTGAGCTTCTCCACGGTTAGTAAGCGCATAATTCTCCTCTGGGAAAAACGCTTGCCGCTCTTGATCAAGTTCAAACAAATCTATTGGTGCTGTTCATCCACCAGTAACATAAGGAAAAAAACTTAGTCGGCAGTCAGGCTGAAGTGCATCTTCCATTTCGCTTTGAACGCCGTTGATGGCAATCAACCCAATCTCTTCCGGATCCAGCCCCAGCAGGATGGCCACATCGTGGACAGTTTTTTCGCTACCCAGTTCCAAACTGAGGCGGCGCGGTGCTTGAGGTAGAAGCTGGCCATTGAGTTCAACAGAAATGTTCATGGAAAGGCTACAACGCAGTAAAAACCGAATCCAGATCAGAGTCAGGTACATCGAAGGTGGCATTGTGAGGCGGCAGTGGTTCTTCTCGCATGAATTCCGGAATCCGGTAATCCGCCGATGTGAGTCCGGCTCGGCGGTTGAATTCAAGCTCATTGCGCAAAACATCGCGATTGAAGCGGTTGTAATCCTCAACCGTCCAACCCCAGCCGTAACGGCCATTCAACATATCCACCATTAGTTGAGGGTCAGCGATGATGGGCGGACGGGCAAACAGGCACAAGCCGGTGCTGTCAAGCATGGCACCGATGATCTGCAGCCTCAGGGAGAGTTCCTTTTGTCCTTGCACACCCAGAGGGTTGACCTCCTTGCGTGCGCCAAAAGCATTCCCGGCCGTATGATCGGCTCCCTGCGGCGAAGTGGCGTACGTGACGCCATTTCCTTTGAGGCTGCGTGGGTCGTAGCCCGGCATTCCCTGTCCCACCGCAGCCGGGACGCGTCGGATCCCCAGCACTCGCCCGGTTGCCACGGCACCGTTGCCGATTAATCGTCCCAACACAGTGCCTTCTCCCACTTGCGCCAGCAATGCCCGGATGGATTCGTAATCTCCGAATTTCGCCAACCCGGCCTCAATGGCCACTCCAAGGGCAGCGCCGGTCTCAATGGTATCCAGGCCGAAGTCATTGCACATGCGGTTAAGCCAGGCAATCTCATCCAGGCTGTCCAGGCCGAGGTTGGATCCCAGCAAGGCAATGGTCTCATACTGGAGGGTGCCCACGATCGGCTTTTTCGATTCATCCACGTAAACATTGCGACAGGCAATAACACAGCCCGGCATGCAGCGGGTACCTATTTCTCCTCCGCGAGCCAGGGTGACCTCCCGCAAATATTCACCGCGTAGTTTCTCCATGCCCTCAAAATTACCATCGCTGAAGTTCCGGGTGGGAAAAGCCCCCATCTCATTTACGGCCGCGACAATGGAAGCTGTACCGTACAAGTGCTGGGTGCCTTTTGTTCCCAGCTTGGGATCATTGATCAGTTTTTGTGCAAAGGTACGGGCTGCGGTACGCAATAGTTCAGCATTTGCCATGGCAGGATTTCTACCAACCGGTTTGTCAATAACGACCGCCTTCAACCCCTTGCTGCCCATCAAGGCTCCCAATCCACCTCGAGCGGCATGGTTGCTGCGCTGGCCGCCCTCACCTGTCACACAGATCCCGGATCCACCCATAAGGCATTCACCTGCCGGGCCAATGGAAATCACGGTGCTGCCTGCCCCATACTTCTCCTGGAGCAGGTCGGAGGTGGCATACGTCCCCTTGCCGTGGACCTCCCCGGCAGGCACAAGCTCAACTGTGTCACCCTGAATATGCAGGATGTACCAGGCATCCTTTGCAGCCTGGCCTTCCACGATGACCGCCTTGATATCCAGTTTTCCCAGGGCATCCCCGGCTGTGCCACCAGCATTGGCCTCCTTGGCGCCGCGTGTCAGCGGGCTTTTCCCCCCTACCGACAATCGTCCACAGGTTGTCACATTGACCCCGCCCAGCAGACCGGGTGCAAAGATCAATTTGTTGTGCGGTCCCAACGTGTCGCAGGCTGGCGGGACTTCCTCAAGCAGCAATTTAGCGATCAATGCCCTGCCGCCCAGCCGCTCATACATTGCAGGAACTTGTTCCCAGCGTACTTGCAGTTGGTTCATATCCACACGAAGAAGTTTCATAGCCTATGCCTCACAAAGAAAATACTGATAATGTTCAAATGATTGCAATCATGGGCGCTTCAACCAAAGAGCGCCCATAACAAGGAAAAGAAGATTTAAGGTGGATAGGCAATGGTGTAGATGGACTTGCCGCCGTTCAGTGGTCCCTTAATATATTCTTCGACCTCTTCCTTGCTGCGCATGGTTACCCTGTCCACCGGAGGAAGAACGCCCGCTGGGAATCTGGTAAGGATGTCGCCGATCAGCTTGCACATGTAGTCCATGAGGTCGTTCAGTCCTGCAACGGCTTTATCCGCCGAGGCTTTGGTTGGGGAACCGATGACTCCCTCCGGATAATCTTTCACTTCGATGCCGGCCAATCCGACATGCTCATGGCCTTTGATCGGAGCGTGGTAGACATCTCCGCCCTTGTCCGTGTGTCCTGGAGGCAGGAATCCCGACGGCTTGTTATCCACGAATAATTTCGGGTCCATGAATTCCGGGAACAAGGCCAGCGAATACGATGCCTCTGCTTCATCTGCATGTGAGAAGGGGGTTTCAAAGGGGCCGCCGTGGGCCTTGTCCTTCATGTGATCATGGATCACCGTCCAGGTATGGAGCGTGATCAGCACTGCCGGAAGCTGGTATTTTTTTTGCCATTGCTGGATCGCCAGGGGCAGGACCTCTTCCTGACCGTGGCCATTGACGAAGATCTGTTTGCGGAAGCCCGTATTCCAAAGACCGGTGATGATAGCCCGCATGTTCGCCAGCAGGACATCCTCGGGAACCACGATAGTCCCCGGCATGCCCAGGTGGTTATGGGGGTGCGAGCCATACCAGATCGGCTGGGCAATGGTGCAGCCCATCTTCATTGCCACCTGCTCGACCATGCGCGTTATCAGGTAAGTGTCTTCGCCCAACGGCTGGCCGGCTCCATGGCACTCCGTACTGCCCACAGGAATAATGATCAGATCATTGGTCTTTAGGCGCTCGTTGACCTGGGTCATGTTCATGGTCTGGAGGTAAAGCCCGGTGGGGCTTTCCATGTGGCCACCTTTGGGCGGCAGTTCCCATTTACCCATAAGTACCTCCTGTTTATATCTAAGATGTTTTGGTACCCTGGAAAATACTATACCGCGGGAATACGCAGATCACTTGCGCCCTTGGGGGATTGCTTGAGATTGGGATAATACTTGTTGATCATCTCGACAATGATCGTGGCTTGGTCAGCCATCTTCTTGCCATCGGCTGCAGAGGTCATTTCGCCATGTGCGCTGATCACCGAGTTACCGGTCTTGCAATGCAGGGGGGCTGCCACGCGCACGATCTCAGGTGCCTCGTAGGCGCGGATGAAACCACCCGAACCAGGGGGATTATCGGTATGGATATCCACCGCCACCTTGACTGCCTGCCGCAGGGCTGCAATCATCGGGATCTGCAGGTCGCGCACCGGATTGATGCTGTCTGCACCCAGGCTCTCCAGCAGCTTGAAGGAGCACGGGTTGCACTGGCCAAGGTGAGCGGACGTCTTGAAGATGATCTCCTTCGGCAGCGCCCCGTCCCGGCGCATCTGGCCCACCAGCCAGAGCATGCCTTCGTCATAAATAAGGAAGCCACGGACACCCAGATCGTAACCGCGCTTGATATCTTCAACGCCGCGCAGGACCTGCTCCATGCCGCGCAGGCGGTAACCGATGCGGGCTCCCTGGGCCGAAAGGACGGTCGCGCCGGTATCATAGGTGGCGCGTGGACCGGTCGACATCAAAAGCTCGGTGCCGTAGTCGTGGCATACCCGGCAATACTCCTTGATCTCCGCGGCTGTATGCCGGAACATGCCATAGGTCTCGGTGATACGATTGATGGTGATGCCATTCTTCGTAGCCGTTTCCAACAGGGCTTCCGCAGTTTCTGCGGTGTTCACAGTCGGGTTCTCGATGCGGAAAGCGGCCCCATCCGGAAAACGCTGGTCGGAGCTGGGCATATCAAATGCGTCGCCCTGTGGCATTCCAATTTTCTTCAAATATTCACGAGTCTCTTCAAACATTTGATTCTCCTTTTTTTAATATATGATTTCGTTATTTATGCGTCGGGAGAGGCGGGCAGTACACCCACACAATCCTGAGCGGTTCATCGCCGATGTTTTCCACGCGGTGTTTCTTTCCAAGCGGGGAGTAGAAGGCGGTTTCGGGACCAATCTCCCATTCGCCTTCCCCGTCGATAACGATCTTGGCTCTACCACTGATAAGGAAAAGGACTTCTTCGGATTCTTCATGTGTATGATCAGGGATTTGGCTACCCACCTCGGTGATGTTCATCCCCATCGATACATTCTTGACCCCGCCGAATTTGGGGGCCAGCAGCAGCTTTGAGATGCGTGGGGGGATGCGATACTCCCCTTCCACGTCTGCAGCTTTAACAAATGGCAATATCTTCATAAATTTCCTTTCTTGTGAGATTTTCTGGCTGTACCTGGACCTTCTGTCTTTGAGAAAATTGCAGAGAAGAAGGCACTGCCCCCCTCTTGTGCAATGGCATGCGTGGCTTCTTTTATCGATACCCCCAATCTGTCTAATTTTTCAGGGAGAAGTCGATAAGAGGGGCCAGCCACTGCAATCACTGCTACGGGATAACCGCTGGGGTTAAGAATTGGGGCTGCAACGGCATTGATATCTTCTTCATATTCATGCCTTGAGATCGAAAATCCTCTCTGACGGGTGAGGTTCAAATCTGCATACAACCCGGGGAACGAGACAATGGTATTTTCTGTATAGCGGTTCAGCTTCTCAGGAAGGATTTTACGAATCTGTTCTTCCGGCAAAAAAGCCAGGAAGGCTTTACCGGAGGCCGTACAATAAGCCGGAAGTCGCTGCCCAACTGCGGCTGCAATCTTAACCCTCTGTGTACATTCGATCACCTGAAGATAGATCACGTGCGTGCCATCCAATACTGCCAGGTCAACCGTTTCCCCATATTCGTCGGATAGACGCTCAAGATGAGGCTGAGTCCAATGCTGGAAACCAGCTTCCTGAAGGATCAACGAGGCCATCCCAACAAATTGCAGTCCCAAGCGGTACATCCCCGTGGTCACTTCTCGGTTAATGAAATGTTTTTTCTCAAGGGTGGCCAAATGTCTGTAAGTAGTGCTCTTGGGCAGGTTAAGCTCTACGGCTATCTGGGAGAGAGACAGCTTCGGATTCTCAGAATTAAAACAGAGCAGGATATCAAGCGCTCTTTCGACGGCATTGACCGACTCTGACACCGTGAATACTCCAAGAATCTACAGGATATTTCGTCTAATGAAACCGATTTTCATAGCATAGTATGACACAAATTTCACCTGATGTCAATATGTTCCATTAGGCGGAATTGAACAAAAGCCATGAATTGTGATCACAAAGGGTGCCCTTGAAACTTGACACGGTCGTCAACAAGTGGTATTCTGTCTGATGAAATATTATCTCACTAGACGAAACTTCATCAATCCATTTCCTCATCGGCTTTTTTTGACCTATAATTACTCTTCCATGAAAATCTAACTGCTTTCCCGGGTCGCGACAATCAACACCATGAAAACCAGAACATATAGAATTCCATACGGCAAGACTGCCTTTGATTTCAACTTGCCAGACAGCATGCAAACTACGCTGGCGATCTCGCGGCGGGTGGAACCGGTTGAAGATGCAGTGAATGCCATTCAGATGGCCCTTTCCGTCCCCACCGGTTCGGCGCCCCTGCACTCTCTTGCCAAAACTGGTCAACGGGTGTGTATTGTGTTCACCGATATTACACGCGCCAGCCCCGATCACTTGCTGGTGCCTGCCTTACTGGCAGAGTTGGAAAGAGCCGGCGTGCAGGACAAAGATATCACCTTGCTGTGCGGCATTGGCATGCACCGCCCGTCGACCCGGGAAGAAAAGGTGGAGAAATTAGGTACGGGCATTCCGGAAAGATACCGCGTCATTGACAACGAACCTCAGAATCCGGCTGCACTGGTGGACCTGGGTACCACGCCTGGCGGTGTTCCTGTCCTGCTGCACCGTGCCGCAGTCGAAGCCGACCTGCTGATCGCCACCGGCATCGTGGAGCCGCATCAATATGCCGGCTATTCCGGGGGTCGCAAGACAGTGGCAGTCGGCGCAGCCGGGGAAGCTCTGATTGCCCATACCCACGGCCCGGTTTTCGTGGATCACCCTGGCACACGCCTGGGCCGCATCGAAGGAAACCCTTTCCACGAAGCTGTAACGGAGGCCGCAAGGCGTGCCAACTTGCGCTTCATCCTGAACGTTGTGCTGGATGATGATAAACGTCTCCTGCGGGTGGCGGCAGGAGACCCGGAACTGGCCTTCAACGAGCTGGTCCAATTTGCCCGTTCTGTTTACGAAGTGCCCATTCCACACCAATACGATATCGCGATTGGCGGGGTCGGTTATCCCAAGGACTGCAACCTGTACCAGGCCAGCCGCGCCCCCTCCTACCTTTTCTTCGCCCCAACCCCCGTATTGCGGTCGGGAGGCTTTTTCATCATCCCAGCCCGCTGCGAGGAGGGCGCCGGTGCAGGGGTGGGCGAGCAACGTTTCCTGGCTGCCATGCGGGATGCTCCAACCGTGCAGTACATCCTGGAAGATGCCCGCCGCAACGGCTATCCCCCCGGGCAACAACGCGCTTTTGTGATGGCCAAGGTACTGGAGCAAACCAAGGTGGTGATCGTTGGTAGTGAATGCCCGGATTTGGTCGCGGCCTGCAAGATGATCCCGGCCCCTTCCATGCAGCAAGCCCTGGACCTCGCCGAAAAGGAACTGGGATCAGGCTGCCGGGTGCTGGTGGTGCCGCATGCCATGTTGACTCTGCCGGTAGTGCAGTAACTGAAGGACGAAAGCGTGGAACCAAAAATGAGGGCCCTGCAGGTGGTCAGGCCGCGCTTCTTTGACCTTGTCCATGTGCCCATCCCCGATTTGAAAATGGCCGGTCCAGAGCATATCCTGGTCCAGGCTGAGTGGGTTTCCCTGTGCGGCAGTGACATCCCGTTCTTCAGCGGGAGCAAGCGTCATAAAGCCTATCCCCTGGCTCCCGGAGCCCCGATCCATGAAGCTGCCGGATTTGTGGTGAAAAGCACCTCTCCGCATTTTCAACCAGGCGAGCGGGTGGTGGCCATCCCGGAAGGCGACCAGGGCCTGGCCGAGTTCTTCATCGCCCGGGCTTCGAAGGCGGTACCCCTCCCGGTCGGACTGGATGATCCAGCATCAAGCTGCCTGATCCAGCCACTCTCCACGGTGATCAACGGCGTGGAGAGGCTGGGCAACATCAAGGGTAAAACCATCACGGTGGCGGGACTGGGCTCGATAGGCCTGTTCTTCTGCTGGCTGCTGAAGCAACGCGGCGCAAGGCGGGTGATCGGCATAGACCCGCTCGAAAGCCGCTGCCTGGTTGCCATGGAATTGGGAGCAGACCATACCTTTCCACAACGCAGCATAGAGGTGGTGCATGCCGTACGGAAAGGACTGCCCGAATGGGAACCGGCGGATATCTGCATCGAGGCAGTCGGCCACCAGATGGACACTCTCAACGACTGCGTGGAGCTGGTGCGCATGCGCGGCAGCGTGCTGGCATTTGGCGTACCGGACCACCTGGTGTACGCCTTTGAATACGAGACCTTCTTCCGAAAAAATGCCACCCTGCTGGCCGTTGTCACCCCGAAATGGAACGAATACCTGTGCAAGGCGCGCGACCTGTTCTTTGAACACCGACCTGTACTGGAACAAATGGTGACTCACCGCATGGCCATCCGGGAAGCGGCAAAAGCCTTCACGCTCTACGAACGCCATGAAGATGGTATCCTGAAGGCATTGATGGACGTCTCTTCCTGGTAGAAGCCAAAATGAAAAGCCTGGAATTATTGGAAAAACCTGCTGAAAAAGAATATTTGAATTGCATTCGCTGCGGATTGTGTCTGGCCGTCTGCCCCACATATCGTGAATATTTGAAGGAACCGGCTTCGCCGCGCGGAAGAGTTGCTTTGGCGCGCAAGGGGCTGGAAGGAGAGCTCAGGCTCACACCCAACCTGATGGAGCAGATGTATGGGTGCTTCGCCTGCATGGCCTGCGACGAGCTCTGTCCGGTCGGGATCCGTCCAGCTGAGCTGGTACTCGCCATGCGCGACATCCAGGAACAAGTACACCCGGCAGGTTGGAAACAGAACTCTTTTTGAAGGTCTTCTTCCCCACCCAAAAAGGATGGAGGCCACTACCCTGCCGTTTCGCCTGTATGAACGCTCTGGAATGCGCCGGCTTATTTATAGACTGGGTTTATCCCGTTTGCTGCCAGGCCGGTTGCGTGACCTGGAAGCCATGCTGCCGCATTTGCCGCAACGCCCGCTTCGCCGGGTCCTGCCTGAGTTGGTACCAGCCAGTGGACAGGAGAAATATCGGATTGGTTTCTTCCTGGGATGTGCCCAAAGCCTTTTATTTGCCGAGGAAAGTGCTGCAACCGTGCGTGTGCTTGTGCGCAACGACTGCTCCGTCATCACACCGAAAGAAGTCGAGTGCTGCGGTATGCCGGCACACGGTTATGGCCGATTGGACCTGGTGCGGGCTCAAGCCAGACACAATATCGCCGTATTTGAAAAAACCGGCGTAGAGACAATCATTACCGACTGTGCCACCTGCGGTTCCACATTGAAGGATTACGGGAAACTACTCGAGGGAGAGCCGGGCTGGGCAGAGCGGGCAGCCGCATTCAGCACCCGAATAAGGGATATCAGCGAATTCCTGGCGGAAATTCCTCTTGAAAAACCCAAAGGTCGTATCGAAAAACGGGTGACCTACCACGATCCATGTCATCTGCGCCGGGCACAGAAGGTCTGGAAACAACCCCGCCATCTTCTGGGACTCATTGATGGACTGGATTATGTTGAACTCCCGGAGGCCGACTGGTGCTGCGGTTCTGCAGGCAGCCAACTCATCACGCACTATGAGACCTCTCTGAAGGTCATGGACCGGAAACTTGATAACCTCGCCAGCACCGCTGCACAGGTGGTCGCATCAGGTTGTCCGGGCTGCCAGATGCAGCTTATCACCGCCGTCAAGCGCCGTGGGCTCGGCGTCCAGGTTGTCCATCCAATCTCTTTACTAGATCAAGCCTATGGAACGGATCATGGAAAATAAATTGATCGGTCAGCTGACCAGGATTCTGGGGAAGGCACATGTACTGTCCACCCCGGAAGATCTGGCCGTCTATAGCTATGACGGCACTTTTGCTGAAGGGCAACCTGGTGTTGTCGTGCTGCCCGAAACCACTGAACAGGTCAGCCAGGTGGTCAGGGTGGCCAACGAAAGTCGTACCCCCATTATTCCACGCGGCATGGGATCAGGTCTGGCAGCGGGTTCTGTGCCATTGCATTCCGGTGGAATTGTGCTTTGCCTGACCCGTATGAATCACATTTTGGAGATCGATCGTGAAAACGCCACCGTACAGGCAGAAGCTGGTGTCGTTACGGCGGACCTGCAGGCCGCGGTGGAAAAATGCAACCTTTTCTACCCTCCTGATCCATCCAGCCTGCGTCATTCCACCATAGGGGGGAATGTAGCTTGCAATGCGGGTGGACCGCGCTGCCTGAAATACGGCGTGACCGGCGATTACGTGCTGGGCCTGACGGTGGTGCTGGCTGATGGACAGATCCTGAAGACCGGCCAAAAAACAATCAAGGACGTCACCGGTTATGACCTGAATGGACTTTTCACCGGCTCGGAGGGCACCCTTGGCGTCGTGACTGAGGTGCTCCTGCGGCTGGTTGCCAGGCCGCTTTTTGCCAAGACAGCTCTGGCAGAATACAACTCATTGTTGGAAGCTTCACGTACGGTCAATGCCATCCTGACGGCCGGCATTGTCCCGGCTTCATTGGAGATGATGGATCAAACTGCCATCGCCTGCATTGAAGAGGCCATGCACATCGGCCTGAAAACAGACGTGGCCGCTTCCCTGATCATTGAAACAGACGGCACCGACGAACAGACGGTGCGGCGGGAAATCGAGGCGGCTGTCCGGATCTGCCAGGAAAACGGGGCCAGTACTGTCAACCTGGCAAAAAGTGAAACTGAACGCAATACTCTCTGGAAGGCCCGCCGTTCCATGGCACCGGCTCTGGCTCGGCTGGCGCCCAACAAGCTGGGCGAGGATATCACCGTGCCACGCAGCGCCATCCCTGCGGTGGTCCAGCGGCTGCGGGAAATCAGCGCCAGCTATGGTTTACCAATTGCCATATTTGGGCATGCCGGTGATGGAAATTTACATCCCAATATCCTGTTTGATAAACGTCAGCCTGCCCAGTGGGAAAAAGCCGAGAAAATGGTCGGCGAGATCTTTGGGGCCTCCCTGGCAGTGGGAGGCACTTTATCCGGAGAGCATGGAGTGGGTGTATTAAAACGGCCCTATCTCGAGAGAGCACTTGGCCCGTTATCCATCGAGGTTCAACGAAAGATAAAACAGGCTCTTGACCCAATGAACATACTTAATCCAGGAAAGATATTCCTGGATACCACCGAATCCCAGGAGTGAAAAATGTCAGAACAAAGCGTCCATGTGCCCATCAAGATACTGGTTGAATTCATGAAGGCCGCACTCCAAAAAATGGGCGTGCCTGAAGAAGACGCAAAGATCATTGCCGATGTACTCATCACATCCGATTATTGGGGAGTTCGGTCACACGGGGTGGCCCACCTGAAGATGTATTACGAGCGCATGAAAGCAGGCCTGCAATTGCCCGTTACCAAATGGACGGTTGTAAGAGATACACCCACCACGGCAGTTGTGGATGGAGGCAATGGCATGGGTATGGTGGTAGGCTTTCACGCCATGCACCTGGCCATCCAGAAGGCACGCCAATTCGGCTTGGGAGCGGTGGCAGTCCGCAATTCCAGTCATTACGGTGTGGCGGGCTATTATCCCCTCATGGCTGTAAGGGAGGGGCTGGTCGGGTTAAGTGTCACCAATGCGCACCCCTCCACGGTTCCGACTTTCGGTGTCAAGCCCATGATGGGCACCAACCCCATCGCTGTGGCAGTCCCCACGGACGAGGCCTTCCCTTTCATGTATGATGCCGCCACTTCCATCATCACTCGCGGCCGGATTGAGGTCGCAGCGCGCGCTGGGAAACCCATCCCTGAAGGCTGGGTAATTGGACAGGATGGGAATTCCGCCACAGATACCAGATCCTTGATCGCACAAATGAACTCCGGCACTGCCGCGATCCTGCCGGTTGGCGGGATAGGTGAGCTGATGGGCGGACATAAAGGGTATGGCCTGGCAACCATGGTGGAGATCTTTTCAGCTGCTTTCCAAAATGGCACCTACCTGTGGGGCCTGACCGACACCGATGCAGAAGGGAAGCCGCAGTTCCTGCGCATCGGGCATTTCTTCCTTGCCATTGATGTGGAGCATTTCATTCCCCTGGAGGATTTCAGAAGGACCACCGGCAACATGATCCGCGAACTGCGCAGTTCCCCACTGGCACCAGGCCAGACCCGCATCTACACCGCGGGAGAGAAGGAATATTACAACACCCAGAAAGTCATGGCGGAAGGCGTTGAAATACCCCCAAGCGTTCAGAATGCTCTGCGTAGTCTGCAGGAGGAATTCAAGATAACTGAATATGATCTGGGTTTCTAGAAAAGGGAAAAGCATATGTACCACCCACCTGCAGGTAGAAAAGGCGTTTTTACAACCTGCCTCTGTATGGTTCTGCGGATTGCAATATCCTGCCCATCCAAAGCAAAGACTTTGCCAACGCATTGATCACGGTCATTGGTGCCAACAAGGTGACGTACACGCTGATTGAAGGCGCCGGTCACGGAGGAGTCAAGTTTTCGACCGCGGAGAACCTTGCGTTAGTGGTGGAATTCCTGGATAAGTATCTGAAATAATTCTGATCAACTCTCAATGATAGGGGAAAGCCGAAACCGGGGTGCAATAGTGCACCTCGTTTTCGATAGCCCTATGAAAGGGTTTATGTGTCACAACCCATCCGGCGGGAAATTGACCGGGCAGTTTCCTTAAGCTTCTCCGCAATCTGCGGGATTCGCTCCAATGTCATCCGGCTGGTAGGCCCGGGCATGCTTACGGAAGCCGTGACTTCGCCGCGCCGGTTGCAAATGGGCGCCGAGACCGCCCGGATACCTTCTTCAAGCTCCTCATCATCCAGCGCGTAGCCTTGTGCCCGAATCTCAT
This sequence comes from uncultured beta proteobacterium, assembly GCA_963774185.1. Lineage (GTDB taxonomy): Bacteria > Pseudomonadota > Gammaproteobacteria > Burkholderiales > Burkholderiaceae_C > JAEUPI01. The sequence continues at coordinate 371,048 of CAVZEK010000035.1, forward strand.
CAAGCTGCAGACGCAGCTTCTTAGTGGAGGTAATGGTCTTTCCCGTCTGGGCAACCAGTGGATGCTCGAGGTAAGTATCCAACGCAGCGGAGGGAAGATGGGCCAAAAATAATTTTCCGCTGGCAGTGCAATAAGCTGGCAGGTGTTGCCCCACCGCTGCCGCAACCGTCAAAGCATGCGGACCGGGTACATATTCGATATAGAAAACCTCCCCCCGATCAAAGATGCTTAGATCGCAAGCCTCTTCCAACTGCCGGCTCAATTGCGTCATGTACGGCAGGGCTTCACGGCGCAGGTCCATGCGGCGGATGGCTTTGTAACCCAAATCGGTCAACCGCAATCCCAGCCGGTATTTCTGACCATCCGTACGTTCGAGATATCCATAATTCACCAACGTGGTGACCAACCGGTGCGTGGTGGCCTTATGCAAATCCACCTCCTGGGCTATTTCTGAAAGCCCCCTTTCGGTGTGCTGGTCATCAAAACTGTTCATGATCTGCAGGGCTCTTTCGACCGCGCGAACATTGTAATCAGTTGGATCTTTCATTGGTAAGTCATCTCCCCTGCGGATTATAAACCCGCTTATAAGCAGCGGCAAATCCAATTAGCAGGCGCACATAATCCATACTCTTAGAAATCAGCCTACCGCCACGAGCTTTATTTTTCACCCAGGATCCTGACCGCACCGAGAAGCCAGGCTCAAGGGGTTTGCTTGACTGCCTCCCCTTCCTCCACAAAAATGATGGCATCCGAGGGGCAATTCAGTTTACAGGTACCGCATTCAATGCAAATCGTCACGTCAATGTTGGACTGTGTCTCCCCCTCCGTTATGGCATTACTTTCGCAACCGGCCTCACAGGCGCCACATTGGATGCATTCACTTGTGACTACATAAGGCATGGCTCTCTCCTTTTCTCTACCATTAAAAAACCATCATTTCCTAACCCATGTACATACCTTGGGGATCAATGACCTCCCGGATCAATTGGAGTTGTTCCGCTGAAGGAGACTCGGTAAAGGGCACCGTCTGCGGGACAACCGGGGCAAATCCCATCGTTCCAAGGACATCCTCAAGCGTATTGCCGGGGTGGATGGAAATCAGCATCATCTGCTTTGTTTCCGGGTGGAATCCGAATATGGCCTTATCTGTAATGACACGGCTGGGTCCACCATGTAACCCAGCCTGCTCACGACTATCGCCGCCTGTTACAAAACCCGGGCTTGTGATGAAGGAAATATTCTTTTTCAGCTTGCGCTCTTCGTGGCGCATGATAATGATTGTACGGTTGGCGCAGGAAGCGATATCGTTTGCGCCGCCACTGCCGACCATGTGGCGGAATTTGCCTTTTGGATCCCCTACAATGGATGTATTCAGATTGCCGTACTGATCCACTTCGAGGCCGCCCAGAAAACCTACATCCACTCTTCCCCTATGCAGAACTGCGCCAAGAATATCGACGAAGCTGCTGAGCACTTTGGCGCGATACCAGACACGTGGATCGGCCAGGCCAACGCCGCAATCCACAGGCTGCGGATCAATTACACCGAGCTCGAAGAGCATGGTCATATTGGGAGCATGGGTCTTTTTGGCCAGGAAAGAGGCAACCATGGGCAATCCCAATCCAACAGCAACCACCTGGTTATCCTGCAACTCGCGAGCCCCGGCCGCGGCCATCAATTCAGAGGGAGTATATCCAAAACTCATGGTGTGCCTCCTAATATCCCTTAACGGGGTCGGCTTTGAGGGCGTTTAGATGCGGCATCCCGCCAACTAGTTCAAGGTAACCGTCGTGGTCCCTGACGGCAAAAACATACCGATCAATATAAGCCTGCAAATCTTCAGGGGTGCGGGTGGCTTCCACATAACGCTGGATTTGCCCGGCGTCGTAATCATAGACGCGATAGACGGAAGTTGGGTGGGCACCAAATGGCAACTCGACCACATGTGAGACCAACAAACCCGGAATGACCGTCCTCTCCGGGTTTTGACGAATGACCTCGCCCGAGACGATCTGTTCGGCAATCACAATGGTACGCTTGCTGGCGCGTACCTGCTCGGTATTATCCCAGCGAGGCCCCATGATCCAGGCATTGCCCTCCTCATCTGCTGTCTGCGCCTGCACAACCGCCACGTCCGGCAGCATAGGCTTAAGCACCGGCCAGTCTTCGCCGGTAAATGGATCGGTGATCGTGGCCAAATCTGACCCTGATTTTTCCTTGAGCTGGGCCATCAAATCCGAACCGCGCAGGGAACGGATGGGCATGAATGGCAACCCAAGCGAACCAGCCAGGTAACGGAAAGCCACCGAAAGGCTGCTGTATTCCTCGGCTGCCAGTGTGCCATTCTCAATCCCGCGATTCACACACGCCAGGCGGCCAAACTTATCCAGGGAACCTCCACCGTAAATGAATCGTTCCACGGCGCCCGCCCCGACCAGCAGATCAGCATCCATGGCCCCAACACATTGTGAGATGGTCAGGCCTTTGATTCCCTGGCGGATGACCTCGCGCACAAAAGCCATGGCACAGCGCGTGATGGCAAAGCCAGACAAGGCCAGGTGTGACCCCGATGGGATGGAAGCGACAGCTTCTTTTAGCGTGGCTTGCTTGCTCATGGCTGTCTCCTAACCGAGCGTGGGGCGTTGATCGAACAAGACTAACAGGACTTGGCAGCTTCCATTTTCTACCTTGATCTCGGCAATCTCCACGGGGCGGTCCAGTTTCTTTTCGATGGCGAGCACGATCAGATTTGCCGGCATGCAGGTGAAAGGTTCAACACCCAACGAAACCATCTTGTCTTCCACTTTCCGGTGTACACAACCTTCAAAATTTAACCGAAACATGCGGTCATCCCGATCGTAGGTAACCTTGCCAATGATCCCTTCGCCCTGCAGAATATCCTGAATGGTATCGAGGATATGACCCAGGTCGGAAGATTGAAGCAGGGGCAAGCATTTGTTCAAAAAGTATTCGCGGCCGATCGTGGTCATCCGGAAGCGCGCACCTTTGCCACGTTCATCCCAAAAGGCCTTCTCCATTTCGAACATCAGGTCATTGGCATAATCCAGAGGAATGGTTTTGCTGTTCATTGTTGCTCCTTGTAATAGAGTTCGCCCCATTTCTCCATGAAAACAAGATCCTTGATGGGAAGGCGAGGACGCTGGCGGTGCGGACGGGTCTGGTGACCAACCGAGAGCACACTGACGGCTTTATATCCATCCGGAATTCCAAGCAGTTCTTTCATGCGTTCTTCATCGCGGATATCGATGCACGGCGCAATGACCCAGCATGCACCGAGACCGAGGGCGGTAACCATGAGCAGGATATTTTCAATTGCCGCAGATGTGTCATAGGGCATATCCCATACATCTTTTTTACCGCACACAACAATATTGACTGGTGCCTCTGCCATGAAGGCGGAAACCTGGCCGGAGGTCAGCTTTTCGAAGGCGGCCTTTTTCTTGGCTTCATCCTGCAGGTTGGAGAAGCGTTCCTGCATTTTCTTGGTTACAAATTCAGCGGTGAACCGCCGACCACTCCCTCCGCCGGCAATTGCCCCCATCTTTTTTCGCATCGCTTCATCCTTTACAATGATGAAACGCCATGGTTGGGCATTCTCCCCTGAAGGAGCCTGGCGGGCTGCCTCCAGGATCAGATCCAGGTCCTGGTCTGAAACCGGGTCAGTGGTGAACTCCCGGATACTGCGGCGGTCCTGGATGACTTTCATTGTGGCCTCAGCTAGAGTGAATGTATCTGACATCCTTGCTCCTCCTTATTCGATGAGTTCCAATATTATTAGATGAAATAAAGTTTTATCAGACAAAACAACAATAGTATCACATAATTTTTCGTGCTTGTCAATGAATCAACCGAATAATCATGGGAATATGAATTCTCCCCGGCTTATTGGTTGATACTTGGCCCATGTCCTTCAAAATTCGCTGGTAAAATTCCCACCAAAGGATTGAAGGACTACTTTTATGAGCGAATCGATTCGTGCCGTGGACCGCGCCCTGGATATTCTGCTTTGCTTTACGAGGCAGACCCCTCGTTTGAGCATGTCCCAGATTGCGGATCAAGTGAAAATGAACAAGAGCACGGTGCACAGGCTGCTGGGGACACTTGAGAAGAAAAGGTTCCTTCAACGGGACCAGTCCACCGGCTTGTATCAATTGGGGATTCGCCTTCTTCAAATGGCGTACCTCACATTGGAGCAGAATGATATCCGGCAGCAAGCCGTCCCCTTCCTCCATCGTCTACATGAACAACAACGAGAGACCATTACGCTTTCCGTACTGGATGAGTCGGATGTGATATTCCTGGATGTGCTGGAAAGCCCATTACGCGTGAAACTGGCAGCCTCAACCGGTCAACGACTGCCTGCTTTTGCCACCGCGGCAGGGAAAGCCCTTCTGGCCCATTTGCCACAGGAAATGGCCGCCAGGGTGTTCAGGCAAAGCATCCACCCGTACACATCGAAAACCATACTGTCTGAAGAATCCTTTCTCGAGGATCTACGTCAAACCCAAAAACTGGGATATGCCATCTCGGAACACGAATATGAAGAAGGGATCAACGCCGTTGCAGCCCCCATTCTGGATGCAAATGGCCAGCCGCTGGCCGCGATCACGGTTGCGGGACCCGCCTACCGTTTTGTCCGCGATCGGATGATTGAAATTGGCCCAACCGTTGTGGCAACCGCACAGGAGATCGCCCAAGAGATCCAGCTACGAACAATACAGCATATGAAACTGCGCTAGACCATAGCCTTGTCACTTGGCGTATTATCGCCTCGCACTTCAAAGGTGATTTTTGCTCTCTATAAATAAAACCAAGATGATATAATTTGATATGATTTATTGTGATTGATCTTTTTACAGGAGATACAGAATGTCATATAAAGATGTGATTGTCCCAAAGGAAGGCACCAAGATTTCCATCAAGGATGGCAAATTAGAGGTTCCCGATCATCCGATCATTCCTTTTGTTGAAGGAGATGGCACCGGGCGTGACATCTGGCGTGCCTCCGTGAGGATCTTTGACGCGGCAGTAGAAAAGGCTTATGGAGGGAAACGAAAAATTCACTGGATGGAAGTCTATGCCGGAGAGAAATCCTTCAAGTTTTTCCATACCTGGCTCCCCGAAGAAACCGTTCAAGCTTATTTGGAATTCATGGTTGGCATTAAAGGCCCGTTGACCACACCCATCGGTGGAGGAATTCGTTCTCTAAATGTTGCCTTGCGCCAATTGCTTGACTTGTATGTTTGCATGCGCCCGGTGCGTTACTATAAAGGCACCCCTTCTCCCATGAAACGGCCGCAGGATGTGGATGTAGTGATCTTCCGCGAGAACAGTGAAGATATTTACACCGGAATCGAATACCAACTTGGTACCGCAGAGGATAAAAAGTTCCTGAAAATGCTGAGGGATAATTTCCAGGCGGAATATGACATGATCCGCTTCCCTGAAACCACCGGCATCAGCATACAACCGGTATCGATCGAGGGTACCGAAAGGCTGGTGCGTGCGGCGATTAAATGGGCCCTGGAGAACAAACGAAGAAGGGTAACCATTCTACACAAAAACGTTGTCATGCCATACACGGAAGGCGCATTCATGGAGTGGGGCTATGCGCTGGCCAAGCGCGAGTTTCGCAACCAGATTATCACGGAACGCGAAACGCAGATCCTTGAAAACAAGGAAGCCGACCCCGGGTTGTCAGTTGAAGATAACGCAAAAACGGTTTACCCCGGCTATGAACTGATGTCAGAAGGGCAGAAAAATGACATCCGGCATGAGGTGGAAGAGGTGTTGAAACTAAGGGATACTCAAGGAAAAGGCCGCCGGGATAAGATGTTGCTGATCAATGATTGCCTCACCGATACTGCCATAGGATCAGTCATCAGCCAGCCAAAAGGATACGATGTCATTGCCACTATGAATCTGAACGGGGATTATGTCTCCGACGAGATAGCAGCAATGGTAGGCGGAATAGGCATCGCCCCGGGTGCCAATATAAACTTTGAGACTGGCCACGCCATTTTTGAAGCCACGCACGGCACTGCGCCCAAATATGCTGACCTGGACAAGGTCAACCCTGGCTCGCTTGTTCTTTCCGGTGAGATGATGCTCCGTTACATGGGTTGGGCGGAGGCCGCCGACCTGATCATCAAAGGCATGGAAGGTGCAATTTCCAATAAACTGGTTACTTACGATTTTGCACGGTTGATGGAGAACGCAATCTTACTCAAATGTTCTGAATTTGGTGATGCAGTTATTAAGTATATGGACTAGAAGTAGCTCCTCATCCGTTGGTAAGGTTTCCTTGAACAACAGCATGGGACGGTCACGTTTTAGAAATCGATGGAAGTAATCAAGCGAGGAAAGTGTGACCAAGGATTGGTATGCAAGCCGCGCGTGCGGCGTAATACTCGCATCAACTCGGAATCAACGATCCTGAAATCCAAGCCAAATTTATCCCGCATCTGGTCACGCTATTGGATTTGCAACGACAAAGGACAGACAATCAAAACTGTTCTGGCACGGTTCTTTAATAGCAATTTCTGAACAACCATACCAGCTTCAATGGTCTTCCCCAAACCTACATCATCAGCGATCAACAGATTGGCCCAGGGCATTTGCACGCCACGGTCAGTGGGTCAGGGGTAAATACGGAGAATTTCTACCCGCTCTCCCGAAGCAATCAGAAAGAATCGATATGGGAGAAGATCGTCGACAAAGGTGCATTGAGACCGTCCACGATCATGCTTGCTATCATGTTCGCCAACAGTATCGGCACTTTCCTGGTGGTACATGCAGTAAACAAAGGGATAAGCAACCTGGGCGTGTTGGCAGACTATGCCGGGCTGGGTTCCATCTTCTTGACGGCAGCCATGCTCACTTTCATCATCTTCTTTGGTTACCTGCTGCTGGATCGAAAGAGATATTTTCATGCATCCAGCTTGCAGGAAGCGAAATAATGCTTTCTGGCTTATTGGGGGTATAGAGGTGATTGGCCCATCCCACATGCATTACCAGCGGTCGTGGTGCAATCTGTTCTCCTCGTAGCGTCTGGCTGGCGCCTCTGGCCTGACTGCGGGATAACCGATTGGGACTACACACAACGGTATGACCTTTTCAGGAAGTCCCAGTATCTTCTTCACACCTGTAATGCGATCTTCCGCCGGGTAGATAGCCACCCACACTGCTCCCAGCCCTTGGTCATGCGCTGCTAGGAGGATGCTCATGGTGGCATTTGAACAATCCTGCATCCAGAAGCCGTGGTACCTCTCCAGGTCCAGATCAGCGCAAATGACAATGCCGAGCTGGGCAGAGGGGAGCATTTTACCGAAAGGCAGCACATCGGCCAGTACGTTTAATTGTCCGCGTTCATTCACCACGACGAAATGCCAGGGCTGCTGGTTACCTGCGGAGGGAGCCTGCATGGCGGCTTCTAGCAATATCTGAACCAACTCGTCGGGGACCGCTTGCGAGGAGTACTCGCGAACACTCTGGCGAGTGAAAATAGCTTCCATGGTCTCCATAATGTGATGTGTTCTCCTTATTTTCTTAGGATGCCTTTAGTAATACTTTTCGCCATCACGGTGCTGCCTGTGTCTGCTTTGCCTGCAGCAACTCCAAGAATGCCGTTAAAAACTGTCAGTGGCGCCCACGCTATCAAAGTTCAAAACAAAGGTGCCTGTGGAGGCCTTCACCACAATGTATCGTGTTACATTGGTATAAATACACAGGTGGTATTTTCCAAATTCGCCATTATCCCAAATACCAAATTTATAACTTTTCGTCTCTATCCCTGAAACGTATTTGCCGGTATCCAAAGCGCCAGTCTCCGCCACCGACAGAACATCTTTGTAATTAATGATAACGGAAGGACCTGATGAATAGGATAAGGCCAGATGGTCATCCTTGACAGCAACGGAACTGCCCTGGGTATTTTTTGTCAGCAGGTAGATCAGGATTCCAATCAGTACACAAATACCGAGTATCCGTATCGTTTTCAGATTCACCTTTGGATTCGAAGATCCTGCTGTCATTTTTCGCTTCCGAGCTTCATTCCTGGGAGATCACCCTGAGGTTATCTTGCCACTGCTATAGATCAAAACTTTACCTGTAATGGCCCCGCCGGCCTCATCGATCAAAAAACTTACCGCCTTGCGGATATTTTTCAGAGTACTGCGGCTGTCGAGTGTGATCTGCCTGGCTGGAGCGAGGTCCTTTTCAGGCCCGTAAACATTGTGAATCCCGCCTGTGGCAATACAATTGACGGTGATGCCCTTTTTTGCCAGCATCTTTGCCGCCGAATAGGTCAGCGAGACAATGCCACCTTTGGCAGCGGAATAAGCCAGCCCATCCTCCCAATCGCCTTTGAATACGCCAGGGGAGGCCAGGAAGATCACCCTGGGCGTGGTACTTTCTTCCAAGTACGGAACGGCCTGCTGAAGCATGTGGAAACTGCCGGTAAGATGCGAGGAGATCACGCCGTTCCAGTATTCATCCGTGATTTCTGCGATGTCCTGTTTTTGGGGTGGCCAGCCCTGCATCGATACCAACACGTCAATGCCGCCAAAGCAGTCCACCGTTTGCTTCATCGCCGAACGGACCGCTTCGGTATCCACCACATTACATCCGATCGGCAGGACTTTCCCGGTGAATTTGTCGAGCCTGCGGGCGGTCTCCAATGCCTTGGCCTTGGTCGAGCCGAAAATTGCCAGAGACATCCCGCTTTCGCAGAAAGTACGACAAATCTCGAACCCAATCCGTCCGGCTCCACCCGAAATCACTGCTACTTTTCCGCGCATGATGATCACCTATATTTCATCGACTGAGAATTCAAGGAGAGTGCATATTATGGGTGTGTACGGCGAAACCGCACACACCCATAACACGGTTTCTCCATATTTTCAGATAGGTTCATAATATCAACTTGCTTGTTCTCCATTGCCATCGGCGGGAGATTTAGCCTGATTTGGAATAATCAAATAGTTTATTTTTCTTTCGGCCCGATTCATCAAAAGAGCAAGCAATCCACCAGCAATATACTTCACCACACAGAGGAGCTGAACCAAAGATCGGTCGAGTGGGTTCAAGGCCATGAAAGCCAGCGTAGCCAACACAACAACCCCAGGGCTGATCGCCGAACCCAATGATGCCCTTTGCAGAGCCAGGGAGGAATTACGATACGCATTAATGGTCAGATCCCCTTCAGCCGGCAGGTAAGAGAAAAAAGCAATCAGGATCCAAAACAAAAAGGGAATGCTGACCACTTGGGATAAAACTACGTACCAAGTGGAGTTACTGGCCAAAGGCAACGTTGCACTGGACCCAAACAAGTAAACAATGCACAGGAATAGAAGAACATACAACCCACGCAGCAGGATGCGCTGACCTTTTGTCAGGTCCTGGCGATAGTAATTCCCTGTATAAATGCGTTGAATTCTGGTCCCTTTTCCATCCGGATTCGGAACGGTGATTTCAGAATACCCTTCGAAAAATCGATGATACGCTTTACTATGCCAGATACCGCGCTTGCTTCGTTTCTCGTCTTTTTGCAAACTGCTTCGCAGTTGATTCTTCAAACCCATATTCTTACCTTATCATCAGCCGTTGATCTCATGAACTCTGCAGCAGGCCACAAAATGGTTTGAATAGACTTCTTCAAGTGTCTGGGGCTGCTCGCTGCAGCCGCCTCTGGCATACGGGCACCTGGGGAAGAAACGACAGCCAGGCTTGGGGTTGATGGGTGAAGTCAATTCCCCCTTCAATGGGATCGGCTGCATGGGTTGGTCGATGTCGAGAGAAGGAATGGCAGAGAGAAGAGCCTTGGTATAGGGGTGCAGGTGGGAGGAAAATAGCTCCTTGGATGGGCTCATCTCCACCACTTCACCCAGGTACATGACGCAGATATTGTTGGAGATGTGACGGACAACGGACAGGTCATGGGTCACGAACATATATGTGATTCCCATCTGATCCTGCAGGTCCATGAGCAGATTCAACACCTGGGCCTGGATGGAAACATCCAAAGAGGAAACCGGCTCATCGCAGACAATGAATTCCGGCTCCACTGCCAAAGCACGCGCAATGCCCACCCGTTGGCGCCGGCCGCCATCCAGCTCGTGGGGGTAGGACTGGCGGAGACGGACATCAATACCCACCAAGTCCATCAGTGTGGACGCTCTTTCCTTTAGCTGGGAGCTGGAATAGTTGCCTGAGTTTTTCAGGGGTTCCCTGATCGTGTCATCGATCCGCAGGCGTGGGTTCAAGGAGGAGTACGGATCTTGAAACACGATCTGTACCTTCTTGCGGACATCCTTTAACTTCTTTCCAGTAACATGGGTGATATCTTCACCATCCAACAAGATATGACCGCTCGTGGAGTCCTGCAGACGGATCATGGTCCTGCCCAGGGTGGATTTACCGCAACCTGACTCACCGACGACCCCGAGGGTCTGACCCTTTTCGATGGAAAAGGAGACATTTTCCACCGCATGGAGCAGCCCGGCAGGAACTTTGAAATATTTGTTAAGATTTTTGACCTCGATAAGTGCTGGCATAGTGTTAACTCTTCTGTTGGATGTTGCAGCATCGGCAGAAATGGCCCGGGAAGATTTCCAGCAAGGGGATCTCATCCTTCATACACTCTTCGTTCGCGAAAGGACAACGAGGATGGAATGTACATCCCTGCGGTAAATTGGTGGGATCCGGCATGCTGCCTGCAATCGGCTTCAGACGGGGAGCATCCTTGCTAAAGCTGGGCAGGGATGCGAAAAGGCCTTGTGTGTATGGGTGAGCATAATCGACAAAGATATCCCTTTTACTGCCGTATTCGATAATCTTGCCAGCATAAATAACGGCCACATGATCGCAGGTCTGGGCAACGACGCCCAGATTGTGGGTGATCAGGATCATGGAAGCGTTATATTTCACCTTCAACTTGGCGATCAAGTCAAGGACCTGCGCCTGGATGGTCACGTCCAAGGCGGTGGTGGGTTCATCTGCCAGCAGGAGTTCCGGTTCACAGGCAAGAGCCATGGCAATGACAACGCGCTGCTTCATGCCGCCGGAGAACTCGAACGGGTACTCCTTGAAGCGTTCGGCATGGATGCCGACCATCTCCAACAATTCTTTGGCCTTTTGCGCAGCTTCCGCCTCGCCGTAATCGTTATGCAACCTCAGACCTTCAATGATCTGATCGCCAATGGTCATCAGCGGATTCAGGGCGGTCATGGGATCCTGGAAGACCATGGCGACCTTTTCCCCGCGGATCTTCAACATCTCCTTTTCAGGAACCTTCATCAGGTCCCGCCCCTCCAACATGATCTCACCGCCAAGGACTTTCGCCGGCGGATGCGGCAGGATGCGCAGGATCGATTTGGCAATGGTGGTCTTCCCTGCGCCAGTCTCACCCACCAGCCCCAGGGTCTCGCCCTTTTTCATGTCAAAAGAAACGTCATTGACTGCATGAACGATCTTCTTGCGCGCGGTGTAGATCACTTTCAAGTCGCGGACTGAGAGGAAAGCATCTGATTCGTTGTTCATGGGATCATAGCCTCCTCTCTCAGCTTCTCAACTTTGGGTCTAGCGCATCGCGCAGGCCGTCGCCCATCAGGTTAACGGCCAGCACGGTCACGGCAATGACCAGACCGGGGAACATGATGAGATAGGGATAGTTCAGGATGTGGGAGCGACCAGCCGCGAGGAGAGCACCCCATTCAGGTGTAGGAGGTTGGACCCCCAGTCCGATGTAGCTCAGAGCGGCACCCATCGTGATCACCATGCCGATCCCCATGGTCACATTGACCAGCACCGGTTGGACAACGTTAGGCAGCAGATGACGAAACATGATACTGAGCTTGGAGCAGTTGATGGCCTCTGCAGCTTCCAGGTATTCCTTGGAACGCTCCCTTAATATCTGGGCGCGGATATAACGGGCGCATTCAGGCACTCCACCGATCGAGAGAGCCAATACCGTGTTGAAAAAGCCCCTCCCCAGGACAGCCGAGATCAGGATGCACAGCAGCATCCCTGGAATCGAAGACCAGATATCCATCAGGCGCATGATCAGCGTCTCGGTCCTCCCGCCAAAATAACCGGCGAAACTGCCAATGAATACACCGGCAATTGCTCCGAACAGGGATGCGGTAACCCCCAACGCCAGAGAGTATCGGCCGCCATATAGCATACGAGTTAGTTGGTCGCGCCCCAGCCCGTCGGTACCCATCCAGTGAACCGCGCTGGGAGCGGAATACATATGTTTTAAATCCATGTCATTGGGTTTATACGGTGCGATCAGCGGAGCAAATATACTGAGAAGAATAATAACCACAAAAAGTATGGTCCCGACTTTAGCACCGGGGCTTTTGAGCATGCACTGCAAGAGTCTCAAGGAATAGGGAGCTCTTTTCGACTTTTGCCGGCTGGCTGAGTATACTGATTGGCTTGGTTGAAATCATCGCTGGAACCTACCTTCTGCTGGAATAGCGGGCCTTGATGCGGGGATCAACAAAGGAGTAGATAAGATCAACCAGCAGCATGACCACCGCAGTGTACGCAGCAAAAAACAGAACGGTGCCGCGGATGACAGGGTAATCCCGGTTGTTTAGGGCGTTGAGCATGTACAGGCCAACGCCTGGAATGGAAAAGACGTTCTCAATGATGGCGGAACCGGCGACAATGCGGGAAAAGCCGATGCCAATGCCGGTGATGATTGGCATCAACGCGTTCGGCAGCATATGCTTGCGGACAACAACGTTTTCTGATTGCCCTTTGGCACGTGCCGTGGTCACAAAGTCTTCACGGAAGACTTCCAACATGCTGGAACGCGTCTGGCGGGCGTTCACCGCAATCCCGCCTAGAGCAGCGCAGATGATCGGCATGATGTAATACTGGGGACCGCCAATGCCATAGGCCGGCAGCCATCCGAGTTTGGCAGCGAAGAGAACGATCATCATTAAAGCCACCCAGAAATCAGGTGCCGAGATGAAAACCATGGCAATCGCCATTGTCGCCGAATCCTGCCATTTGCCTTCGTGGGTGCCGGCGAAGATCCCGAGTGACAGACCAATGATGAGGTTCAGTACCATGGCAACCAGACCGATGGTCATGGTACGGGGCAAACAATTCGCCATTTCCTGAAAAACCGGGACTTTATAGATATAAGAATTACCAAAGTCGAGCTTGAAGAAACTTCTGTATAGGAAATCGCCCAGTTGCACAAGGTAAGGACGATCCAGCCCCATTTGGTGCCGCAGGGCGGTAATATCTGCCTCGCTGGCGGTGGAGGATGAAAAGATTCTGGCTGGATCACCGGGGGTGAAGTACAGGATCGTAAAAATGAGAAAAGCAGTTGCCAAGAGGATGACAACCATCCACAGGCAGCGCTGTAAAATGTATTTTCCCATCGAAGGTCCTCCGAATTTATTACTCGTCCGTGCCGGGTACTTTCGGCTCTGGTACCTTATCGAACACCATCTATAACAGTAGAATACTTATCAAAGGGTTACGTTTCTTTTTAGAAGTTCTTAGGCTGTTCATCTTCTTCAAAGGAGTATATGCCGCCGCAACCTGTAACCTTCTTCACAGACCGCGACGACAGCTGAAAGTCAAATCACCTCTTGAAAAAAGTGCAGTATCGATCATTCCTCATGATGCCAGGATATTTCCATGATACCAGAAGAAGCGCATGAACGATACTGCACGAAACTTAGGGGTCGCTCAGACCAATCCTAACTCAAGGTTATTACAAAAGTCGATCAGTTAGGGCTGGATGTAGGTGCAGGCTCCCGGTCTAATGAACTCGCTCTCCCGCATGGCAACTTTGGAGATGAAATTGGAGTAAACCTGGTTGATGCGGGGCGATCCAACCGCATAGAAGTACCCATTGGCAAGAACATAATTTTCCAGGGCAGTCATGTTCTCCGGGGTGTGGGTGTCAATCGCATTGGCAGTTTCGTACAATTTCTGCAACTGTGGGTCCTTGACAAAGCCGACGCTGTAATCCTTGCCGAGCTCGTGGTTGTTCATCACCCGGTTCCATTCGCCAATGAGTGATCCGCCGCCCATACCAAAGATCTTAATATCATAACCGGTGGGATCGGTATCAATGGCACTACCAGCGGCCTGGTCCAAACCCTTAAGCTCGGTGTTGATGCCGACGTTCAACAGGAACGACTGTATAACGGTCGCGATCGTTTCGGATGTAGGATCCTGGTTGTAAGCCAATACCAGTTTCTCACCCTTATAAGTCGTCTTTGCCAGGAGTTCCTTGGCCTTGGCTGGATCAAAGGTGTTGATGTAATTCGGGGTGGTGTCCCATGACGCCTGGTATTCAGAGGCGAAGTGGGGGGTGCCGAAGGCCTTGGCAGGAACAAGGGTACCTTGCAGGGCAGTAGCGATCGCATCGTTGTCGATGGCATACCAGACAGCCAGCCGGAAGTTCAGGTCAGCGCCCGGATGTCCCTCGCTGGTGTTCGCGTTCATGGCATTAACAAAACTGCCTGACATGACATTGGAATTGAACTTATCAGCATATTTTCCACCGGCCTGGAATTCAGCCAGGTTCTCGGTCGGGACGTTTTCGGTGTAGTTAATGGCACCAGTCTCAAGGGCAATCACATTCTGGGCAGCTTCGCCGATCACATCGTATTCGATTTCCTGGACGGTCGCAGTGTGTTGATCTGCGGGTTTATCTTTTGCCCAGTAATTGTCGTTGGCTTCCAAAACGACCTTGGAACCGCTGGTAAAGCTTTTCACCACGTACGGACCAGTACCGACGGGCGTGGTTGCGAATTGGTCCGAGCTGCCTTCATAAGCTTTCTGTGAGAAGATGACTGTACGGCACCAGGGGAACTCGAGCTCACCAACGTCAGTAATGGGCTTGGTCCAGGTGTATTCAACCGTGTAATCATCCTTCGCTACGTAGCTCTTGACCATGTACCATTTGAAGTTTTGACCGGACTTGACCAATTGGTCTGTGGAGAAAACCACATCACTGGCGGTGATGTGGTTGCCGGCAAAGTCATAGATGTTTTCGTTGAGCTGTACATCGTAGGTCAGATCATCCACCTTGGTATAACCCTTGGCGAGGACGGGCACGTATTGATTGTCCGTGAGGTCGAAGAGCATTTCATAGATCTCATGATAGATGACGGGTTTTACCCCAAAATTGACGCCAAAGGGTTTCAAATCGCCTGGATCTTGAGCGATGGCGATCGTGACCTTGGGATACCGCTGTGCGGTCGCCGGAGCAGCTGTGGCAGGGGCAGCCGTAGCTGGGACGGAGGTGGCGGGAGCTGCCGTGGCGGGAGCTGTAGTCGGGGCAGCACCACCGCCGCAGGCCGCAAGCACCATTGAGGCAATCGCCAGAACTGCGATCAAGAGTGTAACTTTGGTTTTCATCTTCATTCTCCTTTTCTTAATATTTAACCGGTTGGTTTTGATATTTGGACGGTATTCAGCGAAAAGATGTTTTTCTTATAAGCCACCTCCTTACTATTGTATGTTTTTATTTTGCGATGGGATTCACTTTTCAACCGTTATTCAATCCAGGAAACGTCCTTTCTGGCTCAGCCACTTGTCAACAAAATCAAACAATGTCTTCATCGTGTCTCCAAACTGATCGGGATATGCTTCGCAATCCTTGGCTGCATCAAAGTTATGGGTTGCACCTTCCACAAATGCAATTGTTTTGTCTGCAATTTTTGGTGTGTTTTCATGGATGATCTCAGCTGCCAGAAATTCATATCCACCCGTCATTCCCATCAACAACGTCGGTGCAGAGACGCCCATCATGTTGCCGGGCGTGCAACTATAGCTGGATGACCAATTAACTCCAAAAATTAGAGTCTTCGTTGTAGCCGAAATCGGCAGTTGTTCGAACGGCATAGGAGTTAAGGTAGGTGCGTACCGTTGACCTGATCGAGCCCATCCGGTACGAGGCGGCAAAGGATTTGTCGTTCTTCGCCCTGCGGACACAAGGGATGACCTGGGTTGTGATGGATCCATCTGCGTGCAGAAGACGCCAGGCTTTTTTCGTATGCGAAAGCAACCGGATATCCTGCGGGAACAGTTTATTGTTATAAGAATTCAGGGCTCCGGCCGGCACGATGAACGGCTCATCATCGGCGTACTTGCCTTTCCCGCTCTCGATGGCATCCAGCCTTTCCAGCGCAGCATCGATCAGCCGGTTGTTTCTTTCTCCCTGGGCCTTCTGGTATTTGCGGATAAATTCATCGCTGTATGTCGACCCCTTGGGATCGTACCCGTTGGCAGGATTGAAAAGATCCAATTCAGGATCCAATTTGTTCCCGCAATCTTCACTCATCACTGCCGGATCCAGGCTGACCAGGGTCATGATACCGTTGCCATAGTTTGAATCGAGCAGCATGACGCCGTCGGCCGGGGGAAGTTCCCCAAGGTCGGAGCACTTGATGAGCTTTTCCGGCCCCTGGAAGGCTTGCACCCCGTTCTCGGCGGCGTTCTGGTAGGCGCTCATCAACGTTGCGCCTCCGCTGTGGCCCAATGTGATAACTTTGCGCACGCCAGGGACCTGGCGTAGGTAATCTCTGCACACCTTGACATCCAGCAGCTTCTCATCCAATGGATCGTCACGGTTACTTACGGCGGCACCCAGGGCACGATAACCGCGCTTTGCCAGTTCACTGGCCGCTGGGGGGGCCAGATGATCACCATCGGAATGCATGACGATAACGGCAATCTGACTCTTTTCACCCGGCTCATCTGGCTCAAAAAGCATACCTTGGACACCGCGCCAAGTGCCCGGCTTTTGAAGCATGACATAAGAATTCTTGATTTGATAATACATCTCATTCATATGCTCTGACCTTTCGTAAATAAGAGAGTGTGTGCGGTCCAGCCGCACACACCCAGGTTTGGTTTCTCCCTAGATCACTGCCTTCATGAAGTAATTGATTAGGCCGGCATCGGCGACGCGCTTTTTGGCCTTCTGCTCGTTGTCCGGGAAGATGCCCAGGTCCTTCAATCGTTTCAGGTAGTGCCCGGCATGCGCACTCACGAACGTGGTCGGCCCGCCATCAGAGTTCTGCAGGAACTCCTGCGAGAAGGCGATGATGTCGCCCGTGGCGGTGCTCCGCGGCAGCTCGATCAGCTCCTGGCCCACGGCGCTCCGTACCGCATTGAAGCCCGCCAGGATGCCCGAGTTGATGCACGGCTGAATGTCCACCATGTTGGCCTTGCTGCCGGCTGCGAACAGGTTGTCGGTCGGCGGCACCAGCAGGGTGTTGTCGGTGAAGACCAGGTCATGCCCCAGCGACCACAGGTTCTTGCCCTCCCACCGGTCCCGCCACCACCACGTTCTCAAATCCGGGGATCTCACGCAGCTTTTCCAGCGTGATCGGGCTCGGTCCGGCGCCACCAGCGAAGATGCCCCGGTCCAGCAGGCGGAAGCGACCCGTATCCGGCGATACTCTCCAGCTGGTTTCGGCATCCGCCGGATGGCCCGTGCCATCGTTGCCATCCTGGCCGCGCGTGGCCCAGCTCCACTCCGGGTCAAACTCCCAATCGATCACGCCCCGGAACGGCACAAAGATCTGGTGCGAAAAGTCCAGTTGATCCTGCAATTCCTGCGACAGCGATGCCTTATATAAATAGATGCCGTTGTACTTCACCCCCGGTTTGCCATCCTTCTGGCGCATGCTCCAGGTCCTGGCACCCACTTTACCGGTAAGATTGACCCGGTCACCAAAGGTCGGGCACTGCATCCACGGGCACATCACGCAGCCACCCACGTTCTTGACGCACGAGCCCATCCCACCGGCTGAACCGGTGGTGTCAATAAAGGCATCCGCTTCCACCCATTTGCCTTTGAAGATCTTCACCCGGGTAATGTGATTGCCATCCTTCTCGATCTCAGTGACCCGGCTCCTCCAGATGATCTCCACCCCCATCCTGACCAGCAGCTTGCGCAGGGCCGGTTCGGCCGTCAGCACGTTATACACCCAGGAATGCTTGGTCATCTCTTCCGAGCCCGGCAGGCTGTGCCAGGGATAATGCGATTTGCGATAGTTTTCCGTGTTCGGTAGGGTGACTTCGTCAAGCACCTGGTTGACTTCCGGCGCACCCATCTCCAGGATCTCCAGGTGCAGCGGGTAGCTGCCGCCCACATCCATGCTGCCGGCAATCCGCCCGATGCCCAGCAGCTGGTCCTGCCTCTCCAGCAGCGTCACTTCGGCGCCGGCCTTGCGCGCCCCCACCGCCGCAGCGATCCCGGCACTACCTCCACCGATTACGATAATCTTCGTCATTGTATTTGTCTCCTTGATTGAAAGATTTCTTCTTGGGGAAATCAAGCATGCTTTGTGAACATTTTCATAATACAAAAAAACTAATTCGTTGTATATCATTACATTGACGGATTTTTTCAGCGTAAATTAATCATTTCAAGTTGACTATGTGAAATGAAAGAGAGAAATTTAGTTGACAAGTTGCCCAACAGCTATTACACTTTCTACTCGTTGGGCAACTTGTGAGTGCTGGATGGCGACTAAAGCGCCGGAGGGAACATGCGAAGGACGAATAAACCCGTTGTGAAAAATGGTGGGCTTCTTGTTGGCGCTGGTGCTATTTCCACGAAAGAGTCAGTCCTTATTGGGTCAGAGTCTCTGGTTCTCATGGCTTGCCAATCACAACGGATTCGTTTATGAAGGAGACCTGGGGCACTTTACAGCTCGCAGCGAATTACGCAGAGGCACCCGTTACTGGTACGGCCATCGGCGGCGCGAGGGGAAATTAACCAAGACCTATTTGGGCAAGTCAGAAGAACTGACCCGGGGACGCCTAGAGCAAGCCAGTGCAATCCTGGCGGGACAGATGCCTGAGAGGCGATTATTAAGAAATAGCGCTCTCGAGGATCTGAGCGCGGTTAATAATCCTCCGGTGGCTACGGTCATCCCCGCCGCTGGAGAGTTGGCTGAGGTATCCTATCTGCCTCTTACCAAATTCAAACCGCCAGCTTTGCCGCAAGGACTGATCGCTCGACAACGCCTCACCCAAAGGATCAGCGCGGCCGCGACGATCATCAGCGCGCCCAGCGGCTTCGGAAAGACCACCTTGGTGAATGAATGGAGGCAATTATGCGGTATGCCTGTTGCTTGGGTAGCCCTGAACATAGACGATAACCAGCCACAGCGTTTTTGGTCTTCCGTAATAATAGCGCTCCAGACGATCAATCCAGGTATCGGGCAGGGTTGGCTTTCGGAACTTCTCTCAATTCCCCATCCTTCCCTGCTTAATACGATCACCAACCTTATAAATGACATCGTCCGGGTGATGGAGGAAATAAACGCGCCTGGCATCTGCCTGGTTTTGGATGACTACCACCACATCCAGCAATCGGTTATCCATTCTTCCTTGCAGATGTGGTTGGAACAAATCCCGCCGAAGTTCCATCTTGTTATTACCAGTAACTTCAAACTGCCTTTGTCCCTGGGGTATTTGAGGGCCAAGGGGATGGTGGTTGAGTTAAAGGCCGATGATTTGCGTTTCACGCAGGAAGAAGGGGTTGACTTCCTAAAACAACATACGCCCGGACAACCCCTGGCTTATACTGACATGCAAACACTGGTCAAGCGTACTGAAGGTTGGGCTGCAGGCCTTGTGCTGGCGACCTCTGTACTATCACAGCAGGAGAACCGCTCCAAAGTTCTGGAGATATTCACAGGCGCGCATCTCTTTCTGAGGGAATTCTTCATGGAAAGTGTGCTGCACCAGCAGTGCGAAGAGGTGCAAAAATTCCTGCTGAAGACATCCATACTGGAACATCTCACGGGCCCTTTGTGTGATGCCGTGACCGGCCGATCTGACGGTGATGAGATGCTGACGCGCTTATGGGAAGAGAGTCTCTTCCTGGAGCGTTTGGAGAAACCGGGCTGGTACCGCTACCATGAAATGTTCGCTGAAATGCTTCGCACGCAATTGCAGGAGCAGTTCCCCGTTGAAATTCCCCGCCTGCATCGCAAGGCAGCCAAATGGTATCGCACCCAGGTTTCCCCATCCGAGGCAATCCATCATCTTCTACTTGGAAAATCGTGGGAACCGGCAGCCGTCTTGATCGAAGAGGTGGCGCTGAGCGAGCTGGAGAAATTCGGAGAAAACACGCGCCTATTGCGCTGGCTGCAGCAACTGCCTGAAACGGTGGTTCAAGGACACAAGACATTGCTGGTGGTATACATCCGGCTGGCGAGATTGGTATCACCGCCGAAGGAAGTGGATGAATTCCTGTCGCGTGCAGAGGCGAACCTTACCTCCATGCCGGCCTCGGAGAAGACCGCCGCATTTCAAGAGAGCGTAAGAGAAATCAGGCGTATCCGCCATTTTTGGGCGACCAATGAGCGAGTGGCCCCGGGCTACCACGCCACCAGGGAGCAGGATGCGGTTGCACAATTATTGGATGGCATTTTGCGATTCCATCGTGATTCCCGGTATGATCTGATTAAGGCCGAAGAAGAAGCCGATGAAGTATACGAAACCGCCCTTGCAAGAGGTCACCTTTTCTCCATTCTCATGGCGGGCGGCGCACGAGCTAACTTGGCATATTCCCAGGGCCATCTCAGACGGAGTGAACAGATAGCCCACAAGATTCTGCAACAAGCCGGCGAGAGACGCGAAAAACTCCCCGAACCTGCCAGTATTGCTCTGACTGCGTTAAGCGGGGTGTACTACGAGCGGAATCAATTGGCTCAGGCACTACAACTGCTGGAGCGTGCCGTGGAGGTGCAACCAGATCCCATTGCCGCAAATGAGTCAATCAGCATGGCCATCATGCGCGCCAAGATCCAATCCATGCAGGGAGATGTTGGTGCCGCCTTTTCCACCATCCAGGCCATCCGGGAATTGTATTCTCATCACCCTTCTAATATCTGGCTGGACCAGGACTTGATTGCATATCAGGCGCTGTTCCTTTTACACCAGGGAGATTATATGCTCGCGGAGAGGCATTTGGGCGCGGGATGGGAGATTGATCAACACCCCTTTTCCGCCTTCATTCGCGCTTCCATCCTGGTTCAGCAAAATAGAAATGTGGCAGCTGAAGAGATCCTGAATTACCTGCTCAACCGCTACCCGCATAGTTTCTACTGGGTGCCGATCCTGAGGGCACGTGTGATGTTATCCACTGCCCTGTTCAACCAGCAAAAGGTGAACCAGGCGCGCCAGGTCATGGCGGAAGCAGCCCGCATGGCTGCCCCTGAGTTTTTTGTGCGCCCCTTTATTTCTTCTGATCCCGAAAATGCGGCGTTACTTTCTTTGGTCCTGCACACCGAGAATCTCAACCCGGGAACCCGGTCTTTTGTTAAAGGAACTCTCACCTTGTTGGGTCATGCCGAAGGAGTTCAGAAGACGTCCGGCCGAGACGATCCAGTAATATTAGCCATGACCGCCTCCATCAGCCCACGCGAGCAGGAAATTCTACAATCCTTGGGAGCTGGTTTTTCTACCCAGGAGATTGCCGCGCACTTTTCAATATCGGACAACACCGTTAAGACCCACCTGGAAAATATCTTCCGCAAGTTGGATGTGAACAGCCGGACGCAAGTCATCGTTAAAGCCCATGCGCTTGGCCTGATATGAGCCGGTATTAGCAAGTAAGGCAAGCCTATATCCGTGCGGACGGTATTGTACTTAAAGGGGGAAGGTGTCAATAAAAGCCTGGATCGGAACCGGATCGGTATCTCCTGCGTATATCTCCAGAGACAGCCTGCATCTTGTATAATCTGATGGTTTGCTTATTTTGGGACATCATCCCCTCTTTAGCCGGATTTACAGGAACACCTTGTTACAAGGATAATCCATGCAGATTAACAATAGCAAGCCGAAGGTCCTGATTGTGGGTGCCGGCATCGGCGGGATTGCCACCGCCGCCCGCTTGGCACGCTGCGGCTGCCAGGTCACCGTTCTGGAAAAGAACGAGAAACCCGGCGGTCGGGTCGGCCAGTTGAAGCTGGACGGTTACACTTTTGACACCGGCGCCACCCTGCTGCTCATGCCCGAGGTCTACGAGGAGACTTTTGCCGCCCTCGGCGAGCATTTGGCCGACCACCTCGACCTGCGGCGCATCGACCCCACCTACCACCTCTACTTTCCGGACAAATCTTCCATTCTATTGACCTCCGACCTGCACGCCATGCAGGCGCAGCTGGAAGCCATCCAGCCCGGAAGCTTCGAGCGCATGCTGCGCTACCTGGCCGAAGGCAGCCACATTTACGACCTCTCCCTGGATGACCTGGTCGGGCGGGATTTCCGCCGCCTGTCGGATTTCATCAACCCGCGCATGCTGCTGCTTTTCCTGCGCCTGAAAGGCCATCTCCGCCATACTGATTACGCCTCCCGTTTTTTCAAAGACCCGCGCCTGCTGATGGCTTTCACCTTCCAGGATATGTACATGGGTCTCAGCCCCTACGAATCACCCGCCACTTACTCGCTCATGCAGTCCAAGGAGCTGGCCGGGGGAGTTCTGGTATCCACTGGGCGGCATGTACCGGGTTGGCGAGGCGCTGGCTGCCATCGCCGAAAAGCTGGGAGTGCAATTCATCTACGATGCGCATGTCGAGCAAATATTGATCGAAGGGGACCGGGCCACTGGTGTCCGGCTGGCGGATGGGCGCGTGCTCCCTGCCGATACGGTCGTGGCAAACGCCGACCTGGGGTATGTCTACCGCTGCCTGCTCCCCGACAAGGTGGTCTCCGACCGTCTCGACCGCTTGGAATACGGCTGCTCGACCATCATGTTCTACTGGGGTCTCGACCGGCAGTATCCCGGGATTGGGCCCCACAACCTGTTCCTGAATGGCGATTACCGCCAGAGCTTCGAAGACATCTTCAAAAAGAAAAGCATGCCGGAGCTTCCCAACTTCTACATCCACGCCCCTGTCCGCCTGGATCCGTCGATGGCTCCCGCCGGTCACGATGCCTGGTACGTGGCCGTCCCGGTCGGGCAAGTCGACGAGATTGACAATGAAAAAGAGGCTGAAACCAACAAGTTTTGGCACAATATGCAGCATAAGGCACGCGCCTACATCCTCCAGCGCCTTGAGGAACTCGGCTTTCCGGAGGTCGAATCGCACATCCAGACTGAAGTCAGCTTTGTCCCTCAGTGGTGGCAAAATCGTTACAACCTGACGCGTGGCTCCACGCATGGACTCAGTCATAAGCTGACCCAGATGGCTTACATGCGCCCGCACAACCGGCACAGCCGCTACCATAACCTCTACTTCGTCGGGGCAAGCACCCATCCCGGCACCGGGGTACCCACCGTGCTCATCTCAGCCCGTCTGGTCGCCGCCCGCGTGCTCGAAGACATGCATCTTTAACCGAATTTTTTGCAGATGGGAATCGTTAACTCTAAGGGCACGCCCTAACCGGCAGCCTCTGCCTCCGCGTGGGTTTGGAGCGTGAACAAATCTGATGACCACCGGATGGCTGTCTGTTAGGCAGTTTGCCTGGATCTGGCGTATACTCACAACATATCCTGAGAAATATAGGGACCTGGCCGGGTGGACAGGTCGAAAACCTCCTGCTGGAAGATGCGTATATAAATAAATTGTTATAGAATAGTTTAGGGGAGAAGGTTTTTGCAGACCGCAAATACCTTGGGGCACGAGGAGAAATGATGATGACGAGTATCAGCGCGAACCTGGCCCGATCGATCACCTGGGCCAGCAGCAAACAATCATACCTGACCGCCCGTCTCCTGGCCGACCGCGAGCTGGCAGATGACTGCCTGCGCGCCTATGCCTACTTCCGCTGGGCGGACGACCGGATCGATATCTGCCTGTCGGGCAAAGAGGATTGCATCGCATTCATTGAGCGACAAAAAACGCTCATCAACAGCCTCTACCAGGGCAGGCGCCCAAATGACCTCCTTCCGGAGGAGGCCATGCTGGCCGACCTGATCGCCCACGATCGCACCCCTGACAGCGGGCTGCACTCCTTCATCCTCAATTTCATGTCTGTCATCGAGTTTGACGCCCATCGTAAAGGACGCATCGCCAGCCGGCATGAGCTGGCTGCTTATACAACCTCCCTGGCAGCGGCAGTGATGGATGGCCTGCAGTACTTCATCAGCAACAAACATACCTATCCCAGGACGTACAACCGCAACCTGGCGGTCACAGGCGCCCACATCACACACATGCTGCGGGATACATTGGGGGATCTTTCCACCGGCCTCATTAACATACCCGCAGAAGATATCGAAGCGTATGATATCGATCTGGAGGATTTGGACAGCGAACAAATGCGCAGTTGGGTGCGTAATCAGGTTGAATTGGCCCGGTTCTGTTTCCAGGAAGGCAATACTTACATTGACTCCCTGGATGTCCTGCGCTGCCAGCTGGCTGGAGTTCTGGTATTGTGCCCGGTTTGAGTGCGTTCTGAATGCCATTGAGCGGGATGGCTACCGGCTGCGGGCTGAATACCACCAGCGCCACAACCTGCGGACCTGGCTGGAGATGGCCCAACGAGGTATCGTGGTCATATTGAAGCATTTTGCCCGTCGAACCAGGCTGTTCTTCCTGCGTCTCGAACATCCTGCCGAACTGGATTCCAAGCTGAACATGCCCTCGTATCATATCAAGTAGATCTGTAGCCCCGTAAGACCACGACAGTCTTTAAGTAACCTCCCTCTATATGCGACAGAAGTCATATTGACTCTGTCATAATATTGTGATATAGAACATAGAAAATGTCACATTTCTATTATGGGCCAGTCGCTAAACAGAAACATTGAGGAGGCTCGGCATGGATATTAAAGTTTCCCAAGAAAAGGGCAGGGTTCCAGTCACAATCCTGTCCATTGATGGCGATATCGATTCATCGAACTATGACCAGCTGGATCGAATCGCTGACCGGGAAATCGAGAACGGGGCCCGCTATATCCTGATGGACCTGACCAGGGTCCGTTTTATGACCAGCGTGGCTTTTCGCTCCATGACGAAAATCTTCAAGAAACTGCGTTCTCTTTCCATGGATGGAAGTGACGAAGATATGCATAAAGGGATCAATGCGGGAACATACAAGTCCCCTTATCTAAAACTCTACGGGCCATCCAAGGCAGTGGCTGAAACTTTGAAAATAGCCAGTCTCGATATGCTCCTGGAAATTCATGCTGACAGGAAGGCTGCCCTTGCTTCTTTCTAAGGTTGTACAGTTCAGAATTCATATCGAAGGCACTTCCCCATAAACTGCATCATTCCATCAAAAATCCCCTGCAGAGACGACCTGCAGGGGATTGACTTGCCATCAGGGGCATATCCCATATCCAAAAAGCGGCCCCACGATGTTGAAGAAATACTTGAAGGGGACCACGCAGTCCATTCTTAGTGCATCAACGATTAAAGGAACGCCAACACACAGGCACAGGATGAGAACCAAGGCAGCAGCAACACCAATGATAACCATCCTGCTGCGGTTTTGCTTGACAGGAGCAGTTGCAGGCGGCATTGACACCGGACCGGCCGGTACCCTGCCTGGGTAGACCGGTGCGGGCGCGGGCCTGGGGGCGGGTGCAGGGGCGGCGGCGGGCGGCACCGGAATGGATGGAACCTTGTCCGGGTAGGCCGGTGGTAGTGGAGGCGGAGCAACAGGCATGGGTGCGGGAGCGGGCTGGTGGACAGCTGTCTGGGCAGGCATGCTTGAAAGCAGCGTTGCGTTCAGGTCTGCAGTAGACTCATATGTCATCGCAATCCCCTCACCAAATGTGACGATATCGCCCGGCGTCAACACCTGCATCCCGCTGATGCGCGTGCCATTGACGAATGTCCCATTGGTCGATCCGAGATCTTGAATCATGTAGGTTGGGCCGCGCAGTTCCATCCTGGCATGCCGGCGCGAGACCTGAGCATCGTTGATCACAATCGTGTTGGTGGTTTCACGTCCGATGGAAATCTCCTGCGCCTCCAGAGGAAACACCTTACCGACAACCGGTCCGGAGCGCATCACAAAGCGAAATTGAGCCATAGTTCCTCCTGGGATTGACACTCTCTCTGATGTGCCAATAGTGTACAGAGTTTGCTGAAAAATGTCAATTCACATTATTGTCCCAGCCCGGGGGGCCTTTCATACTATAATACATACATGAAAAATTCAAATATGCCCTCTAAAATCAAACTCATCCTGAACCCGACAGCCAACCATGGGCGCTCTGTGCGGGAGGCCGCAGATCTGCGTCTGCTGATGGCCAACCACGACGTCGATTGGAGCGGGACCGAATACCCGGGTCATGCCATCCAGCTCGCCCACCAGGCGGGCGGACAGGGCTTTGACCTGGTGATCGCCCTTGGCGGTGATGGCACAGTCCACGAGGTCATCAACGGCCTGATGCAATCACCGCAGGAAACCCGCCCGGCATTGGGCATTGTCCCGCTGGGATCAGGCAACGATTTTGCCCATATCCTCGGCCTCCCCACAGACCCGGGCGAGGCGCTACTCTCCGCCCTCAACGGTCAGCCGCATAACCTGGATATCGGCTCATTGCGTGACGAGAACGGCCGGTTGGAGTATTTCAACAATACCATGGGCATGGGCTTCGACTCGCTGGTAAATTTGCATGCCCGGAAGATCACCGCCATCCATGGCTTCATGATGTACTTCCTCGCCCTAATGATCACCATATTCCGCTATTTCGATCCGATTGATTTGCATGTCGAGACCGACCAGGAAACCTGGGATCTGCGTTCGTTGATGCTGGCTCTCGGGAATGGGACCCGCGAGGGCGGTGGTTTCATCATTACCCCGGAGGCAGTGCTGGACGACGGTCTGCTGAACTACTTGACGATCAAAAAAATCTCCCGGCTGATGATGCTGCGGCTGGTCCCGGAAGTCATGCGGGGCACCCACGGGCGCTTCAAACAGGTGAAGATGGGGACCTGCCGCAGGATGACCGTCACCAGTAAACAGCCCTTGTACATCCACTGTGACGGGGAAATCTACGCTGGTTTTGGCACAGACGTCCATAAACTTACCATCCAGATCCTGCCAAACTCGATCCGCTACCTGAAGGTCTGATGCCGAATCTGCATCCAATCCCTGCAAGGGCATGACCTTGGCCACCTGCGCATTGTGGCCGGGTTGTGGGGCGTGGAACTCGTCTCTACGGAAAACGAGGCTGCCCTGGAGGAACTCACCACCATGCTCCAGGACCCGGACCTGGCGGGCGAGGTGGTTGATGCACTCCCCACGCAGGCTCGCGCGGCCCTTCAGAACCTGGCCGGGGCCGGCGGCAAAATGCCCTGGGTGGCTTTCGCCCGCCAATTTGGTGAACTGCGCGAAACCGGGCCCGGCCGGCGTGATCGTGAACAGGTTTACCTGCAGCCTGCCTCCATCGCCGAGATCCTTTTTTACCGGGCCTTTCTGGCACGCGCCTTTTTCGATACGCCCAATGGTGCGCAGGAATTTGCTTACATCCCGGAAGACCTGCTGGAAATCATCCGGCCGCATCAGCCCAAAGAACTTCAGGGAGAGCCCCTCAATCCGGCAGCACCGACTGAATCGACAGTTGCCGGGCCACTCGGGCGCCCCGCCAATCCCAGGGAACGTGCCCACCCCATCCCGGCCACGGACCGCGTGCTCGACGATGCCACCACCTTCCTGGCAGCGCTGCGCATGGGCCTGGCAGTGCCGGAAATGCACATCCCCACCGGGGCAATCAGTGAATTCTTGAAGGCTGCCGGGATCGTGGTCGGCGAAGCGGCACAACCCGGGCAGGTCAAATCCTTCCTGGAGATGCCACGCCTGCAGGCACTCGAAGTGCTGGCCAAGGCCTGGCGCCTCAGCAAGAGCTTCAACGAGCTGCGCATGCTGCCCGGCCTGGTCTGCGAAGGCGAATGGATCAACCAGCCCCGGACGACGCGCGAATTCCTGCTGCACCTGCTGGAAGCCCTGCCGGAAGGGAAATGGTGGAGCCTGCCGGCCTTCATCCGTGCCATCAAAGAGAAATATCCCGATTTTCAGCGCCCAGTTGGGGATTACGATTCATGGTTCATCAAGCGCCTCTCGGACGGGACCTACCTGCGCGGTTTTGCCAGTTGGGATGAAGTGGAGGGTGTGCTGGTACAGCATTTCATCACGGGGCCGATGTCCTGGCTTGGGTTGGTGGAGCTGGCCGCGCCGGAGCAGGGCGAAATGGTGAGCGCCTTCCGGATGAATGAGAGACCCACCACCAGCACCGAAACAGGAAAACTGACCATCCTGTCCAACGGGCGCATCAGTGCCCCCAGGCTGGTGCCGCGCGCTGCCCGCTACCTGATTGCGCGCTTCTGCGAATGGGAGCCGGCCAAACCGGATGAATATCGTTACCGCCTCACCACCGGGTCGTTGGAAAAAGCCCGCAAGCAGGGATTGAAAGTGGGGCAGCTGCTCAACCTGCTGGCCGGGAATGCCGCATCCGGACTGCCGCCAGTGTTTGTCCGGGCACTTAAACGCTGGCAGCTAAACGGCACGGAGGCACGCCTGGAGGTTCATACAGTCCTGCGGGTTTCCCGGCCCGAAGTCCTGGAGGAGTTGCGTAAATCCCGGGCAGGACGCTTCCTGGGTGAGAGCCTGGGTCCGGCGGCGGCCATCGTCAAGCCCGGGGCCCGGTCGAATGTGCTGGCGGCGCTGGCGGAACTGGGTCTGCTGGCAGAAGTGACAGAAGAGTAAATGGTTCCTCATCCGCCAATATTTGCCAATCTGCACGAATGAGTGGAAAATCGCTATAATTCTCCCTAACTGCTTTCTATTCTCTACTCACTTATCTTTCTTACCTCACGGAGTCTCCCATGTCCAAAACTGACTGGATCACGCAGGAAGTCGACGGCCTGAAATCGCAGGGCCTGTATAACCGCATCCGCACCATCGAATCCCCGCAAGGCGCCTGGTTGAAAGTGGATGGGAAGAAGGTGCTCAACTTCTGCTCGAACAATTATCTTGGCCTGGCAGACCACCCAAAGCTGGTGGCGGCGGCGAAAAAAGCCGCCGACGAGATGGGGGTCGGGCCGGCAGCGGTGCGCACGATTGCCGGGACAACCATGCTGCACCTTGAACTCGAACGCCGGCTGGCTGCCTTCAAAGGCGTGGAAGCCACCCTCACCTTCCAAAGCGGCTTCACCGCCAACCTGGCCACCATCCCGGCACTGGTTGGCAAGGAAGATGTGATCTTTTCCGACCGTCTGAATCACGCCAGCATTATTGACGGCTGCCGTCTCTCCGGGGCGAAGATCATCCCCTACGAACACTGCGACGTGACTTCGCTCGAGTCGATCATCAAGGAAAACCTGAGCCAATACCGGCGGGCCATCATCATCACCGATGGGGTCTTCAGCATGGATGGGGATGTGGCTCCGCTTGACCGGATCTACGCGGTAGCCAGCATGTACGACCTGCTGCTGATGGTGGACGATGCCCATGGCGAAGGCGTGCTCGGTAAAGGCGGGCGCGGTATCGTAGACCAGTTCGGGCTGCACGGCAGGGTGGACGTGGAAGTGGGGACACTCTCCAAGGCTTTCGGCGTGGTGGGCGGCGTGGTGGCCGGGAACGCGGTCATCATTGAATGGCTACGCCAACGCGGCCGCCCGTTCCTGTTCTCCTCGGCCGTAACCGCACCGGACGCAGCGGCCTGTATCGCCGCGCTGGACCTGCTCGAAGAAAGCACCGAACTGGTGGATCGCCTGTGGGAAAACACCAAATACTTCAAGGACAGGATGAAGAAACAGGGTTTCAACACCGGCCTCAGCACCACGCCCATCACCCCGGTGATGCTCGGCGAAGCGCCACTGGCGCAGCAGTTCAGCCGCGAGCTGTTCGACGAGGGCGTTTTTGCCATGGCGCTGGGGTTCCCGACCGTCCCGCAGGGCAAGGCGCGCATCCGGGTGATGATCTCGGCGGCGCACTCCCGGGAGGACCTGGATAGGGGGCTGGAAGCGTTCGCGAAGGTGGGGAAGAAGCTGGGAGTGATTGGGTAAGAGGCAAGTGTTCGGGTGTCAGGTGATCAAGGATTGAGAGCAGAGAGTTGAGAAAAGAGAACAGGGCGAGAGGCGGAGGCGGTTCAGCACGCGGCCGCTGGAAGCGCTGCCCCCTGACGGGGGCATGCTTCTACGGGAGGCCAGGCGGTCTCCAAACGAACCCCGCCAAAGACAGCAGGAAGAAGCTACGGGCGATCACAAGGGTCTCTCCAACGGGTTGGTTTGATGACGGGGGATTGGCAGATGGGAGGAGATTACCGCGATAGCGGTTTTACACCTTGGTTTTAATGAATATTTCTGTCCAAACCCGGGCGTCTTCGCCCCCCGAGCCATCCGGCTGCAGATCCCAAAACGAGGACAGCACGCTGTGACAGACGGCCCAGAGGCGCAGGCGCTCAGGCTCAAAACCCAAATGCTCTGACAGGATGGCAATACGCCGCTGCGTCCGGCGGATGGCCTGCGCCTCCCCGGGCATGAAATTGAAGGGATTGGTGAGCAGCGGCCCGGCCTCATACTCTGCCGGACCGGCCACGCCCTTCGGATCGATCACCAGCCAGCCGCGCCCGGAGGAAAGGATGTTGAAGTGGTGGAAATCACCGTGCAGCAGCACCTGCGGACGGTTTTCGGCGAACAGGTCGCGGATCAGCCCCTCGGCCAGTACAAAGGACTTTTCGGGGAACGGCCCCGTCCCACCCCCAAAGCGCGGGCGCAGCTTCTTCAGCTCGTCAAACCAGCCCTGCAGGCTGAGAAAACCCTCCTGAGGCGGGACAGGGCGGTGGATCTTTTTCATCACCTCTGCGGCAATTGCGGTCGCCTGGTCGTCATCTTTGAGCGTGACCAGCATGCTTCCTGGACGCAGGCGTTCCAGCAGGAGCATGCCTGCATCAGCATCGGTCTCCAGGAGTCGGCAGGCACCCTGCCCATTATAGACACGCAGGGTGTTGATCTCGCTGGTCAGCTCGATGTTTGGGACACCAATTTTCAGGACGGCTTCGGTACCATCTTTGAGCGTGGCTGCGCAGACGTAATTGTATGAAAGCAGGAAAGGCTCACCGATTTCCAGGTCCCAATGGCGGGAGGCCTGGGCGAGAAGCTGCGGGAGTTCAGCCAGCCATTTTTCGCCAGCCGGGGGGTAGGATTGGCGGATGTTGCGGATGAAATCGGGAGGAAGGTTCAAGGTCATAGACATTAAGGCATAATCGGATTCCGAAGTCAGAGACTTCGAAGTCCTGCTATTTGTAGCCTTGGTAATGGATGCGCTGCCGGTCGTACTGCGTGCGATTCGGTTTCCCCTCCAGCGGATAGCCGACATAGATGATACACAAAGGCGTGACCTTCCTTGGGATGGACACGATTTCACGCACAGTCTTGACGAACAACGCCACCGGATGAACGCCGACCCAGACTGTCCCAAGTCCCAGGCCGACCGCGGCAATCAGGATGTTCTCGGCGGCGGCGGAACAATCCTGCACCCAGAACAGGCGCGCTGCCGGATTGGTGGATAAGCCGGGGTTCCCGCAAACCACGATGGCCGCCGGGGCATTGCGGTTCCCAAAGGCGAGCCGGGAGCGGAACTGGGCCAGCTTTTCCGGATCGGTAACAACGATGAACTCCCACGGCTTGCAGTTCATGGCCGAGGGGGCGGCCATGCCGGCCTGCAGCAAGAGGTCCAGTTTTTCCGCTTCAACCGGCTGGTCGGTGTATTTGCGGATGGAGCGGCGAGCGAAAAGGGTATCGAGGGTTGGGTTCATGGTTCCTGAAAAAATTCACCATTGTGAAACGAAGTCCGAAATCTCCAGATTTCGGCGGTGTTCCGACGACTGGAGTCGTCGGAACTCCAGGTATTGGAAGGGATCAGCCCGGGAAGAGTTTTTCGAAGATTTCGGGACAATACTGCTGCACCATTTCAGAAGAGAGGCCGTTTTCCTTGCAGATGGCGGCATACAGGTCGGCAGAGGGGCGCTTGCGGCGCCCCTGGGTCTGCACGTCCAGCTCCCACAGGCCGAAATGCTGGGTCCAGCCGCGCTCCCATTCGAAGTTATCCACCAGCGACCAGTGGAAGTAACCCTTGACCGGCCAGTTGAAGTTGACCGCGCGCCACATCTGGTGAATATGCTGTGCAATGTAGCGGGGACGCAGCCTGTCCTGGTCGTCTTCCACGCCATTCTCTGTTACGAGGATGGGCAGGTTAAACTGCAAAGCCCACTTAAGGCTCTTAAAAAAACCTTCCGGAGTATTGGCATTGAGGCCGTGATCGCTTATGTCAGAGTCCTGCGGGTAATAGCGGCGCCCGAACAACAGGTCGGGCCGGGTGATATCGAAGGCAACCGTATCCTGGGAGTAATAGTTTAGGCCAACGTAATCCTGTGTTCCTTTGGCTTCCGGGATGCTCACCCTGCCGAGCGGTGTATGCATGCTGCCCGTCAGCAGTGCCGAGGGAAAAGTGTTGCTGATGGTGTTGTACTGGATGTTCCTGACCAGCCGGTCGAGCGGCGACCAGCTACGCGCCGGGACCATCGGGCGGTAGTGCCAGGCATAACCGACCCTGGCCTCGGGCTGGATGGCGTGGATGGCACGGTAGGCAGCAGCATGACCGCGTAACAGGTTCGCCAGCACCTGCATGGCCAGCCGGAGGTCATGTTTGCCGGGAGGGTAGATGCCTTCCACATATGCTTCCAGGGCATTGAGGTTGGGTTCGTTGATGGTGCACCATAACGTACAATACTCTTTCAGCGCCTCAACCGTCTTGCGGACATATTTCTCGAAGAGCGGCACCACCGCCCCGGTCTCCCAGCCATCCATCTCGGCCAGCCAGAGCGGGTCGGTGACATGGTGCAGGCTGACCAGCGCGGTCATGCCACGGTCACGCAAGCCGCGCAACATGGCCCGGTATTGCTCCAGGGCGGTCTCATCCCAGCGGTCAGGCGCGGGCTGGATGCGGCTCCATTCGACCGACAGGCGGTGGGCATTCTGCCCGGCCTCGGCGGCGCGGTCGAAATCCTCCTGCCAGCGCCCGCCCCACCAGTCACAGGCCAGGCCGGACTTGTATCCTTTCTCAGTACGACCATCCTGCTGCTCCCAGGCCCACCAGTTGTTGTTGGTGTTGTTGCCTTCAACCTGATGGGCGGAGGTGGCTGTCCCCCACAGGAAGCCTTTTGGAAAATGGAATGCTGCAGCCGGCATGAATAAGTCTCCAGTCAGATCGTCTGATAGTCGAATAGTTGGGTAGTTGGGTAGTTGGATAGGCGTTAGTCGGATGGAAAGGCGGTTTGATAAGTTGTGATTTATGGTCCGTGGTCCGTGGCCTATGTTTTTTGCTGGCGGGCCAGGTAGGCCAGGTACAACACCACTGACCCGGCAACGGCAGCGTTCAGCAACTCAACCTGCCCCTGCATCGGTAAACGCAACAGGAAATCGCATTTGGACCTGACCAGCGGGCGGAGGCCTTCCCCTTCGCTGCCAACCACCACCGCCAGGGGGCCATCCAAGGGCGGATGACCATCCGCCCCTACGGGTTCACCTTTTTCATCCAGGCCGACCACCCAGGCGCCCGCCGCCTTCAATGCATCGATGGCCTGCGCCAGGTTGGTTTGCGCCACCAGCATATGTTCGCTGGCGCCTGCCGAAGCCGAGACGACCGCCGGGGTGATTTCCGCCGCCCGGTGAGCCGGGATCAATACACCCTGCACGCCAACCGCTTCGGCCGTGCGGATGAGCGTGCCCAGGTTTTGCGGGTTTTGCAGGCTGTCCAGGATGAGCACAAAAAGCGCTTCGCCGCGCTGGCTGGCTTTTTCGAGGATATCGTCCAACCCGGTGTAGGGATAACGGCTGACTTCCAGCGCCAACCCTTGATGGCTGTCGCTGAGCTTGTCCAGCCGCTGGCGCGGCACACGTTCCAACGGGATCTTGCGCTGTGCTGCCAGGTCCAGGATTTCAGTCAAACGGCCGCGTTCCTGCACGCCCTCGGCGACCTGCAGGCGAAAAACTTCCCGCCGCCTGGCGCGCAGGGTCTCGAGGACAGGATTACGCCCGTAAATGGTTTCACGCATCTTTCATCCCTTTAGTTCCTTTTACGGGGTGGCGGCGGAGGTTAAAACCGGCCAGTGGGTATCGGTCGGGATGGGAGTCTGGGTCGGGAAGTGCGTGGAGGAGGGCGTGGGGGTTCGGGTTGGAGTCGGGGTCGGGGTGTCCGTCGGCGTCTTGCTCGGCGTCCAGGTAGCCCAATGGGTATCGGTCGGGATGAGAGTGTCGGGTTGGGAAAAGGGTGGAGGTCATGGTGGGCGTCCGGGTCTGAGTCCGAGTTGACGTGGCAGTCGGCGTCCGGCTCGCCGTCCACGTTGCCCAATGGGTATCGGTCGGATGGAGGACCTGGCTCGATATAATGGTGGGGGTGAATGTTTGCGCAAGTGTCGCCGGCATGGTTGGGGTGTCTGTCAGGGCAGGCAGGCCTGTCCCGGCAGGTGTATTGGTTTGCGCGGCGGTCGGGACGATGGTCGCCGTCCGTTCCAGGGAGGCCACCTGGGTGGAGGGAACAGGCGGACTGGCATTTTTCCCATTAAGGGCGAATACACCGCCGGTGATGCTCAACACGATCAAGAGAAATGCCAGCCAATAATATACCCGGCCTGCCGCCACCTTCTTGCGACGCTCCGGCCAACTGGCAAGGCGGCGGCTAGTTTGAATCGAACGGGAACCTGCACGAATACTAAAAAAAGCCCCCAGCAAGCCGAGGAAAATGGCAATGAGGAGGCCGGTTCGAATGTCCATGCAATTCATTATAGCATAGGGAAGTTCCGGTTCCAGGGCGTGCCATGGTCAGCAGCCAGGGCCAGGTTGTCATCGCAAAGAGGGTGTTCTTCCCGATGACCTGTACCACGCAGTGGCAAGCAATCTCCCGAATAGCCAGGGGATTGCTTCGCAAAGTGCGCTCGCAATGACATGCAATGGCGAGGGGATTGCTTCGCCACACCGTCCTGCGTCGGGTGCAGGGAAGAACGGCTCGCAACTGTGTTGAATGTCAAGGCAGAAAAAGAAGCTTCAAGCTGCCTGCGTACGCCATGGCTGGTTGGTACGCATCATGACATTCAAAATCACCAGCAACTTGCGCATACAGGCCGTGAGAGCGACCTTCTTTTCCTTGCCTTGTTTGATAAGCCTTTCGTAGAATTTCCTGATGACAGGATTGAACTTTTTCGCAGCCAAAGCCGCCATGTACAAAACACTTCTGACATCTGCTCGACCACCATACACTCTGCGTTTGCCTTGCTTCCGGCCGCTATCTTTGTTGACAGGAGCCACTCCAACCAAGGCAGCAATCTGTTGGCGATTGAGCTTGCCTAACTCCGGTAACATTCCAAGCATGGTCGCAGAGGTCACTGGGCCTACCCCTGGAACACTTTGGAGCACAGCATCTTTTTCTTTCCAGACGGGCGAACTTTCCACAAAGCTTCCAATCTCCTGGTTCAACTCCTTCAAGCTATTCGACAACCACTGGATATGGGTTTCGATATCTGCACGCATTTTGGCTCGAACGGTCACTAAACGGTTCTTTTCCACCGTCAACATATCCAAAACCTGCTTGCGACGGGTCAAAAGGGCTGTGAGTTGCTCCTCTTCTTCGCTTCTCAAGCTGCGTAACGGAGGCCGGATCGCTGCCGCAAAGTGCGCCAATACTCTCGCATCCAGCTTATCCGTCTTGGCCAGCCGCCCGGTCGCTCGTGCAAAGTCCCTGACCCGTTTGGCATTCACCACCACAACCGGCAAACCAGCCTGCGTCAGTTCTGCCACTGCCAGCATCTCAAAACCACCGGTCGGTTCCAACACGATCAGCCTCGGCCCCAACTCATTCAACCACTTCACCAGATTGGCAATCCCTTCATCTTCATTGCCTGCACGATATGTCTTTTCTTGCTCATGCACAGCAATGTCCAACCAGGCTTTCGATACATCAATCCCTACAAAGATCTCCACATCTTTCTCCACAATTTTTTCCACAGCCTTTTCCATCTTTTCTCCTTTTGCCCGTATTAGCGTGGATACGGCCTCTAACGACCTTTCAACTGTTCGGGCTATAATGTGTTCGGGCATGGCGATCTTTGTTGCGAGACGGTCTCGGAGACCCAATGACAAACGATCTGCCGTGCCCACCCCTTAGTATACTAATGACATTGGATGGATAGGGAAACTGTCCGACCAGACACGCAGGGCGGTCACGCATTATAGATGTGCGACGCACACAGAGCAGAATTCGGCCTTATTCCATCGGGCCCAGGAAAAGGATCGATCTCAATGGAAAGCGCTGCCGGCCCGCATGGGTAAGCCTGTCATAGTATTCCACCCATAGGTCAAAAAAGACTTCCAGGTCGATCAGGGCAATTCTGTAAGGTCTTTGTGCCTGCAATTCTTCCTTCACAATCCTGGTGAAGCCGCCTGTAGAAATAAAAATACCCGCCTCCTCAGGCCCAAGAAAGGCCAGGAAAGCCTTCAAGCCTTCCAGAAGCACGGGTTGGCCGCTGTGCATGACATGCACTTTAATCCGGGGAGTGCTCAGCCCCAAGGGATCGGAGGAGATCAAGAAATTAACAAAGCCGCGCTCTTTTTCTGCCGGGGCAACCCAGGCCACATGATACCCCATCGCCCTCAGCAGGTCTTCCGCCAGCCTTTGAAACTCGAAGGGCTTCATCCCCTGTAAATACGCCTGAATTTGCTCCCAAGCCATTTCCTCAGCCTCTTCCGTGACCAGGGCCGGAAGGGAGCGGTTCTGACGCCATTCATCCAGTATGCGTCCGGCTTCCTGATCAAAAGCCTGCGCCGATGAGAAGCTTTTGCAGGCCCGTTTGCCTTCGTCAGTCAGGAACCAGCGGCCCTTGCTCTTCATGAGCCAGCCGGCTTTTACATAGGGCGTTGTTGCCAGCCGGATGATCCTGGCATACCTGGGCGTATGGGTGGAAGACAGAACTTCCTTTTCGTATTCCGTTAATTGCGTTGCCTGGGGAATGAAAGCCATGATATCCCCGACCGGTAAACCGGCATTCTCCTGCCAAAGCAGGAGAATAACGATCCTTAGAAATTCGCCTATGCGTTGCGGAGTGATTTCAGTCATGGATTAGACTCCCGGAGTCTCCCTTGCAGGCTAATTCGACAAATTTTCACGCCAGGGCAAAGGCCCTTTGAATCAACTCAAATATACCCGCTCGAGGGACATTCGTCCAGAGAGAAAAGGCCGCGCGCCTGAATTTTTTCAGTATAATTGGAATTTTTCAACCGGATAATCCAACCGCGAAGTCTGGAAGAGCGCGAAGATTCATAATATTCGCTGCGCGGCCTTCTCTTCTTGGCGGTTAAGAATCGCATAGCCCCAACCATGAGAGAGTCCTGGATAACGTTCGTTACGGCTGATTCTGCACGGTCAGAATGTAATCCACCAGCCGCAGGCCCTCGCCGGGTGCCGGGGCCAGGTGCAGCTCATATTCCTGCCCGGCCGGGAGCATAATCAACCTGGCCAAATCACCGCATGACAGGCTGCCCCACCCGGAGAACAGGGAACCAGCCTGCCATAATTCAACCAGCAATGTGCCGTTGCCGGAACAAGCCAGGCTGAAAATCAGCCGGGCATCCGGTCCATTGACGGCATAGGGGGTGAATGCAAGCCAGTCCACGGGGTCGCCGTCCGGCGCGGAGACCTGGCTGGAGTAGGTGAATTGCTGCGTCCCGGAGGCCGAGAAGGTCACACGCACGCCCGGGTTGGCACGAGAATCGTTATCGTTATAAGCCGGGCCGACCGTAGGCGTGGGAGTGACCGGGATAACAGTCGGTCCGGAAAGGTCGCTGGCAACCGGGGTGCCATAATTGTCCAGCAAAGGCAGGCCGGCGGCATCCGCCTGGATATATTGTGCGGTAACCCAGCCACGTCCGGCGCTGCCGGCAGGATAGACGATCTGCAACCAGGAAGCGCTGGAATTCTTGCCGGTCAGGGAAACCAGCGCATCCGCTTCGAGCATGCCCAGCGTGTCAAAGGTCAACCCCGGCCCGGAGCGGACGTTGAGGCGCTGCAGCACACGACCGCTTGGACCAGTTGGCGTGGGCGTGGCCGGCCGCGGGACCTGGGTCCCGGCGGGGAGCTGGACGAACTGGGCGGTCACCCAGGCGCGGCCAGCCGAGGCGGAAGGATAGAGAACCTGGTACCACTTGCCGGTTGGGTCTTGTGCAAAGATAAGCACCTTCTCCCCGGGATTGAGCAGGCCGAGGGAAGCAAAGCTCGCGCCGGGCCCGCTGCGGACATTGACCTTGACCATCAGCGTGCCTTCCACCGGCCAGGGGGTGGCGCTGAGGGCGGGAGGCAGAGGCGTGGCCGTGAGCGCCTGGGTGGGAGAGGCGCTGGGCGGGAGGCTGGCTGTGGCCGAGGCGGTGGGCGTTTCGACCGGCGCCGGGGAGGCGCAGGCGGCGAGGAGGAGGATCAGCAGGAAGGTAAATCGCTTCATTGGTGCAATTCTACTGCGTCTTGGGGAAATTTTGATTGTTGATTGAGGATTTTTGATTGATGATTGTAAAAGATTAACCACTAAGGTCACAAAGGTGCACGAAGGTTCACGATCCCCAAGGAGCGGGGACAGGATGTAGGTTTTGAAAAGAAGGATTGAGGATTGAAAAAGATTAACCACGAAGTTCACGAAGGTACACGAAGGTACACGAAGGTAAATTTTGATTGAAAGATTGAGGATTGGAGCTTTCGTTTCGCGGAAAAAAAAACGAATAGGAAGGAAATGGAGAGAAGAGAGTAGAGAACAGGTATACCCTTAACCCTCAGGGCACGATATTCGTTCCGCGTATCGAAAAAGGAACGAATAGCCCGGCCCAAATTTGTGATTGAAGATTTTTGATTTTCGATTTCAGATTTGTAATCCATGTACAACATGGCAGCACGGCAGGCAAGGCACGGAGAAAGAGCAAAGAAGGGGTAGGAAAGGATGGACATGGCCAGGATTCCTTATAAAAAGAGACACGGTAAGATATGGACCTTCCCGTGTCTGGCATGTATTTTAGAACATTTGTGCGGATTTGTCAAGGGCTGCAGCCGCTAGACTTCCGAAGTTTCCCAAACTTCGGAAGTCTAGCGGTGGGGTGCAAAGCCGCCATTTGTGTCTCACTTAAGTTATAATGTGGTACACAAACCAGTTTGTCTCTCACAAGTGTGACACTAACTTGCTACTTATTGCATAAATTATGGAACCATATATCCCCGAAAAACTTCCTCTCAATTTATCCACCCTCAATTGGCAGACAGTCGCTGCCAAAGTAAGCCGGGCAAGCGCGGCACTGGCTTATTACAATGGCATCCTTCAATCGATTGTCAACCCTGCCATATTCTTGTCGCCCCTTGAAACCAAAGAAGCTGTACTGTCTTCCCGGATCGAAGGGACAATTACCACTGTGGATGAAGTGCTTAAGTATGAAGTAGACCTGAAACCGGAAAGTCTCCATAAGCAGGAGGATATTATTGAGGTTTTAAATTATCGTAAAGCGACCCGCTCTGCCAAGGAATGGCTGAAGCGAGATTTACCTTTCAATCTCACATTGATTTGCGCAATTCAAAAAGAATTAATCCAGGGAACACGCGGAAAAGATAAACACCCGGGCGAAATCCGTAAAGAACAGGTCTGGATCGGACCACGTAATCGCCCGATTGAAGAAGCCACCTACGTTCCCCCGGAGCCTTTAGGGTTAAAAGTCCATCTGGACAACATGATCGATTTTATGAACAGGTCAGATCAAGAAGTTTTAATCCAGACCGCTATCATGCACGCTCAATTCGAGATTATCCATCCCTTCTATGACGGCAACGGCCGTACCGGCCGCATCCTCATCCCGTTGTTTTTATGGTGTAAAGAGCGGATTTCTTCACCCATGTTCTACATCAGTGAGTACTTTGATGAAAACCGGGATCAGTATGTAGAGAATTTAAGAAAAATATCCAGCGCAAAAGATTGGGAGGATTGGATTCTATTTTTCCTGGAAGCGATTTCAACACAAGCCGGAAGGAATTCCGAGAAGGCCAACCAGGTGCTGGGTCTATATCATTCGATGCGAGAAAGAATTGCCGGATTAACCAAGTCACCGAACGCAAGTCAGGTTCTGGATGCGCTGTTTATGGCACCAATTATGCGAACGTCCAACTTCATTAAGCTTACCGGATTAAGACGGCAGACCGCGCACCGGATTATTGCACTGCTGAAAGAAGAAAGGATCCTTTCCAGTATTGTTAAACCTTCGGGGAGAACGCCGGAAGTACTGGTGTTTGATGACCTATTTGCGTTGATTCGATGAAAGCTGCCATTTGTGTCTCACATACACAGCAATGTGGTATACGAAGTTATTTGTCTCTCACAGATGACCCCCAAAAGGGAGGTTATCCACAAGCAGGATTGATTATGCCCACACGCTGCGGTGCCTGGTTTTTCCTGCCCTATTTCTATATGGCGAAATGGGGGAGGAGCCGCAGGCGGAGGGGGTCGTGCCCCGCAAGCGTGTGCCGCGAGGCGGTTTTCGATGTACAATAAAGTATCCTTCATTACGGGGAGCCTTTTCATGCCCACCATCAACTGGATTAGCAAGCCAATTATCTACGAGATTTACCTTACTTTGGCGCGTCATTACGGTCTGACAGCGGAGGATCTGGATTTCATTGTCAATTATGGTGTTATGTATCGGATGAACGCTGGGTTGAAGGAGGAAGAATGAAAGCAGATAGCCTGAAAATCTCGAAAGTATTTAGCAGTGGTGGGGACGTGCATTATGTTCTTCCGCATTTCCAGCGTGAGTATGCCTGGGAGAAGGAAAACTGGCAGACCTTGCTGAACGATGTAATGGGTTTATATGATGCCTATAAACCTGAAAAAGAGCCGGAGCATTTCATGGGTGCATTGGTAGTAATCAATGATGGTACACGTAATGGTGTTGTTCCTGCATTTAAACTCGTGGATGGTCAACAACGGCTAATATCCATCTCTCTTATGCTGTGTGCTCTCGGTAAAATTTCCGAGAAGTCTCATCCGGCTTTATATAAGCGCATTCGTCGCCTACTGACTAATCCCGATGAAGCTGGATTGCTGTTTTATAAACTTGTTCCTACGGCAAAATACGGTGACCGCGACGCATATCTTGCTTTGCTCAGAGGAGAAGAATTTCCAACTGGAATTGATTGGGGAATCCCTAAAGCCTATCAATTCTTTTTCAAGGAGCTTGACAATCGCATAAAGGCAAACTCAGTTGATCCCGAACGCCTTTTCCTGGTTTTTGCTAATAGCTTGCAGGTAGTTTTTATTGATCTGGATCAAGGGGAACGACCTTATGAAATTTTTGAAAGCCTCAACGCCAAGAATAAACCTTTGACGCAAGCTGACCTGGTTCGCAATTTCATTGCTATGAAACTACCAGAAGGTCGTCAGGAGGAGATTTTTAATCAAATCCTGGTCAAAGATCGAGACATTATTGCAGGATAAACGAACCGTAGGTCGTTCAGGACTTGGAGAATTAAGCGCATTTCTGCGACATTACCTGACGATGCGGAATGGCGTGTTGTGCAATGAGAGGCACGTATACGAACGTTTTCGTGATCGTGTTGTAAACGAAAAAATGTCAATAGAGGATTTTGAGAAGGAAATTGCTGTTCTTAAGACTTTGCGGAATATTATGATCGCCTTCTTCGGCCATCTCATGAACCTATTATCGATATTCAAACAAAGTTACGACGCCTAAATCTGCTGGAGGTTTCGACAGCATACCCATTCTTGATGATGGTTTATGAAGCATATGATGAAAAAAGATTATCACAAGAAGAATTTGTGGAAGTCTTATCAATTTTGGAAAATTACACTGTCCGCCGCTACTTAGTCAATGAGCCGACAAACTACACCAACAAAATGTTTCCTGTATTATGGAGGGAGATAAGTTCCGCAAAAGTAGTAGAGACCTTAAGGAAAGTCGTTATTACAAAAAATTACCCGTCCAACAGCAATATCCGTCGCGATGTCCTTACTGAACAACTTTATGATAAACGCAGTCAAACACGTGGAAAAATAACCCTTATCCTAGAGTCTATCAATCGCTATCTATCGATCAAAAACCACTCCGGAGGCTATACCGTTCTTGATGATTCTGCAACTATTGAGCACGTGATGCCACAGACTCTTAGTCCTGAATGGAAAGCACATCTGGGATTTAATTGGGAACAGACATATAAAGATTATTTGGACACCTTGGGGAATCTGACCTTGGTCTCGCAGGAATGGAATTCGGAACTTTCTAATTCTCCCTACCCAAATAAGAAAGCACGGCTTGCTACCCATGCGCTAAAACTGAATAGCGAGTATTTTGGTAAATCAATTGCAAAATGGGATGATAAATCCATTCAAGATCGCACACATTTCCTTGTTGATGCTATTTTTGAAATCTGGGAGGAACTGGGTACCCCGCCTGTCAAACAGAAATCTGCAGGCAAAAAACCAAGATCCTTAACAATAATGGGACAATCTTTTGTGGTTAATTCTTGGCGTGATGTTGCTTTCTACACTGCTCAGGTAGTTGGTGAACTGGTTGATGATTTCGATACAAAAATTGCAGCCCAACTGGAATCGTATTTCGATCACCATGAATATCAAAGCGCCTGTAGACAGTTATCAAATGGATGGTGGATTTATCTAAATCTGTCTGCCATGAGTGTGAAAAGCCTTTGTCATAATCTAATTGGTCTGGCAGGAATCTCAGAAGAAGATTGGCAATTGGAAGAAGAATAAATAAAATTTCATGGAAATAAGGTTTCTTTCACGAGGCCAATCGAATAATCCAATCACATCTCAAGAATGATTTCGAGAGAGTGAGTACACCGGAAATAATGAATTAATCAATCTTCCAATGTTGGCGAACGTGAAGTGAGAAAGGCACTACGCCAGACGCTGTTTAAGTACAAATTATATACCGACCGAGTTGTTCGAGAAGGCGTATGGGTATGTCAAAGAATATTATTAAATTGATTAATTTGAATTAATCTATCTTTCTTTTACCTAGGAAGAAGAACTATGCAAATAAACGAATTTTCATCAATAATAAAAAAAGCATTAAGTGAAGGTGCAATTACTTTAGATTTAAGAAACGAAAGTTTTAATGAGGGCATCGATAAATTACCTCCTGAAATCGTAAAACTTCACGACTTGCAAGGATTGGATTTGAGTTTTAACTCATTAACAAGTTTGCCTCCCGAAATAGGTAGCCTATCTTTACTT
The DNA here is from genome assembly GCA_963774185.1 of uncultured beta proteobacterium. Taxonomy (GTDB): domain Bacteria; phylum Pseudomonadota; class Gammaproteobacteria; order Burkholderiales; family Burkholderiaceae_C; genus JAEUPI01. The sequence continues at coordinate 414,315 of CAVZEK010000035.1, forward strand.
AGGTACTTAAATTTGAATCGTAATCAAATAGAATACCTGCCACCTGAAATTGGAAAACTAATCAATCTCCAACGATTGGACCTAAGATATAACAAACTTAAGAAACTTCCGGCCGAGATAAATTTATTAACTAATTTAAGACATCTTCAACTTGCAGGTAATTACCTTGATATCCCACCAGAAATCATTCAAAAAGAAGATGAGCCACAGGTTATTCTTTCATATTACTTTCAACACCGAAAGAGTAAGTTGAATGAGGCAAAAGTATTGATAGTTGGCCAACCAGGTGTGGGTAAGACTTCCCTGGTTATGCAGCTGCTTTCAAACAAATTCAATCCCGCTCAGATGAAAACTGACGGCATTTCGATTCATAAGTGGAAAGTAGCAATAACGTCTCGTTCAACGGAAGGATCTCTATCAATTATCCAACTCAATCTTTGGGACTTTGGCGGGCAGGAAATCATGCATGCCACACACCAGTTCTTTCTCACCAAGCGCAGTCTATATCTTTTGGTGCTTGATTCCCGCCTGACACAGGAAGAAAACCGTGTCGAATACTGGCTTAAAATCATCCAATCTTTTGGCGGAGATTCGCCGGTATTGATTGTCGGCAATAAAATTGATCAGCACCCACTCGACATTGACCGTACAGGTTTAAAGAAGAAATACCCCAACATTGTAGGGATTCTCGAAACTTCTGCTGCTACCGGCACAGGCATCGAAGAACTCAAAGCTGCCATCACCGAGCAAGTCAACAATCTGCCGCATGTCCGCGATCTTCTGCCCGAAACATGGTTTACGGTCAAAACCAAACTCGAAGAACTGGGGCGTGAGCAGAACTTCATCACCTACGATAAATATCTCGAATTGTGTGCCGATAACGAAGTCAGCGATGAAATCAGCCAGCACACTCTGATTGGCTTCCTGCACGACCTCGGAGTTGTCTTGCATTTCCAGGATGATCCGCGCCTGGAAGCACTCGGCATTCTCAATCCGCAGTGGGTTACGAATGGGGTGTACAAGATCCTCAACTCGCATGCCCTGTTCCAAAACAAAGGCGTGCTTGAGCGGCATATGCTCGATGAGATTTTCAACTTCCCCGAATATCCCGCCAACAAACGCCTGTTCATCGTCGACATGATGAGAAAGTTCGAACTGTGCTACGACATCGAGCCGGATAAAACCTTCCTTGTCCCAGGTATGTTGCCTAAAGACGAACCCTACACCGGCGAATGGGAAGGCGCACTGCCATTCCAGTATCACTACAATGTACTACCCTCCAGCATAATAACGCGGTTTATTGTTCGCATGGAGGCATTCGTTCACCGTCCCACCACCTGGCGGGCGGGGACAGTGCTCAAGAGTAAGGGAAACACTGCCTTGGTCAAAGCGGATTATGAAGATCGTACCATCCGTATCCGGGTAATAGGCAATCAGAGCACTAGGCGTGATTTCTTATCTATGATACGTGGCGCTTTTGAGTTGATCCATAAAACAATTGCTCGGATAGAGGTTGAGGCCCAGGTGCCTCATCCCGACTATCCTGAACTAATCCTGGATCATTCCGAACTACTTGAATTCGAGCGGCAGGGCATCAAAGAATTTCCCCGCAAGGTGGGTAGCCAGGTAATAAAAGTCAATGTCCAACAATTACTAGCTGGTGTAGAAGGCAGCCCAAATACACAGGTATTCATCAGCTACACTCACAAGAACGAAAGATTTGTAAAAAAACTGGCAAATGATTTGACTCAGGCGGGGTTTCCTGTTTGGCAAGACCGTCTGTCTCTCGAAGGTGGTGACATCTGGGTAGATGAGATCGGTCAGAGCATTCTACAAAGCAATATTTTCTTGGTGATTCTTACGCCCGATATGCTCGCATCAGAATGGGTGAAGAAGGAATATACATATGCACTAAGCAAGCGGCGGAAAGTTATTCCTGTCTTCTACAAGGAATGTGACATACCGTTCGCACTCACGAATATCCAATTCGTAGATTTTTTGCACAAGCCCTATAACGATGCCTTATCTGAGTTAGAGCAGGTTATTAAACAATCAGCATAATCTTGGGTAATCTGAATAGTTCATTAGTGGGATAGGTGTAAAAGAATGCCCTGGCTGGCCGAGGGGACAAGAGGCCGATCCATTAAGCTGATATAAATCCCGGCAACCTTGCCAGGGTTAGAAAAGGAATCATGAACCATGTCCGAAATCAAATCCGAAATCACAACCTACTGCGCAAAGATGTGAATCCAAATGGCTGTAATATCCAATAGTTTGTTCGGTCAAAGTTTTGGATTTATGCAAGAAGCGGTATCAAAAAGATCGTCGTACATTCCAAGTCTGATTCGGGCTGGACGTAGGAGCTCAACCTGGTGAGTTGGAACGATCAAGAGCCAAAATATGACCTGCGTGAATGGTCGCCGGATCGCGAGAGAAGGAGCAAGGGGGTGACCTTGTCCAAAGAAGAATTGGTGGCGTTGAAAGAGTTGTTGAATACAATGGACTAAAATAACAATTACGAATTGAATTCTCTGGCAATCGGCGGCGGACGGTAAATCCGGGATATTGTAGAATAAAGGTGAAAACCCCATGCGTAAATTGTCTGAAACATTTCTCACTTGTCTGAAATCAGATTTTCTTTCCGGGATTACTGAATATGTCAGACACGATCATGACTTGAACCTTGAAATCCGGGATTCTTATATCAATATTTACTATAAAGGGAATTCCCTGCTCAAATTGGCGGGGACAGGTTCTCCGCTCCACTATAAAGCCGATATTCATAAGAAATTTCTGGAAGGGCTGAATATCTCCCTTGACTTTACGGAAAGTACTGTCCCTCAATTTATTAAGAACATTCCACTCATAAAGGAAAATATCGTCCAGCATGGGAAGAGGTCGCTCGAACTCGAATATGAACAGATGATAATTCGCGCCAATAATTTTGAGCCCCGTAACAATACAGAGTATTTCATAGTCGACCGACAATATGCTTTAAGAGAAGGTCGCTTTGATCTGACTGGGTTCTATTGGGAAAGAGCCGGTCGCAGGCGGTATCAGGAAGTACCTGTCTGTCTAATGGAAATAAAATTTGCTCTTAATACCGATATTCGTGATGTGCATAATCAACTCGCAAGATATTACGAACCAATAAAAAATAATGCCGCTGCTATTGCAGAAGAAATGGAAACTGTTTTCCGACAAAAGTTGGAATTGAAGTTATATGATCAATCCACAGAACGCATAAACGCCATGAGAACACTTACTTTTTCCAGAAATATAGAAGCGTTTCAGTTTATCTTGGTTTTAGTGGATTACAACCCGAACAGCTCCCTGTATAATCTTAAAGATATAAGGAATTTGCCGTTTGCAAACCAGATCAAAATTTTTCATACTGGTTTCGGCATGTGGCAGAGCAATGTAAGGTCAATTTAGAGGCGTTTTTAGCATAGGCCCCCAGCATTCCTGATCGTTTTGATTATTGTGCGCCTCGAATACCCTGTGGCGGCGTGGACCGGAACCAAGCAAACGCTTTTTCCCTGGCGTTTTTAGCCTCTCCGTTCAGCCATTCATGCCGCGCGGCGCAGCCGCAGCCAGGCAGGCGGGGGGCAGAGGAACTTTGGGGCGTCAGGCACGTGAAAAGAGTACCCTCGCACTCCAGAATGGAATGAAAAAACGCCACGGGTGCGGCGTCTGTAGTGGCCCCCAAGCGGACCTGTTCCGGATCACACAATTCCTGGAAATTAGGGGAAAATACGGATCATCAGCATTCTTTTTCTTGGAATGCACTTTCCGGCACTTCGACTATAATAAATAATAATTATTTTTGATAAGAATTCTTGAAAGATGGTGCATGCCCGATCGTCAACTCCGTTTTGAAGAGCTGATCAGCACGCTGAAGGAGCGCAATTCCCGCCTCCCCCTCAGCGGGTTGAACTGGTCCGGTTGATCGCCTCCAGCGAAGGATATCCCAGCGCGGCCAAGCTCTACGCCAGGATCAAGTGCCAGTTTCCCACCATGCTTAGAGAAATGAACACAATTTTTTCGGCAAATACTGATAGTCTGAAAAAAGACATATCACATAGCCTTTTCTTTTTCATCTGACATGATGGGCAGTGAAATTAATTGTAACGCTTGTAAAAAAAAAATACACAAACAAAGGAGTAAAAATCATGAGCGAAGAGAGCAAAGGCCCGGTTCATATGCAGACCGCCGGCGGCGGCATTACCAACCAAGACTGGTGGCCAAAACGATTGAAACTCGAGATTTTACACCAGCATTCCTCCAAGTCCAATCCAATGGGCAGAGATTTCAACTACGCGGAAGAGTTCAAGAGCCTTGATCTGGCGGCTGTGAAGAAAGATCTGGCGGCGCTGATGACCAACTCGCAGGACTGGTGGCCTGCGGACTTTGGCCACTACGGACCTCTGTTCATCCGCATGGCGTGGCACAGCGCCGGCACCTATCGCACCGGCGATGGCCGCGGCGGTGGCGGGAGAGGCCAGCAGCGTTTCGCACCGCTTAATAGTTGGCCCGACAATGTCAATCTCGACAAAGCGCGTCGCCTGCTCTGGCCGATCAAGCAAAAGTACGGACGGAAGATTTCCTGGGCCGACCTGATAATACTGGCTGGCAACGTCGCCCTGGAAACAATGGGATTCAAGACCTTCGGTTTTGGTGGCGGTCGCGAGGACGTTTGGGAGCCGGATCAGGACGTCTATTGGGGCAGCGAAGATAAGTGGCTGGATGACAAACGCTACTCCGGCGACCGTGATCTCGAAAACCCACTGGCTGCCGTGCAGATGGGCCTGATTTACGTCAACCCGGAAGGCCCAAACGGCAACCCGGATCCGCTCGCGGCCGCCAGGGACATCCGCGAGACTTTCGCCCGCATGGCCATGAACGACGAAGAAACGGTTGCGCTGATCGCCGGCGGGCACACCTTCGGTAAAACCCATGGCGCGGGTGATCCGGCACTTGTCGGCCCGGAACCCGAGGCGGCCGGTCTCGAGGAACAAGGCCTCGGCTGGAAAAGCAGGTTTGGCACCGGCAAGGGCGATGACACGATCGGCGGCGGCCCGGAAGTCATCTGGACCACCACGCCCACGAAGTGGAGTAACAGCTTCTTCTTGAACCTGTTCGGCTACGAATGGGAACTGACCAAGAGCCCGGCCGGCGCGCAACAATGGGTGGCCAAGGGTGCTGGCGAGACGATCCCGGACCCACACGACCCATCCAGGAAGCGTGTGCCGGCCATGCTGACCACGGACCTGGCGCTGCGCTTCGACCCGACCTATGAGAAGATCTCACGACGTTTCATGGAAAACTCGGACCAGTTCGCCGAGGCATTCGCCAGGGCGTGGTTCAAATTGACGCACCGCGACATGGGCCCACGCACACGCTATCTCGGCCCGGAAGTTCCGGCCGAAGAGCTGATCTGGCAAGACCCCATCCCTGCCGTCGATCACAAACTGATTGATGCACAAGACATGGCCTCCCTAAAGGGTAAAATTCTGGCTTCCGGCCTGTCTGTCTCTGAGCTGGTTTCAACCGCATGGACATCGGCGTCCACCTTCCACGGCTCCGACAAGCGCGGCGGCGCCAACGGCGCCCGTATTCGCCTGGCACCGCAGAAGGATTGGCAAGTCAACCAGCCTGCCCAGCTGGCAAAAGTGCTCAAGACCCTGGAGGGCATCCAGGAGGCGTTCAACAGCACGCAGTCCACATCCAAGAAGGTCTCGCTGGCTGACTTGATTGTTCTGGCCGGTTGTGCGGGCATTGAGCAGGCTGCGAAGAATGCCGGTTATGAGGTGACGGTCCCCTTCACGCCGGGACGCATGGACGCCTTGCAAGAACAAACCGATGGGGTCTCCTTTGCCGTACTCGAGCCGAAGGCAGACGGTTTCCGCAACTACCAGAAGGAGCATTATGCCGTTTCGGCCGAGGAAATGCTGATTGACAAGGCGCAATTGCTGACCTTGACTGCACCCGAAATGACGGTGCTCCTGGGCGGCATGCGCGTCCTGAAGACCAACTTTGAAGGGTCCCAAGCCGGCGTCTTCACCAAACGGCCGGAGGCACTCAGCTCACGGCCAAGGATGGCATCGATGCTCTCGAGCTGCTCGGCGACCAGTCGCCCGACGTGATCCTGCTCGACATCGAGATGCCGCGGATGGACGGCTTCGAGTTCACGAAGACGATCAAGGGCGATCCGAAGCACGCGCACATCCCGATCATCATGATCACCTCGCGTACGGCCGAAAAACACCGGAACCGCGCGAAGGAGCTCGGGGTCGACCTGTACCTCGGCAAGCCCTATCAGGAAGATGAGCTCATCCGGAACCTGCGCGAGATGCTCGCGCTGACCGTGTAGCGGCGCGAACGGCTCGCCGGGGCCCCACGGCGTAGTGTGCCGTGGGGGAGCGAGCGATCGCGAGTCGCCGCAGGCGGCCGACAACTCGGTGCAGCGATCAAACGAGGCAGTGCGGAGGCCGCGGCGCGAACGGCTCGCCGGGGCCCCACGGCGTAGTGTGCCGTGGGGGAGCGAGCGATGCGCGAGTCGCCGCGAGCAGCTCACGACAACTCGGTGCAGCGATCAAACGAGGCAG
>CAVZEK010000036.1:0-76032 GCA_963774185.1 uncultured beta proteobacterium
GAGCGCGAAACCATCGAACATGAAACACGCGCACCCAGCCGTCTAGTCCAGAGTCGCCCGGATCGGGCGTGCAACGCGGGACCGCGGCGCACCCCACTCTATTGCGCGGGGCGCGACGAACTGAGGTGCAATTGCACGACCGCGGTCCAAGCCGCCCGTTACCGGCGGGAACCAGCAGCAGCCGTTGCGCGCATCGAGGGCCGAATGCGGCGGCTCACGCTCTGCCAAGCGGTGTGCCCGGCGCCGTCTGCTCGTGGCGCCGCGCTGCGCCGACCGCCCCGGCCAGCGCGCCCATCGCCTCGGCAATCACTGCGAGCACATCGTCGATTGCAACGATGCCGACGAAGCGGTTGCCTTCGCCAACCACCGGGACACGGCGGACGGCCTTGCGTTGCATGGTGGCGAGCAGCTCGAGCACCGAGTCGTCTTCCCGCGCCGTCACGACGGCGCTGCTCATCACCTCGGCCACGCGCAGCGCCTGTGGGCTCTTCTGGGCCGCGACCACGCCGGTGACGATGTCACGGTCGGTCAGCATGCCCACCACCTGGCGCTCGCCGGCGCCACGCTCGTCGACGATCACCAAGGCGCCCACCTGCTGATCGCGCATCGCGCGCGCCGCCTCCTCCACCGACACTTCGGGGTAGGCGACCGATACGACGCGGTTGCAGATGTCGCCAGCGGTCAGTTTGCGTTCGAACATGGAGTTCATCCCAATCCAAAAACCCAGCATTGCACACCCATTGCACGCACGCGTTGCGCGAAGTCAACGACGAATAGGCTGGCATCGCCCCCGGGACCCGATGTGCACAGGAGCCCGGTTCAGCGGTCTCCGCGCATCACGGTATTTGCGCCTGCTCAATGCACGATCTAAGACATCGCGGTTGAATCACCAAAACTGCACCGCCACCGTGGCGGGAGCCAATGACTCGATCAGCAGGTTCTGGTCGGTCCCCATGCGTTGGCAGGCGATCTCGACGTGCCGGCCGGCGCGCCGGGGCTCGTGCTGTTCGCGCATGGCAGCGGCAGCAGCCGGCACAGTCCACGCAACCGCTTCGTCGCCGAGGCGCTGCGTGGCCGGCGGCTCGGCACCTTGCTGTTCGACTTGCTGAGCGAGGATGAAGGCCGTGACCGCGCCAACGTGTTCGACATCGGCCTGCTGGCCCAGCTGCTGCTGCAGGCGATGGCCTGGGTGCGCGAGCGGACCGATCTCAGCGCGCTGACTCTCGGGCTGTTTGGTGCGAGCACCGGGGCAGCGGCCGCGCTGGTGGCAGCGGCCGAGCGGCCGCACGACGCCGGGGCCGTGGTGTCACGAGGTGACCGGCCCGACCTTGCCGGGCCCGCGCTGTCGCAGGTGCGCGCCCCCACCCTGCTCATCGTGGGTGCCCTCGACGTCGAGGTGCTGGCGTTGAATCGTCGTGCGCTGCAGCAGCTCGGCTGCGAGAAGCGCCTCGAAGTCGTCCCGCGTGCGACCCATCTGTTCGAGGAGGCGGGCGCGCTGGAGCGAGTGGCTGACACGGCCGGCGAATGGTTGAGCGCACATCTCACCGCGGCTGGCGCGCGATGAGCAATGCCTTTGCCGATCGCAGAGAGGCGGGTTGCGAACTGGCACGGGCGCTGGCTGCACTGCGGCTGGTCGATCCGATCGTGCTGGCACTGCCGCGCGGCGGCGTGCCGGTGGCCGTCGAAGTCGCCGCAGCACTGCACGCACCGCTCGATCTGTTGCTCGTGCGCAAGATCGGCGCGCCGGATCAGCGAGAGCTTGCCGTGGCGGCGGTTGCCGAAGGGTCGGGTGACGGGCTCGTGCTCGACACCGAGACGATGGCGATGACCGGAGCGTCGAACGCCTATGTCGAGCGCGAGGCGAGACGCGAACTCGAAGAGATTGTGCGCCGCCGCAAGGTTTATCTGGGTGGTCGCGCGCCGCTACCGATCGAGGGCAAGACGGCGGTGGTGGTCGACGACTTGGTGTGCCTGTCACAGCCGCCGTCGTTCTACGCGGTCGGCGCGCACTATGCGGACTTCCACCAGGTTTCGGACGACGAAGTGGCCGCCGCGCTCGAGCCGTTGTTGCGCGCGGCGCAAGGCCGCGCGCATTGAACGGCGCTGGCGGTGCTGAGCGCCGGCACGCCGCGACGAACCGATGACCTCTCCCTGGCCCGACATCGACGCGGTGCGCAGATTCCTGTCCTCGGCGGCTGCCCATGCGCGCCACTGCGGCGCCACGGTTCCGGTCGAGACGATCGAAACGCACATGTCGTGGGTGTTCCTGGCCGGCGAACACGCGCTGAAACTGAAGAAGCCGGTGCGCTACCCGTTCCTCGATTTCTCGACGCCGGCCGCGCGCGAGGCTGCGTGCCGCGAAGAGGTGCGGCTCAATGCCCGGTTGGCGCCAGGCATCTACCGCGGCCTGATGGTGCTGCAGTGGCGAGGTGGCGTCCTCAGCGTGGTGCCGGAGGCCCAAGCCGATGCGCAGGCGGCGACGATCGACTGGCTGGTATGGATGCGAAGACTGCCCGAAGCCCGTATGCTCGACCGAGCGATCGCCAACGGCACGCTCGAACCCGCGGCGATCGATGCGCTGGCCAATGTGCTGGCATCGTTCTATCGCAACGCAGCGGTGGTGGAACTCGACGGCGCCGAGTACGTGATGCGCTTCCAGCGCGAGCAGGCCGTCAGCCGCGAAGTGCTGTTGCGACCCCAGTTCCACCTCGACGGCGCGACCATCGCGCTGGATCGTCTCGACGCCTTGTTGGTGTGCCGACACGACGCGCTGGCACAGCGCGCGCTCGACCACCGTGTGGTCGACGGACACGGCGACCTGCGACCCGAACACGTCTGTCTGCTGCAGCCGCCGGTGGTGGTCGACTGCTTGGAGTTCAATACTCGGCTGCGCCAGGTCGATCCGCTGGACGAGTTGACGTTCCTGGCCCTCGAGTGCGACCTCGCGGGAGCATCGTGGGTCGGCCCGCGGCTGCTCGAGCGCTACCGGGCCGAACTGCGTGACCCGGCGACGGTCGAGCTGCTGACGGTCTACCGCGCCTATCGCGCTTTGCTGCGCGCCCGCCTGGCGATGGCGCATCTGCTCGATCCGCAGCCGCGGACGCCGCAGCGATGGACACCGATGGCGCAGCGCTACGTGTCGCTGGCGCTGCAGACGCTGCCGGTGGGCGGCGCACGCTGCACACGGTCATTCCTGCCATGAGCCGTGACAGTCGCTGATCGCCTGCGCAAACAGCGGTGCGGCTGACACCACGCGCAGCTTCGTCGCACCGCGGCGTCCGCGGACAGCCGGAACGGTGGCACGCTGTCGCTGACCACAATGCGCGCGATCGCAGGATCGGCGAGCAAGGTCGCGGCCGGAGTGGTGAACAGCCCGTGGGCTGCGAACACTGACACCTCGCGCGCACCCGCATCGCGCAGCGCCACGGCGGCGCGCTGCATGGTCTCGCCGCTGGCGATCAGGTCGTCCAGCAGCAGCACGCTCGCACCCGCCACATCGCCGGCGACTAGGCGTTCGCTCGAGACCACGCCGGCACTGCGGCGCTTGTCGATCATCGCGAAACCCACCGGTCGTCCCAATCGATGCTCGAGCGATTCGCGCCAGAGCTGAGCGCGTTTGACGCCGCCCGGGTCGGGAGAGGCCACCACCAGCGCCTCTCGGCCAATCTCGGCGATCTCGGGATCGAACAGGCTGTGCGCCGACAGGTGCAGCATCGGCCGCCGGAATGCGTTTTCGAGCGCAGCGACGTTGTGTGCCTCGAGCACGATCAACTGGTCGGTGCCGGCCGCCTCGACCCATTGCGCCACATAGCGCAGGGTCAACGGATCGAACGGCTTGGTGCGCCGGTCCTTGCGCGCGTAGGCCAGGTACGGCACGACGGCGGTGACGCGCCGCGCGCCGTGGTCGCGCAAGGTCGACACGAACATCAGCAGGCGGCACAACTTGTCGTGTGGACTTCTGTTCGGGCCGCCGTACAGGCTCGTGACCACGTAGACATCGTCGCCGCGCGGGTCGACCAGCGGGCGCAGCTTGTGCTCGCCGTCTTCGAACGCACGGTCTTCATGGTGTGCCAATGGCTCGTCGAGGCTTGCCGACAAGGTGGCTGCAAAGGCGTCGTCGGTGTCGAGAGCGAAGATCCGCATCACTGCTCCTTTCCTGCGGGCGCCGGTCCGCCCTCCCGGTTCATGCCGCCGAATGCAGCGATGAAGCGCTCAAGCTGGTCGGCCCCCAAGTGTGTCGATGCCCCGCGGCAGCGAACCGCCCGCCGCCACCAAAGGATCGCGCAGAGCCCCAGTCTCACCATGAAGCGCGGCGCGGGATGCGCGCACCCTGTCGGCGGCGTTCATTCGTGCTCCGACAGCGTGTGCAGCAACGCCTTGAATTGATGCCCGTGCATCGCCGGCCCAATCTCGGTGTGCGCGTGCGCGTGACTGCGCACCAGCACCGACACCTTCGTCGCGGTCTCCAGATCGGGCGCCTCGATCACATCGAGGTAGTCCCACGGACCCAGCAGCGCAAGGCTCGTAACCCATTTGACCGTGGGGCAGTGCGTCCGCACCTGCTCGTCGACGCGGCGTTCGAGCGTTTCGAACGACCGAGGCTGGTGCAGCGCTTCGGGGGACAGGCGAGTCAACAACACGAATGCAGACATGACTCTTCCCAACTGAGATGACTTGGCCAAAGCATCTCGCAGTCCGGCTGCCGCGAGGTTGATCAGGCTCAACCCGCTGTCAGCTGGAGCCTGTTGCTGGGCGTGCGGTTCGACTGCACCTCTCAACTCGCCGTCACGCTGCAGCTTCTCATAGCGCAGCTTGCCCTTGGGTAGCAGCAGTGGCTCCCAGTCTCGGACGGTCTCAAGCTCTGCAACGCGTCGCAATCGCCCTGTGGGGCGCCTACCTGCGGTTGCCCACCTTCTGGTGGCTACCTCCTCTGCGCCTGCGAGGCCCACCGCCGCCGGTTTGACGGCGCTCAATGCCGCCCGGCGGTGTGTGGCGATACTGGATTTCCTCTGGAGGAAGTTCGACATGAAGCGAATCGCGCGCACCCTGTCAGTCACGCTGTTGTTGTCCATCGCCGCGCTCGGCGTTCAGTGCCAGAGCGCGAGCACACCATCGGCGGGTGCTGCCGCGGCGGCGCCCAACGCCGCTTCCATCGAGGCCGGCCGTGAGTTGTTCCGGGCCAACTGCGTGCGCTGCCACGGTGCCGATGCCACCGGCACCGCCGACGCGCCGAACCTGTTGCCGCGCGTCAAGGGCATGAGCGAGGCGGCGTTTTCCAGCGCCGTGCTGCAGCGCTACCGCTGGAGCGTGCCCGCGGCCGAGGCGGGCGGCGAATCGGCCGCGCGCGAGGCCATGATGCGCGGCCTGCTGCTGCGCCGCCAGGCGGGCGATGCGATGCCGGCATGGGAGTCCGAGCCCACGGTGGTTCAGGGCGTGAAGTCGCTGTACGACTTTCTGAGCAGCAAGGCCCGCTGAAGTCGATCACCCCGAAGCGCCCTCGGCGCCTTCCCCTCCAGGGCAACACCAGCGGCCCGGCGGAGCCGGATCCGTGGTGTTCGCTCGAGCTGAGCGGCAATGATGAACTCGGCGCGGAGCTTGGGGCAGTCGAAGGTTCTGGGAGGACGAGGAGTTACTCACCTGATCGAACGATCGCGCTTGTGTGGCGCGATGTGCTGACCCCGCGCGATCTCTCAGGGTGCAGACACCACCACGATCGCCTGCTGTCCAACGATTGCGTGCATTGCCTGAGTTGGGTGGATACCGTCCCAGAAGACGTAACTGTCCGGCGTCTTGCACTGGAAGGGTGGCACGTTCGGCGTCACGCAGGCGCTTGTGGTGTTGGTCATGCCGTAGGCCGCTGGATCGGTGACGACCTGGTTCAGCAGCGTGTAGACGTCCAGCACGCGCGCTTGGGCGCCGGTGCTGTTGGCGTACTGGACGACGCCAGCCAGGCCCTGGTTGTAGGCCTGCGACAGCAACATCACCAGAACCGCGAAACCCGGGAACTGTGTGTCGATCTGGCGCACCGCCGGGGTTTTGCCGATGTCGGGCACATTGACGAACAGGAACTTGTGTGCCCCGTAGGCCTGCAGCAGGCCGACCTGATAGGCCAGACTGCCGAGGGCTTGCTGCAGCAACGGTTTCGGATCCTGCCCGAGCAACGCCGCCGCTACCAGCGTGTCGCGCACGTCGTTGCTACCGATCTCCAGCGCCACCAGCGTCTGCCCCGAGGTCTGCGGGAAGTCGGTGAGATACGCGCCGACCTGCTCCGGCAGGCTGAAGCGGCACGGGAAGGTCACTGCCCGCGCGCCGAACACGGCGTAGTTGCTGGCCTTGCCGCCGCCGTGGCGCAGGGCCGGCCCGTGTTGCCGGCGAGCGCCAAGTGGCGCGCCAGATCCTCGACCCAGGTCGCGCCATTCGTGACGTGGTGGCCGCCCTTGGCGTACGGGCCGTCGGGCGTCAGGTTATCGTCCAGCGCGTCGTACGGGGGCACGTTCAGCCGAGTCCCGCATGCCTGATTGGCTGGCTCTGACAACCAGACGAAAGCGTTCCCGGTGTCGCTCAAACTCGAGCCGAACACGACCACGCGATCGACGTTGCGGTACTGCGCCAGCGCGTGGCCGCAGAGCAGCGCAAGTGCGGTCGTCGATGCGAGACGGGTGGCGGCGCGCAGCAGCGTCGCGACTCTCATCACACACCTCCTAACATTGCATGGTGCGTAGCAAGCTACCAGCTTTTGCCGGTATCCGCGTTGCGCAAACGCAATCGCACGCGACAACGCTCATTGGTCAGACCAGTAGGTGCAGCCGACAGCGAGCCGTGTCGGTCGCAGATCGGCCAAGAGCAGTCCCCCCGGCCAGCAGCCCGAAAGCGGACCGCGGACTGATAGACAGTCCCTTTTTACCTCAACGATAACCGCTGACGACACGCACACCGCATCTTCTAGAGTGCGCGCTGCACGCGCAACACGGTCGCGTCCCCCGGCACCGGCTCCACCTTGAACTTGAGGTTTCGCGCCAGCGCGAGCATCGCAGTGTTTTCGGCGATTACGAAACCTTCCATCGTCTCGTAGCCATCGCGTCGCGCCCGGCACACCAAGCTGGCCAGCAGCTTGGTGGCGAGACCACTGCCGCGCCAGTCCTCCGCCACAGTGACCGCGAACTCGCAGGTCTTTTCGTCGGGGTCGCCAGCCTGCACGTATTGCGCGGCGCCCACGATGTCGATCCCGTCGGCCGCCGGTATTGTGGCGACTAACACGAAATCACGCCCGGGCCGCGGATGCACTCCGCGCTGGAGGGCGGCGTCATTGAGTTGCTTTTTGTGCACCATAAAGCGGTAGTAGCGCGATTGGGCTGACAGACGCTCGAAGGCCTGAACGATCTCCGTCGCATCGGCTTCAGCGATCGCGCGCAACGTCACCTCGCGGCCATCGCGCAAGGTGATGCGGCGCGGGCGATACTTCGCCGTCATCTCCGCCGCACGCGCGCTAGGCGGAGGTGACCGGCGGCGACGCAGCATTTGCCGTTGCGGTGGCCTTGCGCAACTCTCGCCGCAGGATTTTCCCGATGTTGGACTTGGGCAGCGGCTCGGTGCGAAACTCGACGATCTTCGGCATCTTGTAGCCGGTGAGGTGTTGCCGGCAATGTTCGAGCAGGGCCTGCTCGGTCAGCGCCGGATCCTTCTTCACCACGACAATCTTGACAACCTCGCCCGAGCGTTCGTCGGGTTCCCCGATGGCCGCCACCTCGGCCACGCCGGGGTGCAGCGACACCGCATCCTCAATCTGGTTCGGAAAGACCTTGAATCCGGAGACGACGATCATGTCCTTCTTGCGGTCCGTGATCCTGAAGTAGCCGCGCTCGTCCACGAACCCCATGTCACCGGTACGCAGCCAGCCGTGGTGGGTGAAGACCTTGTCCGTTTCGTCCGGACGGTTCCAGTAGCGCGGCATGACCTGCGGGCCGCGTATGCAGATCTCCCCGACCTCGCCGCCCGCGAGTTCATGGCCGTCGTCGTCGAGGATGGCCGCCTGCGTGGAGGGAATCGGCAGGCCGATCGTTCCGGTCCACTGCGCAATGTCGAGCGGGCTGGCCATCACGACCGGCGAGGTTTCGGTCAGCCCATAACCTTCGATGATGTCCACGCCGGTGCGCTGCTTCCAGCGTTCGGCTACCACGCGCTGCACCGCCATGCCCCCCGCGCTGGTGAGCTTCAAGGCGCGCGTGTCGACCTCGGTGAACTCCGGCGCATCGAGCAGCGCCCGATACAGCGTGTTGACGCCGATGATGATCGTGAAGGGATGCCTCTTGAGGTCGTGGATGTAGGCCTTCATGTCTCTCGGGTTGGTCACCAGCACGGTGTGTGCGCCCATCTTCATGAACACGAGGCACGAGGTCAGCGCGTAGACGTGATACAGCGGCAACGGGCAGACGAACACCTCCTTGCCCTCCACCAGGTCACGCGCCATCCAGGCCGTCATCTGCTGTACGTTCGCGACCAGGTTGCCGTGCGTCAGCACGGCGCCCTTGGCCACGCCGGTCGTGCCACCGGTGTACTGGAGGAAGGCCATGTCATCGTGGGTCAGCGGGACGTCCTCGACCTCCTGCCCCCGGCCCGCACGCAGCGCCGCGTTGAATTCGGTTGCGCCGGCAATCTTCCATGCAGGCACCATGTGCTTGACGTACTTCACCACCACGTTGGTGAGCAGCTCCTTGACCATGGGGAGCATGTCGCCGACCTCGGTCGTGATCACGGCCAGGTTCTGCGTCGGGTTCTTTTCCAGCACTTCCTGCAGCGTGTAGGCAAAGTTCTCGAGCACCACGATGGCCGCCGCGCCCGAGTCCTTAAGCTGGTGCTCCAGTTCGGGCACGGTGTACTGTGGATTGACGTTCACCACCACGAGGCCGGCGCGCAGCACGCCTAGCAGCACCACCGGATACTGCAGCAGGTTGGGCATCATGATGGCGACCCGGTCGCCTTTGCCCAGGCCCAGCGTCCTCTGCAGGTAGGCGGCGAAGTCCCGGCTCGAACGGTCGAGCTCGGCATAGGTCAACGAACTGCCCATGTTGCTGTAGGCGGGCAATTCGCCAAAGCGCTGACAGCTGCGCAGCAACATGTCCCTGAGCGAGGCGAACTGATGCACATCCACTTCGGCTGGAATCCCGGGCGGGTAGTGCTTCAACCAGATTGGTTCCATCTTGATCGCTCCTTCCAGCCTCGATTCAAGCACTTGGCCAAACATCGGTCGTCATCGGCCTCGAGGCGACTCGCACAACCGCGCGAGCGTCAATGGTCGCCTTCTGGGGCTTGGCCGCTTTGAGCCATCTCAATGCGCAGTGAAGGCGATGCGCACGAAGCCTGGAGGCATTCCGGCTGAGCGTGCCGACTCGATAGCGACCGGGCGATGCCCTGATTGAATGCGTAGGGTCTTCCCGGCCGATCGGGCAGTAGTTTTCGCCCTGCTGGGGAAGATTGCCATGCCGCGTAACCGCGATGGTCCGTCCGCTTCACAACAGAGCGAGTGGCCGGATTGGGTCGGGTGCGTGAGTTCGACGCCGTGAGCAGCTGACATTCGAACGGCCTTCAGGCGCGAACGTCAAGTTCCGAGGGCGGATTCAACCGGTCAACGCAACGGATTGGCTGAACATCTCAGCCGGCGTCTGGTAGCCAAGAGTCTTCCTCGGCCTCTCGTTCAATTGTCTCGCGACCGAGTTGAGCTTGGCCTGTGAGTAGCTCGAGATGTCGATGCCCTTGGGCAGGTACTGTCTGAGCAGGCCATTCGTGTTCTCGTTGCTGCCGCGCTGCCAGGGACTGCGTGGATCGCAGAAGTAGACCTGGATGTCCGTGGCGAGCGTGAAGCGCTTGTGGCCAGCCATCTCATGGCCTCGGTCCCACGTCAGGGACTTGTAGAGTTCCTGAGGGAGCTTCCTCGCGTTCTTGATTAGCGCATTGACGACCGTCGCCGTGTCATTGCTCGCAACCTTGACCAGCATCACGTATCGCGTCTGCCGCTCGACCAGCGTGGCGATCTGGCTGCTGCGACCGCCGAATAGCAGGTCTCCTTCCCAATGACCGGGCACCGCCCGATCTTTGATGGCAGCTGGACGCTCACTGATCGACACGGCACCGACGATCCGCCCATGAACGTCAGTCTTCTGGGTGTGGTGCCGGGACCGACGCATGCCGCGGGTGCGCCTCAAGTGCTGGAGGAGCTCCTTCTTCAGGGCGCCACGCGCCTGGATGAAGAGGCTGCGGTAGATGGTCTCGTGTGACACGCGGTGGCTCTCGCGCGGATAAGTATGCTTGAGCCATCCGGCAATCTGCTCTGGCGACCGCAGCCTTCGAAGCTTCTCGGTCACGATGCGTGCCAGCGTCCGGTTCTGCGCCAGCTTGCAGATCTTGGGACGATGTCCTCGATCCCAGGCTGCCTGGTCGGCCTGGCTCGCCCGATAGCACTCTTGGCCACCGTTGCGCTTGATCTCGCGGCTGACTGTGGATGCAGCTCGGCCGAGAAGTGCAGCGATTGATCGGATCGATCGACCTGCCACCACGGCACGCGAGATCTCTTCACGCTCGGCCAGGGTCAGCGCCATTCGGGCCCGGTGCCGCCCTACCGGACGGATGCCACCAGACACGCCCAGAATTCCGTTGCACTGAGGTGTGTGCCCGGTCGAACAGCTTGCCTATCTGGTGCAGCGTCCAGCCTTGCTTCCAACGCTCCCACATCAAGGCCTTCTGGCTGTCGGTGTAGTAGGTGCGCGTGCGGTACTTCATCTGCAACACTCCTTCTGCTTGCGCAGTGATCAGTGTGTTGCATCGACCGGTTGAATCCGCCAGGTGGACCTGTCGCTCGCTTCGAGAGACACCTGCGTCAGCTTTCGGCATCAGGTGACTTTCGGGAGTGCAAGATCGAAGGGCAGCACCCAGTCTGTGCTGCCGGTGACCGACTCGCCGTGAATGCACGGTCTTGGCCAAATTGCAGTCATCGAGACGCCTTTTGCCGAGCGACTCTCAACGCGCATCGCACGCCGGAAGTGCTCCAACGAGCGCCCGGCTGGCACCAACTTGCTCGCGTGTTGGGAATAGGATAGAACTTAAATCTCCATCACCACTGCGCATAGATTGTGATTTGCTACCAAACACGCCCAAGGCTGAACTCCGGATCCGCGCGCGGTGCGTCTCATTACCCAAAGCTCATACTATTTCGCTCCGTGCACGCACAGGCGTAGCCATGCTGAAGAGGCCGGAGCAGATCGAAGCGCTCACGCGTGTGTGCGTTGACGATCTATTGTCCGCCTTTGGCCTGGGTGGGCTGAACCGCGGCCGGCGCTTCCTGGAGTTGCTCTCCCGGGTTCCGGCGCGGCGCGTGGCGCGTCAAATCGCGAACTACGACCAGATCGTGGGCGAGTCGGGGCTCAGGGTGGGGGGCGCCTGGGCGTTGGAGCGGATGGTGCGGCGCGTAGAGATCGAGGGTCGAGAGCGCGTGCCGACAGAGGGTCCGCTGCTGCTGCTCTCCAATCACCCGGGGCTGGCTGACGCCGTCGCGCTGTTCAGCTCCATCCCGAGGGCGGACCTCCGCGTAGTAGCAGCCCAGTGGCCACTTCTGGACGCGCTCCCGAACACCTCGCGGTACCTGATAACGGTAGCGAAGGCTTCCTCGAACCGGTTCGCGGTCCTGAAGTCTGCGGCCCGACATTTGCAGCGCGGTGGTGCGGTTCTGAACTTTCCGGCTGGACGCATGGAACCAGACCCGGCAGTGCTGCCGGGCGCGGTCGAAGCGCTCGGGCGCTGGTCGACGAGCGTGGACCTGTTCGCACGGCTGGCCCCAGACCTCACTGTCGTTCCCGTCGCGGTCAGCGGCGTGTTCTCCCCCATCGCCCTGCGCAACCCGCTCACCTATCTGCGTCATCGAGAGGAGGACCGCTGGTGGCTTGCCTCCAACCTTCAGATGCTCGTGCCTGCGCTGCGCAACGTCACCATGAGAGTCACCTTCGGGGTCTCGGTCCGCACGGCTGATGCCGGGGATGCTGTCAGCCAGCGGGTTCTAGCCGAGATGCGGCGCCTGATCGAACGCTGCGAGGCTCAGCGCATTCCGGTGGGGTACGCAAGCAGATCGACGTGACCGACGCGGAGCGACGAACGTCCCGCGGCGATCAGACCGCGCCGTCGCTCGAGCCAGTCGACGATCTCACGCGGCGGCGGATCGCCGATCTCGCGCGCGGCACCAGCCCATCCTGATAGGACCTCTGTCTGGATCTCGCGATCCGTCGGTCCGAATTCCCAATCGGCCAAACCGTGCGAGACCGCATAGCCGACGCGCCCGAAGGCCTCGATCGCTGTCTGCGCTGCTGATGGCCCCAGCGCGGGACCGAATCCCTTGTCGGTGCGCTGATGGCGGTTCACCGCGTCAACGATGCGCCGATCGGTCGGGTCTGCAGGCGCCAGCTCTGCGCGGCCGTCATAGCTCAGCGCTGCATAAACAGGCCAACGGCGCGCGGCAGCTGCGATCGCGAGCCGGTTCAACCAGTCGCCTGAAACGAGATCGAGCAGCGCTGAGGTCGTGATCAGGTCGGCCGCGGTGTCGAAGGCCGCTTCCAGATCGCGATTGAGATCGACCGGCACGGCGGTCACGTTGATGCCGGGCGGGGAGGAAGGCGAAACGCGGGCAAGCAGACTGAGATCGTTATCGACGAGCCGCCAAGTCTGGCGCGCGCTGATGCGCGGGCTCAGCGCGCGGAATGTGGAGCCCGTTCCGCAGGCCAAGTCGACGAGGGTGACCGAAGGCTGCCCCGCGAGCAAATTGAACACCGCATCCAACACCGCAGCATTGCGGGCGCGCAGATCGTAAGGCTCGCGCAGCTTGAGCCATTCCGCGCTGAAGCCGCTCATGCGAGCCGCTCGAGTGCGCTCGCGACGATCCGCGCCGTACTCTCCCAGCTCGGCAAGTCGGCTGCCGCGGCCAATGCACCGCGCGCAAGCCGCCGCCGCTCTCCCTCGTTTTCGATCACCATCCGCAGCGCGCGGGTCAGCGCCTTCACGTTCCCGGGCTCGACCAGCACGCCTGCAGTCGGGGGCACCGTGTCCACGGTCGCGCCGCCCGTCGTGCCTATGATCGGCAGACCGTGCGCCATCGCCTCAGCGTAGGCCATGCCATAGCCCTCGAAGTGCGATGCCAGCACGAAAAGATCGGCCGACGGATACAGCGCGCCCAGCCGCTGCGGCGAGACTGCCCCGAGCAGATCGACACGGCCGGCGAGTCTGTGCCGTGCGATATCCGCTTCAAGCTTGGCCGCCGTCGCCGGGGCGCGTGTGAGATCGCCCGCGATCGTCAGCCGCCACGGCAGTCCGGAAATCGACGCGAGCGCAGCGATCAAAACGTCGAAGCCCTTGCGCGGCACGACCGCCCCGACCGACAAAAGCCGCAACGTGCCGTCGGCGCTGCCCTTGGCGGGCACTCCGCGGTCGGTGCCCGGCGGAGCGACGGTGATGCGCTCCGCGGAAACGTCGTAGTCCGCGTTCAGTCGCTTCCCGGTAGCCCGACTGGTGACGATGACCGAGCGTGCAGCGGCCAGCGCCTTGCACTCGCTTTCGAACAACTTCAGGGCGTCGGCAGACGACAGTCCCGTTTCAAGCGCGAGAGGATGATGGACCAACGCGACCAGCGGTGCGCGCCGGGCGATCTTCTCCGCTGCCTCCGGCAGCGCGCCGAGCGCCAAGCCGTCGACCACGACCGGGATTCCCTCCGGCAAGGCCTCGAGCCGCGCCAACGCAACCGCGCGCTGCTCGGCGCTGGGCTGCGGAAATCCATCGCCCACCGAGACGACGCCGATCTGCCAGCAGAACTGCAATTCCGCGATGATGCGCCGGTCGTAAGCGTAACCGCCGGTCGGAGTCGCAAGATCGCCCGGCACCGCAAACGTGATGCGATTCACCACAGAGGCGCCTCGTAAGAGGCGCGCGCCACATGCGACTCCGCGATCTTCACGCGGATAGCGCCAAGCTCACGGCCATCGCGGCCGAGCTCACCCGCGCGCGCCGCGGAAGCGAGCTTGTCGACCACGTACTTAGCCAGGAATTCCGTGGTGGTGTTCTTGCCCTTGAACTCCGGCAGCTCGTCGAGATTGCGGTAGTTCAGCGGCTGCAGCACCGACTTGAGCACCTCGTGCGCCCGCCCGATGTCGACCACGATGCCGTTCTGGTCGAGCGTTTGCGCGATGAACGCCACGTCGATGACGAAGGTCGCGCCATGCAGCGCCTGCGCCGGCCCGAACACGGCTCCGCGGAATGAATGGGCGATCATCACATGGTCGCGGACTTCGACGGCAAACACGAAGGACCTCCGTCTCACGGATAGGCAATGAGCTGGCAGAGTACGCCGCTCTTCGGGCCTAGGATGTTGGAGAGCCGCTCAGGGAGTTCGTAGAACGGTACTGCTGGCATCAGCAAGGCGTCCAGCCGCGCGTCGGCCAGAAGCTCGATCGCCTGTTGCAGCCGTTGCCGATGAGACGTGGTTGCGCGGCGCGATGGCGCCACCTTGCCCACTTGGCTCGACACGACCTTGAGGCGGCGGCTGTGAAAGGCGCCGCCGAGCGGCACCGGCACGCTGCCCATGCCGTACCAGCTCATTTCCAGGATAGTCGCTTCGTCGCCCGCAATGTCGAGCGCAGTGGCAAGCCCCCGCGGATCGGCGCTGGCGTGCACAACCAATTCGCAGTCGACCGGCGCATCGTCCGGTGTGGCGAAATTCAAGCGGAGCGCGCGCGCGAGCTCTGCCCGCGCCGGATTGATGTCGATCAGGGTCACCTGCGCGCCCCGCTCCTGCGCGCACAGGAATCCGACCAGTGCACCAACCACACCTGCGCCGACAACCGCGATCGGCCCGGACGGAAGCGGGTCTGCATCCCAGGTTGCGTTCAGCGCAGTCTCCATGTTCGCGGCCAACACCGCGCGCGAAATCGGAACGTCCCTTGGCACCGGCAGGGCGGCGTCGACCGGCACGTCGAACACGGTCTGGTGGGGATGGAGGGCGAACACATCACGTCCGACCAGGCGGTCCGGCCCGGCCTCCACGCGACCGACCGTCGAGTAACCACACTTCACCGGGAACGGGAAGCTTCCGCCCATGCAGGGGGTACGCATCCGCGGATATTCGCTGGATGGCACCTTTCCCGCCGCAATCAACGCCTCCGTGCCGCGGCTGATGCCGCCATAGCGGGCGCGTACCCGGACCGTGCCTTCCGCGAGCGGACCAACCCTTTCCTGCCGGATTTCAGCCCGGCCGGGGCCGACATACCACAGCGCTTCTGCCGTTAGCTCACCGCGCAGCACGCGTCCTCCCTGGAGCACGCCGTTCACGCTCCAACTTGTGAGCTGCCTCGTGCTTGACGCAGCAGTCCAATGGCCTGCCTATATTTCTCGGCACGGACAAGAGAACAGGTCACTCGAGCGGCTCGCCTTGACGACCTGCAGGTCTTGCATGCGCTGACGCATCTTGTGGATCTTGCCCTGCAGACGCTCAGGTCGCAAGCTCAAATCTTGCCCACGCAAACAGAATTCATTCGTGCGCACAAGCACTTGCGAAGCCCGCCTCGAGCGGGCTTCGTCGTTTCTGGGACTTGTGGCCCATCTGTGGCCCGCACCAGCGTGGTCAGTTCGCGAAACGACCGTTGGGCTCGTGGCCCCGTGATCGACCATTGGGCACCCCGACCGATGGTCTGGCTGGCACGAATGCCGTTGAGACGCCGGGCCTCGCGTGGGTTGCTCGGCTCCGCTCTCGCCAGGAGCGTCCGCTTCTCTCGCTATCCGACGCGAACGAGCCGATTGCCTTGGAGCGCGGAAGGCACATAGAACAACCAGCGCGGCAGTTTTCGGAGTGGGTCGAATGCTCGCACTGCGATCTATGGAGTCAGTAGGCGCCTTCGACGAGATTCGTCGGCCGGCCGGCGACGAAGTTCTCGATGTTGTCAACCAACTGGTCGGCCAGGGCCTGCTGCGCTTCGTCGGACGCCCACGCCACGTGCGGCGTCAGGATCACGTTGTGGCGCGCGGCGGCGCGCATCAGCGGGTTGTCGGGCTTGGGCGGCTCGCCGTCGACCACGTCGAAGCCGGCGCCGGCGATCAGCCCGGCGTCGAGCGCGCGCACCAGTGCGGCCTCGTCGACCAGGCCGCCGCGCGCGGTGTTGACGATCAGCGGCTTGCGCTTCATCGCCTCGAACTCCGGCATCGCGATCATGCCGCGCGTCTCTTGGCGTCAGCGGCGAGTGCAGCGTGATGACGTCGCTCGTCTCGAGCACCTCCTGCCACGGCGTGTACAGCGGACCGAGCCCGCTCTTGCCCTTGTGCGCGGCGAACATCGGCAGCATGCCGAAGGCCTTGCCGAGCTCGGCCACGCGCTGGCCGAGCACGCCCTCGCCGATGATGCCCAGCCGCGAGCCGCGCAGGTCGCGGATCGGATGGTCGAAGAAGCAGAACTGCCCCGACTGCTGCCAGCGCCCGGCCAGCACCGACTCGCGATACGCGACGACGTTGCGGCGCAGCGCGAGGATCAGCGCGAAGGTGTGCTCGGGCACCGTGTTGATCGCATAGCCGCGGATGTTGCTCACGGCCACGCCGCGCGCGGCGGCAGGCGGCCTTGTCGACGCAGTCGGTGCCGGTGGCCGCCACCGCGATGAGCTTCAGCGCCGGCAGCCGCTCGAGCGTCGCGGCGGTGATCGGCGCCTTGTTGGTGATGGCGATCGAGGCGCCCGCCAGGCGCTCGACCACTTGATCGGCGCGCGTCTCGGCGTGCTCGATCAGCTCGTGCGCGAACGACGGCGGCCGCACGCGGATCTGCGGCGCGATGGTCGCGCGGTCGAGGAAGACGATGCGTTGACTCATGCGATGGCACTCTCGGGTTGGATGGCGAGCAGGCGGCGCGCCTCGGCGACGATGGCCTCGGGCGTGATGCCGAAGTGCGGGTATAGCACCTCGGCCGGCCCGGAGGCGCCGAAGCCGGTCATGCCGACGAAGCCACCGCGCTCGCCGAGCCAACGGTCCCAGCCGAAGCGCAGCGCAGCTTCGCAGCCCACACGCACGGTGCCCGAGCCGAGCACGCTCGACGCGGTAGGCGGCATCCTGCGCCGCGAACAGTTCCCAGCTCGGCATCGAGACCACGGCCGTTGGCGTGCCGGCGGCCTGCAGCGCGTCGCGCGCGGCCAGCGCAAGCGCCACCTCGGAGCCGGTGGCCAGCAGCGTGACTTCGCGCGGCCCGCCGTCGGCCTTCGCCGAGCACGTAGGCGCCGCGCCGCGACAGATTCGCACTCGTGTGCATACGCCGCACGTGCGGCAGCGCCTGGCGCGCGAAGACCAGTGTCGAGGGCCCACTGCGATGCTCGAATGCGATCTCCCAGCACTCGGCCGCCTCGACCGCATCGGCGGGACGCAGCACCAGCATGTTGGGCATCGCGCGCAGCGACGCCAAAATCTCCACCGGCTGATGCGTTGGGCCATTGCGACCAATGCCGATCGAATCGTGACTGAACACGAACTTCACCGGCAGCCCCATCAGCGCGGCCATGCGCATCGCCGGGCGCTCATAGTCGGAAAACGCGAGGTAGGTCACGGCCATCGGCACGACGCCGCCATGCGCCGCCATGCCATTGGCCATCGCACCCATCACGTGCTCGCGCACGCCGCAGTGCACGTAGGCGCCGCTGCGGTCCCGCGCCGTGAAGGCGGTGAGGCGCCGCTTGTGGTTGGTGGGCGCTTCGAGGTCGGCGCAGCCGACCATGCGCTCGGGCATGCATTCGACCAGGCTGTCGTTGATCTCGGCGGAGATGAAGATGCCGCTCGCCAGCGGCGCTCGCTCGATCGCACCACGCTTGTAGTCGATGAGCACGTCGCGCCAGCCTTCGGGCAGCTCGCCGGCGACGATGCGTTCGAACTCGGCACGTTCGGCCTGCGGCAGTGCGGCCACGCGAGCGCGCCAGCTGTCGCGCTCAGCGCGACTGCGGCGGCCGGCGCTGCGCCAGGCGGCCAGCACGTCGGTCGGAATCTCGAACGGCGCAGATGACCAGCCCAGCTGCTCGCGCGCCCGGGCGGCGTCTTCGGGGAACAGCTTGGCGCTGTGGCCGCCGCGCTGGCCCTGCAGCCGTGCGATGCCCTTCGCGATGATCGTGCGGCACGCGATCAGCGATGGCCGCGGGTCGGCCTTGGCGGCGCCGATCGCCGTCGACACGGCATCGAGATCGTGCCCATCGACTTCGACGACGTGCCAGTCTGCGACGCGACAGCGTGCAGCGACGTCTTCGCTGATCGACAGATCGGTCGCGCCGTCGTCGGTGATGCGGTTGTCGTCCCACAGCAAGGTCAGCTTGCCCAACCGCAGATGCCCGGCCAGCGAGATCATCTCCTGGCCGATTCCCTCCTGCAGGCAACCGTCGCCGACGAACGCGTAGGTGCGGTGGTCGACCACACCGGCACCGAAGCGTGCATTCAGGTAGGCCTCCGCCACCGCCATGCCGAAGGCGTTGGCAATGCCCTGGCCCAGCGGGCCGGTGGTCACCTCGATCCCCGACGCGGTGTCGAATTCCGGATGGCCCTCGCAGCGCGAGCCGAAGTCGCGAAAGGTGCTCACCTGCTCGGTGCCGATGCGCTCGTAGCCGCTCAAGTGCAGCAGCGCATACAGCAGCATCGAGCCGTGGCCATTGGACAGCACCACGCGGTCGCGGTCGGGCCAGGTCGGGATCGCCCGCGTCGAACTTCAGGTGCCGCGTGTACAGCGCCGTCGCGATCTCGGCCATGCCCAGCGGCACGCCCTGGTGGCCTTCGCCGGCGCGCACGATGGCGTCGATGGCGAGAAAGCGGATGGCGTTGGCCAGCTGCGTTGAAGAGGGTTCTGACATGACAGCCTTCGATCGGCTTCAACCGAGCCAGCCCTTGATGCGCGTCGCGAGCGCGCTGCGGCTGATGCCGTAGCGGTCGTGCAGCGTGGGCAGCGCGCCGGCGTCGAGGAACGCATCGGGCAACCCGGCCAGCTGAAAGCCCGCGGGCTGCACGCGATGGCGCATCAGCGTGCTCGCCACCGCTTCGCCGAGGCCACCGATCACCGAGTGGTTCTCGGCGACCACCACCAGGCGGTGCTTGTAGCGCACGGCCTCGACGATCGCGGCTTCGTCCAGCGGCTTGATGGTCGGGCAGTGCAGCACCGCCACCTCGACCTTGTCGGCCGCGAGGTCCTGCGCGACCTCCAGCGCGCGCATCGTCAGCAGGCCGCTCGAGATCACCAGCACGTCGGCGCCGTCGCGCAGCAGCTTGGCCTTGCCGAGTTCGAAGCGGTAGTCGTCGATCTCGTCGAGCACCAGCGGCACCTGGCCGCGCAGCAGGCGCATGTACACCGGGCCCTTGTGCGCGGCGATCTGCGGCACGGCCTGCTCGATGTCGAGCGCGTCGCACGGATCGACGATCGTCAGGCCGGGGATGCCGCGCATCATCGCGATGTCTTCGGTGGCCTGGTGGCTCGGCCCGTAGCCGGTGGTCAGGCCCGGCAGCGCGCAGCAGATCTTGACGTTGAGGTTCTCCTCGGCGATCACCTGGTGGATGAAGTCGTAGGCGCGGCGCGTGCCGAACACGGCGTACGTGGTGGCAAACGGCACCAGGCCTTCCTTGGCCATGCCGCCGGCCGCGGCCATCAGCAGTTGCTCGGCCATGCCCATCTGGAAGAACCGATCGGGATAGGCCTGCGCGAACAGGTGCAGGTCGGTGTACTTCGCGAGGTCGGCGGTCAGGCCGACGATCTCCGGGCCGCGTGGCCGCGTATTCGACCAGCGCCTTGCCGAACGGCGCCGCCTTCGACGCGCTGCCCTTCGGCGGCGATCGAGGCGATCATCGCCGAGGTGGTGAGGCGCGGCTTCTTCTCTGCGACGGGCGTGTTCATGCCGGTGCTCCTTCAGGCTGCATGTACGGCTGCGACTGATCCAGCACTGCGAGGGCCTGCTGCCACTCCGGCGGATCGACGCGGATGAAGTGGTTCTTGTCGCGCGTCTCGAGGAACGGCACGCCCTTGCCCATCAGCGTGTCGAACAGGATCACGCGCGGCTTGGATTCCTTCAGCGTGCGCGCGGTCGTCGAACGCGGCCACCACCGCCGCGATGTCGTTGCCGTTGACGCGCTGCACGTGCCAGCCGAAGGCCGCCCACTTGTCGGCCAGCGGCTCGAAGCCGAGCATCTTGCCCGACGGACCGTCGGCCTGCTGGTTGTTGATGTCGACCAGGCAGATCAGGTTGTCGAGGCCGTGGTGTGCGGCGCCCATCGCCGCCTCCCAGGTCGAGCCCTCGTCGAGCTCGCCATCGGACATCGAGTTGTAGACGAAGGCCGGGTTCTTCTTCTGCTTCAGCCCCAGCGCCATGCCGACGGCGATCGCCAGGCCCTGCCCGAGCGAGCCGCCGGAGATCTCCATGCCGGGCGTGTAGGTCGCCATGCCCGACATCGGCAGGCGGCTGTCGTCGCTGCCGTAGGTCTCGAGTTCGCTCTCGGGAATGATGCCGGCCTCGATCAGCGCGGCGTAGTGCGCGATCGCATAGTGGCCGTGCGACAGCAGGAAGCGGTCGCGGCCTTCCCACTCGGGCTCATTGGGGCGCAGGTTCATCGCGTGGCCATACGCCACGGCCAGCACGTCGGCCCAGCCGAGCGCCTGACCGATGTAGCCCTGGCCCTGCACCTCGCCCATGCGCAGCGCAAAGCGGCGGATGCGGTAGGCCCGCCGCGACAGCGTGGCCACGGTGTTGGGGTTTGTGGTCATTGGAAGTCCTTTGCAAGTCGAAGAGGAGAGAGGGGTGCTGGCATCAACCCAGCAGGCCGATGGAGAACCAGGGCACGAAGGCCACGACCAGGAGCCCGGCCAGCAGCGCGCCCAGGTAGGGCCAGATGCGGCGCACGGCGAGATCGGGGTGCACGCGGCCGATCGTGCAGGCAGCGTAGTAGCCCAGACCGAACGGCGGCGCGAACAAGCCGATGCCCATCGCGAGGATGATCACCATCGCGTAGTGCACTTCGTGCACGCCGATCGCCTTGGCCACCGGGAACAGCAGCGGTGCGAACAGCACCATCGCCGGGATGCCTTCGAGCACGCTGCCGAGCACGATGAACGCCGCGATCGAAACCAGCAGGAAGCCGTACTTGCCGCCGGGCACGTTGGTCATCGCCGCGGCGAGCGTGTGCGAAAACCCCGACTGAGTGAGCGCCCAGGACATGCCGGTGGCGGTGCCGATGATGAAGAGGATGGCGCCGGAGAGTGCCGCCGTGTCCACCAGCATCGGATAGAGCCGCTTCCAGTCAAAGCGCCGGTAGATGAAGAGGCCTGCCACCACCGCGTAGGCGATGCCGATGGTCGACACCTCTGTCGCAGTGGCCACACCCTCGACCACCGCGGTGCGGATCAGCACCGGGAGTACCAACGCCGGCACCGCCACGAGCAGCGTCCGGCCCACGACGCTCATCGGTGCACGCTTCAATCCCTGGGTGATCTCCGCGCTGCGGTAGCGGGCCAGCAGGGCGAGCATCACGGCAAGCACCACGCCAGGCAGCAGGCCGCCGGTGAACAGTGCGGCGATCGAGATACCCGCCACCGAGCCGATGGTGATGAGCACCAACGAGGGCGGAACCGTCTCGGCCATCGCGCCTGAGGCGGCAAGCAGCGAGATCAGCTCGCCTTCGGGGTTGCCGCGTTTCTTCATCTCCGGCAGCAGCACCGGGGCCACCGCCGCCATGTCGGCCGTCTTTGCGCCCGAGATGCCCGACACCAGCAGCATCGCCCCCAGCAGCACGTAGTTCAGGCCGCCGCGCACGTGACCCAGCAGCGAGGCGAGGAAGTCCACCATCGCCTTGGCCATGCCGGTCATCTCGACCAGGTGCCCGAGCAGGATGAACAAGGGCACTGCCAGCAGAATCAATGAACTCATGCCTTCGTCGATGCGTCCGCTGACCACCGCGAGCGGCGTCGATGTCACGCACAACAGAAAGGCGACCGTCGCCAGCCCGAAGCAAAAAGCGATCGGCACGCCGAGCAGCACGCCGGTGCCGAGCAGCAACGCGAAGAAGATGACGAGGTTCCAGTTGCCGATGCTCTGCAGCCAGCCGGACCCGAGATACAGCACGGCCGCCAGTGCGGCAATCGAAAGCGCCACGCCGACGAGATCGGCCACGCCCAGACGGGCGAGACGCAGCAGGCCGAGCGCGATCATGAACGCCGCGCCGACGGGCACCGCAGCAGCGCGCACCGTGTTCGGCCACGACAGTGCGGGCGTCTGCACCACCCACTCGTCCTGGGCGTATTCGAACATCGGTCCGATCAGGATCACCAGCATCAGGCAAGGTGCGGCGATCGCCAGCGCCTCGGCCCAGGCTTTCGCCCGCGGGCTCCATCGCGACACCAGCGCCGTGGTGCGCATGTGCGTGCCGCGCCGCAGTGCCACTGCCGCGCCCAGATTGGCCAGCCAGAGGAACAGGATCGAGGCCAGTTCATCGGCCCAGGGGATCGGGCTGTTGAAGACGAAGCGCATGACCACGCCCGCCAGCAGCACGAGCACCTCGCCGACCACCAGCGCCGCAGCCGGCGCTTCGATGACGTGGCCGAGCCACGCTTCAGCACGCGCCGGGAGCGACCCGTCCGGCGCTACGGCATGAGCTTCCAGCAGCTGCATGGCGCTCACCCCAGGTTTCCAACGCTGTCCTGCAGCAGCTTCCAGGCCTCGTCGCCGAACTTGGCGCGCAGGTCCTTGTAGAAAGTGGCCTTGGCCAGCGCATCCTTGAATGCCTTCTTGTCGGGCTCGATCATCTGCACGCCCTTGGTTGCGAGATCGGTACGCAGCGAGACGCTCAGGGCGGCGATGTCGGCGCGCTCATCGGTTGCGGCCTTGTCGAGTTCGCGGCGCACGATCTCCTGGACGTCCTTGGGCAAGCGCTCCACTGCCTTGCGGTTGCCGAGGATCCAGTAGGCGTCCCACACGTGGTTCGTGAGGCTGCAGTATTTCTGCACCTCATAGAGCCGCGCGCTGCTGATGATGGCCAGCGGGTTCTCCTGGCCTTCGACGAGCTTGGTCTGCAGTGCGGAGTAGACCTCGTTGAAGTTGATCGGCGTCGGGCTGGCGCCGAGCGCGGTGAACAGTGACGACAGCATCGGCGCCGCCGGCACTCGCAACTTCATTCCCTTCAGATCGTCGGGGGTCTTGACCGGCTTGGTCGACGTGGTCACGTTGCGGAAGCCGTTGTCCCAGGCTTTGGACATGGTGAGCAGGCCCACCTTCTCGATCTGCGCACGCACGTAGGCGCCGAGCGGGCCGTCCATGGCCTTCCAGACTTCGTTGTAGTCGTGGAACGCAAAGCCGGTGTTGATGATGCCCGCCGCCGGCACGAGCGTCGACAGCACGGTGCTCGCTTGGTTGAAGAACTCGACGCCGCCATTTCGAATCTGCGACAGCAAGTCGGTGTCCGAACCGAGCTGGTTGGCCGGGAACAGCTTGATCTCCATGCGTCCACCGGTCGCGTCGCGGATGCGGTCGATCGCTTCCTGCGCGCGCTTGTTCACCGGGTGTGAGGGATCCTGCCCGGTGGCGAACTTGTAGGTGAATTCGGCCGCGTTCGCGCGGCGCGACACGATCGAGAAGAGGGGCAAGGCCGCGGCAGCAGCCAACGTCTGGCGGCGGGTGAAGCCGGCCTGGGGGATCTTCGGTGCGTTCATGCTTATGTCTCCTGGTGTCCGATTGAAAGGACCGTTTGTTCGATTCAGTGGATCAACATGCCGCCGTTCACGTCGAGCGTGATGCCGGTGCAGTAGCTGGACAGGTCGCTGGCGAGATACAGGCAGGCGCCCGCCACGTCGGCGGCCACGCCCAGGCGGCCGAGCGGAATCTCTTTCGCGATCTCGACCTTGCGCTCGTCGCTGAGCTTGCCCTTCTGGATGTCGGTCTGGATCAGCCCGGGGGTGATCGAGTTGACGCGGATCGAGTCGGCCCCGAGTTCGCGCGCCATCGCGCGCGCCAGGCCGAGCACGCCGGCCTTGGCGGCCGAGTAGTGCGGGCCGCCGAGGATGCCGCCGCCGCGCTGTGCCGACACCGACGAGATGCAGATGATCGAGCCGCTTTTCTGGCGCTGCATCTGCGGGATCACGGCCTGCGACATCAGCAGCGTGCCGCGCAGGCTGACGTCGAGAATCGCGTCGTAATCGGCGTTGGTGATGTCCACCGTCTTGCGCGGCTGCGTGATGCCCGCGTTGTTGACCAGCGCGTCGATGCGGCCGAAGGCCTTGAGCACCGCGGCGATCGCGGCGTCGCACGACGCCTTGTCGGTGACGTCGGCCACCACGCCGAGGTGGCCATCGCCCAGCTTGGCGGCGGCGGTGGCGGGCTCGGCACGCGCGAGGTCGAGCACGGCCACGCGCGCGCCGTGTTGTGCCATCAGCTTGGCGGTGGCGAATCCCAGGCCGTTGGGGCCGGCGCCGCCGGTGATGACGGCGACTTTGTCTTTGAGCAGCATCTCGATCGACTCCTATGGAGAGAGTGGTGTTCGGGTCGAACACGGGAGATGCCACCTGCTTTGCAGCCCTTCGAGGCCAATCCTTCGAGTCTGTTGGCCCTCTTCAGGGCCGCGGCCCGTGGGCCGCGGCTTGTCTCCTGAGTTCGTGCACCGAATGGTGAAGAGGCCGCTGCTTGACGACAAGCGATACTTCTTCAGCCTAAGATGACGATTCGTCAACTTACCTGCGACGAGGGACCATGCCAGCGCTGCCTCCGATGCCAAACCTGCTCGCATTCGAAGCGGTGGCGCGGCGCCGCAGCTTTGCGCTGGCCGCCGCCGAGTTGCACCTCACCGCGTCGGCCATCAGCCACCAAATCGCACGCCTCGAAGCGCACCTGGCCATCAAGCTGTTCGAGCGCAGTGCTCACGGCGTGCGGCTGAGCCCTGCTGGCGAGCAGTACCTGTCGCGTGTGGCTGGCGCGCTCTCTGCCATCACCGCGGCCACCGACGACATGCGCCAAGGCGTCAGCAACAGCCTGTACGTGCACTGCTCGCCGAGCCTGGCCACCCTGTGGCTGATGCCGCGGCTGCATCTGTTTGCGCAGGCCCATCCGGAGATTTCTCTCAACTTCTCGGCCGCCCCCACGCACAGCGACTTCACCCTCGGTCAAGTGGACATGGATATCCGTTACGGCGTGCCGCAGTGGCCCCATCTCGTGGTGGAGCCTCTGTTCGAGGAGCGCATCGTGCCGCTCGCGAGCCCTGCCTTCATTCGCAAGCATCGGCTCAAGCGCCCCGAGCAATTGCTGCGCGTGCCGCTGATCCAGAGCAATGTGAGCGTCGTGCAGTGGTCGGACTGGTTCGCCGCGTTTTCGGACAAACGTGCACCGGACCGCTTCACGCTGCGCTTTGACCGGGCACACATGTCACTCGACGCCGCCGCGCAAGGACTCGGCGTGGCTCTGGAAAGCACGACGACGGGCAACAAGCACCTGGCCGAAGGCAAGCTGCGTCCGGTGCTGGGCATGGACAAATCCATCCGCGTGAAGGCGCACTTCGCGGTCTATCCGCCGCGCCATGGCAAGCGGCCGCCCGTCGAGGCATTCCTGTCCTGGTTGCACGGCGAGGCGGCCGTGAGCGTCCTCGCTCACGTCCAGCTCGAAGCGAACATAACCCTTGGTAGGAAGAGTCGGCTGGGGTCGGGAATTCCAGTTCGCTGCCTTCGAATGCAGCCATTGAGCGGCCCGCGCAGCGGCCTGTTGGCCGAAAACTGCTCGACGGCCGGTGAAAGTATCGCGAACAGGCGAAGGCGCACTCAAGGCCTTTTCCATCTGTTTCTGCGCGCTCGAATTTGCGCGCCTTGAAGGCGATCGTTACCAGGCGAGTCCGTGCCCGGCCGCGGCCAGCACCACGAGGCTGCGTCCCGGCACTTCGAATGCACCACCGCCCTGCCCGTGCCAGCCGCCCTGGCCGCGCGGCTGCGATGTGTCCAGCACCGCTTCCCACACGCCGCCGGGCAACACGAACGACACCGGCGCAGCGTCGCCGTTGATCAGCATCAGCAAGGGTGCGGCGGCACGGCCCGGGCGCCCAATCAGGCAGCCAAAGACGCGTGCGTCGGGCCGGCGCCATTCGTCGCCGGCGAGTTCCGTGCCGTCGGCGCGCAGCCACGCCAGATCGTGCAGGCCATGGCGATCGGTCAAGCCGTCGTACCAGCGGTCGCCCAGCGGCAGCGCTTGGCGGCGCAGCGCCAGCACGCGCGTGGTGAATGCCAGCAGGTCGGCGTCGACCTGCGCCCAGTCGAGCCAGGTGGTGGCATTGTCCTGGCAGTACGGATTGTTGTTGCCGTGTTGCGTGCGGCCGCACTCGTCGCCCGCGGTCAGCATTGGCGTGCCTTGTGCCAGCAGCGTGCTGGCCAGCAGCGCGCGCTGCAGTCGGCCGCGCAGCGTGGTGATCTCGGCATCGTCGGTCGGACCCTCGACGCCGCAGTTGCTGCTGTGGTTGTGGTCGTGACCGTCGCGGTTCTGCTCGCCGTTGGCTTCGTTGTGCTTGTGCGCGTAGCTCACCAGATCGCGCAGGCAGAAGCCGTCGTGGGCCACCACGTAGTTCACCGATTCGACCGGTGCGCGGCCGCGCGGTTGAAACAGATCGGAGGATGCGCACAGCCGCAGCGCGAAGTCGCCGCGCGTACCGTGCCGTTCGACCCAGAAGGCGCGCATCGTGTCGCGAAAGCGGTCGTTCCACTCGAACCAGCCGTTTGGGAAAGCGCCGAGCTGGTAGCCAGCAGGTCCGACATCCCACGGTTCGGCGATCAACTTCAGGCGCGACAGAACCGGGTCCTGCGACAGCGCGACGAAGAACGCCGCATGCCGGTCGAAGCCGTGGTCACCGCGGCCGAGCACCGGTGCCAGGTCGAAGCGGAAACCATCGACGTGCATCTCGGCGGCCCAGAAACGCAGCGAGTCCAGCACCAGCTGGATCACGCGCGGCTGGCGCAAGTCAAGCGTGTTGCCGCAGCCGGTGTGGTTCTCGTAGTGGCCGCGCGCGTGCGCAGGCAGGCGGTAGTAGCTCGCATTGTCGAGGCCGCGCCACGACAGCGTGGGGCCGACCTCGTCGCTCTCGGCGGTGTGGTTGTAGACCACATCCAGGATCACCTCGATGCCGGCGGCGTGCAGCCGCGCCACCATGGCGCGGAACTCATCGCGCGCCGACACGCCTGCTTGCCCCGACGCGAGCGCCGGATCGGGACAGAAGAATCCGATCGTGTTGTAGCCCCAGTAATTGGACAGGCCCATGGCGACGAGGCGCTGCTCGTCCAGGTGCTGATGCACCGGCAACAGGCTGACCGCTGTCACGCCGAGCTGCTGCAGATGGGCGATCGCAGCATCGCTGGCCAGACCGGCGTAGGTGCCACGCAGGCCCTCCGGCACCGCCGGGTTGCGCATCGTGAAGCCCTTGACGTGCAGCTCGTAGAGCACCGTGTCGGTGAGCGGGGTGTGCAACGGCTGGTCGCCGTGCCAGTCGTAGCGATCGTCGACCACGCGCGCCTTCAGTGCGCACGCCGCGTTGTCGCTCGGGTCCGGATGGCCGGGATGGCGGGGGTCGGCGCCGAAGTGTTCGCCGCGCCAGGTGAAGCGGCCGACGATCTCGCGCGCATACGGGTCGAGCAGCAGCTTGTTCGGATTGAAGCGATGGCCGCGCTCGGGCCGCCAGGGCCCGTGCGCGCGCAGGCCGTACACCAGGCCCGGCCCGGCGTCGGGCAGGTAGCCGTGCCAAATGTCGTGGCTGTGCCCGGGCAGCGCCTCGCGTTGCAGTTCGCGCGCACCGTCGGCATCGAACAGGCACAGCTCGATGCGTTGTGCGTGCGCAGAGAACACGGCGACGTTGACGCCTTGGCCATCCCAGTGGGCACCCAGCGGCCACGGCCGGCCGGTGCGGATCGTGGCGGTCATTGCGGCGCGTTCATCAGGCAACCTTCGCGCTGATCGCGCTGCGGTGTGAGCGCTTTGGAGCGGCCATGCGCGCTCACGGGTTCGGCGTCACGTTCCAGATCTTGGTTGCGTACTCGCGAATCGCGCGATCCGACGAGAACGCGCCCATGCCCGCGACGTTGGCGATCGCGCGAGCCGCCCATTGCTCGGGCTGGCGAAACAACGCGTCGACACGCCGCTGCGTCTCGATGTACGACGCATAGTCGGCCAGCAGGAAGTAGTAGTCGCCGCCCCACAGCAGCGAGTCGATCAGACCCCGATAGCGTCCGGGCTCGTCGGGCGAGAACGTGCCTGCGGCAATCGCATCGAGCGCCGCCTTCAGCGCCGGCTGGCTTTCGTACAGGCGCATCGGCTGGTAGCCGCTCTTGCGCTGGGCCTGCACCTCGGGCGTGCGCAAGCCGAAGATGAAGATGTTGTCGTCGCCCACGTGCTGCCGGATCTCGATGTTGGCGCCATCGTCGGTGCCGATGGTGAGGGCGCCGTTCAGCGCGAGCTTCATGTTGCCGGTGCCCGAGGCTTCGGTGCCGGCGGTGGAGATCTGCTCCGACAGATCGGCGCCCGGCATGATCATCTCGGCCACCGAGACACCGTAGTTCGGCACGAACACGACCTTCAGCCGGTCGGCGAGTCGCGCATCGGCGTTGATGACCTGGCCCACATCGTGCACGAGGCGGATGATGTTCTTCGCCATCGCGTACGACGACGCCGCCTTGCCGGCGAAGATCACCGTTCGAGGCTGCCAGTCGGCGGCGGGGTCGGCCAGCATCGCCTGATAGCGCGTCACCACGTGCAGCAGATTGAGCAGCTGGCGCTTGTACTCGTGAATGCGCTTGACCTGCACGTCGAACAAGCTCGACGGGTCCACCGCGATGCCGGTGGTGCGGTGGATGTAGTCGGCCAGGCGCGCCTTGTTGGCGCGCTTGACCGAGCTGAATTCATCGCGGAACGATGTGTGCGACTGGTGTTCGCCCAGCTTGCGCAGCTCGTCGAGGTCGAGCCGCCAGCGCGTGCCGATGCTGCGATCGAGCAGCCCCGCCAGGCCGGCATTGGCTTGCGCCAGCCAGCGTCGCGGCGTCACGCCGTTTGTCATGTTGGTGAAGCGCTCGGGCCACAGGCTGGCGAAGTCGGCGAAGATCGTCTTCACCAGCAGGTCGGAGTGCAGCGCCGACACGCCGTTGACCATGTGGCTGCCCACGATCGACAGGTGCGCCATGCGCACGCGGCGTTCGCCGGATTCGTCGATCAGCGACAGGCGCGCGAGGAAGCCAAGGTCGTTCGGCCGCCGTTTGGTGGCGAAGTCGAGCAACTCCTGGTTGATGCGGAAGATGATCTCCAGATGGCGCGGCAGCACGTGCTGCATCAGGCTCACCGGCCAGGTCTCCAGCGCCTCGGGCATCAGCGTGTGATTGGTGTACGAAAATACCTTGCCGGTGATCGCCCACGCGGCCTTCCACGCCATGCCGTGTTCGTCGCACAGCAGTCGCATCAGCTCGGCCACGCCGATCGCCGGATGCGTGTCGTTGAGGTGGATCGCCACCTTGTTGGCCAGGTTGGCCAGGGTGCGGTTTTCTTCGAGGTGGCGCGCCAGGATGTCCTGCATCGACGCGGCGACGAAGAAGTACTCCTGGCGCAGCCGCAGCTCGCGGCCGGCCGGCGTGCTGTCGTTCGGGTACAGCACCCAGGAGATGTTTTCGTATTCGTTCTTCACGCCGGCGGCGCGCGCGTAGTCTCCGGTGTTGAAGGCATGCAGGTCGATGTGCGCCGGCGCCACCGCCTTCCACAGCCGCAACGTGCTGACCTTGGGCGTGTCGTGGCCCGGAATCACCATGTCGTGGGCCTTCGCGGCCACCGCGGCCGCATGGCGCCAGGTGGCGGTGCCACCGACGTGTTCGACCCAGCCGCCAAAGCGCACCGGGTAGCTGGTGCCGGCGCGCGGAAACTCCCACGGCGTGCCGTCGGCGAGCCACGGGTCGGGGTATTCCACCTGGACACCGTGGTCGATTTCCTGGGCGAACATGCCGTATTCGTAGCGGATGCCGTAGCCGAACGACGGCAGCCCGAGCGTGGCCATCGAGTCGAGGAAACAAGCAGCGAGCCGGCCCAGGCCGCCGTTGCCGAGGCCGGCATCAGGCTCCTGGTCGGCCACGTCCTCCAGTCGCTGGGCATGCAGCGCCAGGCCAGCCGCGACGCCATCGCGCAGGCCCAGTGCGGCGATGGCGTTGCCCAGCGTGCGGCCGATCAGGAACTCCATCGACAGGTAGTACACCCGCCGCGCCTTGTGGGTGCGGTCGACCGCTTGGGTCGCGACCCAGCGGCGCGACAGCTGTTCACGCGCGACACGGGCCACCGACTGCATCAGGTCATTGGGGCTGGCCAGCGCGGGCGCGACCCCCACGGTGTTGAGCAGGTGGTCTTCGATGCCCTGGGTGGTGTTTGCGAAGGTGGCGGCGGCAGGTGTGGTCGTCATCGGTGCAGGTGAGGTTCAGAATGACCCGGAACACGCAATTTTCGCGCCGCCGCGAGCTCGGTGGCGGCCACGCCGTCCGGGCATGGATTGCCGGTGCTGGCGGCCGCGCGTGCGCTGGCGCAGTACGCTGTGGTCAGCCGACGACAGCACAACAGTGCGGAGACAAGTCATGACGCCCACTGAACTGGCCCTTAGCCTCGATCTGCCCAAGCGGGCGGTCGCCCTCGTCCTGGCTGGCGGACGCGGCAGCCGGTTGAAGAACCTGACCGATCGACGCGCCAAACCCGCGGTGTACTTCGGCGGCAAGTTCCGCATCATCGATTTTGCGCTGTCGAACTGCTTGAATTCGGGCATTCGCCGCATCGGAGTGATTACGCAGTACAAGAGCCACAGCCTGATGCGACATCTGCAGCGCGGCTGGGCGTTCCTGAAGAGCGAGATGAACGAGTTCGTCGACTTGATGCCGGCGCAACAGCGAGTCGACGAAGAAAGCTGGTACCGCGGCACCGCCGACGCGGTCTACCAGAACCAGGACATCCTGGCGAGCTACCGTGCCGACTACATCGTGGTGCTGGCCGGCGATCACATCTACAAGATGAACTATGCATTGATGCTGGCCGACCACGTGTCCAAGGGACGCGAGTGCACCGTCGCCTGCATTGCTGTGCCGCGCATGGAGGCCACGGCATTTGGCGTGATGGCGATGGACGACAAGTACAACATCACGGCCTTCGTCGAGAAGCCTGCCGATCCGCCGGCGATGCCCGGCAACCCGGACCGCGCGCTGGCCAGCATGGGCATCTACATCTTCAACGCGCGCTTTCTCTACAAGGAGCTCGAGCGCGACATCGCCGACCCGAACTCGAGCCACGACTTCGGCCGCGACATCATTCCGCACGTGGTGACGCTGGGCCAGGCGGCGGCACACCCGTTCGATCTCAGCGCCGTGGGCACACGCCACAATGAACAGCCGTACTGGCGCGACGTCGGTACGATCGACGCCTACTGGGACGCCAACATCGACCTCACCGCGACCGACCCGCTGCTCAACTTGTACGACACGCGCTGGCCGATCTGGACCTATCAGCCGCAGCTGCCGCCCGCCAAATTCGTGCACAACCAAGACGACCGCCGCGGCATGGCGGTGGAATCGCTGGTCTCGGGCGGCTGCATCGTCTCGGGCTCGGTGTTCCGCTCGGTGCTGTATTCGAGCGTGCGCGTGCATTCGTATTCGAACGTCAGTTGGGCGGTGCTGCTGCCCGGCGTGCAGGTGGGCCGGGGTGCGCGCCTCAATCGCGTGGTCGTCGACCGCGGCTGCGAAGTCCCCGACGTCATGGTGATCGGCGAGGACGCGGACGACGATGCGCGGCGCTTTTACCGCACCGAGCACGGCATCACGCTGGTGACCCGAGAGATGCTCGACAAACTCCAACAACCATGAAAGATGGCTCCGCATGAAGGTGCTGCATGTCGCCGCGGAGATCTTTCCGCTGGTCAAGACGGGTGGCCTGGCCGACGTGGTGGGCGCGCTGCCCCAGGCTCTGATCGAAGCCGGCGCCGAGGCGCGCCTGCTGCTGCCCGGCCTGCCAGCCATCGCCGACGCGGTGCTGCACGAGACGACGCTGTACGAGTTCGGACCATTGTTCGGTGCTGGCCGCATCACGCTGCGGCTCGGGCGCATGCCGTACAGCCACGTACCGGCGTATGTGGTCGACGCGCCGTATTTGTACCGACGCCCCGGTGGCCCGTACCAAACCGATGACGGCAGCGAATGGGGCGACAACCTGCAGCGCTTTGCGCTGCTGGGCTGGGTTGGCGCCCATCTGGCTGCGGGCGAGCTCGACCCCGAGTGGACGCCGCAGGTGCTGCACGCCCACGATTGGCACGCCGCGATGGCGTGCGCGTGGATGGATGCGCATCCGGCCCCCACGGCCACTTCAGTGTTCACCGTGCACAACCTGGCCTATCAGGGGCTTTTTCCGCACGGCGACTTCGCACAGCTCGGTCTGCCGGCAAGCATGATGCATTCGCACGGGATCGAATTCCACGGCCAGCTGTCGTTCATGAAGGCCGGATTGAAATACGCGCGCCGCATCACCACCGTGAGCCCGACCTACGCCAACGAGATCGCCACGCATGAGTTCGGTTGCGGCCTCGACGGCGTGATCCGCAGCCGCGGCGGCGACGTCTCGGGCATCCTCAACGGGGTCGACGGCGCGGTGTGGGATCCGGCCACCGACTCCGCGCTCGCGACGCGTTATTCGGTGCGCGACCTGTCGGGCAAGGCGCGCTGCAAGGGTGCGCTGCAGTCCGAGTTGGGCCTGGCGTCGAATCCCGATGCGCCGTTGTTCGCCGTCGTCAGCCGGCTGAATGCGCAGAAGGGCCTCGACCTGGTGCTGTCGGCATTGCCGGCGCTGCTCCAAAGCGGCGCGCAACTCGCGGTGCAGGGCCGCGGTGATCCGGTGCTGGAAGCGGCTTTCACCGCGGCGGCGTTCGCCCACCCAGGGCAGGTCGCGGTGCGCATCGCCTACGACGAGGCGCAGGCGCATCGCGTGATCGGCGGCGCCGACGTCATCATGGTGCCCTCGCGCTTCGAACCGTGCGGCCTGACGCAGATGTACGGCCTGCGTTACGGCACGCTGCCGTTGGTACGGCGCGTGGGCGGGCTGGCCGACACCGTGGTCGACGCCAGTGACGACGCGGTGCGCGCCGGACAGGCCACCGGTTTTTCATTCGACGCGGCCAGCGCCTCCGCGCTCGAGCGCGCGGTGCAGCGCGCGGTGCAGGCAAAGCGCCAGCCCGAGCTGTGGCGCAGCCTGATGCACACCGCGATGGCCCAGGACTATTCGTGGTCGGGCGCGGCCAGGCGCTACGTCGCGCTGTACGAGGCGATCGCGCGCTGACGTGCGCCGCGGATCCGATGGACACGATGAACACCGCCGCACGCGACCCGCACGCGCGATTGCTCGCCGACGTGGGTGGCACCAACGCGCGCTTCGGCTGGCAGCGCCGGCCCGGCGCGCCGATCGACGACATCATGGTGCTGCCTTGTGCCGACTATGCGAGCCTGAGCGACGCGATCGCCGCCTACCTGCACCGGCTGGGCCGTGCCACGCCCGCGTCGTGCGCCATCGCGATCGCCAACCCGATCATCGGCGACCACGTCCGCATGACCAACCACGACTGGAGCTTTTCGATCGCGGCGTTGAAGGCGCGCTACGCGTTCGAGCGTCTGCAGGTGATCAACGACTTCACCGCGCTGGCGCTCGCGTTGCCGGCGCTGCGCGCCGACGCAGCTGCGCCAGGTTGGCGGCGGGCCGGCGTTGCCCGACGCGCCTCGGGCGCTGATCGGGTCCGGCACCGGGCTCGGTGTGTCGGGCTTGCTGCCCGACGGCGCAGGCGGCTGGACAGCTCTGCAAGGCGAAGGCGGTCACGCCACGCTGGCGGCCCGCACGCCTCGCGAGCAGTCGGTGCTGCAATGGCTCGATCGGCGCTACGGCCATGCATCGGCCGAGCGCGCAGTCTGCGGCCAGGGCCTGGTCGACCTGCACCACGCGTTAGCGGCCATCGACGGCCACGCCGACGCCGAGCGGGCGGCGCCCACGCGCGATGCCGCAGACATCACCGCGGGTGCACAACAGGGCGACGCGGCGTGCCGCGAAGCGGTGGCGCTGTTCTGTTCGTTTCTCGGCACCGCCGCGGGCAATCTGGCGCTGACGCTCGGGTCTCGCGGCGGCGTGTACATCGGCGGCGGCATCGTGCCGCGGTTGGGCTCGCTGTTCGACGCCTCGCCGTTTCGCGAACGGTTCGAGTCCAAGGGACGGTTTCGCAGCTATCTTGCCGCGATGCCGGTGTTCGTCATCGTGTCCGAACAGTCGCCCGCGCTGCTGGGCGCGGCGAACGCACTTGATTCGGCCCCGACATGACGATCGGCCCATCGATGCTGGCGGACCTCGACGTCGAGCGCATATGCGCGGCATGCCATCCCGACCCGTTCGCGGTGCTCGGCGTGCACGCCGACGCACATGAGGCGCTGTGGTTGCGCTGCTTCGTGCCGGGCGCGGTCGCGATCGAGCTGCTTGGCGGCGACGGCCACACCGTACACGGCCCGCTGCAGCGCCGCCACGCCGACGGCTTCTTCGAGGGCGTGTGCCCTGCGGCGATCGCCGGCGACTACCGCTTGCAGGTGCGATGGACCGACGGCACGCAGGCGTTGCTCGACGATCCCTATCGCTTCCCGCCGCTGCTGGGCGACCTGGACGTGTGGCTGATGGCCGAGGGCACGCACCTGCGGCCGTACGAGGTGTTGGGCGCCAGGCCGCGCACCCTGCTCGGCGTGCAGGGCACCGGCTTCGCGGTGTGGGCGCCCAATGCGGCGCACGTCAGCGTCGTCGGGCAGTTCAACCACTGGGACGGCCGCCGCCATCCGATGCGGCTGCGCCGCGAATGCGGCATCTGGGAGATCTTCATCCCGGGTGTGGTAGCGGGCGCGGCCTACAAGTACGAGCTGCGTACGCCCGCCGGACACGTGCTGCCACTGAAGGCTGACCCGTATGCCGTGCGAGCCGAATTGCGACCGGCCACCGCGAGCATCGTCGCGCCGCTGCCGCCGGTGGTGCCGCCGTCGGCCGATCGCCAGCGTGCCAACGCGCTCGACGCGCCGATCAGCATCTACGAAGTGCACCTCGGATCGTGGCGGCGCAAGCCCGAAGAAGGCGACCGCTGGCTGAATTGGGACGAGCTGGCCGACGAACTGGTGCCCTACGCCAGCGCGCAGGGCTTCACTCACCTCGAACTGCTGCCGATCAGCGAGCATCCGTTCGACGGCTCGTGGGGCTACCAGCCGATCGGGCTTTACGCACCGACCGCGCGCTTCGGCGAGCCGGCCGGCTTTCGCCGTTTTGTTCAGCGCTGCCATGCGCAGGGCTTGGGCCTGCTGATCGACTGGGTGCCCGCGCACTTTCCGAGTGATGCACACGGCCTCGGCGAGTTCGACGGCACCGCGCTGTACGAGCACGCCGATCCGCGCGAGGGCTTTCACCACGACTGGAACACGCTGATCTACAACTTCGGCCGCACCGAGGTGCGCAACTTCCTCGTCGGCAACGCGTTGTACTGGCTCGAACGCTACGGCGTCGACGGCCTGCGCGTCGATGCGGTGGCGTCGATGCTGTACCGCGACTACAGCCGCAAGGCCGGCGAATGGGTGCCCAATGTGCACGGCGGGCGCGAGAACCTGGAGGCGATCGCCTTCCTCAAACGCGTCAATGAAGTGGTCGGCATCGAGTGCCCCCAAGCGGTGACGCTGGCGGAGGAATCGACCGCGTTCCCGGCGGTGTCGCGGCCGACCTACGCGGGCGGGTTGGGCTTCCACTTCAAGTGGAACATGGGATGGATGCACGACACGTTGCAGTACATGGCGCGCGACCCGGTGCATCGCGCGCACCACCATGGCGAGATCACGTTCTCGATGGTCTATGCATTTAATGAGAACTTCGTGCTGCCGCTGTCGCACGACGAGGTGGTGCATGGCAAGGGCTCGCTGCTGAACAAGATGCCGGGTGACCGCTGGCAGCAATTTGCCAACCTGCGCGCCTACTTCGGCTTCATGTTCGCGCACCCGGGCAAGAAGCTGCTGTTCATGGGCGGTGAGTTCGCGCAGGTGCGCGAGTGGAACCACGACCAGAGCCTGGACTGGCATCTGCTTGACGACCCCACCCATGCTGGCGTGCAGCGCCTGGTGCGCGACCTCAACCACCTCTATCGCGAGACGCCTGCGTTGCACCAGCGCGAGTTCACACCCGACGGCTTCGAGTGGATCGAACACGGCGATGCGCAGCGATCGGTGGTCGCGTTTGCGCGCCGCGGCGACGACGCGGGGTGCATCGTCGTTGCGGTGTGCAACTTCACGCCGACGGTGCACCACGGATACCGCATCGGCGTGCCCGAGCCGGGTGTCTACCGCGAGCGCATCAACACCGACTCGGCGCACTATGGCGGCAGCAACGTTGGCTCTGCGTTCGGTGAGTTCACCGCCGAACCCATCGCCTGGCACGGCCGGCGGCACTCGATCGGCATGACCTTGCCGCCGTTGGCCACGGTGCTGCTCGAGCGGAGGGCCTGACGGCCATGCGGTTTCCACGCGCCAGCGGCGTGTTGCTTCATCCGAGCTCACTGCCGGGACCGCACGGCTCGGGCGACTTCGGTCCGGCAGCGACGCACTTCGTCGATTGGCTCGTCAGTGCCGGTCAGTCGTTGTGGCAGATCCTGCCGCTGGGCGGGCTCGGCCTGGGCGATTCGCCATACCTGAGCAGCTCGGCTTTCGCCGGCAACGTGTTGCTGATTGACCTCGCTGATCTGCATGCGAGTGGCTGGCTCGATGCGGCCGATCTCGCGCCCGCGAGCGGTTTCGACGAGCGCACGGTGAACTACGCAGCCGTCACGCCGTTCCGGATGGAGCGGCTCGCGCGCGCGGCGCGGCGCTTTGCACTGTGGGCATCACCGGACGAGCGCGCCGACTTCGAGGCGTTCTGCGAGGGTCACGCCAACTGGCTGGTCGACTATGCACGCTTCATGGCTCTGGCCGAGCACTTTGCGGGCCGCGAATGGTGCGACTGGGATCCGCCGCTGGCCCGGCGCGAGCCGGCGGCGCTGCGCGACTTCGACAGCGCGCACGCCGAGCGCATCGCGTTCTGGAAGTTCTGCCAGTGGTGCTTCTACAGCCAGTGGCAGCGCCTGAAGGACTACGCGCATCGACGCGGCGTGAAGATCGTCGGCGACGCACCGATCTTCATCGCGCTGCACAGCGCCGAGATCTGGGCTCGGCCCGATCTGTTCGAGCTGGGGCCCGATGGGCGCCCCAAGGTGGTGGCCGGTGTTCCGCC
This sequence comes from uncultured beta proteobacterium, assembly GCA_963774185.1. Taxonomy (GTDB): domain Bacteria; phylum Pseudomonadota; class Gammaproteobacteria; order Burkholderiales; family Burkholderiaceae_C; genus JAEUPI01. The sequence goes on from CAVZEK010000036.1 coordinate 37,332, forward strand.
CGATCTGTTCAGCGCCACCGGCCAGCGCTGGGGCAACCCGCTGTACCGTTGGCGCGCGCATGCGAAGGAAGGCTATGCGTGGTGGATCGAGCGCATCCGGCGCGCCTTTGAGCTGGTGGACATCGTGCGCATCGATCACTTTCGCGGCTTTGCGGCCCACTGGGAGATCCAGGCCAGCGAGCCCACGGCCATCCACGGTCGTTGGGTGAAAGGGCCCGGAAAGGCGCTGTTCAACGCGATCAGCAAGGCCCTCGGTCCGCTGCCGATCATTGCCGAAGACCTCGGCGTGATCACGCCCGACGTGGTGCAGCTGCGCAAGGCGCTCGCGCTGCCCGGCATGCGCGTGCTGCAGTTCGGCTGGGGCGAGATCGACGGCGCGATGGGCGACCCGCATCACCTGCCGCACGCATACGAGCCCGATACCGTGGTCTATCCCGGCACGCACGACAACAACACGACGCTCGGCTGGTGGCACACGGCGCCGGAGCAGGTGCGCCATCATCTGCGCGAATACCTCGCCAGCGACGGCCTGGACGTCGGCTGGGATCTGATTCGCGCTGCCTGCGCCAGCGTGGCCGACACCGCGGTGTATGCGCTGCAGGACGTACTCGGACTCGATGCGGCGCACCGGATGAACTACCCGGGCAAGGCCGAGGGCAACTGGCGCTGGCGGTTCAACTGGTCGCAGGTCCATCCGCATCATGCGTCGCGCCTGCGCCGCCTGTGCCAGCTGTACGAGCGGCTGCCGGGCGTGAATGGCAGCGACGTAGCCGCTTAGTCCCCCTACGACTTTTCCCCTCGTCAGGTCGCCGATCGTTAGTCGACCTCAACGACGAGGTATCGCACGGTGCTTTCGAGCCTCAACGGACCGCGCGGGTGTCTGGTTAGGGTCCGGAAGTTCGCATACAGTGCCCGCATTGCAGAGATCAAGGCCGCGATCGCCGCGTCCCGGAAGTGAGATGCACCGGGTGCGTTGTGATGCTTCGGCTGCGAGCGTGGCAATCGCTCTAAGCTAGCGCCTTTCAGTGAGGATCTGGTGCACACACGCCCCATTCCGTCTAGTGGCGAGCCGGTGCCGGTAATCGGCTGTGGGACTTACGTGGGGTTCGACGCGCCGCCCGACGAGGCGGCGAACGAAAGGTTGTCCGGCGTGCTGGATGCCTTGTTCGCTGCAGGCGGGAGCGTCATCGATACCTCACCGATGTACGGCCGCGCCGAGGGCATGGTTGGCGAACGGCTGGCAGCGGGGCGCGCGTCGCGCGCCTTCATCGCCACGAAGGTGTGGACGCGGGGCCGCGAGGCGGGCATCGACCAGATGCGGCGGTCGATGGCATTGCTTCGGACCGATCGCATCGATCTGATGCAGGTTCACAACCTGGTGGACTGGAAGGTGCATCTGAAGACCCTGCGCGAGTGGAAGGAGTTGGGACGCATCCGCTACTTCGGGGTCACGCACTACACGTCGAGCGCTTTCGCAGACCTGGAAACAGTCCTGCGTTCCGAAGCGCTGGATTTCGTGCAGCTGAACTACTCGATCGCCGACCGCTCAGCGGAGCAGCGCTTGCTGCCACTCGCGGCCGAGCGGGGTGTGGCGGTGATCGCCAACTTGCCGCTGGGAAGCGGTCAGGTGCTGCGGTCCGTCCAAGGCAGAGCAATCCCTGGTTGGGCAGAAGAGGAGCTGTCCTGCACGAGCTGGGCCCAACTGCTGCTCAAGTACGTCGTGGGCCACGCCTCGGTGACCTGCGCCATCCCGGGCACCGGGCAAGCCGCGCACATGGCTGACAACGCGATGGCGGGACAAGGAGCGACAGCCGGGGAAGTGCAACGAGCGCGAATCCTCGAGTGCTGGAGTAGCGACCGGAGCGGGCGCCTGTCGCGCGGATGATGTGCACCATGCTCGTCCGCCGCTCGGTCGGCACGACGCCACAGCGACCCTGCTTCCGCGAGGAGACGTCATGAAGACGCGTGCATTCAAGACCCGCAACGCAACGCAGCTGGTGTTCTCGGCCATCGGCCTGGGCACGGCACCCCTCGGCGAGCTCTACGAGGTGCTCGACGAGCAGACGAGCATCGCGACGGTGGAGCAGGCCTTCGCCAGCGGCGTTCGCATCTTCGACACGTCGCCGCACTACGGCAACGGCATTGCCGAATCCCGCCTGGGTGCGGGGCTGCGCCGTGCCGGGCGTTGCGACGTCATCGTCTCGACCAAGATCGGGCGCGTGATGGATCCCTTTGCGAAGCCGGCGCCGCGCAACAAGGACGTGGTCTCGCCGGGGTTCGTCGGAGGCTACGGGCATGCGCCGCGCTTCGACTATTCGTACGACGGCACGATGCGCTCCGTCGAGCAATCGTTGCTGCGCACGGGCCTGAGCGCGATCGACATCCTGCTCATCCACGACTGCGACGTCTGGACGCACGGCGCCGAGGCCGGTCGCCGCTTCAAGGAAGCGATGGACGGCGCCTACCGCGCGCTCGACAAGTTGCGCAGCGAGAAGACCGTGGCGGCCATCGGGTTCGGCATCAACGAGGCCGACACCTGCGTCAAGTTCGCGCGCGCCGGCGATTTCGACGTCGCGATGATGGCCGGGCGCTACACGCTGCTGATCCAGAACGGGCTGACCGAATTCCTGCCGTTGGCCCTCGAGAAGAAGATGGGGGTCATGCTGGCGGGGGTGTTCAATTCGGGGATCCTCGCCACCGGGGCTGTTCCTGGAGCCAAGTTCGAATACGCGGCGGCGCCGCCCGAGATCATGGAGCGGGTGCGCAAGATCGAGGCGATCTGCGCGACCCACGGCACGTCGATCCGGCGCGCCGCGCTGCAGTTCGCGATGCTGCACCCGGCGGTCGTCTCGGTCGTGCTCGGCGCGGTGAAGCCGGCGGAGATCGAGGCGAATGTGGCCGATGCCGAGCACGCGGTGCCGCCGGCGCTGTGGCGCGATCTGAAGTCGGCCGGCCTGCTCGATCCGTCGGCGCCGACCGACTGAAGCCCCGTCACGCGCGGTTGCGCATGGCGCAACCCCTCAACCGACAGTCTGACTCTCACGGCCGACTCCTGCCGGCCCGCCGGTGGATGCCTGTCGCGATCGCACAATCCTGGCCATGACTGCGGGAAAGGCACCGCCGCCGCTGCTGCTGCTCGAACGCGACCGCGAGCTGCAATGGTTCGAGCAGCGCCTCGCGGCACTGCGCCGCGGCGACACCGACGCGGCCACCTGTGTCGTGATCCATGGCGAGGCCGGTGCCGGCAAGACGACGTTGATGCAAGCGGTGCGCAGCGCCGCCGGCAACGACGTGCTCTGGCTGCGCGGTGCGTGCGAGCCGCTGCTCGCCGCGGGCGCGCTGATGCCATTGATCGATCTGCTCGACGAGCTGCCGCCGTCGCTCGCGCAGGCGGTGCGGTCGGGGCGTGCCACGCTCGAGGTGCTCGCCGGCATGCTCGCGCTGCTGCGCGACCGCGCGCGCCCGGCGGTGCTCGTGATTGACGACGTGCAGTGGGCCGACGGCGCGACGCTCGACCTGGCGCGCTACATCGGCCGGCGCATCGCCGCCACCCGTGCGCTGCTCGTGCTCTGCTGGCGCGACACCACGCTCGCGGCCGATCACCCGCTGCGTCTGCTGCTGGGTGGGCTGCCGGCGCGGCACACGCAGCGCTTCGCGCTCGAGCCGCTCTCGCCACGCGCGGTGGCCGACCTCGCGCAACGCGCCGGTCGCAGCGCCGAGGGCCTGCACGCGGCCACGCGCGGCAATCCGTTCTTCGTCACAGAATGGCTCGCCGGCGACGGCCTACGCCTGCCTGCCGCGGTGCGCGACGCGGTGCTCGCGCGCCTCGCGCCGCTGTCGGACGCGGCCCGCGACATCGTCGAGCTGGTCAGCGCCGCACCCGCCGGACTCGAGCCCGACGTGATCGACTCGATCATCGAGGATTCGTCGGCCGCGCTCGGCGAAGCGATTGCCGCCGGGCTGCTGCAACGCGAAGGCGCGGTGCTGCGCTTTCGCCACGAGCTCGCGCGCCAAAGCGTGCAATCGGCCTGCGACGCCGCGCGCGTGGCGGCCTTGCACGGCGCGGTGTTCGACGCGCTCAGCCTGCGTGGCGCGGCGACCACGCGGCTCGTCCATCATGCACATCATGCCGGGCTGCCCGCGGCGGTGGTTCGGCTCGCGCCGCTCGCGGCGCGAGAGGCCACGCGGGCTGGCGCGCCCCGCCAGACGGCGGCGCACCTGGCGCTCGCGCTTGCGCACGCGGGAGCGATCGACGCTGCGCGCCGCGCCGAGCTGCACGTGGCGCATTCGCGCGCTTGCATGTCGATCCACCGCGTCGGGGAGGCGCTGGCGTCGCGCCGCGCGGCGCTCGCCATCCATCGCAGCCTGGTCGATGCCCTCGCCGAGGGCATCGACCTGCGCGAGATCGCGCGCATCGAATGGTTCCAAGGCGCCATCGGTGCCGGCCAGTCGCACGCCGCGCAGGCCATCGAGCTGCTCGGGCAGCAGGGCGCGCCGCGCGAGCTTGCACTTGCGCATGCGACCCAGGCGCAGCTGCATCTCTTCGAGGCCGATGCGATGGCCGTGTTCGGCCCTGGGCGACGCGCGCTCGATTGGTTTGAAGCGCAGCACGACGATGCCGGCGTGTGCTATTCGCTCAGCATCGTCGCCACCGCCGAGCTGGTGCGCCATGACGACGCTGCCGCCTGGCAGCGCCTCGAACGCAGCCTCTCGATCGCCATGCGGCTCGGGCTCACCGAGGTCGTGACCCGTGTGTACGCGGTGATGGGGTCCATGGCGCTGGTGCACCGGCGCTTCGCTCGGCTGCACGCCGCGTGCGACGCCGGCATCGCGTTCTGTGACGCACGCGACCTCGACCCCGACGCGGCGCGCCTGCGAATCCGCCGCGCGGCGGGCCTCATTGAGCAGGGCGATTGGGGCATTGCGCGCGCCGAGTTAGACGTGGTGCGCGCCACGCCCGGGCTCGCGCAGGTCGAAGAGGAGCAATCGATCCATCTGCTGGCCCTGCTCGACATGCGTTGCGGTGCCACGCTCGATGCGAGCGAATGGACCGATCGCATCGAAGGCCGCACCCGGCTCAGCGTGGATCCGTGGTACGCGCCGCAAGCGCCTGCGCGTGCCGAGGCAGCGTTCCTGCGCGGGAATGCCAGCGCGGCGGTGCGCATCGCGCGCGAGGCGCTGCCCGAGGCGCTGTGCGCTGGCGAGCGCTGGCGCAGCGGCGCGCTCGCGTGCTGGATGCACCGCGCGGGGGAAGCGATGCCGATCGACCTCGACCAGGTCGCACCGCCGCGCCGGCTCGAGCTGCAAGGTGACGCACGTGGCGCGGCGCAGGCCTGGGCCGCGCTCGGCTGCCGCTACGAGCAGGCGCTCGCGCTGCTCTTCGGGGAAGCGGCCGCGTCGCAAGAGGCGCTCGGGCTGCTCGATGCGATCGGCGCGGCGCCAGCCGCGCGCCTGGCGCGCCAACGCCTGCGTGCACTTGGCGTTCGCGACGTTCCACGGGGCCGCTACGCCGCCGCGCGCAGCGATCCGCAGGGCCTGACGGCGCGTGAGCGCATCGTCTTCGAGCTGCTGCGCGAAGGCCTGTCGAACCGCGCGATCGCGCAAAAGCTGCATCGCTCGGAGCGCACCGTCGAGCATCATGTCTCGGCGCTGCTCGCCAAACTCGGCGTGGCCTCGCGCAGCGAACTAGGGATGCGCGAGCGCAAAAAATAGGTGGCGCCGCGCCGAAAGTCGGGTACCGCGGCGCTGTGGTGCGGCCAGCTCCGTCTTTAGGCTGCGCCCATGTCGTCGTGCAAACAATCCGCCGTGCTCGCGAAGATCCGCCAGATCTGCTGCCTCGGGCTGCCGAGCCGGTCGTTCATGCCGATGGTGATCGCAGAACTGCGCGCCGCGATCCCCAGCGCGTGTTGCCAGTTCACCTGGTCGAGCGAAGGCGGGCGCATTGTCAATTTCTGGTCCGACACGCTGATGCCACGCCGCGCAGCGTGGATCGTCCTGCACCACAAACGCTACGAGGCCGACGCCGGCATCACGTTTCGCGAGCTCGTGCTCTTCGGAGCGCCCACCGGCAACATGCGGCAGATCTGGGACCGCGGCTTCGAGGCGAGCACCACCTACGCGGCGGTGTTCGCACCCTACCGTTTCCACTGGTTCCTCGACGGCGTCGTGCGCGATGCGAGCCGGCCCTACGGCTGTTTGGCGTTGATTCGCTCGCGCGACGCCCCCGACTTCAGCGCCGCCGAGGAAGACCTGCTCGCACGCGCCTTGCCGTACGTCGCGCATGCGATGCGCGTCGAAGCCGCGACGCCGCGGCGCTTCGTTCGCAGCGGCCACTCGGCGCTGGTCGTCTGCGACGCGGCGGGCGAGGTGATCGAATGGTCGACGCGTGCGCAGCAGCTCGCGCCGCTGGCGACGATCGATGCCCTCGATCTCGACGCACACATCGACGAGGCCGGTTTCTTCGTCGAAGTGCGGCGCTCGTTGCGCGAGATCGCGATCGAACTGCACGCGCGGCTCGACGACCCCGCCGCACCGATGCCATCGATCGTGCGCCGCAACGGCTGGGGCGAATTCACCTTCCGCGGTTATCGCCTCGGTGCGGCCGCTGGCGCGGTGCCGCGCCTCGGTGTGTTGATCGAGCAGGGCGTTCCCTTTGAGGCGCATCTGCTCGAGCGCGTCAATGCCACCGCACTGTCGATGCGGCAGAAGGAAGTGGCACTGCTGTCGGCCAAGGGACTGGTGCATGCACAGATTGCACGCCAGCTGAATCTGACGCCACAGACGGTGAAGGACTACTTCAAAGACATCTACCTGCGCCTGGAGATCGGCAGCCGCCACGAGCTGCTGCAGCGGCTCGGGGCCGACGCCGGCGCGCTCGGCTGAGCCGAGATCACCCCCCGCGGTGGGTGTCGAAAGGTCGTGGCGCTGTCTAGTCTTGCATCGTGGCCCCAACCGGAGGCCGCGAACTTCAAACCTCAGGAGCTAGTCATGCATCGTTTTTCACCGGCGACCTCACCTCGCCTCCTCACCAGCCTCACGATTGCAACGATCGCCGCCTTCGGCGCCCTGCCACCCGCCGAAGCGGCCGACACCACCTGCACCCCGAACATCTTCGTCAACAACAACAAGCCGTTCGCGATCAAGGTGCTGAAGGTCGCCTACCGGGTGAACGGCGGCGCCTGGCAAGAAGAGAGCCTGGCCAACAAGACGCTGGCCAAGGACACCAGCGGCAAGGACGACGAGCACACGTGGAAGAGCCAAAAGCTCGAGGGCAGCGGCGGCCTCGATGGCGTCCCCAAGAACAACCCGCTCACCGCGATCACCATCCAGTACAAGGAAGACAACAGTGGCGCAGGCGACGGCTTCGGCCCGCCCGGTTGGTCGACGCCGTCCGCTCACAGCGGTACGTGCCAGGACAGCGACACCTACCACCACACGATCGAGGCCAACAGCGCGCACACGACGAACTTGCCTTGACGTGGACCGAGCGACAGGTCCAGGGCTCGCAGGTGACGCGATGATTCCGGCCGGTTGGGACGTGGCGGCGATTCGTTGCCACTTCGTCTTCGTACCAACGGGCCGCATCGCCACCAACAACGCGGCCAGCACGCAGGTGCCGCGCGAGCTGCTGGAGTTGCTCGTCGCGCTTGCCCCGGAGTACGACAACGTGCACCGGGGCGCGTCGAGCGCGTCGCAGCGGATGACGGATCGGTTCGAGGCGGCGTACGACGACATCGCCGCGTTCGTCGGCGCACGAAGCCGCCGCAACGTGGTCGTGACGCGCAACGCCACCGAGGCGCACAACGCGGTGATGTACATGCTGCTCGCCGACTTTCGCGACGGCGACAACATCGTCGCCACGACCCTCGAGCACAACTCCAACTTCGTGCCCTGGCATGCGCTCGCGCGCGAGATCCTGCCGCGCTTGGGCCGGCGTGTGCAAGTGCGCCTCGCGCGTTTCGATGCACACACCGGTGCGCTCGATCTGGACCATCTGGCCTCGCTCGTCGATGAGCGCACCAAGTTGATCGCGTGCACCGGGGCCTCCAACTTTCTGGGCACCAAGACGCCGCTCGCGGCGGTGCGCGCCATCGCGGCGGCGAGTGGCTACGCACAGCCCGACGGCGAGCGCCGTTCCTACCTGATGGTCGACGGCGCGCAGCTCGTGGCGGGCAGCGCGGTGGATTTCCGCGCGCTCGGCGCCGACTTCCTCAGCGTGTCGTTTCACAAGATGCTCGCGCCCTTCGGTGCCGGTGCGCTGATCGCCGACGAGCAGCGCTTGGCCACGCTGCCGCCGTTCTTGTACGGAGGCGACATGATCGCACCTGGCCAGGTGCGCCCCGATCATGTGGCGTACCACGAACTGCCGTGGAGGTACGCGGCTGGAACACCGAACATTCTCGGCACGATCGCGGCCGCTCAGGCGCTGCGGTTGTTGACCGATCTCGCCTCCCCGAGCAGCCGCGCGCCTTTGTTCGACAGCGCCGCGCCGATCGCCCATGACACGGCAGCTGCGGCGATGGGCCGGCTCGCCGCCTGGTGCCGCGCATTGACAGCGCGTGCGCTCGATCGCCTCGCCACGATCCCTGGCATCACCATCTACGGCGCGCGCGATGCCACGCTGCGTGCCTCGCTGGTGGCGTTCAACGTGGCGGGCCACGATCCGATGCGGCTCGCCGCGCAGCTGAACGAGGCCGGCATCGAATCACGCGCCGGCTGTCATTGCGCCACCCTCGCGCACCACGCGCTCGGCATCGAGGCGAGCTGCCGCTTCAGCTTCTATCTCTACAACAGCTTTGACGATGTCGATCGTGCGGTGGATGCACTGGCACACATCGTCGACGCGGGAATCCCCACGTCTGACGGGCGAGGTCATCTCGTAGATGCGGGTATCGGTCAACCCGACGGGCATGAGCGGCAGCTGGCGGACGCCTCGCCATCGCTGCAGAGCAATCGCATCGAACTTGCCAGCGGCCACTGACCACTGGGCATTCAGATATGTGGAGTACGCCGATGAATCAATGCATCCCATGGCTCCCAGCAGGGATCGACCTGCTCGGCTATGCGGCCTCGGTGCTGGTGCTGATGGCCTTCTCGCTGCGCTCGTTGGTCGCGCTGCGCAGCGTCGCCATCGCCAGCAACGTGACCTTCATCGCTTACGCAAGCGCTGCCCACGTGCAGCCTGTGCTCGTGCTGCACGCCGCCTTGCTGCCGATCAACCTGTGGCGGCTTTGCCAGTGCCTCACCCCGCCGTCCCCGCGACTTTGAAAGGAAATCATCGTGACCTATGTGCTCGGTTCAGACGATCCAGAAATCAAGCGGCTCGACCTGCAGGCAAGCTGGCTCGAGGAGCCCACGCGCCTGCTGCTGCGCATGGCTGGCATCGGGCCCGGCATGCGCGTGCTCGACCTCGGCACCGGACTTGGGCACGTCGCCTTCGCGCTGTCCGAGTTGGTAGGGACCACGGGGCAGGTGGTGGGGATCGACAGCGCCGATCGGATGCTGGCCGTGGCATCGGAGCGTGCAAATGGACAGACTCACGTCCGCTTCACGAAGGGTGACGTGCGCAGTTGGACGTGCGACGAGCCGTTCGACGCCGTCGTCGGGCGCCTGATCCTCTTTCACCTGCCCGACGCCGTCGCCGTTGTGCGGCATCACCTGGCGCACCTGTGCCCTGGCGGTCGGTTCATCGGCCTGGACTTCGACATCGGATCATGCCGCACCGAGCCGCCGATAGCGCTGGCCGACCTGAACATTCGCCGCGTGGTCGCCGCGTTTCGCAGTGCCGGCGCGGATCCGATGATCGGCACGCGCCTGGCATTGCTGCTGGCCGACGCGGGCCTGGTCGGCACTCAGACGATCGGCGTTCAGGGATACATCGCGCCCAACGACCCGCGCGGCCCCGCAATGCTCACCGGTGTGGTGCGTTCTCTCGCCGCGCAGATGTCCGCCGCCGGCATCGCCACGTCAGCCGAGCTCGGAATCGAAGCGCTGCAGGAGCGCTTGGCGGCCGAACTGAAGGCAACGCGATCGGTGGTGCTGCCGCCGGCGCTCGTCGGTGCATGGGGTCAGCTTGGGGCCTAGGAAGCCCCTGACGCGCAGGTGTTCGATCTGTGTTGGGCTCGACCAAGCCGTGCTTGAGCCCGCGCCGCGTGCTTGGCGGCAGAAGCATCGGCGTCTGATGCGGGCGGCAACCGTTATTGCGCGGCGAGGTCGGCCACCGCCAGCGCCGTCATGTTCACCACCCGGCGCACCGTGGCGCTGGGCGTGAGCACGTGCGCGGGCATGGCGGCGCCGAGCAGCACCGGCCCGATCGTGATGCCATGGCCCCCCGTCATCTTCAACACGTTGAACAGGATGTTGGCCGCGTCGAGGTTGGGCAGCACGAGCAGATTGGCGTCGCCGGTGAGCGTGCTGCCCGGCAGGTAGCCCGCGCGCACCGATTCCGACAGCGCGGCGTCGCCCTGCATCTCGCCGTCGCACGGAATGTGCGGCGCTCGCGCGACGAACAGGTCGCGTGCCGCGCGCATGCGCTTGGCGCTGGCACGCTGGCTGCTGCCGAACACGCTGTGCGACAGGAACGCCACCCGTGGCGGGATGCCGAAACGCTGCATCGCGCTGGCCGCGGTGAGCGCGATGTCGGCCAGTTCCTCGGCGCTCGGCTCTTCGTTGACGAAGGTGTCGGTCAGGAACAGCGTGTGCTGCGGCAGCATCACCGCGTTCACGGTGGCCAGCGTGTGCGCGCCGGGCTTCAGGCCGATCACGTTGCGCACGTGCTCCAGGTGAAGGTCGAAGCGGCCCACCAGCCCGCACAACATCGCATCGGCCTCGCCGCGGCGCACCATGAGCGCCGCGATCAGCGTGTTCGATCGCCGCACTGCCGCCTTCGCCGCTTCGGGCGTGACGCCTTCGCGGCCCATCAGCTTGGCGTACAGCTCCCAGTACTCGCGAAAGCGCGGGTCGTTCTCGGGGTCCACCAGCGTGAAGTCGCGCCCCGCTGCCAGCCGCAGCGCTGCGCGTTCGATGCGCATCTTCACCACCTCGGGCCGGCCCACCAGGATGGGCTTGGCCAGGCCTTCGTCGAGCACCACCTGCACCGCGCGCAGCACGCGCTCGTCCTCGCCTTCGGCGTACACCACACGCGCCGGTTTGGTCTTGGCGGCGGCGAACACCGGCCGCATCAGCATGCCGGTCTGGTAGACAAACCGGGTCAGGCTCTGGCGGTAGGCCTCGAGGTCGGCGATCGGCCGCGTTGCGACGCCGGACTCGGCCGCCGCCTTGGCCACCGCCGGCGCGATGCGCAGGATCAGGCGCGAGTCGAACGGCGTGGGGATGATGTAGTCGGGCCCGAAGCGCAGCTCCTGGCCGGCATAGGCACCGGCCACCTCGTCGCTGATTTCGGCCTTGGCCAGCGCGGCGATCTCGCGCACCGCGGCGAGCTTCATCGCCTCGGTGATCTTGGTGGCCCCGCAATCCAGCGCGCCGCGAAAGATGTACGGGAAGCACAGCACGTTGTTGACCTGGTTCGGGTAGTCGCTGCGCCCGGTGGCCATGATGCAGTCTGGGCGTGCGGCGCGCGCCAGTTCCGGGCGGATCTCGGGCTCCGGGTTGGCGAGCGCGAGGATGATCGGCTGCTTGGCCATCGTCTTCACCATCTCGGCGCTGAGCACGCCGGCGGCGCTGCAGCCCAGAAACACGTCGGCGTCCTTCACCACGTCGGCCAGCGTGCGCGCCTCGGTCTTCTGGCAGTAGCGCAGCTTGCTCTCGTCCAGGCGCGCGAAGTCGTCGCGGCCGGCGCGCACGACGCCCTTGCTGTCGACGATGAAGATGCGCTCGCGCTTGACGCCGAGGCCGACGAACACGTCGAGGCAGGCGATCGCCGCCGCGCCGGCACCCGACACCGCGATCTTGACAGTGCCGATGTCCTTGCCCACCAGTTCGAGGCCGTTGAGCAGCGCCGCGGCGCTGATGATCGCGGTGCCGTGCTGGTCGTCGTGGAACACCGGAATGTTCATGCGCTCGCGCAGCTTGCGCTCGATCGTGAAGCACTCCGGCGCCTTGATGTCTTCGAGGTTGACGCCGCCGAGCGTGGGCTCGAGCGCGGCGACGATCTCGACCAGCTTGTCGGGGTCCTTCTCGGCCAGCTCGATGTCGAACACGTCGATGCCGGCGAACTTCTTGAACAGGCACGCCTTGCCTTCCATCACCGGCTTGCCGGCCAGCGGGCCGATGTCGCCCAGCCCCAGCACCGCGGTGCCGTTGGTGACCACCCCCACCAGATTGGAGCGGCTGGTGTACTCGGCGGCGAGCGTCGGGTCGTCGGCGATCGCCAGGCAGGCGTAGGCTACGCCGGGCGAATAGGCCAGCGACAGGTCGCGCTGGTTCGACAGCGGCTTGGTCGGCGTGATCGAGATCTTGCCGCGCACCGGCTGGCGGTGGTAGTCGAGCGCGGCCTCGCGCAGCGCCTGCTCTGCGGGGCTCAGCTTCTTCTCGCGACCTGCTTGCTCGGCCATGACAGTCTCCTTGGCATCTGGGCGAGCAGGTTACTGCTGAACGGCGCGGCTTGCGATCCGCACCAACGTAGGCGGCGGGCGGGGCCGCGCAAACTGACGACCTCCCAGCAGGGACTCTCGCGCTGCGTGTGAGCCCGCCGGTCAGTAGCGCACCAGGACTCGATAGGTGAGCGTCGTCGTGCCGCTGGCCGGCACGTTGACCCGCCACTCCGCGGTGCCCGCCGCAACCTTCGCGTGCGGCTGCGATTCTTCCAGCATGGTCCAGTCGCCGGGCACCGGCTCGCGCACGGTGACGCTCATCACTTCGCTCTTGGCGTTGCGCAGCACGATTTCGTAGGCGCTCTCGAACACGTAGCTGGCCTTGTTGGTGGCCTCGCGACGGCGGAAGTCCGTTTGTTTCTTGTCGGCCGTCACGTCGAAGGCGTCGCCCAGGTGCAGGCGCACCTTCTCGTTCTTCGGCGTGTGGTCGATGCGATCCTCGCCGACGAACTGCGCATTGCCCGCGCTGTCGCGTTTGTAGACCCGCACCACGCCCTTGGGGAGGGGTTGACCCAGGTGCGAGCTGTCGCGGTTGACGAATTCGACGTAGACGGCGGTCTTCATCTTCTGCCCGATGTCACCGACCGAGCTGCGGTAGTAGTAGTCGCTGCCATTCAGCAGCAACTCTTTGCGCACCGGCACGGCAGTGGCGCCGAGCAGTGCCACCTGTTTGGTCTGGTTGTCTGCGAGCGTGGTCGGACGACCGAGCGTGTACAGGTGGTATTCGAACAGCGACTCTTGCGCCATGGCGCTCGGCGCCGCCACCGACTGGGCCTTCATCTCCACCACGCTGGCACGGCGTATCTGGTCTCGCGCGCGGTTGACGTCGCCGGCCACCAATTGCAGCTTGGCGTTCGGGTACGCGGTTCCGCTTCGATTGGTCAGCGTGACCCAGCCGTTCAGATCGAGCGCGGTGTCGTCGGCATTCAACTCGGCCACGTAGTCGGCCTGCCACGACAGGCCGCCGGTCAGGTACGACAGTTCCAGCGTTTGCGGTCCGGGCCGCTTGTTCTGCAACTCGGTGACCAAGGTTGGCCGGTCCCGCAGATTGGCCGGCACGCCGTCGAAGACGATGCGCCCTGGTACGCCAGTCTCGACGCGATCGCCCATTTTCAGCACGACGCCGCTGCTGGCGCCGAGCACTTGCGCCGTTTCAACGGTTTCAGCGCCTGTGGTGGGATGGATCCTGACCACGCGCACGGTGCGCCCCACGTACTTCTCCAGGAGCTTCGCAGGTGTGAGCAAATCGAAATCGAAGTTCTGCTCCAGCAGGGCGAACGAGCCTGGATGCGAGAGGCTGCGCAATTGAGCGGTCTCGGGCCGCATCCGGCCGCTGACGTCTCGCAGCGCGAGGCGGTTTGCACCGTTGTCGAGCAAGACCTTGCGTGCGTCTTTGACCAGCGCGAGGTCCTCGTTGTAGATGGTCACGGCGACCGACTGCTGATCGTCGAGGGTGCTCCGTCGCTCCGGCGCAATGGCCGCCCGCTCGGCTGGTGGGGTGTCGGCGGCTTGTTGCGCGCACGCGCCGGAAACATATGCCAAGAGCGCAAACGCTGCGCTGGCGATGGGGGACTTGGCTGACAGTGGCATGGGTTGCTCCCGGGTTTAACGGTGCGATGGGTACTCACACGCGTTGAACGGGACAGCAGCGAAGGCGGGGTTAACGCCCCGCTGCGTATTTGCCGCACGTCAGCACATTTCGCTCCCCACGAGCCGCCCGCCCGGAAGGCTGCGCTGCGATTACCGGGAAATGAGTCCGAGACCGACCAGGGTTGCGGCCATGTCGGATCGACCGGCCCTCGCACCGGAGTCTGGCCGACTCCAGTGCTGTACACGCAGCATCAGCGCTTCATTGAGGACTGGCGCCGGCGGTCGACTCGGGCATGCGGCAACTCAAACGGCCTGTGCAGCGGACGCAACCTGCGCCTACCTGATGTTCTGGGTGATCGCCGCCTGCGTTTCGTCGATCTTCTGCAAGACGTTGGAGAGCGTACTCATCATCTCGGACAACCTGTCCATTGCCATCTGCAGTCTGAGGGATTCCGTCTCGCCCATTTCGCTCAAGCTGTCCAAGTGGGAAACCCCAGATGTCCGGAAGTCCGGATGCTTGACTTCGGTGGCGGCGTTGTCCCTCGGAGTTTCGGCCTCGGGGTCCCAAAGTGGAGCAATCACAAACGGGCAACGCGATTGACCATGCTCAAAGGCAACCAGTACCTGGTCGTCAACCTCTGGTAGGCACCGTTGCCAGATGGTCTTGCAGCTTTCAAGACTCCGTCCGTCGACCGGTGCGTCCGCGGGCGGACCAGCCAGGTTGGCGCCAAGCCCGGCATGTCCGTTGTAGAGAACCAGCGATGGGGCCTCGTGCCCGAGGACCAACGCGTGCGCGGCCAGTGAAGTCCCGATGCTCAGGCTCATGGTTGCTCCTGCAAATGAATCATCGGAACCGGCTTCGCTCAGGAAACGGTCCAACCCGACAGTGGGTTGCCGCCCGCAAGCGTATGGTTCAGGTCCAGTCGTAAGTCACCCGCCAGATCAATGCCATCTCGGTTGCAGCAGTGCTGACTTGCGTCAACTCCCCGAGACCGGCGCAGTCTCAAGATATCCTGGGTGACGGTCATCGTCGGCGCCTTGGTATGGTTGGGCAGACCAACGAAATTCGAGATACCGCAGGGCCCTGGCCCGAAGTGACGGCGGTCGCCTGCCGCGAGAGTTCCCCACATTGAATCTGCGCCTGCGGTGTTCCAAATGAGTTGGGCAGCGTTGATCCCAACTCATACTCCGAAGACCCACCTTCGCGCCGCTGCACTGGTCCTGGCACTGGCCTTAGGCGCGAATGGCGTTACTCAGGCGCAGGAGGCACCTGCAGCTCTGCCGTCGTTCGCCGAGCTTGAAGCCGCCGGCGCGATCATCGGCGAGATACGCGTCGTCAGCCAGGACATCTTCGACACCACGGATCCCGAGGAAGACCTATCTGCTGTTCAGATGGCTCAACGCGCTGCACATCCAGACGCGCCCCAGCGTGATCAACGACGCGCTGCTGTTCAAGTCCGGGGACGCCCTGTCGGTGCGCGTGATCGAAGAGACCGAGCGCCTGCTTCTGCCGTAACCCCAACCTCTACGAGGTCCAATTCCGACCGATCGCCTACCACGACGGCGTGGTCGACATCGAAGTCATGACGCGCGACACGTGGTCGCTGGAACTCGGCATCCGCGCGAGCCGTTCGGGTGGCACGAACTCCAGCGGAATCCGGATCACTGAAAGCAACTTGTTAGGCACCGGCACGGTCATTGGCTTCGGTCATTCCAACGACGTCGATCGTTCCGGCAATGAGTTCCAGATCTCCAATGGTCGCGCCTTCGGCACCTGGACGGCGGCCAGCTACAGCCACGCCCGGAACAGCGACGGCTTCAGCGATGCGGCGGCCATCGTCCGGCCCTTCTACGCCTTGGACACGCGGTGGGCCGCCGGCGTCAACGCATCGAAGTACGACCGCATCGATGCCATCTACAACGCCGGCAACGTGGTGAGCCAATACCGTCACAGCCAGAGTCTGGCCGAGGTCTTTGGCGGCTGGTCGGCCGGCTTGGTCGATGGCTGGGTGCAGCGCTACTCGCTCGGCGTGAGTTCCCAGGACGATGCCTACGCAACGGAACCTGGTCTGGTCCCGCCAAGCCAGCTGCCAACCGCCCAGAAGCTGGTGGGGCCGTTCGTCCGCTTCGAGCTCGTCGAGGACCGCTTCGACAGGCAGTTGAACCGCAACCTGATTGGTCGGCCGGAATTCTTCGAGTTGGGCTTGCCATTCGATGGTGCAACTGGGGTGGGCCGCCACGGGTCTGGGATCGAGCCAGGATGCGTTGCTCTACTCGGGCGTCGGTCAGTCGCGGCTTCGAACCGGCGCCTGAACAGACGCTGATGGCCTCGGCGAACATCTCCGGGCAGTTCACCAACGGCCAGGTGCAGCGCCAGCAGGCGGGCGCCGCGACCCAGTACTACCGGCCTCAGGGCAAGCGCTGGCTGTTCTTCTCCTCCGCTGCAATCGACGTGCTGACCCACCCGGACGTCAACCAAACCCTGATGCTGGGGGGTGACAACGGGCTGCGCGGCTACCCGTTGCGCTATCAGAACGGGACGCGCCGCGCGCTGTTCACGGTGGAGGAGCGGGCCTACACGGACATCTACCTGTGGCGCCTGTTCCGCATCGGTGGCGCAGCGTTCCTTGACAGTGGTCGCGCTTGGGGCGGCGACAACGTCAATACCGGCAACCCCGGCTGGCTCAGCGACGTGGGCTTCGGCCTGCGCTTCGTCGCCTCGCGCTCCGCGACCGGCAGCGTCGTGCACGTCGATGTCGCCTTCCCGCTGAATGCCACTGCCGACATCGCGAAGGTGCAGTTGCTCGTCAAGGTCAAGACGAGCTTCTGAGGTTCGGCAACTCAATTCGCCAAGCGCACGACATCGACATCGGTCGGCGTCGCGCGCGTCGTCAGCCTAAGGCCGTGATCTCTCGCGCGGCGATCGCGTAGCGGAAGGTGTCGGGCGACAGTTCGTCGAAGCGGCCGTTGGCGTTCTCGCCCTGCGGGTACATCAGGAACGGCAGCGTGCCA
The DNA here is from genome assembly GCA_963774185.1 of uncultured beta proteobacterium. Classification (GTDB taxonomy): domain Bacteria; phylum Pseudomonadota; class Gammaproteobacteria; order Burkholderiales; family Burkholderiaceae_C; genus JAEUPI01. The sequence goes on from CAVZEK010000036.1 coordinate 54,485, forward strand.
CTGCCCGAGCGGCCCGGCAGCCTGACGTCGTGCGCGGTGTTGTAGGCGACCCAGTTGCCTTCCCAACTGCCGAACAAACCCTTGACCACCGGCGTGGCCACCGGGTGCGCGGGATCCTTGATCCACTCCGGTGTCTCCTGGCGCATCACCTTGAGTGCGTCGCCCGGGTCCGTTGCGACCCAGCCGTACTGGCGCAGAAACACCTCGGCCCGGCAGTGTTGGGCGCCCTTGAGGTTGGCCGGGTTGGCACCCAGCTCGCGATAGCCGAAGGCCGATGGCGCGACCCGCAGGCCGTAGACGTCACGCGCCGGAATGCCCAGCGAGCGACTCATGCCGACGAAGATCGCATTCAGGTCGGCGCACTTGCCGCCAAGGTTGCCGGTTTCCAGCATGGCCTTGATGTCGCCGATGCCGCAGCCGCGTACCGTGGGTTCGCGGTGCGCGTTGGTGACCACCCAGTCGTACAACGCCTGCGCCTTCTCGACGTCGCTGTTGGCACCGCGCGTGGCCTCGAGCGCGGTCTTGCGCACGATGCCGTCGGTGGGCAGCAACTCGGTCGGCGCGAGATTGGCGCGCAACAGCGCCGGGTCTTCGTTCACGGTGCCGGTTCGGTTCCACTCGACCGCCCGCCCGCGCGTTTGCACGCGGCTCGTCAGCTGCAGCGTCGGCGCACCCGCCGACGGTAAGAATTCGGCGTACAGCATGCGTACACTGCGCGCCGAATCGGATGCGATCTGCACCGTCGCCGCGTTGCCGCTCCAGTTGTTGTCGATCGGATGCTGGTACTCGGTGTTCACATCGGGCAGCGGCAGCCACACGCGTGTGGTGCCGTTCGCCTCGGGCACGTTGACCGTCGTGATGAGCTCGAAACTGCGCCAGGTTCCCACTTGGGGTGCGAAGCGTCGTTCCTGCGCAGCGGCATGCCGTAGCAGCGCGCCGATCGCAATGGCCGCGCAGCCCATCTGCATCGCCTGGCGACGTGTCGAACCAGCAGTCATGACTGTGCTCCTTGCAGCATCGCGAAATTCTTGTTCAGGGCCAGTTTGCGCGCAATTGCGGTAACCCATCGGTCCACCTAGGAATTGGGCCCCCGCAGCGCACAGGTGCGAAAGCCGGCATGGACATCATTGCGGCCGGGCTCGAAGAAGTTGCGGTAGCGGGCGTGCTTGATGCGGGGATGCGTCGCGAACGAGCCGCCGCGCAGCACCTGTCGCGTATGGAACCACGGGGCCGAGTAGTCGCGATACGGGTGAGCGGTGAAACCGGGGTAGGGGGCAAACGCACTCGCCGTCCACTCCCAGACCTGGCCCCACTCGAAAGCGCCGCCCAGCTGCTCGGCGGCGCATTCCCACTCGGCTTCGCTCGGCAAACGGCGTGCGGCCCACGCGCAGTAGGCCTGCGCCTCGAAGCACGACAGGTTCATCGCGGCGAGTCCCGCTTCGACATCGAGCCAGTGGCCGAACGTGTGGCGCTGCCAGACCGAGCCGGTCGTGCGCAGATAGCGCGGCGCCTGCAGTCCTTGACTTTGCAGCCACGCCCATCCGGAATCGCTCCAATATTGGCGCCGTCGATAGCCGCCGGTTTCCACGAAGCGCAAGTAGGCGCCCCAGGTGACGGGTGTCGTGTCAATGCGAAAGCCGTTCAGCGACACCTCGTGGCGGGCCAGCTCGTTGTCGAATGCAAAGCCTTCGCGCGGTGCGCCCAGCGTGTGCACGCACGCGGCGACGTCGGCTTGTGCGGTCGGGCCGTGTGACCTCGGCGACCAGCCGGTCAGTGCGATGCCCAGGTGCTGCGCCATGTAGATCGACGCCTCGCGGTGCATGTCTTCGTGGAACAGGCAGAGCCTGAAGAAGTACAGCGCGTCGTCGCCTTCGCTGCCATCACGCAGCAGGGCCAATGACGCCTGCAGGCCGGCCGCGAGGCCGTCGCGCAGCGCGGTGGCCGTCGGCAGGCGCAGCCGCCAGCGATCGGTGTGCGCGACGCGGCCCGAGTCGAACAGCGCATCGTCGCCGGCACGACGCGGCGCCGGCCGGGGTGCATCGGGGTCGGCCGCCGTCCCGCGGTGGCGCTGCGGGTTGCGGCTTAACCACCAGTCCTGGAACCATCCGACGTGCCCGAGTTCCCACAGCGGCGGGTTCAGCTGGGGCGAATACGGAACGATGAAGTCGTTCGAACGCAGCGCCTGTTCATAGGCATCGAAGGCGCTCAATGTGCAGCGCCGCGCGTCGAACAACGCCGCGGACAACCCCGCCGCGTCGGCGCAGCGCGCGGACGTGGCGGCGGATGACTCGTTCAACATGGTTCGGTTATAACGCGCGCGTGCGGCAGCGTCCTTCCGTGGGCATCGTCACGCCGGCCACCAGGGCGTCGAACAACGGCAACTGGCAAACCGCGTGGCGATGGTCGCGTCTGCTGAGCGGACACTACAAGACGACATTGCTCGACCAGTGGCATGGCGAGGTGTTCGACGTGCTGGTGGCGCTTCATGCGCGCCGCTCGGCGGCCTCGATCGCCGCCTGGCATCGGGCAGCACGCGGTCCGCTGGTGGTGGTGATGACCGGCACCGATTTGTACCGAGACATCGACCATGACGCATCGGCACAAACCTCGCTCGCCTGCGCGGACCATCTGATCGTCCTGCAGGAGCTGGGCTGCCGGCGTCTGCCGCCAGCGTTGAGAAGCCGGTGCTCGGTGTGCTTTCAGTCGTGCGGCATTCGCAAGCCACTCACCAAGACGGGCAGGCATCTGCGTGCTGTCATGGTGGGCCATCTGCGTGGAGAAAAGTCGCCTCAAACCTATTTCGAGGCGGCGCGCTTGCTGAGTGCGCGCGACGACATCCTGCTGGACCACATCGGCGCGCCGCTCGACCCCGCACTGGCTGAGCAAGCGCGCGCGTTGCAGCAGCGAAACGGCCGCTATCGATGGCTCGGCGAGCTCGATCACGACACCACGCGCCGCCACATCCAGCTGGCCCATGTGCTGGTGCATGCCAGCCAGATGGAGGGCGGCGCCCACGTGATCGCCGAGGCCGTGCGCAGCGGCACACCGGTGATCGCCTCGCGCATCGACGGCAACGTCGGCATGCTGGGCAGCGACTACGTCGGCTACTTCGAATGGAACGACGCCCCTGCGCTGGCGGGTTTGCTGCTGCGCGCGCGCGACGACGCCACTGTGCTTCGCACCTTGACCGAGCAATGCCGGTTGCGCGCGCCGTTGTTCGACCCGCAGCGCGAGCGCTCGACATTGCTGCGGCTGTTGGGCGACCTGATGGCGCACCGGCACGCCGCGGCAGCGGCGAGGCTTGCTGCTATCTGAGCAGCGCGGCGAGGGTCTTTACGTTCCGCATTGAACCTTTTTCGGCGTGGCTGGATTCACCGTTGGGCGCTGGTCTTGGACTGGAGGGCACCCGCGATGGACATGACACGCAAGAGACTCCTGGAATCGATGGGCGCTGGCACTGTAGTGCTGCTCGTCCAGGCCTGCGGGGGCGGCGGCAGCACTGCGATGGGTGGGCCTTACGGCAACCCCATACCTGCGTCCGGCTGCGGTTCGTCCGGCACGCAGATTGCTGCCAACCATGGTCACATGCTGACCGTTCCAACTGCCGACCTCGACTCGACGGCCGCCAAGACCTACAGCATCATGGGCACGGCCACGCACGACCACACGGTGACGCTCTCGCCAGCGCAGCTGGCGCAACTCAAGGCGGGCCAGAGCGTCACGGTGACGTCGACCGTGACCAACGCGCCTGCGTTCGGATCGCATTCGCACGACGTGACGGTCAGCTGCATGTGACGACCCTGCGACGGCCAGTCAGAACGCGTACGAAGCGCTCAGCACCAGCACGCCGCGTATGCGGTCATAGGCGATCGGATAGACGCCGCTGCTGCGGCTGCCGCTGGTCACCGCGAGTTCGAAGTCCCACGCGGCGCACGTCATCGCGAGTCCCACCGCGGCATCGAGGCTCCAGCGCTCGGACGCGCCCGTTGTGCCGCCCACCGGCCTCAACCCACCGACGTGTGCCGTCGCCCGCGTGAGACGCGAAAGCGGCCAGCCGGCGTTGAGTTCGCCGTACAGCGTGCGCGTGCCACTGCCGAAATAGTCGGGTGCGTAGTGCAGGCGCAGGTTCCAGCGCTCGCCATGCACGCCGCTGAACCACTCGAGGTAGTCGAACTGCGAATCGGCCCCGAAGTGGACCACCGTGCCCCCGGCTTCCCAGCCCAGCTGCTGCGTCAGCGTTCCAGTCAGCCCCAGATAGCCGATGAACTGCAGCTGACGCCCGCCGGGTTCGAGCGACACGCCGACGATCGACCCGCCGGCGTACCAGCTGCCAGGGGCGTCGTACGCAACGCCGACACGAAACGTCGGCCGGTCATCGCTGAGCGAGACGCCCCGGTAGCGGTAGTCCGACAGCAGCGCGACGCTGCCCCCCGTCTGCGCGATGGCGCCATGACACGCGACCCACAATGCGGCACCGAGCGCGGCACGCAGGCCAGGCGCCAGCACGTCAGCGGTGAACGATGGATGGCGCGGCGCGCGTCACGGTGCGGTCGCAAGCTGCATCACCCGCGACGCGCGCCAGTGTGGCACAAGCATCGATTTCTCCGTCGACAAACGACACCACGCTGCCTGCCGAGAGCGGCGAGTCGCGCGGCGGCTGTCGCTCGCGCAACAGAGCGAACAGCCCCGCCACGTGGGCCGCGGCATACGACGAGCCCGACACCAGGTTCCAGCGGCCACCGGGCAGCGTGGTCGGCACATCGCGCCCGGGTGCCAGCAGGGCCTGGCGGCCCGCCGACGGTGGATCGACCGCGTCGGCCACTGCGATCACGCCGGTATGCGAGGCCGGAAACCCGCCGTCGGGCAACTCGCGATCGACCGCGCCGACGACCGTGATGTGGCGCGCGAGCGCGGCGTCGATCAACTGGGCCAACAGCCGGTCGTCAGGGCCGCTCAAGCTGAGGTTGATGACGCCCGCCGCGTGCTCGATCGCGTGGTGCAGCGCCATCGCGAGGGTGAGGCTGGTGCACAGCGTGGCCTGGTCGGGCTCTTCCCAGCAGGCGCGCAACGCGAGCAGTCGAACGTTGGGGGCCACGCCGGCGATGCCGATGCCGTTGTCCGCGCGGGCGGCGATGATGCCGGCCACCGCGGTGCCGTGCTGCTCCGGGCCGTCGCGGCGCCCGTCGACGAAGTTCTGCTTCAGTGCGATCTGTCCGACCAGGTCGGGGTGCTGGTCGTCGACGCCGCTGTCGATGACCGCGACGCGCACGTCGCGCCCGGTGGCCACCGCGTGCAACTCGGACAGATGCCAAGCCTGGGCGGCCGGTTGCAGCGAGTACAGCGGGTCGTTGTGACCGCGCGTTCGATAGACGTTCATCACCTGGGCCCACGCGACTCGCGGGTCGCGCGACAGCGCCTGCGCCACCAGTTCGGGCGTTTGAGCGGCCGGCACATCCATCGCGTAGCAGTCGACGCCCAGCAGCGGCATCGGCCAGTCGGTGACCAGCGTCAGGCCGTGTTCGCGCGCCAGCGCGGCGGCGACGCGGCGCCGCGCCGCGTGCGCGGCGCCATCGCCATAACCTCCCGAATAAGCGGCCTCTGGTCGATAGTGGTCGGTCGGCAGGCGCAACAGCAGCAGCACCTGGTGGCCAACGACAACCGGTGGCGCGGCCGGCTCGTCCGGCGCCGCGCAGGCCAGCGGCGGCATGGCCGCGGCAAGCGACAGCAGCCAACCGAACACCAGCGCCTTCATGGCACGGCCCCGCCATCGAGCGATTCGACCAGCAACACCACCCGCTCCCCGCGCAGCCGCGTGACGGCGGCCTTCACCCGATCGGCCGGCACCGCCAACAGATAGGCGTCGGTGGTGGTCGGGCCATAGACCAACCGCGCCTGGCTGTCGCGCAGCACGCTGCGCATGTCCTGTTCGGTGGCGTCGGGACGAAACCGCACGATCAGGTTGCCGCCGCCCGCCGCACCGGGCGCCGTTGCGCGCGCGCCGAGCGCCCGGTAGCGTTGCTCGGGCGACGGCACCGCCAGGAGCAACGAAAGGCCCAACATCGCCACCACTGCACATTGGCCCAGCACGGCCCAGCGCATCCACGCGGGGCCCTGCCGCCAACTGCGCAGCAGTCGCGTCGCGGCCCCGCGAGGCTGCGCAGGCGCTGCGCCGTCGACGATGCGCTCGCGCAGCAGCGCAAGGTCGCGCTCGACGTCGCGCGGCACGTCGGAGTCGTCGTCGGCGAGATGCAGCCTGCGCTCCCACGCCAGCTCGGCTTGGCAACACGCGCACTCGGCGAGGTGGGCGTCGACACTGGCACGTTCTTCGGCGCCAAGGCTTGCGCCGACGTACCACGGCAGCAAGGCCTGCACCCTCTGGTGCACGTCACCGAACTGAACCACCCGCCCGCTCACAACCAATCCTCCAACCGGCCGGCCAGCACGGTCTTCAAGCGCCGCCGCGCGTGGAACATGCGCGTCTTCACGGTGTCGACAGGGCAGCCGACGATCTCGCCGATTTCGCGATAGCCGATGCCGTGCAGGTAGGTGAGGGCCACGACTGCGCGCTGCTCGGCCGACAGCGTGTCCAGCGCACGGGCCAGCAGCGCGCGCAACTGCGATTGCGCCAGCCGTTGTTCTGGGCCGGCCTCGTCGGGCGCGCAATCGTCGGGCAGATCGTCTTGCACCGGTTCGTCCCAGCGACTCAGCGCCTTGATCGCCTTGCGGTAGGCGATCGCGAAGATCCAGGTCGAGACCTTGCAGCTGCAGTTGTAGGTGTCCGCGCGGCTCCAGACCACCAGCATGGTGTCGTTGAGCAGTTCGCCGACGAGACCGGGCCGCCGGGTCACGCGCTCCAGGAAGCGCGTGAGTCGCGGATGGTAGGTGCGGTAGAGCTGCTCGAATGCCTGCAGTTCGCCATCGGCGATGCGGCTGACCAGGCGCGCCTCGGCAAGTTCGGCCAGCGGCAACCCCACGCCCTGCGTCGAGGCGGCGTCGCGAGGCTGGCGCTGCATGGGTGGCTCGGGGTGCGGGATGTTCAGATCACTCTACTCCCGGAGTTTGTGGGCCACCATGAAAATCACCGATCGTCACCGTCGCGCCCGACCGACGCCGGCACCGCCGGCTTCACCGTCGCTTGCGCTCCGCTCAGCACCCAGGCGCGCTGGCTCGGCGCGAAGCGGGGCGCCAGCAGTCCGTCGTTGATCTCGCGCGTTACCGCAAAGCGATTGAACGACGTCGCCGGCAGGAACAGTCGCGAGTTGTCGGCAAATCCGTCTGACGCGGTGTCGACGTCACCCTCGAGCGCCGAGACGACGCCGTCGCCGTTGCTGTCGACGCGCTTCACCTGTGCCGCGTAGGCGTCGTACAGCCGCTGCGGAAACGGCACGCCGGGCTCGAAGGATTTGACGCGCTGATAGACGTCGAGGTAGATCTCGTGCGCCAGCCCGCTCGGGATGAAGCGCGTGCGGAATTCGCGCTGCGCATCGACGTCGGCGTCGAACTTGTCGGGGTCGCGAGGGCCACTGGACATCAACACGCCCTGCGTGTTCGGGTCGTCGCCATAGGTCACCGGATTGTTCTTGACCCCAGCCGGGCCTGAGCCCGGCACGATCGACGCCAGCGCGCCGACGTGGCCGGCCTCGAAGGTACCCGGCAGGCCGCCGGTGAACGGCAACTCATAGGTCGGATGGACCCAGTTGGTCGTGTAGTTGAATTCCCAGTAGGCGTGGCAGTCGCTTTGCTGCAGACAGTTGTAGGCGCCCATGCTGAGCTGGATCGGCACCACGTTGGTCTGCCGGCTCGGGAACTGGTCGGCGGCGCTTGGCACGTGCGCGTCGAGTCCGTCCATCGTGAAGACGCGGCCCGGCACGTTGTGGCCGTTGCCCATCGCTTTCAGCGCAGCGGCGTCTTCCGCCGTGATGCTGCCGAACAGCGGCCGACCGCCGGCGGCCGGCGCGGCCACCGGTGCGACGCGAAGGTCGTGGATCATCCAGCCTTCGTACCAGCCGCTCTCGTTGTTGATGACGAACAGCCCCGAGATGTCGGTGAAGATGTCGATGAAGGCGCGAACGTCGTTGGGGTCGGTCGGCAGCCCCGGCTTCGGTTCGACAACCTGGCGCACCGCGCCGATGGTTGGCAGGCCGCAGTCGAAACCGGTCGCGGTCAGTTGCGCCTGGTCATTGACGCCCTGGAACAGCTTGGTGAACGGATTCGGTTCGAAGCCTTTGCTGTCCAGCAGGTAGTACTGAAAGAGTTGGCTCGGCTGGTCGGCTTCGGCGTAGGCCTGAGTCGGCAGCGCCGAGTGCGGGCGTTGAGCCAGCCCCTCCAGCCGTTCGCGCAGCGAATCGGGCAGGTGCCGAACGTCGCCACGCTGCTCGACGGCCTCGCCGTCTGCCCTGGCGTGCGGGTTCGCATGGCAGGGCGGTGGTGGTTGATTTGACGCTGCGGCCGCACCGACGCTCCACAAGCCCAGGCCGCAAACGGCGGCCAGGCACGCGCCTGCGACTCGGGTGCGCGGCGGGCGTGGGGTGGTCGAGGACGGCGCAACGTGCATGGTGATCTCCCTGAGGGTTGAAGCAGCGATCCGAGCGGTCATGTCGCCCGGACCGGTTGATTCCCTTGAAGAGACAACCGGTTCAATGCCAGCAAGCTCTAAGCCGCGGCCATCATTTCGTAGGCTGCACTGCCGCCGATGAGGAGGCCGATGATCAGCGCGTGTCCGATGGCCGCCACGATCATGCCTCGCAACCACGAGCGCCAGCGGGCACCGGCGTAGAACTGCGACGCGGCCCAGCCGAAGTAGACGTACCAGGCGGCCCAGAAAGCGGCGTTCTGCCAGAACGTCGGCGCCGAGGTCGAGCTCAGCAGCGCGATCGGCGCGATCACGGTGATCGCGACGGCTCGCATGCCCAGCGTGTAGGCCACCAAGACCATGTGTTCGGGCAGTGTCAGACGCGCATCGCTGAACAGCAGCGCGCACGCGACACCCAGCAGCGGCAACTGCACCAGCAGCACCCAGTTGAAGTGCTGCTGTAACACGGTGGCCGAGGCACTCGATACCTCCCGCGACAAGGCCTGGAAGCCCGACAGATTCAGTGCCAGCGTCGCCAGCCCCACCAGCACGGCCAGCGTCGCGAAGGGCCCGTAATGCCGCCGCCGCCGACCCTCGACATACTCGCGCGCCATGCTGCCAGGACGCGTCAGCAGGGACCATGCGAAGACGAGCGGCCCGCGCTCGACGTTCACGAACGTGTGCATCAGGTCGCGCGTCATGTCTGCGAACGACAGGCGGGCGGTGTCCGTGCGTTGACTGCAGTGGGGGCAAAAGCGCGCCGCCGCGGGAATCGTGAACTCGCAGTTCAGGCATCTGCGCTCGGCCATGGCACAGCGATCCTCTCCGAACCTGCACAATTCGGTCGTGCGACAGGGACTATAGGTCGCGCGCTCGAAACCTTTCCGCCGGGCGGACAAACACAAGAGACCGCATATGAGTGACATCGACAAGTCGATCGCGCGAGTCTTGGAGTCGTACAAGGCAGCCGTCCATGCGAAGGACGTGGACGCCTTCATGCGGCTGTACAGCCCAGACGTGCGGGTCTTCGATGCGTGGGGCGTTTGGTCTTACGACGGTGCCGACGCGTGGCAGCGAGCGGTTGAGGGCTGGTTCACGTCACTGGGAACTGAAAGAGTGAAGGTGACATTCGACGCCGTCAAGATTTCAGAGGGGCGGGAGTCCGCCGTCGTCAGCGCAATAGTCACCTATGCGGGCGTGTCTGCGCAAGGTGAGGACCTGCGATCAATGCAGAATCGACTCACCTGGGCACTCAAGGTCAGCGGGCACGTGCTCAGAATCGCTCACGAGCACACGTCTGCACCGATCGGCTTCGAAGATCAGAAGGCGATCCTTCAGCGCTAGGTGTCATGGGCCGCGGTGCCACGGGCCCAGAGCTCAATCGTGTCGGTGCGCGAACGCGCGCACCTCTTGGATGAGTTGCTCGCCCTCGACGATGAGGCGCAAGGCTGTCCACTCGTCGATCGCCTGGCGCCCGAAGGCCGCCTGCGCGAGCTGGTCTTTCATCTGGGTGGCCAGCGCGTCGCGCCGCGAGGTCCAGCCGGCGACCTTCGCTTGCAGATGATCGTAGACCGTGTCGCTGCTGTCGTCGCCGCTGGTGAGCGCCGTCGTGGCCACGGCCAGCGCATCCTTGGCGAAGCGGCCGAACGGAGCATTGAGCTGCTTGTACACCTCCCCCAACCGCAGCAAGGTCGCGCGATGCGCGCGCAGGGTGTGCGGCACGGCCGAGTCGGCGAGCAGCTCGATCAGCACGCGGCCATCGTGCACATACGGGTCCGACAGGCCGAGCAATGACAGCATGGTGGGACGCAGGTCGGCGTGGTCCGACCACACGTCACCCCGCACGCCCTCGCGGCGCACGCCGGGCCCGACCAGTCCGACCCAGGTGTTGGCGATCTCGCGCTGGATGTCGCCGTGGATCCAGGCGAACGCCGGGTTGATGCAGGTCTCGCACGTGCTGGCAGGAAAGTCGGTCAGGAAGTAGTTTGCGTCGGCGAACAGCACGAACGTGGCGTTGCGCGCCGGGTCACCGGTGGTGAGCATGTGCAGCGCCTTCATGCCCGTTTGATCGGCCATGCGCACCAGCAGACGGTCGGTGGCCTGCGTGTACGGGTTGACCGCGGTCAGCTGCGCGATGCCGCGCTCGAAGCTGCGTGTCAGCGCATCGGTCTGCGCCAGCGCGCCGCTGCCTTTCTTGGCCAGGTAGAACGTCGGGGCGTCGTCGCCGTGCACCGTGAACGCGTTGGCTGCGCCGGTCCCCAGGAACTGCGAGGACAACGTGCTCGGGAACTGGTCTTGCACCAGCGTGTCGATGTTGGCGTTGATCTCGCCGACCTCGTTGTCGGCGTAGACGCAGGGCGTGGTCACGCCGTCGCAATTGGTCTTGTGCACGCCGACGAAGTGGTCGCCTTCATCGACTGCAAACACGAACAGCGTGTTGCTCTTGTCGATGCCCGAGGAGGCGAGGCGCGCGAGAAACGCGGCAAACGCCTGGTCGTACGCGCGCAGCTGGTCGACATAGCCCTGCGACCCTGGTCCGAAGGCCACGTGCTGGCTGCCCGCCACGCCGTGGAAGTCGTGAGCGTCCGAGATGTACGCATAGGTGACGGGAATGCCGTGCTCCTGCATCGCCGCCACGTAGGCCAGCGACACCGCGGCCGACATGCCGTCGAAGCCGGGGAAGCCCGCCTGATTGAACGGATCGACGATCGGGCTACCGAGCAGATCGCTCAACGGCACGGTCGCGGGCTGACCGGTGAGCAGCGGATTGACCGACTGGGCGCCAAACAAACCCTTGAACCCGGTGTAGCCGCCGGGTTCCTGCGGCAGCGCATCGTCCTGCCCGCTCGCGCACACCGACGATCCCTGCGCGCAATGCACGGCCAGGCCGACGAAGTCGGTCTGTGCCTTCGCGCGTGCCGCGGTGCCCGCGGGTGCGGCCGCCGACGCGATGGCCTCGGTCGCCTGCGGCGACGGGTTGCCGAACACCTTGGTGATGTCGCCGTTCGGGCCGGTGCCGGTGTTCTCCAGCACCACGTTGGCGGTGGCGATGGCGCCCACGTCGCATCCGGCGCGCGTGTAGGAGACCCACGGTGCCGGGACGTTGCTGCCGTCCGGGCCGATCATGTTGGGCACCGTCGGCGTGTTGGTCGCAGCGACCGGATCGGTCCAGTAGCCGAAGGAACTGGGGAAACTGAAGGCGCCGCTCGACGACGTGCGCACGTAGCTGTTGGACACCGTCTGTCCGTGGCGGTCGGGGTACAGGCCGGTCAGCGACGACAGGATGCCTCCGGCGGTGTGCGAGATCAGCACCGTGTGGTCATTGCTGAGCAGGGTGCCATGCTCGCGGATGAAATCGAGCAGATGGGGCATCTGCTCGAGATCCGATGGCACGCGCGGGTTGTCGCGGCGAAGGTGCGTGTTGTCGAACTGGATATAGATGACGTGCCGGACGTCACCATGGGCTGCATTGAGCAGGCAGCTGCCGGTCGGAGCGGCGCAGGCCGCTCCGACCAGGCCCAGTGACAGCGCGAGCGGTCCGGCCAATGTGGCGATTCGCATGGTTCTCCTCGGTGGGCTGCGGCTGAGTCCGCTCGTGCAAGCGGCTCGACGATCGACGAGCAATATCGGAGCGCGCCGTGACGATTCGATGACGCATGTCTTAATCTGGCCGATCGCAGGCACAACCTGGTTTCCCTTCGCCACGCAAACGCGAAGGACTGACCGATGATGGAAACCAACTACATCCACGAAGACATCCCCGGCGGCGTGCCCATCAAGATGTGGACACGTGGCGTGCCAGTCGAGGACGTTGCCAAGCGCCAGCTGATCAACGCCGCGCGTCTGCCCATCGTCTTCAGGCACATCGCGGCGATGCCCGACGTGCACTTCGGCATCGGCGCCACGGTCGGCTCGGTGATCCCCACGCTCAGGGCCATCATCCCGGCGGCGGTGGGCGTGGACATCGGCTGCGGCATGATGGCCGCCAAGACCACGCTGCACCGCCGAAGACCTGCCCGACAACCTGGCGCCGCTGCGTTCGGCGATCGAGCGCGCGGTGCCGCATGGTCGTGCGCCCAAGGGGCGCGACCCGGGCGCCTGGAGCAAGGTGCCCGGGTCGGTGGACGGCGCCTGGGCGCATTTGGAGCCGGACTTCAGCGAGCTCTGCCGTGACTATCCCAAGCTGGAGAAGACGAACAACCGCATCCACCTGGGCACGCTGGGCACCGGCAACCACTTCATCGAGGTCTGCCTCGACGAGGAAGGCTTCGTCTGGTTCATGCTGCACTCGGGCTCGCGCGGCGTGGGCAACGCGATCGGCACGATGTTCATCGAGCTGGCCAAGCAGGACGCGCTGCGCAACAACGCCAACCTGCCCGACCGTGACCTGGCCTACTTCGAAGAAGGCAGCCGCCACTTCGGCGACTACGTGCGCGCGGTGAGCTGGGCGCAGAAGTTCGCCGCGCTGAACCGCGAGGTGATGATGCGCCGCGTGATCGAGGCCGCGAAGACGGTGATCCGCAAGAATTTCCAGAGCCACATCGAGGCGGTGAACTGCCACCACAACTACGTGCAGCAGGAGCATCACTTCGGCGAAGACGTCTACGTCACGCGCAAGGGAGCCGTGAGCGCGCAAGGCCGGGCAGCTGGGCATCATCCCCGGCAGCATGGGCGCGCGCAGCTACATCGTGCGCGGCAAGGGCAACGCCGAGTCGTTCGAGAGCTGCTCGCACGGCGCCGGCCGCGTGATGAGCCGCGGCGAAGCCAAGCGCCGCTTCACGCTGGCCGACCACCGCGCAGCCACCGAAGGCGTCGAGTGCCGCAAGGACAAGGACGTGATCGACGAAACGCCCGCGGCCTACAAGGACATCGACGCGGTGATGGACGCGCAGCGCGACCTGGTGGACGTGGTGCACACGCTCAAGCAGGTGGTGTGTGTGAAGGGTTAGACCAGCTCGCGCGCGTCGAGCCGAGCTGAGGGGTGTGCGCTGCGTCGCGACTACCGAAGATGGCTGCCAGCTGCGCCTCGCCGCGTTCGAGCACGAAGTAGCGAAACGCTTCGGCCGCCGGCGACAGCGTCTTCGACAACTTGTTCACCACGTGCCAGCGTCGCACCACGGGCAGGCCTTCGACTTCGGGCGTGGCGATCAGGCCGAGCTTCAACTCCAGTGCGATCGTGTGCAGCGACAGCAGCGCGACGCCCATGCCGGCCATCACCGCCTGCTTGATCGATTCGTTGCTCGACATCTCCATCGTGATGCGCAGGTCCACGCCGTGCTCGCGCACGAACTCCTCGAGCGCGGCGCGCGTGCCCGAGCCCGGCTCGCGCACGATGAAGCCCTCGCGTGACAGGGCTTGCGCCGGCACCGGCTCTTGCCGCGTCAGCGGGTGGTCCACTGCGGTGGCCAGCACATGCGGATGCATCGCAAACGGCTCGGCACGGGTGGCCAGATCCTTCGGCGGCCGACCCATGATCGCCAGGTCGACCTCGTTGCGCTGAATCAGCTGCACCAGCTGCTCGCGGTTGCCCAGGCGCAGCCGCACGTCGACCGCCGGATGCTCGGCACGGAACTGCGCCAGCAGCCGTGGCACGAAGTACTCGGCCGTGCTGACCATGCCGATCGCCAGCGTGCCGCCGGTCAGCCCCTTGAACCGGGCCACCGCGTCCTCGGCGTCCTTCATCACCGACAGCATGCGCAGCACGTAGGCGAGCAGGTATTCGCCCACCGTGGTCAGCGAGATCCTGCGGCCCTGGCGGTCGAACAGCGGCAACCCGATCTGCGACTCGAGCTCCTTGATTTGCATCGTCACCGCGGGGGGCGTGAGGTGAAGCGCCTCGGCGGCCCGAGCGAAGCTCAGCTGGCGCGCGACCTCGGCAAACACCCGCATCTGGCGCACGGTGGCGTTCTTCATTCAGCAAAGCTTAACTGAACGCCAATCAAATCTGAATAGACCTTAGTTCAATCGCTTTCTACATTGGCCCCTGTGCGCTGAGGCGCGACTGGAAGCCAAGGAGTCGAGATGAACAAGCCTGTCGAGGCGGCAATCCTGCAGGACGCCACCGACATCACCGCCGATGCCAAGCGCCGCTATTCGGCAGGCGTGCTCAAGTACAGGCAGATGGGCTACTGGCAACCCGACTACCAGCCCAAGGACACCGACACCATCTGCCTGTTTCGCATCACGCCGCAGGAAGGGGTCGATCCGGTCGAGGCAGCCGCAGCCGTGGCGGGCGAATCGAGCACCGCCACCTGGACCGTGGTCTGGACCGACCGCCTGACCGCCTGCGACAGCTACCGCGCCAAGGCCTACAAGGTCGAACCCGTGCCCAACAACCCGGGCCAGTACTTCGCCTGGGTGGCCTACGACATCATCCTGTTCGAAGAGGGTTCGATCGCCAACCTGACGGCCAGCCTGATCGGCAACGTGTTTTCGTTCAAGCCGCTGAAGGCGGCGCGGCTCGAAGACATGCGCATCCCGGTGGCCTACGTCAAGACCTTCAAGGGCCCGCCCACCGGCTTGATCGTCGAGCGCGAGCGTCTCGACAAGTTCGGCCGTCCGCTGCTGGGCGCCACCACCAAGCCGAAGCTCGGCCTGTCGGGGCGCAACTACGGCCGCGTGATCTACGAGGGCCTGAAGGGCGGCCTCGATTTCATGAAGGACGACGAGAACATCAACTCGCAGCCCTTCATGCATTGGCGCGACCGCTTCCTCTACGTGATGGACGCGGTCAACAAGGCGAGTGCGGCCACCGGCGAGGTGAAGGGCTCGTACCTCAACGTGACCGCCGCGACGATGGAAGACATCTACGAGCGCGCCGAGTTCGCCAAGGAACTCGGCTCGGTGATCGTGATGATCGACCTGGTGATCGGCTACACGGCGATCCAGAGCATGAGCAACTGGGCGCGCAAGCACGACATGATCCTGCACCTGCACCGCGCCGGCCACGGCACCTACACGCGGCAGAAGAACCATGGCGTGAGCTTTCGCGTCATCGCCAAGTGGATGCGGCTGGCCGGGGTGGACCACATCCACGCCGGCACGGCGGTGGGCAAGCTCGAGGGCGATCCGATGACCGTGCAGGGCTACTACAACGTCTGCCGCGACGCCTACACGAAGACCGATCTGCCGCGCGGCCTGCACTTCGACCAGGACTGGTGCGACCTGAAGAAGGTGATGCCGGTGGCATCGGGCGGCATCCATGCCGGCCAGATGCACCAATTGCTCGACCTGTTCGGCGACGACGTGTGCCTGCAGTTCGGCGGCGGCACCATCGGCCACCCGGCCGGCATTCAGGCCGGTGCGGTGGCCAACCGGGTGGCGCTCGAGTGCATGGTCAAGGCGCGCAACGAGGGCCGCGACATCGCCAACGAAGGCCCGCAGATCCTGCAGGCTGCGGCGCAGTTCTGCACGCCGCTGAAGCAGGCGCTCGACACCTGGAAGGACGTGAGCTTCAACTACACGCCCACCGACACCAGCGACTACGCGCTGACCCCAGCCGTTGCCTGAGGAGCCGATCACGATGATGACCAACCCCACCGGCCGCATCACGCAAGGCCAGTTCAGCTTCCTGCCCGAGCTCAGCGACGCCGAGATCCGGCTGCAGATCGAGTACGGCCTGAAGAAGGGTTATGCCTGGAGCATCGAATCCACCGACGACCCGCACCCGCGCAACACCTATTGGGAGATGTTCGGCAACCCGATGTTCGACCTCCAAGACGCCGCCGGCGTGATGATCGAGTTGAGCCACTGCCGCAAGACCTTTCCCAACCACTACATCCGGTTGATGGCCTTCGATTCGACGCGTGGCGTCGAGTCGATCGCGATGAGCTTCATCGTCAACCGGCCGGCCAACGAACCCGGCTTCCAGCTCGAGCGCCAGGAAGGCGCCGGTCGCACGATGCACTACACGATCCGCGGCTACGGCACCGACCGACCCGAGGCCGAGCGCTACGAAGGTTGAGACACCATGGTCCGCATCGCCCCCAGCATCCTGTCGGCCGATTTCGCCCGCCTGGGCGACGAAGTGCGCAAGGTCATCGACGCCGGCGCCGACTGGATCCACTTCGACGTGATGGACAACCACTATGTGCCCAACCTGACGATTGGCCACTCGGTGGCGCAGTCGCTGAAGAAGCACACCCAGCGCGCCGACGGCACGATGGTCCCGCTGGATGTGCACCTGATGGTGCAACCGGTGGACGCGCTGGCCGAGCGCTTCGCCGAGGCGGGCGCCGACCTGATCAGCTTTCACCCCGATGCGGTGACGCATGTCGACCGCACGCTTCAGCTCATCCACGACACCGGCTGCAAGAGCGGCCTGGCCTTCAACCCGGCCGAGCCGCTCGACGTGCTGGAGTGGGTCATCGACAAGGTCGATTTGGTGCTGATCATGAGCGTGAACCCTGGGTTTGGCGGGCAGACCTTCATCGAGTCGTCTTTGCGCAAGATCGAACAGGCGCGGCGGCTGGTCGATGCTGAACAGGCACGATCGGGCCGCGACATCCGGCTCGAGGTCGACGGCGGCATCAAGGTCAACAACATCCGCCGCGTCGCCGATGCCGGCGCCGACACCTTCGTGGTCGGCAGTGCGATCTTCGGTCAGCCCGACTACAGGGTAGTGATCGATGCGATGCGTGCGGTGTTGGCTCGCGAACCCAGGCTTGAGGTCGCCGCGTGATGGTCGCGCCGTTGTACTCGATCCCGGGTGCGGCGGTGCGCGAGCCCGTCGTCGAAGTCGCGCCGCCAGCGGCCACCACCCGCACGGTCAACGAGGTGCTGGCGCAAAGCCAGGTCGAGGCGGTGATCGACGAGCTGGAGCGCGACCTGGTCGGCCTGGTGCCGGTCAAGCAGCGCATCCGCGACATCGCCGCGCTGCTGGTGATCGACAAGCTGCGCAGCAACCTGGGCCTGGCGGCGCAGACCCCGTCGCTGCATATGAGCTTCACCGGCAACCCCGGCACCGGCAAGACGACCGTGGCGCTGCGCATGGCCGAGATCCTGCATCGGCTGGGTTACGTGCGAAAAGGGCACCTGGTGGCGGTGACGCGCGACGACCTGGTGGGCCAATACATCGGGCACACGGCACCCAAGACCCGCGAGGTGCTGAAGAGGGCGATGGGCGGCGTGCTGTTCATCGACGAGGCGTACTACCTCTACCGGCCCGAGAACGAGCGCGACTACGGGCAGGAAGCGATCGAGATCCTGCTGCAGGTGATGGAGAACCAGCGCGACGACCTGGTCGTGATCCTCGCCGGCTACAAGGACCGCATGGACACGTTCTTCAAGTCCAACCCCGGCTTGAGCTCGCGCATCGCACACCACCTCGACTTCCCCGACTATGGCCACGACGAGTTGCTGGCAATCGCCGATCGCATGCTGGGGGCTCAGAACTACCGCTTCGGCGCCGGTTGCCGCGAGGTGTTCGGCGAATACCTTGTGCGGCGGCTGCAGCAGCCGCATTTTGCCAACGCACGCAGCGTGCGCAACGCGCTCGATCGCGCGCGCCTGCGCCAGGCCAGCCGGCTGTTCGCCGAACGCGAGCGTGAACTGACGCGCGAAGACCTGACGACGCTCGAGCCGAGCGACATTCGCGCCAGCCGGTTGTTCGCGGCCAGCGGCAATTAGTAACACGAGAACAACGCCATGGTCATGTCCAGACGATTCACGCTGACGCGCTTCCTGATCGAAGAGCGCCGCCGCTTCCCGCAGGCCAGCGGCGACCTGAACGCGCTGATCCTCGACGTCGCGATGGCGTGCAAGCGCATCGCGCGCGCGGTGGCCTGCGGCGAACTCGGCGACGAGCTGGCGCTCGCGGTGCCGCCGCCGAGCGGCGGCGTCAACGTGCAAGGCGAGGTGCAGAACCGGCTCGACGTGCTGAGCAACGAGGTGTTCGTGCGCATGAACGAGTGGGGCGGCCACCTCGCGGGCATGGCCTCCGAGGAAATGGAGCTGCCGCGGTCGATTCCGGCGCAATACCCGCGCGGCAAGTACCTGCTGGTGTTCGACCCGCTCGACGGCTCGTCGAACATCGACGTCAACGTCTCGGTGGGCAGCATCTTCTCGATTCTTCGCGCTCCTGCGACCGACCGCGAGCCGGTGGAGGCCGACTTCCTGCAGCCCGGCGCTGCCCAGGTGGCCGCGGGTTATGCGATCTACGGGCCGACGACGATGCTGGTGCTGAGCGTGGGCAACGGCGTCAGCGGTTTCACGCTCGACCCGAGCCTCGGTGAATTCATGCTCACGCACCCCAACCTCACGGTGCCGGCCGACACCCGCGAGTTCGCGATCAACACCTCCAACAGCCGCTTCTGGGAGCCGCCGATCAAGCGGTATGTCGACGAGTGCGTGGCGGGTGCCGCCGGGCCACGCGGCAAGGACTTCAACACCCGCTGGATCGCCTCGATGGTGGCCGAGGCGCACCGCATCCTGATGCGCGGCGGCGTCTTCATGTACCCGCGCGACACCAAAGACCCGGGCAAGCCCGGGCGCCTGCGCTTGCTCTACGAGGCCAACCCGATCGCCTTCGTCATCGAACAGGCCGGCGGCCGCGCCAGCACCGGGCGCCAGCCGATGCTCGGCGTCAAGCCGTCGTCGCTGCACCAGCGCATCGGGGTGGTGTTCGGCTCGAAGAACGAGGTCGAACGCATCGAGCGCTATCACCACGAGCCGGCGACGCGCGATGCCGGGAACCCCCTCTTCGCCGAGCGCGGCCTATTTCGAGATTGACGCCACGATGTCCGAACGCCACCCCATCATCGCGATCACCGGCTCGTCGGGCGCCGGCACCACCTCGGTGACGCGCACCTTCGACAACATCTTCCGCCGCGAAAACGTCAAGGCGGCGATCATCGAAGGCGACAGCTTTCACCGCTACGACCGTGCCGAGATGAAGCGGCGCCAGGCCGAGGCCGAGAGCGCCGGCAACCGCCACTTCAGCCATTTCGGCCCCGAGAACAACCTGTTCGCCGAACTCGAGCAGCTGTTCCACAGCTATGGCGAGTCGGGCCACGGCCGCTGCCGCAAGTATCTGCACGACGACGACGAAGCGGCGCCCTACAAGCAACCGCCCGGCACCTTCACGCCGTGGCAAGACCTGCCTGCCGACACCGACCTGCTGTTCTACGAAGGCCTGCACGGCGCGGTGGTCACGCCCAAGGTCGACATCGCGCGCCACCCCGACCTGCTGATCGGCGTGGTGCCGGTGATCAACCTGGAGTGGATCCAGAAGCTGTGGCGCGACAAATCCAAGCGCGGCTACTCCACCGAGGCGGTGACCGACACCATCTTGCGGCGCATGCCCGACTACGTGAACTACATCTGCCCGCAGTTCACCCACACGCACGTGAACTTCCAGCGCGTGCCTTGCGTCGACACCTCCAATCCGTTCATCGCGCGCGACATCCCGGCACCCGACGAAAGCATGGTGGTGATCCGCTTTGCCAAGCCCAAGGGCATCGACTTCCAATACCTGCTCAACATGGTTCACGACTCGTTCATGTCGCGCGCCAATACCATCGTCGTGCCAGGCGGCAAGATGGAATTGGCGATGCAGTTGATCTTCACGCCGTTCATCTGGCGCATGATGGAGCGGCGCCAGCGCGCGCTGGCCGCGCTGTGAGCCGCCTCGACGAATCGCCGCAGCGTGCGATGGCCAACGCGCTGCGCGCACTGGCTATGGATGCCGTGCAGCAGGCGCAATCGGGCCACCCCGGTGCGCCGATGGGCATGGCCGAGATGGCGGTGGCGTTGTGGGCCGGCCATCTGCGGCACAACCCCGCCAACCCGCAGTGGGCCGACCGCGACCGCTTCGTGCTGTCCAACGGCCATGCGTCGATGCTGCTCTATGCGCTGCTGCACCTGAGCGGCTATGCGCTGCCGATCGAGCAGTTGCGCCGCTTCCGCCAGTTGCACAGCCTGACGCCGGGCCATCCGGAGCACGGCCTGACGCCCGGCGTCGAAACCACCAGCGGGCCGCTCGGTCAGGGGCTGGCCAATGCGGTGGGCTTCGCGCTGGCCGAGAAACTGCTGGCCGACGAGTTCAACCGGCCCGGCCATACAGTGATGGACCATCACAGTTATGTGTTCCTGGGCGACGGTTGCCTGATGGAAGGCATCAGCCACGAGGCGGCGTCGCTGGCCGGCGTGTGGCGGCTGAACAAGCTGATCGCGCTGTACGACGACAACGGCATCTCGATCGACGGCCCAGTGGCGGGTTGGTTCACCGACGACACGCCGGCGCGCTTTCGCGCCTATGGCTGGCAGGTGATCGGTCCAATCGACGGCCACGACGTGGCCGCCGTGGATCAGGCCGTCGCCCAGGCCAAGGCCAGCGCCGATCAGCCCAGCCTGATCGTCTGCCGCACCACCATCGGCAAGGGATCGCCCGGCCGCGCCGGCAGCGCCAAGGCTCACGGCGAGCCGCTGGGCGCCGACGAGGTGGCCAAGACACGCGCCGCGCTCGACTGGCCGTATCCGCCGTTCGAGGTGCCGGCAGCGATTCGCAAGGCATGGGATGCACGGGCCACAGGTGCGTCGCAAGAGGCGCAATGGCACGAGCGCTTGGCGCGCTATCGCGCCGCGCATCCGGCGCTGGCCGCCGAGTTCGAGCGCCGCGTTACCGGGCAACTGCCGCGCGACATCGAGGCGACGCTGCTCGCTCTGATGACCGACTTCGGCCACAGCCGCGAGGCAATGGCCACGCGCAAGGCATCGCAAAAGGTGCTGGCGACGCTGGCCCCGCGCGTGCCCGAGCTGCTCGGCGGCAGCGCCGACCTGACGGGCTCGAACCTGACCGACTTTCCCGGCTGTGGCGTCGTGCGAGGCGGTGCGCCCGGCGGCCGCTACATCCACTTTGGCGTGCGCGAGTTCGGCATGGCGGCGGTGATGAACGGCCTTGCGCTGCACGGCGGCTTCATCCCCTATGGCGGCACGTTCCTGACATTCAGTGACTACAGCCGCAACGCGCTGCGCATAT
>CAVZEK010000037.1:0-336700 GCA_963774185.1 uncultured beta proteobacterium
TCCGGCGAGGCGAATGCCACCGGCTACCGCGGCTTCTACTTCCACTTTCTCGACATGCGCAGCGGCACACGCGTATGGCTCTCGGAAGTGTCGCTGATCGACACCGCTTTTCTGATGGCCGGTGTGTTGACTGCGGCGGCGTATTTCAACAGCGCCGACACGCCGCACGAGGCTAGCAGCGCGGTCTCGCCACCCGCGCTCTATCGCAGGGTCGATTGGCACTGGGCGCAACGCGACGGCTCGGCCGTGATGCACGGCTGGAAGCCCGAGTGCGGCTTCCTGCACTACGGTTGGGAGGGCTACAGCGAGGCGATCCTTCTCTACGTGCTGGGGTTGGGATCGCCGACGCATCCGCTCACCGAGCAGAGCTTTCTCGACTGGACGCTGACCTACCAGTGGGAAAACCTGTATGGGCACGACTTCCTGTACGCCGGCCCGCTCTTCATTCACCAGTTCTCGCACGCGTGGATCGACTTTCACGGCATCCAGGACAGCTTCATGCGCGAGAAGAAGTGTGACTACTTCGAGAACAGTCGGCGCGCCACCTACGTGCAGCGCGAGTACGCAACACGAAACCCGCGCGGCTTTGCGGGCTACGCAGCAAACTGCTGGGGGCTGTCGGCCGGCGACGGGCCGAGCGACGAGCCGCGGCTCGTCGCCGGTCGGCGGCAGGCGTTTTATGGCTACGCCGCGCGCGGTGTCCCCTACGGGCCGGACGATGGAACGATCTGCAGCTCCCTCGATGCTCTCGTCACTCGTGTTCGCACCGGAGATCGTGCTGCCGGCGCTGCGCAGCATGCTGGCGCGTGGACCGAGCGACTCCGGCAGACGGGTTCGTGCCAGCGGCTTCAATCCGACGGTCGCCGAGGACGGCCCGCAGGGTTGGATATCGGAAGGCACATTTGGTCTCGACCAGGGGATGATCGTCTTGATGATCGAGAACTGCCGCTCGGGCTTGCTGTGGCAACTGGGTCGAGGCAACCCCTGTATCCGCACCGGTCTGCGCCGCGCCGGATTCAGCGGCGGTTGGCTCTAACCAAGGGTTAGGCGCACGCCGCCTCCAACGTCGATGCTGCTGCCTCATC
Source organism: uncultured beta proteobacterium (assembly GCA_963774185.1). Lineage (GTDB taxonomy): Bacteria > Pseudomonadota > Gammaproteobacteria > Burkholderiales > Burkholderiaceae_C > JAEUPI01. The sequence continues at coordinate 1,086 of CAVZEK010000037.1, forward strand.
CGCCACTCGAACATCCCCGCGAGGGCCCTCACGACCGCGAGCTTTGCAACAACGCACGGCCGCCGGGCTGGCGCAACCCGCGGCCGCGCGAACCCTACCACCTGCTCGTCATCGGCGCCGGGCCTGCAGGACTGGTCGCAGCACGCGGCGCGGCGGCGCTCGGCGCCAGAGTGGCGCTGATCGAACGGCACCTGCTCGGCGGCGACTGCTTGAACCACGGTTGCGTGCCGTCCAAGACCCTGATTCGCAGTTCGCGCCTGTATGCCGAGATGCGCAACGCCGCCAACTACGGCGTGCGGCCGCCGGACGACATTCAAGTGGACTTTGCGATGGCGATGGAGCGTGTGCGGCGCATCCGCACGCGAATCAGCCGCGTCGATTCGGCCGAGCGCCTTGCGGCCAATGGGATCGACGTGTTCTTCGGCACTGCGCGATTCACGAGCCGCGACGCGGTCGACGTCGACGGCACCCGATTGCGTTTTAGAAAGGCACTGATCGCCACCGGGTCGCGCTCGATGCTGCCGACCGTTGCAGGGCTGGCCGAAGCCGGCTTCCTGACCAACGAAACCGTGTTTGACCTCGCCACGCTGCCGGTGAGCCTGCTCGTGATCGGCGGCGGCCCGCTCGGCTGCGAACTGGCACAAGCCTTTTCCCGCTTCGGATGCCGCACCGTGATCGCGCACGACGAGCCGCTGTTCCTGCCGAAGGAAGAACGCGATGCGGCGCAGATGGTCTCCGAAGCGCTGGCCCGCGACGGTGTCGAAATCCATCTCAACACCCGCGTCGTCAGTGTGCGCGTCAAAGGCGGCAAGAAGGTCGTCGAGACGGTCAACGATGGCAACGTCGCGACGATCGTCGTCGACCAGATATTGACCGGCATAGGCCGCGTTCCCGCCCTCGATGGCCTGAACCTCGAAGCGGCAGGCGTTGCGTACGACGCGCACATTGGAATCCGGGTCGATGACCTTCTGCGCACCACCAACCGGAGAATCTACGCCGCGGGCGACGTCTGCCTCGATCACCAGTTCACCCATACAGCCGACGCGTCGGCGCGGATCGTGGTGCAAAACGCACTCTTCCTGGGCCGCAAACGAATCAGCGCATTGACAGTGCCCTGGTGCACCTACACCGACCCCGAAATTGCCCACGTCGGCATCTACGTCAAGGAGGCACGCGAGCGCGGCATTCCGGTGAAGACATTCACCGTGCCGATGCACGATGTGGATCGCGCGATCGCCGATGGAGAGGAGGACGGCTTCGTGAAGATTCATGTTCGCGAAGGCAGCGACACCATCCTCGGCGCGACGGTGGTGGCGCGCCATGCCGGCGACATGATCAACGGCATCTCGCTGGCGATGGTCGCCGGAATCGGGCTGCGCACCGTGTCACGCGTGATCCACACCTACCCGACGCAGGCCGAGGCCATCAAGATGGCGGCCAACAACTTCACACGGACGCGCCTGACCCCTCTTCTCGCCTGGCTGCTTCGCAAATGGGTCAACCGACGAGACGGCGCTAGCCCGTGACCCGGCCGCGCAACGCTGCGTGAGGAGTCGTTCGCGCTCAGGCCACGAGATCCGTGCGTGTCGCTGGATCTTTCGACTTCACCTGCGCCGGGGCCGCAGGGCCAGCAGTGCCAGCGCGCCCGTTAGCACGAGCGGCGCCAAGGGCAGCAGGTCACTCAGCGTCATCGCTCAACGCTCTGCGCCTTGTTAGCTGGTGCCGACCACGAGGCCAAAGGGTTCACCCTCGCTGCATCGGAATTCGGCTCATCGACTGCCGGCGGCGTGGGCAGCGCGCTCAGTTCCAGGACGATGGAACGGCGTGCCGCGTACTCGGCGACCCTGTTGGCGGCCTCAAGTGTGGAACGCGAGATCATGGAGAAGCTCCTTTGTTGGTTGCGCGGCGCATGGCACGGCGGCCCTGAATGCAGACGCCCCCTGCCGATCGCGCGCCAGTCCATGGTCGCGGCTGGGCGAGCAGCGGTTCCGTGCGCCATCCAACGTAAGCCCCGTAAAGCCTTCTCGGTTGTGTCGCAAAACGTTGCTGGCCACGTAGCGCCCTGAAACAAACACACCCGACTGGCTGTCAGCGGGAGGCCAGACGCAGCCGGTGCCGGTGCTCAACTCAAACTCATTTGGGAAAGCGCATCGCCGCCACGCTCGACAACTGCGGGGGCCCGGCGACCCCGCTCAGTTCGGGCGCCGCGGTCGCGCGGCATGATCAACGCGCCATCAGGGTGAACGCACTCGCGATGTCGCGTCGCCAGCGAATACGACGTTGCCATCGGCACCGGCGTCCGAGCTGCTCGTCCCAGACGGTGGATGGGCCGAAGCGACGTCATAGGATCCGAATACCTGCTGCAGGGACTTCACTTCAGGCAGCACGTATACCAGCGCACGTCGGTCATCAAACGCAGGACGGATGTAGCGCTCATAGAACGCGACGGGTACGTTGATGCAGCCGTAGGAGATTCTCTTGTCGTCGACCGATGGCGTCGCGAGGCGCTCCGATCGCCGCTCCTTCGGCTCGGTGGTGAGCACGCGGTGCATCGACACCGCGGCGTCGTAGTCCACCCAGACGACATCCTCGCCTCGTGCGTTGTGTCCACGCTCGGCGATGAAGCGTCCGGCCGGCGTCGTTCGCTCGTGGGGTTTCAACAACGCAAGAGGACGCGAGCCGATGCCTGGCACGGTTTCGTCACCGCGTGCCGCTCCCAAGTTGAGATAGCGACCGCACGGATCGCGGCGAGAACTGGTTACCGGCCACATCACAGGAGGCAACGTCCGCACGATTCGAGAGGGCTTGCACCGGCAGGCATCCGGGTCACGCTCGAAGCCGCCGCACCGCTGGGGGCGCGCCACTCTTGGCTGTACCGCTGTTGGTGTGCAGCCTGTGACTTCACGGTTCGCTGGCAGACAGACGTGCGTCGACGGCGGTCATAGCATAAATCACTCGAAACAGTCGGCCTGACTCCGCGCACTGCGAGACGTCAAACCCAAGATGAGGCTTGGCACCTGTCAGCGCCGTGCCGGCGCGCGGTCGTTGGTTCAGTGAGCGGGTCACGTGGTACCGGCCATCGTCGTCCTGAGCGCGACGCAATCCTCGGGAACTCGGCCACCTACTACGCGATATGTCTGCACATCTAGCTCCGACCGCAAAACGGGCGAGGCTAGCGATTCAGCCGGCGTTCCTCCGTACGGCAGCACACCCATGGGCTATCAAAAGCGCACTCCCGGCGCTCTCTTTCATTGGCACACACTTTGGGTGTCCCTTTGCGGGGGAAGTCTGTGAGCGACCGAACAGGGCCTTCAATCAGACGACTCCGTTCGACCACGGTTGCTCATGGCATCGCAGATCGAACCGAGCCGCTGACACGGTTCCAGGCGTCGCGCACAGCATGCTTGGCATGGTCCCAGCTCAGACTGGAACTGCCGCGACCAGCGCTCCAGCCTTGCGATAAATCGGGCTCGACGTCATCAAAGACGCGTCCCGGATATCGGCTGAACGATTCGACCCCGTAACCATAGGCCGGACCGTAGTCGCCGAAGGTGGACCCGCCTTCCACATACGACCGGCCTGTGAAGTTGGTGCGCCAGTACGCGTCTTCGCGCGACGGGTCGATCGCCTCAGCTACGCCCTTACCGGCTAGCCCACCGACCACTGCACCAACCGCGGCGCCCGCCAGCGTACCCACTGGGCCAGCCACAGTGCCAGTGGCCGCGCCGGCCGCGGCGCCACCCAGCGCAGCACCGACGCCGATGCCAACTGGATGAGCTCCGGTCGCTTTGGAGATAGGGGCACGGCTCGGCGCGTCGTTGCGCGATTCGTCTTCGCCACTCATGTCAGGCTCCTTGTGAAATGATGAGATTCATGTGCACGTCTCCTGGATGTTATGGAGGAGACTCGCGAAGGATCTCGGACGGTCACCTTGAACCAGCGGGCCCCGGGTGTCCGTGCGTCATCGCACATTGCGCGCCTCGTCAAGCGCGTGTCGTTCCCCCACTCTCATATCCGCGCCGGCCGCGGGCACTGGGTACGCGATCGCACAGACCTGGTCTGATCGCGAGCCTACGGTGCCTCTCTCGCGATTTTCATCTTGATCTCCCTGTTCGTGCATCGATGCGCACTTCGCCGTTTTCACTGAACCAAAGACAAAGGACTATCAATGGCTGCTGCTACCAAGACCGCCGCGCCGCCGAAGATCGCCGCCGCGACGAAAGACGCGATCACCATGCTCAGGGCCGATCATGAAGCGGTGAGCGCGCTCTTTGCGCAGTACGAGAAGACCAACTTGCCATCCAAGAAGAAATCCCTCGTCGACAAGATCTGCGCCGCACTGAGCGTGCACGCACAGATCGAAGAAGAGATCTTCTATCCGGCCGTCAAGGCGGCATTGAAAGACAAGCTGCTGGTTCCCGAAGCCAAGGTCGAGCACGCCGGCATCAAGGAACTGATCGGTCAGCTCGAGGGCATCGAGCCCGCCGGCGAGATGTACGACGCGAAGGTCAAGGTGCTGTCCGAATACGTGAAACATCACGTCAGGCAAGAGCAGAACGAGATGTTCCCGAAGGCCATGGCGTCATCGCTCGACCTCGTTGAGCTCGGCGCACACATGGCGGCCCGCAAGGCCGATCTGTTCGTCGCTCGCATATCGGCCTCTTACTGAGTACCGCCATGAATCTCACCGCCATCCTCATCGCCGCGCTGGTGATCTTTCCTGCGGTCGGCCTCGCAACCTTGGCCGGGCTCGCCATGGCCCAGGTCGAGGAAGACCTCCGCTCGTTTGTTGGATTCGATGGCTCGCACTTTGAAACCTGAGGCCCCGCCGTTTCGGTGATCAAACAAGAGTGATATGCCCAATCCCTGGCTGAAGAAAAATCCGTTCATGAGCATGTGCTTGAGCGCGGCGAACCGCGTGGCCGGGTCGTGGCGCGGCCACGCCACGGCGCAGGCCAAGCGCCAGATGTCCGCAGCCGTGACCGAGGCCAGCAAGCAAAGCACGAAGCTTTGGACAGAGGCGGTGGCATCGGCGCGCGCCAAGATCAAGCCCAAACGAAAACGTTGAGGCTTGAACCGATGAATCAATCTGCCGCATTGCCAGTCCAACGCCCGTCGCTTGCCTTGTTGGGCGCGGAGCCATTTCGTGCCGCGATCGAATTCGCATGGCACAAGCTTGCAAAGACAAACAGCGCCAAGTCCGGCGATGGCCACCCTGTGGTGATCTTTCCTGGTCTGGGCGCGGACGGCGCTTCGGTGGCCACCTTGCGCAAGCACTGCCGCTCGCTCGGATACGAGGCATTCGACTGGGGACAGGGTTTCAACACCGGCCCGCAGGGCGATCTCGACACCTGGCTGGGCAACCTGAAGGCGCAGGTGTCCGCCCTTCTGGCGGGCCACGCCAAACCGGCGACGCTGATCGGCTGGAGTCTGGGTGGCCTCTATGCACGCGAGATCGGCAAGCTGATGGCGCCGCAAATCAGGCAGGTGATCACGATCGGCACGCCCTTCAATGCCGACGCTGACCACACCCATGTCGGATGGCTCTTCCGTTTGCTCAGCGGCAGTTCGGCGGTCATGGATCCAGCGCTGAGCCTGCGCCTGCGCACGCCACCGCCTTTGCGCACCACCTCCATCTACAGCCGCACGGACGGAGTTGTCGCTTGGGAAACCTGTCGGCACGACAAGCGTTCGAGCCTCGTGGAGGACATCGAAGTCGACAGCAGCCACATCGGCATGGGGTGGAACCGCAATGTCCTTAACGCCGTCACCGAGCTGCTGGGCCAGCGCCACGGACCTTACAGCTCGCATTGACTGGATTGCGCGGAATGCCCCGACGCTCGCCATGCGACCCGCATCTTTTCTCGCGGATTCAGCCGACACTGAAGGAATTCCATGCGTACTCATCAAGTGACCTTGGCTGCCATTTGCTTCTCAGCAACGCTGCTGAGCGCCTGTGACAAGGAGCCGCTCAGTCCAGCGGTGCCTCATGTCGAACCGATCAAGGTCGCACCTGGCACGACACAACAATCGCCCTCCACGAATACCACGGTTCCTTCGGCCGATTCGGTCCTGGGGCCTGCAGACGAGACGCCCAAGGCAGACGCAGCGGCAGGTCGGACTAACAGCTCGATGACACGCACACAAGAATCCAGTGCCATGCCGATGGCGGGACAGAACAACGACCATTCGGCACCGTTGGCATCGGCGAAGGGCGCCAGCAGTCCATAGATGATCGTTGGATGCCGAACTGCGCGCCAAACTCGTACCGGCCCGGAGGCAGGCCGCCCGGCGCAGGCATCTGACGATTGGCGTCGGCGTGGTCCAGCCAGGAAACCAACGTCAACTCGGTGCGGGCGCGGGCGAAGGCGCACCCTGATGGCTTCGGGCGGCGCTCGGATGGCATCCGGCCTGGACCAGCGCTGCAGGAGCGGTGCAGAGCCGGATTCGATGAATAGCCGCTTGATCATGGGAAACCGCTTCCGCACCTGCCGCTCCACATCGGCAATCGCAAGCGCCGCATCGGCAGCAGCGGTGCCCTCGTCGAAGTCGAGGTCCATCGTCACCAGCGCATCGTCAGGACCCACGTACATCGACAGGACACGGCCGACGTCCCGCACCTGGGGCACCGCCAGTGCAATGCTGCGGATGGCGCGCGCGGTTTCCGGACGAATGCCCTCGCCAATCAGCAGATCGCGCGATTGCCACGCCAACAACCAGAACGAGGCGGATCAGCGCTTCCGCATGGTTCGCTCTGAGCGCACGACACGCTGAGGAGCTCGTCGCTCAAGTCACGAAGACCATGGCGGAGTCCTTCGCCGCAAGACCATTGGCGCCGCGCCCAACCTGACCTCCGGCACACCCTATTCGATCACCTCGTCTGCACGCAGCAGCAGCGACCTGGGAATCGTCAGACCCAGCGTTCTCGCCGTTTTCAGGTTGATCACTAACTCGAACTTCGTCGGCTGCTCGATCGGCAGGTCAGCGGGCTTCGCACCCTTGAGGATCTTGTCGACGAAGGTTGCGGCGCGTCCAAAGAGGTCGACGAAGCTGGGTGCATACGAAAGAAGACCGCCAGCCTCGACGAACACCTTCTCGTCATAGCTGCTCGGCAGCCGGTTCTTCAACGCGAAGTCGGCAATGAGCTGTTGGTTCTTGAAGTTGATCGGGTTGCCGAAGGCGGTCAGGGCATCTGCACGGCTCGCAGCCACGGCTGCGAAGGCCACGGCGTAATCGTCTCGCGCGACCACCGCGATCGGCAGGACCTGTACACCGACCCCCGCGGCGCCGGCCTGCATTTCGCGCACGCCATAAGGCTCGACCGGGCTCGCCGGATTCCACAACGCGGCCACGCGCCTGACCCTGGGTGCAATCGACTTGAGCAGTTCGAGGCGCTTGCCCGCCAGCTCAGGCGCCACGTTGCTCATGCCTGTGACGTTGCCGCCCGGGTGGGCGAGACTCTCCACCAGGCCGATCCTGTCGGGATAGGCGGAAATCGCCATCACGATCGGAACCGAGCTGGTCGCTCGTCTGGTGGCCAGGGTCGCCTGTGTGCTCGTGGCGACGATGAGATCCACCTTCAATTGGATGAGCTCGATCGCAAGGTCAGGAAATCGCTCAGCCCTGCCCTCGACCCATCGCCGCTCGATCGTGATGTTGCGGCCCTCGTCGTAGCCCAGGACGCGCAGCGCCGTGAGAAACCCCTGATCGGTGGGTGCGCCGATCGCGTTGCCGAGAATGCCGATGCGGGGCACACCCTTGGATCGCAGCGCGAGGCCGGCGAAGGGCCAGGCGAGCAGGCCGCCCGCAACGCCGCCGACGAACGCCCGCCGTGCCGGCCCGCTGCCCGCGGCACTGCCGTTCACCCGCAAGGCGCCACGATGAATGATCGGCACGGTGGTTCTCGGATGCGCCGAAACGTCTGAGAGAAGAGAAGCGGGGGTGCGGTTCCGCCGTTTCTTGACTCAGGATCTCGCGGAAGTCTCGTCACAACCAGCATCAGCAAGAGAGTCGCGAAACTTGTCTGAGTCTTGCCACGATCATTTCTCCAAGTCATCTACAAAGCCGACGCAACCGAGGTCGGTCAGTCACCTGCCGTCAGCCGACGCGGCGACCGCTGATGAGCTGAAAGACGATCATGATCACGGCGATGACGAGCAAGATGTGGAGCAACCCACCCGCCGTGACCGACGTGACCATGCCGAGAATCCAGAGCACGAAAAGCACCACGGCGAGGGTATAGAGCACGATATTTCTCCATGACAACGCGCTGCGCCTTGCGAACTGCAGGGGCTGGACGTCGCACAGTAAGCAATCCTGCCTTCTCTCAAGCAGCGGCTCGGTGCGGAAGCGCACACAACGGCATACAAGCGACGCAAGAGCGACTCGCCATCGCGGTCATGGCCCAGTTGCGGCCGGCCGGCGGCCTGCACGACGTCCTAGGCCTGGAGCGGAGCCAGTCGAAACCCAATGGACCTCGGAGTGCGCTTGCCTTGGGGCCCGCCAAGTGCTCGCCGTGAGCAACTGTTGGTTGTCGCACAGACTGCACCCTGCACCGTGACTACGGTTCGGTCGGGGTCTGCAGGTTCCGCTCGCTGAATCGAGGTTCTGCGGCGAATTGTGTACAGCGCGGTCTGACCCGCAGCTAGAACGGGCGCCACTGCTCATCGCTCAACACAAACGACCCGAGGCCGCTGCGCCTGCAGATCTGCAAGGTGGTGACCGTTCGCTGGCCATGGCGTCGGGTGACCACACGGTCGCCTGGCATTTTTCAACACTCGATGAAGGCAAATGTATGAACAAGGATCAAGTCAAGGGCAACGTCAAGGACGCGGCCGGCAAGGTGCAGGAAGAGGCCGGGAAGGTGATCGGGAGCACCGATCAGCAACGCAAGGGCATCCATAAACAGGTTGAAGGCAAGGTACAGAAGGCCATCGGCGACATCAAGGAAGCGGTGAAGGACGCTGGCAAGAAGTAAGCGCCGTCGCGGCAGATCCCGCGGTTTTGTTGCATGTGCGCCCACGCAAATGGCGCACACGAATCGGGTTTGAAGGCCCGCAAGCTTCGCGTGCGGGCCTTCAAGGCTGTGCGGTCCATGCTGTTGCGTTCAATCTGCAGCGGAGGTACTCATGTACGGATTCACCACTACGCTCATCGGCATGTCGTTCGATCAGGCGCTTTCAAAAACCACCTCCGCTCTCAAGGCAGAAGGCTTCGGCGTGCTGAGTGACATCGATGTGCGGCACGCGATGAAGGAGAAGCTCGGTGTCGACATGCCCCCCTACCGCATCCTGGGCGCCTGCAGCCCACCGCTGGCACACCAGGCCCTGAAGGCGGTGCCCGACATCGGGCTGCTGCTGCCATGCAACGTGATCGTGCGCGAGGAAGCACCTGATCGTGTGGTGGTCGGGTTCCTCGACCCGCAGATCATGGTGGGCCTGGTCGAAAAGCCCGAGATCAAGGCTGTGGCGGACGCCGCGAAGCAGCGACTGTGCCGTGCCTGCGAGAGCCTCGGTGGCAGCGCGACGCGAACCACTTGATACAGCATCTGGTCGATCGCGAGCCCGACTTCGAACTGCCGGACGTGACCGCGACAACCACTTCTCGCCAATCGTGGACAAGGCAGGTGCCGCTGCAATGTTCGTCTGCGCACAGATGCTCAGGCCAGGCTGGCTCAGAGTAGCCAACGCTCAAACCAGATTGTTAGGAGACCTCGCCATGGAATTGACCCATCGACTCCCGCGTCTCGCGCTCACGCTAGGCGTCGCACTTTCGCTCTCGCTGCTGGGCAGCATGGCCGCAGCCGCCGACCTCAAGCTGTCGGGTGATAGCGAAGTTCCACCGGTCAAAACGATGGCATCTGGCATCGCCACGATCGCCGTTGCCGCTGACGGTGCAGTGACCGGTAGCGTGAAGACCATGGGTGTCGCGGGTACGGCGGCGCACATTCACATGGGCGCGGCCGGTAAGAACGGTCCGGTGATCATCCCTCTGACAAAGGGTGCCGATGCCGAATGGTCCGTTCCGCCGGGCGCCAAGCTCACTGAAGAACAGATGAAGAGCTTCAAGTCAGGTGATCTGTATGTGAACGTGCACAGCGAAGCCAACAAGGGCGGTGAAATCCGCGCCCAGCTCACCCCATAAGAGCCGCTGTCAACAAGAGCGCGGTCAGCTCGGTCCAGCCCTGGAGTGCTCAAGTGGCGACCGAAGAAGCTCCGGCTTTCCGGCCCTTGACCGGCATCTACGAGCCGTCAGCGATTCAGCAACTGGCGGACGGACGCTTTCTGGTGGTCGAGGACGAGAAGGACCATCCCCTGAGCTTGGTCACCATCGGTGCCGACGGCAGCGCCAGCTCCGCTGCGCTTGACTGCCACACTGCTTCAAGTCTTCAGTTCCTTCTGGAAGCTGGATGATCTCGAGGGGCTGGCAGCAGACCGGGCGGGCTTTGTCTACGCGATCACATCGCATTCGCGCGATGACGATGGCGACGAAAAGAAGTCGCGTGAAAAGTTGGTTCGCTTTCGGGTCGAGGGCGAGCGGGTGGTGGACCCCAAGGTTGTCGACGGAATGAAGGAAGCTCTGACGACGCGACATGCCGTGCTGGCGGCAGCAGCCCAGGTGCGGGACGTCAAGTCCGGCGGGGGCCTCAATATCGAAGCATTGGAAGTCACACCCGACCAGCAGCGACTGTTGATCGGTTTCCGCAGCCCGCTGCGCGACGGTCGAGCGCTGATCGCCAGTGTCGAGAACCCTTCAGCAATCTTCGAATCGGACGAGGACCCACGCATCGCGCCTTTGCTCGAAGAGTTGGATCTTGGCGGCCACGGCATCCGTGGTTTGTCATACGTTCCCGCCATCGGCGCGTATCTGGTGATCGGTGGCCCGCCGACGCGCGAACCGGGCGACTTCGACCTCTGGAGTTGGAGCGGCCAGCCCGGCGCGACTGCGCGTCGTGTGACGGTTGCCGGTTTGCAAGGCTTTGCGCGGGCCGAGGGGGTGAGCCCGGCCGTCGTCGGCGGCATCGAGCGAATCGTGATCGTCAGCGACGACGGGAAGAGGGAGGCCGGACGCTTTGCCACCTATCTTCTGCTGGACCCGGCTCAGCTGCAGATCGCAATTTGACCGATCCACAGCAGTGACGTCTGGCTTGGGCGACGACCCGGTTTGCCGCGGCTGTCGCATCACCGCGTCGGGCGCTGAGCCATCCAGTGGGACGGCCATTCGCAAGGTGCCGATCCCTCCGCCCGGCCCGATGCATGGGCACGGTACAGCATGGCCTCAACGGATGAGCGCAGCCGTTCGCCGTTCATTGCGTAGGCATTGATGGCCGCCCAGCATTGACGTTCAGGCTGCGGTGCGAGTGCCAGGCTGATGAACCACGCGTTGCGAGCGTCGCGGTCGCGGCCCGACAGTGCGCTGGCAATGGCCAGCGTGGTCCAGTCTTCGATGCGCCCACCTGGGTTCCGGGCGTCGTGCAAGCTTAGCGAATAGAGCGCCATCTGGCGCGCCATGTCGGCCTGCGGTGGCCGCTGCTTGAGCGACAGAAACGCCAGGCTACTGACGATGACGGCGTCAAGCGGGTTAGCACCGAATGCCTTCAACTCCAGGGCGTGGGCCTCGCGCGCGCTGCCGCGGAGCCAGAACGCCGCCCGCGCCGCTTCATGCAGCTGGCGAGCGTCGTCTGCCGCCAATGCGACAACGTGCAGCGGCTCGTTGGAGTCGTCCCAGATGGCGCCGGCCGCGCGCCGGATCTGCTCATCCTGCCAAGCCGTTTCGGGTTGGGCCGCGATGTCCATCACACGCAGTACGCGCTGCTCGACGCGTTGCATGACACGCGGCAGGTCGGTCGTCATCAGCTCGCTGGCCCGCACGGCAAAGTCGGTGGGCGCGGGTACAAGAACGGGTGGCGGTTTGGGCATCTGCGTTGGCATTGGCATCTGCGCCGACGCTGACTCCGGTGCATGCGCAGGCACCAGTGTGGGCGCGGGCGCAGGCACAGGCGACGGTTTGGGCATCTGCGTTGGCATTGGCACCTGCGCCGACACTGACTCTGGTGCATGCGCAGGCACCGGCGTGGGCACGGGCGCAGATGCAGGCGACGGTTTGGGCATCTGCGTTGGCGTTGGCATCTGCGCCGACGCCGACCCCGTTGCAGACCCGGGCACCGGCGTGGGCGCGGAGGCCGGTGTGGGCGCGGGCAATGGAACCGCTGGCAGAGCCGGCGCGGCGGCACTGGTAGGCGCCGCTGCTGCGGCCATCGGCGATGGCGCAAGCGCAACGGCCGGCCCCGCACTCAACCCCGACCGCGCAGAGGAGCGAGGTGCCGGGCCGCGCATCGTCAGCCACGCCAGAGCGCGCTCGCGTTCGGACAGGGGCGGCACCGCGCTGGTCGGTGGGCGCGTGGCAGGGCGTACGTTCGGGCGAGCCTGCGCACGGGCTGGCACCGCATTCGTGCCCGCTGCCGCAGGGCCTATCTTGGCAACAGCGCTGGGTGACCGCAGCGCGGGCACAGCGGCACCCGCGGGCGCCTTGGCAATGACAGGTGCAGTGGCAGGTACAGGTGCGGGTGCGGGTGTGGGTGCGACGACAGTAGCAGCCTCGACCTCGGTAGCTGGCCGCGCTGGGATCGGCGGCGCAGGCATTGCCGAACTGACATCAGCGACCTCGCGCTCGCGCGCTGCCGACCACGCGTCGTACAGCAGGGGCCCACCAATCGCGGCCACCGACGCCACGGTCACGGCCGCCGCCACACGGCGTGCTCGCGCACGGCCCTGCCGGGCCTGATCCAGGCGGACAATGGCCGGCGGGCTGGTCTGAAGATCGACGCTGACCGGCATCGCGATACGGGTCACCGGTGTCGGCCAGGCATCGCTGGCGGCCTCGCTGTCGATGGCCAACGTCCAGCCACGCGCCAGCGACGTCGCGAGTTCGTCGTCGCCCAGTGCATGCGCGGTCAGGGCGAGCAAGTCCAGATGCGGACGTTGCGTGGGCTGTTCGGCATCGTGGGCCTCCAGCAATCGGCGCACCAGGGCTCGCGCCTGCGCATAACGCGCGCGAGTCCATGTGCCTTCGAGCGGGGCCTCAGGGTCGGGCAGGTAGCGGCGCAACATGGCCGCCAGGCTGAATACGTCGCATCGCCAGTCGAGCTGGCGCGTCGGCAACAGGTCGCCCCAGCTGCCGGCCTCCAACGCTTGCAGCAGGCGCGGCGACTGATAGTCATAGTCGTGCTGGCGTGCGATGGGCAGAGCGCGCGTCAGGCTTTCGCCGGAGACGAGCGAGAACGCGAAGTCGATCAGCGCGATCTGCTCGAAGCGCGGGCTCAGCAATTGGCCGGGGGCCCGCGGGTTGAAATCCGTCGGGTCGAACGGGATGCAGACGTTGTCGGCCTTCAGGTCGAGGTGCACGATCTGCAATTCGTGGATCGCGTTGAGCGCGATCAGGCAGTGGCGTGCCAGGGCCCACCAATGCGCGCAGTCTTCGAACACATGGCGCAGCAAGATGCCGTCGCGCCGCAGCGGCAACAACGTGGCCCAATGGTCGACCGTGATGCCTGCGTCGTAGGTCTGCACCAGCGCTGGCCGGTCGGCGGCGCCGCGATCGAACTGCACGACATCGGGCACCGGCCCGATGCCGTGGCCGACCAGACGCGCCAGGATGCGCCATTCGCGCTCGGTCCAATCCCGAAAGTCACCCGCGGCGGTGGCCAGGAAGCGCTTGGTGTAGCGCTGCCGTTCGCCGGGCAGCGAAGCTTCGCGAAAGACTTCGACATGGGCGCCGGTCACCATGCGCAGGCGGCCACGGCCGAAGACACGGTCGATGTCGGCGGGTGTCATCGAGCGTTCTTGCGGGTGTCTGCGGACCCGCCGGATCCGACCCAGCGCGTGATCCAGCGCGGCCGCGGCAAGCTGAAGGCAACGCGCTGCACGACGAGCACTGTCGCGTCGTCGACGCTGCCATTGGCACGCGCCTGGGCGATCAGATCCTCGCAACGCCGTGCCAGCGAAACACGCTGCGTCAGCACGTGGGACCACGTGTCGCTTGCGATGAACCTGTGCACGCCGTCGCTGCACAGCACCAGCATGTCACCGCAGGCCAAGTCGTGCAGCGCGACGTTGGCACCCGCCGTCGCACCGTTGCCGACCATGCGCGCCGGATCGTCGAGCGCGCCGCCCGCGGGCGGCTGTTCGCCCAGGTGCCGGAAGGTGTCGTCACAGCTCAGCATCTCGATGGCTCGCGGGCCGCGCATCCCGAGCCGATAGACGCGGCAATCGCCGACCCAGGCGATGAGCCATTTCGACGCCAACAGGTTCACCGGCGCGCAAAGGGCCACGGTCGCGGCGCCGGGAGAATCGGTCACCCTCGCAATGCGCTCGGCGATGGCGCGGTCGGCATCGAGCATGGCACGGCACACGCGGTCGGCATCGAGCGGGGCTGAATCAAGCGCCGCATGCAGGTGCGCGACGAGCTGGCGGCTCGCCATCTGTGCCATCGCGCCGCCGCCCACACCATCGGCGACCACGAACAACGAGCCTGCGGGATCGAGCGCGCTGTGAGCGTCTTCGTTGCTGTCGCGCTGGCTGCCGCATGACGACGCGACGGCCGCCTCGATGCGCCGGAACCCCGTGCTGTGGATCGACTGCTGGGAAACCTTGGCAGGTTGCGCAACATTGCTTGAGAAGCGCGGCGCGCCCGGTTCCAACGGCGTGATCAGGTTCTGCGGCATGACGACGGGGGGCAGGTGCATGTCACTTACGATGTTCGCGGGCCAGTGTGAGCTGGCACGTCGGTACATCGTCCGGCGAGCCAACCAGCACCAAGGTCTGCCCAGGCATCCAGTGCAATCGCGTTCCGGGGCCGTGACGCGCACCGTCGAGTAGCACGCCGTTGTCGCCGTGCACTTCCACCTGTGCCCCGTCGTCGTCGAGGTTGATGATGTCCAGGTGATGGCCCGACACGCCTTCGTGGCGGCGGTCGATCACCAGTGTCTGATTGCGCGAGCGCCCAACGCTCACAGGCAGCGCACTCGCGCGCAGCTCGAGCGTTCGCAGGCCGCCGCTCGACGCCGCCGTCAGCGTGAAGGCGAGCTCGGCCGGCCCTGCCGGGAGGATTGCCGTCAGTGGCGTCTTCGGCACGGCGACCGACGACGCCGCGATCGGCGTGATGCGGGTGGCCGAGCGAGGCGGCAGCCACAGGGCGACCCATGGGTACTCGTTCGCCGGGCCTTCGGCGCGGGCCGACAGCACGATGCGCGCCCCCCCGACCAGGGCGAGCGGCTGTTCGCCGGCCGCGATGACTGAACGGCCGGGGTCGAGTGCACCGCTCGCCGACTCGATGCGGATGCCATTGGTCGAGCCTGCGTCAGCCACCCACCAAGCGCCGTTGTCGAGCCAGAGCTCGGCATGGCGGCGGCTGGCGTAGATGGCGTTGACCCGGATGTCGCAGGTTTCGCCTTTGCCCACCACGTAGCGACGCCCTGGCACAACCGCCTGCAAGACCACACGGCGCCTGCCATCGGCGTCCTCGAGTTCGAACTCGCAACGCTGGCCGGCCATCGGTGTCAGCGGTGCGGGCCCGGCGGGCGCGCGTACGGGCGCCGACGCGGCCGGGCGCGCCGCATCGAGCTCGGCCCAGCGGCCGACGATGCTCACCTCGTAGGGGCGAGGCGTGGTCGCTGCCGGCGTGCTGCGCAAGGCCTCCAGGAGTTCGCGGTATTCACCGCGTTCGTCCGCATTGGCGATGGCGTCGGCGGCGTCGATCAGGCCGGCAAATTGCGACAGATCGATGGCAGCGGCATTCGGCAATCCGCCGATCACTTCACGCGCCAGGTAGCGCTTGACCTGCTCGGGCTTGAACTCGAGCATGAACTCCTCGAACAGCTGGCGTGCCCGGGCGACATCGCGGCATTGCACCTTGATCGACGTCAGCAGGAAGCGGTCGCGCTCGGCGATGGCCAGGTGCAGGCCCACATGGCTGGCGACGAAGTGTTCGAGTTCGTCGCGGATGGCACCGATCAGGCCCGCATAGGTACCCAGGTGTTCGACCTTGGCCAACACCGCGTCGGTGACATTGGCGGGCGGCCCGTTGCCGGTGTGCGGCGCCGCTGCAGGCGAGGCCCCCGGCGCCGGATCACGCGGCGGCAGGTCGCCGCGCCCCACTACGCCGCTCATGCGGTGTGCGCGATTGAGAACCCACGATTTGACTTTCATGTTTTCAGCTCCTTTGCGTCAGTTCCGATAGCCAATCACCAGCGTCGCCAGCGGCCCCGCTTCGCGCCGGTGGCGCACCCGCGGCGCGGCGGGCAGGCCGTAGCGCTGCATGCGCTCGAGAAAGCGGCCCCATGCCGGCTGCAGCGCATCGCCGGCCTCGACGCGCTGCTTCAGGGCGGGCAACGAGAGGTCAATCAGCAGTGCCACCCGCGACACATCGCCGACCATCACGATGGCGCGCCGCAACGTATCTTCGATATCCGCCAGACAGCGTTCGAACGGACCATCGAAGGTCCAGACCAGCGGCGCCGGGAGCGGCTCGTGGCCCAGCACCTCGTCAACGTGGTCCGTCACTGCATTCACGGTGCGCCTCCATTGAGCAAACCAAGCTGGTGCCCCGTGATCTGCAGGGCGATTTCGGCCGAGGGATTCGGGCCGTGGTCGCCGGCTCCGTGGATCTGGCCCGTAATGCGCGACCAGTTGCGCTCGGTCAATACCGCAATGACCTTGGTCCAGGGCCCGATGCCGGTGGCATCAGCGCGATAGGCGGCCACATACCACTTGTAGGGCCGTAGCGAACTGCAGGTCCCAGGCTTGGCCTGGGGCGCGGCAACACCGCCCGGACACAGGCGTGCGAGCTCGTCGAGCGAGCGGCCGTCGTTCGGGAAGCTGGGGGTGCCGGTCTTGCCAGCGAGCCAACCGATGTCGCGACAACGGCGCGCATCGAAGACCTGTTCGCAGGCCGTGCGCGCGGTGCCGATGCGGTGGCTGTACGCGAGGCCGCTGAGGATCACCTCGGCGGCCTGCGGTGCGAGGCGGTTGGGCTGAGACGCGCCCTGGCGGTATTGCGCCAGCGCCGCGGCAAGCGCGGGCGTTGGCGCGCCGCCCACGCTGTGCAGCGATTCGACCAAATGCGGCCGCTGTAGCTCGGTCTGACCGTTGGCGGCCGCCGCCAGCGAGGCCATCATGCCGGCGATGCCGAGCGCGCTGGCCCGCGCGTGGCCCTGGCCCCAGCCTTCGGCGACCACGTCGACCATCGCACCGCCACGGCACTTTTCCCAGTCGTCGTCGCTCAGCCGCTGGCCGTCGGCACCGGCGGCGCAGCGCCGCACCAGCGCCGGGTCGAGCACCACGCGCGGCATCAGGCGCATGGCGGCGCCGAGCTTGCCGGCGTGCGGCTGGCTCAGCAGCCGTCCATAGGCGACCGCCATCGACGGCGGCCGGCGCAATGCCATGCCCGGCGCCAGCGGGGCGTCGATCGGGCGTCCGAACAGCAGGTCGTGCTTGCCGCAATCCAGGCGCGCATCGAGAACGCTCTCGCTACAGCCGGCGTTCCAGCCAAATGCCGATGCCGCCGCCTGCACGGCCCACGGCCGCTCGCAGTGGGTGAAGCCTTTGTCCTGGCAGAACATGCGGTCGAGAAAACGCGCCGAGTCCGAGCGCAGCAACTGGCTGCGCAGGCTGTCGCGCGCCGGTGCGGCGTCGCGTTGCATCGCCGCGCGCTCGGCCGCGAGCCAACGCGGGCCGACCTCGGGGTCGGAGAGGAAAGCGGCGGCCATGATCGGCTTGATCGTCGACGCCGGCATTGCATCGTGGAAGATGGCCGGGTTGAGCAACGCATCGGGCCGGTACTGCACCGGATAGGGTAGGCGCGCATCACAGCTGGCATCCCGCCCCGGGCCATCGACTTCCTGGCGGGCGCAACGCGAAAGCGCACCGGCCAAGGCCTCGATCCGGCCGCTCGCGACATCGATCACTGCCACCGCGGCCATCCGTACCATCGCGCCTTCGAGCAGTTGCTGCCCGATCGGCTGATCCTTGTCGTCGTGACGGCGCAAACCGAGCGCGCGGCAGACGTCGTGGCGGCCGGTATAGCAGGCGGCTGTGCGCTGGGCCAGTGCCTGCAATGCGGGGTCGATCGTGAGCGAGATGGACAGGCCCATGTCGATCGAAGCACCGTCGAGCGTGATGCGGTTCGGCCCTTCACCATGGCGTGCCGGCGCGCCGTCAGGCGCGGCATCGGCCTCGCTGTAGAGGCGGTACAGCGTGCCCGAGGGCTGGCGCAGCGACTCGAGCGGTTGCAGCATGGTGTGCAGCGAGGGTGGCACCATCCAGCGCGTGTCGTCGACCGGATCGGCGAGACCAGGTTCGCCGGCCAGGGCGCTCGGCGCGTGCAGTGCCGTGCCCGGGCTGGAAGTTGTTGCGGGGGCACTTGCAGCAACGGCGAACCCGGCAACCTCGAGCTCGTTGCACAAACGGCGTTGCACGCTGAGCGTTCCGGCTACGAAGTGGCTCGGGGCGGAAGCGTCGTCACTGCCACCCTGGTGGCCAAGATAGATGCAGCCGGCAAGGCCCTTCCATGGGTTGCCCCGCGTGACATGGTGGGCCGAGATTTCTGCCATCTGGTCGGGCCGCCAGCGCGACAGCACCGTGCGGCTCTCGGTGCCGCGCCAGGCCAAGGCGTCGAGCATGCGCGCATCGGCATACAGCAGCGCAGCCAGTGCCGCGGCCAGATCCGCGCAGCGCAGGCGGAACTGGCGGCCTGGATAGGCGGGCGTTTCGATGTCGGATTCCAGACTGCTGGCGGCCAGCGCGAACCAGCGCGCCGTATCGAAGCCGACCGGTTGGCTAACTCGCGCGTTGGGGCGGCTGCCAAAGCGCAGCAATGCGGCGTCGAGCGCGGTCAGCTGGGCTGCGATGTGCTCAGCCTGCGAGGGTGGCGCTGCGGCGATGCCGGCCATGTGCGGCAGCCAATCACTGGCGCGCCGAGCCGCACCCCACTCGCTCTCGCACTGTGGTAGACCATCGAGCACTTGCTGCGCCGTGGGTGGCGATGCCCCGAGCTCCGTACGCGCTCTGATCGCTGCCTCGAAGGTTTTCAGCGCGGCAACATGGCGCACGCTCGTGTAGCTGTCGACGGAGCCGCGCCATGACACCGCGCCT
The DNA here is from genome assembly GCA_963774185.1 of uncultured beta proteobacterium. GTDB lineage: Bacteria > Pseudomonadota > Gammaproteobacteria > Burkholderiales > Burkholderiaceae_C > JAEUPI01. The sequence goes on from CAVZEK010000037.1 coordinate 20,234, forward strand.
GGATCTGCTGGCCGGACCACGGCCACCAGCAACACGATGCCCAACATGATTGGCACGATGGCGATGCTGGCGGCAATCGCGAAATCGAGCAGTGAGTTGCCGCGCCTTTCAAGCATCGCTGCCTCTTGTGCCATCGCGTGCGGGCAGGTTGACATTCAGGCACAGCGCGAAGAACGCCAGGTTGACCAGCAGCGAAGTCATGCCGAAGCTGACGAAGGGAAAGGTGACGCCGGTCAGCGGCAGCACGGACAGGTTGCCGGCGACGGTGACCGCCAGCTGGCACGACGTTAGAACGACCCAGGCCACGCAGATCCAACTCAGCAGCGCCTGGCCGTCGAAGGCAAGGTGGCCCGCGCTGGCGACGAGGCGCGGTTCACCGCGGGTGACCCGCCCGTGGTGACGGATCAGCCGGTTCAGCCACAGCGCACAGCCAACCGCCGCTGCCCAGGCCACCGTCGAGCCGAACACGCCGACGATCGCGGTAAAGGTGTAGTCGCTGTGGATCTGCGCCGGTACGCCACTGCATTGACCGGTTGGCGCGAAACCGCACCAGGGCGTGGCACCGATGCCGAAGCCTTGCGCAGGTGCCGCACGCTGGAACCATGACACAAGTGCTTGCTGATCATTGGTCGAGGCGAATGGCGCGGCCAGGCTTTCCAGGCGCGTGGCGGTAACGCCATCGACGCTGCCGAGCTGGAACAGTGCCAGCGTGACCACAGCGATCCAAGCTGCAAAGAGCACGACCGCCAGCGCAAATGGCCCTAGCGTGCGGCCGCTGCGCAGGTGCCACCACATCGCTACCGATGCGGCGAGGAAGGCACCGGACGCATAGCCTGCGATCAGGAGCGGCCCCATGTCGTGCGTGACCAACATGGCGGCAATCAGCACCGCGACGACGAACAGCAGGGGCCAGAGGTAGCGCCACACAGCCACCGCGGCGGGGCCAGCGCGCGCCAGTCGTTCGGCCAGCGGCCCGGCACGCAAAAAGAAGAACCAGGCGGCGCCGACGATCAACCACACACGCCCTAACTCCGACGTGAGCTGGCGCAGATTGGACAGCGGCAGCGCGAACACGGTCAGCGCGGCCGAAGTGGCCAACACGATGGCGACGAACGCGCCGCTGCGGCTCAGCCGCCGCGCCGCACTGCTGGCGGCTTCACCGATGATCGACAGCAGCCAGCCGAGGCTGCGCGCCAGCGGCTGGCGCAGGAACAACAGCACCGAGAACAGCAGCATGCCGAGCCACAAGTGACCCTGGTGGTAGAGCGCCAGGTAGCGGTTGACCGGGTAGCCATTGGCCGACAGATCCAGCAGCAGCAACGCGCCCAGGCCGGTGGCCAACACCAGGCCCGGGTATCCGACGCGTGTGCTCATGGCCTGGGCCGGCGCAACGACGATGTTGTCGCGCTTGCGGCTGATGGCCCACACCCACACCAGCGCAGCGCTTGCAAGGAGCCACCACACGAAGTCGGCGGGTGGGCTGGCCAGCGCCTGCTCCCAGCGCTCCGGCCGCGCGGGCTCGAAGGCACGGTGGCCGGCGAACGGCCACGGCACGCGAGCCAGCCAGGCGGCGAGCGCCCACAGTGCCAATGCGGCCGCCACGCCAAACGCCGGTTGCCCGGAGCGTCGACTCCACACCAGCAAGGCGAAACCAAGCAGCATGGCGCCCGCCCATTGGACGCCAGCCGATGGCAACAATCGGCGCATGGCCTCGTCCTTTCGCGCGTTGACCAGCGACTGCCGGGCGTCACCCAGGACCGCTGCGGTGGCCGAGAGTGCTGCCGTGGCCCCGCCCTCGCAGCCCAACCCAGGCGCGGCGGCCTCCGGCAGCAGGGCTGCGTTGGCCAGTGGGGCGGTGGCGCTGCGGCCGTCGACGGCCGCGGCCAGCAGCAGCAGGGCATTGGCCTGAGCCATCGTCTGCATTGCGCCGGCGTTCCCGGGCTTTGCCGGGGCAGCCAAGGCAGCCTCGACCCAGCGCACGGCGCAGCCCAGTGCGGGTGGCCCGGCAGAGTCACGGGCCGTCAATTGGAAGCGATCGATATAAGGCTGGATGTCGGCCTCGATCGCAGCGATGCCGGATGCGATGTCACGGACATCGCCTCCACCCGCGCGCTGTTGCAGGCGCAGCCCATTCAAGCGCACTTCGGCTTCGTGCAGCGGGGCGAGCAAGGCGTTTCCAGCACGCAGTGTGGCCTGCTCGAGCACGGCCGGCAGCCTGGTCCCGGACGAGGCCACAGCTGCCGATGGCGCTGCGCTGAACGCAGCGCACAGACGTTCGCGCACCATGGCCTCGGCTTGCCGGGCGTGGACGGGGCAAAGGGTGGGCAAGGTGGGCTGGGGCAGCTCAGTGACCCGCAAGCCGGTTTCGGCAAAGCGGTGTTCGCGACCGTCAGCGAGCTCGGCGACGCGATCGAACGCTGGCAACATGGCCGCAATGGCCGCCAGCACCAAGGCCAACTCGACCCACGCCGGCAGGCTGCCTGCCAGCCCTTGGTGGCGTGGGCGGAGCGCGCCGACATCGGTACTGAGTTGCATGCTGGTGAGCCGCGATGAGGCGATCCCCGAAGCAGAGTCAAGCGAATGCGAGCCTCGCACAGGGGTCGACAGCGCGCCGAGGCAGAAGCACGCATCCGCTCGGCCTAACGCAGGTGGCTTCTCACAGGGCGACAGGGACTCCCCGCACAAGGCGCAGCTTTACCTAGGTTCACATTGCCGCGCGCGGCGATTAGTCTGCGCGACAAGCGTCTGTGGCGGTCGGCCCAATGGCACCTTCGGGGCGGCGAATTCTGCGACGTGCACTTCGGGTCTGGGTCGGGTGCGTGGGCGACGCCCTAAGTGACCGCAAAGGAGCTGATTCACGTGCGGTGACGCGACTCGCGGTCTTGCGCGAGCACTTCGCAGGCCAGTGCCAGATGCGTCCCCGACACGCTCGACGCCGACGTGCGGAGCGAATGCCGGTATTCCTGCGCCGCTCGCACGGCGCCCTGGCGCGGAAGCCCGTCAGCTTGCGGCTCCAAAGTTGACAGGTCCGCATTCGACCGCGCCAGCGCCGCGGTGCGTGCGGCTCGATCGAAGGCAGTCAGTGGCTCCGTCGAAGAGCACATCAGCAATATCACGTAGCCGCCGAACGGCAGGCCAGCTGTCGCGGCGCGCTCGTGCAGATCGTCATGTTGGCTTCACGACAACCGGAGCGAAACCCGAACACGGCCGTCCCACGACGACGCCTCTGGCGCGACTCCGGCCGATTCAGGTGCACTGCGATTGCGCAGGAGTTCGGCCACTGCCTGCCGAACGAGTCGCGATGCCGACAAACCCTCCCCGCGTGCCCGCTCGATCAGCGCTTGCTTCATGCCGCGCAGATTGACTGTGACCAGGTCAGGAGCTGTCGGCACCGATGGGGAAGACGCGTTCATCGCGAAGCGTGTCCGACATCGGCGCCACGGCGCCTATCCTGCAATTGATTTGTCTTTGTGGATTGCCTATTTAGTAATTAATAGCCGACTAAGAAGTGAACGCAATCCGACCAACAAGCGAGCAAATTGCGGGTCGAGTTGACCACTATCCGAGTAGGTTTGACTGGTAAGCCGCACGGCAGGAATCTAAGATCGACGTCGAAGAAACTGGAGCAACCGTGTGAGACTGACGCCCAAACGCCCACGCGGGCGAGTCGATTGCAAGGCACGTGCATTCGAAACGGAGATCGCCCGGCTGCGCTCCGAGGGCTACGCGTGGGAAGCGATTCGCGAGGCCCTGGTTGATGTCGGTGTGGAAGTGAGCTTGAGCACGGTTCAGCGCGAGGGCGCCCGGTATTCGAAGCGCCAGCCACTGGCCGTGGCGAGAGATACGAGCCTTGCTCTGAATGTCAATGGTCCGGCACCAACCGCGGCCCCAAGGTCCGCTTCGCTCGGCCTCATCACAGACCTACGCACAGGCAAGGAAATCGCGGCGTCCTTCGTCAGGAACAGGATCACCAATCCCCTCTTTCGAGCAAGGAGCACCAATGAAAGTCGCGGTCATTAACTTTTCGGGAAACGTGGGCAAGACCACGATTGCTGGGCACCTCCTCGTCCCGCGTATCGACGGGGCCGAGTTGATCGCCGTTGAAACCATCAATGCTGACGAGGGACAGGCGATGCTATCCTCCTCGTCCCACCACGAAAACAATCACCTCCTGTACTCTAATGAGTACGAGGGCTTGTTTGATAGCAGATACTAACCATGGGTACAGCGCGTGGGTATAAGCATGGCCTCCGTCGCCAAGCTGACGAGCCAGTCCGCGATCCGCTATGGGGCAGCTCAGAGCCGCCTACCCCTAAACTCCAGATCACTCGGACACAGTACATGGCCGAGCTGAATCAGCGGCTGAAGGCGCACCCCGACTTCGTTCCAGGCATGGAGTTCGTTCCCTACCCTGGTCCAGACCCAGAACAAGCCAGCGGCTATGACTGGGTCCCGAAGGGCCCCCCGAGACATCAATTCGTCGAGATAGCGCACGAGGTGATGGGCCTGTTCTACGTTTAGCCGTGCTCCCTCCGCTGCGGTGACGTGACCGACACCACCACCGCCGCTAACCGCGCTCCGCTAGCATGCATCCATGAACGGCGAGACCGAGCTAGTACGAATCGCGCGGATTGGCGACAGCGTCTTCGCCGTCACCCTGACCCTCCTCGCCTACCGGGTCCGCATCCCCAGTCATGACGAATTGATATCTGGGAAGCTGGCGCTGCTGATACCGTTCCTGCTCGACCTGTGGGCAGTCGTGCTCAGCTTCCTCGTCGTTTCGATGTTCTGGATCTCGCACTGGCGCGTCTTCCGACGCATGAAGCATTCGGACCTCAAGTTCGTGGCTCTGAACCTGGCATTCCTGGGCACGCTCACCCTGCTGCCGATCTCGACCAGCATCGTCAGTTCCAACTTCGGCACGCGGTTCGGCTCGCTGGCATATAGCACCAGCCTCTTCGCCGCCGCGACGGCCGGGCTGTTCCTGCGTATGCACGCGCGCCGGCTCGATCCGCAGGCCTTCGGCCGGGGGCGCCCGCTGCTACTGCCTGCGCTGGCAATGTTGCTGTTCGGCACCGCGATGATCGTGAGCCTGCAGTGGCCGTTGGCAGCGTCCGCGCTGTGGTGGATCGCCCTGCTGACACCGATCGTCGAGAGCCGCTGGGGCATCGGGCGCGAGATCTGAGTTCGGGCCAGCGACGACGCGGCGCATTGCTGCGGTCTGGGCAGGTGTTGGACAAAGGCGCTGCTCGCGTTGATGGGTTTGGCCAGGGCCGTCCACCCAACGGTTCGCCTTGGCGCTCACCGCCAGTCGTCATCCAGGTGCGGCGGCGAGGCCCCTTCGGCCAGTGAGCCAGTATCCGGGTCGATCCACTTGCCGATACCCAGTTCGTCTTCGGCCTCGTCGAGCGATTCTCCGGGTTGCGGCGCCTGCTCGTCGAGGCGATCACGGTCCATGCGCGCCAATTCGTACGAAGCGAAAGGCCCGAACTCGCGGTGGCCGTCGCGGGTGCACCAGTAGTACCCGTCGGGCCGCTCGTGGATCGGACCCAGGTCGCCGTCGAGGCCCTCCTCGATCACGCGAGCAGCCCCGCGTGGTTTGCGAAGTTTGGATGGTTGGCTCATGGAGTTCAGCCGGCAGGTTGGTCACAACCCCCTAATCTGGAACCCGCAGCGTAAACCCGTTGGCCTCGCCGTTGAAGCGCCCGCACCACAGGCCACCGCCTGGATCATTCTGTATGTCCATACAGGCTGGTCTGGCCCCGTCGCTTCGCCATGGCCGGCGGTCAGGTAAGCCGAGGGCCGCACAATGGGCTGAGCGGACGGCATGGCCGGCCCGCAGCCCCGCTGTGCCGTACCCAATCACCCTCGACTGCCGTGCCTCCCTCCTATTCCTTCGCGCCCGCCGTCCCGCTGCGTCTAGCAGCGGGACGCGATTGGGCTGCCCGCCTGCCATTCCCGATCGAACTCGGACCTTATCGTCTGGCCATCGAATTGCGCCCGAGCGCAACCATGCTCGACCGCAGGCGCCTGGCCTGCGTGAACCTGGAAGCGCACCGCATCGAATTGCGGCAGGACTTGAGCGGTCTGCGTCTGCTCGACGCCCTGCTCGACTGCCTGATCCGTCTGTGCCATGTGAGCCGCGGCTGCCAGCAGGGCTGCGTCGAAGAGGCTTACACGCATAGCTTCGCCACCGGTCTGGTGGAGTTCGCGCAGCGCAATCCGCGCGCGTGGCTGTGGTTCAACCTGCTGCTGAGCGAACACCTGCCCGGTGACCTGCGCTACGACCGCGTGGTGCGCCGCTGCTTGCCACGCGCGCCTTCGACGCCCAAGCGCATTCTGGTGGGCGGCCACCCGGTGACGGTGCGCATGATCTCGAAGTCCGAGACCGGCAGCGCGTTCGGGTGGTACGACCCCGCACACCGCGAGGTGCAGTTGTACAACGGGTTGCACGGCCGCAACCTGCCGGTGGTGGCGGTGCACGAGATCACGCACGCCGTGCACGATGTCTACGGCCTCAAGGTGCGCGACAAGCACCAGAACTACCTGCGTGCGCAGCGCCAGGGGTGGCTGGGCATCATGCAGCACAACCCCAGTGCGTGGCGTTGGCTGGCCTGGACGATGAGCGAGCCCATGCAGGCCCAACAAGAGGTGCTGTTCTAGCGCCGCGCGTGACGACTCCATTGCCGCGCAGGTCGTTCAATTCGACCAGCGCGCGGCGGGGCCCGCTTCCCACCGCCTGCGGGCCGGCTCGAACCGGCCGGCGGGCGGCCGCGCGGCGAACAAGGAAGCGCGCGCTGCGACTGGTGGGGCATGGCCATCCGATGGGGACCGCCGGGGCGACGAGTGCCCGGCCCAAGTCGCTTTGCAAATTGATATTTCATAGTTAAACTAATCGGCGATCGATCCTGCGTGGTGCGGGTGCGCTTTCGAGTTCGGTGGGAGATCCATTCTGAAGATCGTCTGCATCGGCGGCGGCCCTGCCGGCCTGTATTTCGCGCTGCTGATGAAGCAGTTGTCGGTCGACCACGACGTCACCGTGGTCGAACGCAATCGGCCGTACGACACCTTCGGCTGGGGCGTGGTGTTCTCCGACGCCACGATGGACAACATGCGCGCGTGGGACGCGCCCACCGCCGACACGATCCAGCAGGCGTTCAATCACTGGGACGACATCGAGCTGCACTTCAAAGGCCGGGCCATCCGCTCCGGCGGCCACGGCTTCGTGGGCATCGGGCGCAAGAAGCTGCTCAACATCCTGCAGGCGCGCTGCGAAGAATTGGGCGTCAAGCTCGTATTCGAAACCGAGGTCAATGCCGACACCGACTATCCCGACGCCGACCTGATCATCGCCAGCGACGGCATCAACTCGAGGATCCGTGGCCGCTACGCCGACGTCTTCAAGCCCGACATCGTGACGCGGCCCAACCGTTTCATCTGGCTCGGCACCAACAAGCAGTACGACGCGTTCACTTTCCTGTTCGAGAAGACCGAGCACGGCTGGTTTCAGGCCCACATCTACAAGTTCGACGACACGACGTCGACCTTCATCGTCGAGTGCCCCGAGCATGTGTGGAAGGCGCATGGCCTGGATCGCGCCGACCAGGATCAGTCGATTGCCTTCTGCGAAGAATTGTTCGCCGCGCAACCTGCGCGGCGAGAAGCTGATGACCAACGCGCGTCACCTGCGCGGTTCGGCGTGGCTCAATTTCCAGCGCATCACGTGCGAGCAGTGGTCGCACTTCAACGGTCGCAGCCACGTGGTGCTGATGGGCGATGCGGTGCACACCGCGCACTTCGCGATCGGCTCGGGCACCAAGCTCGCGCTCGAAGACGCGATCGAGCTGACGTCGCAGTTCAAGCAGCACGGCGACACCGTCGATCACATTCCCGAGGTGCTCGCGCTCTACCAGGCGGCGCGCGCGGTCGACGTGGTGCGCCTGCAGAACGCGGCGTGGAACGCGATGGAGTGGTTCGAGGTGTGCGGCGAGCGCTACTGCGACCAGCTCGAGCCCGAGCAGTTCATGTACTCGATGCTGACGCGCAGCCAGCGCATCAGCCACGAGAACCTGCGCCTGCGCGACAAGGCCTGGCTCGAAGGCTTCGAACGCTGGTTCGACGCCAAAGCGGGCGCGCCCACCGCGCTGGCCGTGCCGCCGATGTTCACGCCCTACACCGCGCGCTCTGTCACGCTGAAGAACCGGGTGGTCGTCTCGCCGATGGCGCAGTATTGCTGCGTCGACGGCGTGCCCGACGAGTTCCATCTCGTGCACCTGGGCTCGCGCGCGCTCGGCGGCGCCGGCATGGTGGTGGCCGAGATGACCTGTCCCTCCCCCGACGCGCGCATCACGCCGGGTTGTCCGGGCCTGTGGAACGAGGCCCAGGCCCGCGCCTGGAAGCGCATCGTCGACTTCGTGCACCGCGAGTCCGACGCCAGGATCGCGATGCAGATCGGCCACGCCGGCGCCAAGGGTTCGACCAACGAGCCGTGGCAAGGCGCCGGCGCCGATCAGCCGCTGGCCAGTGGCAACTGGCCGCTGATCGCCGCCTCGCCGCGTGCCCTACCTCGACGACGGCGGCGCCACACCGAAGGCGATGGACCGCGCCGACATGGATCGCGTGACCGCCGACTTCGTGCGTGCCGCCCGCTACGCGGCGGATGCCGGCTTCGACTGGCTCGAGCTGCACTGCGCGCACGGCTACTTGCTGTCGAGCTTCATCTCGCCGCTGACCAATCGCCGCGGCGACGCCTACGGCGGCAGCCTCGCCAACCGGCTGCGTTACCCGCTTGAGGTGTTCGCCGCGGTGCGCGCGGTGTGGCCACACCACCTGCCGATGTCGGTGCGCATCTCGGCGCACGACTGGGTCGAAGGTGGCATCACGCCGAGCGATGCGGTCGAGATCGCGCGCGCGTTCAAGGCCGCCGGCGCCGACCTGATCGACTGCTCGTCGGGCCAAGTCAGCGTGCACCAGAGGCCCACTTACGGGCGCATGTACCAGACACCGTTTGCCGATCGCATCCGCAACGAGGTGGGCATCGCCACCATCGCGGTGGGCGCGATCTCCGAAGCCGACCACGTGAACAGCATCATCGCGGCGGGCCGTGCCGACCTGTGCGCGGTGGCGCGCCCGCACCTGGCCAACCCGGCCTGGACGCTCAGCGAAGCGGCCAAGATCGGCTTCACCGCCATCGACTGGCCGCATCAGTACCGCACCGCCAAGCCTCAGATGGAGGCCAACTTCCAGCGTGAACGCGCGGCAGCGTTGGCCGCCGCACCGGGAGCCGCGCGATGAGCCGCACCACGAGGCGCTTCGGTCGCCCGCACCTTCTAGACGACCACGCCATCGGCCTGGAGGCGCGTACCGAGCACGACGACCACCTGTCGCTGAAGTTGTGGCTGCGCCTGCTGGCCTGCAGCACGCAGGTCGAAACTGAGGTGCGGCAGCGGCTGCGATCGCGTTTCGAGATCTCGCTGGCGCGCTTCGACTATCTGGCACAGCTGCATCGGCATGCCGAAGGCTTGAGCATGAGCACGCTGTCGCGCTATCTCATGGTCACCGGTGGCAACGTCACCGCATTGACCGACGAGCTCGAACGCGAAGGCCTGGTGCAGCGCGACAGCGACCCCGACGACCGCCGCTCGTGGCGGCTGCGCATGACACCGGCTGGCCGCAAAGCGTTCGAGCGCATCGCGCGCGAACACGAGCAATGGGTGATCGAACTGTTCGCAGGCATCGACGCCGCGCAAAAGCAATCGTTGTACGAAGGGCTCGGCCGCTTGCGGGTGCAGATGGCGGCCAGCCAGGAAAAAGCGGCATGAACACTCCGGAAATGACCAAACGCGTCGACCCAGGCCTCGCGGCTGGCAATCGCATTCAGCTGGCGTCCTATGCGGCCAAACACTTTCAATGGCACATCGCGTCCGGCGTCGGTCGCATCACGGCAATTGACGCACGCGAACCTCGAAGGACCGCGCGATGACCGAACCGCAAGTGATCCTCCCTGCCGGATGGCCGCGCCCCAAGGGCTACGCCAACGGCGTCAGCGCGCGCGGCCGCATGGTGTTCATCGCCGGCATGATCGGCTGGGACGCGCAAGGCGTGTTCCACAGCGACGACTTCGCCGCGCAGGCACGCCAGGCGCTCGACAACGTGGCCACCGTGCTGCGTGAGGCCGGCGCTCGCCCCGAGCACATCGTGCGCATGACGTGGTACGTCACCGACAAGCGCGAGTACCTGGCCGCCGCGCGCGAGATCGGCCGCGCCTACCGCGAGTTGATCGGCGCCTACAACGCGGCGATGACGGCGGTCGAGGTCAAGGCGCTGCTCGAGGACCGCGCCAAGGTCGAGATCGAGACCACGGCGGTGGTGCCCGACTGATCCGGACGAGGCCATTTGCGCGGCCGCAATCGGCCATTGCGCATGCGCGCGTGATCGCGTCACGGCGTCGCTGCCGCCAATCTCGGCGGCCGCAGCTCATCCGCGACGGACACGCAGTTCGTCGCAAGCCGCTCGCGTGGCCAGGACACGGTGTCTACAGTGCCTCCTCAAGCAACCGACGCTGTTGCCTGCAAGGAGCACCACCATGTTCGAGCGCATCGCCATCCGTGCCGTCGCCCTCGGGCTGTCCGGGTTGATCACGCTGACCATCGTGAGCGCGCTTGCCAATACCGCCGACCAGCGCTATGCACAGGCCTGCCTGGCTTACGCGCAGAGCTTCGGTGCAGTGCAACAGGTGGTGATCGTCGGTCAGCGACAGCCGCGCAGCTGAAGCCCCGCCACAAACACGGTGACGTGGCGGTTTCAGCGGCACAATCGCCGTCACGGGCGCGATGGCGCGTCCCAGGGCGTCCATGGTGCGGTGGCTGTGCGGTTGTGGCTGAGCCTGTCGCGGTGGCGTGCAGCACGGCCCGCGTCCCGTCGTGGCCCGCCGCAGGCGCTGCTGCATGACGAATCGTTTACGCGCCCGCGCAGCCGATCGATGCGCGGAGGTGTTCGCGCGTCAGCGACGCGATGCGCGACTATCTGCGCCAGAGCACGCGGGGGCGCAGTTCCTTCAAAATCGCGCCGACTGGCTGATGCAGATCGCTGTACAAGCACGGCGAGTTGAAGATCGAGTACGACTCCGCGGTCACGCGCAATGCCGCGCAGGCTTTCGATGCGCGCACCGGCAACTGCCTGTCGCTGGTGGTCATGACCGCAGCGCTGGCCAAAGAGCTCGGCCTGCAGGTCGAATACAACAGCGCCTACACCGAAGAAACGTGGAGCCGCAATGGTTCCCTGCTGCTGCGCAGCGGCCACATCAACATCACGATTGGCCGGCGCTTCGCGAGTCGGACGCGCGGCGCGGACTATCGCGTCGTGGACGATCGACTTCCTGGCCGCCCGGCGAGTTGCAGGGATTGCGCATGCGGCCGATCGACGAGGCCACCGTGGTGGCAATGTTCATGAACAACCGTGCCGCCGAGGCACTGGCACGCGACGCCACGGATGAGGCTTACTGGTGGGCTCGCGAAGGCCTGCTCGCCGACCCGGCCAATTCGCGGGCGTGATCAACACGCTGGGCGTGATTTACCAGCGCAGCGGTCATGCCGATGCCGCCGAGCGGGTGTTCGAGCGAGTTGTTGAGCCGCCAGCCCGATCACACGCAGGCGCTGCACAACCTGGCGGTGCTGCTCGAGCAGCAGGGCAGGCCAAGACGAGGCCGCCGCCTTGCGGGTGCGCCTGGCTGCGATCGAGCCCGAGCCGCCTTACCACTGGTTCGAGCAGGGCCAGCAGGCGCTGCAGCGAGGCGATGCGCGCGCCGCACGCGACTTCTTCGCACGCGAGGTCGCGCGCGTCGACTACTCCAGCGAGTTCCACTTCTGGCTCGCGGTGGCTCTACTACCAGCTCGGCGAGACCAGCGCCGCGCAGCACCACCTGGAGCGGGCCGAAGGCGCTGAGCAGCTCACGCGACGAGCGCGATCTGTACGCTGCCAAGCTGGCATGGTTGCACCAGCACCGCAGTGAGCCCCGGGCGACGCGTCGCCGCTCGCGGCGACGGGCTAGTCGCCCGCGCCCTCGACCGGCCAGTCGAACGGCTGGCCGATCTTGAACGGTGCCGCTGACGCGCAGCACCGGCTTGCCGTCGATGCGCGCGACGCCCTGCGCGAACACCATCGTGCGCGTCACGCGCAGCACGTCGGCCTCGCCCAGCACCCAGGCGCCCAGCGGCGCCGGCGCCAGGTAGTCGATCTGCAGGCTGATGGTGGGCAGGAAACGCCGGCCCACCTCGGCACTCTGTCGATGGATGCACACCGGCAGCAGCATGTCGCCGAAGCTGGCCAGCATGCCGCCGTGGCAATTGTTCAGCGGGTTGGTGTGCCGCGCCTGAACGCGAAAAGCCGAGTTGCGCACGGCCGTCGACCACGCGCACGTACAGCGGCCCGTTGTGGGCCATGAAGTTGCCACCAATGGCCAGCGGCTCGAAGCCCGCCGGGGCGTCGTCGGAAACCGCATCGTTATCGCCCACGCTCATGAATCCCCCTTGGCCCTGCGCGCCATCCCCCCAGGGGGAGCGAGCGCCTTCGGAGCGGCCGAGCGGCGCTCATCGTCGGTTCTCGCGTTCGACTTCGGCCATGAAGTCGGCGCTCTTCAGGTCGCGGCCCTGTTCCAGCCACACCGGATAGGTGCGAGCGAAGTCGGCCACGATGCGATCGAGCGGCATGTCGTCGAAGCTGCCGCGGTACTGCAGATACTCCATGTGCTTGTTGCCCGCGCGATCGAACGGGTGGTAGATCGAATCGTCGTGGCCGTTGAAAGCCAGCGGCAGCAGACCGAAGCGCTCGACCAGCTCGCGGTTGAACGCCGGCGTGGCCTTGCGCCAGGCGCCGTCGATCCAGATGTCGGTGTAGCCGTGCCAGATGAACAGGTCGGTCTGCATCGTGCGGCGCATGCGCTCGGTGCTCAGGTGGTTGCGCACGTCGGCATAGCCCACGCGCGCTGGAATGCCCGCCGCACGGCACGCCGCCGCCAGCAACGCCGCCTTGGGCACGCACCAGCCGGTGCCGCGACGCACCACGCTGCTGGCGCGCATGCCGTCGGGCGACAGGTCGACGCGGTAGGGGTCGTAGCGAAAGCCGTCGCGTACCGCGTCGTGCAGCGCCACCGCGCGCTCGCGATCGCTGCCGCCCACTGCGCACTCGCGTGCGAAAGCCACCACGCTGGGGTGGGCGCTGTCGATCAGGTCGGTGCTGGCCAGCGACGCGGCGGTCGGGGAATCGGTCATTCAAGCCTCCAGTGCGCAGACTGTGAGGCTACACCGTCGCGGGCGCTGTCAACTGGGCGTCAGGCGATGGCGCGACTTCTGGTTAGCGGTGCGACAAGGCAAACCAGCGCCAACCCGCACGCTGCCCAACCCAGCCCGGTCTCGAACTGCGCGACGGCGCGCGCAAGCGCGCCCCATGCAGTCGATGCGGTGGGACCGTCGGCCACACTCCACAGGCGACGCTGCCGCAGGTCGACGAACGGCAGCGCGTGCTCCAAGGAAAAGGCCAACGCGCTGAACGCGGGATGCGCCGGCGGCAACGCAGCGCATCGCGTCCAATCGACTGCGCCGCCGGCGCTCGTCGCACAGGCTCCGGCACGCGCATCGGCAGCCCCCGGCGACACGACTGGCGCGACCGCGCCGTGTTCGGCTGCCAGTGAGAAGAATGCCGCGCAGCCCAACCACAGTGCGACCAGCGCCCACACCAGCCGCCATGGCCGGTGGCCATAGCCCGCAAACACGCCGAATACCCGGTGCGCCAGACGCGGCAGCCAGCGCCAGCGCGGCGGCAGGTGCGCTCCGATGCGCCCGACGCGGCGCAGCTGAACCTCGTTGGCGACCGCCACGTCGCGCGCGGCGCCCGCCAGCCCCATGCGCTGAAACGCCCGTATCAATTGCTGCCAAGGCTGTGCGCGAAAGTCGCGGCCCATGTGCGCCGGCTCTTGCCGGGCCAGCCACTCGATACGAAAGCCCGAAGACGCCGGCGCCGCCGCCGCGAGTTGCCGGTACGCAAAACCGTCGAGCACCAACGCCTCACCCCAGCTGGTGTCGTCGTCGTGCAAGGCACCGACACTGGCGTCAGCGAGCGTGGCGCGCGACAGCGGTTGCTTGAGCCGCGCCAGCACCAGCGTGCCGCCGACGCGCGCCCGATCGAGCGCGAACGCCACCGCGCCACGCCAGCCCATGTCGCCGAACGCATCGAATGCGGCGTGAGAGCAGTCAAGGTCGCCTTCGATGCGCGCGCGCTTCAGGCGGACGCCGCCGGCCGCCGAAAAACCGCGATCCAGTGCCACGTTGCCCGCCACCCGCGCGAGGTCGAGGTTGAGAGCGTCGCTGCGCCGGCCGTCGCCGTTGACGTGTCCGCTCAGGCGCGCTGAGCTGGCACGCAGATCGCCCACCAGCCGCAAGCCGACCAACCGCACGTCGCCATCGGACTCGAAGCCATCGGTCAGCAGCGCATCCCCTGCCACGCTCGCACCGTCGGCGACGAGGCGGCGCGGCACCTGCATGTCGACCCGCTCGCCGCTGCGCAGTTGCAGGCGTCCGCAGTTGAGGTCGCCGCCTACCGTGGCACGCGCCAGCCGCACATCCAGGCGCACCGTGCAGCCGGCGTTGAGCGCCACGTCGCCGGCCACGGTGCAGTCCTCAGCGCGCAGGCCCGGCAGCAGGCAACCCGGAAAGCTCAAACTGCCACCGATGCGGGCACCGTCGAAGCGCGGTGAGGCATCGAACACGCAGCGAAAGAACCACAGGCCCTCGGGCACGGACGCGTCGCGCAGATCCAGCGGTCCTTCGACCCACGCACCAACGATTTGCACACGACGGCCTGCGCCGCCGTGGCGGGCGATATGCGCCACCAATGCGCCACGCACGCTGATTGAATCGGACGGCACCAGCGGGCGACGCAAGCCGACGCGTGCGATGTCGTCGTCGACGAAGGCGCGCAACAGCGTCCGCTCCGCGGGCCGCAAAGGCGTGAATGCGGACAGATCGATGCGATCGACCGTTGAAGCGGGGACGTTGGATGACGGCGTGGACATGCGCGCGGGGCTGCGCTGTGTGATGGCGGTCTTGAGCGTGAACCGGTTGCCTCGGCGTCACCATCCCCGGGGCACGTGACCGATGTCGCGAACCGCTCTGGTTCATCGGGTTGAGCCGCCCCTCGAACGCGGGGCCAAAGCGCGCAACTGCCGCGCGGCGCCCGCCTTGTGACCAACTGTCAGCAGAAGCGGCGCGCAGCTACGGCACCAGCGCCAGCACGCGCAACGGGCTGCCGCTGCCGCGCTGGATCTTCAGCGGCGGGCAGATCAGTACGCTGCCAGTGGGCGGCAGCTGGTCCAGGTGGGCCAGGCACTGCAGCCCGTAGCGGCCCGAGCCGTGCATGAAGGTGTGGCACGGGTACGGCGGACGCAGGTGGGCGCCTTGGCCCGCGTCGGTGCCGATCGCCTCGGAGCCGAAGCCCAGCACCTGGCGCTGCTCGACCAGAAAGCGCACCGCCTCACTGCTCGGGCCCGGCGTGTGCTGCCCCGTCTCGTCGAAGTTCTGATAGGCCAGCGCATCGCCCGCTTGCGTCCAGCGCTTGGACCAATCGGTGCGCATCAGCAGCCACGAGCCCGGCGGCGATGCGACCGTGCGCGGCCTCGAAGGCCTCGAGGTCGGCCATGCTCAGCAGGTAGTCGGGGTCGGCGGCGGCCTGCGCGCTGCAGTCGACCACGCAGGCTGGCGCGATGAAGTGTTGCGCCGGAATCGTGTCCACCGATCCATGCGGCAGATCCTTGCCCGAGATCCAGTGGATCGGCGCGTCGAAGTGCGTGCCGGTGTGCTCGCCGCAGGAAAAGTTGTTCCAGTACCAGCCCGGCCCGCGCTCGTCGTAGCGCGACACCTCCTCGATGCGAAACGGCCAGCACTGGCCCATCTCGGGCGGCAACGCAATCTGCGGGAACTCCGGCGCCAGCGTCTGCGTGAGGTCGACCACGCGAATGCGACCGTTGCTCAATGCGCCGGCCAGCAGCGACAGCAATTGCGCCGCCGGCATCGGCTCGGCGGCGCGAGTCTTGCGCGACGTCGCCATCACGCGCCTCCGGCAGCGATTTCGCGCTCGAGCACTTTGGGGTCGTCGCGCCAGCGCTCGAACCATTCGTGCGCCACGTCGCCGGGATAGACGTCTTCGAGGCCGTCGCGCAGCGCCTTCACCACCGCCGCGGCCAATGCCGCGGGCGCCAGCTTGGGCGGCGGCAGGTTCTGGTTCCATTCGTCGTCGATCGGCCCCGGAAACACGTTGACCACGCGGATGCCGGCGCCGCGCAACTCGGCACGCTGGCACTGCGCCAGCGAGTGCGCGGCCGCCTTGCTGGCCGAATAGGTGCCGTGCGGCGGAAAGTTGGCCAGCGCATAGATCGACAGCAGGTTCACCCACGCGCAGGCGTTGGCCGCGCCGTCGGCGCTGCGGCCCGCCAGCGCGGGTCCGAACGCCTGCGCCAGCCGCAACGCGCCGAAGTAGTTGACTTCCATCTCGAGCTTGGCCACGTCGGTGCCGCGCCGCGCCGGAGATGCCGAAAGCCGCGGTGCACCTCGGCGTTGTTGACCACGATGTCGACCTTGCCGCCGATCTCGCCGGCCAGCGCCTGCACCGAGCGGCCGTCGGTGAGGTCGAGCGGCACCAGCGTCACTTGCGGCAACGCGGCGATGGCCTCGAGCCCGCTGCCGTGCTGCTTCCACGGCTCGGCATGGCCGACCCAGATCAGCTCGGCGCCCGACTTGGCGAACTCGCGCACCAGGGCCTGGCCGACCGCGGTCATGCCGTCGGTGACGAGCACCTTGCGCGACTTGGGATCGCTGGTCATCTCACGCAGCATCGGGTCGTCGGCCATGTTCGAGGCGTCCTTTTCAGGCAAAGCGATCAAGCACGGCCTGTCCGGCGCGGTCGAGTCGCGCGGCAATGCGCACGCGCGTCCGACGCGCGATCGCCTGGCAGCGGCCACGCCGCCGTGCAGGTGAACCATCAGCGTCGGCCCGGCATCGAGCTTGCACCAGCCCGAGCCGCCACGGCAGCCGTTCGCGAAAGAAGAGATCGTTGCTGTGATGCAAGGTGGTGCCGGCGAGCAACTCGCCCTCGCCGCTTTGCTCGCGCCAGCGCAGCCGCGCGCCGGCGCAGCGCGGGCAGGCCTCGCGCGGCGGGTACAGCACGGCCCGGCAATCCGCGCATTGCTGCAGCTCGAAGCGCCCCATCGCGGCCGCCGCGGTGAGGCCCAGCGCGACGCGGCTGCGCGCCGACGGCGGCAGGTTGATCTGCCGCGTGCGCAGGACCGGGTTCTTGCGCTTCGGCTTGACCGCAGGCGGCGTCACGCGCTGCTCCGAGGATCACCGCGCCGGTGCACAGGCAGCGGTCGTAGGTGACCATGCCGTAGCCGCTGACCAGCCCGAGCTTGGCCCGCGGCACGGCATGCTCCGCGGCCTGGCCGGTCAGCTGGCGGATCGCCTCGGTCATGCCGAGAAAGCCTCCCGCAGCGCCGGCCTGGCCCGCCGACAGCTGTCCACCGCTGGTGTTGTTGGGAAAGCTGCCGTCCCAGGTGAATCGATGCGCACGCACGAACGCCGGGCCGTCGCCCTTGTCGCAAAAGCCCAGGTCCTCGAACTGGATCATCACGATCACCGGGTAGTCGTCGTAGGTCTGCACGAAATCCATGTCGCTCGGCTCGGCACCGGCCATCGCGTACAGCTCGTCGCGGTCCATGCGCCAGCCGCCGCGCATCATCACCGGGTCGTCGGCATAGGCATTGTGGCGCTCGATCGCGCCACGCAGCAGCGCATGCGGCAGGCCCAGGTCGCGCGCACGCGTCGACGCTCATCACCAGGAAGGCCTCGGCGCCGGCGCACGGCATCACGCAGTCGAACAGGCGCAGCGGCGTCGGCGATCGGCGCGCGCGGCGAGGTATTCGTCCATCGTCAGCGCTCGCTTGAACAGCGTGCCGCCGCTGGCCAGTGCGTTGTGCGCGCTGATCGACGCAGATGCGGCCGAAGTCTTCGCGCGTGGCGCCGCTGCGTGCGCATCGTGTGGTCGGTGATGAAGGCGAACACCGCGTTGGGACCACCCGAGCCGTAGGGATGCGTGGCGTCGCGCGCGAACTGGCTGAAGCTGCCCAGCATCTGGCGAAACGAATCGACGTGGTTGGTGTCGGCCGCGATGCAGGCCACGATGTCGGCATCGCCCGCCTGCACCGCGCGCGCGGCGCGCCGCACCGCCATCACGCCCGATCGCGCCGCCGATGGGGATGTGGTCGAGCCAGCGCGGCGACAACCCGAGGTGCTGCGTGACGCCCACCGCGGTGTCGGGCGCCAGCGTGAAGCTGCTGACCGTGAGGCCGTCGAACTGCTCCTTCTTCAAGCCCGACGCGTCGCACAGCTCGCGCACCGCCTGGCCGAGGAACCAGTGTGCGCCGCGGATCGAGTAGCGCACGTAGGGCACGCGTGACCGGCACCGCGACCGCCACGCCGTCGTAGCCGCGGCGCGCCATCAGTGACTGGCCTCGCTTCAACGCGCGCGTGTCGATGCAGTGCGGCTGCGTGGGCAAGCGTGCGCCGCCATGCGCCTTGAGCTCGCCGCGCTGGATCTTCTGCGAGGGCGTCAGCGGCAGCGCGTCGACGAAGGCCACGTAGCCCGGCGCCTTGAAATAGGCCAGCTGCGCGCAGCGTGTGGTCAACCAATGCGCGCGCGAGCTCGCGCTCGTTCGGCCGCGGCACCGGCTGCGCGCGTCACGATGCAGGCCAGCACCTCGTCGCCGCGCACCGGGTCGGGCGTGGCGGCCACCGCCGATCGCCTGCACCAGCGGATGCTGCTTCAGCACGCTCTCGACCTCGACCGCCGAGATGTTTTCGCCGCTGCGGCGAATGACGTTCTTCTTGCGGTCGACGAAGTACAGATTGCCTGTCGTCGTCGGCGCGCACGATGTCGCCGGTGTGGAACCAGCCGCCCGCCCAGGCCTCCTCGGTGGCCGCGTCGTCCTTCAGGTAGCCGCTGAAGAAGCCGCGCCGCGGGTCGACGCCGCTCGCACGCACCCACAGCTCGCCGGGCATGCCGGCTGACGACTTCGGCGCCGGCGTCATCCACCAGGCGCCATTGCATCGCGGCGTCGGCGCGGCCGAAGCAACTGGTGCCCACGTGGCGCGGCTCGCGGTGCGCCATCACGCAGGCCGCCGAGCCGGTTTCGGTCATCGCCCAGGCCTCGAGCAGCGGAAGACCGAAGCGCGCCTCGAACGGCGCGTGCAGCTTGCGATCGACGCCGGCGCCGAAGCCGATGCGCACGGCGTGTTCGCGATCGGCGCCCGACGGCGCGGCCGCCCAGCAGCATCGCCGGCATCACGCCCAGGTAGTGCACGATGGTGGCGCCGCTGTCGCGCACGCTGCGCCACCAGCTGCCGGGGTGGAAGCGATCGAGCTGGATCAGGCAGCCGCCGGCGGTGAGCACCACCATCGTGGAAAACGCCATCGCGTTCATGTGCGTCAGCGGCAGCGGCGTGATCACGCGTTCGGCGATCGCGTCGCACGCTGCACAGGTGGCCCAGCCTGGCATACCACCGCCCGCATCGAGGAAGTAGCGATTGCTGAGCATGCAGCCCTTGGGCCGCCCGGTGGTGCCGGAGGTGTAGAGCAGCGCGCATTCGCTGGTCTCGCCGATGGGCTCGTCGCGCCGTGGCGCGCCGCGGGCTGCGCGCGGCGGCAAGGCGCCGCCATCGATCGCCCAGGCGGCCATGCCGCAGCGCACGTCGGCGGCGGCGCTGCGCAGCGCCGCCGCATGCGCGGCAAGGTCACCGCCAGCACGATCTCGCTGTGCTCGACCAGGTAGCGCAGCTCGGCCGCGCGCAGGTCGGCGTGGATCGGCACCACGCTGACGCCCAGCGCGTTGAGCGCGAACCAGTGCAGCAGGAAGGCCGGGCGGTTCTCCAGCAGCAGCCCGACGCGGTGGCCATGACCGTAGCCCGCGCGCGTCATACGCCCGGCGCAGCGGCTCGACCTGCGCCGCCGCATCGGCCCAGCTCAGCGGCGCCGGGCGCGATGCCGTACGCACTCGCGGCGACGGCGTCGGTGAACAGAAAGTCCGCCTGCGGCGTGCGCGCGCGCGGTGCGGGTGAACAGCGCGTAGACGGTGCTCACGATTCGGTGAGGTCACGGCCACGGCGTTAGATGAACAACTGCACCGCCGGCAGCGCGGCGTCGCAGTTGAGCAGGTTGACGCGCTTGAGCGTGATGCGCAGCGTGCCGTCGCGCACGCACAGGTGGTGGAACACGGTGCCGACGAAGAAATTGCACCTCGTCGTTCTGCGCCTCGGTGTAGTGAAACTGCGCAGCGCGTGACGAAGCGGTTGGCCGTCGCATCGAACTGCTCGACGCTCGGGCGTCTGCAGCAGGTGATGGCTGCGGCTGCGCGGCTGCTGCGAGAACGCGCGCGGGCTCTTCAGGCGCTCGATGCGCAGCTCGCGCAGCAGCTTGTCTTCGTACAGGTGCGAGGTGTGCTGCAGGCCTTCGGGCTGGTCGGGCGTCAGCGGCACCCAGTAGAGGCCATCGTCGGTGAACAGCGCGTTCCACTCGTCGTAGCGCGTCTCGTCGAGCAGGCGCGCCTCGAGCAGCACGAAGCTCGATCAGTTGCTGAGGCGTGACTTCGGTGGGTGGCCATCCGTGCCGCCTCACATCGTCAGCGTCATGTAGCGCGCCCAGGCGCGGTACTGGTTGCGCATCGAGATCTCGCTGGTGCCGATGGCCGTGATCTCGTGACTGCTGCGACCTCGGCGGCGTCGTAGTTGCGGTGCAGGCTGACCCACTCGTTGCCGCTGGCGTGCAGGCCCTGCTGGATCGCGCGGTAGGCGTGCAGGTCGTCGTGTCCCACCACCGAGAACGGCGAGTTGATCAGCCGCGAATACGTGCACGTGCGCTCCAGCAGCTGCGGCGGCGCGCCCTTCAGGCGAAAGGTCCAGCTCTCGACCAGCGTCTTGTCCACCGCGATCGGACGCGCCACGCGGATGGCCTGGATCGCGCCCTTGATCGTCAGGTTCGGGTAGTAGACGGTGTTGTGGCGCGCCAGGCCGAGGATCTCGGGCCGCCCGTTCCTCGCCGTAGGCCGCTTTCATCGCCGCGTCGTACTCCGGCACCGCCGAGTACTTGCTGTGGATGCTGAAGTGCACGCCCGAAAAGCTGTGCCCGTTGTCGTAGACGCGCACGCCCATGTCGTCGAAGAACTTGTAGTCCGACACGAACGGCACGAACTGCTCGATGGCCATCGGCTTGGGCGCGTCGGCGGGCTTGCCCGACCACATCTTCTTGGCGGTGCCGGCCGACGACTCGTGCACCACCATCGGATGCATCGTGTCGTTGAGGTTCTCGATGAACATCTTCCAGTTGCAGCCGTGCATGAAGCGCAGGCAACCGCCGGCGATCTCGAGCTGGCCCTCCGGCGATCGGTCGGCCATGTTGTCGATCGAGCTCAGCGAGTCGCCGAAGTAGGCCTCGAAGTCGGGGCCGGCATCGCCGAGCTTGACGAAGATGAAGCCGCGGTACAGCCGCACGTGCTTCACCGCGACCAGGCCGCGGCCCGACTCGCACTGCTGCATGCCGGTGCCGTCGTAGCCGCTCTTCAACGGCACCGCGAGCAGCGAGCCGTCGGTCTTGTAGGCCCAGGCGTGGTACGGGCAACGAAAGAACTTGCCCGTGTTGCCGCTCGGTGCGCTGACGACGCGCGCGCCCTTGTGCGCGCAGCGGTTCATCAGCACCCGCACCGAGCCGTCGTCGTGGCGCACCACGATCAACGGCTGGCCCGCGATCTCGGTGGTGATGTAGTCGCCGGGCTGCGGCAGCTGGCTGTCGTGGCCGACGTAGTTCCAGGTGTTGACGAAGAAGTGCTCCCGCTCGAGCGCGAAGATCTCCTCGTCGATGTAGAGGTCGCGGTGCACACGATCGGGCTGCACCAGCGAGCGCACGGCGTCGGGCCGGGCTCGGTATTTGCTGGTCATCACGGGTTCCATCGGCCAGGCTCGAAAGTATGCGTCAAGGTTCTGTGTCTCATCGGGGCTGGCACGGGGCCGGCGGCCGCTGCAGGGCCGCCCGGTTAGGGTGATGCCCCGACCGGCTGGCCGTTTTTTTCGGGATATAGTGCGCGCCTTTGCGACGGGGGCCGTCGCGCGTTGCCCACAAGGCGACGGACCATGACGACACAGCGACTGCGCAACCCGCCGCGCAGCCGACTGGAGGGCCGTGAGTGAACTACGCCGAGCAGCAACGCAATCCGACCAAGCACGTGGTCGGCCTCGGCGTTGTCATCGTGATGCACATCATCCTCGGCTGGGCGCTGCTCAACGGTTTGGCGCGCAAGGTGGTCGAGGTGGTCAAGGGACCGATCGAGACCAAGATCATCGAAGAGGTCAAGCCGCCGCCGCCGCCGCCGCCCGAGAACCTGCCGCCGCCGCCCAAGCTGCCGCCGCCGCCGCCGTCGTTCATGCCGCCGCCGGAAGTGCAGATCCAAAACCCGCCGCCGGCGCCGGCGATCACCGTGCAGACGGTGCCGCCGCCACCGGCACCGCCGGTGACGATCGCACCACCGCACCTCGCCCGAGCCGGCGCCGGCGCCTCCTGCGCCATCGCGCGTGGCGCCGCAGGTCAACTTCAACACCGATTGCACGAAGCCACCTATCCGCCAGCCGCGGCACGCGCCGAGGCCACCGGCGTCGTGCGCATCAAGGTCACGGTGGGCATCGATGGTCGTGCCACCGCCACCGAGATCGCCAAGAGCTCGGGACCGTCGCGCGAGCACAAGCTGCTCGATCGCGCCGCCGAGGCGGCGATCCGCGACACCTGCAAATTCAAACCCGGTACGGTGGACGGCAAGCCCGAGCCGCTGACCACTTTCGTCGAGTACGACTGGAAGCTTCAGTAGTCGAGCTCAATCCTGCGTTGTCGCGGCGTGCCGGGCATGCGATTCGCGCGGCCGTTCGTGTTGGAGGAACCATGCCGTTGAAAAGACAATCTGCGCGCGTCTGCTGGCCGCCGCTGCGCTATGTCTGTCGACCCTGTTGCCGCGCTGACCTGGCGTATGGCGCAAGCCGCCTCGGCGCCCGAAGCGACGGCGCGCCCGCGCCCACGGCGCCACCGGGCCCCGCGGTGACCAAGGAGACCATCGACAACCCCTACGGCCTCGAGGCGTTGTGGAAACAGGGCGACTTCGTCGCACGCGGCACGCTGATCATCATGGTCATCATGAGCATGGGCTCTGGTACATCATCTTCACCAAGGTGTTCGAGCAGCGCAAACTGCTCAAGAGCGCCAAGGCGGCGAGCGCGAATTTCTGGACCTCGGGCTCGGTCAAGAAAGGCATGGACACGCTCGATGAAGGCAGCGCGTTCCGCTTCATCGCCGAGCAGGGCCTCCAGGCCGACGAGCACCACGAAGGCAGCCTGGTCGAGCAGATCGACCGCCACACCTGGATCACGATGAGCGTGACGCGCGCGGTCGACAACATCTCAGAGCCGCCTGCAGGACGGCCTGGCATTCCTGGCCACGGTCGGCTCCACCGCGCCGTTCGTCGGCCTGTTCGGCACGGTCTGGGGCATCTACCACGCGCTCACCGCGATCGGCATCGCCGGCCAGGCGTCGATCGACAAGGTGGCCGGCCCGGTGGGCGAGGCGCTGATCATGACGGCCTTCGGCCTGGCGGTGGCCGTGCCGGCGGTGATGGGCTACAACTGGCTGATCCGCCGCAACAAGCTGGTGATGGAGCGTGTGCGCGCGTTCTCCGGCGACCTGCACAACGTGCTGCTCTCCGGCAGGCGCTGAAGCGTCGGACAGCGGCGGAGGGCTGATCATGGCCATGGCACGTCGGATCGCCCGACGATGACGACGAAGGGCAGATGAACTCGACCATCAACACCACGCCGCTGGTGGACGTGATGCTGGTGTTGCTGATCATCTTCCTGATCACGATTCCGGTGGTGACGCAGTCGATCCAGCTGACGTTGCCCAAGGAGCGCAACGTACCCGACGCAGACCAAGCCGGAGAACATCCTGCTGGCGGTCAGCAAGGACGGCGACATCTACTGGAACACGCGCAAGATGCCCGACGTCGAGTCGGTGGTCACCGAGCTGAAGAAGCTCTCGACCAAGGAGCCGCAGCCCGAGGTGCACATCCGCGGCGACCAGGACGCACGCTACGAGAGCGTCGGCCGCCTGGTGGTGGCGTGCCAGCGCGCCGGCATCGCCAAGGTGGGGTTCATCACCGAACCGCCACCGAACCAATAAAGGGAGCCCGACCATGGCCATGCAAGTGGGCGAGCACAGCTGCCGACGACGTGATGATCGACATCAACACCACGCCGCTGATCGACGTGATGCTGGTGCTGATCATCATGCTGATCATCACGATCCCGATCCAGACCCACGCGGTCAAGATGAACATGCCGATCGCGCCGAGCGCACAGCCGCCCAAGCCGCCGGAGATCGTGCGCATCGACATCGACTTCGACGGCACCATCGGCTGGAACGGCACAGTGGTGGAGAAGGACGAGTTGCTCAATCGCCTGGCCCAGGTGGCGCAGATGCCCGATCAGCCCGAGGTACACCTGCGGCCCAACAAACTCGTGACCTACAAGGTGGTGGCAATGGTGATGGCCAATGCGCAGCGCCTGGGCGTCACCAAGATCGGCCTGGTCGGCAACGAGCAGTTCTTGAATTGATGAACCACCCCCGAAGCGGCCTAGCGGCCGCCTCCCCCTCCAGGGGGCAACACCAGCGGACCGGCAAAGCCGGATCCGCGGTGTTCGCTTGAGCACAGCCTGTGGCTTGGTGGAGCAAGTGACATGAAACACCTGCGTTCGTGCGTCGTTGTTTGTGCGGTGTGCCTGGGCATCGCGGCAGCGCACGCTCAAGGCGTGCGCCCCGAGGTCGGCAAACCGCTGCAACAAGCCAGTGACCTGCTGAAGGCCGGCAAGGCCAAGGACGCACTGGCCAAGGTGCACGAGGCCGATGCGGTGGCGGGCAAGACCCCCGCTGAGCAGCTGATGATCGACCGCATGAAGGGCGCCGCGGCGCAGCGCGCGGGTGACAACGCCGCCGCGATCCAGGCCTTCGAGGCGGTGTTCAACTCGGGCAAGTTGAGCGGGCCCGAGCAGGCGCAGGTGGCCGAGTCGCTGGCCTTCGCCTATTCGCAGCAAAAGGACTGGCCACGCACCAACCAGTGGGTGCAGCGCGCCATCGCGGCCGGCAGCACCAGTCCGCAGCTCAAGCAGCTGCAGGCCTACGCGCAGAGTCAGAGCGGCGACTACTCGGCGATCGCCAAGGAGGCGCAGGCGGCCGTGGCCGCGGCCGAGCAGGCCGGGCGTAAGCCCGACGAGGGTGATCTGCTGCGCCTGGCCGACGCCCAACAACGCACCGGCAACACCCAGGGTCGGGCCGCCACGCTCGACAAGCTGCTCGCCAATTACCCGAAGAAGGAATACTGGTCGATCCTGCTTGGCCAGCTGCCACGCAAGAGCGGCTTCTCCGACCGTTTCTCGCTCGACCTGTTCCGCCTGCGCCTGGCCACCGGCAACTTGACCAAGACCGACGACTACATGGAGATGGCGCAGCTCGCGCTGCAGGCGGGTTATCCGGCCGAAGGCAAGGCGGTGATCGACAAGGGGTTCGCCAGTGGCGCGCTGGGCACAGGCGCCGAAGGCGATCGACACAAGCGGCTGCGCGAGCTGGCCGTCAAGCAGGAGGCCGAAGGCAAGGTCGGCATCGAGAAAGATGCGCAGGAGGCTCTCGCAGCCAAGAGCGGCGACGAGCTGGTGCGCGTGGGCTACGCCTACGTCACGATGGGCCAGGTCGACAAAGGCATTCCGCTGATCGAGCAAGGCATCGCCAAGGGCGGCTTGAAGCGCCCGGAAGACGCCAAGCTGCACTTGGGGTTAGCGCAACTGCAATCGGGCAAGAACAAGAGCAAGGCCGTGCAAACGCTGCGCAGCGTGCAGGGCAATGACGGCGCCGCCGACCTCGGTCGCCTGTGGGCCGTGTACGCAGGCCAGCAGTCTTAGCGCCCGTTCGCACTGGCATCCGTAGCGCGAACTGGCCCTAGCAGCCGTGTTGGCCGAGTTCGTCGAACCGCTGGGCGACGACCTCTTCGTCATCGACACCGGGTTCGAGCGGCCTCAGTTCGACGCCGCCTATCTGGTCGTCGACTCGGGCCGCGCGGCG
Source organism: uncultured beta proteobacterium (assembly GCA_963774185.1). Lineage (GTDB taxonomy): Bacteria > Pseudomonadota > Gammaproteobacteria > Burkholderiales > Burkholderiaceae_C > JAEUPI01. The sequence continues at coordinate 46,472 of CAVZEK010000037.1, forward strand.
TTCATCGACACCGGCACCAACCACGCGGTGCCGCGCTTGCTGGCCGCGCTGCAGGCGCTGGGCCTCACCGCCGACGCGGTGGACTGGGTGATTCCCACCCACGTGCACCTCGACCACGCCGGCGGCGCCGGCCTGCTGATGCAGTCGCTGCCGAATGCGCGCCTGTCGGTGCACCCGCGCGGCGAACGACACATGGTCGACCCGAGCGCGCTGTATGCAGGCGCGACGGCCGTGTACGGCGAGGCCGAGATGGCGCGCAGCTACGGCCGGCCGCTGGCGGTGCAACCGGCGCGCGTGACCGTCACCGGCGATGGCACGACATTGACGCTCGGCACGCGCGTGCTCGAGTTCATGCACACGCCGGGCCACGCGCGGCACCACCATTGCATCTGGGATGCACGCACGCGCACCTGGTTCACCGGCGACACCTTCGGCTTGAGCTACCCGCAACTCGTCAACCACAACGGCCGCTGGATCACACCCACCTGCGCGCCGGTGCAGTTCGAGCCCGAAGCGCTGAAGGCCTCGGTCGCGCGCTTGCTCCAGCGTGCGCCCACGGCGCTGTGCGTCACGCACTACGGCCGCGTGCCCAACGCCCCGCACCTGAGCCGATTGCTGCTGGAGCAAATCGACGATCTGGCCGCCATCGGCGAGCGCCAACGCCACGCCGCCGACCGCCACACCGCGCTGTGCGGCGAATTGAGCCAGCTGTACCGCCGCCGCTTGAGCGAACATGGCTTTGCCGACGTCGACGCCGCGATGCGCTGGATGGCGATGGACGTCGAGATCAACGCACAAGGCCTGGCCAGCTGGCTCGACCGCGCATCGCGCGGCTGACCTCTTGCCCCACGACCGTCACCAGGAGCACCGCATGGGCACACCATCGTTCGCATTGCAGGATCGCGTTGCCGTGGTCACCGGCGCGGCACAGGGCATCGGCGCTGCCTGCGCGCGACGCCTGGCGCGCGACGGCGCCGCGGTGGCGCTGTGGGACGTCGACATCGCGCAGGCGCAGGCGCTGGCCGACGAGCTGCGCGCCGCCGGCGCCAAGACCTGCGCGCTAGCGCTGCGACGTGTCGCGCAAGGCCGAGGTCGACGCCGCGCTCGCCGCCACGCAGCGCGCCTTGGGCACGGTCAATGCGCTGGTCAACAACGCGGGCATCTTCAAGGCGGCCGACTTCCTGGACATCACCGAGGCCGACTGGGACGCCGTGATCGACGTCAACCTCAAGGGCTCGTTCCTGGTCGGCGCAGGCGGTGGCGCGCGCGATGGTCGCGCAGCGGCGGCGGCGCGATCGTCAACATGAGCTCGGTCAACGGCATGATGGCGATCCCGAGCGATCGCCAGCTACAACGCGAGCAAGGGCGGCATCGACCAGCTGACGCGCGTGATGGCGCTGGCGCTGGCCGACCGCGGCGTGCGGGTCAACGCCGTCGGGCCGGGCACCATCGCCACCGAGCTGGCGCGCGCCGCCGTGCTCGGCAGCGACGAGGCGCGTGAGCGCATCCTGTCGCGCACGCCGCTGCGCCGGCTGGGCGAGCCCGACGGAGATCGCCGACGCGGTGGCCTTCCTGCTCAGCGATGCGGCCAGCTACATCACCGGCGAGATCGTCTACGTCGACGGCGGACGCCGCGCGCTGAACTACACGATGCCGCCCAAGGCTTGACGATCGCACAGGTTGCGTGGCCGGCGCCCCGCGTGCGCTGCAGCGGGTTGTGCGAGGCCATCGCAGTCGCTACGCTCGAGTTGGAGGTCACCATGCCAGACTCGACTGCCAACCCATTGCCCGCGCTGACCGGCGGCTGCCTGTGCGGCCGGTGCGCTACGAGGCCACGCCCGACCATCGCGACGGCTACTACTGTCACTGCCGCATGTGCCAGCTCGCGTTCGGCAACACGCGCGCGGCGTTCCTCAACCTGCGCAAGGCCGAGGTGCGCTGGCTGGGCGCGCCGACGTACTACGCGTCGTCGAAGATCGCGCGGCGCGGCTTTTGCGTCGCACTGCGGCACGCCGCTCACGCTTCGAGTACCTCGACAGCGAACGCATGGACCTCGCCGCGGGCAGCCTCGACGATCCGTCGCTGCTGAAGCCGACCGCGCACTTCGCGATCGAGTCGCGCATCGCGCTCGTGGCATGCCGAAGACGGCCTGCCGGGCGAACGCCTCGACGCCAACGAGCGCATCAACGACGCGCTGGCGCGCCGCCTACGGCGACGACGTCGCGCCGGGCCTGCGACCGCGCGCGCGCGCTGATCCGGCTCGCCGCTGCGGCGCTCAGGCCGGCTGCGCGGCCAGCGCGGGGCGCTTCTCGTCGATCGGCAGGTGGACCAGCGCGGCACCGACCGCCAGCACGATGTCGGCCCACCACATCCAGTCGTAGCTGCCGGTCCATTCGAACGACTTGCCGCCCAGGTAGGCGCCGAGGAATCCGCCGAGCTGGTGCGACAGCATCACCACGCCGAACAGCATCGCCATCTGCGACGGGCCGAAGAAGCGCGCCACCAGCCCCGCGGTGGGTGGCACGGTCGACAGGTAGGTGAAGCCGATCGCTGCCGCGAAGATCAGCATCGTGGTCGGCGTCTTCGGCGCGAACACGAACACCAGCACCACCAGCGCGCGCAGCTGCGTAGATCAGCGACAGCAGCGACTTCATGCGCCAGCGGCCGCCCTGGTAGCCGATGGCCCACCCGACGGTCAGGCTGCCGACGATGTTGAACAGGCCGATCACGCCCAGCGACCAGGCGCCCACCTCGGGCGGCAGCTGGCAGCTTGCCACCACGCCGGGCAGGTGAGTGGCGATGAACGCGACGTGGAAGCCGCAGACGAAGAAGCCCGCGCACAACCAGCGGTAGCTCGGCAGCGCCAGGGCGCGCGACAAGCGCCTCGGCGCAACCGTCTCGCGGCGCGCTGCTGCGGCCGGCGCCACGCCGGACGGGGGCGCCACGGCGGCTGGGCGGGGCGCGTGCGCAGCACCCAAGCTGCGGGCAACGCCAGCAGCGTGAGCGCCGCCAGGCTCTGCAGTGCGATCACCCAGCCGGCCGCCGCGGTGATGCCCTGCGCGATCGGCGCGAACACGAACTGGCCGAACGACCCGCCCGCGTTGACGATGCCCGCTGCCATGCCGCGCCGCTCAAGCGGCACCAGCCGCGTGGTGGCGGCCATCAGCACCGCGGGCCCGGCCATGCCGGCGCCGCCGGCGGCGAGCACGCCGATCGCGAAGATCAGGCCGCAGTCGTGCTGGTCATGAACGGCGTCAGTGCAGTGCCCAACGCGACCAACATCAAGCCGACGATCAGCACGCGGCCGGCGCCGACGCGGTCGGCCACGATGCCCGCCAGCGGCTGCGTCAGGCCCCACCACAACTGGCCGAACGCAAACGCCAGGCTGACCGCGGCCAGGCCGATGCCGGTGTGCGTGTTCAGCGTGCTGACGAACAGGCCCATCGACTGGCGCGCGCCCATCGTCAGTGCGAAAGTGCCCGCCGCGGCCAGCAACACCCAGGCCATTGAAGGCAAGGCGGGCCCGCCGGCGATCCGTGTATCATTCATCTGAGGAATCCTTCGAGGTCTCGAGCTCGTTGAGGCAGGCGTCGAGCAGGTCGTGCAGCTGGGCCACACGCGCGTCTCCCAGCTGTGGTTGAGCGCGAGCTGGGCCTGCTTCCACGCGCGCTGCCCTTCGGCGCGCTTGGCGCGCCCGCTGTCGGTGGCGCTGATCGAGCGGCTGCGCGCGTCGCTACCAGGACCGACTTCGACCCAGCCCTGCGCAATCAGCGGCTGAAGATTGCGCGTCAGCGTGGACGCGTCGAGCTTCATGCTGCGCGCCAGCTCCACCGGCTGGATCGGCCCCAGCAGCACCACGTGCGACAGCAGCGAGTACTGCGTGTTCTTCAGCCCCGTGCGCGCCGACGTAGGCGTCGTAGTGGCGCGTCACCGCGCGCGTCAGCTGCCGCAGCTTGAAGTTGGTACAACCGCGCGGTTGCGCGGACGTGGCGCTGGCGTTCATGCGACCATTGTAGCTACAATTCTTGTAGATACAACCTTTTGATTCCCGGCACGGAAAGGACATTCGATGAAAAGCGCTGCCTCCTCTGTCGACGACGCCCAACAAACCTTGCAACGCTGGCAGGCCCGCGAAGCCGAGCTGGCCGCGCGCGCCGGTCCGGTGGGCCTGGCGCGGCCCGACCAGGTGGCCGGCAAGTCGGGCCTGCAGATGTTCGAGGCCATGCTGGCGGGCCAGGTGCCGCGCCCACCGATCACCACCACGCTGCAGTTCTGGCTGGTCGAGGCGCAGTTCGGCCACGCCGAGTTCCAGGGCAGGCCGGCGTTCGAGCACTACAACCCGCTGGGCAGCGTGCACGGCGGCTGGATGGCGACGCTGCTCGACTCGGCCGTCGGCTGCGCGGTGCACACGTTGCTGCCGGCAGGCAAGGCCTACACGACGCTGGAGCTGAAGGTCAACTTCGTCAAGGCCTTGAGCGACCGCGTGCCGCTGGTGCGCGCGATCGGCGACGTGATCCACTCGGGCAGCAGGGTCGCCACCGCCGAAGGGCGGTTGGTCGGCCCCGATGGCACACTGTATGCGCACGCCACCACCACCTGTTTGATCTTCGAGGCCCGATGAGACTCCTCCACACCATGCTGCGGGTCGGCGACCTGCAACGCTCGATCAACTTCTACACCCAGGTGCTCGGCATGAAGCTGTTGCGCACCACCGAGCGGCCTGAGCAGAAGTACGACCTCGCGTTCCTCGGCTACGGCACGAACCCGGAGCACGCCGAGATCGAGCTCACCTACAACTATGGCGTCGATCGCTACGAACTCGGCAGCGCGTTCGGCCACCTGGCGATCGGCGTGCCCGATGTCGCGGCCACCTGCGCGCAGGTGCGCAGCAAGGCGCAGTCGCTCGGCGGCGCGATCACGCGCGAGGCCGGCCCGGTGAAGGGCGGCACCACGGTGATCGCCTTCATCGCCGACCCCGACGGCTACAAGATCGAGTTGATTCAGCGCGACTCGTAGGCCGCGCCGGCCTTCAGGTCCGCCGTCGCATCGCGCTGGGCAACTTCTTCCACGGCAAGTCCGCCGGGTCCGCCGCCATCGGCCCCGCGGCCTTGGCCACCAGCACGTGGCTGGCATGCGGCTGGAAGTCGGCGCGGAAGTGGTTGGAGCTCTTCACCACGACGATGCGCATCTGCTCGGGGTGGATGCCCACCATGCGCAGCAGCGCGCGATCGAGCAATTGCTTCTTGCCGCTCACCACGGCCACGCGCACGCCGTCGATCTCCAGGCAGGCGCTGGGCCCCAGGCGCACCGTGAGTCCCGTCATCATCGGTCCCTGCAGTGTGCAAAGACCGTCGCTCAGCGCCACCACTTTGTAGCGCCCGACCACCGGCGCATCGCTCGCGCCGGCGAAGGTGGGCACCGAAGTGCCGAGTGCAACTTGAATTTCGGCACCCTCACCCGCTTGATGCGCAGCCTTCGCTGCAGCGGGATCGAACAGCAGGCCGAGCGCCACCTGGCCGGGGTAGCGCCGGCCCGTGCCCTGCGCCAGCAGCGCGTGCAGCATGCCGGTGGTGTTGCTGTCGCCGCCGGCGCCCGGGTTGTCCTGCGTATCGGCGATCACCACCGGGCGGCTGGCGTGCTCGGCCAGCGCCATCGCCTGCGCAACGGCCGCGCGCGGCACGAGCAGAGACTCGCGCCACTGCGAGGGTTCGCTGGCGCGGTCGTACAGCGCTTGCGCCACACGCTGCGCGCGCTCGCCGTGGCTCCAGATCACGGGGCCACATTCGTCGAAATCGGAGGCCGGAAAACCCATGCAGAAGCTGCTCATCGTGTGGTGCTCGCGGTCGAGAGCCACCAGTTGCTCGTACAGCGTCTTGGCCGGCTCCAGCCACGTGCTCTGCGCGTTGATCGGAATCAGGAACGGCAGGCGCGCGGCGTGGTGTGGCTCGCGCTGCCCTGCCTTCAGCCGTCGCACCAGCAGCTGCGCGGCCAGCACGCCGGTGTCGGCCATGTCGACGTGCGGGTAGGTGCGGTAGCTCACCAGCGCGTCGGCTTCGCGCAGCATGCGCTGCGTGACGTTGGCGTGCAGGTCCAGGCTGGCCACCACCGGGATGCGCGGCCCGACCAGCGCCCGCACGCGCGCCAGCAGCTCGCCCTCGCTGTCGTCGGCATGCTCAGCCACCGCCGCGCCGTGCAGGTCGAGGTACACGGCATCGAGGCCACCGCTGCTTTGCTGCGCGCTGCGGATGTCGTCGCAGATCGTGCCGGTGATGCGCTCGAAAGCGTCCTGCGTCACGTACGACGACGGGATCGCGCCGGCCCAGCACGATGGCAGCAGCGTCCAGCCGCGCGTGCGCGCCGCGTCGATCACACCGGCCACCGGGATGTTGATGCCGCGCAATTGCTCAACCATAGCGGGCCCGCGCACGAAGGCGGGGAACGAGTCGCCCCGCGTGAACGCCGCCCAGTCGGCCAGGCTGGGCGCGAAGGTGTTGGTCTCGTGCTGGTAGCCGGCGATCAGCAGGCGAGTCATGAGGCGGGCACTCCAAAGTTGAACGCGCGGCCCGGTGCCGCGGCCAAGAGGGCGTTCGCGTCGGCGCGGCGTGGCGCGGAGAAGAGCTCGTTCAGAGCCAACTGCATGCGCCCTGCTCGGCGCTGTTGACGTTGCGGCGAAAGCCCGCGAACAACTCGCGTCCCAGCCCGTGCGCATTGTCGTCGGCCTGGATGGGGTCGATCGTGGCGGGCTCGCGCCCGGCCCAGATCGACGGATCGACGCGTGCCTCGAGCGTGCCGGCATCGGCGTCCAGCCGGATGACGTCGCCGCTGCGCACCTTGGCCAGCGCGCCGCCGGCCAGCGCCTCGGGGCTCACGTGGATGGCCGCCGGCACCTTGCCCGAGGCGCCGCTCATGCGGCCGTCGGTGACCAGCGCCACCTTGAAGCCGCGGCCTTGCAGCACGGCCAGCGGCGGCGTCAGCTTGTGTAGCTCAGGCATGCCGTTGGCCTGCGGGCCCTGAAAGCGCACGACCGCGACGACGTCGCGCTCCAGTTGGCCGGCAGCGAACGCCGCGAGCAGTGCCTGCTGGCTGTCGAACACCTGCGCCGGCGCCTCGACCACATGGCGATCGTCAGGCACGGACGACACCTTGATCACCGCGCGGCCGAGGTTGCCGCTGAGCAGACGCAGGCCGCCGGTGGGCGAGAACGGATCGTCGGCGCGGCGCAGGATCGTCGCGTCGCCGCTCGCGGCGGGCAGGTCGCGCCATTGCAAATGCCCGCGCGCCAGTTCGGGCACCCGGGCGTAGGCGGCCATGCCGCGGGTGTCGACGGTGTACACGTCGGCATGCAAGAGGCCGGCCCGCGCCAGCTCGCGCAGCACGAAGCCGGTGCCGCCGGCCGCCTGAAACTGATTGACGTCGGCGCTGCCGTTGGGATACACGCGCGCCAGCAGCGGCACCACCGACGACAGCTCGGCGAAATCGGTCCAGTCGATCGTCAGGCCGGCCGCACGTGCCACCGCGACCCAATGGATCAGGTGGTTGGTCGAGCCGCCGGTGGCCAACAGCGCGACCATCGCGTTGACGATCACACGCTCGTCGACCAAGCGGCCGATCGGCAGCCGCCGTTGCCCCGGCACGATGGCCAGCAGCGTGCGCACCGCCGCGCGCGTGAGCGCCTCGCGCAGCGCGGTGTTCGGGTGCACGAAGGCCGTGCCCGGCACATGCAGGCCCATCGCCTCGAGCAGCATCTGGTTGCTGTTGGCGGTGCCATAGAACGTGCACGTGCCCGCGCCGTGGTAGGCCGCCTGCTCGGCCTGCAGCAGCGCGTCGCGCCCGACCAGCCCTTGCGCGTGCTGCTCGCGCACCCTGGACTTGTCGGCGTTCGACAGGCCCGAGGCCATCGGGCCGGCCGGCACGAACACGCACGGCAAGTGGCCGAAATGCAGAGCACCGATCAGCAGCCCCGGCACGATCTTGTCGCACACGCCCAGCAGCAGCGCGCCGTCGAACACGTCGTGGCTGAGCGCGATCGCGGTGCCCATCGCGATGGCATCGCGTGAAAAGAGCGACAGCTCCATGCCGGGCTGGCCCTGCGTCACGCCGTCGCACATCGCCGGCACGCCGCCGGCCACCTGCGCGGTGGCGCCCAGCGCGTGCGCCTCGTCGCGGATCCACGACGGGAACCGTTCATACGGCTGGTGCGCCGACAGCATGTCGTTGTAGGCGGTGACGATGGCCAGGTTGGGCGCCCGCTCGGCGACGATGCGCAGCCGATCGTCGCCCGGCAGCGCCGCGAACGCGTGCGCCACATTGGCGCACCCCAGGCGGTCGGAGCCGGGAGGCCGTGAGGCCAGGCGCTCCACCCGCTCGAGGTAGGCGCGACGTGGCGCGGCACTGCGCTGCGCGATGCGCTGCGTCACCTGCTGGATGGTGGGATGCATGGATGGCGCTCAGTGTGTGAATTGATTCTGGGCGAACCCCAGTTGTGTGGTCAATTACTGCAACGGGCCGCGTCGGCTCTGGCATTCTTGATGCCGATGGACATCAGCTTGACGCGGCGCGACCCCGAGGAAATGCTTCTGCGCGCCACTGCTCAATGGGGCGGACGGGACGATTTGTGGGTGTTCGGCTACGCGTCGTTGATCGCGCGGCCGGAGTTTGAGGCCACCGAGCACCGTGTGGGGCACGTGCATGGCTGGCACCGCGCGTTGCGCATGCGCTCGCGCGTCAACCGCGGCACGCCCGAGTTGCCGGGCCTGGTGTTCGCGCTGTTGCCGGGCGGCTCGTGCCACGGCGTGGCCTACCGCGTGCCGCGGCGCCGCGCCGCCGCCGAGCTCGAGCGGCTGTGGCGCCGCGAAATGCCGTCGGCCGTGTACGACCCGCGCTGGCTGCCGTGCCGCACGTCGCACGGCGAGGTGCGCGCGTTGGCGTTCACATTGAGCCGGCGCAGCCCGAGCTTCGTCGAGACCCTGGCCGACCGCGACCTGTTGCACGTCTTCAAGCATGCCAAGGGCCGCTTCGGCACCACGCTCGACTACCTGATCGAGACCGCCGAGGCGCTGCGCCGACGCGGCCTGCGCGATCGCGAGATCGAGCGCATGGTCGACCTCGCCCGCTCTCACGCGCTAGTCTGATCGGCTCAAGCGCCCGCCGGCGCGCGGGTATGCTGCGGGCGATGCACCTAGCCTTGCAGCGATGACGCCGCATGCACTGGCGTTGGCCGGCCCCACCGCCAGCGGCAAGAGCGCGCTCGCGATTGCGCTCGCACAAGACATCGAGCTCGAGATCATCAGCGTCGATTCGGCGCAGCTGTACCGCGGCATGGACATCGGCACCGCCAAGCCGAGTGCGGCCGAGCGCGCTCAGGTGCCGCATCACCTGATCGACATCCTCGATCCGGCCGAGCCCTACTCGGCGGCGCGCTTTGCCGGCGACGCGGCACGCCTGATCGGCGAGATCAACCGGCGGGGCCGTGTGGCGCTGCTGGCCGGCGGCACGATGCTGTACTTCAAGGCGCTGCTGCAAGGGCTCGACGCATTGCCAGAGGCTGACCCGAAGGTGCGCGCGGCCATCGATGCGCAGGCCGCGGCTGAGGGCTGGCCGGCGTTGCATGCGCAACTGGCACGCGTCGATTCCGACACCGCAGCGCGTCTGGCGCCGCACGATGCGCAGCGCATCCAACGGGCGCTGGAGGTGTGGCGGGTCACGGGCCAGGCGCTGTCGCAGTTGCAGGGCCAGCGCGTGCAGCCAGGCCTGGCGTTGCCGTTGATCGCGCTGGAGCCGCTCGAGCGCGGCTGGTTGCACGCGCGCATCGCCGAGCGCTTCGACCAGATGCTGCAACGCGGGCTGCTCGACGAGGTGCGCGCCCTGCGCGCACGCGGCGATCTGCACGCGGCGCTGCCCTCGATGCGCTGCGTGGGCTACCGCCAGGCCTGGCAAGCGCTGGACAGTGGCGCGCTGCAGGGCCTGCGTGAACGCGGCATCGCCGCCACACGCCAGCTCGCCAAGCGCCAATTGACCTGGCTGCGCTCGATGGCGCGCCACAGTGTGGCCTGTGATGAGCCGCAGGCATCGCAACGGGTGCTTGGCCTGGCGCAACGCTTGCTGACAATGCCGTCAGCGCCGCCTTGAGCCCCATCGGCCGCGGCACGGCCGAAACGCGTTATGGTGCAATGTCTGACCTGAACCCGCATCGACTCATGCAAGCCGCAAGGGGCACTTCATGAAGCGGACATCCATCGCCGCCGTGGCCGCGCTGTTGCTCACCGCGCTCGGGCTCGGTGCGCTGTATTGGTATCAGCACCGCGCACAACCCACGACAGAGCGCGCCGCGCCCCCAGTGGCCGAAGCACCGGCCGAGCCGGCTGCAAGCGCGCCGCCGGCCATCCGCAATCCGATCGATCCGTCGCTGGCCGCGGCCAGCGCGCCGGTGTCCGGTGACGCCCAGGCGTTGTGGCGGCAAGGCTTGGCCGAGCTGCTGGGGCAGTCGGCGGTGGTGCGCTTCGTGCAGACCGACGATTTTTCGCACCGCCTGGTCGTCACGGTCGACAACCTGGCCCGCGCGCACGCGGCGCCGCGCTTGTGGCCAGTGAACCCGACGCCCGGGCGCTTCAACGTCAGCGGCGACGGCGAACTGCGCAACATCGCCGCCGAAAATGCCGGCCGCTACACGCCGCTTGTGACGCTCATCAACGCGGTCGATGCGCGCCAGGCGGCGGCGCTCTACGCGCGCATGTACCCGCAGTTGCAAAAGGCCTACGAGGAATCGGGCTACCCGGGTCGCTACTTCAACGATCGCGTGGTCGAGGTGATCGACCATTTGCTCGACACCCCCGAGCCGGCGGCCGCAGGGCCGCTGGTGCAGCTCACCGAAGTCAAGGGCAGCGTGCCCTCGACACAGCCGTGGCTGCGCTACGAATACGCCGACCCCGGCCTGCAGTCGTTGTCGGCCGGGCAACGCATCTTGCTGCGCGTGGGCCCCGCGCACCGGCAGGCCCTGAAGGCTAAGCTGGTCGAGCTGCGCAAGCTGCTGGCGCGCGCCCCGGTTTCACGCTGACACAGGCGCTCGGCCGCCGATTGGCCGCAAACGGCCGATCAGTGCGGTTTTCGCCCTGCATCAGCGCCCGCCGGGCCCTCAAGCTCGCGACGAGACTACCGAAATCGAGGCGTGGCTGGCATTGCGCCGGCCCGCTTCAACAATTTCGGAGCTCGTCATGAAATCGATCGCGCGCCTGTGCGCCGCTGCCGCCGGCTTGGCCTTGAGCATCGGCGCTGCCGCCTACGACCCCAAGGAGACCATGGCCGACCTCGACGCGCGGCTGGCCAAGATCGGGACGCCGTCGATCCAGGGCACCGATACCGTGGCCGGCAAGACCGTGCCTGCCATCTACTTCGGCGAGCGCAAGATCAACAACAACTTCGACATCGTCGACGCCGTGCGCAAGGCGCACAACGCGACCGCCACCGTGTTCGTGAAGGACGGCGACGAGTTCGTGCGCGTCAGCACCAACGTGCTGACACCTGAAGGCAAGCGCGGCGTCGGCACGCAGTTGGCGCGCAACGCGGCCTACGAAACCGTGACCAAGGGGCAGATGTTCTGCGGTCCGATCGATGTCTTGGGCACCGCATTCGACGCCTGCTACAACCCGATCCGCGACGCCGGCGGCAAGATCATCGGCCTCAGCTACATCGGCCACAAGAAATAAGACGAGCGCCCACGGGAGAGGCAGCTAGCCGATGAACAAGACACTGCAATCGGTTCGTGCGGCGTTCGCTCGCCTGACGGTCGGCGCCCAGATCAGCCTGGCCTTCGGCGCGGTGCTGTTGCTGGCAGCATCGCTGGGCGTGGTGTCCGTGTGGTCGCTGACCCGCCTGAACGCCAGCGCCGATGAGCTGAACGTCAAGTGGCTCCAAGGCGTGGGCCAATTGGCGCACGCGCGTGCCGCCGTCGTCGAGGCGCGCGAGTTCGAGATCAAGCACAGCCGCACCAGCGACCGCAGCTACCAAAGCGAATACGAAGAGAAGTTCAACAATGCCGTCAAGCTCGCCGACGCGGCGTGGCAGTCGTACCAGGTACTGCCCGCGGCCGATGACGACAAGGCACTGGCGGCCGTGCTGGCCAAGGCGTGGCAGGCCTATCGCAAGGCGAGCGATCAGGTGCTGAGCCTGGGCCGCGCCAAGAAGCAGCAGGACGCTGCCGACATCAGCGACGGCGCGGCCAGCATGACGATCGACGAGACCATCGGCGCCTTGGATCAGCTGGTCGACTACAACTTCAAGCACGCCGAAATCGCGGCCGGGCGCGCCGCCTCGACATACGCGCGTGCGCGCAACACGATGCTGGCCCTGCTCGCTGCCGCGCTGCTGTTCGGCCTCGGGCTCTCGGTGTGGTTCACGCGCCGACTGCTCGACCAGCTCGGCGGTCAGCCCGCCCAGGCGGTGGCGATGGCGCGTGCGGTGGCTGCCGGTGATCTCACCTCCAGCGTGGCGCTGCGCGCCGATGACAGCCACAGCTTGATGGCCAACTTGATCGCCATGCAGCAAAGCCTGGCACGCACGGTAACCGAGGTGCGCCAAGGCTCGGAGAGTGTGGCTACGGCGAGCACCCAGATCGCTGACGGCAACCAGGATTTGTCGAGCCGCACCGAGCAGCAGGCCAGCGCGCTGCAGCAGACCGCCTCGACGATGGAGGAACTCGGCACCACCGTGCACCACAACGCCGACAACGCGCGCCAGGCCAACGAATTGGCTCAGGGCGCGGCCAGTGTCGCCGTCAAGGGCGGTGACGTGATGGGTCAGGTGGTGCAGACGATGAAGGGCATCAACGACAGCAGTCGCAAGATCGCCGACATCATCTCGGTCATCGACGGCATTGCGTTTCAAACCAACATTCTTGCGCTCAACGCTGCGGTGGAGGCCGCGCGCGCCGGCGAGCAAGGCCGCGGCTTCGCGGTGGTGGCCGCCGAGGTGCGCAGCCTGGCCCAGCGCAGCGCGCAGGCCGCACGCGAGATCAAGGAGTTGATCACCGCCAGCGTGCAGCGCGTCGACCAGGGCAGCGCGCTGGTCAACCTGGCGGGCAAGACGATGGACGAGATCGTGGCCTCGATCAGCCGCGTCAGCAGCATCGTCGGCGAGATCGCTTCGGCCAGCACCGAGCAGAGCACGGGCCTGGGCCAGGTCAGCCAGGCGGTGCAGCAGATGGACGAAGCGACGCAGCGCAACGCGGCGCTGGTTGAAGAGAGCGCCGCCGCCGCCGACAACCTGAAGCAGCAAGCGCAGCAGCTGGTGCAGGCCGTCGCCGTGTTCCGAGTGAATTGACCCACCCCCGAGGCGGCCTGGCGGCCGCCTCCCCCTCAAGGAGGCAACACCGACGGACCGGCAGAGCCGGATCCGTGGTGTTCGCTTGGGCGCACCGGATCGAACACGGCGCGCCTGAGGGTATGAGCGGCGCTGCGGCATGATGGCCGCATGCTCGAAGTGCGCGCGCTCGTCAAGTCCTATGGCGACGTGCCGGTGTTCCAGCAGGTGTCGCTGCAGATCGCGGCGGGCGAATTCGTCGTGCTGATCGGTGAGTCCGGCGTCGGCAAGTCGACGCTGCTCAACTGCATCGCCGGGCTCGAGGACGCCGACAGCGGCGACATCGTCTTTCGTGGCCAGTCGATCGCCGCGTTGGACGCCGATGCGCGTGCACGCTGGCGGCGTCAGCACGTGGGGTTTGTGTTCCAGGCCTTTCATGTGCTGCCGCACCTGAGTGTGGCCGACAACGTGGCGTTGCCGCTGTTGTTGCTCGATCGGCCCGATGCCGCGCGCGTGGCGGCGCTGCTCGAGCGCGTGGGCCTGCAGTCGCTGGCCGCACGCTGGCCGGCGCAACTGTCGGGGGGTCAGCTGCAACGCGTGGCACTCGCGCGCGCACTGGTGCACCGGCCGGCGTTGGTGTTGGCCGACGAGCCGACCGGCAACCTCGATCCGGTGCAGGCCACTCGCACCCTCGAGCTGCTGGCCAGCCAGGTGCGCCAGGAAGGCTCGGCCTGCCTGCTGGTGACGCACTCACCGGCTGCCGCCAAGCTCGCCGATCGCGTGCTGCGGCTGGAGCCCTCGGGCGTGGTCGACGCATCGGCGATCCGCTGAGGGCCAGCGCAAACTGAATTGGCCACGGCGGCGCGCCGTACCATCGGTGCCATGTCGCAACAGATTGGTTGGACCCTGCGCGCGTTGTCGCTGCCGGAATGGCGCCTGCATCCGTGGCGGCATGCGGCGGTGGCACTGGCCGTCGCGGTGGGGGTGGCGCTGGCATTTTCAGTGCATCTGATCAACGCCTCTGCGCTGTCGGAGTTTGCCGGCGCCGTGCGCGCCGCCAACGGCGACCCCGACCTGACGATCGCCGCGCGCACGCGCGAAGGCTTCGACGACGTGCTGATCGAATCCCTGCTGCGCGACGAGGCGGTGCGCGTGGCCAGTCCAGTGGTCGAGCTCGACGTCGCGGCGCGCGCCGTGGCGGGTGCCGAAGCCGTGTCGCTGCGCGTGCTCGGCATCGACGCGCTGCAGGTGGCCGGCGTCGCACCAGCGTTGCTGCCGCGTGTGGACGCCGCGCAAGACCGCCTGGCGGTGCTCGACCCGGACGCCGTCTTCGCCAACGCCGCGGCGTTGCGGCGGCTGAACGCGTACGTCGGCGATGTGATCGAGTTGCGCGGCCCCTCGGGGTGGCAGCGCCTGCGCATCGCCGGCACGCTGGCGGTGGGGGGCCCTGCGCTGCTGGCGCTCGACATCGCGGCTGCGCAGGCACGACTGGGCATGGCCGGGCGTCTGTCGCGCATCGATCTGCGATTGATGCCCGGCGTTGCAGCCGAGCGCTGGCTGCGCGAGCGGCAATGGCCCGATGACGTGCGGGTGGCCGCTGCAGACGAGGCCGAGCAGCGGCTGTCGAACCTGTCGCGCGCCTATCGCGTGAACTTGAGCGTGTTGGCGCTGGTGGCGCTGCTGGTCGGCGCCTTTCTCGTCTACTCGGTGCTGGCGCTGTCGGTGGCGCAGCGCACGCCGACCTTTGCATTGCTCGGCGTGCTCGGCTTGACGGCGCGGCAACGCCGCGCGTGGGTGCTCGCCGAGGCGTCGTGCGTCGGTGCGGTGGGCAGTGCGCTGGGATTGCTGGCCGGTGCCGGCATGGCTTGGCTCGCGCTGCGTGCCCTCGGCGGTGACCTGGGTGGCGGCTACTTCCCGGGCGCCGCGCCGCGCTTGCAGATCGATGTGTGGACACCATGGTTGTACGGCGCACTGGGCACGGCCGCGGCCATCGGCGGCGCCTGGTGGCCTGCGCACGCGGCCGGGCGGCTGGCACCGGCGCAGGCACTGAAGGGCCTGTCGAGCCTGGGGCCGGCCCGTTCGCGCTTGCTGCCCGCGATGGCTTTGCTTGCGTCGGCGGCGGTGCTCGCGTTGTTGCCGCCATGGCACGGCTTGCCGTTGGCCGCCTACGCCTCGGTGGCCGCGTTGTTGGCGGGCGGCGTGGCGCTGGTGCCGGCAACCGTGCAGGCGCTGCTGGCGCGCCCCATCGCCACCTCGCACCCGCTGCTGCTGCTGGCCTGGCATCGCGCACGGCACCAGCGGCACACGGCCAGCGCCGCGGTGGCCGGCGTGGTGGCCAGCGTCGCGCTGTCGGTGGCCCTGCTGGTGATGGTGGGCAGCTTTCGCGACGCCGTGTCGTCGTGGCTCGATGGCGTGCTGCCGGCGGACCTGTACCTGCGAACGGTCGGCGGTGCGGCAGCGGGCGACGCCAACACGTTGCCGAGCGCCTTCGCCGACCAGGCCGCGTCGATTCCCGGCGTGGCGCGCGTACGCAGCTCGCGCGTGCGCGCGCTGCCGCTCGACCCGCAGCGCCCACCAATCGCGCTGATCGTGCGGCCGGTCGACCGCGCAGCCAACGCCCTGCCCTGGATCGGCGACGTGTTGCCCCCCGGCGATGCCGATGTGTTCGTCAGCGAGCCGGCCGCTGCGCTGCAGGGCTGGCACGTCGGCGACACGATCGAGCTGCCGCTGCCCGACGGCGCGCAACGCCTGCGCGTGACAGGCATCTGGCGCGACTACGCGCGTCAGTTCGGCGCGCTGGTGATCGACCCGTCGTTGTGGCGTCTGCACGGTGGTGACGACCGCCTCAACGAAGCCGCCGTGTGGTTGCAGCCGGGCGCCGACGCATCGATCGTGACGCAACGGCTGCGTGCGCTGGCCGGCCCCGATGTGCCGGTGGACACCGCGAGCGCCGGCGAATTGCGCGCACTGTCGTTGACCATCTTCGACCGCAGCTTTGCCGTCACACGCTACCTGCAGGTGGTAGCGATCGCAGTGGGCCTGGTGGGCGTGGCGGCCAGCCTGTCAGCCCAGGTGTTGGCGCGGCGCAAGGAGTTCGGTCTGCTGGTGCACCTGGGATTGACGCGCGCCCAGGTGCTGGCCGTCGTCTGCGGCGAAGCAGCCGCGTGGCTGGCCGCGGGCGCGCTGCTCGGTGTGGCCATCGGCATCGCCGTCAGCGTCGTGCTCGTGCACGTGGTCAACCCGCAGAGCTTTCACTGGACGATGCCGCTGCACGTGCCGTGGCTGCGCGTGGCCACGCTGGGCGTGACGGTGCTCGTGCTCGGCGTGGCGACGGCTGCGCTGGCCGCACGCCACGCCGCATCGCGCTCGGCTGTGCTCGCCGTGAAGGAAGACTGGTGAGGCGCCGCACGCTGCTGGCCGCACTCCCGGCTTGCGCGCGCGCGCAGCCCGACGATGACGACGTCGTGCGCGCAGGCCGTGTGCTGCGCTGGCCGCGCGACCACGGCGCGCATCCGGGTGCGCGCAACGAGTGGTGGTACGCCACCGGCTGGTTCGACGGGCCCGCGGCAGCGCCGATCGGATTCCAGATCACGTTCTTTCGACACCGCACCGGGTTGGCGGGCGGGTTGCAGAGTCGCTTCGCGCCGCGCCAGCTGCTGTTTGCGCACGCGGCGCTGAGCGACATCGCCGCTGGCAGGCACTTGCAGGCGCAGCGCACACAGCGCTGGTCGGGCGACGAGCAGGCGGCGGACGCGCACGCGGCACGTGGCGACACCGACGTGCAACTGGGCCGCTGGTCGTTGCAGCGCGAGCCGGCCGCGGGGGCGGCAGATCGCTATCGTGCGCGCGTCGGTGGCGCCGACGCGCCGTTCAGCCTGCAATTGGAGCTGCTGGCCACGCAGCCGGGGTTGCTGCAGGGTGTGGCGGGCTGGTCGCGCAAAGGCCCGCTGCCACAGCAAGCCAGCCACTACTACAGCCTGCCGCACCTGCAAGTGCAGGCGCTGCTCGAGCGCGACGGCAAGCGCTCTTCGCTGCAAGGCAGCGCGTGGCTCGACCACGAGTGGAGCGACGAATACCTGCCGCCCGAGGCCGTGGGCTGGGACTGGATCGGCATCAACCTCGACGACGGCGGCGCGCTGATGGCGTTTCGGCTGCGCCGCGCGGACGGCAGCGCGTTGTGGGCCGGCGGCAGCCACCGCGGTGTGGACGGCCGGGTGCGCACCTTCGCAGCGGACGAATTGCGCTTCACGCCGCAGCGCTGGTGGACCAGCGCCGCCTCGCGGGCGCGCTACCCGGTGCAGTGGTCGATCGATACGCCGGCCGGCCGCTTCACGGTGCGCGCGCTGATGGATGCGCAGGAGCTCGACGGCCGCATGAGCAACCGCGCCGTCTACTGGGAAGGCTTGTCCGATCTGCTCGACGACGGCGGGCGTCGGGTCGGCCGCGGCTACCTCGAGATGACGGGCTACGGCACGCCGCTGACGATGTAGCCGCAAAGACTGGGCGCTCAAGCCGCCAGCGCGGCACCCCGTTCCTGCGCGATCAATTGGGCGAGCACGCGGCGAAAGTGCGCCAGCGGCGCATCGGCGGCGATCGGGTGCATGCGAAAGCCGGGGTCGGCCTCGAAGGTGCGTTGTTGCTGCTCGATGATCGCCTTGTCCTCGTGGAAGCCCTCGACCATGCTGTCGTGCAGCGACAGCGCGATGGTGGAGTCGTCGAGGTTCCAGTTGTGCAGGTAGTTCCAGAAGAAGTGCGTCGTGCGCGCGGTCTCCGGCGTGAAGAACTGGCAGTTGCGGTACTGCCGGGCCTGCGAGAGGTCGCCACGCTCGATGCCCGAGCCCGCAGGCGCGAACCCCGACTCGAGAAAGAAGATGCCCGGGATGTGCATCGTGCCGACGTTCCAGCGGTCGATGCGCTCGTCGCTGCGAGTGACCTTGCGGTGGAACGGCGGCACCTCGGCGTTCATGTGCATGCGCTTGACGCGAAAGCCCCGCGGCTGGCGCTCCACTTCGACGGGCCTGGTCTTGAACGCGTACTCTTCCGAGCCGCCGAGCGTGTGCCGGTGCACGAACGCGAGGTGCGAAAAGTCGGCCAGGTTGTCGACGATCAACAGGTAGTTGGCGTCGTAGTGCAGGTAGTCGGGCACGCCGCGCCATCCCGGCTCGCGCAGGTAGGGGAAGTCGACGATCAGGTTTTCGTCGGCCTGCGCGGCCTCACCCATCCAGACCCACACCAGCGAATCGCGCTCGATGACGGGATGGCTGCGCACGCCCAGGCCCTTGGGAATCACATCCTGGCCCGGGATCTGCACGCAGGCACCGGTGCCGTCGAACTTCAGGCCGTGGTACATGCAGCGCACGCAGTCGCCTTCGAGCCGGCCGCGCGACAGCTGCGCGCCGCGGTGGCAGCAGCGGTCGTCGAGCGCAACCACGCGCCCCGAATCGCCCTTGTAGAGCACCAGCGGCTGCTCGAGGATCGTGCGCGCGAGCAGGCGGCCGTCGATCAACTCGTGGGCCCAGGCGGCCACGTACCAGCAGTTGCGCAGGTACTCGTTGCGAAGGTGCAGGTCGTCGCCGGCCATGCGCATCGTCATGCTCCTCGTCGGGTCACGCCGCGCTTCACGCGGCACCTGGGGAGCGATCGTAGCGCGGTGGCTACTTCTTCGAGGTTTCGCGGTGGGCTTCGCCGCTGCGGCGCGGGCGAATCGGTGCGGCACGCACGCAATTGCGGCCGGCCTTCTTGGCGGCATACAGCGCGAGGTCGGCGTCGTGCACCAGCGCGTCGAGCGTGCGATCGTCGCCGCCATAGGAAGCCACGCCCACGCTGACCGTGATGCCCACCTTCTCGCCGTGCCAATCGAGCCGGCCGCCGGCCACCCGCTCGCGAATGCGCTCGGCGACGTCGAGCGCGCCCAGCGGATCGGTGTGCGGCAGCAGGATCACCAGCTCCTCGCCGCCGAAGCGCGCCATCAAGTCGGTGGTGCGCAGCGTCGCGCGCACTGCGCGTGCGATGGCCACCAGCAGCTTGTCGCCGCACAGGTGACCATGCAGGTCGTTGATCGACTTGAAGTTGTCGGCGTCGATCAGCAGCAGCGCGGCGTCTTCGCCGTAGCGCTTGCAGCGCTGCCATTCGCGCTCGGCGATCTCAAAGAAATAGCGCCGGTTGTGCACGCCGGTGAGCGCGTCCTGCGTGGCCAGCACGGCCAGGCGCGCGCGTGCGCGCTCCAGTTGAAACAGCAGGCGCAACACCACGGCGCCGATGGTCGGCACCAGGATCAGCGCCGACAGCGCCCCCACCTGGGCCGCCACCGTCGGCGAGCCCTTGCCCAGACCCATCACCAGCAGCGGCGCCAGCATCGCGAAGATCGGCACCAGCGCCACCGTGACCAGGACCAGCGAGGGCACGAAGCCCAGTTGCACCAGCGTGCGGCTGGCGCGCGTGATCCAGTCTGTTTGCGATGGCAGTTCGTGCGACACGATGCAACGATTATCACCGTCTGGCATGAACGCGCCATCGACGCGGGCACCACGTTCATAGTGCGCAACACCGCTCATCCGACTTGACCCCCTTATTCGAATGCCCAGGAAATTCCCCATACAGGTGCTGACACGCAGCGCCTGGGCCGTCGCGGACATTGCGTCGTCGCGGTTTCCCGCGACGCGGGCTTGACGCCAAAGGCAGATGGCTATTACATTGATATCACTTCAATAGCTACGGAGGCCGCATGCAACCCCGTGCCGAACGTCGCCACGAACACCCGGCCACATCGCGCAACGGCTACGTGATGATCGCCTTCGCGTTGGCCGCCATCGCCGCCGGCTTGTACGGCATCGCCATGCTGCGCGGCTCCGCTGCGATGGTACTGGCCGAAGCGTTGCTGCTGGTGCTGGGCATCTTCATGCTGGCGGGCCTGTACATGCTGCAGCCCAACGAGGGCGCCATCCTCACGTTGTTCGGCCAGTACATCGGCACCGACCGCGCCGAGGGCCTGCGCTGGGCCAATCCGTTCTATCGCAAGCGCCACATCTCGCTGCGCGCGCGCAACCTGAACGCGCCGACGCTCAAGGTCAACGACAAGCGCGGCAACCCGGTGGAGATCAGCGCCGTGGTCGTCTGGCGCGTGCGCGACACCGCGCTGGCCGTGTTCGAAGTCGACGACTTCGAGAACTACGTCAAGGTGCAGGCCGAAGCCGCGATCCGCCACTTGGCCACCCAGTTTGCTTACGACGAAGGCGAGGATCTGGCACCCGGCGAAACCACGCTGCGCGCCGGCAACGCCGCGGTGGTGGCGCTGAAGACCGAGCTGCAGGAGCGCTTCGCCGACGCCGGCGTGGCGGTCGAAGACGCCAAACTGAGCCACCTGGCCTACGCACCCGAGATCGCACAGGTGATGCTGCGCCGGCAGCAGGCCGAGGCCATCATCGGTGCGCGGCAAAAGATCGTGCTCGGCGCGGTCAGCATGGTCGAGTCGGCACTCAAGGGCCTGTCGGAGCGAGAGATCGTGGTGCTCGACGACGAACGCAAGGCTGCGATGGTGAGCAACCTGCTGGTCGTGCTGTGTTCGGACAAGGACGCGCAGCCGATCATCAACGCCGGCACGCTGTACAACTGATTCGTTGCCCGCCGGTGGCTTCATCTCGTGACCGCCAGCTGGCACACGCCGTGTGGACGCACGGCGTGGCCCGCCTCGGCTGAAGTCGTCGCACGCACCGCACTGTCGTGGCTTCGCCGGACAAGAAATCGTTTCTGCTGCGCATCGACCCCGGCCTGTGGGCCGAGATCGAGCGCCTGGCCGCGCAGGAACTGCGCAGCGCCAATGCGCAGGTGGAATACCTGCTGCGCGACGCGCTGACGCGTCGCGGCCGCGACGTCGCCGCGCGCTCGACGGCGCGCCCGCCCGCGGGCAAGGACATCAAGCGCTGACATCCGGGGCACACGTCGCGCGCCTTAGACTGCCGCGATGGCCGCCAACACCACCACCTCCTCCTGGCAAGCAGCAGGAGCCGCCGCGCGCGTGCCTGCGCCGAGCGGGTCGCCGCGTTCGCTGTCGGGCTTGCTGCCGTTCCTGCGGCCGTATCGCGTGCGCATCGTGCTGGCGCTGGTCTTTCTGGTCGGCGCCGCCGTCAGCACGCTGGTGCTGCCGCTGGCCTTGAAGTCGTTGATCGACCAGGGCTTGATCGCCACCGACCCGGGGCAGCGCGTGATGGCGCTGCGCGAGCATTTCGTCGCGCTGTTCTTCGTCGGCGCTGCGCTGGGCGCGTTCTCGGCAGCGCGCTTCTACATGGTCACGTGGATCGGCGAGCGCGTGACCGCCGACCTGCGCAACGCGGTGTATGCGCACGTGCTGCGCCAAAGCCCCGAGTTCTTCGAGACCACGCAGACCGGTGAGGTGCTGTCGCGGCTGACCACCGACACCACGCTGGTGCAAACGGTGGTCGGCTCCAGCCTGAGCATGGGCCTGCGCAACACGGTGATGGGCCTGGGCGCGCTGGCCATGCTGATCGTCACCAATCCCTACGTGATGACGCAGGTGCTCGGCATCCTGGTGCTGGTGGTGCTGCCATCGCTGCTGTTCGGGCGTCGCGTGCGGCGCCTCAGCCGCGCCAGCCAGGATCGGGTGGCCGACTCCAGCGCCATCGCCGCCGAAGTGCTCAACGCGATCCCGGTGGTGCAAGGTTTCGTGCAAGAGCCCAACGAAGCCGCGCGCTTCGGCCGTGCCACCGAGGAGGCCTTCGATACCGCGCGCAAACGCACGCGTGTGCGCGCGGCGCTGGTGGCCTTCATCATCACCGCCACCTTCGGCGCGTTGCTGTGGGGCCTGTACCAGGGCACGCAGGCGGTGATCGCCGGCAACATCAGCGCCGGCCACTTGGGGCAGACCGTGGTCTACGTGATCATCCTCGTCGGCAGCGTGGCGGTGCTGTCCGAAGTCTATGGCGATCTGCTGCGCGCGGCCGGTGCCACCGAGCGTCTGATGGAGCTGCTCGCCGCACGTTCGCCGGTGGCCGAGCCCGCAATGCCGCGCGCATTGCCCGCGGTGAATGGCGGATCGGCGCTGACGTTCGAGCAGGTGAGCTTCAGCTACCCCTCGCGCCCGCAGCACGCGGCGCTGCGCGACGTGTCGCTGCAGGTGCAGCCCGGCGAAACGGTGGCCGTGGTCGGCCCGAGCGGCGCCGGCAAGAGCACGTTGTTTCATCTGCTGCTGCGCTTCTATGACGTCAGCAGTGGCAGCGTGCGGCTCGATGGCGTGCCGGTGCGCGAGCTGAAGCTGGCCGACCTGCGCGGCCGCATCGGCATCGTGCCGCAGGACAGCACCGTGTTCTCCACCAGCGCGATGGAAAACATCCGCTACGGCCGGCCCGACGCGCGCGATGACGAGGTGATCGCCGCGGCGCACGCGGCCTTCGCCCACGACTTCATCAGCGCGCTGCCCGACGGATACGCGAGCTTTCTCGGCGAACGCGGCGTGCGCTTGTCAGGCGGCCAGCGCCAACGCATCGCGATCGCACGCGCGATGCTGAAGAACCCGCCGCTGCTGCTGCTCGACGAGGCCACCAGTGCACTCGATGCCGAGAGCGAACGCATGGTGCAGGCCGCGCTCGAGGCGGCGATGCGCAACCGCACGACGCTGGTGATCGCGCACCGACTGGCCACCGTGCAACGTGCCGACCGCATCGTCGTGCTCGATGCGGGGCGCATCGTCGAGGCCGGACCGCACGCCGAGCTGGTGGCGCGCGGCGGCTTGTACGCACGGCTGGCGGCGATGCAGTTCGACCTCGAGCCGGCGGCCGAGCCGGTGCGCTCCTAGAATGCGCGCATGAGTTCCTCGCGTCCGGTCCGCACCCAGTACGAGGACTTCATGCGCCACGTGTTCATGCACGGCGTGGCCAAGACCGACCGCACCGGCACCGGCACGCGCAGCGTGTTCGGTCACCAGATGCGCTTCGACCTGGGTGAAGGTTTCCCGCTGGTCACCACCAAGAAGGTGCACTTCAGGAGCATCGCGCTGGAGCTGCTGTGGTTCCTGCGCGGCGAGTCCAACGCCAACTGGTTGCGCGAGCGCGGCGTCAGCATCTGGGATGAGTGGGCGAGCCCCGAAGGGGAACTCGGTCCGGTGTACGGCGTGCAATGGCGCAGCTGGCCCACGCCCGACGGCGGCCACGTCGACCAGATCGCGCAGGTGGTCAAGCAACTGAAGAGCGACCCCGATTCGCGGCGCATCATCGTCAGCGCGTGGAACGTGGCCGAAATTCCGAAGATGGCACTGGCGCCGTGCCACGCGTTCTTCCAGTTCTACGTGGCACCCGCCGATCTGCCCGGCGCACCCGGGCGCCTGAGCTGCCAGCTGTATCAACGAAGCGCCGACATCTTCCTCGGCGTGCCATTCAACATCGCCAGCTACGCGCTGCTGACGCACATGTTGGCGCAACAGTGCGATCTCGAGGTGGGCGACTTCATCTGGACCGGCGGCGATTGCCACATCTACAGCAACCACGTCGAGCAGGTGACCACGCAGTTGGCGCGCCAGCCCTTCGCGTATCCGTTGTTGCACTTCAAACGACGACCACCGTCGATCTTCGACTACGCGTTCGAGGACTTCGAAATTCTCGAGTACGAATGCCATCCGGCCATCAAGGCGCCGGTGGCGGTGTGACGCGCAGTCAACCGCACACTGCAGCGGCGCCCAATGCCGCCAACGTCTTGTGACACGCAGCGCACATGCAGTCAGACAATGGCGCCCGCTTGGGCGCGTACACCCAAACGCGCACGGGAGAGCTTGCATGATGCACGGCACGACACGCAGCACTGGCTGGATCCGCCTGGTCGCCCTGTGTGCCGCGGTGTCGGCCTGTGGCGGCAGCGACAACCCTGCGCCTGCACCGGCGCCGTCCCCCGCTCCAAATGCCGCGCCGACGGCCACGATCAGCGCCGCGGCAACCGGC
The DNA here is from genome assembly GCA_963774185.1 of uncultured beta proteobacterium. GTDB lineage: Bacteria > Pseudomonadota > Gammaproteobacteria > Burkholderiales > Burkholderiaceae_C > JAEUPI01. The sequence continues at coordinate 70,708 of CAVZEK010000037.1, forward strand.
ACCGTCGGCACCGCGATGACACTCAACGCAACCGCCGCCGACAGCGACGGCACCGTGACGATGGTGCAATTTCTCGACGGCACAACCGTGCTGGGCCAGGACACCACGGCACCCTACTCGTTCAGCTGGACACCCACGTTCACCGGCACGCACTCGCTGACCGCGCGCGCTACCGACAACGCCGGTGCAATTACCACCAGCAGCGCGGTGACGGTGACCGTCAGCCCCGCCAGCGGCACCGACAGCCAACCTCCGGTGGTGACGATCACAGCGCCGGCTGCCTTCGCCGCCGGCCTTGCCGGCACGGTGGCTTTCAGCGCCGATGCAACCGACAACGTGAGCGTGGCCAACGTCGAATTCCAGATCGACGGCACCGCAGTCGCTGCCACCCCTGGCACCGCGCCGCACTACAACGCCACCGTGGACAGCAACAACTTCGCATCCGGCCAGCACGTGCTGCGCGTGCGCGCGATCGATGCCGCGGGCAATCAATCCGCATGGAGCAGCGTGACCGTGCAGTTCGGCGGCTCGCGCACTCAGCCGGCCGGATTCACCCGCAACGAGGCTTTCGTCACCGGGCTGAGCAACGCCACGCAGTTTGCGCAGGCGCCGGATGGACGGCTGTTCGTGTCGCAGCAGGGCGGCACAATGAGCGTCGTGAAGAATGGTGCCGTTTCGACCTTCATGACACTGACGGTCGATTCCAGCGGTGAGCGCGGCCTGCTCGGCGTGGCGTTCCATCCGAACTTCGCATCGAACAACCTCGTCTACGCTTACTACACGGTGCCCGGCTCGCCGGCGCACAACCGCATCAGCCGTTTCACCGCCAACGGCGACGTGGTTGCCGCGGGCAGTGAAGTGGTGCTGGCCGATCTGCCGGCACTGTCGAGCGCCACCAACCACAACGGCGGAGCGATTCACTTCGGCCTCGATGGCAAGTTGTACGCAGGCGTCGGCGAAAACGCCAACAGCGCCAACTCACGGAATCTCGCCACGCCACTGGGCAAGCTGCTGCGCTTCAACGATGACGGCAGCATCCCGACTGACAATCCGTACTTCGCCACGCAAAGCGGTCAGGCGCGCTCGGTGTGGGCTTCCGGCCTTCGCAATCCGTTCACCTTTGCCGTGCAACCTGGCACCGGGCGCATCCACATCAACGACGTTGGTGAAGTAACCTGGGAAGAAATCAACATCGCCGCGAAAGGCGCCGACTACGGTTGGCCCGACTCGGAGGGCCCCAGCGGCGTCACCGGCAACATCACCGGTCCGCTGTTCACCTACAAGCACAGCGCCGCGACTCCGGCGGGCTCGGGCCCCGGCGGGTTCTTCGTCGGCAACGTGATCGTCGGCGGCACTTTTTATCCCAGCGCTGGTTCGTTCCCCGCGCAGTACCGGGGCAGCTACTTCTTCGCCGACTCCGGGGCCACCTTCATCGGCATGCTCGACCTCGCCAATGACAGCGCGGCGTATTCGTTCGGCAAGGTCACCGGCAACCCGGTGGACATGCTGGTCTCCAACGTCGACAGCTCGCTGCTGGTGCTGACCCGCGGCAACATCGTCCGCTTCTCGTCGCCGTGAGTGGAACCGGCGCGCTTTGCAGCGACAATGCGCGCCGATGTCCGACCGCCCCTATGAACTGGTGCTGATCGCCGCCGTTGCGCGCAACGGTGTGATCGGGCGCGACGGTGCGCTGCCGTGGCACCTGGCCGCCGACATGCAGCACTTTCGCGAGCTGACGCGCGACTGCCCCGTGGTGATGGGCCGCCGCACGTGGGATTCGCTGTCGCCGCGCTACAAGCCGCTGCCCGGGCGCAGCAACATCGTCCTCAGCCGGCGCCCGGGCTGGACCGCTGACGGCGCGCAGGCAGCGCCCTCGCTGCAGGCGGCGCTCAGGTTGGCCCAGGTTCGCCTGGGCGCCAGCAAGCGGGTGTTCGTGATCGGCGGCGCGCAGCTGTACCGCGAAGCATTGCCGCTGGCCGATGCGCTCGAGCTCACCGAGGTGCAAGCCGACGTCGCGGGCGATACACAATTCCCATTCTGGGATCGCGGCCAGTTCGACGAAGTGAGCCGCGTCCCGCAGCCGGCCGAGGGCGGCCTGGCATTCGACTTCGTCACCTATCGCAGAAAGCATTGAGGAGGTCTTTCCATGTCGGAAGGCGGTTTCCACGTCCACGGTCCGCACGACCACGAGCTCGAACACGCCGCGCAGCATGGCGACAGGGATCGTTTCTCTGGCCAGATTGCGGTGATGACGGCGGTGCTGGCCACCATCGGCGCGCTGTTTTCCTACATGGGTGGCGCCACGCAGGCCAATGCGGGCCTGTACAAGAACAACGCCGCGATCAAGAAGACCGAGGCGTCGAACCAGTGGAACTACTACCAGGCCAAGAGCAGCAAGCAGAACCTGTCGGAGCTGGCCGTGGCCATCGTGGCCGACGACAAGAAGCCGCTGTACCTGTCTGAAGTCGAGCGCTACAAAAAAGAGAAGGCCGAGATCAAGGTCGAGGCCGACAAGCTGGAGGCCGAGGCCAAGGACTGGGACGCCCAGTCCGACGCGCAGATGCATCTGCATCACCGTTGGGCCCAGGCGACCACCGCGCTGCAGATCTCCATCGCTCTGGCGGCGATCGCCCTGCTCACGCGGCGCAAGTGGCTCGAGTGGGGCGTCTTCGGCGTGGCGGCTGTCGGCACCGCGCTCGGGGGTGCCGCGCTGCTGCACGTCTGACCATCCACGGGCGCCGCCAAAGGCTGCTCGCCGTGCCGCAGGCGAGCAGCCGGGTTTGCCACTGTCAACTCGGTGCGGCCCCATGTTAGATTGCCTAAGTGGCTAACGGGTCTTCGGCAAACGGGTCGTCCATCGTGCGCGCGAGCGCCGACACGATGAGCGCCTCGCTGGCCTGCGCGCGCCAGGTGCTCGACGCGGTGCCGCTGCTGATGCGCGAGATCCGCTCCGAGATGCGGCAGTCGGCACCGGCGGCGCTGTCGGTGCCGTCGTTCCGTGCATTGATCTTTGCGCACGCCAATGCCGGCGCCAGTGTCAGCGAGCTGGCCACACATCTGGGTGTGACGCTGCCCACCGCGTCGGTGGCCGTCGACAAGCTCACCGCGCGCGGGTTGATGCTCACGCCACGGGGCGGCAGCGGCCAGCGCCGCCGCACGCTGTACCTGTCGGCGCAGGGCGAGCGCGTGGTGCGGCGTGCGATGGAGCACACCGTGAAAGCGCTCGGGGCCCGCCTGCAGGCACTGCCCATCGGGCAGTTGGAAACGCTGCAACGCAGCCTGGCCGAGCTGTCCGACCAGATGGCCGGCAACGGCGCGCAGGCATCTTTCGAACGATCCGCTCGATCATGAACAAACGTTGGACCTTCGGACTGGCCGCCTTGGCGCTGTGCGTGGCCGCTCTAGCAGCGTACCGCTTGTTGCCGCGCGGCGGCGCAGGCACTGCCGTCGCCGCGGCCGATGCATCGGCATCCGCTGCGTCCGCGGCGCGCGCGGCGGCCGCGCAGACGGTGAGCGTGATCGCCGCGCTGCAGCGTGACCTGCCTGTGGTCGTCGAGGCCGCAGGCACGGTGGTTTCGCTCGACACCGTCGACATCCGCGCGCAGGTGGCGGGCAGCGTGTCGGAGGTGGTGGTGCGCGAGGGCCAGTTCGTGCGCCGTGGCGACCTGCTGTTCCGCCTCGACGACCGCGCCGACCGTGCCAACCTGGAGCGTGCTCGTGCCCAGCTGCTGCGCGATCAGGCGACGCTGGCCGACCTCGATCGCCAGCTCGCGCGCGCGCAGGATCTGCGGGCGCAGAACTTCATCGCGCAAAGCGCGGTCGACTCGGTGCTGGCTCAAGTGGAGGCCCAGCGTGCGGCGGTGGCCTCCGATCAGGCGGCGATCCGCTCCAGCGAAGTGGCGCTGAGCTTCGACACCATCACGTCGCCGTTGTCGGGGCGCGCCGGCGCCGTGGTGGTGTACCGCGGCAGCCTGGTGCAACCCACCGGTACGCCGATGGTGACGGTCAGCCAGATCGACCCGATCGGCGTCAGCTTCACGTTGCCCGAGGCGCAACTGGCCGCAGTGCTGCGCGCCAGCGGCGTGCAGCAGGGCGGGGCCGGGGCACGCAATGCCGCGCCTGCGGCCGCGGGCGCGGGCGCGGGCGCGCAGTCTGCTGCCGCCTCGGCGGCCGGCAGCGGCAGCATTGCGGTGTCGCTGCCCAATGCCGAGCGCAGCCGCGGCGGCATTGGCAACGATGACATGATGGGCCGCATCACCTTCGTCGACAACGCCGTCGACACCACCACCGGCACGATTCGCGTCAAGGGCGAGGTGCCCAACGCAACGCACCGCCTGTGGCCCGGCCAGTACGTGACCGTGCGCATGACCTTGCGCACGATCGCGGGCGCGATCGTGATCCCGCAGAACGCGCTGATCATCCGCGGCAACGAGCGCTCGGTGTACGTGGTGAAGGCCGACGCCACGGTCGAGGCGCGGCCGGTGCAGCCTCGCTACAGCGCCGGCGAGTTGGTCGCCGTCGACGGGCTCGAGCCCGGCGACAAGGTGGTGGTCGAAGGCAAACAGAATCTGCGCCCGGGGTCGGCCGTTCGAGAGACCCCCTACGTGCCTGTGCGCCGCGCGCAGACCCCGCGCGCGGGCGCCTCCGGCGCGCCGGGCGCGGCGGCCAGCGGCACCGCGACAGGAGCCTCGCTATGAACATGAACTTCACCGAGGTCTTCATCCGCCGTCCGGTGATGACGGTGTTGCTCAACATCGCCATCGTGATGGCCGGCGTGGTGGCGCTGCGCGACATCCCGGTGGCGGCGCTGCCGCGCTACAACACGCCGGTGATCCAGGTCACCGCGTATTTGCCCGGTGCCGAGCCGGACACGATGGCCAGTTCGGTGGCGCTGCCGTTGGAAAAGCAGTTCTCCACCATCGCCGGACTGACCACCATCAGCTCCAACAACACGCTCGGACAGACCGCCGTGGTGCTCGAGTTCGACACTGCGCGCGACATCGACGCCGCTGCGGTCGACGTGCAGGCCGCGCTGTTCCGTGCGCAACGCACGCTGCCAGCCGAGATGACCACGCCGCCGTCGTACCGCAAGGTCAACCCCGCCGACGCGCCGGTGCTGATCGTCTCGCTGCGCTCGCCGTCGATCAGCCTGTCGGAGCTCAACGACTTTGCCGAGAACCTGATCTCGCCGACGCTGTCGACGATCGACGGCGTGGCGCAAGTCCTGGTGCTGGGCCAAAAGCGTTTTGCGGTGCGCATCCGCGTGCGGCCGGAGGCGCTGACCGAGCGCAACATCACGCTCGATGAGCTGCGCGCGGCGGTCACCGCGGCCAACGCCAACACCCCGGTCGGCGTGCTCGACGGACCGCGGCAGACCCTGACCGTGCAGGCCAACCGGCAGCTGACCAATGCCCGTGAGTTCGGCAACATCATCGTCGCCAACCGCGGCGATGCGCCGATCCGGCTGCGCGACGTGGCCGACGTGCAAGACAGCTACGAGACCGTGAAGACGGCGTCCACCTTCAATGGCGAACCGTCGATCACGCTGGCGGTGCTGCGCCAGCCCGATGCCAACACCGTCAAGGTGGTCGACCGCGTCAAGGCTACGTTGCCGCGGCTGCAGGCGCAGATGCCGGCGTCGGTGAGCATCACCTCGTTCAACGACCGCTCGGCATCGATCCGCGCTGCGCTGCACGACGTCAACATCACGCTGGCGCTGACCGTTGTGCTGGTGGTGCTGGTGATCTTCCTGTTCCTGCGGCGCGTGGTGGCCACGGTGATCCCGGCGCTGTCGCTGCCGGTGTCGCTGATCGGCGCGTTGTCGCTGCTGTACCCACTGGGCTACAGCCTCGACAACATCTCGCTGCTGGGCATCACGCTGGCGGTCGGGCTGGTGGTCGACGACGCCATCGTGATGCTGGAGAACATCGTGCGCCACGTCGAGGACGGCATGGCACCGTTCGAGGCCGCGATCAAGGGCGCACGCGAGATGGCGTTCACCATCATGTCGATCTCGATCTCGCTGGTGGCGGTGCTGATCCCGATCTTCTTCATGCCGGGCGTGATCGGCCTGCTGTTTCACGAGTTCGCGGTGGTGGTCGGTCTGTCGATCCTGGTGTCGGCCGTGGTCTCGCTGACGCTGGTGCCGATGCTGGCCAGCCGCTTCCTGCGCCACCACGCGCCGCAGCAGGAGAACGCACTCGGCCGCCTGTTTCGAGCGTGGCTTCGACGCGATGCAACGCGGCTACGCCGTGACGCTCGACTGGGCGCTGAACCACCGCATCGTGATCGGCTGCGTGGCCGCGGCCAGCGTGGTGCTGACCGGCGTGCTGTTCGTCACCATCCCGAAGGGCTTCTTTCCGGAAGAGGACATCGGACAGATCTCGGTCACCACCGAGGCCGCCGAAGACATCTCGTTCGGCGCGATGGAGACCCTGCACAACCGCGTGGCCGACGTCATGCGCGCCGACCCGGCGGTCGAGGCGCTGGGCACCGGCGTGGGCAACACCGGCTTCAGCGCCACGACCCAGAACACCGGTCGCATGTTCGTCACCCTCAAGCCGCGCAGCCAGCGCCCGCCGATGTCGCAGGTGGTCGACGGCCTGCGCCGCAAGGTGCGCGCGGTGCCAGGCATAGCGGTGTACATGCAGCCGGTGCAGAACCTGCGTCTGGGCGGCCGCGCCAGCAAGAGCCGCTACCAGTACACGCTGCAAAGCGTCAGCGCCGACGCGCTCAACGAATGGGCCAACCGGCTGCAAGAGCGCATGCGCGGCGACCCGCTGTTCCGCGACGTGACCAGCGATTCGCAGCTGCGCGGCCTGCAGGCCACGCTGAACGTCGACCGCGACCGCGCCAACCTGCTGGGCGTGTCGATGAGCGACATGCGCAATGCGCTGTACACCGCGTTCGGCGAACGCCAGGTGTCGTCGATCTACAACCCGAGCAACACCTTCCTGGTGATCATGGAGGCCGCCGACAACGACCGCCAGTTCGAGGACGCCTTCGGGCGGATCTATCTGCGCGGCAAGGCCGGCGCGCTGGTGCCGCTGTCGGCCTTTGCCTCGGTGCAGCGCACGATCGGGCCCACCGCGGTCAATCACCAGGGGCAGCTGCAGGCGATCACGATCTCGTTCAACCTCGCGCCCGAGGTGCGCGCTCGGCGCCGCCACCAAGAACCTCGAGGGCTACGTGCGCGAGCTGCAAGATGCCACCCACCATCGTCACCAGCTACGGTGGCGATGCCGCGGTGTTCCAGGATTCGCAGGGCGGCCAGGCGATCCTGCTGATCGTGGCGATCCTGGTCATCTACCTGCTGCTCGGCGTGCTGTACGAAAGCTACATCCACCCGCTGACGATCCTGGCCGGCCTGCCGTCGGCCGCGGTGGGCGCGCTGCTGACGCTGACGCTGTTCAAGACCGACCTCACGCTGATCGCCACCATCGGCATCCTGATGCTGATTGGCATCGTCAAGAAGAACGCGATCATGATGATCGACTTCGCGCTCGATGCGCAGCGCAATCAGGGCCTGCCGCCGCACGCAGGCAATCCGCCAGGCCTGCCTGCTGCGCCTGCGGCCGATCATGATGACGACGCTGGCCGCGATGATGGGCGCGCTGCCGATCGCGCTCGGGCTGGGCGCCGGTGCCGAGCTGCGCGCAGCCGCTGGGCCTGGCGGTGGTGGGCGGTCTGGTGGTCTCGCAAGCGGTGACGCTGTACATCACACCTGTCATCTACCTGGCGCTCGATCGCTGGAGCGGCTCCGGGCCGATCGTCGACACGCCGCAGGCCGCCGCCGCACACGTCTCGACTGCGAACGCGTGAGCGGCGTGGCGTGCGCGGCCGCGCAACGCGCGGGCGCTACGATGCTCGGATGAAGATCGCGACTTTCAACGTCAACGGCATCACGAGCCGTCTGCCGCGCGTGCTGGAATGGCTGGCCGAATCGCAGCCCGATGTGGCGTGCCTGCAAGAGCTCAAGACCTCCGACGCCACGTTTCCCGAGCAAGCGTTCGTCGATGCCGGCTACGGTGCGGTGTGGCATGGCCAGAAGGGCTTCAACGGCGTCGCCGTGCTCGTCAAGGGTGGCCGTCTCACCGAACTGCGGCGCGGCTTGCCGGGCGACCCCGACGACACGCACAGCCGCTACATCGAGGTGCAGGTCGGCGACGACTCAACCGGCGCCCTGATCGTCAGCTCGCTGTACCTGCCCAACGGCAACCCGCAGCCAGGCCCGAAGTTCGACTACAAGCTGGCCTGGTTCGAACGCCTGATCCAATATGCGCAGGCACTGTGCGAGCGTGCGCAGCCGGTGGTGCTGGCCGGCGACTACAACGTGGTGGCGACCAACGACCGCGCCGACATCTACTCGGCCAAGTCGTGGCTCAACGACGCACTGTTGCAACCCGAGACGCGCGCTGCCTATCAGCGGCTGCTGGCCCAGGGATGGACCGATGCGATTCACCACCTGTATCCCGACCAGCCGATGTACACGTTCTGGGACTACTTTCGCGACCGCTGGGAGCGCAACGCCGGGCTGCGCATCGATCACCTGCTGCTCAATCCGGCCGCAGCGTCGCGGCTGGCGCGTGCTGGTGTCGACCGCGCGGTGCGCGGGCGCGAAAAACCCAGCGACCATGCGCCAGCTTGGGTGATCTTGGAGTCGCCATAGGGCAGGCCGGCAGCCCTGGGGCCCCGCACTGCGCGACGGCGGTCACGCCAACTCCGCCGGCATGCGACAAGCGTCACACAGCGTGGCAATTGAGGTTCAGTTTTAACAATTGAGCGGCCGCCGGACGCTAGGCTTCGCCCAATCGCTCCCGGCCGCCGCCACGGCGGCCCCTGAGGCAGGCCCTTGCACCATCGCCGCTGAACCCAAGCCCATGCCCGCAGCCCGACCCGCCCGCCACGGCAAGAGCACCGCCATCGCCAGCGGGGGCTTTCACCCGCTGCGATGGATCCGCCGCTTTTTCGGCCGGCCGCTGAAACTCAAGCGCATCGGGCTGCAATGGCACGTGGTGTTCGATGTCTCGCGCATGCAGACCACGACCTCGTCCAAGGGGTCCGGTCGCGGCGAAGCGCTGCGGCTCGGGCACCTGGCCCTGCAGGCGCTGCTGATCGAGCACCGCGACGCCCGCCATGTGCTGCCGCACCTGAGCCACCTGGAGCACGCGCTGGGGCGCAGTGGTTCGCGCGCGTTGACCGAGCTGCCGGTGAAGGTGCTGCAGCGAGCGATGGACCAGCTCGAGACGATCCAGGACGGCATCCACGCCGAGGCGCTGTTGCCGTTGCGGCTGCGCGTGGAGGAGGCGGTGCGCCAGCGCACGCCGGTCAATCTGCGCGGCGACATCGCCAATGTCGAGGTCACCGACGCTTCGGCATCGCAGTACGACGAGGTCGAGGACCACTTCACCAATCGCATGGCGCTGGACGAGATCTACGCCAAGGCCGGCGTGGGCGAGCCTGCAACCACCAAGTGATCGGCGCCGCGCGCCGCCAGTGAGCGCGCGGCAAGCAACCCCTATTCGTCGAGCCCGAGTTCCTGGATCTTGCGGGTGATGGTGTTGCGCCCGATGCCGAGCTTCTGCGCCGCCTCGATGCGCCGCCCGCGCGTGTTCTCCAGCGCAACGTGGATCAGACGTCCCTCGAACTGCCGGGTCAGGTGGCCCCACACGTCGGGCACGCCGGCTTCGAGCAGGCGCCGCGCTTCCTGCGCGAGCTGAACCAGCCAGGCATCGACGGTTAGCGCCGCCGGCGGCGGCACGCCCACCACGGGCTCGGCCAGCGACGGCGGGGTGCTGCGCGGCGCCGGCGGCTCGGCCGGCGCGCGTGGCGCCAACTGCTCGGCCAGCACCTCGGGCGGCAGGTCTTTCGGTTCGATCAGCTGGGCCGGCGCCATCACGGTCAGCCAGTGGCACAGGTTTTCGAGCTGTCGCACGTTGCCAGGAAACTCGAATCGCATCAGGCGGTCCATCGCGGCGTCGCTCAGGCGCTTGGCTTCGACACCGAGATCGTGCGCGCTGCGTGTAAGAAAGGTGCGCGCCAGACCCGGGATGTCTTCGCGCCGCTCGCGCAGCGGCGGCAGGCGCAGGCGGATCACGTTGAGGCGGTGGAACAGATCCTCGCGGAACGCACCATCCTTGACCCGCTGCTCCAGATTCTGGTGCGTGGCCGCGATCACGCGCACGTTGGCCTTCAGCGGCTGGTGCCCACCGACGCGGTAGAACTGGCCGTCGGACAGCACGCGCAGCAACCGCGTCTGCAGATCGAACGGCATGTCGCCGATCTCGTCGAGGAACAGCGTGCCGCCGTCGGCTTGTTCGAAGCGGCCGCGACGCATGGTCTGCGCGCCGGTAAACGCGCCGCGCTCGTGGCCGAACAGCTCGGACTCCAGCAGATCCTTCGGAATGGCCGCCGTGTTGATGGCGATGAACGGGCCCTTGTTGCCCTGCTCGCCGCGGGGGCTGTGGCGATGCAGTGCGCGCGCCACCAACTCCTTGCCGGTGCCCGACTCGCCGGTGATCAACACCGTCACGTTGCTCTGGCTCAGACGGCCGATGGCGCGGAACACGTCTTGCATCGCCGGCGCCTGGCCGAGCATCTCGGGCGCCGCAGCGCCGACGTCGTCGCCCACCTGCTCGCGCAAGCTCTCGTCGACCGCGCGGCGGATCAGCTCCACCGCCTTGGGCAGATCGAACGGCTTGGGCAGGTATTCGAACGCGCCGCCCTGGAACGCCGACACTGCGCTGTCCAAGTCGGAGTACGCGGTCATCACGATCACCGGCAGGCCCGGGTGCTGCTGCTTCACCTTGTTGAGCAACTCCAGGCCCGATCCCCCGGGCATGCGGATGTCGCTCACCAGCACCTGCGGCGCATCGGTTTCCAGCGCCGACAGCACGTCGCGCGGGTTGGAGAAGCAACGCACGTTGAACTGCTCGCGGGTCAACGCGCGCTCGAGCACGAAGCGGATCGATTGATCGTCGTCGGCCACCCAGATCGGCTTCATCGGCAGTGCTTCTCTTGGTTGGACGCTGAACGAAACATCTAAGGCAGCGGAATCACGATCTTGAACACCGTGCGGCCGGGCACCGATTCGCAATCGATCGCTCCATGATGCTGCTGCACGAACATCTGCGCCAGCGTGAGCCCGAGCCCAGAGCCGCCTTCGCGTCCCGACACCAGCGGGAAGAAGATGCGATCGCGGATCGACTCGGGCACACCAGGCCCGTTGTCCTCGACATGCAATTCCAGTGCCAGTCTGCTGCGCTCCTTGCCGATCGTCGCCTGGCGCGCCACGCGCGTCCGCAACACGATGCGTGCGCTGCCCGCTGCGATGCGTTCGGCCAATGCGTGCGCAGCGTTCTGCACGATGTTGAGCAGCGCCTGGATCAGTTGCTCGCGGTCGCCGCGGAACTCCGGCAGCGACACATCGTAGTCGCGCACGACGGTCAGGCCGCGCGGAAATTCAGCCTGCACGACCGAGCGGACACGCTCGCACACCTCATGGATGTTGACGTCGCCCACCAAGTGGGGCCGGCGGTGCGGTGCGAGCAGGCGATCGACCAGCGCCTGCAGGCGATCGGCCTCGTGCACGATGACTTCGGTGTACTCGGTGAGCTCGGGTTCGGTCAATTCCATCGCCAGCAACTGCGCCGCGCCGCGGATGCCGCCCAGCGGGTTCTTGATCTCGTGCGCCAGGTTGCGAATCAATTCGCGATTGGCCTCGATCTGGTCGAGCGCCCGCTCTTCGCGGTCTTGCCGCGTCTGCTGCTCGACCTCGAGCATCTCCACCAGCACGAGCTCCGACCCCTCAGGGCGCCGCCTGTCACCACGCGGCTCGACCTGCGTGACGATCACGTGCACCGGCAGATCTTCGGCCGACATCGCCGCGCCGGCCACCTTCAGCGTGGCCTCCAGGCGCCCGGTGGCGATCTCGTTGCGCGCCACCGCCAGCAGCGTCTCGCGCAGCGGCGCCGGGTCGGCAAAACGATCGAACAAACTGGTGCGCGCCAGCGCGCGCCGCGACAAACCCACCGCCGCCTCGAAGCCGGTGTTGGCAAACAGCACCGTGCCGTCGGGCCGTGCCAGTGCCACCAGGGTGGCCAGCAGGTCGAACGCCTCGTAGCGCTCGGCGGTCACTGCAACTTAGCCAGCTCGCGCTTGATGGCGGCGATGTCTTCTTCCTTGCGCGAGATCGCCGACTTCATCTCGGCCACGCGATCGGCGTAGCGCTGGTAGTTGCGCTCGCTGCCCTGACGCTCCGGCTCGCCGTTGTTGTATTCCTTCTGCAGGTCGGCCAGCCGGGCCTCCTCGCGCTTGAGCTCGGCCTCCAGCAGCTTGCGGGCGTCGCCGTCGCGCTGCTTCTGAGCGTTGGGATCGACCTTGCCCTCGCGCGGGCCGGAGGAGGCGATCGGCGCGTTGGTGCGGGCTGCCGCCGCGGGTTTGGGTGTTTGCACGATGGTCACCGGCGCGCCCTCGATCGTCCGGCAGTTCTTTTCCTTGGCTTCCCGCTCGGTGATCTGGTCGGTGTACAGGATCGGCGGCCCCGGGCAGCGATAGACCGGGCCGCCGCTGGGAACACCCTGCGGCCATGCCGCGGATGCTGCCGCCAGCAACACCAAGGGCCACAACGAATGCTTCATGTCACCGAACTCCTGCGCCCACATGGGCCAGCCCTACCCCAACAACGCGGCATTGTCGCAAACCGCCGACAACCAACGACAAAGGGACGGCACCCAGGCCGTCCCTTTGACACGCTTGGCCCGCGCAGCCTGCGCCGCGCGGGGCGGCTGCAGCGCCTACAGGCTGTAGTACATGTCGAACTCGACCGGATGGGTGGTCATGCGGAAACGCGTGACCTCCTGCATCTTGAGCTCGATGTAGGCGTCGATGTAGCCGTCGGTGAAGACGCCGCCCTTGGTGAGGAAGGCACGGCCCTTGTCGAGGTATTCCAACGCCTGATCGAGGCTGTTGCAGACGGTGGGGATCTTTGCGTCTTCTTCGGGCGGCAGGTGGTACAGGTCTTTGGTGGCAGCTTCGCCCGGGTGGATCTTGTTTTCCACACCGTCCAGCCCAGCCATCAGCATCGCGCTGAACGCCAGGTACGGGTTGCAGGTGGGATCAGGGAAGCGCACCTCGATGCGACGGCCCTTCGGGTTGGCCACGTACGGGATGCGCACCGAGGCCGAGCGGTTGCGCGAGCTGTAGGCCAGCTTCACCGGCGCTTCGAAGCCGGGCACCAGGCGCTTGTAGCTGTTGGTGCCAGGGTTGGTGATGGCATTGAGCGCCCGCGCGTGCTTGATGATGCCGCCGATGTAGTACAGCGCGAACTCCGACAGGCCCGCGTAGCCGTCGCCGGCAAACAGGTTCTTGCCGCCCTTCCACACCGACTGGTGCACGTGCATGCCGCTGCCGTTGTCGCCGACCACCGGCTTGGGCATGAAGGTGGCCGTCTTGCCATAGGCGTGCGCGACGTTGTGGATGATGTACTTCTGCACCATCAGCCAGTCGGCGCGCTGCACGAGGGTCGAGAACTTGGTGCCCAGTTCGTTCTGGCCCATGCCGCCGACTTCGTGGTGGTGCACCTCCACCGGGATGCCCATCTGCTCGAGCAGCAGGCACATCTCGCTGCGCATGTCTTGCATGCTGTCGACCGGCGGCACCGGGAAGTAGCCGCCCTTGACCGCCGGGCGGTGCCCCTGGTTGCCGCCCTCGAACTCCGCACCCGTGCTCCAGGGAGCCTCTTCGGAATCGATCTTCACGAAGCAGCCCGACATGTCGACGCTCCAGCGCACCTGGTCGAAGATGAAGAACTCGGGCTCCGGGCCGAAGAACGCCGCGTCGCCGATGCCGCTGCCCTTGAGATACGCCTCGGCGCGCTTGGCCAGCGACCGCGGGTCGCGCTCGTAGGGCTTGCCGTCGCCCGGCTCGAGCACGTCGCAGGTGAGGAACAGCGTCGGCTCTTCGTAGAACGGATCGATGTTGGCTGTCGCCGGGTCGGGCATCAGCAGCATGTCGGAGGCTTCGATGCCCTTCCAGCCGGCGATCGACGAGCCGTCGAACGCGTGACCGGAGATGAACTTGTCTTCGTCGAATGCCGAAACGGGCACCGAAACGTGTTGTTCCTTGCCGCGGGTGTCGGTGAAGCGGAAATCAACGAACTTGATTTCGTTTTCCTTCACCATGCTCATCACATCGGCGACGGTCTTTGCCATCAAGAAATCTCCTAGCGGAACGCGAGTGTTGGTGGTTGTGAAAAAGGGGTGGTCGCGAAGATCGCCTGCGGCGACCTCTCGCGAGGCCGCGTGCCGCGAAGCACGGGGCTATCTAGCAGAAACCATGCCATTGACCAGCCCATCGCAGCCTCCCCGCCGAGCCTCCTCGGTGCGGGCGCCGCGGCACGCAAGCGGTGCGAGGATAGCACCTGTGTGGTGCCTGCCCTGGGAGCGTCAGCGCACCAGTTCGGCCCCCAGCGTCGCCCCGAGTGCAACGAGGCCGGCCTTCAACGCCGCGAAGGCTGCTTGCGTGGCCTGCGCTTCGCCCTTGACGCCGAGTTCGATGTGGCGACCCCATTGCGGATGGTCGACGCTCGGCAGGCTGAACACCTTGACGCCCGGCAAAGCGCGCCTCGACCTGTTCCATCAGCGGCGTCAGCGTCGCCTCCATTGAGCCGGTGACGATCACCGACTGTTCGACGCGTTTGTGCGCGCCGTGCAGGCTCAGGTAGCGCGTGTCGAGCAGCCACGCGATCATCGGATGCGCCATCACCGGAAAGCCCGGCACGAAGTGCACCTCGCGCACGCTGAAGCCGGGGATCTTGTTGTACGGGTTGGGGATGATCTCGGCGCCTTGCGGGAACACGCCCATGTTGAGACGGTGCAGGTTGTCCGGCCGCTCGGGCTCGTAGGGCACGTTGCTGCTCGCGCGCCACGTCGCGCATGCGCTCGAGGATCAATTCCTTGGCTCGCGGGTGCAGTTGCAGCGGCACGCCCAGCGCCGCAGCGGCGCACTGGCGGGTGTGGTCGTCGGGCGTGGCGCCGATGCCGCCGCAGCAGAACACCGCGTCGCCGCCGGCGAACACGTCGCGCAACAGCGCGGTGATGCGCTCGCGCTCGTCGCCCACGTAGCGGGCCCAGCTCAACGCGAGGCCGCGCGCCGCCAGCAGCTCGATCACCTTGGGCAGGTGCTTGTCCTGGCGTTTGCCGGAGAGGATCTCGTCGCCGACGATCACGAGGCCGAAGTTCATGGCGGCGGCAGAGCCTGCAGATAGGGTTCCACGGCCGGCGGGCCGGTCAGTGCAGGCGCCGTCGGCCGCGCCGCGTCGCGCATGCGCTGCAGCTGGGCCAAGCAGTAGTGCACGAACCACAACGCGCTGAACGCGAACACCAGGGTGTACAGCCACACCGACAGCGGGATCAGCATCGGCGCCAGCACGATCGTGAGCGCGTTGAGCGCCCACAGCAGCGACGGCGCCGCGCCCAGATAACCGGCCACCACGCCGATGGCCAGCAAGGCCATGCGGTGCTCACGCATCAACTCGCGGCGCTCGCCAGCATCCGCGTGCTCGGCCAGCGCGTCGTGGCTCATCACGCGATAGGTGAGCCAACCCCAGATCAACGGCGGCAGCAGCAGAACCAGCGGCGGCACGAACCACAGCGGCACCGACAGCAGCAGCAGCGCCAACGCGACCACCGTGCTGCTCACGAGATCCACACGCTCGACAGCACGCCCGAGCCGTGGCGGCGCTCCAGCTGCGGAAATCGGCGCTCGGCCACCAGATTCACGATCGCCGGCGTCATCAGCAGGCCCACCAGCAGCACCGACACCACCACCACGACCGGCAGCGACAGCATCACCACGATCGCCGGCGCCAGCACGGCGCGCACGCCGCCGCCAGCCCAGTGCTCGATCCACTGCACGATGGCACCGACCACGGGCCACCCTTGCAGCCCGGCCTGCACGCAGCGAGCGCAACGTCCCAGTACAGCCAATAGGCGATACCCGACAACGCGGCGCCGATCAACAACGGCAGCATCGACAGCCCGATGACGCGCGGGTGCAGGCAGTACGCCGCTGCACGCCAGAACGCGTCGAGCAGATCCTTCATCGCAGGTTGCCCGTGTGCCCCAGCGAATAACGCCCCGGCTGCGGCCATACCGTCAGGCCGTGCGGCTCGGCACCGACCTTGATCTGCTGCACGTCGCCGTTGCTGGTGTCGAAGCGGTACACCACGTCGTCGTAGCGCGCCGCCAGCCACAGCCACTTGCCGTCGGCGCTGACGTTGCCCATGTCGGGGCTGCCGCCGCCGGGCACCGCCCAGCGCGCGACCACGCGATCGGTGGCGAAGTCGATCACCGTGACGCCGCCGTTGCCCAGCCGCGGCCCGTGGATCTTGTGCGAGCCGCGATTGGCCACGTACAGGTAGCCGGCCGTCGCGGCTCGGGTACAGGCCGTGCGCGCCCAGCCCGGTCGGGATGAAGCCGACCTGCTTGAACGAATCGCCGTCGATGACGTGCACGCCGTCGGCGTGCATGTCGGCGACGTAGTAGCGCTTGCCGTCGGGCGAAGCGCGGATGTCCTGCGGCATGCCGCGCGTCACGGTGCAGATCTCGGTCTCGCCCGGCTCCCACACCTGGCCGGGCTGTGTGCGCGGACCCGCCGCCTCCTTGAAGCGCGTGGTCGGCATCTGCAGTTTCAGGTAGCCGAGCACCTTGCGCTCGACGAGGTCGATCTTGACCAGCGTGCCCGAGAACTCGCAGGTGAAGATCACGAAGCGGCCGTCGATCGAGAAGTCGGCGTGGTTGACGCCGGGGCAGCCGGGCACGTCGATCGAGTACTGCAACTCCATCGTCTTCGGGTCGCGAAAGTCCAGCCGCTTGCGCGCCTCGGCCACCACGATCGCCGACTTGCCGTCGGGCGTGGCGTACATGTTGTACGGGTCGTCGACCTTGATCGCCTTGCCCGGCTTGCCGGTGCGCGGATCGATCGGCGTCAGGCTGCCGTCGGTGGGGCCTTCGGCATTGTTGGTGACCCACAGCGTGCGCAGGTCCCACGACGGCACGATGTGCTGCGGCCCATCGCCGACCTTGAATCGGTCGATCACCTTCATCTCCTGCGGGTCGATCACGTAGACGTCGTCCGAGCGCAGGTTCGGCACGTAGATCCGCTCGAGGTCGCCCTGCACCGCCGGCACTGAACTTGCCGGCAGTGGTTTCGCTGTACAGGTTGCGCGCATCGACCACCGGCGGCATGCCCGGCACCGTGTTGACGAGCGGGCTTGCGCCAGCCGGCGCCGCCGTGTTCGTCGCGGCGGTGGCCGGGGCGCCGGCCGCCTGGGCCTGCGCGCGCGGCGAGGTCAGCCACACCACGACGGCGAGCAAAGCGCCCGCCGCGAGAGTTGCTGTCGCCAGCATGCCCGGTTTGTTCACGGTCGTTCCCTGTTTCATGATGCGCTTCAAATCAATGCTTGGTGCCTGTGCCCGCGGTGCGGGCGCGGATCGCGGCCACCGAAGCGGCCACGATGTGTTCGATGCCTTCGCGGCCGAGTTGCGCGCTGGCGCGCCGCGGGTCGCCGCTGACGCCGTCGATTGGCCGCAACGCCTGCGGACGCACCAGCGACGCGTCGGCAGCCCAGGCCAGTGCGGTGTCCGACAGGCCAGCATGGCGCCCGATCTCCTGCTGGGTGTAACCCCGTGCAGCCAGCATGCCGTCGAAAGCCTGCGCCGCATCGTAGTACTCGTTGAGCGCGATCACCGACGACGAGCCGCCCCACACGCGGTTGAGCTTGTCGGCCACGCGTTGCAGGCTGCTCTGGTAGCCGCCGTGATCGCCGAGCAGCACGACGTGGCGAAAGCCGTGGTGATGAAAACTGCGCGCCGCACCTTCGAGCACCGCCTCGAACGCCGCTGCCGGCACCGACACCGTGCCGCTGTAGCGCATGTGTTGCGTCGGCGGATCGATGTTGCCTTCGGGCACATAGGCCACCACCGGCGCCACCAGGGCGTTGCCCAGTTGCTCGGCGATGCGCGCGGCCAGCACGCGCACGCGCACGTTGTGCTTGCCCAGGGCCAGGTGAGCGCCGTTCTGCTCGGTGCCGCCGATCGGCAGCAGTACGGTGGTGGTGCCTTGCGCGATCAACTCGCGCAATTCCACCGATGTGAGGTCGTCGAGCCACAGGCTGGCGGCAAGGGCCCGCGGTCGAACCCGCCGCAGCGGCGCAGGCGATCAGCGCAGCGACGAGCGCGCGCCGCTCAATCATCGTCGCCGCCGAGAATGCCTCCCAGCAAGCCGCCAGCGCCAAAGCCCGGCAGCAGCGACCCCTCTTCGCGGCCACCACCGCGCTGCGGCGCCGCCGCAAACACGCGGCTGGCCAGGCGCGAGAACGGCAGGCTTTGCAGCCAGATGGTGCCCGGCCCGGTCATCTTGGCGAGGAACAGGCCCTCGCCGCCGAACAACGCCGTTTTCACCTTGCCGACATACTGGATCTCGAAGCTCACGCTGGGCGTGTAGGCAACCACGCAGCCGGTGTCGACCAGCAGCGACTGGCCGCTGGCGAGTTCGCGTTTTACCACCGTGCCGCAGGCGTGCACAAAGGCCAAGCCATCGCCGTCGAGCTTTTGCATGATGAAGCCTTCGCCGCCGAAGAAGCCGACGCCGAGTTTTTGCTGGAACGCGATGCCCAGCGACACGCCCCGCGCCGCGCACAGGAATGCATCCTTCTGGCACAGCAGCGTACCGCCCAGCTGGCGCAGTTGCATCGGCACGATCTTGCCGGGGTACGGCGCGCCGAACGCGACGCGCTGCTTGCCGCTGACCTGATTGGTGTAGATGGTCGTGAACAGCGACTCGCCGGTCAGCAGCCGCTTGCCGGCACCCAGCAGCTTGCCGAACAGGCCGCCCTGGTTGCCGGCGGAGCCGTCGCCGAACACGGCGTCCATCGAGATGCCCGGGTCCATGAAGAACATGCTGCCCGCTTCGCCGATGGCGGCCTCGCCGGGATCGAGCTCGACCTCGACGAACTGCATCTCCGAGCCCTTGATCTCGTAGTCCACCACGTCCATCGCCATACGCGCACCCGTCGCCGTTGTTGCCGAACCGGCGCGATGGTAGCGAACTTCGAATGGCGCACAGGCGTGCGCGTGGGTTATGCCGCGGCCGGCGCGCCATCAGGCTGCTTGACGGTGAGGCCTTCAGCGCAGCGGCACGAAGCCCGGATCGACCAGCACGCAGGCCAGCACCAGCATCGCGAGCGACGCAAGCGCAGCGATCAGCAGCAGCCAGTGCGCGTGCAGGCGCGGTGGTGCGTGGCGATAGCGCAGGTTCCAGGTGTCCATCGACTGCGACTCGTTGCTGTGGCCCCGAGTGGGCCATGCATGCAACGATAGGCCGTGCACGCGCGCCGCACATCCCACTCAGGAGGGATGAAGCCACAACGCCTTGTAGGCAACGCGTGCGTGCGCTCAGCGTGCTCTGAAGCAAACCCGGCAGCGCTTGCGCTGCGGTGGCGTGCAGCACCACGTGGGCCTGATCGTCGATCTCGCTGGCGTGCGGATTGACGATGACCACGAAGGCACCGGCCCGCCGCGCCGGTGACGGCCAGACCTGCCGCTGGCCACACCGCACCCGAGGTGCCGACGATCAGCGCCACGTCGCAGTCGGCGGCCGCATGCTCGGCGGCCCGCAGCGCCGACGGCGGCAGCGTCTCGCCGAACCACACGACACCGGGCCGCAGCAGGTTGCCGCAGTCGCGCGCAGCGCGGCGGACGGCCAGGCTGCGCAGTGGCCCGGCTCGCAGGCAGGCTGGCGCGTGCACGGCTCGAGCCAGTGGTCGGCCATGATGTCGCCGTGCAGCCGAATGGTGTCGCGGTTACCGGCACGCTGGTGCAGGTCGTCGACGTTCTGGCTCACCAGCGTCAGCACGCCGGGCCGCCGCCGCGCGAAATCGCCAAGCGCCGATGTGACCCGCGTTGGGCTGCGCACCGCGCACGCCCTCGCGCCGCTCGGCGTACCAGGCCCACACGCGCGCCGGATCGGCACGAAAGCCTTCCTCGCTGGCCAATTGCGCCGGGTCGAAGCGCGACCACAGGCCGGTGAGCGCGTCGCGGAACGTCGCGATGCCGCTTTCGGCGCTCATGCCGGCACCGGTGAGTACGAACAACGCTTGCGCCGCCTCGATGCGCGCGCGCACGTCGGCCATCGGCTCTTCACGCATCACGCTGCCGTCTCGCCTCGAACAGGCACACGCCGGCGGCGACCGACACGTTCAGGCTCTCGACCGCGCCGTGCATCGGAATGCGCACCAAGGCGTCACAACTCACGCGCGTGAGGTGGCGCAAGCCCTTGCCCTCGGCACCGAGCACCAGCGCCAGCGGGCCGCGCAGGTCGGCCTGGTGGATCGTCTGCGGCGCGTCGTCGGCCGCGCCCACCACACGAACCTGCTGTCCCTTCAGCTCGGCGATGCAGCGCGCCAGGTTGGTCACCATCAGGTACGGCACCGTCTCGGCGGCGCCGCTGGCCACCTTGGCCACCGTGGCGTTGATGCCCACCGCATGGTCCTTGGGTGCGACCACCGCATGCGCGCCGGCGCCGTCGGCCACGCGCAGGCAGGCGCCCAGGTTGTGTGGATCGGTCACGCCGTCGAGCAACAGCAGAAGCGGCTGCGCCGGGACGTCTTCGAGCACCTCGGCCAGCGTGCGCGGCTGGAACAACGCGTCGACACGCGCCACCACGCCCTGATGGCGATGGCTGCCGCACAGCCGCTGCAGGTTCTCGTCGTCGCTGTCGATCAGGCGCACGCCGGCTTCCTGCGCGCGCGCGACGAACTGGCGCATGCGCGCATCGCGCCGCGTCGGGTCGACGTGGATCTCGCGCACCGATTCGGGGGCCGTCTTCAGCCGCACGGTGATCGCATGGAAACCGAACAGCACCTGACGCGCAGCCATGCAGCGATCGTAGCGTGCGGCAGCGGCACGCCGGCCCTTGGTTTCGGCCGGCGGCTGCGCCGCCTTCATATCGCTGCGCGATTTGAGCCTGCACCGCAGCGCTGCCGCGCTGTCGCTGCTCAGGCTTGCAGCCCGCGCCGGCGCTTGCATGCGCCGGCCCCTTCGCAGGCGTTCGCCGGCACGCAGGTGCCGGCCCACGTCTCGCTCAGGCCCGCACGCTGATCAGGCTGCCGGGCTGCGTGGCTTCGCCAGCGCGGTCGTCGTCGACGTGCAGTTCACGCGCCAGCACCTGCAGGAAGGCACCGAGCTGCGCCTGCACGGCTTCGCGCGTCGAGGCGCCGCGGTGGCCCGCCGAGTGCTGCAACTCGGCGAACGCGACCAGCATCAGCTCTTCGTTGCGCGCGCGTCGTTGTGCGACCTCTTCGGCGCGCGCCAGCGCCGGCTGCGGCACGGCATCGACTTCGCCAGTGGCTTGGTTCAGCGCGCGCGCGAACACGATCAGCGCCCGCTCGAGGACGCTGTCCTGGGCTGCGGTCGCCGCCTGCGGCACCTGCAGTGCGCGCACCAGCGCGCGCAGCAACGGTGAGCGGCGCACGCTGTCGCAGTCCTGGTCGGCTTCAGGGCGGCCACGTCGGCCCGCTCGCCGTCGCGGCGCGTCGCGCGAGCTCCGCTCGCTGGCCGGCATCGGCGGCGGAGGACGTGCGCGCCACGTCGCGCACGCGGGGAGCGATGCGGTAGGCCTGCGACAACGACAGCAACGACATGCCGCTGTTTCGGCCGCGCCGGCCGCGAATTGAGTCACAGAGTGACGCCAGACGTAACCGGGCGCGTCTCGACGTCAGCGCCGCAGCGCTGCCGCCGCCATCACCAGGCCGATCAGCACCGGTTGATGGACCATGTAGAAGCTGAGCGACCAGCGTCCCAGCAGCGCCAGGCCCCGCGCGGCACGCGGCGATCGCACCCTCGCAGCCAGCCGGGCCGGCACGACTGCAACCACTGGCCCGCCGCCATGCCCCACAGCATCACACCCAGCCACGGCAGCACCGGTACGTAGTCTTCGGTTTTCGGCTTTTGGGTGACCAGTCCGATCCAGCGCAGCCACGGGCCGTTGAACATCTCGTTGCGCCACAGCAGCGGCAGTACGATCGCCAATGCACCAAGTCAGCCACAACCAGGCGCGCAACGGCGCCATCCAGCGCACGAGGATCAGCATCACCGCGATGCCGTGCAGCACGCCGAATGAAATCCAGCTGCGTGGAAACATCCAGGCCGAGCCAGCGGACACCAACACCGCGCAGCCGGCGATCTGGGCCCAGCGACGCCAGAAGCGCGACCACGACTGGCCTTGCTCGAGCGCAATGGCCTGTCCCGATGCCGGCGCAGAACAGGAACAGCGTGACGATGCACGTGCGCTGCGTGGTCCAGAACGGATCGGCGGTGAACGGCCTGCTTCGGCGTGCAGAAGCCGAAGTGGTTCAAGTCGAAGCAGAAGTGGAACAGCGGCCATCCACACGATGGCCACGCCGCGCAGCGCATCCAGTCGATCGAAACGCTGCGACGAAAGCATCAAGCGGCCGTTCGCGTTCGATTCGGCACCGGGCTGCCCCAAGCCGAACGGCGCCACCGCAGCCACGCAGTCGCCGTTGTCGGGCCAACAGGACAGCGCAGTCCCGCGGCGTCAAGCGTGGGGTCCACATCCGGTGGCGACAGCAGCGGCAGGCCCGAGTCCTTGCCCAGCAAGCCGACCTTCGAGTAGATGCCGAGCTTGTCGCGCGTGTCGGTGATGTCGAGGTTGCGCATCGTCAGCTGGCCGATGCGGTCGCCCGGCGTGAACGCGCCCTCGCCTTTTTCCATCGTCAGGCGCTCGGGCTGGTAGGTCAGGTTCGGGCTTTGCGTGTCGAGCAGCGAATAGTCGTTGCCGCGTCGCAGCTCGAGCGTCACCTCGCCGCTGATCGCGCGCGCCACCCAGCGCTGCGCGGTCTCGCGCAGCATCATCGCCTGCGGGTCGAACCAGCGCCCGTGGTACAGCAGCTTGCCCAGGCGGCGGCCCGTTGCTGCGGTACTGCTCGATGGTGTCTTCGTTGTGGATGCCGGTGACCAGCCGCTCGTAGGCGATGTGCAGCAGCGCCATCGCCGGCGCCTCGTAGATGCCGCGGCTCTTGGCCTCGATGATGCGGTTCTCGATCTGGTCGCACATGCCCAGGCCGTGGCGGCCGCCGATGCGGTTGGCCTCATCGAACAAGGCGACGGCCGACGCGAACGTGCGGCCGTTGAGCGCCACCGGCTGACCTTCTTCGAAGCGCACGCCCACGGTTTCGGCTTTCACCGCGACCTCGTCGCGCCAGAACGCCACGCCCATGATCGGGTTGACGATCGAGATGCCCTTGTCGAGGAACTCGAGATCCTTGGCCTCGTGGGTGGCGCCGAGCATGTTGCTGTCGGTGCTGTACGCCTTCTCGACGCTCATCTTGTAGTCGAAGCCGTTATTGATGAGGTACTCGCTCATTTCCTTGCGGCCGCCGAGTTCGTCGATGAAGCGCTGATCGAGCCAGGGCTTGTA
The DNA here is from genome assembly GCA_963774185.1 of uncultured beta proteobacterium. GTDB lineage: Bacteria > Pseudomonadota > Gammaproteobacteria > Burkholderiales > Burkholderiaceae_C > JAEUPI01. Next base: position 94,204 of record CAVZEK010000037.1, read on the forward strand.
GATCTTCAGGTTCGGGTTGGCGAGCAGCCCGTAGCGGTAGAAGCGCTCGATGTCGTTGCCCTTGTAGGTGCTGCCGTCGCCCCAGATGTTGACGCCGTCGTCGCGCATCGCCACCACCAGGGCGCGTGCCGGTGACCGCACGGCCGAGCGGCGTGGTGTTGAAATAGGTGGCGCCACCGGTGCTGATGTGGAACGCGCCGCACTGGATGGCCGCGATGCCCTCGCTCACCAGTTGCGGCCGGCAATCGACCAGGCGCGCGATCTCGGCGCCGTAGGCCAAGGCGTGGCGCGGGATGTCGTCGTAGTCGGTCTCGTCGGGCTGGCCGAGGTTGGCGGTGTAGGCGCACGGGATCGCGCCCTTGGCGCGCATCCAGTGGACAGCGGCCGAGGTGTCGAGTCCGCCGGAAAACGCGATGCCGACGCGCTGGCCGGTCGGCAGGGATTGCAGGATGGTGGCTGACATGGCGACTCCAGAGGCGGCAATGCTACGGGAACCGCCGGACGAGCCGGCAGTCGGCGACTGCTCGTGAATTCACATCTCCACACGATGTTTATGTGCACTTAAGGTCGCGACTGTCGCAGTCTGAAATGCTCGGTGAGGAAGTGTCGCGCGCACTTTCCCAAGCAACCTTTCATCACGGGGGTTCGATGGACGGTTTTGAACCCGCACTCCGAGTCGAACCGCTTGACAGCACACCCGAGCTCATCGATCTCGACCTTCCGCAGGTGTCGACGCCGGAATACCGGCTTTTGCTGCACCTCGAGCGCGAGCGCAGAGTTCACCTCGACCTCGGCCTCGATCGCGAGGCTTCGGGCATCGGGTTCGCGATGCTCACGATCTGGCAGCTGGCCCGGACACGGCAGCCACAGGTGGACATCTTGCTCGGTGACGATCTGCAACTGCAGGCTGCCGCCTGAGCCCGGCTCGTGCGCTACAAGGCGTCGAGCGCCGCGCCCAACACCGCCCGGTAGTCGTCGAACTCCTGCAGGTCGTTGTGCCCGGCCCCTGGCACACGGTGCAGCCGCGCCTGCGGGTTGAGCTCGCGCAGCGCGTCGCTGTGCCGCGGCGCGATCAGCGTGTCGCGATCGCCATGCACCAGCAGCAGCGGCGTGCGCATTTGGCCGACCGCGGTGCCGGTGTCCAGTCGGTAGCGCAGCAGCGCGGCAGGCACCCAGGGGTAGTGATCGGCGGCCAACGCGCGCATGCTCGAGTACGGTGACACCAACACCGTGAGATCCGGCTGCACCGGCACTGCCAGATGGGCAACCAGGCCGCTGCCCAGCGAGCGGCCGAACAACACGCGTTTGCGGCCGGCGTAGGTCGGCGCGATGGCGTCCCACGCGGCGCGCACGTCGGCGTGCAACTGCGCCTCGCTCTCGATGCGCCCCGCACTCTTGCCGTAGCCGCGGTAGTCGATCATGAACAGATCGAAGTTGGCGCGCCGATAGAACTCGACGTCGACGAACCAGCTCTCCAGGTTGCCGGCGTTGCCGTGCAGGAAGAACACCACGCCACGCGGCGCCGGCAATTGCAGGTGCAGCGCGTGCAGTCGGGCGCCGGGCACGTCGATGGACCGTTCATGGACGTCGGCACCGAACTCGAAGCGATGGTCCGGCGGCAACCGCTGCGGCATGAACAGCAGCCGCTCCTGGCCCCACCACAGCGCGACGAGCAACGCCAGGTACAAGGCACACCGCGGCGATCAACCACATCATGGACGTACGCAGCAGACGCCGCACCGGGCCACGGCGGCTTGGACAGCAAAGCGCACATGGCAGCCAGCGTACGCCAAGCAGCGCTCGTGCATGCCGGAGGCAGCGCTGGCATCAGAGCACGGCCGTCAATGGCGTGGTTCAGTGCGGCACCGAATGCGTCCACACGCTGCCAGTCGGTGAACTCCACCACCGTGTCGGGCGCGGTGGGGCCGCCCGTCAGCAGCATGATGAACCGAATGATCAGACGATCGCACACGCCGTAGCGCGGATAGTCCAGCTTGCCGGCGAACACTTCCATCAGACGCGGCCGCCAGATCACGCTGCGCAGGAACTTGCGCACATACGGGTTGGTCGCGGGCGAATCCTTGCCAGCCTTGCGCGCCACGATGTTCACGCTGAAGTAGGCGCTGGGCATCGCATTGAGCGCACCCGCATGCCGATTGGCGTAATCGATGACGCGGCGGTCGGTCTTGCCGTAGCGGATGCGCGCGCCGATCACCACCAGCGCGAAAGCGTCCGGCCCGAGCGCCGGCGCGTGCTCGATCATCGCCAGCGACACGCCGTGGCCAGCCTGGTGCAGCACGCCGCGCAAACGCTCGCAGATCTTGCGCGTCTGCCCGTCGGTCGATGAACACAGGATCAGGACTCGCGCCATCGAATCTCATCGCGCCGCGTGGCCGGCGCGCTCCGTCGCAACCGCTACGGCGCCTTGAATGCGAACTTGGCCTCGATTTCGCTCGCGACTCCGGGGCGCCGGATTTCGGCGGTGATGTTGTATGAGTTGCCTGCGGACAGCTGGAAGAAGCTGCCATAGCTCACCGCGTTGTTCGCGGCCACCAGCTCGAGCGTCTTGGTGTCGCTGCGCATGCCGTCGGAGACCTTCAGCTTGACCGTGGCGTTTGTGATCTGCACTTGCGACTTGTTGTCCACCAGCGAGATGTTGATGTGGTAGTAGCCGCTGCCGCTGGGAATCTCGGCCTGCGCCGCGCCCTTGCCCGCCGCCTGCGCCGCACGCATCGACTCGGCGCTGATCATGCCCAGGTAGATGTCGGTGCCGGCAATCACCTTGTGGTTGGGCTGCAGGGCCGGCGCCGGCGGAGACGGGGGCATTCGGGCACGCCGTAGTTGAACATGTAGACGATCGCGCCGCGGATCTCCTGGTCGCTCAGGTCGGGCAGACCGCCGCGCGCGGGCATGCCACCGTGGCCGTGGATCGCCGAAGCGACCAGTTTGTCCAGCCCGTTCTTCAGGCGCGGGATCCACGCCGGCCGGTCACCGATCTTGGGCGCACCGTTGAGCCCTTCCTGATGGCATTTGGCACATTGGTTCTGCACGATGGCCTCGCTGGTGCGCATCACGGTTGGCGTCGCACCGCCGACCGGTTCGATCCACTTGCCGCCCGAGCGGTTGACCATGTAGATCACGGCGCGCTCGATCTCGATGTCGCTGACGCCCGTGTTGCCGCCGTGCGCCGGCATGTTGCGGATGCCCTTGATCGCGTGGTCGGTGAGCGCGTTCAGGCCCTGCGACGCGCGGGCCGACCATGCCTTGGCGTCGCCGATCTTCGGCGCCTTGTCCTTGCCGGGTACGTGGCACGCGGCACAGACCGCATCGACCACTTCCTGGCCCGAGCGTTCGCGACGTTGGGCGTCGGCTGGCGCGTGAAAAGGCCCAACGCGGCGAACGCGACCGCAGGCCGGTCAGGCGCGCCCGGTTGGATCGAGAGGGGGTGTTCATGGATCGCTCCTCGACGTCTTGCAGTGCGTGCCGAGAGGCGCGCACCACGTGCGCTCAAGCTACACCCGGGCCCCGGCCGCGCGCTTGACCTGGGTCAGACGCCGAACGAAAAGCACCCGCCCCTGCCGCGGATCGGTCAGCCGGTGATGATCGGCCGCAACGGCCTTGCCTTTGGCCAGGTCGAGGCGACATGACGTGGTCGCCTGCACAAACCCCCTCGGCAACAAATGTTGGCACCACGCCCGCGCATGTGCTGATCGTGGAGGCCCGGCAGCCCTGCATGCAGCGCGCAGTGAACGGAAGCTGAGTGGATCGCGCTGCGCCGCCATCTAAAGCCGGCCCGATCCGTCACTGCCCATCGGGCTCGGACCGTTCGCGCAACGCGGCCTCTTCAGCCGCCAGCGCCTGCTCGACTTCTTCATCCGTCATCGATTCGATGTCGCGCATCAACTCGGCCTCCTGCGTGCGCATGGCCGCCGCGGCCTGGTCGATGACCACTGCGAGCTCCGCCACCGTCGGATGATGAAACAACGCTGTGGCGGCCAGATTGACACTGTGCTCTTTGTTGATCTGCGACACCGCGCGCATCCCCTTGAGCGAGTCCCCGCCCAGCGCAAAGAAATTGTCATGCACTCCAACGGCATCGAGCTGCAAGACCGAACGGAGAGTCGCCTGCACTGATCGTTCGATATCTCCGGTCGCTTCAACGAACGTTGTCTGAAGCAGAGCACCGAGCTGTTCGTGCAGCCTGTGTCGTTGCACCTTGCCCGTGCTGCCCTTTGGCAGTTCGTCGACGAACAAGAGCCGCGACGGCACCTTGTGCGGCGCCATCCGTGCAATCAAGAAATGACGCAACGTGGATTCGACAAGCCCCGAATTCGGCTTGGCAACGACGGCGGCCACAAGATCTTCACCCAGGGTCGGGTGCGGCACGCCAAAGGTGGCGGCCTGCAAGACCAGGTGATGCTCGAGCAGCGCATCATCCACCTCGCGAGGCGAGACCTTCTCACCGCCCCGGTTGACAACTTCCTTCAAGCGTCCTGCGATGAAGACATAGCCATCGGGATCGATGCGACCCAAGTCGCCCGTCCGAAACCAGCCATCGACAAAGGCACTCTCTGCCGGTGGTGACACGCCGCCATAGGCCGTCATCACGCCTGGGCCCCTGACGACAATCTCGCCAATTTCGTCGGCCTGCAGCTTGTCGCCGTTGGCGCCAAGGATTTGGATCTGCGCCCCGGCAGGCAAACCGACAGACCCGGCCTTGCGCAGCGCGGGTGGCAAAGGGTTGCTGGCCATCTGATGCGAAGCTTCGGTCATTCCGTAGGCTTCGATGACGGGGGCCCCGATCGCGGCTTCGAGTGCCCGCGCGGTGGTCGGAGACAGCGCCGCAGAAGACGAGCGAATGAAGCGGAAGCGATGGTGCGGCAGTCGCTGTCGATACGCTTCAGCGACGGCCAAAACCGACTGATGAATCGTCGGCACTGCCGAATACCAAGTTGGCTGGAATGCCTCGACCCAGTCGAGGAACGCGCTCTGCCGATACCCTGGGGTGCACACCACGCTGGATCCACTGACCAGCGAGGCCAGCAGCACGCCCACCAGGCCATGAATGTGAAAAAGCGGCATGATGTTGAGGCTGCGATCCGATGGCACCAGCGCCAGACACCGGGCAACGCTTCGTGCCGACGCCACCAGATTGGCGTGCGTCAGCGGCACCAGCTTGGGCCGAGAGGTTGTTCCCGACGTATGCAGCATCAGCGCCACGTCTTCAGGCGCGCAGGCCGGCGATCCGGCGAGCCCAGCGGCCTTGCCGCTGCTCACGACAGGGCCGTCTTGCAACGCCATGCCGGCGCAGTCGACAACCGTCAATCCAAGTCGACGTGCCGCGTCTTGCGCGGCACCGTGAACTCCAGCGCTCGAGACAATGAAACGGGCACCCGCATCCTCGATGCAAAAGCGCAGGTCTTCGTCGGACAACGCCGGGTTCATGGGTACGCACGGCGCATGCGAGGCCACGCCAAGAAAGTACACCGCAGCCTCGAGGCCGTTCGGCATCGCCATTGCGACAGGCGTTTGCGCGGTGACTCCCGCGCGAGCCAGGACGTCACCCAGCGCCTGGACCCGACCACCCAATTGTGCAAAGGTGACGGGCGATTGATCGGGCGCCAAAAGTGCAATTCGTTCAGATTGGTCGCGCGCCCAGGTTTGAACGAGTTGCAGCAATTGCATTCCGCCGACCTCCACTGGCTCCACCAAATTAGGGGCCGCGCACCTTGGCTAAAAATCGTATTCTGCGCTGGATAGCGTCCTTGCCGCCGCCTGTTCGACAAACGCTCAACTGGCCGCGAGCGAAAGCAAAACGCACAGTGGCAGGAGGGGCGCCCGATTCATGAGTTCGACTGAACCAGCCTCGGCTCGGCAGCGTTTGCATACCCTGCGAATGAAGCAGTTGCAGGCGCGCGCCGACATCGCACCCGGCGCCGCGCGCCGCGACGTCGATGGCAAGCGATGTGCGGTCAGCTCGATCCCGCTGACCCACACGCAGCAGCGCGCCTGGTTTCTTGCACAGTTGGACCCGCTGAGCACGGCCTACAACGAAGCGCGCGCACACCGGCTGAGCGGGCCGTTGAATCTCGCTGCACTCAATCAAGCGCTGGGCTGTCTGATCGAACGCCACGAGATGCTGCGCACGACGGTCTCGATGGTCGGCCATGCGCCGGTGCAGCAGCTCAGACAAGACATGCCTTTGGCGTTCGAGTGCGTCGATCTCTCATCGCATCCACCAGGCGCGCGTGAACAAGACCTTCAAGCGGCGCTGAACGCCTGGTGTCAAGAACCCTTTGACTTGACGCTCGGTCCGCTCGTGCGCTTCAGGGTCGTTCGCCTGGCAGACAACGAGCATGTTTTGTTGCGCACCTGGCACCACATCGTGACCGATGGCTGGTCGGTGGAGGTGTTCGAGCGGGAGCTGTCGGCGCTATACGAAGCACAGGTGTCGGGCCGCGCAGTGGCACTGGCGCCGCTGCCGATCCAGTATGCCGACTATGCGCTGTGGCAGCGCCAGTGGCTGGCCGGCCCGCTGCTGCAGCAGCAACTGTCGTACTGGAAGCGCCAGCTGGCCGATCTGAGCACGCTGGCCCTGCCCACCGATTGGCCGCGTCCGGCCATGCAAAGCGATCGCGGTGCGGTGCTCGCCGTGGCACTGCCCGCGCAGCTTGCGCAGCGCCTGCGCGCCCTGGCCCGCGCCGAGGGCACGACGCTGTTCATGGCTGGCCTGGCGGCCTTCAACGTGCTGCTGTATCGCTACAGCGGCACCACCGACGTGGCCGTGGGCACGCCCATCGCCGGGCGCGGGCGCACCGAGCTGGAGGGGCTGATCGGCTTTCTGGCCAACACGCTGGTGCTGCGCACCGATTTATCCGGCGGCCCGAGCTTTAGGGCGCTGCTGGCGCGCGTGCGCGAGTGCGCGCTCAATGCCTACACGCACCAAGACCTGCCCTTCGAGCGGCTGGTCGAGGAGCTCGCTCCGGTACGTGATCTGTCTCGCAACCCGCTGTTCCAAGTCTGCTTTGCCCTGCACGACGCGGCCGGCCCGGGCCTGACGCTGCACGGCCTTCAGGTGCAGCCCATCGAGCTGCCCGCCCGCCACGCCAAGTTCGATCTGTCGCTTGATCTGCGCGAGCGCGACAACACCCTGCACGCCAGCTTCGAGTACTGCACCGACTTGTTCGAGCACGCCAGCATCCAGCGCATGGCCGAGCACTTCACGGTCTTGCTCACAGCCATCGTGCAGGACCCCGACCAGTGCATCGATACGCTGCCGCTGATGACCTTCGCCGAGCGCCAGCGCATCTTGGTGCAGTTCAACGAGACGGCCCGCCCCTACCCCAAGAACGTCTCGCTGGCCGCCTTGTTCCAGGCCCAGGTGCAGCGCAGCCCGCACGCCAGCGCCCTCGTCCACGACGACCTCACCCTCACCTACGAACAACTGAACCAACAGGCCAATCGGCTGGCCCATCACCTCATTGACCTGGGCGTGCACCCAGAGGTCCCCGTGGCCATCTGCATGCACCGCAGCCCCGACCTCATCATTGCCATCCTGGCCATCCTCAAGGCCGGCGGCTGCTATGTGCCCTTGGATCCGGCGCTGCCACCCGAGCGCATGCGCTTCATGCTCGACGATGCGCAGGCTGCCGTGCTGCTGGTGCACAAGGCCACGCGCGAGCGTTTCACTGCTCCCGATGCCCGGCTGCTGTGCGTGCACGCCGAGCGCGACGCCATCGCCGCCCGGCCCGCACACGATCCCACCACCCAGGCGACGCCCGAGCACCTGGCCTACATCATCTACACCTCGGGCTCCACCGGCACGCCAAAGGGAGTGCAGGTGCCTCAACGCGGCGTGGTCAACCACCTCAGCTGGATCACCGAGTGGTTGCAGCTGCAGGCCACCGACCGCGTGCTGCATTTCACCTCTGTCGGCTTTGACGCTTCGGTGTGGGAGATCCTGGCGCCGCTGCAGGTGGGCGCCAGCCTGCACCTGGCTCCGCTGGGCGCCGAGCGCGACATGGTGGCCATCGCGCGCACCGTGCGCGAACAACAGCTCAGCGTGCTGCAGGTGGTGCCCTCGATGCTGCGCGCGCTGCTCAACGAGGCGCTATTGCAGCCTTGCACCAGCTTGCGAGCCATTGTCTGCGGCGGCGAGGCATTGCACTATGAGCTGGCCGATCGCTTGCGCGCGCAGGCGCCATGGGCGCGGCTGGGCAATTTCTACGGCCCCACCGAGGCCAGCACCGATGCCACCTGCCTGGAGCTGCCGGCCCACTCGCACGGCACCGGCATCGTGCCGATCGGCCGACCCATTGCCAACGTGCGCTGCCATGTGCTGGACGCCTTGCTGGAGCCGGTGCCGGTGGGAGTGATCGGAGAACTGCACATCGGTGGCGTGGGCCTGGCGCGCGGTTATGTGAACCAACCACAACTGAGCGCCGAGCGCTTCATTGCCGATCCGTTTCAACCGGGCGAGCGCCTGTACCGCACCGGCGATCTGGTGCGCTACCTGAACGACGGCACGATCGCCTTTGGCGGACGCAACGATCACCAAGTCAAGATTCGCGGCTTTCGCATCGAGCTGGGCGAGATCGAGTCGGCACTCAACGCCTGTGCAGGAGTGCAATCCAGCGTGGTGTCGGCCCGCGAAGACACGCCGGGCCTGAAGCGCCTGGTGGCCTACGTGGTGGGCACGTCGCTCGATAGGCACTCGCTGCTTGAGCAGCTCAAGCAACGCCTGCCCGACTACATGCTGCCTGCGGCGATCGTGCCGCTGCAGCGTTTGCCCCTGCTGCCCAGCGGCAAGATCGATCGGCGCGCGCTGCCCGCGCCAGAGCAGGGGCAACTGCTGTCCGCGAGCGGCTACGTCGCACCGGGCACGGCCATGGAGGGCTTGATCGCCGAGGTGTGGGCCGAGCTGTTGGGGCTGCCTCGGGTGGGCGTGCACGACGACTTCTTTGCGCTGGGCGGCCATTCACTGCTAGCCAGCCAACTGGCTTCACGGCTGATGAAGCTGTGCGCGGTGGAGTTGCCATTGCGCCGGATCTTCCAGCTGCCCACCGTCGCAGGGCTGGCGCGCGAGATCGAGCACTTGCTGGGCGCGGGGCACACTGTCCAGGTCCAGCCGATCGAGCCGGCACCACGCACCGGCGTGCTGCCACTGTCGTTCGCGCAGCAGCGGCTGTGGCTGGTCGATCGCATCAGCCCCGGTAGCGCCGCCTACAACGTGCGAACGGTGTTGCGCCTGCTCGGGCCGCTGCAGGTGCAGGCGTTGCGCAGCGCGCTGGACACGATGCTGGCACGCCACGAGTCGCTGCGCACGCGCATCGTCACCAGCGACGGCGAGGCCCAACAACTCATCGATGCCGCAGGCCCGGCGCACCTGATGCAGCATGAGTTGCAAGGCCACACCGAAGCGCAGGTGCTGGAACGAGTGCGCCATGAGATCGACCGGCCGTTCGATCTGATGCACGGGCCCTTGATGCGCGTGACGCTGCTGCAGCTGTCCGATCAGCATCATCTGCTGCTCGTCGTTGTGCACCACATCGTGACCGATGGCTGGTCGGTGGAGGTGTTCGAGCGGGAGCTGTCGGCGCTATACGAAGCACAGGTGTCGGGCCGCGCAGTGGCACTGGCGCCGCTGCCGATCCAGTATGCCGACTATGCGCTGTGGCAGCGCCAGTGGCTGGCCGGCCCGCTGCTGCAGCAGCAACTGTCGTACTGGAAGCGCCAGCTGGCCGATCTGAGCACGCTGGCCCTGCCCACCGATTGGCCGCGTCCGGCCATGCAAAGCGATCGCGGTGCGGTGCTCGCCGTGGCACTGCCCGCGCAGCTTGCGCAGCGCCTGCGCGCCCTGGCCCGCGCCGAGGGCACGACGCTGTTCATGGCTGGCCTGGCGGCCTTCAACGTGCTGCTGTATCGCTACAGCGGCACCACCGACGTGGCCGTGGGCACGCCCATCGCCGGGCGCGGGCGCACCGAGCTGGAGGGGCTGATCGGCTTTCTGGCCAACACGCTGGTGCTGCGCACCGATTTATCCGGCGGCCCGAGCTTTAGGGCGCTGCTGGCGCGCGTGCGCGAGTGCGCGCTCAATGCCTACACGCACCAAGACCTGCCCTTCGAGCGGCTGGTCGAGGAGCTCGCTCCGGTACGTGATCTGTCTCGCAACCCGCTGTTCCAAGTCTGCTTTGCCCTGCACGACGCGGCCGGCCCGGGCCTGACGCTGCACGGCCTTCAGGTGCAGCCCATCGAGCTGCCCGCCCGCCACGCCAAGTTCGATCTGTCGCTTGATCTGCGCGAGCGCGACAACACCCTGCACGCCAGCTTCGAGTACTGCACCGACTTGTTCGAGCACGCCAGCATCCAGCGCATGGCCGAGCACTTCACGGTCTTGCTCACAGCCATCGTGCAGGACCCCGACCAGTGCATCGATACGCTGCCGCTGATGACCTTCGCCGAGCGCCAGCGCATCTTGGTGCAGTTCAACGAGACGGCCCGCCCCTACCCCAAGAACGTCTCGCTGGCCGCCTTGTTCCAGGCCCAGGTGCAGCGCAGCCCGCACGCCAGCGCCCTCGTCCACGACGACCTCACCCTCACCTACGAACAACTGAACCAACAGGCCAATCGGCTGGCCCATCACCTCATTGACCTGGGCGTGCACCCAGAGGTCCCCGTGGCCATCTGCATGCACCGCAGCCCCGACCTCATCATTGCCATCCTGGCCATCCTCAAGGCCGGCGGCTGCTATGTGCCCTTGGATCCGGATCTACCCATTGCGCGGGCCGAATTCATCTTGAAGGATGCCGGGGCAAAGCTGCTGATGACGCAGCAATCGATGCTGCAAAGCCTGCCGAGCAACGTGTGCCCGGTGATCTGCGTGGATCACGATGGGCGTGGCCTCGGGCCGGATCGCGGCGACGATCCGCCGATCAACACCGAGCCGCAGCACCTGGTCTACGTCATGTACACCTCGGGCTCGACGGGCAAACCGAAGGGCGTGGCCATTCGTCAGCAAGGTGTGATCCGGCTCGTCAACCAGCCGAACTACGTGGACATCGCGCCCGGAGACACGATCGCCCAAATCTCCAACGCCGCGTTCGATGCATCCACGTTCGAGATATGGGGCGCACTGATCAACGGCGCGCGGCTGGTCATTCTGTCGCGCGAGACAGTGCTCTCACCGACGCAGCTGGCGCGCGCGCTGCAGTCGCACCAGGTCACCACGATGTTCCTCACCACGGCATTGTTCAACCGAGTCGGTGCCGAGCAACCCACAGCATTCTCGACGCTGCGCAACGTGCTGTTCGGTGGTGAGGTGTGTGATCCGGATCGAGTCAAGGCGGTGATGAAGGCCGGACCACCGGCACGCCTGGTGCACGTGTACGGCCCCACCGAAACCACCACCTTCGCCACCTATCACGTGGTGCGCGAACAGGAAGATCGCACGACGATTCCAATCGGTCGGCCCATCAGTGAGACGCAAGTGCTGCTGCTCGACAGCCACGGCCAACTCGTTCCGCCGGGTGTGGTGGGCGAGATCCACATCGGTGGACTCGGCCTCGCAGCGGGCTATGTCGGGCGCCCCGACGAAACGCTGGCGCGCTTCATCGATCACCCCTTCGAGCCGAACAGCGGCGCGCGGCTGTACCGAACGGGCGACCATGCACGCTGGCTGCCCGATGGGTCCATCGAGTTCCTGGGACGCCATGACGATCAGGTCAAGATTCGCGGCTTTCGCATCGAGACCGCCGAAGTGACTACCGTGCTGGCGACACACCCCGACATTCGAGCATGCCACGTGATGGCGCGCCGGCAGCTCAACAGCGAACTCGGCTTGACCGCATACCTGGTGCGTGTACCGGCCAGCCAGGGGCCCCTGTCGATCGCGCAACTGCGCGGCTTTCTGTCCGAGCGCTTGCCGGGCTACATGATTCCCGCCTCGTACGTGGCCTTAGAAGCCCTGCCCCTGACCATCAACGGCAAGATCGACGTGCAAGCGTTGCCGGATCCCGGCGCCGCTGGGCCGATCGAAGGCGCCGAGCCGGCTGGCCCGCGCGACTCGACCGAGCGCACGATATGCCGAGTCTGGGCCGAAGTCCTGGGCGCCAAGAGCGTCGGTTTGGATGACAACTTCTTCGAGCTCGGCGGCCATTCGCTGTTGGCCGCCAAGATGTTTGCGCGGCTCGATGAAGAGTTCGGGCGGCCGCTACCTCTGGGCGTGCTGTTCTCCGCGCCGACAGTGCGCGAGCTGGCCGAGCGCTTTCGTGATCCCGGCGCTCACGCTGCCGAAGCGGCGCGAGCCCTCGTGCCCCTTCAAAGCCATGGCACCCGACCTGCGCTGTACATCCTGCCCGGCGTGTTCGGCAACGTGGTCGGGTATGTCGACCTGGTGCGAGCCTTGGGCCGCGACCAACCCGTGTACGGACTACAGTCCATCGGCCTCAACGGACAGGCCGCACCGCTGCACTCGATGGAAGCCATCGCGAGGCACCACGTTGCGGAGATTCGCGCCCACCAGCCCAAGGGGCCCTACGCCATCATTGGCGCGTGTTTTGGCGCAACGGTTGCCTTTGAAATCTCCAGGCAGTTGCTCGCACAAGGACAACACGTCGCATACCTTGGGTTGATCGCCCCGACCTCGCGCGAGGGCCACCTGGCGGAGGCAACCGTTTCGCGTGCGCCTCGCTCGATTCAAAGAACCGCTGCCTTCGGCCAGCTGCTCATCGGCCGCCTGCGCACCTATGCGCTCGACATGCGGGGCCTGGATACCATTGGCCGGCTGCACTACCTCACCAACAAGCTTCGTTCTCTCGCCAAAGGCGCCGCCAGCCCGAATGCTTTCAAGGGGGCTGCGCGCGAACTGAATCAACTGGAGGTCTACCGCGCCAACATCCATGCGCTCGATTCGTATCGACGTCTGCCACTGGTCGGCAATCTGACCACGCTGGATGTTTTTGAATCCGAAGCCACCATGCAGCGTGGCCATCGAGACCTGATCGATTGGCGAGTGCATTGGCAGGGCCCAATCTGCCAGCACATGGTGCCTGGCGACGACTCCGGCGACATGATCAGCGGCCGCAATGCCGCCTTGATCGGCAGCAAGCTTGCCGAGCGGCTGCAGGCCGCGTTTGACGGCTCAGCGGGTCGCCGCGGCGGCTGATTCGCGCGCCTTCGGGTGACCGGTGCGCATGACCACGCGGTCGCGGCCGGCGGCCTTGGCGGCATACAGGGCGCGGTCGACCACCGCGTACATGAATTCGGGTGTTGCCTCGGCCAACGCGTTGCCGGCCCACCAGCCAACGCCGAAGCTGGCGGTCATCACGCCCGCGGGGCTGGCCTCGTGCGGGATGGCCTGATCGCGCACCACCCGGCGCAGCCGCTCGGCGAAAGCCGATGCCTTCGCCTCAGTGCCCGCACTGAACAGCACGCCGAACTCTTCGCCGCCGAGCCGGAACAGCGCATCGCCCGAGCGCCTGAGCTCGGCCTGCACGGCGGACGCGACCGCGCACAGCGCGGCGTCGCCCTCCTGGTGCCCGTAGCGGTCGTTGAAGCACTTGAAGTGGTCGATGTCGAACATGCACAGCGCCAACGGCTCGACGCGCCGCCGGTTGGCCATGGCGTCGGCGCAAAAACTGTTGAAGTGGCGCCGGTTGAATGCGCCCGTCAGCTCGTCGGTCACCGCCAGCGTGAGCAGCCGTTCATTGGCCTGCTCCAGCGCGCGCGTGCGCTCCATCACCTGTTGCTCGAGCTTGACGTTCAGGGCCTGCTGGGTTTCGCGCGCACGGCGTTCGGCAGCGAGCTTCTGCGCTTTCAGCGTGTTCATGGTGTCGGCCAGGCCGAGGGCAAGCACCAGCGCCTCGAAGGCCGAGCCCACCTGCAGGCCCCAGGTGGTGAACGCGTTGGCCGGCACCACGCCCACGATCAGCAGGATGTAGGCGGTGATGCCCACGCCGAGCACGCCGAATGCCAGCACGAAGAAACGGGCCTGGCGCTGGCCGCGCCGAAGCAGCCACACACCGGTGGCCAGACTGGCCAGCGACATCGCGATGCCGGTGACCTGGCCGATCGCCGCGCCGATCGCATACCAGTCGGCCGCCGCCGGCAGCACCAGGGCCATGTTCGTCCAGGCCAACACCTGGTTCAAGCGCATCACCCAGCGCGGCACGCTGTCGCGCATGTTCAGGTACTGCACCGCAAACAGCCCGAAGATGGCGAACGCCCACGCAGAGGTCAACGTCAGCACGTTGTTGTTGAAGACCGTCGCCTCCGGCCAGAGGAACTTGAAGGCGTAGCCTTGAAAGGTGAAGTTCCACATCACCAGGCTCAGCATGTAGCCCACGTACAGGCCAAAGGCGCGCTCGCGCGTGGCCGCGAACAGCAGCAGGTTGTACAGCGCCAGGGCCAGCAGGCCGCCGTGGTACAGCGTGAGAATCAGGTTCTCGCGCTCCTCCTCGGCAAAGAAAGCGGCACGCTCGTACAACTGCACCGGCATCGCTTCGTACAGGCCATCGTGGCTGGCCAGGCGCACGTAGAGCTCGACCTGCTCATGCGGCAGCAGTTGCAGCGGCAACGCGAAGTCGCGGGCCGGCAGCGGGCGCTCCCGAAAGGGCCTGCGGTCGCCGCTGCGCACGACCTGCGCCGGTTTGCCGTCCTGGCGCAGCAGGTGCCAGTCCACGTAGTCCTGCCGCGGGCTGCCCAGGTCGACCACCAGATCCAGCGCTTCGCTGCTGGTGTTGTCGATGCGCCAGCGCAGCCAGAACGCCGAGCGGGTGTAGCCGAACACCAGCGCGCCACGCGGCCCGGCCACCCAACCGGTTGCGGCTTGCGCAGCGGCCAAGTCCATCGACGCGCTGCGATCTTCCAGCAGCTCGGCAAACTCGGTGACCGGGCGGCCGATTTCGCGGCCATCGGTTTGCAGCGGGAGCGGTGCGGCGGCAACGCGAACGCTGGCCAGGGCCAGCGCGAGCCCAGCCAGCCACAGCCAGCGCCGAGGTCGCGCTCCTGAAGGCGATGCATGGATTGCCACCGTCGTTTATCGGCAGGCAGGCGCTCCTGCTTGAGTGGCGGCAAGAGCGTGATTGCGCAGTTGCGCACGCGATTCGCGTGCAAGGCGTGGTCGACCCGCGGCCCGGCAGCCGCCGCTGCGCGGTGCTTTAGGCCGCGCGCTGCAATGCCGCCGCGCGCGGGGTGCCAGTCATGTCGTTGGCGTCGACGCCGCGAATGAAACACTCGAGCACCGGGTTGACCAGCCAACTGTGGGTCACGGGTGCCATGTGGCCGGCGTCAACGCGATGACGGCGCGCCTGCGGCAGCGCGTCGGCCAGCACGTCGAGCACATCGCGCGGCGGGCGCGGGCCGGTAGTACCTGAGAACAGGCATACCGGCGCGCTGATGCAACGGTAGGCGTCGACGCTCGATTTTTCCTGCAACACCGCCGCGAAGTCGAACAGCGTCTTGGGCACCAGCCCGGCCAGGCTCATCTGCAGCGAGCGTGGCAGCTGGGCGAACGCGCCGGCGCCCGACCAGTAGTCGATGAAGCGCTGCGCACCGAGCAGGGCCTCGCCGCGGTCGGCGCAGCGCTGCAGTTCGTCGCGCACCGCCTCGAACTCGACGCGGCCACGGTGGCCCGGCGGCAGCAGGTGCACCGCCACCGGCTCGTACAGCGCCAGGCTGTGCAGTCGGTGCGGCTTCCAGCGCGCGAGCTGCAACGCCACTGCGGCGCCATAGGAGTGGCCCACCAGATGAAAAGTCTCGCCCGGCAGCAGCGCCACCTGCAGCACGCTCTCGATCAGGCGCACCTCATGGTGCAGCGTGAACGGTTGGCCGGGCGGCGGCATCGGCGAGGCGCCGTAGCCGTGCAGGTCGATCGCGATCAAGCGATGGCCGCGCCGCATGCGTTCGACCAGCGAGCGCCACTGACCCTTGGAGCCCATCGAGCTGTGCAGCAGCACCACGGGCCGGCCGCGGCCCTCGATGTGAAAGCCGACCCGGCTGTCGAGCAGGGTTGCAAAAGTCGGTGGCAGCATCGTGTCCTCTCGGGGTCCCATGTTCTTCAGCAGGGCACCCTCGACGACATCGATCGCGCGCCGCGCCGCAACGTACGGCGCCGCCGCCGGCGCGGACGCATCCGACGCCGCTTCAACGCAAGCGGCTGCACAAGGCCTCGAATCCAATTGGGAACCCCCTGAGATTGACGTGGAACTGGCGTCCACGTTGCGTCAGGAGCGATTACACGGGCTCGGCTCGCTTTCGACTAGACGCACGATCCGCAGTTAGGACCTGCGCCAACGCGTGTCCGGATCCGCGTGCATCCTGCGTTAGCGCGTGCGACCCGGCTCAAGGGCGCAACGCTCACGAGCGCACGTCGGGCACCAGATCGAGCGCCATCTTGTGCACGCCGCGCAGCAGCTCCACGCGCACGCTGCGGCCGATGCGCTCGCCGCCGAGCACGCGATACAGCGTGTCGACGTCCTTGATCGCCGCGCCATCGACCGTGACGATGCGGTCGCCCGCCTGCAGGCCCGCATGATCGGCCGGGCCACCGGCCAGCACTTCGTCGACACCGACCGCCCCGCCCGCCGGCAGCCGGTGGTGCAGCGCTGTGCGCCGCGGCAGCGCGACCGTCTGCGCGACGATGCCGAGCCACGCGCGGCGCACGCGGCCGTGGCGCAGCAGCTCGCTGACCACCCAGCGCGCGGTGTCCGACGGCACCGAGAAGCACAGCGACTGCGCGCCCGCGATGATCGCGGTGTTGATGCCGACCACCTGCGCGCGCGTGTCGAGCAGCGGGCCACCGGAGTTGCCCGGGTTCAGGCTGGCGTCGGTCTGGATCACGCCCTCGATCAGGCGGCCGTTGCGCGCCCGCAGGCTGCGGCCGAGCGCCGACACGACGCCGGTGGTCACCGTGTGCGACAGGCCCTGCGGGTTGCCGATCGCGATCACCACCTGGCCGACGCGCAGGTGCTTCGATTCGCCGAGCTCCAGGTGCTGCAGCGGCGCGGCGCTGCCGATGCGCAGCAATGCGAGGTCGGTGTCGACATCAGAGCCGACGCGCTGCGCCGCGTGTTCGCTGCCGTCGTCGAGCGTGGCCATGATGGCGTCGCCGGCGTCGACGACGTGGCTGTTGGTCAGCAGGTAGCCGTCGGGCGTGATCAGGAAGCCCGAGCCTGCGCCCTCGGCCACGCGCGCGCCGCGGCGCGCGCGCATGCGCAGCGACACCACGCCGCCGCGCGCGCGCTCCAGTGTCTGCACCACCGCGCGCGAGTAGGCGTCGAGCAGCTCGATGTCGTCGGCGATGCCGTTATCGACGTCGTCTCGCTTCACAGCCCGATCCATCCGTGTCGCAGGCCCTCGCTCACGGCTTCGGCCCGGGTGGCCGCGCCGACCTTGGCGAGGATCTGCGCGACGTGGTACTTGGCGGTGTGGGCCGAGATGCCGAGCACGCCGCCGATGTCGCGGTTGGACAGGCCTTTGCCGAGCAGCTCGAACACCTCGATCTCGCGCGGCGTCAGCGGCTCGTGCTCGGACGCATCGACCGCCCAAGGCAGCTCGCGCACCGACAGCCCTTCGAGTACTGCAGCCACCGCCGCCCTCAGCCGGTTCGCACCGACTCCGGCCGACAACTGCGCACTCGCGCCGCCGGCGCCGCGCACGGTGATTTCGTCGTCCACCAGCACCCATGCATCGGCGTCGTCATCGACCTCGCCGATTGACACGCGCCAGTCGTCGGCGCGCAGCGCCGCGGCCACGCCGTCGGCGAGCAGGGGCGATGCACTGACGATCACGATGCGCGGCATGTCCTTCTCAGCCGCACCGCGAATGCGGCCGCTCGGCCACTTGCACCGACACTCTGTGCGCGTGGCCACCGCGCGCAACGTCGACGTCGACCTGCGCGCCCGGTTGCAGACGCTCGCGCAGCCCCTCCAGGCTGCCCACCGGCTGGCCACCGAGCGTGACGATCACGTCGCCGACCAGCAGGCCCGCGCGCGCCGCCGGACCATCGTCGGCCACCGAGCTGACGAGCAAGCCGTCGACGCCAACGCCATCACGCATCGCACGCACCGGCTGTGCGGCGATGCCGAGGTAACCCTGCTGCACGCGGCCGTGCGTCAGCAACTGCTCGACCACACGGTCGATCGTCGCGAGCGGCAGCACCACGCCATGGTGACGCGAGAAAGCCTGGCTCGCCACGCCGAGCACACGCCCCGACGCATCGCCCACCGCGGCGCCGGCGAGCCCCGGGTACAAGCCGCCGTCGAGCCGGATCAAGCGCTCGATGCGGCCGCCGCGCCAGGTGCGCCACGGTCCGGCCACAGCGCCGATGTGTCCGAAGCTCGCTTGCAGCGCACCCGAAGATTCGCGGCCGACAGCGAACACCACATCGCCGACCCGCACCGCGACGTCGGGTTCACGCTCGACACTTGGTACGCCGCGCTCGGCAAACGCCACCACCGCCAAATCGGTGCCGGGGTCGATGCCGCGCAGCGTGCCGTCGACCTGTTCGCCATCGGGCAAGACCACGGCCACCGGGCCGGCGCGCCACAACGCCGAGGCGCTGCCCGCCGCGACGCCGGGCCGCACCACCAGCGCGGCACTGCGCTGGCGACGCGTGGCCAAGCCGACCACCGACGCAGCCACGCGCTCGACGGCATCCGCCAAAGGCAAGGGTTCGCGATCGCTGTTCATTTGCAGGTTCCGATTCGTCCGAAGGAACCCATCGTGCGTGCTACGACGGGTGCGCGCCTCCGCCAACCGGCTTGGCCGGCCCTGCCCGTTCGGGCAGGACGACGCGCATCAGATGGGGGTGCACCAGCGCTCGACAAGGTCCGCGCGGCGCGTCACGGCACGGCGTCAGCCGGCAGACTCGCGCACCATCATCACGCTGTCGTAGGGCCGTCCGTCCGGGCCCCGCATGTAGCCCCGCACGATGCCCGCCTCGCCGTAGCCGAAGCGTTGATACAGGCGCTGCGCCGGGCTGCCGTAGCGCGTGTTCAGCAGCAGCAGCGAGCGACCGCGTTGCCGCGCCAGTGCGTGCAACGCCGTCAGCAGCAAGGCGCCGATGCCACAACCGCGGCGATCGCTGGCCACGCAGATCTTCTGCAGTTCGGCGCGGTGCCGTGTGGCAGGCAGCGCCGCACACACCAGCTGCCCGCTGCCCACCACGCGGCTGCCGTCGAAGGCCGCCAGCAACACCCGGGTACCGGCCTGCAGATCGGAACGCAGCGACAGCCAGTAGTCGCGAGCCAGGTCGTGCGCGAGTGGCGGCAGGAAGCCGAGCAACGCGCCACCGTCCACCGTGTCACGCAGCAACTCGACGAATGACGGCAGCAGCTCGCACTCGAGCTCGCGCGCCGTGACTTCGCGGATCAGCGGCGCCGCGCCGGCCGCAGTGCCCACGTGCGGCGCCGTTTGCTGCGAATCGTCTTTGTCGCTCATCTCATCTGTCCATGCTGGTCTCTCGGGAGAGGTTCCACGTTACCGCGGCTGCGCAGCGGTCATGGCGCGAGGCAGCGGTGCCGCACATTTCAAACGTAGCAATTCACCGCCACGACGCTCGTCCGTTTGCGTCGACGGCGAACGTGTTACCCGCCATGGACCCCACCACGCGGCATGACCGCGCCAAGCCATGCGCTGGCTGATCGCTGCCTCGCTGAGGCGATTCGTTGCGCTGGCCGCAGTGGCCAGTTTGCTGCTCAACCTGGCGCTGCTGGTGCCCTCGCTGTACACGCTGCAGGTGTTCGACCGCGTGTTCGCCAGTCGCAGCATCGAGACGCTGCTGATGCTGTCGGCGCTGACCCTGCTGGCGCTCACCTTCGGCTATTGCATGGACGTGGTGCGCGCCCGGGCATTGGCCGCTGCCGGCCGTGTGCTGATGGAGCGGCTCTCGTCGCCGGCGCTGGAGCACGCGTTGCAACGCGCGGCCGGTGGCCGCGCCCGTGGTGCCGTGGAGCGGGTGCGCGACGTCGCGTTGCTCAACCAGTTTCTCGGCAGCACCGGCGTGCGCGCACTGTTCGATGCACCGTGGCTGCCGATCTATCTGGGCGTCATTGCACTGATGCATCCATGGCTCGGCATCACCGCCGCGCTCGGTGCCGTCGCGTTGATGGCGATCGCGGTGGCCACCGAGCGTCTGACCCGCAGTGACTCCGACGCACTGCAGCGCCGCTCGCGCAGCGTCGGGCGCCACGCCGGAGTCGTTGGTGCGCCAGGCCGAGGTGTTTGTCGGCCTGGGCATGGTCGCCAACGCGGTGAGCGCATGGCGCGGACAGCACGGACGCTGGCTCGACGAACAAGAGCACCTGGGCGCTACCACCGCGCGCCTGTCGGCGTTGGCGCGCGCCGCCCGCCAAGGCGTCCAGATGAGCGTGCTGGGTGTCGGCGCGTGGCTGGTCGTCGGCGCCGACGCGTCGCCCGGCATCATGGTCGCCGCGACGATTCTGCTCGGCCGCGCGCTGCAGCCGGTCGAGCAGTTGATCACCGGCTGGAAGCAATTGCTCGACGCGCGCGGCGCCTGGCGACGCCTGTGCGAGCCCGGCACCGCGCTGCCCACCGCACCGACGCTCAAGCTGCCCGCACCGACGGGTCGGCTGGCGGTCGAACGCGTCGTGTTCGGCCACGACCCGTCGCGTCCGGCGTTGATCAAGGGCGTGTGCTTCATGGTCGGTGCCGGCGAGAGTTTGGGCATCGTCGGCGGCAGCGGTTGCGGCAAGACGACGCTGGCTCGCTTGCTGCTCGGCCTGTGGACGCCGCGCAGCGGCATCGTGCGCCTGGACGACGCCGACATCTCGCAATGGAACCGCGACGATCTGGGCGCGCACCTCGGGTACCTGCCGCAGGAGGCGTCGTTCTTCGACGGCAGCGGTGGCCCAGAACATCGCGCGGCTGGGCGCAGCGGATGACGAACAGGTCGATTCGCGCCGCGCAGCTGGCGCAGGCGCACGACATGATCCTGCGGCTGCCGCAGGGCTACGACACGATGATCGGCGACGCCGGTGTCGCGCTGTCGGGCGGCCAGCGCCAGCGCATCGCGCTGGCGCGCGCGCTGTACGGAAAGCCGCGTCTGGTGGTGCTCGACGAGCCCAATGCACACCTCGATGCCGAAGGCGAAGCAGCATTGAAGGCCGCGCTGCATGCGCTCAAGGCGAGCGGCACGACGGTCGTCGTGGTCGGCCACCGCGCCGGCCTGATGGCGCAGCTCGACACGATTGCCGTGATGAAAGACGGCGCGCTGCAATCGATCGGGCCGGCGGCGGCGATGCTGGCGGGCTGGCGCGCCCGCAACGTGCATTCGCTGCCCGCGACGCGCAACGAAGCCAGGGGCGCCGCGGCATGAACGCCGCCGGCCCCAGGGCGCGTCAATGAGCGAACACGTCACCGTGCACGAAGGCGCGTTGGGCGGGCTGCTGCTGTCCTCTGCCGCCGATCGCTCGCAGCGACGCGCCCTGCAGAGGCAGTGGCGCGCGCTGGTCTGGCCGCTCGCGGTGACGGCCTCGCTGCTGGCCGCCTGGGCCATCAGCGCGCCGCTGGCCGGCGCGGTGGTCGCGCCGGCGCAGCTGAAGGTGCAGACCAAGCGCAAGACCGTGCAACATCAGGAAGGCGGCATCGTGCGCGCGATCCTGGTCAAGGACGGCCAGCGTGTGCGCGCCGGCGATGCGCTGCTGGTGGTCGGAGACTTGCGCCAGGAAGCCGAGCTGAACCTGCTGCAAGACCAATGGCGCGCCGCCCGCGCCCGCGCGGCGCGCGCCGAGGCAGAAAGCCGCCTCGCACCGCGCTTCGACCCACCCGACGATCTGCGACGCGACACCGCGGCCGCCGAACACGTGGCGCGCGAAGCGTCGGTTTTCACCGCGCGCCACCAGGCGCTCGACGAACAAGGTGCGCTGCTGCAAAAGCAGGTCGAGCAGGTGCAGGCGCAAGTGGTGGCGCTCGAATCGCAGATCGACGCCACCGCAGTGTCTGGCCGCCTGTCCAACGAGGAACTTGCACTCAACGAAGAGCTGGCGCACCAGGGCTTCGTCAACCGGGCGCGCCTGATCGCGCTGCAGCGCACGGCAGCCGACTACAAGAGCCGCCTCGGCGAAGTCGGCAGCGAGCTCGCGCTGGCCCGCCAGCGCATCGCCGAGCTGCGCTCGCGCCAGGCGCAGCTGCGCTCGTCGTACCAGAACCAGGGCACCGACGATTGGAAAGAGGCGTCCGGCCGCGTGCGCGAGTTCGAAGAACGGCTGCGCCCGTCGAAGGACCAGATCGAGCGCCAGACCGTGCGCGCACCGGTCGACGGCGAGGTGATGTCGCTGCGCGTGGCGGCGCCCGGCGCGGTGGTCGCGCCGCGCGAAGCGCTGCTCGACCTGGTGCCGCAGCACGACAAGCTGGTGGTCGACGCCCGCATCGCGCCGCAGGACATCGAGCACGTGCACGTGGGCGGCGCCGCCGAAGTGCGACTGATCTCGGGTGACGCGCGCCGCACGCCGCTGCTGCCCGCCACGGTGACCTTCGTGTCGGCCGATCGCGTGACGCAGCCCGACAGCGGCGCGGCGTGGTTCGACGCCACGGTCGAGGTCGACACCCAGGTGCTGGCGCAACAGCAGCCGGCGCTGCACTTGCAGGCGGGCATGCCGGCCGAACTGTACGTGACCACCGGGGAGCGCACGCTGCTGCAGTACCTGCTCAAGCCGCTGCGAACCTTCACTCAACGGGCGATGCGCGAGCCGGGCTGAAGCGTCCCGCTCACGTTCGTCGCCTTGCCGTTTCTCATCAACTCGCTCGATCCAACAGGAGAATCATGAGCTCAACCCCCCTGCCCATCCCCGGCGCACTGCTCGCCGATGCCATCGCCAGCGGCGCGGCCGCGGATGCGGCCGCACCCTTGCCCCCCGTCGGCACACTCGAGGTGGCCGCCGCCGCGGGCAACATCTTCGGCACCGCGGGCGACGACACGCTCAATGGCAGCGCCAACGCCGACCAGATCTTCGGCCTCGCGGGCAACGACACGTTGAACGGGCGCGCCGGCAACGACTTGCTGTTCGGCGGCGACGGCAACGACACCTTGAGCGGTGGCACGGGCGACGATCAGCTGTTCGGCGAAGCCGGCGACGACCGCATCGTCTGGAACGCCGGCGATGGCAACGACGTGATCGATGGCGGCAGCGGCACCGACCGCCTCGAGATGAACGGCGACGGCAATGCCGAGACCACGCAGATCGTCAACAACGGCACGCACGTGTTCGTCTCCACCACCAGCAACGGCGTGACCTCGACACTCGACATCGCGGGCATCGAGAACCTCATCGTCAGCGGTGGTGGTGGCAATGACACCATCATGGCCGGCAACGGTCTGGCCACGCTGACCAGTCTGACGATCGACGGCGGCGCCGGCAACGACACGATCGCCGGTGGCGATGGCGACGACGTCTTGTTCGGCGGCAGCGGGAACGACTTCGTCGACGGCAACCGCGGCAACGACACCGCGAGCCTGGGCTCCGGCGACGACGTGTTCGGCTGGGATCCGGGCGATGGCAGCGACGTCGTCGAGGGCAACGGCGGCACCGACACGCTGCAGTTCAACGGCTCCAACGCCAACGAGGACATGGCGCTGGCGGCCAACGGCTCGCATGCGATCCTTACACGCAACGTCGGGGCCATCACGATGGACCTGCACGGCATGGAGGTCGTCAACATCCGCACCCTCGGCGGCACCGACAACGTCACCATCGGCGACCTGCGCGGCACCGACGTCGATCAGGTGCACGTGGACCTGTCACCCGTCGGTGGCGGTGACGACAACGCGGCCGACACCGTCACGGTGGCCCTCACCGCGGCTGACGATGCGCTGGACTTTGCGGTCGGCACGTCGGTGATCAACGGGCTGGGTGCGCAGGTCTTCGTCGACAACCCGGGCGTCGGAGATCGCTTCGTGATCGACGGCGGTGCGGGCATCGACACCGTCACCGCGCACGGCACCGGCGGCGACGACGTGATCGGCATCGCATTGGACGGCACCAATGTCGCGGTCTTCGCGCCGGGCGCACCCGCCATCGAGGTCACCGGTGTCGAGCAGTTGCTGATCCAAGGCGGCGCGGGCAACGACACCATCGTTGGCCAAAACGGCATCGCCACGCTGACGCAGCTCACGTTGGACGGCGGCGCCGGCAACGACACCCTGCTCGGTGGCGACGGCAACGACATCCTGCTGGGCGGCGGCGGCAACGACTTCGTCGACGGCAACCGCGGCAACGACGTGGCGCAACTCGGCTCTGGCGACGACGTGTTCGGCTGGGATCCGGGCGACGGCAGCGACACGGTCGAGGGCAACGGCGGCACCGACACGCTGCAGTTCAATGGCTCCAACGCCGGCGAGGAGATGGCGTTGGCAGCCAGCGGCTCGCACGCCCTCCTCACCCGCAACGTCGGTGCCATCACGATGGATCTGCACCGCATGGAGACGGTGAACATCCGCGCGCTCGGCAGCGCCGACAACATCGTCGTCGGCGACCTGCGTGGCAGCGACGTCAATCAGGTGCACGTGGACCTGTCGGACGCTACCGGCGGCGACGACGGCGCGGCCGATACCGTCACCGTGGCGCTCACCGCGGACAACGATGCGCTGGCCTTTTCCGCTGGCACATCGGTGATCAATGGCCTGGGCGCCCAGGTGACCGTCGAGAACCTGGGCGTCGGCGACCGCTTCGTGATCGACGGCGGCGCAGGCACCGACACCGTCACGGCCAACGGCACCGACGGGGACGACACCATCGGCATCGCCTTCGACGGCACTGGCGTCGCGGTCTTCACTCCGGGCTCGCCGGCCATCTCGGTGACCCACGTCGAGCAGCTGTTGATCCAGGGCGGCGCCGGCAACGACACGATCGTTGGCCAGAACGGCATCGCCACGCTGACGCAACTCACGTTGGACGGCGGCACCGGCAACGACACCCTGCTGGGTGGCGACGGCAACGACGTCCTGCTGGGCGGCAGCGGCGACGATTTCGTCGACGGCAACCGTGGCAACGACACTGCGAACCTCGGCGCCGGCGACGACGTGTTCGGCTGGGATCCGGGCGACGGCAGCGACGTGGTCGAGGGCGGCAGCGGCACTGATACGCTGCAATTCAACGGCTCCAACGCTGGCGAGGAGATGGTGCTGTCGGCCAGCGGCTCACACGCCATTCTCACGCGCAACGTCGGGGCCATCACGATGGATCTGCACGGCATGGAGACCGTCAACATCCGCGCGCTCGGCAGCGCTGACGACATCACGGTGGGGGACCTGCGCGGCACCAACGTCGATCGCGTCAACATCGATCTGTCGGCCGCCACCGGCGGCGGTGACGGCGCCAACGACGTCGTCACCATCCAAGGCACGAACGCGGCCGACGTGATCCACCTGTCGATGCAAAACGGTGCGCTGGTGGTCGATGGCCTGGCGGCGCAGATCGTGGTGCAGAACTTCGAGGTGGGTGACCAGATCCAGGTGCTCGGCCTCGGGGGCGACGACGTCATCGACGCCAGCGCGTTGCCAGCGGGCGCATCGATCGTGCTCGACGGTGGCGACGGTGACGACGTGGTGCTCGGCGGCGACGGCAACGACATGCTGCTGGGCGGTGCCGGCGACGACGTCCTGATCGGCGGGCCCGGCCAGGACGTGCTCGACGGCGGCACCGGCGACAACGTCCTGATCCAAGACGGCGGCAACGCGCTGTTCAATGCCGACGTGCACGCCACCGAGGTCGTCGACCATGCGCCGCTGACGGCCTGATCGAGGCGCAACAGGCAGCGGCGCGCGCGGGCGTCAGCGCTGTCCGGTGCGCGCGTCGCCGAATAGCCTGCCCTGTCCGCGCGGCTGGCAGCGCCAGTACTGCGGCGGTGCAGTCACCTGCGCGCCCAACTGCGCGGCGGCATGCCACGGCCAGCGCGGGTTGTAGAGCAGCGCGCGCGCCATCGCCACCAGGTCGGCCTGGCCCGCAGCGATGATCGCTTCGGCCTGCTCGGGCTCGGTGATCAGACCCACCGCGATCGTCGGCAGGCCCACCTGCTCGCGCAGCCGCTGCGCGAAAGGCACCTGGTAGCCAGGCCCGGCCACGATCTTCTGCAGCGGCGACACGCCGCCGCTGGACACGTGCAAGTAGCTGCAGCCGCGCTCGCGCAACGCACGGCCGTAGGCGATGCTTTGTTCGAGGTCCCAGCCATCGTCGACCCAGTCGATCGCCGACAGCCGCACCCCCACCGGCATCGACGCCGGCAGTGCCGCGCGCACCGCATCGAACACCTCGAGCGGAAAGCGCATGCGCGCCTGCAGCGAGCCGCCGTACGCATCGCGGCGCCGGTTGGCGATCGGCGACAGGAATTCGTGCAGCAAGTAGCCGTGCGCCGAGTGCAGTTC
This sequence comes from uncultured beta proteobacterium, assembly GCA_963774185.1. Taxonomy (GTDB): domain Bacteria; phylum Pseudomonadota; class Gammaproteobacteria; order Burkholderiales; family Burkholderiaceae_C; genus JAEUPI01. The sequence goes on from CAVZEK010000037.1 coordinate 120,581, forward strand.
GATGCCATCGAGCTTGAGCCGCTGCGCGCGCAGCGCCGCGTCGACGAACGCCTGGCGCACGCGCGCCAGCCCGGCTTCATCGAGCGCGAGCGGCGCCGTTTCGCCCTCGGCGTGCGGCAATGCCGACGGCGCGACCGGCCGCCAGCCGCCTTGCTCCGGCGCAATCAATGCGCCGCCGCGCCACGGCACTTCGCTGGAGCCCTTGCGCCCGGCGTGCGCGAGCTGGATCGCAACCGGCACCGGCGAATACCGCCGCACGCTGGCCAGCACGTCGGCGAGCGCCCGTTCGTTGTCGTCGCTGTACAAGCCCAGGCATCCCGGCGTGATGCGGCCGATCGCCTCGACCGCGGTGGCCTCGATGATCAACAGCCCGGCGCCCGAGATGGCCAGCTGCCCGAGGTGGATCGGATGCCAGGCGCTGGCACAGCCGTCGTCGGCCGAGTACTGGCACATCGGCGCCACGACGATGCGGTTGGCCAGCGCCAGCGGCCCCAGCGCGTACGGAGAAAACAGATGACTCATGGAGGATCGTGCGGCACAAAAGCGGCGATCCTCGCACACCGCGCGCGGCCGCTGCGGCTGTCGCGTCACATACGCGACCTCATCGACAAACCGGGGCTTACACACCCGGCGCTTCCTCGTCTTGCCACCGGCGCGGCGCCCGCCTACAGTGGCCGCCGCATCCAATGTCTCACCCGAAGGAGTGCTCGATGAAGAAGCTGCTGATCGCAACGGTGCTCGCCAGCAGCGCCGGGCTGGCGCTGGCCTACCACTGCCCCAACGAGATGAAGGCGATCGATGCCAAGCTGGCGACCAACCCCAAACTCAGCGATGCCGACGCTGCCAAGGTCAAGCAGTTGCGCGCCGAAGGCGAGGCGCAGCACAAGGCCGGCAAGCACGACGCCTCGCTGAAGTCGCTCGAAGAGGCTAAGAAGATTCTCGGTATCTGAGCCGAGGCACGGCCGTCGCTGAGCGACGTTCGCGTTGCGCTCAGCCGCCGCGCAGCGGCCTGAAGAACTCGACGATCTCGCGTGCCAGCGCCTGCGGCTGCTCCATCGCGGCGAAGTGCCCGCCGCGCGGCATCACGCTCCAGCGGCGGATGTCCTTGTACATCGTCTGCGCCACCGAGCGCGGCGGCTTGAGGATCTCGCGCGGGAACTGCGCATACCCCATCGGCACCGCCACGCCCGCATCGGGAATCGGCCACGGTCCGTGCATGCGTGCGTAGTACGGCCAGAACGACGAGCCGATGGCGCCGCTGAACCAGTACAGCGCGATGTCGGCCAGCAACTGGTCCTTGGTGAACACGCTCTCCACGTCGCCGCCGCAGTCGGACCAGGCGCGAAATTTCTCGACGATCCAGGCCGCCAGCCCGGCTGGCGAATCGCTCAGTCCGAACGCCAGCGTCTGCGGCCGTGTGCCCTGGATCCACTGGTAACCGGTGTCCTCCTTGAGCCAGTGGTCGAGCTCGCGCAGGAAATGCTGCTCTTCGGGCGTCGGGTTGGCCAGCATCTTGGGATCACGCCGCACCGTCAGCAGGTTGACGTGGATGCCGATCACCTTGTCGGCGTGCACGGCACCCAGCCGCGATGTGACGAAGGCACCCCAGTCGCCGCCCTGCGCGGCAAAGCGCCGGTAGCCAAGCACGTCGGTCATCAGGTCGGCCAGGCAATCGGCGATCGCCTCGATGCCAAAGCGCGCCTGCCCCGGCGTCGAACGACAACCCGTAGCCGGGCAGCGACGGTGCGACCACGGTGAACGCAGTCGGCCGCATCGCCGCCGAAGCGAGCCGGGTCGGTGAGGCGCGGAATCAGCTCGAGGAACTCGAACACCGAGCCCGGCCAGCCATGCGATAGCAACAGCGGGCATGGATCGGGGCCCTGGCCCGGGCACGCACAGGTAGTGCAGCTCGATGCCGTGCAGCGGCACCTTGAACTGCGGCAACGCGTTCAGCCGCGCCTCTTGCGCGCGCCAGTCGAAACGGTCGCGCCAATAGACGACCAGCTCGCGCAAGTACTCGACCTGCGTGCCGTGGGCCCACGGCTCGCCAGGCGCCTGGTCGGGAAAGCGGGTGCGCGCGAGGCGTTCGCGCAGGTCGGCGAGCGCCGCATCGGGCACCTGCAGTTGGAACGGGCGGGCTGATGTCAACGGCATCCCTCCTCGGCCGCGCAGCATACGCGCGGCCGCGCCTGCGGTGCGCTGCAGGGGCTTGCCGCGCGCCACCTAGGGATGGCGACGGCCCGACCGCGCCGCTACAAGCGGGCACGCGGCAGCGCGAACGGGCGAGCGGTTCGCGGCTGTCCGAAGGAGCACACCATGTCCATCGACAAGGTCATCGTCACCAACGTCACGGCGCTCAAGGCCAAGTACGGCAGCGCCTACGGCAAGGTGAAGGCCGCGCTGGCCGCACTCGTGGCGAGCGACAAGGCGCGGGGGTTGAACAGCAAGCTGATCGCAATCGACTCAAGCGCCGACATGAAGGCCGTGCGCGGCCGCGCCGTGAGCAGCCCGCACGACCAGCGTGGCGCCAAGGCGGCGATCGACGCCATCGCCAAGAAGCACGAGCCAGATTACATCGTGATCCTCGGCGCGCCTGACGTGGTGCCGCACATCGTGTTGAGCAATCCGATGGCCGACGAAGACCGCAGCGTGCCCTCCGACCTGCCCTATGCGTGCGACGTGCCCTACAGCCGCGACCCGGCGCGGTTTCTCGGTCCGACGCGAGTGGTGGGCCGCGTCCCCGATCAACTCGGCGCCAGCGATCCGGCACTGCTGGTGGGCCTGCTCGGCATCGCGGCCAAGTACCGCACGCGCGAGCGCGCACTGTACGGCGACCCGTTCGCGCTCAGCGCCAAGACCTGGCAAAAATCAACCCGGCTGTCGGTGGAGACCACCTTCGGCAGCGGCACGAAACTGTTGACCTCGCCACCCGACGGGCCCAAGTGGAGCAAGGCGCAGCTTGCACCGCGCGTGCACTTCATCAATTGCCACGGCAACACGTTGACACCCATCTTCCTCGGCGAATTTCCGGAACAGACTTACTTCACCGCGCACGACTCGGCGCAGTTGCGCGCCAAGGTCAGCGAAGGCACGGTGATCGCGGCCGAGTGCTGTTACGGCGCCGAGCTCTACGACCCCGCCGACGCCGACGGCAAACCCGGCATCTGCAGCACCTACCTGCGCGAAGGCGCCTACGGCTTCTTCGGCAGCACCACCGTCGCCTACGGACCCAGTGAGGGCAACGGCCAGGCCGACCTGCTGTGCCGCTTCTTCATCGAGGCGGTGCTCGGCGGCAGCTCGCTCGGTCGCGCGGCGGCCGAGGCGCGGCATCGCTTCGTCTCGCAGTTCTCGCACCTCGACCCCAGCGACTTGAAGACCGCGGCGCAGTTTCTGCTGCTGGGCGACCCGTCGATCCACGCCGTCGCGCCAGTGCCTCACGCGCTGTCGCGATCGCGCGCGCTCAAGCGCGCAGTGGCCAGTGGCGCCATCGTGCAGGGCACGCGTGCGTTCCGGCGCGAGCGCATCGGCCGCACCGGACGCAATCTGTCGCGCACCATCGGTGCCGCACAGCTTGCCAAGCGCAGGACACCGCCCACCGTGCGGGCCCTGCTCGAGTCGGTGGCCCGCGAGTCGGGCATTCGCGGTGCGGTTCATCTGTCGTACCGCGTGGCGTTTCCCGCGCAGGCCAGGGCCGCGACTTCGGCAGCGGTGCATGCGAGTCGGCGTGAGCGCAGCTTGCACATGATCCAGGGCAGCACGCGCACGGCCAAAGACGAAAGCGGCCTGCCGCTGGTGACGGCGATCATCGCCACGCTCGAAGGCAGCCGGGTGGTGCACATCCGGCGCGTGCACAGCCGCTGAATGTCCACCATCCCGTCGCGCAGCCGGCGCGGTGTGTGAAGATTGCGGCGCGCGCTGCCGCGCGTTCGAGGGTTGCATGCTCAAGCCGGTGCGCATGGCTGGCCACGTCATCCGCAAGCGGATCAATGTCGGCTCCAAGAGCGACCACGAGGCCGTGGTGCTCGTGTGCGCGCAGGGCGAATTCAAGCTGCGGCGCCGCGGCGGCCCACCTTTCTCCGACGAAGCGCTCGATCCGCTGGTGGGCAAGCGCATCAGCGCCAGTGGCATCGTCTCGGCGGGCCAGTTCATCATCGACGAGTACGTGATCACCGGCAGCGCGTGAGCCGCTCTCGCGGCCCATCAATCGAGGCTGATCACCTGGTCTTCGGGCCCGGGCCGGCACCCGGCGGCCACCGTGTCCCAGCCGCGGTGGATCACCACGCGCTGCTCGTCGTGGCACAGCTCGATGCGCCGCGCATCGGGCACGTGCGTACGCACGAAGGCTTCGATCGACGTCGGCAGGCTGGTGCGCAGGCTCAGCGCGTAGCGGTCTTGCTCGGGGTGGTCGTCGTAGTGGATCCAAGGGATGAAGTGGCCCGCGAACATCAGCGCGTGCGAGCCCACATCGATCGCCTGCGGGTTGTAGTGCTGGCTCAACAGCCACGCCTGTGCGCGCGCGCGCAGTGCCGCGTCATCGTCGAGGCCACCCCAGGCCGCCGCCAGCATCTCGATCACCCACTGGTTGCAGTTCTGGTAGCGCAGGCTGAACGGGTAGGCGTTGGCGCTGTAGTCGGCCGCCAGCAGGCGCAGCGCACGCGCGTTGTCGAGCGCGGCGCGCTCCAGCGTGGCGGCCTGCTCGCGCGGCAGCCAGACGATCGACACGTAGCCGACCGATGGGTCGTCGCCGCCGAGCACGAAGCCGGCCAGCCCCTGGTCGTACAGGCGCGGACGCCCCTCGTCGCACGCGAAATACAGCTGTCGCACCGACCACGGCGCGTTGCCGCTCGCCTTCAGGCTGACGCCGGCGTGCGAGTAGCGCAGGTTGAAGCGGCTCAAGTCGATGCCCGAGCGAGCGATCAGTGCAACGTCCTGGCCACTCGCCTCGAGTTCACGCCGGGCGATCGCGGCGAACTGCAGCAGCCGGTCCTGCTGCTGCGCACTCAGCGGTGACGGCCGATCACAAAATCGCGTCGAGGCCGACCCCGATTGCGCGGCGGCCACGCCGGCGAAGAGCCAGGCGGCCAACAGCCACGCATGGCCCATCGCCCGAGGTCAATCCGTCAGAACGTGACGGGCCGCGGCTCGAGTTCGCGATGCCAATCGTCGGCGAGCACGAGGAAGAACGGCTCGCGCACGTCGCGGCCATTGGTGCGCGCGAACTCCAGGCCATAGTCGCGATTGCGCACGTTCACGAGGTCGCCGGCTGCGATGCCGCGCGGCTCGAGCGCCTGGCGCGGCAGCCGCAGCGTGAACTCGTGCGGCGCGCCGGCGACGACCGTGCCTTGCAGCGTCAGCTGCAACATGCCGGGGCGGCCGGCCAGCTCGGCCACTTCGATCACACGGTAGTCGCCGTCGGCAGTCTTGGTACCCGTCGAGCTCTTGCTCGACGTGTTCAGCGAGTCCGACGCACTGCCCGACGAGGCCGAGCCGGCGCTGGAGGCCGACGAGGCAAAGCTCTCCGCCAGGCACGGCATCGCCACCGTGGCGCACAGCAAGGCCATGCAGCTCAGCCGCAAGGGCGTTTTGATCATCGAGGCTCCTTGAGAAGTGCGCATGTAGATCACGCCAGCATAGCGCGCCGCGCCTGCGCCAAACGTGCCCACGTGCCCGACGGCACAACTCGTTGCAGATGCGACGGCACACGCGCCATGCGGTCTGCCAAGGACAGCGCCCGGGGGCATGCGCAGCCCGGTGCGCCGGCCTTCTTGCACGGTCTCCGGACCAATGCTGCATTCAGCGCAAAAAGTGCCGCTTTTCCGAGGCTCGACGCGGCGATCGTCTAGTCAGAATGACGTAAGGCGCAAGGTCGTGGCGATCCATGACGCTGAAGCCGCTTGAGCAGTCGACACATCGTGCAAACGCCACACTCGGCCGGGGATTCCGGCCACATCTGCCGCCGTGCGCTGGCCGGCGCCGCTTTGCTTGTCGCAGCGGTCAGCGCCGGCGCCGTGCCGTGGGTGGTGCAGGTGCGCAACGCGGCAGGCGCCCCGCTGGCCAACGCGGTGGTGGCCGTGCAGATCGATGGCCAGGCCACCAAGGCGGGCCCGCAGACCACGGCGCAGATGGCGCAGCGCGCGCGCGAGTTCGACCCGCATGTGCTGGTGGTGCAAACCGGCACCGCGGTGAGCTTCCCGAATTTCGACACCGTGCGCCATCACGTCTACTCGTTCTCGGCCACCAAGACCTTCGACATCAAGCTGTACGCGGGAACGCCCGCCAAGCCGGTGGTGTTCGACAACCCCGGCGTCGCCACGCTGGGGTGCAACATCCATGACCGCATGAGCGCGCACATCGTGGTGGTGGACACGCCGCTGTTCGCCCGCAGCGACGACGCCGGAGCGGCCCGATTCGATCTGCCAGCTGGCGATCATGTGCTGCTGTTCTGGCATGCCAAGCTCGGTGCCACCACGCTGCAGAGCAAGCCGCTGCATGTGCGCAACGGCGCCGGCCGCACCGAACTGACGCTGGTCGGCACCGACTAGAGCCCGCTGACAGCGCGAATGCGATGGCACTGCCCGGTTTCCTCAATGTCAGGCGGCTCGAAGGGCGCATCGTCGCGCTGTTCCTGGCGTTGCTGTCGGTGGTGCAGCTGGCCAGCTTCGCGCTGATCCATCGCAGCATCGCGCGCAACGCCGACGCGTCGATCAGCCATGAACTGGAGACCGGCGAACGCATCCTGCAGCGCCTGCTGGTGCAGGAAGCGCGCATGCGCGAAGACGCGGCCCGCTTGCTCGAGAAAGACCACGGTTTTCGTTCGGTGCTGGCCGAAGCCCTGCGCGGCGACGAGTTGCGCGAGACTCTGAAGGACGCGTTGACCAGCCACGGCGAACGCGTCAAGGCCAGCATGGTGGCCTACATCGACGCGCAATCGCGCCTTGTCGCCGCCACCACCGAACGCGCGCAGCCGTTCGTCGACCTGTTGCCGCGCCTGAAGGCCGCCAGCAAGGCCACCGGCGCACGGGCCCATCTGGCGTTGGTGGACGGCCGTGCCTACCAGGTGGTGGTGGTGCCGGTGGGTGCCGCGGGGCTCGGTGGCTCGGTGCTGATGGCGTTCGCGCTCGACACCTCGCCGCTGCTGGAGTTGCAGCGCCTGTCGGGCCTGCAGGCGGTCATGCTGCTGCACGGGCCCGATCGCCCCTGGAGCGCGGTGGCCTCGCTGCTCGACGCGCAGGGCAGCGCCAGCGTGGCGCAGCAAGTGCCGCGCGACACGCGCCAGTTCGCGTTGACGCTGGCTGGCGAAAACATGCGCGCGCTGTACGTGAGCCTGCTCGACGAAGGCGGCCAACAGCTCGGCGTGGCCCTGTTGCGATCATTCGACGACGCGGTGGCCCCATACCGCCAGCTGCAGCTGACCCTGTTCGCGTTGACCATGCTCGGCGTGGCCATCTTCGCGTTGGGCAGCGTGTTGACAGCCAAGCGCATCAGCGAACCGATCAGGGCGCTGTCGGAGTCGGCGCGCCGCCTCGGCCGCGGCGACTATGGCACCGCCGTGGCGCGCACCTCCGACGACGAGATCGGCGACCTCGCGCAGGCGTTCGAGGCGATGCGCCAAGGCATCCAGGATCGCGAGCAACAAGTGCACCGCCTGGCCTTCTGGGATCCGCTGACGGGGCTGCCCAATCGCGAACAGTTCAGCCAGCGGCTGCACGAGCGGTTGCGCGCCAGCAGCGAGCCCTGCGCGGTGCTGATGCTGGACCTCGACCGCTTCAAGCTGGTCAACGACGTGCTGGGCCATCGCTTCGGCGACCGCGTGTTGTGCAGTGTCGCCGAGCGGCTGCAGCAGCTCGGCCAGGGCAACGCCCACTCGCTGGCCCGGCTGGGTGGCGACGAGTTCGCGCTGCTGCTGGAGAACACCGATGCACCGGCAGCAGCCGAAATGGCGCTTCGCATCCAGCGCGCGTTCGAGCAGCCGATGGAGATCGACGACCAGACCATCGACCTGGGCACCAGCATCGGCATCACACTGCATCCGGCCCATGGGCATGACGCCGGCCAGTTGCTGAGCCGTGCCGAGCTGGCGATGTATGTGGCCAAGCGCGAGCGCAGCGGCAGCCAGTTCTACGAACCGCGGCTCGATGTCGGCAGCCAGGAGTCGTTGTCGCTGCTGAGCGAGCTGCGACAGGCTGTCGGCGCGCGCGAATTGCGCCTGTACCTGCAACCCAAGATCGATCTGCAAACCGGCCAGGTCGTTGCCGCCGAGGCTCTGGTGCGCTGGCAGCACCCGCAGCGTGGCTTGGTGATGCCGGGCGAATTCATTCCGTTCGCCGAACAGACCGGCTTCATCCGCCAGCTCACGGCCTGGGTGATCGACGCGGCGGCGCAGGCTGCGCACAAGGCCCACGCCCGCGGTCTCGGCCTGCGCATCAGCGTCAACCTGTCGGCGCGCGACCTGATGGACCAGGATCTGCCGGCCAAGGTGACGGCGGTACTGCAGCAGTACGGCACCCGGCCGCAGGCGCTGTGCCTGGAGATCACCGAGAGCGCGATCATGGACGACCCGCAGCGCGCGATGCTCACGCTGGAGCAGTTGCGCAAGCTCGGCTTCTGGCTGTCGATCGACGATTTCGGCACCGGCTACTCGTCACTCGCCTATCTCAAGCGGCTGGCAGTCGATGAGTTGAAGATCGACAAGAGCTTCGTGATGGCGATGACGCGCGACCTCGACGATGCCAAGATCGTGCGCTCGACCATCGAGCTGGCGCACAACCTGGGCCTCGCCGTGGTAGCCGAAGGCATCGAGACCGCGCGCACCTGGAAGCTGCTGGCTGCGCTGGGCTGCGACGAGGGTCAGGGCTACTACATCAGCCGCCCGATGCCCGAAGACCAGTTCATGGCCTGGCTGGCGCAATGGCAGTTGCCCGACGCGATGGAGCAGGACGCACCGACGTCGCTGCTGTCGGGGCTGGACTGACGCGTTGGCCATGTTGCGGCGCCACGCGGTTGCAGCGTTGATCCACAAGAGGCACGCGCTGATGGCCCTCGCGAGCGGGGTGCGGCTCGTGCTGGCGCTGTTGGTGTGGGGAACCTGCGCCGCCGCACGCGCCGACCCCGGCTACTACGTGGTCACCGTCTACGACAACGCCGGCCAGCGGGGCATCGACCTGCGCTACTGGACCGTCAAGTACCCCAACACACCCGAATTCATCTGGCCCGAGATCGGCTTCAGCTACGGTGTCAACACGCGCTGGACCAGCGAACTATTCGCCAGCTTCATCGGCTCATCGCAGATGGCCACGCGCTTGAGCACGTGGAACTGGCAAAACGACGTCTTGCTCACCCAGGGCGAATGGCCGCTCGACGTGGCGGTGCACACCAATATTGCCCGCATCGCCGACAGCGGTGGTGCCTACGCGGTCGAAATCGGCCCGGTGCTGCAGACCGACATCGAGCGCACCCAGCTCAACGGCAACGTGTTCTTCGAGCGCGGCTACGCCGGCGCTTACCCGCAGCAGACGCAAATGAAATACCAGTGGCAAGTGCGATACCGCTGGCGGCCGCCGCTGCACTTCGGCGTGCAGGGTTTCGGCGAGTTGGGTCCGTGGGACCATTGGGCACCGCGCGATCAGCAATCGCACCGCGCCGGGCCCGCGGTGTTCGGCACCGTGCCGTTCGGCGAGCGCCAGGCTTTGCTTTGGCAGGGCGCCTACCTAGTCGGCTCGATCTACGGCCGCCACGGCAACATGCTCTCGCTGCGCGCCTTGTACACGTTCTAGGTATCACGCAGCGAGCAGCTGCCCGCCATCGACGGCAATCGTCTGCCCGGTGACCCAGCGCGCGTGCGGTGACGCGAGGAACAACGCCACTTCGGCAATTTCTTCGGGCGTGCCCAGGCGTCCGAACGGAATGCTCTTGAACACGCGGTCGTACAGCGGATCGGCGGCTCGTCTGCGTTGGTCCCACACCCCGCCGGGAAACTCGATCGACCCCGGCGCAATGCAATTGACGCGGATGCGCTGGCCCGCCAGCATGGCCGCCTGGCTCGCGGTGTAGCTGATCATCGCCGCCTTCACCGCGGCGTACGCCGGCGTGCGCGTCGATGCACGCAGCCCGGCGATCGATGAGATGTGCACGATCGAGGCGTCGCGGCTGGCCTGCAGCATGGGCAGCGCGGCGTGCGAGGCGCGCACCATCGCCATCACGTCGACCGCCAGGCCTGCCGCCCAGCCGGCTTCATCGTCGCCCATGCCGAAGCCCGACGCATTGTTGACGAGCACGTCGATGCCGCCCAGCGCCTCGCCGGCCGCGGCCACGTAGCGCGCCACCGACGACGCATCGGCCAAGTCGCATGTGGCGGCATGCGCGGTGTGGCCGTGCTTGGCAATTTCGACACGGGTGGTCTCCAACGTGTCGCGGCCGCGTGCGCAGATCGACACCTGCGCGCCCGCGGCGGCGAAGCCCAGCGCGATCGAGCGGCCGATGCCGCGGCTGCCGCCGCAGACGACGACGCGTGTGCCGTTGAAAGCAAAGCTCATGGATGCTCCAGGACGTGTTGGCTGCTGGAAAGTGTGGAGCGATTGTCGCGGTCTCGCATGCCAGAATGAAATCGCTCTGTGGATGCGTTGCCGCGCACACCGGGCATACCCTTGAGTCGCAGGAGACACGATGAAGACCCACAAACCCGTCCTCGCCGCGCTGCTGGCCGGCCTGCTCTGGTGCCTGAGCGCCGGCGCGCAAAACATCTCGATCGCCACCGGCGGCACCGGCGGCGTGTACTACCCGCTGGGCGGCGGCATCGCGGCGGTGCTGTCGAAGTACGTGCCCGGCATGCAGGCCACGGCCGAGGTCACCGGCGGCTCGGTCGACAACCTCAAGCTCGTGGGCAGCGGCAAGCCCTATGTCGGCTTCACGATGACCGACGCGGCGCAGGATGCCTATCGCGGCGAAGACAAGTTCAAGGGCAACAAGGTGCGCGCTCAAGACCCTGATGATCCTGTACCCCAACCGCATGCACGTGGTCAGCGTCGAGGGCCGCGGCGTCGACAAGATGTCCGACCTGAAGGGCAAGCACGTCTCCACCGGCTCGCCCGGCAGCGCCACCGAGGTGATGGCGTTTCGCATCATCGAGGCCGAGGGCCTCGACAAGGACAAGGACATGAAGCGCGAGCGCCTGGGCGTGGCCGAGTCGGTCAACGCCATCAAGGACGGCAAGATCGACGCCTTCTTCTGGGTCGGCGGCCTGCCCACCGCCGGCGGTGACCGACCTCGCCAACACGCCGGGCACCAAGATCAAGATGATCGACCACGCCGACGCGGTGGCGGCGATGAACAAGAAGTACGGCAACCTGTACGTCGAGGACGTGATCCCGAAGGAAACCTATCGCGGCATGGACGCCGACAACAAGCAGGCCACGGTGATGAACATCCTGGTCGCCCACGAAAGCATGGACGACAAGACCGCCTACAACATCGTCAAGACCATCTTCGACAAGCGCGACGACCTGATCGCGGTGCACAAGGAAGCCGCCAACTTCAAGCTCGAGAACCAGAAGGCCAGCGCCACGCCGATCCCGTTCCATCCGGGCGCGGCGAAGTACTTCGCCGAAAAAGGCATCAAGCGTCAATTGAGCGCCGCCCCATCCGGCGAGCCGCAGCGCCGTCGCGGTCAGCGACGAGGCGCTGCACAAGGCCGAGGAGTTCATCGAGGCCGAAGAAGGCGCGGCCAACAAGTTCAAGGGCTGGCTGAAGGTCTTCGTCGTCGGCGTCGCGTTCGTGATGTCGGCGTTCCACCTGTACACCGCCTACGCGATCGTGCCGACGCAGACGCTGCGTCCGGTGCACGTGGCGTTCGTGCTGTTCCTGTGCTTCCTGGTGTTCCCGGTGGCACCGCGCTTTCGCCATCGCGTGATGTGGTGGGACTGGATCGCCGCGCTGCTGGCGATCGCGCGTGGCCGTGTACCTGATCGCCGGCGGCGACGACATCACCGACCGCAACACCTCGCCCGAGCCGTTGGGACATCGCGTTCGGCGTCGCGCTGATCGTGCTGGTGCTCGAGGCGATGCGGCGCACCGGCGGCTGGATCATGCCGGCCATCACCTGCGCCTTCATCGCCTACGCGCTGCTCGGCCCCCATCTGCCCGCGCCGTGGACGCACAAGGGCTACGAGGTCGGTCGGCTGGTCGGCGTGATGTACATGACGCTGGAGGGCATCTATGGCGTCGCGGTCGACGTGTCGTCGTCGCTGATCATCCTGTTCACGATCTTCGGTGCGTTCCTGCAGTACTCGGGCGCCGGCAAGTTCTACATCGACTTCTCGTTCTCGGCGATGGGTGGCAAGCCCACCGGCGCCGGCCGCACCGTGGTGCTGGCGTCGTTCCTGCTGGGCGGGCCGTCGGGCTCGGGTGTCGCCACCACCGTCACGCTGGGGGCGGTGGCCTATCCGATGCTGGCCAAGGTCGGCTACGAGAAGAACGCCGCCGGCGGCCTGCTCGCGGCGGGGGGCCTGGGCGCCATCATCTCGCCGCCGGTGCTCGGTGCGGCGGCGTTCCTGATCGCCGAGTTCCTGAAGATCTCGTACCTCGACGTGCTGCTGATGGCGGTGGTGCCCACGCTGCTGTACTACCTGGCGCTGTTCGTGATGGTGGAGATCGATGCGCGCAAGTACGGCATGCGCAACGTCGACTTCGGCAAGCTCGAATCGGTGTGGACGCTGTCGCGCAAGTACTGGTTCCACTTCCTGTCGCTGGTGTCGATCGTCGTCTTCATGCTGCTCGGCTACTCGCCGGTGCTGAGCGTGTTCTGGGCCACGGTGGTGTCGTTCGTCACCAGCTTCCTGCGCAGCGACACGGCGCTGTTTTCCTACGACCTGTTTCGCGGCAAGGGGTCGCTGGCGACGAACATTTTCCAGTCGCCGTTCGTCAAGGCGATGGAAGGCGGCTCGATCGGCGTGCTCAGTGTGGCGGCCGTCTGCGCGGGCGCCGGCATCATCGTGGGCGTGGTCACGCTCACCGGGCTGGGCTTGAAGTTCAGCACCATCGTGATCGACTACGCCGGCGGCTCGCTGCTGCTGACGGCGGTGTTCACCTCGCTGGTGGTGTGGATCGTCGGCCTCGCGGTGCCGGTGACGGCGTCGCTACATCATCTGCGCGGTGATCGCGGCGCCCGCGCTGATCAAGCTCGGCGTGCCCGACTTCGCGGCGCACATGTTCATCTTCTACTACGCGGTGCTGTCCGAGGTGTCGCCACCGACGGCGCTGTCGCCGTTCGCCGCCGCGGCGATCACCGGCGGCGACCCGTACAAGACCACGCTGCAGAGCTGGAAGTACACGGCGCCGGCGTTCCTGGTGCCGTTCATGTTCGTGCTCGACCCCGCCGGCCAGGGCCTGCTGCTGATGGGCTCGTCCAAGGCGTTGGCCAGTGCCAACTGGTGGTCGATCGCTGAGGTCACCGTCACCGCGGCGATCGGCATCGCGGCGCTGGCGGGCGGCCTTCAAGGCTGGGCGCTGATGAAGACCTCTCTCATCGAGCGCTGGATGCTGGTGGTGGCCGGTTTCGCGCTGGTGTACCCCGGGCGCTTGGCTGATGCCATCGGCTTCGGGCTGGTGCTGCTGGTGCTCGGCCTGCAGATGGCACGCAAACGCGCAGCCAGCAGTTAGCGCCGGCCGCGCATGCGCTGCGGCGTCACCGGGCCTGCCTATGATGAGCCGATGACACCACCCGCGCGCGGGCCTTGGGGCCTCGGCAGTGTCGAGGCGCAAGCGCGGCAGCTGCGCTACGGCCGCAACGACATCGGCGACCGCGAGCAGCGCGGGCTATGGCGGACTTTGCGCAGCGTGGCGCAAGAGCCGATGTTCCTGCTGCTGCTGGTGGCGGCAGGCATCTACCTCGTCATCGGCGACCTGGGTGACGGCCTGCTGCTCGGATTCTTCGCGCTGCTGACGGTCACGCTGGTGCTGGTGCAGGAACGTCGCAGCGAGCGCGCCCTCGACGCGCTGCGCGAACTGGCGGCACCGATGGCGCGCGCCATCCGCGACGGCAGCGTGCAACGCATCGCCGCCAGCGAGCTGGTGCCAGGCGACGCCGTGCTGATCGTCGAAGGCGAGCGCATCCCGGCCGATGCCGTGATGCGCGAGGCGTCGAGTCTGGTGCTCGACGAATCGTTGTTGACCGGCGAATCGGTGCCGGTGCGCAAGACGGCGGACACGCAAGTCCAATCGATCGAACACACGCTGCCCGGCGGCGACGACCTGCCCTTCGTCTACGCAGGCACGCTGGTGGTCAGCGGCCACGGCGTCGCCGAAGTGCTGGCCATCGGCAAACAAACCCGCGTCGGCCGCATCGGCGCCTCGCTGGCCTCTATCGACACCGCCGCCACGCCGTTGGAGGTGAACCTGCACAAGGTCGTGCGCCTGTTTGCTCTCGGCGGCCTGCTCACCAGCGTGTCGCTGGTGCTGTGGTACGGCCTGCAGCGCGGTCAGTGGGTCGACGGCATGCTGGCGGGCATTGCGCTGGGCATGGCGATGCTGCCCGAAGAGTTTCCGATGGCGCTGGTGGTGTTCCTCGCGCTCGGCGCCTGGCGGCTCGCCAAGAGCAAGGTGCTGACGCGGCGGCCTGCGGTCATCGAGGCGCTGGGCGCGGTCACCATGCTGTGCGTCGACAAGACCGGCACGCTGACGCACAACCGCATGCACTTGCGCCGCCTGGTCACAGCCGGCGACGACGTCGACGTCAGCCGCGGCGGCCCACTGCCCGAGGCCGTGCATGTGCTGCTCGAACACGCCGTGCTGGCCTCGCGACGCGGCGGCATCGATCCGATGGACGGCGCCATCCTGGCGCATGGCGATCGCTCGCTCGACGGCACCGACCGCCTGCACCCGGCGTGGCTGCTGGAGCAGGAATACCCGCTGACGCCCGAACTGCTGGCGACGTCGCAGGCGTGGGTGGCCGATGGCGGGCGTCGTCGGGTGGCGTCCAAAGGCGCACCCGAGGCGATTGCCAAGTTGTGTCGCCTGGATGCGAGCGCCACCGCCGCGCTGCTGCAACGCGTGCACGCGCTGGCCGAAGAGGGTCTGCGTGTCCTCGCGGTGGCCGAGGGGAGCAGCTGCGACGGCCAGTTGGCACGGGACCAGCGCGACTACGATTTCACGCTGCTCGGCCTGGTGGCCTTCGATGACCCGCTGCGCCCCGAGGTGGCCGCGGCGGTGGCGCAGGCCGGCGGCGCCGGCATTGCGGTGGCGATGATCACCGGCGACCATGCGTCCACTGCGCTGGCCATCGCACGCGATGCCGGCATCGACACTGCGGCGGGCGCGCTCACCGGGGAGCAGCTCGAGCGGCTCGACGACGCCACGCTGGCCGACGCGGTGCGCAAGGTGCGCGTCTACGCGCGCGTGATGCCGGATCAGAAGCTGCGTCTGGTGCAGGCCTTCAAGAAGAACGGCCATGTCGTGGCAATGACCGGCGACGGGGTCAACGACGCGCCGGCGCTGAAGGCAGCCCATGTGGGCATCGCGATGGGCGTGCGCGGCACCGATGTCGCCCGCGAGGCCGCCGGACTGGTGCTGTTGGACGAGCACTTCGAGCGCATCGTGGCGGGCGTGCGCATGGGTCGGACCATCTTCGACAACTTGCGAAAGGTCATGACCTACATCATCGCGATCCACGTGCCGATCCTGGTCTCGCGTTGCTGCCGGTGCTCATGGGCCTGCCGCCGTTGAGTTGCCCGCGCACGTGGTGCTGACCGAGATGGTGATCGACCCCGTGTGCTCGCTGGCCTTCGAGCAAGCGCCGGCCAACCCGCGCATCATGCAGCAGCCGCCGCGGCGCGCGAGCGAGGGCCTGATCGACTGGGCGATGGTGTGGCAAGGGCTGCTGCAGGGCGGCGTGTTGTTGCTGGCCACGCTGGCGATCTACGTCGTGGCCTTGCGCCATGGCATGCAACCGCCTGAGGCACGCACGTTGTCGATCGTCGGGCTCACGGCGGGTAACCTTCAGCTCGTGCTGATCAACGCCAGCGCCCGCGGCTCGTGGCGAACGCTGTTGGGCATCGGCTTCGGCGCTTTCTGGTGGGTGGCAGGTGCG
Organism: uncultured beta proteobacterium; assembly: GCA_963774185.1. Lineage (GTDB taxonomy): Bacteria > Pseudomonadota > Gammaproteobacteria > Burkholderiales > Burkholderiaceae_C > JAEUPI01. Next base: position 136,659 of record CAVZEK010000037.1, read on the forward strand.
GCGTCGGCTGCGCTCGGCCTGGGTATCGTGTGGCCGGCAGCACGCGAACTGCTGCACCTGGGGCTGCCGTCGTGGTCGGCACTCGGGCTGGCCATCGGCTGGGTGAGCCTCGCCGTCGCACTGGCCGCGGTGGTGTCGCGGCTCATCGCGCGCAGCACGGAGCGCAGCGCGACGGCGACCTAGGCATCATCATGCGGATCGGATGGACAGGGCTGTTTTATGGCAACTCCTCGTCCGCCATGGTCGGGCAGCCGCCTCAGGGCTTTCTCAATGCCCCGGGGCTGCGACCCGCTCTCCGCGACGACCCGCGCCACGCTCAATCGCAACGCCAGCTGACCTCAAAATCAGCGCCGTTGCGTGGTACACCGTGTGTCTCGCCTTGCGTCGCCTTCGATGACAGACTCCCCCGCGGCCGATCCCGACCGCCTGCGTCGCATTAACGTGCTGCTCGAAGCGGCGCTGGCGCTGCCGATCGACGAGCGCGGCCATTGGCTGCGCACCTTGCCGCCGGAGCACCAGTCGTTCGTGCCTTTGCTCGGTGCGATGCTGGCACGCGCGTCGGTCGAGACCGACACCTTCATGCAGCGCCCGATCGCGGTCGCGCTCGAGGATTTGCCCGATCTCGACGCACGGCCCGACCAGGCCGGCGACGAGGTCGGCCCCTACCGCCTGATTCGTGAGCTCGGTGCCGGTGGCATGGCCACCGTGTGGCTCGCCGAGCGCGCCGATGGCGTGCTGCAGTCGCCAGGTGGCGCTGAAGTTGCCACGCACCGGCTGGGCGATGGGCCTGGCGCAGCGCATGGCGCGCGAGCGCGACATCCTCGGCGCGCTGCAGCACCCGCTCATCGCGCGTCTGTACGACGCCGGCGTCACCGCCAGCGGCCGGCCCTGGATGGCGATGGAATGCGTGACCGGCCAGACCATCGATGTCCACTGCCAGCAAAACCAGCTCGACGTGCCGCGACGGCTGCACCTGTTCCTGCAGATCGCCGACGCGGTGGCGCATGCGCACGCACGGTTGATCGTGCACCGCGACCTGAAGCCGAGCAACATCCTGGTCACACCCGAGGGCGACGTGCGGTTGCTCGACTTCGGTGTCGCCAAGCTGCTGCTCGAGGACGATGCTCGCTGTTGCCCAACCTGACGCAGCTGATGGGTCAGCGCGGTGACGCCCGACTACGCCTCGCCCGAGCAGGTGGCCGGCAAGCCGGTGACGGTAGCCACCGACGTGTATTCGCTCGGCGTCGTGCTCTACGAGCTGCTGACCGGGCAGCGCCCCTACCGCGCTCGGGCGCCCTACGGCGGCGGCACTCGAGGAAGCCATCGTGTCGGCCGACGTGCCGCTGGCCAGCACGCGCGTCGCCGGCGATCGCAAGCTCGCGCGGCAACTGCGCGGCGACCTCGACACCGTGCTGGCCAAAGCACTCAAGAAGAACCCCGAAGAACGCTACGCCAGCGTCGAGTCGTTCGCCGCCGACGTGCAGCGCCACCTCGACGGCGAGCCGGTGCTGGCGCAGCCCGACAGTCGCTGGTACCGCGCGGGCAAGTTCGTGCACCGCCATGCCCTGCCGCTGGGCGCCGCCGCGGCCGTGGTGCTGGCGCTCGCCATGGGCCTGGGCGCAGCCGTGTGGCAGGCGCACGAAGCGCTGCACCAGAGCGCCGTGGCGCGCGCCCGCGCGCAGCAGGCCCAGGCGTCGACCGACTTCACGCTGATGGTGCTGAGCGAAGGCATGCGGGCCGACGAGGCGCTCACGCTCGACCAGCTGATGCAACGCAGCGAGACCATGGCCGAGCACGAGTTCAGCGGCAACCCCACCGAGCGCGCGGTGGCCGCCGACACGGTGGCCGACTGGCTCGTCACCAACGATCAGTTCGACCGCGCGCAGCAGTTGCTGACGCGCACGCTGGAGCGGCTGTCCGGCGGCGTCGACCCCACGGTGCTGCACAACTTGCGCTGCCAGCGCGCCGTCTCGCGACTCGACCTCGGCCAGACCGACGCCGCCATCCGCGAACTCGACGAGGTGATCGCCGCCGCGAAGGACGACCCCGAATCGTCGTGGTACTGCCTGCAGCGCCGCACGACGGTGGCACTGCGTCTGAACGACGCCGCGGGTGCGTTGCGTTTCTCGCGCGAGGCACTGCGCCAGTTCGACCGCGCCGGCAACACCTCGGGGCTGCGTCGCGCCTACCTGGTGGCCAACGAAGCCTATGCACAGGTGTTGAACGGCTCGCCGGCGCAGGCCAGCCTCAAGTACCGCGTCGCAGTCGACCTGCTGGCCGGCGCGGGACGCGCCGAGAGCACGCTGGGCGCCAGCGTTTACAACGACTGGGCCATCGCGCTGTGGAGTGCCGGCGATCCGCGCGCGGCACTCGAGCAACTCGACCACGGCATGGCGATCATCGAGCGCCGCTCGCCCACCGGCGACGCCTCGGCGAGCTTTTACGCCAACCGCGCGCAAGCCTTGCGCGCGCTCGGTCGCTACGCCGAGGCGATGGCGGACTTCGAGCGCATGCAGCGGCTGGCGAGAAAGGACAACAACCCGAGCTTCGAGGTTTACGCGCTCGCCGGTGAGGCGCTCGTCGCGGCGAACCTCGAGCAGCTCGATGACGCTCGCCAGCGTATGCGCGACGCCGATGCGTTGCTGCATCAGGCCGCGCTGCCTGCGCAGGGCGCGCCCGCGCTGTGGTTGCGCATCGCGCAGGCGGCGATCTTTCAACGCGAAGGCCGTCTCGCCGAGGCCGACCGTACGCTCGCCGAGGTGGAGTCGCTGTACGCTCAGCGGCAGGCCAAGACCGGGGTGGTGGCCGAAGTGGGCATCGTGCGCAGCGAGATCGCCCTCGCACTCGGACAACACGACGCCGCTCGCTCGCGCGCCGAGCAGGCGCTTGCCGTGGCACGCAACGGCCAGGGCGATCTGCCGCAGTCGTTTCTCACCGGGCGCGCATGGCTGGCGCTGGCGCGCAGCGAAAGTGCCTTGGCGGCCCCGGCGCCGGCGCGCCATGCGTGCCGCAGGCCATCGATCAATTGCAGCCCACGTTGGGCGCAGGCCATCCGATCACGCAGCAGGCGCTGCAGCTCGCGCGCGAGCTCGGCGCGTGACGGTGAGTGCGGCTACTTGGAGTGCGCCGCCGCGCTCGTGCGCTCGCCCGCCGTCGGCGTGACCGCCTTGACGAGTGTCAGGGCAGCGTCGCCCGTGGCCTCAGGCGCTTGCGCGAGCGAGCCGCCACTGGCAGCGCCGAAGTCGAACGCCAGACGCGGCTGCCGCCACGGGCCCTGCACGTGCATCGGCACGCTGACGCCGGCCAGGCTCGCCAATTCGTGCGGGCCGCGACCCACGGTGGTCTGCAGGCGCAGATCGAGCACGCCCGAGTCGAGCAGCAATTCGCCTTCGCCGGTGGTGCGGATGGCCGCAGCATCGAGCTCCAGCATGCTGGCCGTTGGCACGGCGCTCGCGCAGTTCGAAGCGCGCCTTCATTTCGTTGAACGGCGTATTCGCCGACGCGTTGAACTCGCGCTGCTGCGCCGGCATCCGTTTGCCCAATCGGCACGTCCTTCGAGCAGCGCCGCGCGCAGGTCGACACCCGACAGCACACCGCCGCGCAGCGTGAGGTTGAGCGAGCCCGCCAGCGCGTTGCGCAGGCTGCCGACACTGGCGCCGTCGGCGGCGATGTCCCAGGTGAGCGCGCCGCGGCCCTCGAGCCACGGCGAGCGCGTCATGTCGGCCAGCAGGCTGCGCAGATCGACTTCGTTCAAGCTGCCTTTGGCGCTGATGCGCGGCACCGCTGCCGCCGCGTCGATGCGCAGCGCCGCTTCGAGTTGCGCGCCGTAGGCCTGCGCCGCGATCGGGTCGACGGCCAGCACCGAGCGGTCGAGCTCGAAGCGGGTCGACGCCGCGCCCATTTGCAAGCCGGCCACCTTGAGTTGGCCCACGCGCACGCGGCCCTGCACGTTGGCGTCGTGCAGCGTCGCCACGTCGAGCGGCGTGGTGTCGTCCTGCCAGCGCGCGAGCCAGCCGCTGGACAGCAGCGCGTCCAGATCGAGCCGCGCCAGCTCGGCGTCGACCGTCCAGCGGGCACGACTCGCGTAGTCGGCCACGCCACCTCGGCCTTCACGTCGCTGCCGGCGAATTGGCCGCTCCAGGCCGCCAGCGCCGATTGCTGCTGCAGGTTGATGTCGAGCCTGCCCTTGAGCTGGGCCGTCGCGTCGGCGGCCAGCGCGGGGTGGCTGAGCTGTGCGGTCATCTCCAGCGCAGCCAGCTCGATGCGCGGACCGCCGTCGAGCACCAGCGCCAGCGGGCTGCTGCCTTGCACGCGCAGCTGCGAGTCGCTGCGCTTGAGCGTGAGCTGGCCTTGCGCGGTGGTGTCGCGCAGCGCGCGCTCGGCCCACTCGAAGCGCGGCAGTTTCAGCGCCAGCGTGGTGGTGCGGTCGGGGTGCGCCACGCTGGCATCGATGGTGGCCGAGATACCGCTCAGGCGTATTCGCTCCACTTCAGCTCGGGCGCTGCCAGCACGGTGTTGAACACGGTGAGGCCCGACTTGTGCATCGACGAGACCACCACGTTGTCGGCGCTCAGCGAGCGCTCGCGCGGCGAGCGCGGTGACGTCGCCCTTGAGGTGCAGCGCCAGGTTGTCGATGCCCAGGCGTTGCCCTCGAGCACGCCGTCGATGCGCGCCAGCTCGATGCGGCCGGCCGCGGCGTCGAACAGCAGCCGGCCCTTCAGTTGCAGCCGCGCGTCGATGCCGGCCGCCGGGCGCATCGACGCGCGCGCTGACGTTCAGCGGGCTGGCCAATCCGTCGGCCAGGCGCCCGAGTTCGATCTGCAGCTCGTTCAGCTGCCGCGCTGCCACGCGATCTCGTCGTTCCACTGCAGCGACGAGCGCGTCGAGCCGCAGGCTGTCGAGATCGACTGGGGTCGATTCGATGGCGGCCACGTCGTGTGCCAGATCGTCGACGTTGGTGCTGCCGTCCTTCAGGCGCACCAGTTGCGCGCGCAGGCCTTCGATCTCCGCGCTGTCGATGTGCACGCGGCCGCGCAGCAGCGGCAGCCAGGCGATGGTGACGCGCGCCTTGTCGATCGACGCGAACTCGCGCGCGCTGCGGCGCTGGCTGAGCGAGGCCTTGCCGCTTTCCAACCCCAGCTTGGGGAAGTAGCTGACGCTCAGGTCGCCGTCGAGCACGAGGTCGCGCTGCGTGCGCTCATGGACCCAGCCCACCAGCTGATCCTTGAACTGGTTGGGATCGAACAGCTTGACCACTGCGGTGATCAGCCCACCGACGAGCGCCACCATGACCACCAGGCCGACGATGGCCTGCCGGTAGTAGGTCTTGGCCAGTGTCTCGGCGAACGGCACCTTGAACGGGCCGACGGCCGATATCAGCAAGCCGACCATGCCGAAGATGCCGAGCATCGCGCTCTTGACGGCGCTCAACGAGGCGAGCTTTTCGGCGGCGGCGGCTTTGCGCATGGTGACGATGACACGCCGATCGGCAGACTCGGATCATCGAACGAGCGGCACGCGCGCGCGCATCGGCGCGGCTCAAGCGCCGGCCGATGCGGGCGAATTCACGCTCGGCGGCGGTTGGCTGACCAGCGCACTGCGACGGCGGCCACGCCAACCCGTGAGCGGGCATTACAACTGACGCGGCTTGTTTCTCGGGCTTGCGTTACGGGCCGGAAGTTCGTAGGTGGCCGCGGGGGCGGCCGGCCGCAACCGCTAGGCCGGCTCCACGCGCGTGGCGGCAGCGGCCAGCAGCGAGGCTGCCTCGGACACCACACGCTCGAGCACGGCCGCGGCCGACGGGATGTCGTGCACCAGACCCGACGCTTCGCCGGCGATGACGGGCAGCACGTCGTAGTTGCCGGCGCTGCGTGCGGCCGCGAACTCGGCCGCGACTTGGTCGACGCGGTGCAGCAGCTCCAGCTCGCGCCCGTGCCAGCGATCGAGGTGCGCGTTGCGCAGGCAGCGTCCGGTGAACGGTGCGGGCCATGCGCGTTGCCGTGTGATGTCGAACACCATGCCGCGCACGGTGGCGTCGCCGTCGGCGCGGCGAATGCGCTCTTTCGCGTCGTCGGCGCCGGCAGCCTCGGTGGTGGCGTAAAAGCGCGTGCCCATCAGCACACCCGACGCGCCCAGCATCAACGCCGCGGCCAGTCCGCGCCCATCGGCGATGCCGCCGGCGGCGACCACCGGCACGCCGGGCCCGACGGCGTCGATCAACTCGGGCACCAGCGTGAACACGCCACGCGTCGCGCCGTGACCGCCCGCCTCGCTGCCCTGCGCGACCAGCATGTCGGCGCCGGCCGCCACGGCCTCGCGGGCCATGGCGAGCGATTGCACCTGGCAGATCGCCAACGTACCCGAGCGATGGATGCGATCAATGAATGGCGTTGCATCGCCGAACGAGAGCAACACGGCGGCCGGCTTGCGCTCGAGTGCAAGCTCGAGCAGCTGTGCCTGTCTGGCCAGACTCCAAGTGATGAAGCCGACGCCGAACCGCACGCGTGCGCTGGCCAGGCGATCGAGTTGCGCCGTCAACCACGCGGCGTCGCCGTAGCCGCCGCCGAGGATGCCCAGGCCGCCGGCGACGCTCACCGCGGCGGTCAGGCGCGCATCGGCCACCACGTCCATCGGGGCCAGCAACACCGGGTGGGTGATCGCGAGTCGAGTGGTCAGTGCAGTCTTGATCGGCACGGCGGACCTCGTTGCATTGATTGACTTGGGTTCATGTGCGGCAGCGCGGCGCCCGGCACGGCGACGCGCTCGCGCACCGCGTAGCTCACCACCGGCTCGGCGATGCCCTTCACCGTCTCGGCCGGCATCGCATCGAGCTTGAAGCTGTCGTCGAGCTCGTTGCGCACCGCGTCGGTGACGAGGATGTCGACACCGTGCGTGCGCGTCAGCGTCTGCACGCGCGCGGCCAGATTGACGGTGCGGCCGACGAAGCCGTACTCCATGCGTTCGCGCGAGCCGATCAGGCCCGCCAGCCCCGCGCCGCGGTGGATGCCGATGCCCACCTTCAAGGCCGGCAATCGGTCGCGCGCGAGCTCGCGGTTGTAGTCGGCCATGGCCGCGCGCATCGCCAGCGCGGCACGCACCGCGTCGGCGCTTTGCCAGGGGTTGGGCTGCAGCGCGCCGAAGTAGGCGAGGATGCCGTCACCCAGGAAGGTGGACACGTGGCCACGGTTTTCGTGGATCGCGTCGCTCATGCGTTGGAAGTAGCCGTTGATCACGCGCGCCAGCACCGTGGGTTCGAGCCGCTCGCTCATCGCCGTGTAGCCCACCAGATCGGCGAACAGCGCGGTCACCACCTTGCGTTGCGCCGGCATGTCGGTGAGCTCGCTCACGCCGTCGGCGACGAGCCGGTTCACCACGCCGGCCGGCGCGAGCCGCGCACACGCTTGCTGCAATCGCTGCAGTTCCTCGGTGGCCGCATCGAGCTGGCGCTGCAGCAGCGTGTTGTGCCGGCGCTGCTGCAGCCAGGCCACGACCACTAACGCCAGCGCGACCAGCAGCACGATGCCGAGCGCCACGCGCATGTCACGCCGGCTCGGTCATCACCACGGCGGCCATGCGGCACACGCCGTTGGCCAGCGCCGCCACCCCGATCGCCTCGACCAGCTGCTCGCTGCTCAGCTGGCCGCGCAGCACGCGGGTGTGCCGCTGCAACGTGGCGGGCTCATACCACAGGGTTTCGCGCGCGTACGACATCAGCAGCCGTTCGACCGGGTCGAGCTCGGGGCCGTCGAGGTGCGTCAACAAGCGCGACACCGCCGCGGCATCCAGGCCTTCGCGCTGCAGCGCGCGCGTGACCTCGAGCTCGCACACGTCGCACGGCAGGCCGCGCGAGACCACGGCAAACATCAGCAACTTGCAGCGCCGCGACAGATGCGGCGAGGCCCACATCGCGTCCATGGCGCGCGCCAGCGCGGGCGCGATCGGCGAGCCGCCAAACGCCGCCACCAGCCGCGCATAAGGCAGCTCGTCCGAAAGCGCAGTCAGCGGCGTGACACCACCGCGCTCACGGTGGCTGCGCATGATGCGATCGATCAGCGGGCGCAGCAGCCGCATCGGCAGCAACTCAGGCATGCGCTCCATCGGCGTCGGCGGGATCGCCGACGCCGTGTGCAGCCGGTTGGCGAAATCGACCAGCGCCACGGTGAACGCGATTTCGCGCGCCTCGGCAGCGCTGACGCCTGCGGCACGCAGCGCCGCCCAGGCCGCGCGGGCGCCGACGGGCCCGCTGCGCGACTGTTTGCGCGCGTACTCGATCGCCGCCCGCACCTTCGGGGCCAGGTCCGGCCGCGAAATTTCCTGCTCAACGCGCAGGATGCGCTGCCGATCCATGCCCTGGAACCACATCACCGCGCGCACGGCGGCAAAGCAAAAGCGGCACGCGTTCTCCTGGCTGACGACGATGCCGATCAGATCGGCGGTGTCCTGATCCAGATGCATCAGCAGGCCGAACTCGGGGTGCAGGTCGATGGCGGCGCGCGCGACCCACGGCGCCGCCGCGAAGTAGCGCACCGCGGCATTTGGCAAGCCCATGCGCCGGCGCGCGTAGGCTTCCAGCTCGCGGTCGTGCCGCGCCTCCATGAAGCATGGCTCCCACGCCACGTGCGCCAATGCACTGCTCATGCGCCAACTCTAGCGCGCTGGCGCCGCCCGCGCAGCGCACGCCTGGCACGGCAGCGCGCACACGCGCTCAGGGTCTTCACGGGGTGCGGCGGTAGCCCCGACGGCGAAGATCGCGCCATCCGGTTCGGAGAACCCGCTCGATGCCACCGACCCGCCACGCATGGACGCAGGCACGCGCAGCCCGCCGATGAGCGCCGAGCGCTGGTTGCACGACAGCGTGCACCGCATCGAGGCCGACTTCCGGCGCAGCGCCGACACGCATCTGGTGCCGATCCCGCTGCCTGCGTTCGGCGCCCAGGGCATCGACCTGTACCTGAAGGACGAATCCACGCACCCCACCGGCAGCCTGAAGCACCGGCTGGCGCGTTCGCTGTTTCTGTACGCGCTGTGCAACGGCTGGCTGCGCGAGGGCACCACGGTGGTTGAAGCATCGAGCGGCTCGACCGCGGTGAGCGAAGCGTATTTCGCGCGTCTGCTGGGCTTGCCGTTCATCGCCGTGATGCCCAAGAGCACCTCGGGCGAGAAGGTGGCGCAGATCGCCTTTCACGGCGGGCGCTCGCACTTCGTCGACCACGCGGGCGAGGTGTACGCCGCTGCGCAGCGCCTGGCGCGCGAGACCGGCGGCCATTACATGGACCAGTTCACCTACGCCGAGCGCGCCACCGACTGGCGCGGCAACAACAACATCGCGCAAAGCATCTTCGAGCAGATGGCCGACGAGCGCCACCCGGTGCCGCGCTGGATCGTGGTGGGCGCGGGCACCGGCGGCACCAGCGCCACCATCGGCCGCTATGTGCGCTACCAGCGCCATGCCACCGGTCTGTGCGTGGCCGACCCCGAGGGCTCGGTGTTCGCGGCCTACCAAAAGAGCGGCGATGCCACCCTCACCTCGCGCGGCTCGCGCATCGAAGGCATCGGCCGCCCGCGCGTGGAGCCGAGCTTCATTCCCACGCTGGTCGACCGCATGGTCGAGGTGCCGAATGTCGAATCGGTGGCTGCGATGCGGTTGCTATCCGGCCTGCTGGGCCGCAAGGTCGGCCCATCGACCGGCACCAACTTCGTGGCGATGATCCTGCTGGCCACCGAGATGCGCCAGCGCAGCGAGGCCGGCGCGGTGCTGTCCCTCTTGTGCGACAACGGCGATCGCTATCTCAGCACCTACCACGACGCGGCGTGGACCCACGCCGAGTTCGGTGATTGCAGCGAAGCCGAACAGCGCTTCAGCAGCCTGATCTGACGGCGGACAGCGGCCCTGCCCGTTTCATGGCCGCGGCGACACCCCGCCCGGCGCGGCGATCTGCGCGGTAGACTGGTCGATCTGCCCCGCGTAGACGATGAACTTGAACGGATTGAATTCCTGATACTTTTCCATCAGCTTCAGGTAGGCCAGCTTGCGCGCTGACGCCTGCCGCGCGCTGTCGGGGAAACGCGGCTGCCGCCCAACGCAGCAGCGGCCGCCGCCAACTCGTGCTTGCCGTCGGCGACCATGCGCTCCGCGGCGGCCGCGAGCTGCGCGTCCGACACGCCCAGATAGTCCACCAGCGCTGCACCGTAGTCGGCGTCGGTCAGCACGTCGAGACCTTGCAGCGCCGTTCTGCCAATAGCCGCTCGTCTGGTCGAACAGGCGATTGATGACGTTCTCGCGCAGCACCAGATAGGCCAGGTGCAACGTCTGAGCCGCTGCGCCTCCAGCGTGGGCGGTATCAGGTTCGCGGCGTGGATCGCGCCGCGCTCGAGCCCGCCCTGTATCGCGCGCAGCACCTCGGTCGCGCAGCCAGGCACGAGGTGGCCGCGCAGACCGTCGAGCATCGCGGTCGACGAGAAGAGGCGCGTCAGCGGTTCGTGGCCGTGCAGCAGCAGGCGCGGCTTGAGCGCCAGTACCTGGTCGATCGCGGCGAGCATGCCGTCGAGGCTGCCCTCTTCACGAACGGCGCACCGAGGTAGGGCATCAGGATGTCGCCGACGAACAGCACGCCGTGTTCCGGCAGGTGGATCAGCATCGCGTCGTCGGTTTCGCCGCCGCGCGTGGGCAGCAGCTGAAACCGCGTGCCGCCGATGACCAGCTCGGTTGGCCGATCGATCGTCACGTCGGCCCGATAGGCCAGCACGTCGTCGAGGCTGAAGCTCTTGCCAAGGAACCGTTTCAGCGTCGGCGGGTTGGCGGTGGCGTCGCGCGCCAGCTCGTCGCGATAGTTGCTGCGGCCGATGAATCGCGGCGATGGGTCAGGCTGCGAAAGTAGCGCTGCCCGCCCACGTGGTCCCAGTGCGCGTGGGTGACGAAGCACGGTGGTCAGCGGTGGCAGCGCCGGCACCCGGGCGCGCAACGCGTCGAGCGCCGCGCGCGCCGCAGTCGGCGCGCGTGCCGGCGTCGATGGCGATCAGTTCGCGCCGGTCCGCCGAGACGACGAAGTAGTACTCCGTGAAGTCGAAGCCGGACAGCGACGTACACGGTGCCCGGCACGACCTCGCGAATGCGCGCGGCGAGAACGGGTGGCCCGGCCGACGCGTCTTCGGAGAAACGGCGTCGTGAACACGGCCGGCTTGGGGTCGATGGCGATAGCCGCTCAGCGCCTGGTAGCGGCTGGCCTTCGCGGTCTCGCCGCGCTGACGCTCCAACACCGCCAGGTGCGAAGTACACTTCGCGCAGCCATCCCGGATGCGGCGCCTTGTCCGCATGCGCCTCGCACCACAGCAGGTCGCTGATCGCCTGTGTCGCGCTCGCCGAAGAAGCCGGGCAACTGCGAGCGCACGACGCCCGACATCCAGCGCGCGACGAACGACGTTGCCGCCGGTCAGACGATTGGCCTCGTCGAGCATGCTTCACGGTGTCGCGCACCCAGCCGATGCGCGCGAGCAGCGAAGACCTGCTTGGCATGCCCGGCGCGCAGCGCCGCCATCGCGGTGAGGTACAGGCGCTTTGTGCACGTCGTCCAGCCGGGCCCGAAGCGCTGCAAGGCGTCGTCGAAGTACGTCGATGCCCTCGGCGTGACGGCCGGCGTTGGCGAACTGGCCCATCAGCAGGAACAGCAATTGCGGATCGGACGGCGGCCGCCAGCGGTTGACCTGCTTCAGGTACGCCAGCTCGGGCGATCCGGCGGCCGGCTGGGTCGCTGCACCGGGGGCGATCGGCCGCAGCATCGCGACAAAAGCAAGAACGATGATCAGGAACCTGGAAAGACGGTCGCATGTCGGATCCTCGCATTAACTTGCACATCGCAAGTGACTTGCTATACGGTAGTCACTTGTCAAAGGAAAGTCAAGCGGCTATGCTTTAGCCATGGCCGAAGAGCTACGACATCAACGACTGCCCGGTGGCGCGCACGCTCGATCTGATCGGCGAGCGCTGGACGATCCTGCTGCTGCGCGACTTACTGCTGCAGGGTCCGCGGCGCTTCCAGGACTTCCAGACATCGTTGCCCGGTGTCGCGCCCAATATCCTGTCGGCGCGCCTGAAGTCGCTCGAAGACAGCGGCCTCGTGCAGCGGCAGGTCTACAGCGAGCGGCCGCCGCGCCTCGAATACGTGCTCACCGAGAAGGGCAAGAGTCTCGGGCCGGTCGTCAAGGCCATGCGCGACTGGGGTGCCAAGCACACCTGAAGCCCGTCAAGGCCCGGCTATTGCGGCGGCGGCCCCAGGGACCCGGGCTGGGCATCCCCCCAGAGGTTGCGCAGCCGAGCGAGTTGGGCGTCGAACTGGGCGTTGATGCGCTCCTGCTCGGCCTGGGAACTCTTGATCGCGTGGCGCTGGGCCGCCGCCGACACGTCGTTGGCCTCGAGTTGCTGCTTGAGCGCGGGTGGCACGGGCCGGCCGCGGTAGAACTCGGCCTCATCGAGCAGCGGCTTGCGATCCGCTGCGAGCGCATGCAGTCGCGTTTCGGCGCTCAGGATGGCCAGGCGCGAGTCCTCGAGCGCGGATGCGCGCGCCCTGTCGTGTGCCGCCTTGCCGGGGTATCGCTTCAGCAGGTTGCGGTCGTATTTGATCGCGTCCTTGCGGGCCGCCTCGGCGTCCCGCTTGGCCTGCTCGGCGGACTCGCGTCGCGCCCGCTCGTCGGGCGTGAGGGTGGGCGGCACCAGGCTTTTGCGCGAGCCATCCGGGTTGAGGATCTCCTGCTCCCTGTCGCTGCATTCGACGATGTAGCGATCACGCGTGATGTAGTGACCCTGGTCGTCCTTGCAGCGATAGACGCCACCCCCGCCGGGCGGCGCGGCCTGCCCCCAACTCGCGCCGCACAGCAAAGCGAAAGCCGTAACTGCCAACCCCTGCATCGTGCGCATGAACACTCAGAGAGCAACGCTCGGGGCGATGATAATGTTGACGTAGCCTTGTTCTTCTCGTCATCCGGGTGAAGGGTTAGGGGCGCGCGCCGCATGAACATCCTCTTCATCATGGCCGACCAGCTGCGCTGGGACCACCTCGGCTGCGCGGGCCACCCGACCATCAAGACCCCCCACATCGACGCGCTCGCCCGGCGCGGCGTGCGCTTCGATCGCGCCTACGCCACCAGCGGCGTGTGCGGCCCCAGCCGCATGAGCTACTACACCGGGCGCTACGCCATCAGCCACGGCGCCACCTGGAACCGCGTGCCGTTGTCGGTTGGCGAAATCACGCTGGGCGAAATGCTGCGCGGCGCCGGCCTCACGCTGGCCCTCACCGGCAAGACCCATGTGATGCCCGATCAAGCGGGCCTGCAGCGGCTGCAGCTCGACGGCGCCAGCGAACTCGGCACGCTGCTGCGCCACGGCGGCTTCGACGAGATCGACCGCTACGACGGCCACCACGAGCCCGGCGGCGAATCGGGCTACCCCGCCTACCTGCGCGCCAACGGCTACGACAGCCAAGACCCGTGGACCGACTACGTGATCTCGGCCAACGGCCCCAACGGCGAGCCGCTGAGCGGCTGGCACATGCGCAACGTGCACCTGCCCGCGCGCGTGAAAGAGCAGCACTCCGAAACCGCGTACATGACCGACCAGGCCATCGCCTTCATGCGCCACGTGGGCAGCCGGCCGTGGGTGCTGCACCTGAGCTACGTGAAGCCGCACTGGCCCTACATGGCGGCGGCGCCATACCACGCGATGTACACCGCCGACCAGTGCCTGCCGGTGGTGCGCAGCGACGCTGAACTGCGCAACGCGCACCCGGTGCTGGCGGCCTACCGCCAGCAAGAAGAGTGCGTGAGTTTTCAGCGCGACGAGTGCATCCGCACCGTGCGCCCCGTCTACCAGGGCCTGATCAGCCAGCTCGACCACCACCTGGGGCGCCTGTTCGACGCCATGGCCGCCAGCGGCCGGCTCGACGACACGCTGATCGTGTTTTGCTCCGACCACGGCGACTTTCTGGGCGACCACTGGCTCGGCGAGAAGGAGCTCTTCTACGACACCGTGCAGCGCGTGCCCTTCATCGTGGTCGACCCGCGGCGCGAGGCCGACGTCACGCGCGGCACGGTGGAGCAACGCTTCGTCGAGTGCGTCGACGTGGTGCCCACGATCCTCGATGCGCTCGACATCGATCAGAGCCCATACCACCACCGCATCGAAGGCCGCAGCCTGCAACCGCTGCTGCACGGGCAGATGAAGTCCGAGTCACCGCCGTGGCGCGACTTCGTCTTCAGCGAGCTCGACTACAGCTTTCGGCAAGCGCGGCTGTTGCTGAGCAAAGACGTGCACCGGTGCCGCGCCTTCAGCCTGCGCGACGTGCGCTGGCGCTACGTGCACTGGCTCGATGAGCCCGAGCAGCTGTTCGATCTGCAGGCCGATCCGCAGGAGCTCAACGACCTGGGGCGGGATGCGTCGACTTCAGCGGTGCGTGCGGCGATGCGCGAAAAGCTGCTAGGGTTCTTGGCGCGCAGGCGCCATCGGACCACATTGACCGATGCGCAGATCGCGGCCGGGACTGCGGGGCACAAGCGGGCGGGGGTGTTTTTCGGGCAGTGGTAGCGCGCACTGGTTGTCAATATTGACGGTCGGCGCGGTGCAGTCGTGAACTGCGCCGGCAAGGCTGCGTGATCACACTGGGTCCCAGGCCAGCATCCCGATTCGCGTGGGTGCCAGCAGCAAGGAGGACCCGATGGACATCGACACCAACAGGCTGACCCCGTCAGGTGACGCACCGGCGCCCCGGCCCGCCAAGACCTTGCTCGTTGCGGTGCTGTGGGGCGTGGTCGCGATCTGCCTCTACGCGGCGAACGCCGTCAACGCGCTGACCTGACTCGTGCGCAGCCAGGCTCAACACCCGCTACCTGTCGCTCAGCTGAGCTTGCCCAACGTGCCAGTGGCCTCCGCCAGCAGGTAGTAGAAGGTCACGCGGTTCTTGCGCCCTGCTGCCTTCATCTTTTCGGCGGTGGCCTTGATGCCGGTGTCAGCTGCCTCGGCATCCAGACCCAGCTTCTTAGCCGCAAAACCATCGCGAACGGTTGCGAGCTCCTTGGGGTCTGTGGCCGACACCAGTGACGAATCGGGTCTGCGCAATGCAATGCCGCAGTACTTCACGATGGCAGCGACGGCGGCCTCGTCGACGTTGGCGGTGTATTTCTTGACGTCGGGCACATAGTCGGTCATGAGGGGCTCCTGGTTGATGCTTGAATGATCGAGAACTGAGGTTGACCCACCTGTCGGTGCAACAGGCCGGCTTGTGCAGGCGCAGCCGGGCTGCCCGCTGCAAGGCACCAACGCATCACGCACTCTCGCATCGCGCGCGCGCCAGCGGGCTTCTCCAAAATGGCGTCGAAGCCGCTGTCTCGCAAGCGCGAGAGATCGCCGCAGACGAGGGACGATGTGTACGCCACCACGGGCACCCGCCTGCGCGAGTGTTCGAGTTCGAAACGCCTGATTTGCGCAGTGGCCGCGAAGCCGTCGAGCACGGGCATCTGAAGGTCCATCAAGATGAGGTCGAGATGGAGTTCGCACGCCAGGGCCACCGCCTCGGCCCCATCGGCTCCTACCATCGGCTTGATTCCCATGAACGAGAGCCTCTGGGCGGCCACCATCAGATTGAAGGGATCGTCGTCGACCACTAAGACCAGAGGACTGTCGATACCCGGACGCCTCAGCTCATGCAGACGGGGCGAGCCCGGTCGGGCGCTGGCACGAGCCAGATTGGTTGAAGAGCCCATGACCGTGCCTCCACAGCAGATTTCGACGGGGCATCCTCGCGCCACAGGTGGAACTTCATCTGTACGCTCGCGCACATTGCGAGGCGGTGCGCTGGTAAATTCACCACCCAGCGTTGACCCGTGTCAACGGCGGCAAGAGGCACTCGCAACACAAAGACAAGAGCGGGTGACACCAGTGCCAATAGCCCGAGAACCGAATGTCTGCTATTGCTGCCCCGCCCGCTAACCGTCTGCTTGCCGCACTGCCACGCGACGAGTGGGAGCGCTTGATGCCCCACGTGCGCGCTGTCGAGCTACCGTTCGGTAAGGTGCTGTACGAACCCGGAGGTGCCAGGCACCTTCTGTACTTTCCGACCACCGCGATCGTGTCGTTGACGTACGTGACGGAAAGCGGCGATTCGACCCAGCTGGCGGTCATCGGAAGGGAAGGCGTCGTAGGCGTTTCGCTGTTCCTTGGCGGTGGCACCGCACCCCACCGAGCCATCGTCCAAAGCGCCGGCCAGGCGCTTTGCATCGATGCCGAGGTGATGAGGCACGAGTTCGAGCACTCGGTTGCGGTCAGGGAACTGATTTTGCGCTACACGCAGGCCCTGATCACGCAGATGGCCCAAACGGCCGCATGTGTGCGCCACCACTCAATGGATCAACGACTGTGCCGCTGGCTGCTGATGCACCTGGACCGGCTGGAGGGAGCCGAAATCTTCGTGAGCCAGGAGATGATCGCCCACATGCTCGGCGTGCGCCGCGAAGGCGTCACCGGGGCCGCGCACAAACTGCAGACAGACGGGGTGATCCGCTATACGCGAGGCCACATCACCGTCTTGGACCGCCCGGAGCTCGAGCGCCGAAGCTGCGAGTGCTACGCCGTGGTCAACAGGGAGTACGACCGTCTGCTGCGCCACGGCGACGTGACATGACTCGGCGCACGATTCCTGCGCGTGTCGCCGCCCTTCAATCGACTGCCTGCGACCGACCCTCATCGGCATTCGCCAGCACCACCAGAAAGCGTTGGCCTGCCGGGTCGGCGCATATGTGGGCGCGGACGCGCCGGCCCGTGCCGTCCTTCGGGTTCAACTGCAGCGTCGACGCTTCATAGGCGTTGCCTTTTGCAATGCTGGCGATTTGCTCACGCAACATGCGGCCGCTGTCCGTGGCAAGAAAGCTGCTCAGAGACAGGCCGTACCCCTCGTCGCGCCCGATTCCGAGCATGCGGGCAGCGCTCAGATTGAGTTCGTGCACGACCGCGCTGCCATCGATGGTGAAGCAGGCGACAGGCTGGAAGTCATAGAGCTCGGTCTGCCGGCGCAGCGCAGTTTCCAGGACTGACCGCGATTCGCGCAACTCATCGGCCTGGAGTTCGAGTTCGACCTGGTGGACCTGCAGTTCGTGAAGGAGCGCGAGCGCGTCCGCCGCGGTGCCTGGCGACGACGCGAGATCGTGCAGCACGGCCAGCGCATCTGAGGCACTGAAAGGCGCCCCCGTCGTGCCGGTACCCCCACCCAATCGCGAGGTCGCGCGATGGCGCAGGTTCGCCAGTTGCTCAGGTGCGATGGGTTTCGTAGACATGGGAGCCTTCTGCGGCACTGTTGCTGAACGGCCTACTCTACGCCTTGCGCAAGCGAGGCTCGAGTTTTTCGGTGAACGGCCAGCGTGCGCAGCGTCTCCTTCACGTCGGCATGCAGGTCGGGGTAGATCAGCGTGATCGCTGAGCCGCCGGCCGATGTCGCCTTCGCGCAGGTGCACCACGCGAATGATCTGATCTGCGTGCGAGAGAGCCACAACCGGGCCACCTTGTGCGCTGTCGAACAGACGGCGGGCCGATCTCCCCGTATGTAGTGAAGCATCATGTCTATACAACTCACACGTCATTGGGCTGGTGCCCTCGTGATCGGCGCAGTTCTGCTAGGTTTCAGCGACTGGGCCATTGCAGACCCGCCATCGCGCGTCGCGCGCCTCGGCTACGCCACCGGTGCAGTCAGTTTTTCACCGGCCGGCGAGGTCGATTGGGTACAGGCCACGGTCAATCGGCCGCTCGGCCCCGGCGACCGCCTGTGGTCGGATGCACGGGCACGTGCCGAAGTGCAGATCGGCGGCGCCATGGTTCGCATGAACGCCGGGACCGGCGTCTCCGTTCTGAACCTCGACGATCGCATCACCCAACTGCAATTGACGCAAGGCACGTTGAACGTGCGTGTGCGCCGCCTCGAGCCCGACGAAGTGTTCGAGGTCGACACGCCGAATCTCGCATTCGTGCTTCGCCAGCCCGGCGAATTCCGGATTGAAGTCGAGCCGGACGGCGCTGCCACGACCATCGTGGTGCGTAAGGGCCAGGGTGAGGCCTACGGTGAGAACGCGTCGTACGTCATCGACTCGCGGCAACCGTATCGCTTCACGGGCAACGACCTGCGCGAGTACCGGTATGTCGACACACCACGCCTCGACGAATTCGATCGCTGGGCCAGCGATCGCGATCGCGCATACGACAACTCGGGTTCGGCCCGCTATGTGTCGCAAGACGTGATTGGCTACCAGGATCTCGATGCCAACGGCAGCTCGCGCAACGATGCGGACTACGGCAATGTCTGGGTCCCCAATCGCGTGGCTGCCGGATGGGCGCCTTATCGCGACGGCCATTGGGCATGGGTCGACCCCTGGGGTTGGACGTGGGTGGATGACGCGCCCTGGGGTTTCGCGGTGTCGCACTACGGCCGCTGGGCCAACATGCGTGGCACGTGGGGTTGGGTGCCAGGACCGGTGCGCACGCGCGCCTACTACGCGCCTGCACTGGTGGTGTTCGTGGGTGGCGACAACTTCCAGTTGACGATCGCCAGCGGCAACGTCGGCGGCGTCGCATGGTTCCCGCTGGCGCCGCGCGAAGTCTATCGACCGCCTTACCAGGTGAGCCGCGGTTATTTCGAGAACGTCAATCAGAGCAACACGGTGATCAACAACACCGTCATCAACAACGTCTACAACAACGTGAACGTGACCAACATCGTGAACGTGAACCGGCAAGTGCCCGGAGCCGTGGTCGCGGTACCGACCGCCGCGTTCGTGCAGTCGCAGCCGGTGTCTAGAGCCGCGGTGCAGGTGTCGCAGCAAACGATCGTCAGCCGGCCGGTGGTGGCCGCCCCGCCGGTGGCGCCGACGGAAAAGAGCGTGCACGGTGCCGCCAACCAGGGCGACAAGCCGCCGGTGCGCGTGTTCGAGCAGCCCGTCGTCGCCCGCACGGCGCCGCCTGCCGCACACGTAGGATTCGCGGCGCAGCAGCAGCAGTTGGTTGCGAAGCCTGGCACACCGTTGGACGACGCCGCGCGCAAGGAACTGAAGCCTGCGGCGGCCGCACCGGCGCCCGTGGTCAAGGTCGTGACGCCAGCACAAGGTGCGCCGCGGGCCATGGCTGCGCCGCCGCCGAAACCCGGTGCCGAGCCGGCCGATGCGAGCGCGAGATCGAGCGCGAGGCCCGATGCACGGAAAGCGCCCCCATCGCCCGCGATCACCGCGGCGCCAGCCGCGCCAACAAGCCCAACGGTCACGCCTGCGCAAAGCGCTGCGAAACCACAGGCCACGCCGCCTGCGGCCGCCGCGCAACCACAGGAGCAACACGGCAAGTCCGAACAACGCAGCAAGCCGGAGCCGCGCGAACCCCCCGCTGTCGCGGCGCCGCGGCCACCGCCACAAGTCGTGGCACAGCCAAAGGCCGCACCGGCCCCGTCGGCCACGCCTGCGCAAGGCGCTGCGCAGCCACAAGCCACACCGCCCACACCCATCGCGCAACCACAGGAGCAACACGGCAAGTCCGAACAGCGTGGCAAGTCAGAGCAGCGCGAGCCACCAGTTGCGGCGCCGCGGGCACCGCCACCAAGCGTGGCACAGCCAAGGAACGCACCACCAGCCCCACCGGTGGTCACTCCGCCCGCGCCGGTCGCAAGGCAGACGACACCACCGAGAAACACCGAGCCCACCCCTGCCGCCAAGCAGGCCGAGCCGCTGCGGCCTGTTGCCGAGGCCAGACCCGCGTCGCCGCAACCTCAAGCAGCGCCGAAGGCAGAGCCACGTGCTCAAGAGCCCAAGCCTGCCGCAAGCCAGCCGGATGATAGAAACAAAGGCCGTGACGAACAGAAACATGAAGATCAAGGCGGCAAGCAAAAGGACTAGCCACTGGGCTCACTGCCTTTCCTTCGTGCTCCTCGAGAGCCATACACGCATCTGTTTAGCAACGCACAGACCGATGACGCAGATGGTTCGAGACTGAGGCCCCATCCCCAACTTGGAAGACACGATCATGACCGTCGCACGAATCACCGAAATCAGCAGCGTGAGTGGGAAGAGCTTTCAAGATGCGATCCTGCAAGGCGTCGAGCGCGCCAACAAGACGCTGCAGAACGTTATGGGGGCCTGGGTGAAGGATCAGGAAGTGACGATCGACAACGGCAAAGTCACGGGATACAAGGTGATCTTGAAGGTGACATTCATTCTGTCGGATTGACCGGCTGCTTCATGCGAACGAGACAGCCGATGGCACAAAACGCACAGGTCACGGGCAAGGTCGAGTACCGCCAAGGCGACGGAATCAACATCACCATCCGCCAGGGGCCGGTGGATGTGCAGACCACACCCACCGACGCTACGCTGAGCTGGGCCGACGGCGAAACGCGGGGCTCGGCCGCGATGCCCATCGGCGACTTCCAGTCGTATGTGGCCAAGGGACGGGCGATGTCCCAGGATCTGTTGAACGCGTGAGTTGAAGGTGGCGGTTCCTTTCGCCCGCATGTGAGCATGCGGGTGCTGCCAAGCAAAGAAAGGAACCACCGCGATGAAGTCTCGCACGAAGCCCGCGCTGCGGGCCGTCCCCACTGCCAGCGTGCAGATTCCGTTGCCCATGCAGGAGGTGCTCGCCGATGTTCGACACGCCTTCATGGGGTTGTGCATTCACAGCGGCCGCCAGGTGCTGAGCCAAGATGATGGAACTCGATCGGGTGGCGCTGTGCGGCGCCAAAGGCGTACCCGATGCGCAGCGGCACGCCCTGCGCGGCGGCCACACCACCAGCCAGGTCGTGCTCGGCGGCCAGCGCATTCGCATCCGGCGTCCACGCGCGCGCGATCTCGAAGCGGGCGAACTCGAACTGCCCAGCTTCGTCTGGGCCGCTGACGCCGATCCGCTGAACGCGGCCACGCTGACGGCGCTGGCCGCCGGGGTGTCCACGCGCCGCTATGCCGCGCAGCAGGATGCGCTGCCGCCGCCGGAGCTGGGCATCGCGGCGTCCAAGAGCGCGGTGTCCAGGCGCTTCGTGGCATTGAGCCAGCAGCAACTCGAGCAGTGGCTGCATCGCCGGCTTCGACGCGCTGGACCTGGCCGCCGTGATGATCGACGGCATCCACTTCCAGGAACGCGTCATCCTCATCGCGCTGGGCATCGACGCCCAGGGCAACAAGCATGTGCTGGGGCTGCATGAGGGCTCCACCGAGGCCGCGCGCGTCGTGCGCAAGCTGCTGTCCGATCTCATCGATCGCGGCCTGGATGCGCAGCGCATGCGGCTGTGGGTGATCGACGGCGGCAAGGCGCTGCGCAAGGCCATCGTCGAGATGTTCGGCGCCACCGCACTGATTCAGCGCTGCCAGGAGCACAAGCGTCGCAACATCATCGAGCATCTGCCAGAGGCGATGCACGCGGGCGTCAACCGCGCACTGCGCGATGCGTGGAACGCCAAGGACGCGGCGATGGCCATGAAGCAACTGCTGCGTCTGGCGGGCTCGCTGCAGGCCCAGCATCCGGGCGCAGCGGCCAGCCTGCGCGAGGGGCTGCAGGAGACACTGACGGTGCAGCACCTGGGCATTGGCGGCGCGCTGTACCGCACGCTGCGCACGACCAACCCGATCGAGAACCTCAACGGTTCGGTGGCCCACTACACACGCAACGTCAAACGCTGGCACGACGGCGCGATGACGCTGCGCTGGGTCGCCAGTGCACTCAGCGACGCGGCAGGGCGATTCCGCAAGCTCAGGGGATACGCCGCCATGAAGGCCTTCTTGGCCGCCTTGGAGCAGCGCGCTCCACAAGACCTCGACAACGCCGAACTCAAGGCCGCGTAGCATCACCAATCGGAGCCGTCACCATCAACGGTTCAACAGCGAACGGGACATCGCCGCCTGATCGCGTTGCGAGCCTGACGTCATGAGGTCTCGCTGTCTGCCCCTGGCCGCCGCGCTGGCGTGTGCGGCGCTGCCATGGGGGGTCATGGCCCAGGCCAGCTCGCCAGTGCCAAGCTCTGCCGCTTCGGCGCCGGCCGCTGCCACCTCTAGCCCCAAGCAGTTGACCCCTCAACAATCGCGCAACAGCGCCGCGACGCCCGGCGACCTGCGCCCCGAGCATGCGACTGTGCCGCAGATCAACATTCCGTTAGGCAAGACACCAGCCGCTGCGCCGACGACACCATCGAGCGCGCCGCGCGGCGGCAATGCCGCGTCGGCAGCAGGTATCGACGACGCGGTCGCTCGCTGCGAAGCCGAGGTGGATCAGAGCGTGCGAGAAGTCTGTCGCGCCCGGCTGGCGCGCGTGGGTGGCAATCGCTGACCGGTTTCCCCGTCTGCCGCACTGCTGATTCGGTTCAGCGGCTTCGCTGACTACCCCGCGTTGATCGCCAGTCAAAGCGAGCGCTTCGACGCTCGCGACTTCTTGGTCGGCGCGGCCTTCTTCGGCGGGCTCTTCTTCGTCGTCGGCTTCGCGGTCGCCTTCTCCGCCCGGCGCACCGCGGCGTCGAGCGACTTCTGCGCCTTCGCAATCACATTGTGCAGCCGGACCTCGGCCCTTTTCAGCGCCGACTCGACCTTCACCTGCATGACGCCGGTCTTGCTGCGCGCTGCGGCTTTGACCTTGGCAAGTTCAGCCTTGGCGACGCCGCGCACCTCGCCGATCTTGCCTTGCATGGCCTTGCGCACATGCCGGACAGCTTGCTTCAGATTGGCCACGGCCCGGGCGAGTTCGGGGTTCTTGGGTTTGCTGGTGGGCATGGTTCGGCCTTTCAAGAGAGGTGGCGCACTGTAGCGCGGCGCGGGCCGATTCCGTCGCGGGGCGCCGCGACCGCTGCAACTGAGCGCGAGGCTGCGTCACTCGATCGCGCTTGCGCGCCACCTGCTTCACACGAGACTCGCGGCCCATCGTTTATTGCAGGTGAAACTTTCGCTCGCCGCCGACTCGTCCAAGCAAGCTCGCTCGTCGCGTGACACTGGCTGGACGGTTGATTCAATGGCCCTGCGGGCCATGTGCCATCGCCGACTCATCGCACACTGCAGCAACGAGAGCGCATCCATGACCCACGCCCAACGCAGCCCCTGGCTCTTCATGGTGATCGCCGCCGCGATCCTGATGATCACGATGGGCGCGCGCCAGTCGATGGGCCTGTTCGTCTCGCCGCTGAACACGCACACGGGGCTGGGCATCGCCACCATCAGCCTGGCGATGGCGATCGGGCAGTTCGTGTGGGGCGTGTCGCAGCCGATCTTCGGCGCCATGGCCGACCGCTGGGGCCCGGTGCGGGTGATCGCGCTGGGTGCGCCGCTGCTGGCCGCGGGTTCCGTGCTGACCACGCAGGTCACCAGCCAGTGGGGTTTGATCGTTGCGCTGGGCGTGCTCAGCGCTGCCGGCGCGGGCGCGGGCAGCTTCTCGATCCTGATCGGTGCCACCGCGCAGCACCTGCCGCCCGAGCGGCGCGCGTTCGCCAGCGGCTTCATCAATGCCGGCGGCAGCTTCGGCCAGTTCGTGTTCGCGCCGCTCAACCAGGCGGTGATGTCGGCCTTCGGCTGGATGCAGGCGCTGTGGATGATGGCCATTGCCGCGCTGGCCACTGCACCACTGGGCTGGTTGTTGGGCGGCCGCAAGGCCCCTGCCCAGCTGGCCACCCCGGTCGCTGCCGGCGCAGCGCGCACGAGCGCGCCGGCACCAGCGCAGCTGACGCTGCGCGAGCAGTTGCGCATCGCCGCGCGCGACCGCAGCTACTGGTGCCTGCACGCGGGCTTCTTCACCTGCGGCTTTCACATCGCGTTCCTGGTCACCCACTTGCCCGGTGAAGTGAATCTGTGCGGGCTCAACCCGCAGGTGGCAGCCACGTCGCTGGCCATCATCGGCCTGGCCAACATCGCAGGCAGCCTCACGGCAGGCGCGTTGGGCAACCATGTGCGCATGAAGATGCTGCTGTTCTGGATGTACTTCACGCGCGCGCTCGCGGTGCTCGCCTATCTGGCGATGCCCAAGACCGAGTGGACCTTCTATGCCTTTGCGGCCGTGCTCGGCGCCACCTGGCTGGCCACCGTGCCGCCCACCGCGGGACTCACCGCCAAACTGTTCGGCACACGCTATCTGGCCACGCTGTTCGGGCTCACGCTGCTCAGCCACCAGGTGGGCGGCTTCTTCGGCGCGTGGCTCGGCGGCATCGCGGTCACGCGCACCGGCAGCTACCTGTGGATGTGGTGGGCCGACGTGGTGTTGGCGCTGGCCGCCGCGCTGGTGAATCTGCCGATCCGCGAGGCGCGCCCCAGGCTCGCGCTGGCACCGGCGTGAGCCAGTGCTCGAGTTCGGCCTCCACCTGGAAAGGAGCACACCATGACGTTCAATCGATTGTTCACGTGGCTGGCGCCGCTGTTGCTGGCCGGCGCGCTGACGCCGGCGCGTGCCGACGACTACACCGACACCATCCACGCATTCCAGAAGGCCAGCGAGAGCGGCTCGTTCTTCGGCAACTGCTATGGCTACGCCGTGTTCCCCACCATCGGCAAAGGGGGTGCCGTGATCGGCGCCGCCCACGGCACGGGCCGCGTGTACGAAAAGGGTGCCCACGTCGGCGACACCTCGATGACACAGATCACTGTGGGTGCTCAACTCGGTGGTCAAGCGTACAGCCAGATCATCTTCTTCCAGGACAAGCGCGCGTTCGACGAGTTCACCACCGGCGAGTTCGAGTTCGGCGCCCAGGCCACCGCGGTGGCCATCACCGCCGGCGCCTCGGCGCAGACCGGCACCGGTGGCACGGGCGCCGGCAAGAGCATCACCAGCGACAAGGCCAAGGTGGTCAGCTCCTACCAGAAGGGCATGGCGGTGTTCACCGTCGCCAAGGGCGGGCTGATGTACGAAGCCACCATCGGCGGCCAGAAGTTCAGCTACAAGAAGAAGTAGCCAGCCCGACCACCCGCTGCTGTGCGGCGTCGCGCGCCAGCGGCCGCACCGCATGCCGGCCATGCGCTACGCTGTCGTCCAGGCACGACAACGGAGTGGCGGCATGACGGGCATGGTGCAGGGCAAGGTGGTGGTCGTCACCGGCGCGGGCGGCGGCATCGGCCGCGACATCGCGCTCGCGCTGGCCGCCGAGGGCGCCCGCGTGGTGGTCAACGACATCGGCACCTCGACCACCGGCGAAGGCAGCGACGGCGGCCCCGCGCAGCAGGTGGTGGGCGAGATCCGCGCCGCCGGCGGCGAGGCGGCGGCCAGCATCGACAGCGTGGCCGACGCGCAAGCGGCCAACCGCATCGTCACCTGCGCGCTCGACCACTTCGGCCGCATCGACGGCGTGGTCAACAACGCCGGCATCCTGCGCGACCGCTACTTCCACAAGATGAGCGACGTCGAGTGGGATGGCGTGATCAAGGTGCACTTGTACGGCAGCTGGTACGTCAGCCGCGCCGCGGCCAACCACTTCAGGGAGCAAGGCAGCGGCGCCTACGTGCACATGACGAGCACATCGGGGCTGATCGGCAACTTCGGGCAGGCCAACTACAGCGCGGCCAAGCTCGGGCTGGTGGCGTTGAGCAAGAGCATCGCGCTGGACATGCACAAGTTCAACGTGCGCTCCAACTGCATCGCGCCGTTCGCCTGGAGCCGCATGACCGGCTCGATCCCCACCGACACGCCCGAGCAGCAGG
Source organism: uncultured beta proteobacterium (assembly GCA_963774185.1). Lineage (GTDB taxonomy): Bacteria > Pseudomonadota > Gammaproteobacteria > Burkholderiales > Burkholderiaceae_C > JAEUPI01. Next base: position 162,318 of record CAVZEK010000037.1, read on the forward strand.
CACGCGTGGAGAAGATCAAGAAGATGACGCCGGCCAAGATCGCGCCGCTGGCGGTGTACCTGTTGAGCGACGCGGCCAAGGCGGTCAACGCGCAGGTGTTCGCGGTGCGCAACAACGAGATCTTCCTGATGAGCCAACCGCGGCCGCTGCGCTCGGTGCACCACGCCGACGGCTGGACGCCGCAGCAAATCGCCGAGCAGGCGATGCCGGCGCTGCAGGCCTCGTTCGTGGCGATGGAGCGCTCGGGCGACGTGTTCAGCTGGGATCCCGTGTAGTGCGACCGGCGCGCGGCCGGCCGGCCCGGCGCGGCCACCTAGAATCCGCGCCATGAGAGCCCTTGCATCGGTGCTGCGGCCGATCGTGCTGCTGGCAGCACTGATGGCCGGCGTGGCGATACCGGCGCACGGCGACACGGTCGCTGCCAAGCCGGAAGTTGCATCCCCCGTGTCGGCGCAGGGCCAGCGCATCTACGAGGCCACGCGTGCGCAACTGCTGCAGGTGCGCACGCTGCTGAAGGATCAAGACAGCCAGGCCTCGGTGGGCTCGGGCTTCGTGGTCGATGCCAGCGGGCTGGCCATCACCAACTACCACGTGGTCAGCCAGTTCGCGCTGCGACCCGAACGCTACCGCCTTGCCTTCACGATGGCGGCCGGCCGCACCGGCAGCGCCGAGTTGCTGGCGATCGATGTCATCCACGACCTGGCGCTGCTGCGCCTGCGCGGCGCCGCGGGCGCGGCGCCGATCGAGTTCACGGCACTGCCGTTTCGCAACGCGTCGGCGCCGCTGGCCAAGGGCGAGCGGCTGTATTCGCTGGGCAACCCGCTCGACGTGGGCTTCGCGGTGGCCGAAGGCATCTACAACGGGCCGGTGGAACGCAGTTTCCTGCCGCAGATCTTTTTCGGCGGCTCGCTCAACCCCGGCATGAGCGGCGGGCCCGCGGTCGACGATGCGGGCCGCGTGATCGGCGTCAACGTGGCCGCCCGGCGCGACGGCGAGCAGGTGAGCTTCCTGGTGCCCGCACCGAAGGCGCAGGAACTGCTGCAGCGCGGGCGCGAGGCCAGCCCGCAGACGCAGCCGATGTATGCCGAGGTGACGCGCCAGCTCACGTCCCATCAAGCCGCGCTGGTGGATGCCTTCGTCGCCCAACCGTGGCGCAGCGCCAACCACCCGCGCTACCGCGTGCCTGTGCCGCAAGAGACTTTCATGCGCTGCTGGGGTAGCACGTCGCCGGAGACGCAGAAATACATGCGCTTCGAGCGCAGCGACTGCGTAATGAACCACTCGGTCTATGCCACGCCGCAGTTGCGCGCCGGCATGATCAACGTGCGCCACGAAAGCTACGACGGCCAGCGCCTGGGCACGCTGCGCTTCGCGCAGGAATACAGCGCCAGTTTCGCCAACGAGCAATTCGGCGGCGGCTTCGCCGCCACCGCGCCGCGCTGCAAGGAGGCCTTCATCGATCGCGACGGCCTCACGTTGCGCACCGTGGCCTGCATCTCGGCGCTCAAGCGCTTCGAGGGCCTGTTCAACCTGTCGGTGCTCACCACCACGGTCGACCACCCGACGCAAGGCGTGCAGGGGCGGCTCGATGCGGTGGCGGTGGACTTTGCCAACGCGCTGCGCCTGACCGAGCACTACCTGCAGGGGTTCGGGTGGAACACGAAGGCGGATCCGCGGTGACTGCAAACCTTGCCGCACCTCGGCTCGCACAAGCCGAGGTGGTCGACGCCGTGGGCCACGGTGTCCGGCTGATCGACGTGCATGCGTGGCCCCTGACCATCGGCCGCGCGCTGGACAACGACATCGTGCTGCCCGATCCGCACGTGGCGGCGCACCACGCGACGATGGCCCCGGACGCGGACGGGCAGTTGCGTTTGAGCGTCGGCGACAGCCGCAACGGCGCGCGCCTCGAGCATGGCCACAGCCCGTTGCAGTTGCGCGCCCACGAGCAGGCATCCTTGCCGGCCGGGGCACGCGTGCATCTGGGGCACAGCCAATTGCTGTTGCGCCTGCCGCAGGACCCGCTGCCCGCCGAACTGCCGTTGCTGCAGGGCCTGCCGGCCGGCCCGCGCTGGCTGATGCCGGCGCTGGCGATGGTGGCGGCGGTGTGGCTGCTGGCCACGCGTTGGATCGGCAGCGATGCCGACACCAAATGGAACGAGTACCTCGCGCCGGTGCTCGCCGCTGGCGCGCTGCTGTTCGTCTGGTGTCTGGTGTGGGGGTTGGCCTCCAAGCTGTTCACCGGCCGCTTCACGCTGCGGCCGCATCTGCGGCTGGCCTTGGTGTTCGGCCTGGCCATGCAGGTGCTCGACCTGCTGTTGATGGTGCTGGCCTTCAGCCTCGACTGGCCGCTCCTCAGCCACCTGCGCCCCGCGGCCATCTACGTGGTCGGTGCGGTGTGGCTGACGCAGCACCTGCGCCAGGTACTGCCCAAGCACACACGCGCCGCAGCCGGCTGGGTGGCGGCGTGCACCGCGCTCGGCTTCGCGGTGGCCATGGTGAGCACGTGGCGCCGCTACGACCGCGTACTCGAAGAGTTGTACGCACCCAACCTGATGCCGCCGGCCTGGCGCCTGGCGCGCGGCGCGCCCGTGCAGGAGATGGTGAACGATCTGCGCGGCTTGGAGCAGCCGCTGCGCGCACGCGCGGCCAAGGCCAAGGCCGAGGACTACGAGCCCTGATCTGCGCCGCGGCCAGTATGCCGCAGCATGCTCGCGGCCTGCCGGTGGCGCGGCTCAATACGACTTCGGCAAGCCCAGCACCTTTTCGGCGATGAAGCACAGGATCAATTGCGGGCTCACCGGCGCCAGCCGCGGAATCCACGCTTCGCGCAGATAGCGCTCGACGTGGTACTCCTTGGCGTAGCCCATGCCGCCGTGCGTGAGGATCGCGTTCTCGCAGGCGCGGAAGCAGGCTTCGGCGGCCAGGTACTTGGCGCTGTTGGCCTCGGCTGCGCAGGGCTGGCCCTGGTCGTACAGCCACGCGGCCTTGTGCACCATCAGGTGCGCAGCCTCCAGCTCCATCCAGGACTGCGCCAGCGGATGCTGGATGCCCTGGTTCTGGCCGATCGGGCGATCGAACACCACGCGTTCGTTGGCGTACGTCGCGGCGCGCTGCAGCGCCGCGCGGCCCAGGCCCACCGCCTCGGCGGCGACCAGGATGCGCTCGGGGTTCAGCCCGTGCAGGATGTAGTCGAAGCCCTTGCCCTCTTCGCCGATGCGGTCGGCCACCGGGATGCGCAGGCCGTCGATGAACACCTGGTTGGAGTCGACCGCGTGGCGGCCCATCTTGGCGATCTCGCGCACCTCGATCACGCTGCGGTCGAGGTCGGTGTAGAACAGGCTCAGGCCCTCGGTGCCCGTGCACTCTTCCACCGGTGTGGTGCGCGCCAGCAGCAGCATCTTGTTGGCCACCTGCGCGGTGGAGATCCACACCTTCTGGCCGCTCACCACGTAGTGGTCGCCCTCGCGCACCGCGCGCGTCTTGAGCTTGAGCGTGTTCAAGCCGGTGTTGGGCTCGGTCACCGCGAAGCAGGCGCGGTCGCGGCCGGCGATCAGCGGCGGCAGCCAGCGCTGCTTCTGCGCGTCGCTGCCGAACACCACCACCGGGTGCAGGCCGAAGATGTTCATGTGCACCGCCGACGCACCCGACAGGCCGGCGCCGCTGGCGGCGATGGTGTGCATCATCAGCGCCGCCTCGCTGATGCCCAGGCCGGCGCCACCGTATGCCTCGGGCATCGCGATGCCGAGCCAGCCGCTCGTGGCCAGCGCACGATGGAAGTCTTCCGGGAATCCGCCGTCGGCAGTCCTTGCGCAACCAGTAGTCGGCGTCGAATGGCGCGCACACGCGCTCGATCGCGGCACGCATCTGCTCCTGCTCGGGAGACCAGGCGAAGTTCATGCGCCCACTCTAGCGCGTCGGCCGGGCGACCTGCCCGCGGGCGCGCGTCAAGCGGTCACTTGCCCGGCTGCACACCCTCACGCGCCTTGCGCTGCACCTCGGCCATGTCGGTCATCAGCTTGTAGGCGACGTAGTACTTGTAGATGTTGCGCACGTAGGTGGTGGTCTCGGCGCCAATCTTCTCGGCCGTCACCAGCTCGACGTTGTTGAACCAGCGGTTGTCGTCGAGCCCACGCTTGGTGGCTTCCTTGCGCATGCGGTTGATGTTGCCCGGCCCGGCGTTGTAGCAGGCAAAGGCAAACAGCGTGCGGTTCGTTTCGTCGAACTGCGCGTCGGCGAGGTACTTGGCCATCAGCTGGTCCATGTACTTGGCGCCGGCGTGCACGTTGGCCTCGGCGACGCGGATGTCGCCCACTTTGAGCTCGGCGCCGGTGGCAGGCATCACCTGCATGATGCCTACCGCCCCGACGTGGCTCTTGGCGTTTTGATCGAGCTGCGACTCCTGGTAGCCCTGCGCCGCCAGCATCAACGGGTCGAAGTGGTATCGGTCGCCGTATTTCTTGAACAACGCCAGTGTGTCTTCGAAGCGCTTGCGGTCCCCAGAGGCGGTGGGGTTGCGAAGCTGCTTGATCTTGGCGTTGTACTGCTTCATGCGCTGGTTGTAGATGCCCTGCTTCTTGATGTAGGTGGTGTAGAAGTCGTTGAGCGCAGCCATCAGCTTGGGGCTGCCCTTGCGCAGGGCCCAGCCGACCTTGCCGCCGGTGCGCACCGCCGCGCCTTCGTTGACCTTGATCTTGGGCAGCACCTGCGCCCACATGTTGGCTTTCCAGTCGTCGACGACGATCGCCTCGAGCACGCCGGCGTTGACCATCTCCATCATGTCCTCGTCTTCCAGCGCGTCGGGCACCAGCACCAGGTTGACCGCGCGCTTGCCCTCCTTCTTGAAACGCTCGTTGAGGGCGACGAGGCTCTCGTAGTAGCTCGAGGTCTTGCGCACGTGCACGGTCTTGCCGGCCAGCTCGTCGGCGCTGGCCAGCGGCCCCGACTTCGCGCCGGTGACCACCAGCTCAGAGGACGGCTTCATGTCCTGCGCGACCGCGAAGTCCACCAGCTTCAGCCGCTCCTCGGTGGCCGTGAGGTTGCCCACCGCGATGTCGGCGCGGCCGTCGGCAACATCCTTGAGCAACTGGTCGCGCGTGGTCGGCCGGATCACCACCGTGACGGGCCGCTTGCCGAGCTCCTTTTGGTACTTGCGGTTGAGCCAGCCCTCGAAGTCGCGCACGAAGTCGGCGCTGATGCCGCGCTCGCGCCCCTTGTCGTTGAAGTACAGCGTGCGGCTGAACGGCGCTGCCACGCGAATCGCGCGGCGCTCGATCAACGCATCGAGATCGCCCTTGACGACGGCGTCCGGCCGGACGACCAGGGCCCGCGGGTTGTCCGAAGGGGGCTGCTGCTGCGCGAGCGCGCCGGTGCCACACAGCACGGCCGTGGCCAGGCAACAGAGCCACCCGCCCTGTCTTGCGCGTGGGGCGCGGCGCGTGGTGCTGGTCATGTCGTTGGCCTCGAAGTCAGCTGATCGGCGCCGCTGCGGGTTGCCGGTGCGGACATTGGACATCGCGGCCCGCTGCGCGGGTGCACAATCGCCCAGGCTGGCCGGGCGCCCGCGACGAGCGACAATGCCCGAGGGCCGACGCGAACAAGCCGCTGATGCGAATGAGGAAGGGGAATCGTTGTGACCGATGCCGACAAGGCGGTGCCAGATCATCCTCAACCTGCACCGGAGGGGCCCGCGCCGACGCCGGTGGTGATGCGCGACCTCACGCGCACGGTGCTCGCCGTGCTGCTGATCGTGGTGCTGATCGTCGCGTCGTTCTGGATCCTGCGGCCGTTCTTGCTGTCGCTCATCTGGGCGATGATGATCGTGGTCGCCACCTGGCCGTTGATGCTCAAGTTGCAGGTGCGGTTGCGGCGGCGTGCGCTCGCGGTGGCAGTGATGTCGCTGGCCATGCTGGTGGTGTTCTTCGCGCCGGTGCTGCTGATGATCCAGACGCTGGCGGAGAACACCGACACGATCGCCGGCTGGATGCACACGCTGTCCACGTCGCCGATTCCACCGCCGCCCGACTGGGTGCAGGGCATCCCGCTCGTCGGCGACAAGATCGCAACCGGCTGGACCGCGATTGCCGACGCCGGCAAGGGCGCGCTCGCAGCGCGGATCACGCCCTACGCCACCGACGCCGCCAAGTGGCTCGCGCACGCAGCGGGCAGTGTGGGTCTGCTCGCCTTTCAGCTGCTGCTGACGCTCGTCATCTCGGTGATCCTGTACAGCAACGGCGAAGCGGCCAGAGCCTTCCTGGTCGGCTTCGGCCGCCGCCTCGCGGGCGACAACGGCCAGCGCGTGGTGCTGCTCGCAGGCGCGGCGATCCGCGCGGTGGCACTGGGCGTCGTCGTGACGGCGCTGGCGCAGACCGTGCTCTCCGGTGTGGGCCTGGCCGTCGCCGGCATCCCGTTCGCCGGTTTTCTGACCGCCGTGATCCTGCTGTTCTGCATCGCGCAGATCGGGCCGATGATCGTGCTGCTGCCGGCGGCGATCTGGCTGTTCTGGGACAACCAGACCGGCGTGGGCGTCGCCTTCCTGGTGTGGTCGATCGCGGTCGGCACGATGGACAACGTGCTGCGCCCGTACCTCATCCGCAAGGGTGCTGATTTGCCGCTGCTGCTGATCTTCTCAGGCGTGATCGGCGGCCTGATCGCCTTCGGCATCATCGGCCTGTTCGTCGGCCCGGTGGCGCTCGCGGTGGCCTACACGCTGCTCACGCAGTGGCTGGCAGAGCGCGACAGCGCATGAGCGCGTTCATCATCCGTCGCGAGCGTTTCAACGCTCGATGCTTCGGACCGGCCAGGCGCCACTGGGCGGCGCTGCCCAAGCACTGCGCGAGCCGGGGCTTTGCGGAAAGCGATAGAACGTGTCGTTCAGATATCGAGTCACCTCAACCACGTCCTGCTCATTCCAACCCAGCGTGGCGTTGGCCTGCCAGCGCTGCACCTGAGCCTTGAGGCTGTCCCAGTTGGTCGCCAGCTTCTTGTCGCGCCAATGCATCTGCGACGTGTGGCACTCGATGCAATGCGTCGAGTACAGCAGTTCGCCGCGTGACTCGGCCCGTGCCGACAGCGCAAGCGTCAGCGCGCCGATCCCCGCACAACTCGCCAACAACGCGGCCTTTGGACGCATGGTCATGGTGACCTCCGATCGACAGTATGTTCCCGTGCAGCGCACGTCGCGCCGGGAGCGACCACTAAAACATTGCTTGCTCTCCTGCGTGGCGCCGCGCAGAGTCGCGCAGCAACCGCTTTGAGGTTTTCGACCATGACCCATGCCTCCACCACGCCGCGTGCATCGGTGCCGCTGCGACTCGCCGATCTGCGCGGACTCTCGCGCCTGGGCATCGACGCCCTGGTCGGCGTGACGGAACTCGTGGAGTCGATGCACCACACCATCGCGTCGCGGGCGGGCATCGTCGGGCCGCTTCCGGCGGGCCGACCCGCGGGCGTCACCGGCCTCGTCTACCGCGCGGTGCGCGGCACCACGCGCGCCGTGGGGCATGGCCTGGACGCGCTGTGGGCGGCGGTGCCATCGCGCGCGGGCTCGTCGTCACCCGAACGAGAGGCATTCGTTGCGGCGCTCAACGGCGTCTGGGGCGACCATCTCGCGAACACCGGCAACCCGCTGGCGATCGCGATGTCGCTGCGCAGGGGCGGCCGGCCATACCAGGCGACGCTTCGAGCCCCCACGCGCAAGCTGTTGGTGCTGGTGCACGGCCTGGCGATGAACGACCTGCAATGGACGCGCCGCAACCACGACCATGGCCAGGCGCTGGCGCGCGATCTCGGCTTCACGCCGGTGCACTTGCACTACAACAGCGGCCGCCATGTATCAGAGAACGGGCGCGAGTTTGCCGCGCTGCTCGACCATCTGGTGGCGAGCTGGCCGCAGCCGGTGGATGAACTCGTGATCGTCGGCCACAGCATGGGCGGGCTGGTCGCGCGCAGTGCCTGCGCCTTCGGCGCGCGGCAGCGTTGGCTGCCGGCGCTGAGCAAGCTCGTGTTCCTCGGCACGCCGCACCACGGCGCGCCGCTGGAGCGCGGCGGTCGGCTCGTCGATTCGCTGCTGGGCATCAGCCCGTATGTGGCGCCGTTCGCGCGCCTGGGCCGGGCGCGCAGTGCCGGCATCACCGATCTGCGTTTCGGCAACCTGCACGACGCAGACTGGCAGCACCGTGACCGCCATGCTCAAAAGCACGACGATCGCATGCCGACACCGTTGCCCGAGGGCGTGGCGGCGTACGTGGTGGCGGCCACCACGGCCGACAAGGCCGGCAGCCTGCGCAGCAGCGTCCTCGGCGATGGGTTGGTGCCACTGGCCAGCGCGTTAGGCGAGCACCGGGATCCGCGGCACGCGTTGCGCGTGCCCGAGCGGCAGCGCCTGGTGGTGACGTCGGCCAGCCACTGGGACTTGCTGAGCCGCGCCGATGTCTACGAGACGCTGCGCGACTGGCTCGCCTGACCCACTGGCGCGGGCCACGCAGAGTAGCCAGGTTCGCCCCGCTACACCGCAACGAGCGAACGCGCATCCACCCGCGTGCGGACGATGCCCGTGCTCGCGGTTGGTGGCCACCCCAGTCAGCAACGGTGCCAACTGCGATACGTGCCGACTAGGCGTTTGCTTTCGCGCCGCATCCAATGTGCTTCAGCGGCCGTGCATGTTGAAACGCGCCGCAGCAACCTGCACAGGAGTTTTCTCATGCCATCCGCCATCACCGCACTGGCCCCTCGGTTGAACCCCGAGATGTTCGCCGCCAAGGCCAACGTGCCTGTTCTCGAAGTGCCCAAGTTCCCACCGCCGCCACCGCCCGACCCCACCCAGCAGGCGCTGGGCGGCTTCCGCAATCGCTGCGGCAAATCGCCGATGAGTATTGCGGCACCGTGCCGCGCCACTTTCCGCCCCCGCCGCCGACGGGTGGCGACGACGGCGGCTGGTGTGGCACCGTGCCGCACACGCTGCCGTTCCCGCTCCCGCAGCCGCCGCAACCGTGGCTCGACCTCGGCGCCGCAGCGCAATCGTTTCGCTGATTTGTTCCGCTGATCGGTGCATGGCGCCCCTTGCCGCTGTCGCGGCAAGGGGCGTCACGCCGCCTGCGCCAGCGGCCGCGCATCACCCGAGCGCAACGGTGGAAACGCCAGCGCGATCGCCGCCGCGCCCAGGCCCACGCCGAACGAGCCGATGTAGAGCCAGGCGTAGCTCTGGAAGGTGTCGAAGATCCAGCCACCCACGGCCGGCCCGAGCGCCATGCCCAGGCTCGAGGCCATGGTCATCGCGCCCAGCACCGTGCCCATGATCTGCGGCGCGAAATACGCGCGTGCCAGCACCGCATACAGCGGCATCACGCCGCCATAGGCGAGGCCGAAGATCAGCGCCACGGCATAGAACTCGCCGAGCCGCGAGACGAAGGCATACGCGAGCGCCGCCACCGCCTGCACCAGCAGGCCCGCGATCAATACGCGTTTGGTGCCCAGCCGATCGGCGAGCGACGCCCAGCAGCAGCGCGCCCGCCCAGGCCGGCGAGGCCCTCGACGCTGTAGATGGTGACCGCAGTCATCGCCGACAAACCACAGCCGATGGCGTAGCTCACGGTGTGGAAGATCGGCCCCGAATGCGCTGCGCAACAGGCGAAGAAGGTGCCCGCAAGCACCGCGAACTGCGGCGTGCGCAGCGCCTTCATCGCCATCGACTTGAGGTCGCCGCCGGCCGCCACCCCGAGCGCGGCACCGCCAGCCATCGACGGCGGTCGGCGCACCAGCAGCGCGGCAGGGATCAGCACCGCTACTGCGATCACGCCGATGATCAACTGCGCCGTGCGCCAGCCTTGAGCCTGGATCGAGCCAGCCTGCAAACGGCGACACTGTCATCGGCGCCACCCCGAGACCCGCGCCGAACCAGCGATACCGCCACCGCGCGATGCTCGTCGAACCACTGCGTGACGGTGGCCACCAGCGGCGCCATGAAGGCTGCCGCCGGCCAGCCCGACGATGACCCCATAGGCCAGCTGAAACTCAAGCAAGCTCGTCGAGCGGCTGGCCCACGCGAGGCCGCTGCCGAGCAGCACGACGCCGGCCAACACCACGCGGCGCGGGCCGAAGCGATCGCTGAGCGTGCCCCAGCCGAACGCCGCGACGCCCATGGTCAGGAAGTTCAGCGTCATCGCCGACGCGATGCCGGCGCGCGGCCAACCGGTGTCCGCCGCGATCGGCGTCAGGAACACCGGCAGCGAGAACATCGCGCCCATGCCCACGCAAGTGGCCAACGCGCCCACCGCCACAACGACCCAGCCGTAGTGAAGTTTCATGTGCGAGCCTCCTTGGGCACACGACGAACGAGGGGCGCGCGATTCGACACGCCAGCAGACGTTCGACCTTGGGCATACTGCCAGCCCATGAGCGCCGAACCCGAACGCGCCATCGTCAGCTGGCATGCGCACGTCTACTTCGAGCCCGCGGCGACGCGCGCGCACGCCGAGCGTGTGCGCAGCTGGTATCGCGCGGCGGTTCAAGGTGCAGCTCGGCCGTTGGCACGAGGTGCCGATCGGCCCGCACACGCAGGCGATGTACCAGGTGGCCTTCGACGTCGACGTGTTCGCGGGCCTGGTGCCGTGGCTGGCGCTGCACCGCGAGGGGTTGAGCGTGCTGGTGCATCCCAACACCTTGGCGCCGCGCGCAGATCATCTGGTGCACGCCATCTGGCTGGGCCCGCCATTGCCGCTGCGGCCCGAGGTGCTGCCGGAGTCGGTCGCCGCCGTCCGAAGAGTCGCCGATCGTTCCCAATACCGTTCCCGATTGTTGAGGGGCACACATGCCATTGGAGGTGACCGTTCAGCCGCAGCCGTGCGGCGCCATCGTGCGCGGCATCGACCTCACACGCCCGCTCGCACGCGAACAGACGGCGCAGCTGCGCTCGACTTGGCTCGCCCACCAGGTGCTGGCCTTCCCCGACCAGCTGCTGACGGTGAATGGACCTCGAGCGCTTCGCGCTGACCATCGGCCCGTTCGGGCCCGACCCGTACTTCGAATCGATCCCCGGGCACCCGCACGTGGCGCAGGTCAAGCGCGAAGCCGACGAGACGAGCACGCTGTTCGCCGACAACTGGCACTCCGACTGGAGCTTTCTGGCCAGTCCGCCGGCCGGCACGCTGCTGTACGGCGACGTGATCCCGCCGGTCGGCGGCGACACGCTGTTCGCCAACCAGTACGACGCCTGGACCGCATTGCCGTCGGCGTTGAAGGCCACGGTGCAAGGCCGTCTCGGCGTGCATTCGGCGCGGCGCGGCTATTCGCGGCAAGGTCGCTACGGCGAGCGTGATCAGGGCCGCTCGATGGCGATCCGCTACGACGACTCGGCGCTGGCCACCCAGACGCACCCGATCGCCAGGCGCCACCCCGAGACCGGCCGCGTGGCGCTGTTCGTCAGCCCCGGCTACACGATCGGCATCGACGGCCTGCCCGATGACGAGGGCGCGCATTGCTCAACGAGCTATTCGCGCACCAGGCCCGGCCCGAGTTCGTGTACCGCCATCGCTGGACACAGGGCATGCTGGTGCTGTGGGACAACCGCTGTCTGGTGCACGCTGCCACCGGTGGCTACCAGGGCCATCGCCGGCTGTTGCATCGCATCACCGTCGGCGAGATGCCACCCGCGAGTGATCGCTGAAGACCGTCCGCGCGGGGCTTAACTAGCCGAACGGACGCAAACAGCGCTTGTGATAGTGTCGTCGTTCATGAGCACAGCCATCACCGCCCGCCCGGCCCAACTGACCGCACGCATCGACGCAGGCTGCTGAGGCGATCGAACCACGCGTGATCGCGTGGCGGCGCGACTTTCACCAGCACCCCGAGCTCGGCAACCGCGAGACGCGCACCGCGGCCATCGTGGCCGAGCATCTGCAAGAGCCTCGGCCTGGACGAGGTGCGCACCGGCGTCGCGCACACCGGCGTCGTGGCGCTGCTCAAGGGCGGGCTGCCCGGGCCGGTGGTGGCGCTGCGCGCCGACATGGACGCGTTGCCGGTGACCGAGGAGGTCGACGTGCCGTTCGCGTCGAAGGTGCGCGCCATCTGGAACGGCCAGTCGGTGGGCGTGATGCACGCCTGCGGCCACGATTGCCACACGGCGATCCTGATGGGCGTGGCCGAGGTGCTGGCCGGCTTGCGCGAGCACTTGCGCGGCACCGTCAAGTTCATCTTCCAGCCGGCCGAGGAAATGCCGCCCAAGGGCGAGGACGGCGGCGCGAAGATGATGATCCAGGAGGGCGCGCTGCAGGATCCCGCGCCGCAAGCCATCTTCGGCCTGCACGTCACGTCGCGCCAGAACGTCGGGTTCCTCGGCTATCGCCCGGGGCCTACGATGGCCAGCTCCGACCGCTTCAGCATCACCGTGCACGGCCGGCAGACGCACGGCGCCGCGCCGTGGCTCGGCGTGGACCCGATCGTCACCTCGGCGCAGGTGGTGCTGGGCCTGCAGACCGTGGTCAGCCGCGGCGTCGACATCGCACGCGAGCCCGCGGTGGTGACCGTGGGCATGATCAAGGGCGGCGTGCGCGAGAACATCATTCCCGACAACGTGGAGATGCGCGGCACCATCCGCACGTTCGACGAAGGCATGCGCGACGACGTGCACGAGCGCGTCACCACGCTGGCCGAGGCGGTGTCGCGCGGATCGCGCGCGGGCTGCACCGTGTGCATCGAGAAGAACTACCCCGTCACCGTCAACGACCCGGCGCTCACCAGCGCGATGCTGCCCACGCTGCAGCGCGTGGCCGGCGCCGACAAGGTGCAGCTGGTCGCCAAGGTCACCGGCTCCGAAGACTTCTCGTACTTTCAGCAGCTTGTACCCGGGCTCTTCTTCTTCGTCGGCGCCACGCGGCCCGAGGTCGATCCGGCCAAGGCGCCGCCCAATCACTCGCCGCGCTTTCACGTCGATGAGCGCGCGCTGCTGCTGGGCGTGCGCTCGCTGGCGCACCTGGTTTGCGATTTTCTCGAAGCGGCCTCGTAGGTCGCGGCACCAGGAAGCGGCACCAGATATCGGCGCTTCGGACGGATCGGCGTCGCGGGCATGGACGCAGTCTCGCTGCTGGTCGAGCGCCTGCGGCACACCGCCGCGAAACAACTAGGGCGTTGCGTTGGATCGCGTCACCGCATAGATGTGCCAGACGGCAATGAACATCGCCGCGATCGCCGGGCCGACGATCAAGCCGTTGATCCCGAACACCGCCACGCCGCCGAGGGTGGTGACCATCACCACGTAGTCGGGCATGCGCGTGTCCTTGCCCACCAGTGTCGGCCGCAGCAGGTTGTCGACGAGTCCGATCACGAGCACGCCGTAGGCGAGCAGCGTGATGCCCTGCCAGGTGGCGCCCGTGACGAGGAAGTAGATTGCCACCGGCAGCCACACCAGCGCGGAGCCGACCGCTGGTACCAGCGACAAGAAGCCCATCAGCACGCCCCACAGGAGAGCCGCGCCGACCCCCAGAAACCAGAACGCGATGCCACCGAGCACTCCCTGAATGGCCGCCACCAGCAGGCTGCCTTTGACCGTGGCACGGATCACGGTGGCGAACTTGGCGACCAGCTCCTTCTTGTGATCGGGCGCCAGCGGGATTGCGTGCCGCATGGTTCGCGCCAGGGCCTCGCCATCGCGGATCAGAAAGAACGCGATGTACGTGGTGACGAACAGGTTGATGACGAACCCGAAGGTGCCTTGACCGATGCTGAACGCACGCGTCGCGACGAACTGGCTGCCCTCTGTCACCGCCGCCGTCAGCCGGCGCTGCAGGGTGTCGAAGTTGGCCAGCCCGAAGCGATCGAGCAGCGCCATCATCGAGTCTGGCAGCGCGTCGAACAGTCGGTGGAAGTAGAGCGCCGGGTTCCACTGGCCGGCTTGCACGCGGTTGTAGACCAGCATGGCTTCGTGCGTCAGCGCGGCACTGACGATGGCGAACGGAACGATCACCATCACCAATGCGATCGCCAACGTCAGCAGAGCCGCCGGCGTGCGCTTGTGCTTCATATGCAGCAGCAGCCAGCGGTACACGGGCGCGAACAGCAGCGCGATGACGCAGCCCCACAGGATCGCCCCGTAAAACGGCAGCAGGATCCAGCCGAACGCGAGCGTGACAGTGATCAGCAGCAGCAGGAGTGCCCTGTTCTCCAGATAGCTCGACACGTTGTCGTCAGGCTGGGCCATTGCGGCGCCAGAGCATTCGACGCGCAGCGCGTGTCAGGCCGTACTCCCGGACGGGCAAAACCCCTACAGCCGCCCAGTCAGCACCAGCACGAGGAGGATGATCACCACCAAGCCCAGCACACCGCTCGGTGCGTAGCCCCAACTCCTGCTGTGCGGCCAGGTCGGTATGGCACCGATCAGCATCAGGACCAGAATGATTAGCAGTATGGTTCCCAAGCTCATGCATTCCTCCAAGCGAGTTTGAAACAATCAAGCCGGCCCGCGGCCTCTGATCCCGCAATACAGCCAATGATCAATCTCCCTCAGACGCCGGTTGCGCTCTGTGCGAAATCCAACACAAGGTGTGTCCCCCTTTGATCTGGGTCAACCGGTTGCTGCAACGGCCGCTCAAGACTCACTTGGTGGATCCAGGCCCTTCTGGAGACAACTGCGTGACCCGTACTGCCAGCTCGAGATGGAATCGGCTGCTCGCCGCGCTGCCGCAGGCCGAGTTGCAGCGCTGGCTGCCGCAACTCGAGTGGGTTCCGCTGCCGCTGGGCCGGGTACTGCACGAGTCGGGCCGTGCGATGAGCCATGTGTACTTTCCGACCACCGCGATCGTCTCGCTGCAGGTCATGACGGAAGATGGCGACTCAGCCGAGATCGCTGCCGTCGGCAACGAGGGCCTCGTCGGCATCGCGCTGTTCATGGGCGGCGAATCCACGCCCAGGCGGGCCGTGGTGCGGAGCGGCGGTCACGGATTCCGCATGCCCGCGCAGGCGATCAAGCGCGAGTTCGAACGCGCCGGCCCTGCGAAAGGCCTGCTGCTGCACTACATACTGGCTCTGATGATGCAGATCGCGCAGACCGCTGCCTGCAACCGCCACCATTCGCTGGAGCAACAGCTGTGCCGATTGCTGCTGCTGAGCTTGGACCGGTCGCCGGGCGACGAGTTGGTGACAACGCAGGAGCTGATCGCCAACCTGCTGGGTGTGCGCCGTGAAGGCGTGACCGCGGCGGCACTCGTGCTGCAGAGGGCCGGCCTGATTTCCTACTCGCGCGGCCACATCAAGGTGCTCGACCGCGCGGGGTTGGAGGCGCGCACCTGCGAGTGTTATGCCTTGGTCAAGAAGGAGTACGACCGGCTGCTGCCTGAAGAGCAAGCCACAAACAACGCGGGCCAGCGTGTGATTCCGGTTTGCACTTGCGCAGAGACTGGCGCAATTCATCAGGAAGTCGCCATTGCGTACGAAATTTGAGCGGCCGACTCGCCTGACTTTGGTCAGTGCATGAAGACGCACTAGTGGGCCGTAACGATTGAATCGGCAGTGATGCGCCGTGTGGGATCGAAGTACTTCCACTTCACGGGTTTTGGTTGTTCGTTGTACTTGCGGATGTAGCGCATGAGTTTTCTCTTGAGGTCCGGCACCGAGGTGAACACGCCGCGCGCGATCACGTCGCGCTCGACCTTGGCGAACCACAGCTCCACCTGGTTGAGCCAGGACGAGTAGGTCGGGGTGAAGTGCATATGAACCCGCGGATGCTCGCCAGGAACGCATCGACCTGCTTGGTCTTGTGAGCCGAGAGGTTGTCGGCGATGACGTGTATCTCCTTGCCGCGAGGCTGGTTGGCCACGATGTCGGTGAGGAAGGCCACGAACTCCGCCGAGGTGTGGCGGGTGGCGGTCTTGCCCAGGACTTCGCCTGTCTTGGTGTTGAAGGCAGCGTACAGCGACAGCGTGCCGTGCCTGAAGTATTCGAACCCATGACGCTCGGCGCGTCCGGGCGACAACGGCAGCACTGGGTCCTTGCGGTCCAGCGCCTGGATCGCCGTCTTCTCATCGACGCTGAACACCGCGGCGTGTTGCGGCGGGTTGAGGTACAGCCCGATGACGTCGGTGGCCTTGGCTTCGAAGTCCGGGTCGTTGGAGGCCAGATAGCCCTCGAGCCGATGCGGCTTGATGCCATGCTTGGCCCAGATGCGTGCCACGGTCATGTGCGAGATGTCGCCGCCGAGTTCTGCGGCAAGCTTGCGCGTGGACCAGTGCGTCGAGCCGTCGGCGGGCTTGTGCTTGGTCGTGCGGGCGAGCACGCGCGCCTCGATGCGATCGGTCACCTTGTAGCGTTCGCGCCCAGCATGGCGAGCAAACAGTCCAGCAAGCCGATCGGCGGCAAAGCGCTTGCTCCAGCGATCGATGTAGCTATCACTGCAATCGAGCTTGGCGCGAATCTCGGCCCACGTCAGTCCCTCAGACAACAGCAGGATCAGTCGCGCATGTCGCGCCGCATCGGCTCGACCGTTCCTCGCACTGGCTTGCCGCTGCAGTTCCATGAGTTCGGTCTTGGTCAGTTCCATCGCGCCCTCCACAGGCTCGATGATACTTCCCATTTAAACGTTACAGTCCACTAGCGACACGTTTGGCTCGGGAGCCGGCGGGCCGCTGATCCGGCCGAGGCTGGAGGCGCGTGATGCGAGGTGTCGGACAACAGGCCCGTCTCGTCTTGGCCCATCCGGGCTCTTTTGCGCTGCGCACGCTCAGAGCGTTTCGTGCCAATCAGGGCCTGCTGCTGGCCGGCGCCGTGGCCTACTACGCGCTGCTGTCCCTCGTGCCACTGCTGATCCTGATCGTCATCGCACTGTCTCATGTCGTCGACCCCGCTGAGCTGTTGGCCACGATCGGCCGCTACCTGGAATGGCTGCTGCCGGGCCAGTCGAATGCGATCGTCGGCGAGCTGTCCAAGTTCGTGACCCATCGTGACTTCATTGGCTGGCTGCTGCTGGTGACCATGCTGTTCTTCAGCTCTCTGGCTTTCACCGTGCTCGAGAACGCGATGTCGGTGATCTTCTTGCACCGCGTGGCGGTGCGACGGCGCCACTTCATGGTGTCAGCGCTGTTGCCCTACGGCTATATCCTGACGCTCGGCGTCGGCCTGTTGCTCGTCACGCTGGTGGCGGGCAGCCTGCGGGTGATGGGCCATGAAACGGTCGAGCTATTCGGCCGCGATTGGTCGCTGAGCGGCTTCTCGGGCGTGCTGCTATACCTGCTCGGCTTTGTGGGCGAGGTCTTCGTTCTGACCTCGGTGTACCTCGTGATGCCGGTCGGGCGGCCGGCACTGCGGCACGCGCTGATCGGCGCCGTGACGGCCGCGTTGCTGTGGGAGGTGACGCGCCACCTGCTGGTCTGGTACTTCAGCACCTTGTCGCAGGTGAGCGTGGTGTACGGCTCGCTGACCACGGCGATCGTGGTGCTGCTGAGTCTGGAGGTCGGCGCGGCACTGCTGCTGTTCGGAGCGCAGGTGATCTCCGAATACGAACGGATCGAAAAGGGCCAACCGGAGCCTCTGCACAAGCCATTTCGCACCGACTGAGCGCTGTCCGGCGCGGCTGGCGGCACAGCGCCCCGGCTCCGCACTATGTGGACTGCAGCAGCCGAATCAGCGCGTCGATCACGTCGCTGCCGTCGGGTGACTTCAGGCGGTACTGGCGCAGCGAGCGGGCCAGGTCGGCCTGCGCCAGCAGCCTGTAGTCCGAGCGGATCAGGATGCCTGCGATCGCGCGCTGCACTTGCAGCGAACGGGCCTGTGGGAACAGGCGCGCGATCTCCTGCAGGCTTTGCGCATCGGCCAGGCGCTGCTTGGCGAGCGTCTCGAGGGCACGCACTTGGGCGCCGGCCGCGGTCATGCGCCCGATGCTCGACGTGACGGCTCGCACCTCAGCCGCATCGCCCAGCGGCCGGTGGCGCAGGTAGACCTGAGCGATCTCGACGTCCTCGTCGCGGGAGCTCGTCAATGCGCGCACGGTGCGTTCGTGCGCATCGCCACTCCCCAGGCACGCCAGCACGGCCGAATGCGCCACCTTGTTGGGCTGCGCGGCGCCTTCGGCCAACAGCACCTGCGCCAAGCCCGCTGCCTGGTACTGACGGCTCGAGCAGACGAGATCGACCTCGTACTTGCCCAGACTGCCGCGGGCCATGCGATCAGTGATCATGTGCAAGAACTCAGCTTGCTCCTGTGCCGGCGACAGCCATCCGAGCGTGCGCGCCAACGCCATCATGCGGGTCTGCACCGAGGCTTCGTCGGCGTCGCGCGCAAACTCGAGGTAGCGGTCGCGCGTGCGGTGGTCGTCTTCGATCGCTGCCCAGCGCCGCGGCGACCTCCGGCTTCAGCCGCTGCGCCGGGCCGATCGAGGCGGCGTACGCTCCAGATGGTCGAGGAACATGCGCACGTCGGTCATGTCGCGCTGAAGCACCTCGTGCATGAAGGCCAGCTTCTGCGCATCGGAGGGTCGATCGTCCGCGAAGCCGCACATGTCGCCGCGAAAGCTCGCCTGCGGATCGGCATCGGTCAAGCCGGCCACGGCGATCATCGAGCTCGGGCCAAAGAGATTGAGCAGCGTCGGGCTGGCGTGACCGCTGGCAATCTCGCCCGCCGGCGCCGTTTGGAAATAGCGTTCGAGCAGCGGCCCCGCCGTGCGCCCGAGTGGCGCCTTGGACGAAAAGCCGTAGAGCACCGGCACGTCCTTGAAGATGTGGCGCAGCCGGTCGCGATTGCTCTCACCGTAGCGCTCGTTCAACAGCGCAGACACACGTTCGGCGTCGGCCTGCGAATGGCCCGAGCGCACGAGGCTGCGCGTGATCTCGGCCGTGGCCACGTGCCTGGGGTCCGACTTCAGCGTGTTGCACCCGAACAGGTACACCTCCTTGAGCTGCGAGAACAGTCCGCTGCACGACGCGCTGCACGACGCCTGCTGCAGTTCAGGAACCGTCAGCGCTTCGCGGTCTTCGAAACGGTCGGTGTAGAACTCGGTGCCGTCGTCGAAATGGCCCGAGATGATGAGTGCGTCGCAGGTCACGTGCTGTTGGCAGGCCGAGGCGAGCCAATCGGGATGCCCGCGCTGCACCAGTTCGACGAAGCGGTATTGGCCCGGCGGCAGAGAGCGCTGGAACACCTCTTTTTCGTCGGAAGAGTTGATGGTGACGGTGCACACCGTCTTCGGCGCGGCGCTGGCGTTGAACGACCACGCCGCGGCCACGCAAGCCAGCAGGGCCGCCGACGCGCGCAAGAGGGAACTGGGCTGGGCGGTCCGATGCGCCATGGCGCAAGTGTTTCACAGCGCGGGCAGACAGAGAAAGGGCATGTAACCGGTTTCGCGTCTCGCCATGCGCCGGCAAGGCGTTCAGAGTCACTGCAGCGTGCTGATCAGCGCGTCAATCATCTCGTCGGCCGCGTCAGAAGGGGCTGGCCGGCGCTGCTCGATCAGGGTGCGCACGAGCTGCGGGCTGGCGATCGAGCGCCGATCGGCGCGAATCAGGATGCCTGCGATCGCGGTCTGGACCGCCCACGACGGAGTCTCTGAATACAGCCTTGTCAACATGTCCAGGATCTCTCGATCCGACACGTAGTGCCGCGCCAGGGCCTCGAGCGCACGCACCTGTGCATCGTTGGGAGCCATGCGGACGATGCCCAGCGCGACATTGCGCAACTCGGCGGCGTCGGTGATGGGCCGCTGCCGCAGATAGGCCTGCGTGATGCGGACATTCGCCTCGTTGGCACTGAGCAGCGCTTGCAGCGTGCGCGTACGGTCTTCCGCGCTGCCCAGGCACGCGCGAACGGCGGCGTGCGGCAGGTCGTCGACCGGGCTGCCTGGAGCCGCGGTCCTTTTGAGTGCGCCGTCGAGCACGCGATCCTGATTGAGACTGCAGGCGAGATCCACCTCCGGCACGCCAACGGTGGTGCGGGCCTGCAGTTCGCGCAGCATCAGCGCGAGCTCTTCACGCCGCTCGTCGTCCGACAGCCAGCCCACGTCGCGCGCGACATTGAGCAGGCGCACCCGCACCGGTGGCTGCTCGGCCTCGCGCGCGTAGTCAAGAAAGCGCTCGCGGGCGGTGGCGTCGCGCGCGATGTCTTCGAGCTCCTGGGCCACCGCCGGTGTCTGGCGCGTCCGATCGTCGAGCGCCGCCGTCAAGCGCTGGATGCGGTCGAGGTTCAACCTGGCTTCCGCCGATGTGCCGCTGCAGAATCTGGTGGACGAAGGCCAGCTTCGTCGCGATCGGACAACCGGTCGTCGGCGAACTGGCACATGTCTGCCCGCGCGCCGGCATGCGGGTCCTTGTCGGTCATGCCCTGGGCCACCGACATCCCGAACGGCGCAAAGGCGTCGAGCAGATGATTGCTGGGCCGGCTTTGAGCGATCTCGCGGTCGCCGGTGGCGCGCAAGTAGCGGCTCAGCGTGGCGCCTGCGATCGGACCCAGCGGCGCGGTCGACGAGAAGCCGTAGATCACCGGCACGTCGTTGAAGATCTGGCGCATGCGGTCGCGGCTGCTCTCGCCGTGCGCCGCGTTCAACGATTGCAGCTGGCGTTTGGCCTCCTTGGGCGAGTGGCCTTCGCGCACGAGACTGCGCACGATCTCGGCCGACGCGCTGCTCTGCGGCTGCCGGGTTCAGCGTGTTGCAGCCGAAGAGATAGACCTCCTTCAGCCGGGAAAACAGGCTCGGGCACGAATCGCTGCACGAGACGCGCTCCAGTTCGGTGACGGGCAGGAACTCGCGCGTCTCGAGCCGGTCCGAAAAGAACTCGTTGCCGCCGTCGTAGTGGCCGGAGATGATGAGCACGTCGCAGACGACCGACGCGCGGCACGCCGAGGCCAGCCAATCGGGCCGGTCGCGCTCGACCAGCTCAACGAACCGGTACTTCGATTCGGGCAGGTAACGGCGAAACGCTTCCTTCTCGTCGGCGGAATTGACGGTGATGGTGCACACCGTCTGCTTCTGCGCCGCTGCGAACGACGCGCACGTCGACAGGGCCGCTATGAAGAGAACGCCTCGAAACTCCCGTGGCCAGCGCATGCGACCATCGTAGCGAAAACCGAGGGGCACTCGCGCGGGGTCGCCGCAGGCTCCAGCCGGGGCTATGCTCAGCCCGATGCAAGACATCGTCTGCGCGGTAGGCGTCTCGAAGAACTACGCCTCGGGCCTGCAAGCGCTCAAGGGTGTGGACCTGGCGATCCGGCGCGGCGAGATCTTCGCGCTGCTGGGGCCCAACGGTGCCGGCAAGACCACGCTGATCGGCATCGTCTGCGGCATCGTCAACGCGACCAGCGGCACCATCTCGGTAGACGGCCACGACATCGTGCGCGGCTGGCGCGCGGCGCGCTCGCTGATCGGCCTGGTGCCGCAGGAGCTGACGCACCGACGCCTTCGAAACGGTCTGGAACACCGTGTCGTTCAGCCGCGGCCTGTTCGGCAAGCCGCCGAACCCGGCGCACATCGAGCGCGTGCTGAAGGCGCTGTCGCTGTGGGACAAGAAGGACAGCAAGATCATCACGCTGTCGGGCGGCATGAAGCGGCGCCTGATGATCGCCAAGGCGCTGTCGCACGAGCCGACCGTGCTGTTTCTCGACGAGCCGACCGCCGGTGTCGACGTCAACCTGCGGCGCGACATGTGGCAGCTGGTGCGCGAGCTGCGCGCCAGCGGCGTGACCGATCATCCTGACCACGCACTACATCGAAGAGGCCGAGGAAATGGCCGATCGCGTCGGCATCATCAACAAGGGTGAATTGATCCTCGTGGAGGAGAAGACCGAGCTGATGCGCAAGCTCGGCAAGAAGCAGCTGACGCTGCAGCTGTCGACCCCGCAGACACAGCTGCCGCCGGAGCTCGCCACCTACCCCCTCGCGCTGTCGGCCGATGGCAGCGTATTGACCTACACCTTCGACGCGCGCAGCGACCGCACCGGACATCGCCACGCTGATCAACGAGCTCGGGCCGCCTGGGCATCGGATTCAAGGACCTGCACACCACCGAGAGCTCGCTCGAAGACATCTTCGTCGGCCTGCTGAGGGAACAAGCATGAGCACTTAAGGTCCCCCGAATCCGTCGCGCCCGGCGGCGACGACGCCGCGCGGGTGCGCGCATGACGCTGAACTGGTACGCCGTGCGCGCGATCTACCGCTTCGAGATGGCACGCACATGGCGCACGCTGATGCAGAGCATCGTCTCGCCGGTGATCTCGACGTCGCTGTACTTCATCGTCTTCGGCGCGGCGATCGGCTCGCGCATTCCGCAGATGGGCGGCGTCAGCTACGGTGCGTTCATCGTGCCGGGGCTGGTGATGCTGTCGCTGCTGACGCAGAGCATCTCCAACGCATCGTTCGGCATCTACTTTCCCAAGTTCACCGGCACGATCTACGAGTTGCTGTCGGCGCCGGTCTCGGCGTTCGAGATCGTGCTGAGCTACGTCGGTGCTGCGGCCACCAAGTCGATCATGCTGGGGCTCATCATCATGGCCACCGCCTGGCTGTTCGTGCCGCTGCGCATCGAACACCCGCTGTGGATGGTGCTGTTTCTGGTGCTGACGGCGGTCACGTTCAGCCAGCTCGGCTTCATCATCGGTGTCTGGGCCGACGGCTTCGAGAAGCTGCAGGTGGTGCCGCTGCTGATCATCACGCCGCTCACGTTTCTGGGCGGCAGCTTCTATTCGATCGACATGCTGCCGCCGTTCTGGCAGAAGGTGGCGCTGCTGAATCCGGTGGTCTATCTGGTGAGCGGTTTTCGCTGGAGCTTCTATGGCGTCGCCGACGTCGGGCTGGGCTTGAGCCTAGGCATGACCTTCGCCTTTCTCGTGGCGTCGCTCGCCGTCGTGGTTTGGATCTTCCGAACAGGCTATCGGCTGAAAGCTTAGTGATCGGTTCTTCGGGCGTCCGGCCGGCGCTCGCGCCCGACCACCTGGATGGAGGGTGCCGCGCGCTGCGGGCGGTTTCAGTCCCGGCCCTCATGCAACGTGCAGAATGCGCCTGTCACCAGCAGCGCCACCATCGAACGTCACAACATGAACAAGAGGCTTTGGAGGCGAGGTGCTGTTGCCGTTGCGCTCTTGCTTTGCATTCTCGGCGGCTGCACGCCGATGCCGCCGGCGCGGCCTGCCCCCGACCAGAGCCTGTACCAGAGGCTCGGCGGCCGGGCGGCGATCACGGCCATCGTCGACGACGCGCTCGGCAACATCGCCGCCGACCCTCGCATCAACCAGCGGTTTCGCAACGCCGACGCGCGTCACCTGAAGAGCGACCTGGTGGACCTGCTTTGCCTGCGCGCCGGCGGGCCGTGCGTCTATACCGGCCGCAACATGGCAGACGCCCACGAGGCCATGCACATTCGCGACGACGAGTTCGATGCGCTGGTCGACGACATCGCGAAATCACTCGACAAGCTCAAGGTGCCCGCGGCCGAACGCGCCGAGGCGTTGACAATCCTCAACCAGATGAAGAGCGCGATCGTCGGGCATTGAGCCGCGGCGCAGCGCAGCGGCCGATGGTGGGGTCAGAGCGGTGCGAGCCCCGGCCCGAAACGATCCATCTTCAGCTTGTGAATGAGAGCGACAAAGCGTGGCTCCTTGCGCAAGCTGCTCTAGCCGCGAGTCGTCCTTCAAGAACGTCAGCCGCGTGTCGCGTGTCAGAAAGGCCCGATCCAGCGCGTCGAGCGCAGGCTCGACCTCGCCCAAGGCGGCATGCACCGTTGCCAGCGACGATGGTGGCACGTATCGTGTCTTCTCGAGGGCGAGCAGCTGATTCAGGATCTTGCGCGCCTCATCGGATTGACCGCATGCGCGCAAGGTAGACGGCCAGCAAGGCGCTGGGCCGTGAGGTGCCATCGGCCAATTCGACCCCGCGCCGCATCTCGGCGATGGCCTTGTCGGGTTGCTGGTCGGAGAGATGCACGAGCCCCTGGGTGCAATGGGCAAGCCAGAAACTGGGGGCGATGTCGAAGGCGTCGGTTCAGTCGTGCGCGGCGCTTCGTCGCGACGGCCCGCCTCGAGCAGGTAAGCGCGCCTCGAGCGTATTGAGCACGGGCGACATCGGATCGAGCTCGCGGGCCATGCGCATGTGCGCAAAGCCTTCGTCGGGCCGATCCTGTTTCAACAACAAGGCTGCGCCAGGCCGAAGTGGGCCGTGGCCACGTTCGGGTTGATCGCGAGCGACGCTCGAAACTCGCGCTCGGCGCCCGGCCAGTCGAAGTCGAACCAATAGAGCTTGAAGGCCCGCTCGGCACGGGCTTCGGCCAGATTCGGGACGAGCGGCCAGCGCGCGCTGCGACAGCGACGTGCGCCGGCTCGAACACCTGCTGACGGCAAGTCGTCGGCGCCGAACAAAGTGCGCCGGTGAGTTTCGGCAAGCCCGACCCAGGCCAGGGCGTAGCCCGGGTCGATGTCCAGCGCCTGGTGGTACAGCGCCATGCTCTTGCGCAGGCCCTCGGCGCGCATCTCCTGCGCGTGTCGAGCCGCGGCCAAGGTAGAGCTGGTAGGCGTCGGTATTGCGCGTGCCGCCGATTTCGGTCAGCGGCGCGGCGTGCGCCGGCGAAGACTTCGAGGCTGCGGCGCGAGCACCCGCGCGACGCGCGTCGAGATCGCGTCCTGCACGTCGAAGACCCCGGTGAATTTTTCGTCGAAGCTGCCGCTCCACGTGGCAGCGCCGTCCGCTGCGCGAAGCAGGCGCGCGGTCACGCGCAACTGATCACCGCGTCGCTGCAGTGAGCCATCGACGATCCACGCCACGTCCAGATCGCGCGCCGCACGCAGCGGATCCTGCTCGGTACCCGCATAGCGACGCACCGATCCGATCGAGCGCACGACGAGCCCGGGCACTGTGGACAGCCGCGCGATCAGGCTGTCGGCCATGCCCACTTCCAGCAACTCGTCGCGAGCCTCCGATGCCAGCGGCTTGAAAGGCAGCACGGCCAGGGTCGAGAGCTGCGCCGCAGTGCCGATCTGTCGATGCGCGGCGCGACAGCCACCACCCCATGCCCGCGAAACCCATGACGACGCTGCGTCACCAGTGCCAGGCGCCGCAAGCGCCGCTTGTCCGACGCGGCCCGGACAGCGGCTCGGCTTGCGGCGTAGAGACGGTCGCGGCGGTGGGCAAGCGACTCGGGCGCTGGCGGCTCCGCGAGTACGGTCACGGCGGCGATGAACCGGAAGCCGCGGCGTGGCACGGTCTGGATGTAGCGGCTGTCCTGGGGTCGTCGCCGAGCGCGCGTCGCAGGCCGGAGATGACCTGGCTCAGGCTGTTGTCCTCGACCACCAGGCCCGGCCACAGCGCCTGCATCAGCGCATCTTTGTCGAGCAACGCGCCGGCGTTTTCGACGAACAGCAGCAAGGCGTCGAACAACCGAGGCGTGAGGTTCAGCGCACTGCCGTCGCGTCGGCGCACCCGCTGCTGCGAGGGCTCCAGCACGAAATCACCGAAGGCATAACGCGGCGACGGGAGCCATGGCGCGAATTCAGACTTCTTCAGAGATGTCTTCAGATGCCCGCGAATGACTTCCGCGGCGCCATCCAGGCGATTGTGACGATGTCGGGTCGCGTCCCGGAGGACGAACATGAAACAGAGCCACCGCAAAAGCCGGCTGACCGCAGCCCTTGTGCTGTTCGGCGGCATCACGATCTCCTCATGTGGCGGCGGCCAGCGACGACGAGTCCGGCGGTCGCCCGATGCCACCGCCTGCACGCCGGCCGACTCCCCGGTCTGTCGAGGCAAGGCGAACTTCCACGACCGGACCCTCGCAGGCCTCGGCGGCAATGGCCGTGCGTGTTCCGACTGCCACATGGATTCCGAGAATTTCCAGCTGACCCCCGCCGCCGCGCAGGCGAGGTTTGCGCAGATGACCGCGACGGGCGTCGACGATCCGCTGTTCCGCGCCATCGACGCCGATGACTTCCGCGTCAACGGCGCGGCCGCGCACGACTTCACCAACCTGACGCAAAACGGCCTGGTTCGCGTGACGATCCCGCTGCCCGCCAACGTGAAGCTGCTCGACTGCGGGTCGACGGTGCCGTGCCCGGCGTCGGCGCTGCCGACCAGCGAGACCGTCGCCGACGTCTGGCGATCGACGCCTTCGATCTTCGACGTCAACATCACGGGCCCCGACGGCATCGCTCCTGCGTCGCCGCGTGGGCCGAACCCGAGCGGCGGCTACCAGCTCGACGGCCGCATCGACACGCTGCAGAACCAGGCGCTCGGCGCGCTGCGCAACCATGCCGGGATCACCGTCGACCCGCCAGCGAGCTTCCTGGACGACCTGGCGGCGTTCCAGAGCACGCAGTTCTCGTCCCCGAGCGTGAAGGTGCTGTCTGACGCCATCACTGCAGGCACGAGCCCGCTGCCTGATCCCGACCCCGTGCTGGATGCCCTGGAGACGGCGGGCAAGACGGTCTTCAACCGCGCCTGCGCCCAGTGCCACGGCAACGTCGGCAGCCATCCGAGCGGCAGCACACCGATCCCGCAGGGCACGCCGGGAACGCCGACCGCCATCATCCGTTATCACAACATTTTTTCCGCGTGCCCCAGGCCAGTCGACAACGTCAATCCGCCGCGCTTTGTCGTTCGCGCCGTGCAGCCCGAGCCAGATGAAGAACGTGCGCACCTATGAGATCACCAACAGCGGCGCGCGCCGAGCGGAACGCGTGCGGCGGCGCCGCGCCGCAGCCGCCGTGCGTCACGCGAGTCACGACCTCGGATCCGGGCCGCCTGCTGCTCACCGGCTACCCGCTCGCCGGTGGCCAGGGCGACATCCAGGCGATGGACACCCCAAGGCTGCGTGGGATCAGCCGCACCGCGCCGTACTTCATCAACAACACCGCGGCGACGCTCGAAGAGGTGATCGAGCACTACAAGCAGTTCTACAAGCGCGTGCAGGTCCAGAACCCGGCCGCAGCGCTGCTCACCACGCAGCCCGGTGTCACGCCTCCGGTCATCGATCGTCCGTTCACCGATGCCGAGGTTCCGGCGCTCCTGGCTTACCTGCGCAAGCTTTGACGCACTCGCCAATCACTCCGCAGTGATCTTGCGATCGGCAATCACCTTGCCCCATGTCTTGGACTCTTCGGTGATGTGGCGCGCGAGCTCGTCGCGCGTGCTCGGCGCGGGCAGCAGGCCGGCGCGCGTCAACTCGTCGGCCACCTCGGGCGCCTTGAGTGCCTTGACCAGTTCCTCGTTCCAGCGATCGAGCGTGGGCACCGGGGTCTTGCCCGGCGCGACGAAGGCGTACCAGTTGGTCGCGCTGAAGCCTTTGAGTCCGGCCTCCGACACGGTGGGCAGGTCGGGCAGGAACGGCGCGCGCTGCAGCCCCGTGGTGGCCAGCGGGATCAATCGGCCGGCGGTGATGTACGGGCCGGCCGTCGACATGGTGGCGAAGTACGCCGAGATGCGGCCCGCCAGCAGCTCGTTCATCGCCGGCGCGCCGCCCTTGAACGGAATGTGGACGATCTCCACGCCGCCCATCGCATTGAACAACTCACCGGCCAGATGCGACGCCGAGCCCACGCCGGTGGAGCCGTAGTTGAGCTTGCCCGGGTTCTTCTGGGCCAGCGCCATGAACTCGGCAAAGGTCTTCACGCCCAGCGAGGGCGGCACCACCAGCACGTTGGGAAAATTCATGCCCATCGTCAACGGCGCCAGGTCTTTCTCGGGGTCGTAGCGCAGCTTGGTCAGGTGCGGCGCGATCGACAGCGGCCCCACCGACCCGAGCAGGATGACCGAGCCATCGGTCGCGGCGCGGGCCACGAGTTCGTGCGCGATGTTGCCGCCGGCGCCGGGCTTGTTGTCGACCACCACGGTGGTGGCCAGGTTCTCGGTCAGCTTCTTGGCGACGACGCGCGCCGCGTGGTCGGCCGCACCGCCTGCCTCGAAGCCCACGACGATGGTGATCGGCTTCTTTGGAATGTCCTGCGCCATGGTGGTGCCCGAGACCGCGAGGGCGGCCGCCACACTGGCAATGAGACGTCGTCTACTCACGAGAGTGCCTCCTGTGGCCAAGCGTGTCGGTTCAATACCATGTCCGCCATGGTGTCACGCCACGCGCGCTTGGCCATCGGCGCCGACCCTGGCGCGCTCAGCGCGCGATGCGCCGTGCCTCCACGTAGAAGCGCTTCTCGTGCGCCTCGCCCATCGAGAACGTCTTGCGCGGCGTGGGCCCGTCGTGCACCACGCGGCGCATCAACTCGCTCTTGCCGATGCCCGCCAGATGCACGCCCGACGTTGCCCGCCTGTTGCGCCAGGCGTTCGAGCGCCTCGTCGCCGTGCACGTAGTCCACCTCCTTGCGCACCGCCGCGCTCAATCAAGCCGTCGATGAACGGTTGCCACGTTCCCACGGCCAAGCGTCGAAGGTGGCTCGGCAATCTCGATCACGCTGAAGCGCGCGCCGGGCCCGATGAGCCCCGCCGTCTGGTGCGGGCCGCGCGCGGCTGCCACCCGCTCGCGCATCGCCGCGGCCGAGGGCACGTCGGTGCACGTGCACACGGCGGGCCGAACGTCTGCGACAACGCCTGCCGTACATCGGCTGTCACACCGAACAGCAGCCGATGGATCGGCGCAAAGTCGAGCGCGGGGTCGTGGATGTTCACCACCTCCACCAGCGCATAGCGGCTGGGGTGGTCCATGCCGACGGTGGCTTTGGCGCTGTCCCAGATCGACTTGGCCGTGGCCAGCGAGTGGTTGCCGTCGCCCATGGCGAACAGCATCGTCGGCGTGCCGATCGGCACGCCGTACCGCGCCGCAAACGTCTGCGGATCGGCCAGCGCGTGCAGCGCCTGCACCGCGCGCGCGCTGTGCGCGCCCTCCACCGCATGGCCCGCGACATGGCCGCCGCCGCACATCAGCTCGGTGGCATACAGCTTCGGCAACGCGTGGTGCGCAGCGGCCAATGGTTCGATCACCGTGCCGTTGGGGTCGTCGATCAGCACCAGGATGTGCGGCAGCTCCAGCTCGGCGCCGCGCCGCACCTCGATGCGCGGCGCCAGGCGCGCCACCATCGTGCCCTCGGTGGGACGGATCAGGCTGGTCGAGCCGTGCGCTGTAGTCGTAGTGCTCGAGGTCGAGCTCGAGCATCAGCCCGCGGCGCGTGCGCCCGCCAACCGTGCGCTCCACGTACACCGCGCCGTCGCGCTCGACGAACAGACCCTCGGCCAGATAGCGGCGCATCGTCTCCTGAATCCGGCGAATGCGTGCCGGCGCATCGGCCGCACCCAGGTAGACCTCGGGAAAGATCAGGTGCAAAGTGGACGGCGCGTCGCCCACTTCTTGCGCCACCCGTTCCCAGTATTCCGGCTCCGAGGTGTACTGATCGCAGGCGATCACGGCCCATCGGCGCAGATCGATGCCCGGCCGTGGCAGGCAGATGTGTGGCAGCCGAAAACCCCGGTGAGCGTCCATGGTCGCGCGAATCCGCGGTGAAAGGCGCCGATGGTACCGGTCCCCTTCAGGCGAGGCTTGATCGTCGTCGAAGTGCCCAAACATATGAGTGCAATGCAGTCAGCCATCCGTCCGGCCGCCGTTGCCGGCACCTTCTACCCGAGCGATCCAAACGAGTTGCGCGGCGCTGTGGGCCGCCATCTCGCGTCGGCAGGTGTGTCCGGGGTCGGTGGAGCCGATCGGCCGCCCAAAGTGTTGGTGGTGCCGCATGCCGGCTATGTCTATTCGGGCGACGTGGCCGCGCTGGCTTATGCGCCGCTGGTGCCTTGGCGCGGGCGCATCACCCGCATCGTGCTGCTCGGCCCCGTACACCGGGTGGCCGTGCAGGGCCTGGCGGCACCGACGGTCGCCGCTTTCGAAACGCCGCTCGGCCGCGTGCCGCTCGACCGGGATGCGCTGGCTGGCCTGCGCGATCTGCACCAGGTGGTATGGACCGACGTGCCGCACGCCCAGGAGCATTCGCTCGAAGTCCAGTTGCCGTTCTTGCAGAGCGTGCTCGCCGGCGGCTTCACGGTGGCGCCGCTGGCGGTGGGCCGGGCCAGCCCGGCCGAGGTGGCCGAGGTGCTCGAGCGGCTTTGGGGAGGCGACGAGACGCTGATCGTGATCAGCTCCGATCTGTCGCACTACCTGCCCGACGCGCAGGCGCGGGCCCGCGACCACAGCACGGTGCAGCGCATCCTGCAACTCGCCACCGACCTTCGCGGCGAAGAGGCCTGCGGCGCGGCGCCGCTGAACGGTGCACTGCTGCTGGCGCGCCGGCATGGCCTGGCGCCGCGCCTGCTGGGTCTGCGCAATTCGGCCGATGCTACCGGCATGTCGCGGGCGGACCGCGACCGTGTGGTCGGCTATGGCGCGATCGCGTTCGACCACGGGTCTGCAGTCTCGGGCAAGGACGACGACGCACTGGGTCGCTCGCTGGTGACCGCCGCGCGGCAGACCATCGCCGGGGCGCTGGGCCTGCGGGCCGTGCAGGAGGCGACGGCCGATCACCCGGCCCTGCGCCGTCCTGGGGCCACCTTCGTCACGCTGCACAGCGCGGACGGCCAGCTGCGCGGCTGCGTCGGGCGGCTCGAGGCCACCCGCTTGCTGCACGACGACGTGCGCGCCAATGCCCTCGCCGCGGCCTTCGAAGACAGCCGCTTCGCACCATTGCGCGCCCACGAGTGGCCGGGCCTGAAGGTCGAGGTGTCGCTGCTCGACCCGGCCGAACCGCTGCACGCGCGCAGCGAGGCCGAGGCGGCGGCCGCATTGCGCCCGGGCATCGACGGTGTGATCTTCGAGTGGCGCGGTGCCCGCGCGACGCTGCTGCCGCAGGTCTGGCGGCAGTTGCCGCATGCGGCCGACTTCATCGCCGCACTCAAGCGCAAGGCCGGCCTGGCGGCCGGCTTCTGGTCGGCCGACGTGCGGCTGTCGCGCTACCGCGTGCGCAGTTTCGCCGACCACGAGGCGGGCTCGGTGTCTGCATGAACGCGCGCACCGATCTGCCAGTACAAGAGTCGAGCGCGCCAGCCCGCTGGTGGCACGCGCTGCCCGACGGCCGCATCCAGTGCGATCTGTGCCCGCGCGACTGCAAGCTGCACGAGGGCCAGCGCGGCTTATGCTTCGTGCGCCAGCGCGTCGGCGATGCAATGGTGCTGGCTACCTATGGCCGCAGCTCGGGCTTTTGCATCGACCCGATCGAGAAGAAGCCGCTCAACCACTTTCTGCCGGGTTCCAGCGTGTTCTCGTTCGGCACCGCCGGCTGCAACCTGGCCTGCAAGTTCTGCCAGAACTGGGACATCTCCAAGAGCCGCGAGATGGACCGGCTGCTCGACGCCGCCTCGCCGCAGCGCATCGCCGAGGCTGCACAGGCCAGCGGCGCGGCCAGCGTGGCATTCACCTACAACGACCCGGTCATCTTTGCCGAGTACGCGATGGACACGGCCGATGCCTGCCACGCGCTGGGCATCAAGACGGTGGCCGTGACGGCAGGCTACATCCACGCCGAGCCGCGGCGCGTCTTCTTCGACAAGATGGACGCGGCCAATGTCGACCTGAAGGCCTTCACCGAAGACTTCTACCACCAGCAGACCGGCTCGCACCTCGCGCCGGTGCTCGACACGCTGCAGCACATCCACCACGAGACCTCGTGCTGGCTGGAGATCACCACGCTGCTGATCCCGGGCCTGAACGACAGCACGCCCGAGCTCGATGCGATGACGCGCTGGATCGCCGACCATCTGGGGCCGGACGTGCCGCTGCACTTCACCGCCTTCCACCCCGACTACAAGATGAGCGAAGTACCCGCCACGCCGGCGAGCACACTGACGCGCGCGCGTCGGATTGCGCTGGCCAACGGGCTGCACCACGTCTACACCGGCAACGTGCACGACACCGAAGGCGGGACCACGTTCTGCCCCGGTTGTGCCGCACCGCTGATCGAGCGTGACTGGCACGCGGTGCTGCACTACAGGCTCGATACGCAGGGCGGCTGCTCCCGCTGTGGCACTCGCGTCGCCGGCCACTTCGCGCCGCGCTTCGAACGCGGCTTCGGCCGCCGGCGCATCCCGGTGCGGGTGTCGGCAAGATAGTTGCGATATCGAGGGTTTGGCCACTGCAAGCGCAGGCGATGCCATGACCGACCCCGCGGCCGGTGGACACCGTGTGTGAACGGCTGGCCTTGTCCAGGCTTCGATCCGACACCGCGCAAGGCGCAGGCCTCTTTGCCACAAGTCAGATGGTCACAAACGCCGTATCGGGCGCTGAACGCTCTTCTCCCATCGTGGCCCGAAACAGCTGCTCGTCCGCTTCGCGCAGACGGCGGCTCATCTCGCGCCCGATGTTCATCTGGATCAGCGCGAACTGCGCGGCATCGTGCTCGAACAACCGGTACAGGTGAGCCGACGTCAGCGCCATCGCGCGGCAATCTTCGACGGCACGCACCGAAGCGCTGCGCGCGAACAGATCGAGCAAGGCCATCTCGCCGAAACAGTCGCCCTGACCGAGGTGACGCAACAGCAACTCGCGACCCGCCCAGTCCTTCAGCACGGCAACCTGCCCGGATTCCAGCACATACATGCAATCCGCGGGATCGCGTTCGCGGAAGAAGAACTGCCCCGCCGGCACGGTGATCGACGGCACGGGCTCGAGCAAGAACCTCAGCGCGTCATCGTCGATGCCTCCGAAAATCGGCATCTGCTGCAACAGTTCCATGCGCACCGTGTGCATCGCACACCCCCTGCAAACGGCGAGCTTCGCGCCGGAGAGTCAGTTTAGGGGGTGAGCGCCAAGCGCAGGCGCCCTGCCGATGCGATGACGAGGCAGCTAGCGCGCGCCCTCGTCCAACGCGTCGTACTCGACAAACACCTCTTTGTGAGGTGCGGCAAACGCGTTGCAGCCGCACGCAACGCCGGCGCCGTCGCAGTCGTCATGATCCCACGGCAGCGTGGGGTGCTCATCGCACAGCCAGCCCGAACCACGGCAATGCGGGCAAATCAACTTGAGTTGCTTCTCCATGCCTGGCCTCCCCTCCGAGCGCCTTGATGCTATCGGCGAAGCTCGCTCCCGGCCAGTGGACATCCAGTGGATGGCCTGTGGAAATGCATTGAACAACTCTCGCCGTGGCGCGATGCGCGCGCAAACCCGACCCTCACCCGGTATTGCGCAACCCCGCCGCGATGCCGTTGATCGAGATATGAATGCCGCGCTGCACGCGCTCGTTGACCGGCTCGCCCTCGTCTCGCGCACGGTAGCGGCGCATCAGTTCCACCTGCAGGTGGTTCAGCGGGTCGAGATACGGAAAGCGGTGCTCGATCGAGCGCGCCAGGCTCGGGTTGCTGGCCAGACGCCGCGGCTCGCCGGTGATCTCATCCAGCGCGTCGGACACGCGCTGCCACTCGGCTTCGATGGCGGCGAACACGCGCTTGCCCAGGCGCGCGTCTTCCACCAGCTCGACGTAGCGGGCCGCGATGCCGAGGTCGGACTTGGCGAGCACCATGTCCAGGTTCGACAGCAACGTGCGGAAGAACGGCCACTGCTTGACCATCCGCTTGAGCAAGCGCGCAGCCGCTGCGCGCGCGACATGCCGTTGTTGCCGCCATCGAGAAACGCCGCCACACCCGAGCCGAAGCCATACCAGCCCGGCAGCGCGACGCGGCACTGGCCCCAGCTGAAGCCCCACGGAATGGCGCGCAGGTCTTCGATGGCACGGGTGGCCTTGCGCGAGGCCGGCCGCGACCCGATGTTGAGCTCGGCGATCTCGCGGATCGGCGTGGCCGCGAAGAAGTAGTCGGTGAAGCCCGGCGTCTCGTACACCAGCTTGCGATACGCCGCCATGCTGGCCTGCGAGATCGCCTCGGCAGCTTCGAGAAACGCCTTTGAAGCCGGCTGCGTCGGATGCAGCAGCGTGGCCTCGAGCGTGGCGGCCACCAGCGTCTCGAGGTTGCGCAAGCCGATCTCGGGGTTTGCGTATTTGCTGGCGATCACCTCGCCCTGCTCGGTGAGGCGGATCTGGCCTTTTACCGTGCCCGGAGGCTGCGCCAGGATCGCCTCGTAGCTAGGCCCACCACCGCGCCCCACGGTACCACCGCGGCCATGGAACAGACGCAACGTGAGGCCGTGCGTGGCGTGCAGCTCGTCGAACAACTGCACCAGCGCGACCTCGGCGCGGTAAAGCTCCCAGTTGCTGGTGAAGAAGCCGCCGTCCTTGTTGCTGTCGCTGTAGCCGAGCATCACGTCCTGCTCGCCGCCGCCGTCGCGCACCATCGCGGCGATGCCCGGCAGCGCGTAGAACGCGCGCATGATGCCCGCCGCCTGGCGCAAGTCGCCGATGGTCTCGAACAGGGGCACCACGATCAGCGCGCTCTTCAAGTCCTCGCCGAGCATGCCGCTGGCCAGCCCCACTTCCTTCAACAGCAACAGAACCTCGAGCAGGTCGCTCACCGCCTCGGTGTGCGAGATGATGTAGTGGCGCAGGGCGCCCGTCCCGTACGCGCGCAGCGCATCGCGCGCCGCCTCGAACACCGCCAGCTCGCTCGTCGCCCACTCGCTGTAGACATGGCCCACCACGCGCAGCGGCCGCGCGTCGTGCAGCAGCCGCATCAGCAATGCGCAGCGCTCGGCCTCGGGCAGCGCGGCATAGTCGGCCTGCAGCCGCGCCGTGCGCAGCAGCTCGGCGATCACGGCCTCGTGCTGGTCGGAGCTCTGTCGCAGATCCAGCGTGGCCAGGTGAAAGCCGAACACCTGCGCGGCGCGCTGCAGCGGCTTCAGGCGCGGCGCGATCAGCGCATCGGCATGGTGGTGGCGCAGCGACGCCTCGATCACCCGCAGGTCGACCAAGAACTCGTCGGCGCTGTCGTACGGCTGCTGCGGCGCCACCGCATGGCGCAGCGCCTCGGTGCCGGTGAGGCGCTGCAGCGTCGCAGCTAAACGTGCATACATGCCCGTCAGCGCACGGCGATAGGGTTCATCCTCGCGGTGCGGGTTGCGGTCGGGCGAGCGTTCTGCGAGCGCGAGCATCGCGTCGGTCACTGGCGCCAGCAGCTGCGAGATCGACAGCTCTGCGCCGAGCTCGTGCACCTCGGTGAGATAGAAACGCAACGCCACTTCGGCCTGGCGCGCGAGCGCGCCGCGCATCGTGTGCGCGCCGACGTTGGGGTTGCCGTCGCGGTCGCCGCCGATCCAGTGGCCCATGCGAAAGAACGGCGCCACTTCGTGCCCGGCGAGTTCGCGTTCGATCTCGGCGTACAGCCGCGGCACTTGCCGCAGAAAGGTCACCGGGTAGTACGACAGCGCGTTCTCCACCTCGTCGGCCACGGTGAGCTTGGTGTAGCGCAGCATGCGCGTCTGCCACAGCTGCGTGATGCGCGCGCGGATCGCGGCCTCGTTGTCCTCGCGCTCGCGCGGCGTGTCGAGCCCGTCGCGCTCGCCCACCAGCCGCGCGATCGCGAATTCCGCGTCGAGAATGCTCTTGCGCTGCACTTCGGTGGGGTGGGCGGTCAACACCGGCGAGATGTGCGCATGCGCGAGCGTGGCTGCCACCTGCGCCGGCCGCACACCGGCGCGATGAAGGCGCTCGAAACTCATCGCCAGCGACCCCGGATGCTCGGTGGCCGGCGCGTTCGTGAACGCGGCGGCGGCGCACGTGGTGACGGTCTTCGGCGATGTTGGCCAGGTGGCTGAAGTAGCTGAACGCGCGGATCACGCTCACCGTCTGGTCAGCCGACAGGCGCTTGAGCAATTGGGTGAGGTCGCGCCCGGCGTTGTGATCGCGCTTGAGCCGATAGGCCACCGACAGTTGCCGGATGCGCTCGATCAGCTCGTAGGCTTCGGCCCCTTCCTGCTCGCGGATCACCTGGCCGAGCAGGCGCCCGAGCCGCCGGATGTCTTCCACCAGCGGCGCGTTCTTGGCCGCGGCATCGTCGCGAGAGCGGCGAGTGGGCGATGGGGCGGT
Organism: uncultured beta proteobacterium; assembly: GCA_963774185.1. Taxonomy (GTDB): domain Bacteria; phylum Pseudomonadota; class Gammaproteobacteria; order Burkholderiales; family Burkholderiaceae_C; genus JAEUPI01. The sequence continues at coordinate 198,159 of CAVZEK010000037.1, forward strand.
GGTTCGTGGCACGGTTGCGGTGCGGGTGGCGTCGAGAACGATCGGCATGGCGACCGCTACGCAATATATAGGCCAGCTTCGCCCGGCTCCCGTCATCGCGCTGCCGCCCTGCACCTCGCGATGCGCAAGATGCCGGCCCGGCCGGTGGCGGCAGCCCCAAGGGGAACTTTGCGCTGCGGCGATCGATCAATCTGCCACCGGAGCCAAGACCGGCCAATTCCGATGAGCACCCGCTGCAAAAGGTCCAAGCGCTTCGTCTCTGAACTGTCGCGTCCGCCTCCTCGAGCAAGGTGACGCCTGGCCCCTGCCGGGGCCGACTGCCGCGTAGCCAACCCTGCGAGAGAACGCAATGTCCATGATCCAGGTGGAACACCTGAGCCGCCGCTATGGCGAATTGCTCGCCGTCGACGATGCCAGCTTCAATATCGGGCGCGGCGAAGTGGTGGGCCTGCTCGGCCACAACGGCGCCGGCAAGACCACCATCATGAAGATGCTCACCGGCTACCTCGAACCCACCGCCGGCCGCATCCTGATCGACGGCCTCGAGATCGGGGACGACACCGCCGCGATCCAGCGCCGCATCGGCTACCTGCCCGAGAACTGTCCGCTGTGGCCCGAAATGACAGTGATCGACTACCTCGACTATCAAGCGGCCTTGCACGGCGTGCCTGAAGCCGAACGCGACGCTGCCGTCGCACATGCCATCCGGCGTACCGCGTTGATCGAGAAGGCCGCAGCAACGATCCAGACACTGTCGCGCGGCTATCGCCAGCGCGTCGGCGTCGCACAGGCGCTGCTGCACGCGCCCGACATCGTGATCCTCGACGAGCCGACCAATGGCTTGGATCCGACGCAGATCCTGCACATGCGCGAGCTGATCCGCGAGCTCGCCGCCTGCGCGACGGTGATCGTGTCGACCCACATCCTGCAAGAGGTGCAGGCGGTGTGCGAGCGCGTGCTGATCATGCGCGCCGGCCGCCTCGCGGTGGATTCGCGCATCGACGCGTTGGCGCGCACCGAGGCGCTGCTGGTTGCGGTGGCCGCCGATGCGGCACGCGTGCTGGCCGCCGTGCCGGGCGTGCGCGGCGTGCAGTCTCTGGGCACCGACGGTCCATTGCACCGCTACCGGCTCGAAGCCGACGAGCAGGCGGCGCCGCTGGTGGCGCGCGCACTGGCCGGCGCTGGCGTCTCGCTGCACCGCCTGCAACCCGAGCGCCAGGATCTGGAGACCGTGTTCGCCGCGGTCAACAGCCACATCGCGCAGGAGGCCGCGCATGCGTGACGCCCAGATTGCCATCGTGAGCGCAGCGCTGCGCGTCGCACGCAAGGAGTTCCGCGCTTTCTTCGCTTCGCCTGCGGCGTATCTCTTCCTGGGTGCGTTCGCCGCCGCGGTGCTGTTCTCCTTCTTCTGGGTCGAGACCTTCTTCGCGCGCAACATCGCCGACGTGCGGCCACTGTTCCAGTGGCTGCCGCTGTTGCTCATCTTTCTGGTGGCGGCGCTGACGATGCGCGCCTGGAGCGAAGAGCGCCGTGCCGGCACCCTGGAGAGCCTGCTCACTGCGCCGGTGGCGCCGTTGGCGCTGGTGCTGGGCAAGTTTGCCGCGATCGAAGCGCTGGTCGCGCTGGCCCTGGCGCTGACACTGCCGCTGCCGATCACCGTGGCGCTGCTCGGGCCGCTCGACTGGGGCCCCGTGATCGGCGGCTATGTGGCAACGCTGCTGCTGGCGGCGGCTTACGCGGCGATCGGACTGGCGATGAGCGCGCGCACCGACAACCCGATCGTCGCGCTGATCGTCACGGTCGTCGTGTGTGCGGCGCTGTACTTCGTCGGCTCGCCGACGCTGACCAATCTGCTCGGCCAGCCGTTCGGGCGCTGGCTCGAGGCGGTGGGCACCAGCGCCCGCTTCGAGGCCATCACGCGCGGCGTGCTGGACCTGCGCGACCTGGTGTACTTCGCGTCGCTGGCCGGCGTGTTTCTGACGCTCAACCTGTTCACGCTGGAGCGCCTGCGCTGGGCCGGCAACCCGGCCAGCGCTCCACACCGCTCGCGCGCGTGGCTGGCGGCCTTGGTGGTGGCCAACTTCGTCGCCATCGATCTGTGGATCGTCGCCGTGCCGTGGCTGCGCGTCGATCTGACGCAAGGCCGAAGCTTCTCGCTGTCGGAGGCCACGCGGCTGCAGCTGCACGAGCTGCACGAGCCGCTGTTGATCCGCGGCTACTTCTCGGCCAAGACCCACCCGTACCTCGCACCGCTGGTGCCGCGGCTGGAGGATCTGCTGCGCGAATACGGCGTCGCCGCCGGCAACCGTGCGCGCGTCGACTTCATCGACCCCACGCACGACCGCGCGCAGGAAGAAGAAGCCGCCAGCCGCTATGGCGTGCGGCCGGTGCCCTTCCAGACGGCTGACCGCTACCAGGCCTCGGTCACGAATTCGTACTTCGACGTCGTTGTCGCCTATGGGGACCAGGTCGAGAAGCTCGGCTATCGCGATCTCATCGAGGTCAAGGGCCACAGCGAAGGTCCACTGACCGTGGTATTGAAGAACCCCGAGTACGCGATCACCCGCGCGATCCGAAAGGCCGTTAACGCCTACCAGGCCGGCGGCAACGTCTATCAGACGCTGACGCACCCGGTGCAGCTCAAGGCCTACTTCTCGCCCGACGCCCGCCTGCCCGAGCCGCTGCGCCGGCTGCGCGCCGACTTCAAGGCCATCGTGGACGAACAGATGCCGCGCAGCCACGGCATGCTGAAGGTCGAGTTCGAAGATCCCGATGCCAACGGCGGCAAGCTGGCGCGCGAACTGCGCGACAAGTACGGCCTGGCGCCGCAGATCGCGAGCCTCGTCGACCCGCAGCCGTTCTGGTTCACGATGCTGCTCGACGACGGCACCGAGCTCGTGCAGGTGCCGCTGCCCGACAAACTGGAGAAGACTGCTCTGGAGCACACACTGCAGTCGGCGCTGCAGCGCACGGCGCCCGGGTTCTTGAAGACGGTGGCCGTGCTGCACCCGCTGACGATGGGTGGCATGCCGGGCATGCCCGGCATGCCACCACCCAGCGGCCCCACCTATTCTCGGCTGGACCAGACGTTGGCGGAGAACGTGCGAGTACGCGACGTCGACCTCAAAGACGGACGCGTACCGGACGACGCCGATCTGCTGCTGGTGCTCGCACCGCACGAGCTCGACGACAAGCAGCGCTTCGCGATCGACCAGTTTCTGATGCGCGGCGGCCCGGTGGTGATGGCGACCTCGCCATACGAGATCAACATCGGCGCGGGCATCGGCGCGTCCAAGCAGAAGTCCGGCCTGGAGGACTGGCTGGCACGCTATGGCGTGTCGATCGACGACACGATGGTGGTCGATCCGCGCAGCGCCGCGCTGCCGATTCCGGTGGAGCGCACAATCGGCGGGCTGCCGATTCGCGATGTCCGCATGCTGCCGTATCCACACTTCCCCGACCTGCGCGGCGATTCGCTCAACGAAGACAGCCCGATCACGCGGTCGCTGCGGCAGTTGACACTGAACTGGGCCTCGCCGGTGGGCGTGGACACCGGCAGGGCCAAGGGGCTGCGTGTCACGGAGCTGCTGCACAGCTCGGCGAACAGCCGCACCTCGCGTGACCTGAACCTGGTGCCCGACCCTCGCAGCCAGCCGCCGCTGGGCTTCAAGCTCGAGGGCGAGGCCAAACCGCGGCTGCTGGCGCTGGCGCTCGAGGGACGCTTCGACTCGGCGTACCAGGGCAAACCTTCGCCACTGGCCGCGCCCGCAGCGGCAGCCGCAGCGTCGTCAGCCACTGCAGCGGCCGCCGCCCCCGCGAAGAACGCGACCGCTGCAGCGGCTGCCGCATCGGCCGCCGCCTCGGCACCGGCGCCGACACCTACTTCGGTGATCGACCATTCGCCCGACAGCGCACGGCTGGTGCTGGTCGCCAGCAACAGTTTCGCCACCGACACCGCGATCGATCTGGCGTCGCAGGGGCTGGAAACGCTCTACACCAAGCCGATCGAGTTTCTGCAGAACACCATCGACTGGGCGCTCGAGGATCCGGCGCTGCTGGCGCTGCGCGGGCGCACACAGCTCGCGCGCACGCTCGAGCCGATGCCCGAGGAGCGCCAGCGCGGCTGGGAGATCGGCAACTACCTGCTGGCGCTGCTCGGCCTGGCTGCGGTATGGGCCTGGCGGCGCGCGGTCGCACGCGGCGACGCTGCACGCCATCAACGCATCCTCGCCGAGGTGACGCCATGATCACGCGCACGCACAAGACCCTGGCCGCGCTGCTGGGTACGCAACTGGTGCTGGCCGCGGGGCTGGCCGCCTGGTCGGCGCGCGGCGCCATGATGCCGGCAGCCGGCGCGCTGTTCACGTTCGACAAGGACAAGGCCGACCAGATCACGATCGAGGGCCCGGACAAGGTGCGCACCGACCTCGCGCGCAAAGGCGACCGCTGGGTGGTGGCGCAGGCCGGCGACTTCGCCGCCGACGTCAACCAGGTGACGCAACTGCTGGCGCGCCTGTCGGCATTGAAGCCGGGGCCCACCGTGGCCACCAGCAGCGATGCGGCCGAGCGCTTCAAGGTCGCCGACGCGGCGTTCGAGCGCCGCATCGGCGTCGACACGGGCGGCAAGACCGTGGCCACGCTGCTGCTTGGCAGCACGCAAGGGGCGCGCCAGACATTTGCGCGCAAGGCCGGCGACAACGCGGTGGTGAGCGTCGACCTCGCCACCTACGAGGTACCGGCCAAGGCCGACGACTGGCTCGACAAGACGGTGCTGCGTGTGGCCGGCGACGACCTCGCTGCGGTCGAAGTGGCCGGACTGAAGCTCGTGCGGCAGGCAGTCGCGGCGGCCCCGGGTCCGGCTGCATCAGCCGCATCGGCCGCCTCCGCACCATCCGCTGCGACAACGCCGGCAGCCGGCGCGTCGTCGTCGCCACAGACTGCGGCGGCGGCACCGGCACCGCCGACGTGGCGCGCGGAGGGCCTGGGCGACCACGAGCGACTCGACGTCGCAGCGGCCGACAAGCTCGCAGCCGCACTGGCCGACCTGCGCTTCAATGCGCTGCGTGGCCGCGACGACGCTGCGCGCAAGGACCTGACGACACCGGAACTCACGTTGGGCGTGCAGCGCCGCGATGGCCAGCGGGTCGACTACCGCTTCTACAAGCTGCCGGGTGGCGACGATCGCGCGCTGGTGCTGTCGTCGCGGCCAGAGACCTTCACGCTGGCATCGTGGCAGGCCAAGCCCCTGATCGATGCCGCCGCGCGCACGGCGCTGGCGCCAGCCTCGAGGTAAAAGGATCCAACGACTGAACGTGAATCGCGAATCTCGGCGCGGCGGCACACATCACCGTGCGCGCGGTGCCGCCGCACCCGCCCTTCGCGAGCGTGAGCGATCCAATGACGCGGCGAGGAACAGCGTCTTCAGCAGCGCGCGGTTGATCTCCAGCGGTTCGACGAACGCGGCATCGGCGGCGGCGCGGATCTGCGGAGCGCTCTCCGATTCGATGGCGCGCACCAGTTCGAGCAGTGGGTGGTAGGGGCCGCTGCCGTCGACGATCGCGGCGCGCACGTGCTCGGGCACCACCAGCGTCGCCAGCGTCTCGCGCAGCGGCCGCCCGATGATGCGGTCGAGCAGCGAGAACACGCCGCACATGAACAGTTCGCCGCGCGTCTCTGCGGCGCCGGAGGGCGACGCCAGATGGCGCATCAGCAGCCCGCGTCGCAGCGCCGCGAAATTCACCGGGCGCAGCCGCATGTCGTCCCCGGTGTGGGCCAGCATGCCGCCAAGCCAGCGGCGCAACGGCTGCTCGCCAAGCAGCGAGATCGCGTGGCGGAACGAGCCGGTCTCCAATCGCAATTGGCCGGGCGCCGCGGCCTGCACGTGGCGCAGCAGCTCGAAGGCGAGCAGCGGGTCGCGCATCAGCGTGTCGTCGAGCGCCTGTGCGTTGCGGCCCTGCTCGAGGTGCTCGATCAGCTCGAGCACCACCCCCACGTCGGGGCGCGCCTGCACGTGCGGCACCACCGGCTCTTGCAACGGCCAGCCGATCACCGCAATGGCACCGCGTTCGAAACTGTGCTGCAGCTGCGCCATCGTGCGCACGCCGCCCTGGATGTGCGGGATGGCGCGCGGCGCGCTCTGCGCGGGCGCGCCTGCGGCCAGGCGGCGATCGTCGGCATAGTCGATCAGCGACCACTTGAAGCAGTGCAGCACCTCTCGCGGCAGTTCGCGCGCCGGGCGCCCCTTCAACAGCAGCAGATTGCCGCGCGCCGCCAGTTCGCTCAGCACACCGGTGTTGGCCGGCTCCGCAGCCACGAACCACGGGATCTCGACCATCACGTTGCGATGGGGCCGCGCACGCATCAACTCGGCCAGCAGCAGCTCCGACGACACGTTGAGCACAACGAGCCCGCCCTCTGCGGGCCACACCTCGCCGAGGGTCTGCAGCAGCGCATCGGCATTCGGCGTGACGCCGACGCGAAGCGGCACCACGGTCAAGCGCGTGGCGATGACGCCTTCGCAGCGATCGATCACCGGCGAATAGCCGAGCACCACCTTGCCGAGCACGCGGCTGGTGTCTTCGCCCATGGCGAAGACGGTTGCCGGTTCGGTGGAACCCACGTCGGTCAGCGCAGCCAGATGGCGAGCGGCCTGCAGGTCGGTGCGTGCGGCGGCCTGTTCGATGCAGCTGTCGAGCCAGTCGAACGTGGTGAGCGTCTGGCCCGGCATGGTGGTGGGCTCGGGCTCCGGCGACGACGATGACGCCGTTTGCCGTGGGTCGGAGCCGGTGTCGAGAGATCGGGGGCGCGGTGGATTGTTCGTCATGAGGTGGCGGCCGGGCCGGTTGCACCCGCACATCGGTCATCGGCACACGCACGCTCTAGCTGAAGCGCCGGCGCGCTGGATCCGCCAAATTTGTCGCATGTGCGCGATCCCATCCCGGCAGCGGATTGCTCGGCCGGCTTGTGGCACGCTTGGCATCTCGTCGCACACCTCCGCTCGAGGAGCGGGTTCGCCCATGAAAGCCACGCTCGCTCTCGCCGCGGCCACCCCGGTCGCCGCACTGCTGCTCGTCGCCTGCACGTCGACCCCGACGGCCCAGTCCGGCGCCACCGCGGCCGACGCGTGCAACGCCCAAGCACAGGCGTTCGCGTTGCCAGGTGTGCGCATCACCGAGGCCGTTGCCATCGAGGGCAACACGGTGCGGCCTGCCGGTGTCACCGCCGGCCCGCTGCTGGTGGCGCACTGCAAACTGACCGCGCGCATGAACGAGCGCGTCGGCGTCGACGGCAAGCCGTATCACATCGGCTTCGAGCTGCGCTTGCCGCAGCAGTGGAACGGACGCCTTCTCTATCAAGGCGGCGGTGGCAACGACGGGGTGTTGCGTCCCGCCGTCGGCCCGCAGGCGGCGCCGGGCTACGGGTTGAACCGCGGCTTCGCGGTGGTCACCACCGATGCCGGCCACCAGGGCCCCGACGCGAGCTTCGGGTTCGATCCGATCGCGCGCGTGGACAACGCCTACAACGCGCACGACAAGGTGGCTGTCACGGCCAAGGAGATCGTGCACCGCTTCTATGCGAAGCCGGCCGAGCGCTCGTACTTCATCGGCTGCTCGGGCGGCGGCCGCCAGGGCATGATGTTCACGCAGCGTTTTCCGTCTTACTTCGACGGCGTGATCGCGATGGCACCGGCGATGCGCGTATCCAAGGGCGCCACCATCGCCGCGGCGTGGGACACGCAGGCGCTGGCCGCCATCGCGCCACCCGGTGCCGACGGCAAACCCGTGCTGAGCCGGGCCTTCAGCGATGCCGACCTCGCGCTGCTGCGCAAGGGCATTCTCGACGCCTGCGATGCGCAAGACGGCCTCGTCGACGGCCTGGTCTCCAATCCGGCGGCGTGCCGGTTCGATCCGCGCAAGCTGATGTGCGAAGGCGGCAAGACCACCGATTGCCTAACGCCTCCACAAGTGGGCGCGCTGAAGAAGATGTTCGCTGGCCCCGTCGACAGCGCCGGCCGCAAGCTGTACTTCGGCTGGCCGTGGGACCCGGGCGTCGGCCATCCGCAGAACGACTGGCGCGCCTGGAAGCTCGGCACCGCCGCCGACGGCGCACCCAACTCGCGCCACGTGGTGCTGATGCAAGACGCGCTGCAGGGCTATTTCGTCACGCCGCCCGACCGCTCGTTGACCGTGTTCGATTTCGACTTCGACCGCGACCCGGCGCGGCTCGATGCCCACGCGTGGATCTTCAACACCGCCGACGACGTGGATCTCGCCGGCTTTCGCGCGCGCGGCGGCAAGCTGCTGTTCGCGCACGGCCTGGCCGACCCGATCTTCTCGCCGGAGGAAATGATCGACTACTACCAACGGCTGAACGCACGCCACGGCGCGGCGACAACCGACTTCGCACGCTTGTTCCTGATTCCCGGCATGAGCCACTGCCAGGGTGGCGCCGCCACCGACAGCTGGGACGGTCTCGGTGCGCTGGTGGACTGGGTTGAAAAAGGCCGGGCCCCGCAACGCATCGTGGCCACAGGCACCGCGGTGTTCCCCGGGCGCACGCGGCCGCTGTGCGCGTACCCCGCCTATGCGCACTACGACGGCGGCGATGCGCAAGCCGCGGCCAGCTTCAGTTGCCGGGCGCCTTGATCGCTGGGCGAACCGGCCGCACAAAACGCTTGCGCGCCCGCTCGACCTGGGCCCAGATGATGCAGTCCTCGACGTGATCGTTGACCAGCCCCATGGCTTGCATGAAGGCATACACGGTCGTAGGCCCGACAAAGGTCCAGCCTTTTTTCTTCAGATCCTTCGACAGCGCGATCGACGCCGCCGAGGTGGATGCGGTGCGCGGCTTGGCGAGCTCGTCGGCACGAGGCTCGTGACACCAGATGTAGGCGGCCAGTGAGCCTTCGCGTTGCACCAGCTCCCGAGCCCGCTGCGCGTTGTTGATCACCGCCTCGATCTTGCCGCGGTGGCGGACGATCCCCTCGTCTTTGAGCAGACGAGTCACGTCGCGCGCGCCGAAGCGCGCGACTCTGTTGAAATCGAAAGCATGGAAGGCAGCGCGGAAGTTTTCGCGCTTGGCCAGGATGGTGCGCCAGCTCAGCCCAGCTTGAAAACCCTCGAGACTCAATTTCTCGAACAGGCGATGGTCATCGCTGACCGGAAAACCCCATTCGGTGTCGTGATAGCGCAGAAACTCCGGTGCAGCAGCGCACCAGCGGCAACGCGGCTTGCCATCGGGGCCCACGATGGTCGAGTTCATAGGACAGCCAAACGAAGCTGGTGTCGGGCGCGTGCCGCGCGCAGTCAGGGCGCCGGCGCGGCAGCGCGCTGAAACGCCTGCAGCGCGCGGTGCAGAGCCTGCGCCGCGCGCAGGTCGGGGCAGTACAGCACGAGGGATTGGTTGCTCATCCCCAGGGCCGACAGCAGCACGATGCCGTGCTCGGCGCGCGCCGCCGCCAGTTGCTCGTCCCACGGGCCGCTCCACACGCAGGCCAATGTGTTGGCGCAGGTGAGTGTCAGGCGCGCCTCGGGGCGGTAGCTGCGCCCGGCCGAGCCCTGCTCGGCATAGTGCACGCCGACGCTGCCGAAGAAGACCCGCACCTCGCGCGGCCCGGCTCGAAACGAAATCGACTGGTGCTCGACTTCGGGGTCCGAGATCGCATGCACACCGTCGTGGCAGTTCGTCAGCGCTTGTTCAACGAAGTCGCTGCTCGGCGAAGCCCTGCGCCAGCGCAGGCGCCGTCCACATCCCGAGGACCACGACGCCTGCACCAATGCGACTCATCGTCAACGCCCCTACAGCCGAGCCGATGCCCGTAGCTTGCCCAAGGACTGGTCCTTCGCGCAACGTCTGACGCGAGGGGTTATCCCTCGTTTGCGCGTCATCCGACGCAGCTATCGTGGGATCAGACGACCCCCGCCTCGCGTAACCGTGCCACCTCGGCCAGCGAGTAACCGATTTCCGCGAGGATTGCCTCGGTGTGCTCGCCCAGCAGTGGTGCGCGGCGGAGGATCGCGCCCGGCGTCTCCGACAGCCGGACCGGCGTGTCGGCCACCGGCGCCGGCCGTGGGGTACCGGGAAAAGCGATCTCCCGCAGGATGCCGCTGGCACGGATGTGCGCATCGTCGAGCGCTTGCTGCGGGCTGTGCACGGGCCCGGCCGGAACGCGCGCGGCTTCGCACGCCTGGATCGCCTCGGCGCGTGAACGGGCCGCGCACCAGGCGCCGAGCCGCTCGCTCACCACGTGGGCGTGCTTGCCACGCGCCAGATCGTCGGCGAACCTCGCGTCGTCGAGCCACTCCGGCGCCCCGAGCATCGTGCAGAACCGCCGCCACAGCGGCTGGCCCACCGCCTGCACGATCAGCCACTGGCCATCGGCACACTGAAAAAGATCCGCCGGCGCAGACCCGTAGCCGAGGTTGCCCTGCGGCACGCGATCGGGCTGGTTGACCGCCTGCTCGATCAGCACCGAGTTCGTGAACGTCAACGCGGTGGCCATCAGCGAGCCGCTCACCTGCTGGCCGCGGCCGGTGCGCTCGCGCGCCATCAATGCGAGCAGCGCGCCGAATGCGGCGCTCATCGCGGTGCCGAAATCGACCCAGTTCACACTGGCCCGGCGCGGCGCGCCGGGGTCGCCGCTCATGAACACGGCGCCCGACAGCGCCTGGCCAAGGCCATCGAAGCCGAGCCTGTGCGCATAGGCCCCGGTCTGGCCGAACGCATTGGTGGCCACCAGGATCGCGCGCGGGTTGATCGCCGACACGCTGGTGTAGTCGAGCCCCATCGATCGCAGCGTGGCGCTCGGCATGTTGGCGATCACGACGTCGGCCCGCGCGATCAGCTGCCTGACGATCTCGCGGCCTTCCGGTGCGGTGGGGTCGAGCGACAGCGACCGCTTGCCGCGGTTGACCTGCATGTACAGGCCGCCTTCGCCGCTCTCGGCCAGCGGCAACAGAAAGCGATCTTCGCTGCCGCCGACCTTGTCGACGCGGATCACGTCGGCCCCGTGGTCGGCCAGCAGCGCGCCGCAAAACGGGCCGGCAATGAAGCGGCCGAAGTCGAGCACGCGGATGCCTGCGAGAACGCCTTGGTTCATCGATGTTGGCGATTGGCGGTGTGAGCGTGCTGGGAATGTATCGCGCTCTGTGCCTCAACTCGGCGCCGAGTGCCGGGCGTCTTCCCTGTTCAACCCGCTGGCAAGCGCCTAGACTCGCTGCAGCTGGAGCGGGAGGTCGCCATGGCACCCAAACGCTGGATTGTCCTGATCGTGCGTTGCGCAGGTTTCTGCGCTGGCAGCATCGCACGCTCCTGGTGACGCGGTTTAAGCCGCACCCCACTGCTTGACATCCGGCTCGGCCAAACGGCCGTTGCGCGTGCCGCGTAGATGCACGGCGCGCGCCGCCCGCCGCGCCCCGCCAGCCACTCCCGTGAACGCCCGCGTGGCGGCGTTGCCACGCAACAGCTCGACCGTAGGAGGGAACATGAACTATCGACCATTCGGCCCCGCTTGCTTCTGGGCCGCCAAGAGTGCGTTGTCGATCGTCTGCGCGCTGGCACTGGGCTGCGCCACGGCGCAAGGTGTGCCGAAGGAGGGAAGCTTCGAGATCATCAACTGCGGCTCGGGCACCAACAGCGTCGTCGAGATCTCGAAGACCGCCAGGTTCACCAGTTCCGAGGCAATAGGCACCACCCGCAGTGTGCCGCCCGGTGGCTACTTGGACATGACGACCTATCACTGCATGAGCCTGGGTGCCACGCTCGACGGCAAGTACACCGGTCACACGTACTGCGAGGGAGTCGACCGCGACGGCGACAGGTACATCTCGCATCTGTACTCGACCGACGGCGGGAAAACGAGTTCCGAGGTGATCGCCGGCATGGGCAAGTTCGAAGGCATGACGCGCATGGGAACTTCCGAATCGCTCGGTGCATTTCCGTCGGTCAAGCCCGGCACCTTCACGGGCTGCGGCCGTCAGACGGGGACGTACAAGATGAAGTGAAGGGCAACACCACCAGCACCGCAGCGCTTGCGCCCGCGCATGGAAGGCAACGCTACTGGCAGCCGCCAGTCACGGCACCAAGACGAGCAGCCAGTTGACGAGCGCGCGCGCCTCGTCTTGCGTGACCACGCCTGCATTCGGTGGCATCGCGACGTCGCTGACTTTGCCTGCCCAGTGTCTGGACTTGGGGTTCGAGCCGGTCATCACCGTGCGAGCGAGTCGCTCCGACGCGGCAGCGTCATCCCGGTACTTGATGGCGATGTCGCGCCACGCCGGAGCGATGGGCGGCAAACCGTCGGCCCGTTTGGCGGCCGGCAAGATCGTGTGGCAGGCCATGCAGCCGCGGTCGGTTGCCAACTTGAGCATGGCCTCGGCATATTCGGCCGGGGTAGCGCCCACGGGCAAGGCGACGACCACCCACAGCGCCGCGACCGCGCACCGCAAGATTCGCATTGGACTTTCCCTCATCAACGGCACCAGCCTACGCCGTTGATCTGCGAGCGTCTTGAGGGGCATCAACCTCTCGACGGCCGAGGCCGAGCCGCCGGCTGGGCCCGCGCGCGGGTACCGGCTCCCGGTCTGCCGGAGCAAAGCCGGAGCCGGCCGCGTTACCGCACGGCAGGTCCGCTGGACTGCTTCCTCGGCTGATCGGGCAGCGGAAGGAGCTCCATCACCTCGATCGAAGACTCCGGAATCTGCAGGTGCGGGTGGCTTTCGAAGGCCTTGGCGACGGCATCTTGCGAATCGCCTTGCACGATCGCATACATCGCCAGGTCGTTTCTCGCGTGCAACGCACCGCTCGATGTGATGCGTCTCGACCTACCCAGACCCGCGCCCAGGTCGGTGAATATCGTCGAGCGACCGTTCGTCCAGGCTTGTATCTCGCTACTCATCTTGTCTTCCGCGGCCTTCTTGCTCTCGGGCGAGGTGCGCTTCCATTGGTCCATGACCGATGAAGGGATCATGTAGAGCACCAGGAACTTCTTCATGCTTCACTCCTTGAACACGTTCGCTCGTCAACCGCCGTTGTCGCCCTCGCGCGGCGAGTCGCTTCGCTCGGGTTGACGCTGAGGTTTTTGTGCGCGCGCACGCTCCGCGGCGTGGCGCTCGGCCTGCTGTTGTTGCTCTTGTTGTCGCTGTTGCTGCTGCTGTTGCGGCTGCTGCTGTTGCTGTTGCTGGTGCTGATGCTGTTGTTGTTGTTGCTGCTGGCGCACCTGCTGCTCGCGTTGCTGTTGCTGGCTGGCGTGTTGCTCTTGTTGTCGTTGTTGGTTGGTCGCGCGCTCGCGCGCTTCGCGTTGCTGTTGCTGTTGCTGCTGCGGCTGTGCCTGCGCCGCCCGTTCGCTCTCGGCTGCGCGCGCGGCGGGATGCTGCACTGCAGCTGGCGGACGCTGCTGCGCCGGCGCGGCACCGCGTTTTGGGTGCTCGGCGTCGCGGCTCGCCTCGGCAGCCAAGCGCTCGCGCACCTGGGCATCACGCGGCTCGAATTGATACTGCTGCTGGCGAATCACGTGCTGCTGTTCGCGCGCCGGATACCGGTCGCCCACGTATTGACGCTGATACACCGGTAGCGGCGCCGGCGCAGGCGCATGGCGAGGATCCCAGTGGTCCCAGCCGCGGTGCCGCTCTTCCCACTGCGGGCCCCAATGCGTGCCCCAGCGCGGCGCTTCGGCCACCGCCCAGCCACTGAAGTAAGGCGGCGGCACGCGGTAGTAGCGTACCGGCACGCGCAGCACAAACACCGGCACGATCGCCGGCTCCACCACGTCCCACGGGCCGTTGTACCAGGAGCTCGAGTACCAGGTGTCGTTCACGTAGACCCAGTACAGGCCGTCGTAGAAGAAGTAGTTGGCTGGCAACCCCGGCGCGTAGTACACGGGGTACGCGGGTACCGGCTGCAGCTCGGGGTACGCCGGCACGTTGATGCCGATCTGGACACCCGGCACGCTGATGCCCACGCTGACGCCCACGGCGGCCGATGCCGCTGGCGGCATCAGCCCCACCAGCAACGGCAGAGCCAAAAGAAGAAGCCGACCACGCATGATTTGCTCCCTTCGTGTGGTTGGAAGAGGTGCCTGCAGTCGGCACCTGTCTTTTTCACTGTAGGAGTGGGCGTCGAGTGAGCGCATCGGCGCAGTGGCATTCACCTTGTAGGACGATGCCTCGTCGGGTCGACCGATTTGCTGACGATGAGGCCCGACGGCGTGCAGCAGGCGCAAGCCTCGTTTCGCAGTCTGGGCTGAGCACCTCAGCCCGCCGCCTTCAGCCGAAGGCCTTGCGAACCGCCGCTTCGACTGCCACGTGGGCACCTGCGGGCAGGAAGCTGCCGTGCGCTGCGAAGAGGCTGTCGAACTTCAGCTGCAGCAGCCGTTCGAAGTCGCCGCGCAGCGTGCCGCCCGCAGGCGTCACCTTCTTCAACCAGATGGGGCCGATCAGCGTGGTCTTTGAGAAGCCCAACAAAGGCAGCACGAGCTTGGCGACTGCGCTCGCGTGGTGATAGTCACCGTAGTGCTGGATCGCATCGCAGGTCAGCAGCAGCCCCTGGCCGCGTGCCAACAGCAGCGCCGACTCGGGCTGGGTGCCGTGAAAGCAGAACAGTTGCGCGTCGGGAAACGGTAGCGGCTGTTGTTCGTCCAGCAAGCGGCAGTCGGCCGGCGGTGGGTATTTGCGGCTGCCCGGGCGTGCCCAGCATTCGACGCCGAATTGTTCGCGGTACCAGGGGTCGTCGAGGCCATGCATCGCACCCAGCGTCACGATGCGTCTGATCTTGCCCAGGCTCTGGAGTGCGCCGATGCCGGTGTCGTTCAGGCGGATGGGGTTGATCAGCGACAGCTCGCCGCCGTGGCGCACGATCGCCATGTTGCGCGAGATGCGGATCAGCGGATTCATCAGCAGACTGCCACGCACGGCAAACACGTCGTCCGCGATCTGCTGGACGGCGTCGTGCGGATAGGCGGGTGCGTGCGCACGTGGCTTCATGGCTACCCCCCCAGCAATTCCACAAGCACATCGGCTGCGGTTTCGCACTGCGCCCGGCTCACATCCAAGTGCGTCACCGCACGCATCGTGCGCGCGCCCATCGCGTTGAGCAGTACCCCGCGCTCGCGCGCTCGCGCGCTCAACGTCGGCGCATCCAATGCCACCGGCGACGGCAGCTGGAACACCACGATGTTGGTCTGCACCCTGGCCAGGTCGAGCTCGACCGGCGCGCCGGCTTTCAGCAGGGCTTCAGCGAAGGCGCGAGCATTGGCATGGTCTTCGGGCAGGCGCTGCAGGTGATGGTCCAGCGCATACAGTGCGGCGGCGCTGAAGACGCCGTTTTGCCGCATTGCGCCGCCCATGCGGTGGCGGTGGCGATGCGCCGCGGCGATCAGCGCCTTCGATCCTGCCAGCAGCGAGCCGCCCGGCGCCCCCAACCCCTTGCTGAAAGCCACGCAGACGAGGTCGAACGGCGCGGCCAGCTCGTGCAGCGCCACGCCGCTGGCGGCGCTGGCGTTCCATAGCCGCGCGCCGTCCAAGAAAGTGGCCAGGTTGAGCTCGCGCGCCACGGCGCAGATGCGCAGGACCTCGGCCTGCGGCACCACGATGCCGCCGGCCCGGTTGTGCGTGTTTTCGATCGCCATCAACGAGGTGGTGGGAAAGATCGCAAAGTTGCGCGGCTTGGCGGCGGCGCGCAGCTGGTCGGCGCTGAACTCGCCGGCCTGCCCGATCTCATGGATCTGCACGCCGGCGTTGGCCGCGGCGCCACCCACCTCGTGCCACGCCAGGTGCGACTCGCGACACGCCACCACCTCGTCGCCGGGCCTCGTGAGCGTGCGCACGGCCACCTGGTTGGCCATGGTGCCGGTGGGCAGCCATAGCGCAGCGTCCTTGCCCAGCAGCTCGGCCATGCGGGCCTGCAGGCGGTTGGTGCTCGGGTCTTCGCCGTACTGGTCGTCGCCCACCGGGGCCGCGGCCATCGCGGCGCGCATGGCGTCGGTCGGGCGGGTGACGGTGTCGGAGCGCAGGTCGATGGGGGCAGCCAAGGGTTTTTCCTTCCAAACCACGCCGCCGCGCGATCCCTCAAGGTGCGGGTAGGTTGACGTGCGTCAACCGGGGTCACTCCCTGGGCGGATACGTTGGGCGAGGCGTTAGTCTGCACGTTTCGTAATAAACATGACTTGGAGAGTTCGATGACATCTCGCCTCAGCCTCTTCGTTGCCGCCTGGGCCTTGTTGGCCATGGCCGGCGTCGCATCGGCGCAGCAGCCCATCGTCATCAAGTTCAGCCACGTGGTGGCCGTCGACACACCCAAGGGCAAGGGCGCCGAGTATTTCAAGAAGCTCGCCGAGGAGCGGACCAAGGGCCGCGTCAAGGTCGAGGTTTACCCCAACAGCTCGTTGTTCAAAGACGGCGAGGAGATGGAGGCGCTGCAGCTCGGGTCGGTGCAGATGCTCGCGCCGTCGCTCGCCAAGTTCGGGCCGCTCGGTGTGCGCGAGTTCGAGGTCTTCGATCTGCCCTACCTATTCGACGACTCCGCCGAGCTGCACAAGGTCACCGGCGGACCGGTGGGCGCGGGGCTGATGAAAAAGCTCGAGTCCAAGGGCATCGTCGGTCTGGCCTTCTGGGACAACGGCTTCAAGGTGATGAGCGCCAACAAGCCGATCCGCGTGCCGGCCGACTACAAGGGGCTCAAGATGCGCATCCAGTCGTCGAAGGTGCTGGGCGACGAGATGAAGGCCCTGGGCGCGATTCCGCAGGTGATGGCGTTTTCCGAGGTCTACCAGGCGCTGCAGACCGGCGTGGTCGACGGCACCGAGAACCCGCCGTCGAACTTCTACACGCAGAAGATGCAAGAGGTGCAAAAGTACCTCGCCCTCACCGACCACGGCTACCTCGGCTACGCGCTGATCGCCAACAAGAAGTTCTGGGACGGGCTGCCGCCCGACATCCGCACGGCGCTCGAGGGCGCGGTGAAGGACGCCACCGCCTACGCCAACAACATCGCGCAGAAGGAGAACGACGACGCGATCGAGGCGGTGCGCAAGAGCGGCAAGACCGAGATCATCACGCTGACCCCTGAGCAGAAGGCAGCGATGAAGAAGGCGCTCGTCGCGGTGCACAAAGACAACGAGTCGAGGGTGGGCAAGGACACGCTGGCCGAGGTCTACAAAGAGACCGGCTTCAAGCCGTAGGCCTGCGGCAGCGCGCCGGTCAGCGTCGCAGCGAGCGGCGGGAGGAGTGAGCGTGAAGTTCCTGGATCGTCTCGAGGAGTGGATCATCACGTTCTTGATGGGCGCGGCCACGCTGCTCATCTTCGTCGCGGTGGTCCACCGCTACTCTGCCGGGCTGCCGATTCCCGGGTTGCAGGACGCGCTGCTCAAGATCGACCTCTCCTGGGCGCAGGAGTTGTGCATCTACATGTTCGTGTGGATGGCGAAGTTCGGCGCTGCCTACGGCGTGCGCACCGGCATCCACGTCGGCGTCGACGTGATGATCAACCGGCTGCCTCCCGACACACGCAAGCTCTACGTGCTGTTCGGTCTCGCCGCGGGCGCCCTGTTCACGGGCATCGTCGGCACGCTGGGCGCGACGTTCGTCTGGGACATCGCGCACACCGACTCGGTGTCGCCCGACCTCGAGTTGCCCAAGTGGATCGTCTACCTGTGCATCCCCGCCGGCTCGTACCTGATGTGCTTTCGTTTCCTGCAGGTGGCGTGGGCTTTTGCGCGCACCGGCCAACTGCCGCACCACGACGTGGCGCACGTCGAAGGCCTCGAGGACATCAACCCCTACGCGCTGGACGACAACCTGCACCCCGCGCCCATCGCGGGAGGCAAGTCATGAGCGCCGTGGCACCGAGCCCCGCTCACGTCGGCTCACGCTGGCCGGCGCTGATCCCACCGCTGCTGATCGCCATCCCGGTGGTGCTCAAGCTGGTCGGCGTGCCGATCGCGAACCCGTGGATCATCTTCGCGCTGCTGTTCGGCCTGATGCTCACCGGCATGCCGATCTCAATCTCGCTCGGCCTCACGGTGCTCACGTACCTGTTCACGATGACCTCGGTGCCCATCGAATCGGTGGCGCTGAAGTTGTTCACCGGCATCGAGAAGTTCGAGATCATGGCGATCCCGTTCTTCATCCTGGCCGGCAACTTTCTCACGCACGGCGGCGTCGCGCGGCGGATGATCAAGTTCGCGTCGTCGATGGTCGGCCACTGGGCCGGCGGCCTGGGGCTGGCCGGCGTGATGGCCTGCGCGCTGTTCGCCGCGGTGTCGGGCAGCTCGCCGGCCACCGTGGTGGCGATCGGTTCGATCATCCTGCCGGCGATGATCAAGCAAGGCTTTCCGCCGCGTTTCGGCGCCGGCGTCATCACCACCTCGGGTGCGCTCGGCATCCTGATTCCGCCATCGATCGTGATGGTGATGTACGCGGTGGCCACCAACACGTCGGTGGGCGCGCTGTTCATCGCGGGCATCGTGCCGGGGCTCATTCTCGCCACCATGCTCGGCGGCACCACGTGGTGGCGTGCGAGAAAGTTCAACTACCCGCGGCAGCCGAAGGCCACCTGGCGCGAACGCTGGCTCGCGTTCCGCGAGAGCATCTGGGGGCTGCTGCTCGTGATCGTGGTGATCGGCGGCATCTACACCGGCATCTTCACGCCCACCGAAGCTGCCGCGGTGAGCGCCGTCTATGCGTTCTTCGTGGCCGTCTACGTCTACAAGGACATGAAGATCAGCAACGTGCCGAAGGTGCTGCTCGACTCGGCCAACATGAGCGCGATGCTGCTGTACATCATCACCAACGCCGTGATGTTCAGCTACCTGATGACCTCGGAGCAGATTCCGCAGGAGCTCGCCAACTGGATGCTGCAAAAGGGCCTGGGCGTGGTGACGTTCCTGCTGTTCGTGAACATCGTGCTGTTGCTGGCCGGCAACGTGATGGAGCCGTCGTCGATCGTGCTGATCATGGCGCCGATCCTGTTCCCGGTGGCGATGAAGCTCGGCATCGACCCCGTCCACTTCGGCATCATGATGACGGTGAACATGGAGGTCGGCATGTGCCATCCGCCGGTGGGCCTGAACCTCTACGTGGCCAGCGGCATCACCAAGATGGGCATCACCGAGTTGACCGTGGCCGTGTGGCCGTGGCTGCTGACGATGCTGGTGTTTCTCGTCGTCGTCACCTACTGGCCTGCGATGACGCTCTGGCTACCCGGCGTGCTCGGGATGCTGCGCTAGTTGTGCTGCGCCCGATTCGCCTTCAAAGGCGCCACTGCGCGCAGCATGCGCGCGCCCATCGAGGTAGGCGCCGAGGTGCACGCCGAGTTCGCGCACATCGTCTTCGGCACCGTGCATGAAGCTCGACTTGCGGCGGCGCAGATACGGCAGCCCGAGCACATACAGCCCCGGCGCGTCGACCACGCCGCGATCGTGCTTCAGGTTCCCCTTGCGGTCGAACACCGGCACGTCGAGCCACGAATAATCCGGGCGAAAGCCGGTGGCCCACATCACCGTGCGAACGTCGCTCGCCCAGCACGAGCCCGAGCCGCGGCGACGCGCCGACATCGGTCGGCGCGTAGCGTTCGGCAGGACCGACCTCGCCGTCCAGCCCGTTGCGATCCGTCCACTCGTCGATCGCGTCGAGCAGGCGGTTCATCTTCAGGTCGGCCAGCGCGCAGACGTTGCGCAGCGAACCGGAGAACTGCGCCTTGCCATCGCGCATGCCCGCCAGGCGGCCGACGACCTCGACCCCTGTCCCTTTGCAGAAGCATTGAGGTCGAGCGTGGCGCGCTCGGGCGTGCCCACGAGCTGCGGTGACGGCACGCGCCGCGCACGTCGCGGCTCGTCCACCTCCTCGATTCGCTGGTCGAGCACGCCCGACGCGAGCATCCACCACTGGATATCGCGGCCGCGATAGACGCGCGGCAAGCGCACGTGCTCGCCGACCGCGAGCGTCACCGGCCGGCCGCTGCGCTGGATCTCCTGCGCGAGCTGCACGCCCGTGGCCGAGCCGCCGACGACCAGCACGCCGCCCGCGGCGAGCTGCTCCGGATTGCGGTAGGCCTGCGCCGACAGCTGTTCGACACTCGGCGCGGCATGCCCTCGGCCAGCGCGCGGCACGACCGGCTGTGTTGAAGGCACCGGTCGCGAGCACGACGGCACGGCACAGCCAGTCGCCGCGCGGGGTCGAGACCCGATAGCCGCCGTCGTCGGCTCGACGCGGGTCACCGGCGTGTGCGTCAGGACAGGCAGCCGACATGTCGCTTGGCGTAGCCGGACACGAAGTCGACGACCTCGCCGGCGCTCATGTAGCCGTCGGGGTCGTCGCCATGGTAGCGGTAGCCCAGGCAGCCGGCTCATCCAGTTCGGCGTGAGCAGGCGCAGCGAATCCCAGCGCTCGTGCGCCAGGCATTCGCGACCTCGCCGCGCTCGAGCACGACGTGGTCGATCGCCGCGCCGCCCGAGCTCATGGCTCATCGCCAGGCCGGAGTGACCGGCACCGATGACGACCACGTCGGCCGGACCGCATGGCTGCACATGCCGGTCAGACCCTTGCTCGTGGTGACCGTGACGTCGGTCGGGTTGGTGACGATGTCGAACACCGCCGAGCGCTTCTGCGACTGCGCCACGAGCGCGGCGATCTGCTCGGGCGTGGCGTCGGCGTCGATCTCGTAGTGCACCTTGATGCCGTCGAAGCCGTTGCGCACGTTCTCGTCGATGCCGAGGATGCCCTGCAGATCCATGCCGGCCTCGAGCGTCGCCTTCACCGACTTGAGCTGGATGTTGCGGTTTTGCGCCACCGCGGCGATGCCCGCGGTCAGGCAGCCGGCCAGGCCGACGAGCACGAACTCGACGGGCGTTGCGCCGTTGTCCGCGGACGCGAAGACCTCCGGGTGATCGGATTCGAACTGAAAGGTCTGGCGGTGCTTCTGTTCGCCGCCAAGGCCGAAAAAGCCGTCCACGGTGGCGCGGCTGTGGGTGCCGTGCAGCCATTCGCTGGTCGCGCGCCACTTGAAGTGGGCGGCTTCCGGGGTCGCGGTCAGCGCCTCGCGTGCGCCCAGCAATGCAGCGACGTTGACGCCGTTTTGAGCGGTCTGGGCCTGGGTGGTGGTCATGGGTTGTGCTCCTGGTGATATGTAGTGAGGTGAGTCCGGACAGAGAGAAAGGAAAAGCGGTCCGGAGACTTGCAATAACGCAGCGCTCATCCGGAACCTGACACGAAGCGGCCCATATCCCACATTGCATTTGAAATGGACCCGCTCGTGTCCGCATCGCGATGGCCACTGCGTGATGTTGAGCGAGGCGTCGCACGCGCGCTGCGCAGTGCGATTCCACGCCGGCTCACATGCCGGCTCCCACGTGCCGGGTGGAGGATTCCGCCCGTGTTCCAACCGACCCACCCGGGAGGGGCGATGGCCCGCTACGCAAACATTCTCGACACCATCGGCAACACCCCGCTGGTCAGGCTCAACAAGCTGGCGCCGGTAGGCGTCCATGTCCACGTGAAAGTGGAGTCATTCAATCCGCTCGGCTCGGTGAAAGACCGCATGGCCCGCGCCATCATCGAGCACGCAGAACGCACCGGCGCGCTCAAGCCGGGGCAGACCGTGGTCGAGGCGACCAGCGGCAACACCGGCATCGGCCTGGCGATGGTGTGCGCGCAAAAAGGCTATCCGCTGGTGGTCACGATGGCCGAGAGCTTCAGCGTCG
This sequence comes from uncultured beta proteobacterium, assembly GCA_963774185.1. Taxonomy (GTDB): domain Bacteria; phylum Pseudomonadota; class Gammaproteobacteria; order Burkholderiales; family Burkholderiaceae_C; genus JAEUPI01. Next base: position 219,850 of record CAVZEK010000037.1, read on the forward strand.
AGCGCCGCAAGCTGCTGCGCTTTCTCGGCGCGCGGGTGGTGCTGACGCCCGCCGCCGAAAAGGGCACTGGCATGCTGAACAAGGCCAGCGAGCTCGCCAAGGCGCACGGCTGGTACTTGTGCCGCCAGTTCGACAACGAGGCCAACGCCGAGGTGCACACGCGCACCACGGCGCGCGAGATCCTGGCCGACTTCGCCGGTGAACCGATCTACGCGTTCGTGTCGGGCTTCGGCACCGGCGGCACGCTGCTCGGCACGGCGCGTGGCCTGAAGGCCGCCGACGCACGCATCCGCGTGATCGCGGCGGAGCCCGACAACTCGCCGCTGCTCGGCAGCGGCATCAGTCAGCCGCGCGACACTGCAGGCCACGTGTCGGCCAGCCACCCGTTGTTCCGCCCGCACCTGATGCAGGGCTGGAGCCCCGACTTCGTGTCGAGCCTCACCGAAAAGGCCAGGGCCGAAAAGCTGGTCGACGAGATCGTGCCGGTCAACGGCAACGACGCGATGCGCATGGCGCGCGAACTGGCCACCCAGGAAGGCATCTTCGTGGGCACCTCCAGCGGCGCCACGCTCGCCGCCGCGCTCGACGTGGCGCGACGTGCGCCGCAAGGCAGCCACATCGTCTGCATGCTGCCCGACACCGGCGAGCGCTATCTGTCGACGCCGCTGTTCGACGGCATCGACGTCGACATGAACGGCGCCGAGCTGGAGCTGTCGCGCTCGACACCGGGCTATCGCTTCGACGCGCCAGCGCCGATGGCGCCGCCGGTCGCGATCCGGCAGCCCGAGCCGGTGGTGGGGCTCGACGAGAGCGCGGAAGCTCTCGTCACCCGTGTGGTCCAGGACCACGGCGTGGTCATGTTCGCGCTCGAGTGGTGCGAGTTCTGCTGGGCCGCGCGCAAGCTGTTCGCGCGGCTGGGCATCGCCTACAAGAGCGTGGACATCGACTCGGTGGCGCTGCAGCAGGGCGACCTGGGCACCAAGATCCGTGCCGTGCTGAAAGAGCGCACCGGGTCGCCCACCATCCCGCAGATCTACATCGGCGGTACCCATGTCGGCGGCGCGATGGACCTGTTCGACGCGATGCGCGCCGGCCGCATGCGCAAGCTGCTCGACGCCGCCGGCGTCGAACACGACCGCAGCGCGGACATCGATCCGTACACCTTGCTTCCCAAGTGGCTGCACCCGCGCAAGACCGCCTGATCCCGCCACCGCACCGGCGAGCCGTGACCATGAGCGACTTCATCCCCGTCATCGACATCCGCGATCTCGACAGCGCGCCAGCGCGCGCGGCCATCCACCAGGCGTGCACGGACTGGGGCTTCTTCCAGGTCACCGGCCACGGCATGGACCCGTCGGTGATCGACGAGATCTTCGCGATGTCGCGCGCGTTCTTCGCGCAGCCATCGGCCGACAAGCGCCGCATCCTGCGCGACGCCGACAACCCGTGGGGCTACTACGACAAGGAGCTCACGAAGAACCGGCTCGACTGGAAGGAGATCTACGACTTCGGCCCCGACACCGGCGACGGCCGCGCACCGCGCTGGCCGCACGGGCCCTTGCGCCAGCGCTTCGAGCCGGCCGTGCACGCCTGCTACGACAACTGCACCGCGCTGGCCTTGCGCCTGCTGTCGGTGATCGCATCGAACCTCGGCGTGAGCCCGCAGGTGCTGACGCGCGACTTCGACCACGGTGCGCACACGAGCTTTCTGCGGCTGAATTTCTATCCGCGCTACCCCGTCGACAACGATGACCCGGTGGGACTGCTGCTGCGGCCCTTCGGCGTGGGCGAGCACACCGACTCGGGTGCGCTGACGATCCTGATGCAAGACGAGCATCCCGGCCTGGAGGTGATTGCGCAACGGACGCTGGCACCTGGTGCAGCCGGTAGCCGGCGCGCTGGTGATCAACATCGGCGACATCGTGCAGGTGTGGTCGAACGACCGCTACAAAGCGGCGCTGCACCGCGTGGTGGTCGCGAACCCGACCGAGGAGCGCTACACCATCCCGTTCTTCCTGAACCCGTCGTACGAGACGACCTACGAGCCGCTGCCGGCCACGGTGACGAGCGACCGGCCGCCGGCCTACCGCCGCATCCCGTGGCGCGAGTTCCGCAGCCTGCGTGCCGCCGGCGACTACGCCGACATCGGCGAAGAAGTCCAGATTCATCACTACCGTGCGTAGGACGGCTGGTGGTCCAGCACGAGCATCACATCATGGCTTTCATTGAGACGATACCGCCTGAAGCCGCCAAGGGTGCGGTGGCGGCGATGTACCTTCGCCAGCAAACCGCCTGGGGCTACATCCCCAACTACGCCAAGGCGTGCAGCCTGCGCCCGGAAGTGCTGGCGCGCTGGGGCCAGCTGCTGGCGGAGATCAGGCGCCCGATGGACAAGCGGCGCTTCGAGCTGATCACCTTCGTTGCAGCACTCGAGCTCGACAACTCGGCCTGCGCGCTGGTGCACGGCAAGGCGCTGCGGGAGTTCTTCACCGACGCGCAGATCCTCGCCATCGCCGCGGGCCGTAGCGACACGATTCTCAACAAGGCCGAGCAGGCCATGGTCACGTTCGCGCGGCAGACCGCCATCGATGCCACGCGCACCACCGCGGGCCAGGTGGCCGCGCTCAGGCAACACGGCTACACCGATGCCGAGATCTTCGACATCGCCGCCACCGCGGCCGGGCGCGCATTCTTCGCCAAGCTGCTCGACGCGCTGGGCGTGCTGCCCGACTCCCCTTTGCTCGCGCTGGACGAGTCATGGCGCCGTGCACTGACGGTCGGCCGCCCGATCGACGAGGGCCAATGCGTCACGATGCCGGCACCGCAGCCTGTGGCGCCGGTCTAGGACACCACGTCGACCCCGGTGACGCTTCCGATCCGCGCCGCCAGCTGCGCCGCGCTCGAGGGTTCGGGGCAACGGCCCACCTTGACCCAACCGGTGCCGGCCAATTGCAGGCTCACCCACCACTCGAGCGGGCCGGCCTGCGCACCCTCTTGCTGGACCTGCACGTGGCGGATCGCCCCGAAGCGCGCCATCAGCTTGCCGTGCTGCGTGACCGTGCGCGACAGGCGGTCGAACGCGGTGACCACCTTCCCCTGACGCAACGTGAGCGTGGACGGCGACTCGCTTTCAACGGTGAGGAAATCGTCGTGCCCCCGGGAGGGAAGCCATTTCTGCATGAGTGACCGAGCGTCCATGGTGTCTCGTCCTGGCATCGAAGGTGGCGACGGCATGGCAAGCGACATACCAGCGAGCCGGTGCAGCATGGGTGTGCCCCGGGTGCTCATTAGACCGCGGGTAGCGCCGACGCGCACGGCCAAGCGATGCAAGCCCACTTCGCCCAGGTTTGGCACCGATTTTCGCCCTGACGGGCACGCCGCGCGCGGCTGACGCACTCAGCGTTGCATGAATTCGGTGGGCGCCGACCCAGTGACCTGCGTGTCCTTGAACAGCGATGGCCGAAAGGTCTGCGCCAGCGACGCGGGTGCATCCATGGCCCACAGCACGATGGCGCGTGCGCTCATCGGCTTGGCGAACAGGTAACCCTGCAGTTCGTCGCAGCCCATCTGCACCAGCAGATCACGCTGCGCCGAGGTTTCCACCCCCTCGGCCACCACGCGCAGGCCCAGCGTGCGCGCCATCGTGAGCACCGCCTCGACGATGGCCCTCGCGTCGGCATCCTTCACCATGTCGGCCACGAACGCGCGGTCGATCTTCAACTCCTGCGCCGGCAGGCGGCGCAGCGTGGCCAGGCTCGAATGCCCGGTGCCGAAGTCGTCGATCGACACGTGCACGCCCAACTTGCCCAGCCTGGCCAATGCGCGCCGCGTGACCTGCGTGTCTTCCATCGCCACCGATTCGGTGATCTCGCAGGTAAAACGATTGGGTTGCAGGCGATGCGCGCGCAGGCCAGTTTCCAGCAGCCGGGCAAAATTGTCCTGGCGCATCTGGTAGCCCGACACGTTGATCGCCACGCGCATGCGCAGGCCCGCCTTGCGCCATTGCGCCGCCTGGTCGAGCGCCGACTCGAGCACCCAGTTGCCGATGGCGCCGATCAGCCCGTGCTTCTCGGCAATCGGGATGAAGCGCGCCGGGCTCACCATGCCCAGGTGCGGATGCTTCCAGCGCAGCAGCGCCTCGACGGCGGTTACCTGCAGGCTCGAGGCATCGATCTTGGGCTGGTACACCAGCTCGAGCTCGTGTCGCGCGATGGCCTGCCGCAGATCCTGCGCGATCTTGAGCTCCTCGCGCTGCTCGGTCTCCACGCGCGGATCGAACAGCGCGTGCGAGCCGCCGCCCGCGCGCTTGACGGCGCGCATCGCCGCCGCCGCGCGAGCGATCAGCTGCGCGCTGCTGCCATGCTTGGGAAACAGCGCCACACCCACCGACACGCCCGCAGCAAAGCGCTGCACGTCCAGCGCCACGCCACCGGCCAACGCTTCGGCCACACGCCCCGCCATCAGCTCGCAGGTGGGCGCATCGGCGTTGATCCAGATTGCAAATTCGTCGCCAGCCATGCGGCACATCGGCACCCGCTGACCGCACACCTCGCGCAGTTGCCGGGCCGCCGCGGCCAGCACCTTGTCGCCTTGCGCGTGGCCGTGGCCCTCGTTGACAAGGCGAAAGCCGTCGAGCCCCGCATAGAGCACTGCACCGATGCGGTCTGCACCGCGCTCGGTATCGAGCGCTTGCGCCAAAGCAGTCTCGAACGCCGGGCGCGACATCAGCCCGGTGACCGCATCGGTGGCCGCTGGCGCCGCCTGGGTGGGCGCTGCTCCAGCGCTGCCTTTGCGAGCCCGGCCGCGCACAACCCACGCAACGCCGACCCCGGTGAGGCCGATGGCGATGGCAAGCACCCAGTACAGAGGGACAAGAGCAGCGGAGATCAGCGTGGGCTCCTTGGGCGAGCGATAAACGCAAACGCGCGACCAACCCATCTTCGCCGCCGCGCGGCGAACGCACCGGGCGAAATAGCGCGGGATACGCGGTCAATTCACCCAACAACTCGTACAGCAGCTGCGCCCCAGGGCAAACTAGTTCGCCATGGCCATCGAGACCAACGAGCGCGGCCAACTCTTCGTGGTCATCCCGCGCATTCAGTATGCAATCGCGGCGGCACTGCTGGCCGCGACCGCAGTGCTGTTTGTGGTCTGGATGGTCAACGACCCGCTGGGCAGCCCTGAGATGCCCCATTGGGTGCGAGCTTGTGCCGCCTTGTTCTGCATCGCGTTCGCGGCCGGCTTCGGTTGGCTGTCATTCTTTGGCCAGCCATTGACATTCGACGCTCACCGTGGCGCCATCGTCAAAGGGGAACACGTGGTGGTCCGCTTCGCCGATGTGGATCATGTGGAGCTCAGAGAAAAGCGCACAGAAAACGCCATCTTCTGGCGGGTGCGCGTGCGTCTGGCGAACTCGCGAAGCATCGACCTCGGTCCGCAGCCCTCCGACATCGATGCAGACCTGATCGCCGCCCGCGTTGCGACGGTGGTTGGCAAGCCCGTTCGACACGTGGTTCGATAGCATCGCATCGCTGAGTGAAGCGACACCGGCTACTTTGCGCGCGGCTTCGCCGCAGGTTTGCTCGACTGCAAACCCTCTGACATGCCGATCAGCACCCCGCTCACCAGCGCCGCGTAGCTGTCCATCATCGCCTGCGCGCTGCGCAGTCCGGCCGAGCGCCCCTCGCGCAGGGCCGTCTGCGCCTGCTGCATCAGCTTATCGACGCTCGTCTTGGCCAGCGCGCCGGTGTCGGTGCCCTTGACCTTCATCGACTCGAGCACGTTCTCCCACGGACCCTTCAGCGCGCTGCCGGCGCTCTCGGCGGCTTTGCCCACGGTGCTGAAGAACACGTCCTCCATCTTTTCGAGGTTGGCCAGCGCGCCTTTCATCTGCTTGTTGTTGATCTCGACACCCTGGCTGACGAACTGCTGCAGCGCCGCGCGCTGCGCCTGCACCGCCTGCAGCAGCGCAGAGTCCATGCCGTCGAAGGCCTTGGCGAGCAGCGCCTCGACATCGACCGCTGGCATCACGTTCTTCGCCGCACCGCTGGAGGCCGCCTGCGTGACCGACTTCAACACGTTGCGGATGTTGGCCACCGTCAGTTCGCGGCCCTGCAGCGCCTTGAGCGTGGCCGCGCTCACGGCTTTGCGAATGGCCTCGCCTTGCTGCGCGCTCGACTTGGCGAACATGTCGATGAGCGCGTCTTGATCGATACCCGACTTGAACATGATGGTCTCCTGGTCCGCTGACGATCGATCGGCCGCTGCCTTCAACCATTCGGCCCGGCCGATGCCGCAATAGTCTGCGCCCGCCTCGAGGCGACGCGCCATTGGGGTTGCCACGCCCGAGCGCCGTGCCCGATCTCGCGGATCTGCACCCCGGCATCGGCCGGCGCGGCAGGCGCTTGACAGGTCGCGTCGTTTCGCCAATACTGAACCACATGGTTCAGTTTGAGAATTCACAACTCGACCTCGTCTTCGCCGCGCTGGCCGACTCCACGCGTCGCAGCGTGCTGCGGCAGCTGGAGGACGGCGCCAGCACGGTCACCGAGTTGGCGCAGCCGCATGGCATGTCGCTCACCGGTTTCATCAAGCACCTGGCGGTGCTCGAGGCCGCCGGGCTGATCGCGCGCTCGAAAGAAGGCCGCGTGGTGAGCTGCGAACTCGACGCCGCGCCCCTGCAGGACGCGGCGATATGGATTGCCCGCTACGGGCGATTCTGGACCGAGCGGCTCGACGCGCTCGGACGCTATCTCTATCAACGAGAGGAAGTCACGCGATGGAAAGAGTCATCCCCCACCAAGAAGCCGCGGCCGAAGTCCGCATCAGCCGCAGCTATGGCGTCGCGCCCGAAAAAGTCTGGCGCGCCTGGACGGACCCGCAAGCGCTGAGCCAGTGGTTCGGCCCCGGCAACCCTGCGGTGACCACCGCCGAGGTCGACTTGCGCGTGGGCGGGCGCTACCGCATCGTGTTCAAAGGTGCCAATGGCGAGATGAACGAGGTCTCAGGCGTCTACCAGGAGGTGATGCCGCACACCCGGCTGGCGTTCACCTGGGCCTTCAAGAGCACGCCCGAGCGCGTGTCGCGCGTGAGCATCGAGCTGAAGCAACGAGCCGGGGGCACCGAATTGCGCTTCGTGCACGACCGCTTCTACGACGAAGAGGCACGCGTCAATCACGAGAGCGGCTGGCACCGCGGGTTCGCCAACCTCGATGCGATGCTGCAGCGCGCCGCGCATCACGCCTGAATTCGGAGTACAGCGATCGGCGCGGCGCGACTCAGTGATGTAAGGGCGACTTGCTGAAACGGGCGTGCCGCGCCGCACGCATCAGCTCGGCGAACTGCTCGCCCGGCATCCTGAGCAGGCGCCTGTGATCCCCGCCCTCGAGGTAGACGACCTCATGCCCGTCCAGCTCTTCGTCGACCACCGTTTCGATGCCCCATGCCATGCCCACCGGCGGCACCGCGCCACGATCGCAATCGCCGAAGACGGCTGCAATGCGGTTCTCGTCGGACAGATGCAGCTCGTGCCGACCCAGCAGTCTGGCCAGACGGCCGACCATGACGTAGCGATCGGCTGGGATCACGGCCATGACAAATCCGACGTCGTCTTCGAGGATCACCGACTTGGCCACCAGCCGCGGCGGCACATGGGCCACGCGAGCGGTCTGGGCGCTGCTGCGGCTAAAGCGATGCTCACTGATCTCGTAGCGCAAACCACGCTGATCGAAGTACTGGAACAGACGCGATGAAATCATGACGACCTCGATGACGCAGGTGATCGTAACGGGTCCAAATCCCGTTGGGCCCACTGAACCCGGCCGCAGTTTGAACCATTCGCGTGATGCATCTATCCGCGGGACTGCTGCCAGCATGGCTTTGCCGAATGGTCTGCGCCTCGGCGCTAGTGCGCTGCCGGCTCGAACAGCTCGATCGGGTTGCCGTCGGGGTCTTCCAGCTGGATCTGCTTGCCGCCGGGGCCCACTTCCATCTCGTTGCGAAAGCGCAGCCCCGCCTTCTTCAGCGCCTCGATGAAGCCGGGCAGGTCTTCCACACGCAGCACCACCCGGTTCCATCCGCCGGGCTCTTGCCGGCGCCCATCGGGCAGCGGCCGCGACCCCGATGCGCCGGGGCCGCTCAGCAGAATCTGCAGCTCGCCCAGCGACACGTTTGCGAATGCCGGCAGGCGCTGCACCTCCAGCTTGAACCCGAGGTGCTCGGTGTAGAACGCGACCGCGCGAGCCACGTCGCTCACCTGGTAGCGAACACCATGAAATCCCTGCACGAAAGCTTGTGTCATCGCTTGCTCCTCGAGCCAGTAGTTTCCCTCTGAACCGGCAACCGGCGATCCCGCTCGGTCACGCCCGTGCCCGAGTTCAACTATTGCAGTAGGCTGACCGCTCGCGGTCCCATCGAACCTGCGGAGCCCTTTCATGGACGACCTGCTCATCCGCCACGCCACGCTCTACGACGGCACCGGCGCAGACCGGATTCACGCCGACCTCGCCGTGCGCGCCGGCCGCATCCACGCCATCGCCCCATCGCTGCCCGCCAACGCCAAACAAATCATCAACGCCGACGGCCTCGCGTTGATGCCCGGCATCATCGACAGCCACACGCACTACGACGCGCAGCTCACGTGGGATCCTTATGCCCGCCCCTCGCCGACGCTGGGCGTGACCACGGCGGTGATCGGCAACTGCGGCTTCACCATCGCGCCGTGCCGGCCGCAAGACCGCGAGCTGACGATGCGCAACCTCACGCAGGTGGAGGGCATGTCGTTCGAGGTGCTGCAGCGCGGCGTGCGCTGGGAGTTCGAGACCTTTGCGCAATACCTGGCGCAGCTGCGCCGCACCGGTTGCGCGATCAACCTGGCCGCCTACGTGGGCCACTCGTCGCTGCGCACGTGGGTGATGGGCGCCGCCGCCAACCAGCGCGCGGCCACCGCGGACGAGGTCGTGCAGATGGCCGCGTTGGTGCGCGAAGCCATGGCGGCCGGTGCGGTGGGGCTGGCGAGCTCCACCAGCCCGGCGCACAACGGCGCGGGCGGCGCGCCGATGCCCTCGCGCCTGGCCAGCGACGACGAGCACCTCGCGCTCATCGAGGCCATGGGCGAGAGCGGCCGCGGCGTCTACATGGTGACCAAGGGCGCACAGATGCCAGTGGCGCTGCTCGAGCAGATGGCCGCGCGCGCACGCCGCCCGGTGATGATCGCGGCGCTGTTGCACAACGGCACCAACCCGGGCGCGGTGTTCGCCGACCTCGATGCAATCAGCAGCGGCCAACCAGCGTGGCCACCGATTGATCGGGCAGGTGTCGTGCTGCCCGCTGACGATGGACTACACCATGGCCTCGCCCTACCCGGTGGAGGGCCTGGCGAGCTGGAAGCCCGCGCTCGGCCTGCAAGGCAAGCAGCTGTGCGCCGTGCTGGCCAACCTGGCGTTCCGCCAGGGCGTGCGCGATGAACTGGCCCAACCATCGGCGTTTCGCCTCTTCAACGGCGAGTGGGACAAGGTGCACGTGGTGGAGGTGGCGCAACCCCGCCACCGCGAGCTGGAGCAGCGCAGCGTGCGCGACATCGCGCGCCGCATCGGCAAAGACCCGCTCGATGCGATGCTCGACCTCGCGCTCGACGAAGACCTGGCCACCATCTTCACCGCGCAGCTGCTCAACAGCGACGAGGCCGCAGTGGCCCGCCTGCTCAACCACCCGCACAGCCTGATCTCGCTATCGGACGCCGGCGCGCACCTCACCTTCTTCAACGACGCCGGCTTCGGCCTGCACCTGCTGGGCCACTGGGTGCGCGAGTGCGGCGCGATGCGCCTGCAAGACGCGGTGCGGCGGCTGACGCACCAGAGTGCCGAGATCTTTGGGCTGCCGGGGCGCGGGTTGTTGCGCGAGGGTTATTCGGCGGATCTGCTGCTGTTCGATCCGGCCACGGTGGGCCGGGGCCGCAGCCACCGCGTGTTCGACTTGCCTGGCGGGGCGCCACGGCTCCACGACCGATGCGGTTAGGGGTGCATGGCGTGTGGGTCAACGGGCAGCAAGTGGCTGACGGCGATGGCGTACGGGCCGATGCGCCGCTGGCGGGGCAGTTGCTCACCGAGCTCCGGCCGTCTAGCGCCGCCGTCTAGAAGGTATCGATTCAAGCCGCCGAGCTGCCCACCCAAGAAACGACGGATTGACTGCTACGCTGGAGGCGCCTCCAAATTGCGTGCCCGCACCACGTGGATCTGCCCGGGCTTAACATCCCCGCCCACCCCGCGACGCACAGCCCGCGCAGAGGAGACACCATGAACCACGCAGCGCCTCACAAGGCCCTTGCGGCTAACACGGCCAGCGCGCTAGCCGCGGCCGCACTGCTCACCGCTTGCGCAGGAAGCTCGTCTCAATCACCCAGCGCGGACACCTGCGCCAACCTCAGAGGCCAATCCCTCGGCCAACAGCAAGCCACCATCACCGACGCCAAGCTCGTGCCCGAGGCCGCCAACGTGCCCGCGCACTGCGCCGTCAACATCACGCTCAACGACTCCGCCCTGCGCGTCGAGGCGCGGCTGCCCACAACAGGCTGGAACGGCAAGATGGTCGCCCTGGGTGGTGGCGGCTTCAAGGGCTCGGTGTTCCCGCCCACGCTGCCGTTCTTCAGCCCGTCGATCGTGGCCGAGCGCTACGCCACCATCGCCACCAACGGCGGCTACGACTACGCCACGCGCGATGCCGGCTACTTCAAGGCCGAGTTTGCGTACGACCCGATCAAGTTTGCCGACTACACCAACCTCTCGATCCATCGCGCGCTGCCGCTGGGCAAGGAGCTGGTCGGCCGCTTCTACGGCGCGCCGGCCAAGAAGAACTACTTCGAGGGTTGCTCGGCCGGCGGCCACGAGGCGATGATGCTGTCGCAGCGCTTTCCAAGTGACTTTGACGGCATCGTGGCGCGCGCCCCGGCCGGCAACTTCATGGGCCTGTTCCTGCAATTCAACAACGTGGCCAAGGCCAGCCGCGCGCCCGGCGGCACGCTCAACACCGCCAAGCAGCAGTTGCTCGGCAAGGCCGTGCTGCAGCAGTGCGACGCGATGGACGGCCTGGCCGACGGCATCGTCTCCAAGCCGGCGGCGTGCAACTTCGACCCCGCCACGCTGCGCTGCGCTGTTGGCGCCGATGCGGGCGACCAATGCCTGAGCGACGCGCAGATCCGCACCGTGCGCGCCGCGGCCACGGGCTTTCGCACCAACGACGGCACGTGGTCGCACCCTGGCTCCAACTGGGGCGGCGAAGACAACGCCACCAAGGGCTGGGGCGAATACCTGTGGCCGCTGGCGCCGGCGCCGTTCAACGGCCAGCCGCTCGCGGCGCTGTTCTCCGACGGCTTCGTGCGTTCGTTCGTCACGCGCGACCCGGTCTACGACACCACCAAGTTCAACCCCGACGAGTGGCACGCCGCACTCAACATCGTGGGCACCACCTTCAACGCCTTCAACCCCGACCTCTCGGCGCTGAAAGCGCGCGGCGTGAAGCTGATCCTGTGGAACGGCCAGCAAGACACCGCCGTGAGCCCGAAGGACACCGCGCGTTACTACGACGCCGTAGTGCAGAAGATGGGCCAGAGCGCCGCCGACGAGACGGTGGAGCTCTTTCTCGCACCGGGCGTGGGCCACTGCTTCGGTGGCCCCGGGCCCGACCGCGTGGACCTGATGAAGGCGCTGGTGGCATGGTCCGAGCAAGGCACGCCGCCCTCGCGCCAGGGCATGGTGCTCACGCAGCTCGACAGCGCCGGCAAGCCCGTGGCCACGCGGCCGCTGTGCAAGCACCCGGCCTACCCGCGCTACAACGGCAGTGGGGATCCGAAGTCGGCGTCGAGCTTTAGTTGCAGCGTGAACTGAAGGCGCGCGGTTCCCGCCCTTGTCGTCGGTGCCCTCGCCCCAGTCGTCGTAGAAAGGCGAGCGTGCGCCGACGGGGATCGCGGTTTGTACCGGTGGTACCGGCGCTTCGCGCTGCATAGAATTTTTTGAGGTTTCGGCACCCGACAAGGGCAAACCCTCGGCGCTGTCCATCGACACTCGAGCCGACTCACCCGGAGGTGACACGATGATCGAACTCAAGCATGTGGCAAGGTGGTGTGCACTGGCCGGTGCGCTGATCGCAGGCACCGCCACGGCCGCGCCTGTTGTCCTGCGTGCCTCGCACCAGTTTCCTGGCGGCAAGGGCGACGTTCGCGACGACATGGTCCAGATGATCGCGCGCGATGCCAAGGCGGCCAACGTCGGGCTCGAGGTGCAGGTCTACCCGGGCGCATCGCTGTTCAAGCCCAACCAGCAGTGGAACGCGATCGTCGAGGGCCAGCTCGACATCACGCTGTTCCCGCTCGACTACGCGAGCGGCAAGGTGCCTGTCTTCAGCGCCACGCTGATGCCGGGGCTGATCCGCAGCCAGGAGCGCGCCAAGCGAGTCAACGATTCGCAGTTCATGAAAGACATCCACGCCGAAATCGAGAAGCACGGCGTCATCGTGCTGTCGGACGCGTGGTTCGCAGGCGGCATGGCGTCCAAGGGCGGCTGCATCTCGAACCCGGCCGACCTGCAGGGCTTGAAGTTCCGCGCCGCCGGCCCGACCTTTGCCGGCATGTGGGAGGCTGCGGGCGCCAGCATCGTGAGCCCGCCGAGCAACGAGATCTACAACGCCTTCCAGACCGGCGTGGTCAACGCCACCGACACCAGCCTCGGCACGTTTGCCTCGATGCGCCTGTACGAGGTCACCGGCTGCCTCACCGCGCCGGGCAACAACGCGCTGTGGTTCATGTACGAGCCGCTGCTGATGTCCAAGAAATCGTTCGACCGCCTGGACAAGCCACAGCAAGACGCGCTCATCGCCGCCGGCAAGAAGGCGCAGGCGTACTACGAGGGCAAGGCCGACGCGGTCAACGCCGAGGCGATCAAGGCCTTCGAGGACCACAAGGTGAAAGTCACGACGCTCACCGACGCACAGTACAACGCGTGGCTCGACATCGCGAAGAAAAGTTCGTACGCCAAGTTCGCCGCCGACGTGCCGAACGGCCAGAAGCTGATCGACGAAGCACTCTCCGTCAAGTAGACGCGGGCGGTCCAGGGAATCCACGCGCGATGCCCACCGACCGCCCTTCCGGAATCGTCGACCGCTGCGTGATCGCGGTGCAATGGCTGTCGCGCGTGTCCGGCGCGGCGGCCGCCGCGCTGATCGCGCTCGGTGTGCTGGTGATCTGCGACATGGTCGTCGAGCGCTACCTGCTCGGTCGCACGACGATCTGGCAGATCGACGTGGTCACCTACAGCATCGTGGCCGCCGCGTTCATCGGCAGCCCGTACGTGCTGCTCACGCGCGGCCACGTCAACGTCGACGTGCTGCCGCTGCACGTGGGGCCGCGCACGCGCTGGTGGCTGGCCGTCGTGACGGCGACGCTGGCGCTTTGCTTCTGCGCGGTGCTGTTCGTTCTGTGCACGCTCTACTGGCACGAAGCGTGGGCCGCCAACTGGCGCTCCGACACCGTGTGGCGCGCGCGCCTGTGGATTCCCTATGGGGCGATGCCGATCGGGCTCGGCCTGCTCGTGCTGCAGTACGTGGCCGAGCTGATCGGCCTGGCCAGCGGCAAGACGGCGCCTTTCGGCATCGACGACCACGAAAAATGGGAATGAGCGCGACGACCCAAGGCGCCATCGTGCTCGTCACGACGCTGCTCTTCCTGCTGTCGGGCATTCCGGTCGCCTTCGGGCTGGGCGCCATCTCGATCGTGTTCCTCGTGATCTTCCAGGGATTCGGCGCACTGCACGTGGTCGCCGAGACCTTCTACGCCGGCCTCGACGAGTTCACGCTGGTCTCGATCCCGATGTTCGTGATGATGGGCTCGGCCATCGGCTCGTCGCCGGCCGGCAAGGATCTCTACGAGGCGCTCGACCGCTGGCTGTACCGGCTGCCGGGCGGCCTGGTCATCTCCAACATCGGCGCCTGCGCCTTGTTCGCCGCGCTCACCGGCTCGTCGCCCGCCTGCTGCGCGGCGATCGGCAAGATGGGCATCCCCGAGATGCAGCGCCGCGGCTACTCCGACGAGATCGCCACCGGATCGATCTGCGCCGGCGGCACGCTCGGCATCCTGATTCCGCCGTCGATCACCTTCATCCTCTACGGCATCGCCACCGAGACATCGATCGGCCGTCTCTTCATCGCCGGCATCGTGCCGGGGATCATGCTGACCCTGCTCTTCATGGCGTGGACGCTGTTCGCGGTGTGGCGCCAGGGCATGCACGTGCACGCGCCGGATTTCCGCTTCACCTGGAGGCAGAAGTTCGAGGCGCTGCCGAAGGTCGCGCCGTTCCTGGCGATCATCGCCGGCGTGATGTACGTGCTGTACGGCGGCATCGCCACGCCGTCCGAGGCCGCCGGCGTCGGCGCTGCGCTGTGCGTGGTGCTCGCGATCGTCGTCTACCGCATGTGGAGGGCGCGCGACTGGTGGCTGATCCTGCGCGACACGATGCGCGAGTCGGTGATGATCTTGATGATCATCGCGGCGTCGGTGCTCTTCGGCTACATGCTGACCTCGCTGTACCTCACGCAGACGCTGGCGCAGACGATCACCGAGCTGCACGTCAACCGGTGGGCGCTGATGGCGCTGATCAACGTGTTCCTGCTGGTGTGCGGATTTTTCATCCCGCCGGCGGCGATCATCCTGATGACCAGTCCGATCCTGCTGCCGATCATCACCGCGGCCGGCTTCGACCCCGTCTGGTTCGGCGTGATCATGACGATCAACATGGAGATCGGGCTGATCCATCCGCCGGTGGGCCTCAACATCTACATCGTGCAGTCGATCGCGCCCAGCGTTCCGATCACGCGCGTGATGATCGGAACGATGCCCTACGTGCTGTGCATGATGCTGGCGATCGTGCTGCTGTGCGTCTTTCCCGAGATCGCCACCTGGCTGCCCAACCGGCTGATGGGCGGCATGCACTGAGTCGAATGTGCGGGCGCTGCGGCATTCGTGCGCCGCAGACCGCCGCGCCCCTTCAGCCGGCTTCGCTAACCCGACCACGCAAACGGCGCGAAGTGCCCGTTGCGCGTTCCGCTCGCATCGTCCCAGCGCATGCCGAACACGTTGAAGCGGCTGCGCGTGGCCTTGGCCAGCGAGAGCCGGCTGTTCACCGGGTGCGCCGTGTTGTCGATGCCGATGGCCTGGCCGGGCGCCGTGGCACTGGGCAGACCCTCGCAGGCCTGATCGATCAACTCGCCCGCGCGCACCGCGCGATCCAGGCCTTTCATGTCGAACTGAATCGGCCGCCGCTCGATGCCCGCGATGCGGCCCACCAGCGGAGCAAGGGCCGCCATCGGGCCACCGGCTGCGCCGGTGGCGATGGCCTTGATCGCTTCCACCTGCGGCTCGGTGGCGCGCTCGTCGACGATGAGGCCCACCGTCATGTTGCCGTTGCCCATCGCGCCGGGCGAATGCAGCATGACGATGAACGACAGACCGTCGAGGGTCACGCCGTCCTTGGCGCCCTTGTCGATGCGCAGTGTCACCGCCGCCTTGCAGTCGCCTTCGGTCGGCCGCGCGGCGAGGTTGGACCAGATGCAGGGGCACAGCAGCGTGCAGTTGCACGTCTCCATGTACTCGCCTCGGATTTGCCAACCGGCCATGGTTCTACTCCTTCGTGGCGCCGTGCACCTGCGGCGTGTGCGACAAGCTCTCGGGTGCGCGCCAGCCGCGCCTATGATCCTGGGCCCCGCAGCCTATGCCGATCGCAGGGCGCTTGCAAGCCAGGACTCTCGCCGGTGCCGCCGCAAACACCCATCCCAGCCGATGGCCAGGTGCGCGGCGCCTGGGCGTTCATCACACGGCAGCCCAAGCCGGCGTTGTGGCTGCTGGCGATCAGCGCGGTGGGCTGGGCCTTGCTGGCGTGGATCGCGTTCGACATGAGCCACCCGGTGGCGCGGCTGACGATGCCCGCCTCGGCCCACTGGAGCGCGGCCAACGTGCTGGCCATCTGGTGCATGTGGGCGGTGATGATGGCCGCGATGATGCTGCCATCGGCGCTGCCGATGGCCCTGGCCTTCGTCGAGCTCTCTGCGCGCACGGGTGAGCATGCGCGCGCGCGCAGCTTCGTGGGCGCCTACCTGCTCACGTGGTGTGCGTTCAGCGTCGCCGCCACGGCGCTGCAATGGGTGCTGCAAGCCGTGGGGTGGCTCGATCCGATGATCGTCAGCACCTCGGCGCCGCTCACTGCTGCGCTGCTGGTGATCGCCGGCGTCTACCAGTTTTCGCCGTTGAAGCGGCTGTGCCTCGCCAACTGCCGCACGCCGATGGGATTCCTGCTCGGTGAATGGCGGCCCGGCGTGCACGGCGGCTTCGTGATGGGACTGCGGCACGGCCTGTTCTGCCTCGGCTGCTGCTGGGCGCTGATGGCTTTGTTGTTCGTGGGCGGGGCGATGAACCTGGCCTGGATCGCCGCGCTGTCGATCGCCGTGGCGATCGAGAAGCTGCTGCCGCACGGCGAACGGCTGGCCGCGCTGCTTGGGCTGGTGCTGATCGCCGCTGGGGTGGTGCGGCTGGTGGGGCTGGCGAGCGGCTGACGTATCAGAGCGCTCCACGACGCGCATCGCCGCGACGGCTCGTCAAAGCACAACCCGATGAACGCGGTTGCGCTCCTGGCTGACTTTGGCACCCATCGTCCGCTCGGCTGCGGCGTTCATCAGTTCGCGCACTGGGCGCCCGCGGCGAGCCGAAGCCACACCCACCGTGACCGTCACGACTTGCGCAACGCTGGACTCTCTGTGTGGCATCCGAAGACCCTGCACCCGGTCGCGAATGCGCTCGGCGGCGGCGTGCGCGGCCTCGACTCCCGCACCCTGCAAGATGGCCACGAACTCTTCGCCACCCTTGCGATAGACCAGATCGCCTTCGCGCGTGGCCTCGCTGATGGCCCTTGCCACAGCCTTGAGTGCCTCGTCGCCCGCAGGGTCGCCGTACGCATGGTTGTAGGCACCGAAGTGATCGATGTCGATGAAGGCAACGGCCGTGTCGGGTCCGAATGACCCCGGTGCGCCGGTGACGCGATCGAGCACCTTGTCGAGCGCTCGACGGTTACGGAGCTCCGTCAACGCGTCGAGGTGGACTTCGTCCTCCAGCGCGCGGTTGCGCTGCTGCAGCTCGATGACCATCGAGGCGAGCTCGCGCCGCGCCTGCGCCAGCGGCTGAATGCGATCGTCGAAGGCCAACACGCGATCGCGGCCCTGCCCCTTGGCCGCGACCATCGCGATGTCGCAGGCCTTGAACAAATCGTCGATGCCGTGGCCGTCGAATGCGGCCAGTCCGCCCGACATCGTCAGTGGCGCCATGTCGTCCCGCCGTTCCGGAGGTTCCTTCACACGGTCGAGACAACGCCGCATCACGCCCTCGGCGGCGTGGGTGTCGACACCCGGCAGAAACACCATGAACTCGTCTCCGCCGATCCTCGCCAGCACGGCGTCGTGTGGCAGCGACTTGCTCAGGCGCCGGGCGACCCCACGCAGGGCCTCGTCGCCCATCTCGTGACCATGGCGGTCATTGACCAGCTTGAAGTGGTCGATGTCGAGCAGCACGACCGTCCCGCTCACCTTGAGAGACCTTGCATGCCGCAACCGGCGCGCGAACGCCTCCCGGTTGTGCAGGCCAGTCAGATGATCGATATGCCAGCGCATCGAGGACTCCAGTTTGGATTGTCGACGCCGGGGCGAAACCCAAGGTGCGGTGCTTGGCGCTAGCGGTAATTTGGCACGGTGCCCGCCTTGCAACGGCGCATCGACCGTGGATATCGGCTGCTGATGATCGGCTTCGACTGGGCGCTGCTGCAGCGTGGCATCGCGGCGGCGATGGGGGGCGTCCGCCGAGGGTCACTCGGCCAGCCGGCCCAGGTCGCCTGAATCGACGCGATCCGACAGCGTGCGCCTGCGCGCTGCCGCCGACGCCGTAGACACGTACGGCGAATCCGCAGCGAAGAAACGCCAGAGTCGCTGCGCCCATTCGCCGGAGTAGTCCACGCCGATGCGCGTAGCGCGCGCGACGCGTGGGCGGTGTTGCGGCTCGGGTGGGCGCTCGATCCACAGGCGTTGGCCTCGCAGGCTCGACACCGTTCAGCGCCCGATCGATGTGCATGGCGCGGCAGAGCAACCCAGGGCCCCAGGTGCTGTCGTCGATGCCTTCAATCGGCTCGACCGCGCGCAGAAGCACGGCCTGCGGCACACCTTCTTCGCGCGTGACCACGTTGAGGCAGTTCCAGAATCCATAGATGAGATACACGTAGGCGTGCCCCGGCGGACCGAACATGACGGCGTTGCGCGGTGTCTTGCCGCGAGCAGAGTGTGCGGCGAGATCCTTCGGGCCGAGGTACGCCTCGGTCTCCACGATCCGGCCGACGCGCCGCAGACCTCCGAGCCGGTGCACCAGGTGCATCCCGATGAGCTGCCGCGCGACGATGAGCGTGCTGCGGGCATAGAAGTCCCGGGTCAGCTTCGAAGGGGCATGGGTCAAAGCGTGGCGAGCATCACAGCGTGTGCATGTGAGCCAAGTTTGCTCCGGCGTGCCCTTACTTGGGCACCCTCACCGCCGCCGCCACGTCGAGCCCACCTTCTCCACGCGCGATGCCTTGATCGAGCAGCGCAACCAGCGCGGGAATGACCACCAGCGTCTGCCCGCCGCGCGCCGCCTCTTCCACCATCAGGCGCAGATCCTTGCGCGCCATCGACATCTCGAACGACGGCGGCTCCCACTGGCCGGCGCTGGATGCGCTTGGCGCGTTGCGGCAGCGTCTGGCCGGGGTTGAAGTGCTCGAAGAGGCTGAACGCGTCTTTCATGTCGATGCCCACCGCGGCGGCCAGCCGGCCCACGTCGCCCAGCACACCCAGAATGCCCAGCAGCGTGAGGTTGCCGAAGAGCTTGAAGGCGGCCGCGCGCTCGGGCTGCGGGCCCAGGTAGACCAGCGAGCCGGTCATCGCCTTCAGCGCGGGCTGCAGCGCCTGGTGCCGCGCGGGGTCGCCTGAGATCAACATCCAGCCGGTGCCCTCGGCGCAATTGGACGGCGCCATGAACACCGGCGCATGCACGTAGCGCACGCCGCGCGCGGTCCAGCGCGCCACGCGCTCGGCGGTGGGGCGCACCGCGGTGGTGGTGTGGTCCACCACCCAGGCGCCGGCCGGCAGCACGCCGGCCAGCGGCTCGAGCACTGCGTCGACCGAGGCGTCGTCGGCCAGCGAGAGGTGAATGCGCTCGGCCCCTCGCACCGCCTCGGCCACGGTGGCGCAGGCGGTGACTCCCGCGGCGTCGTTGGCGGCCAGCGCCTGCGCCTTGGCCGCGCTGCGGTTCCATGCGCGCACGGTGAGGCCGTTGGCGCGCGCGCGGCGGATGAAGCCCGTGCCCATCAGGCCGGTGCCGAGAAATGCGATCGTGGTCATCGGAGGGCTCCTGTCGGTGTGTCTGGAAGTGTGGCCGAAGATCTGATGGACTTGGCGGCCCGACTGCTGAACGTGGATCAGAATCGAGCCACGAAACCGAACAAGTGGCCCAACGCCCAGCGGCGAAATGGATCAGGAGACAACGCCATGAGCGACATGAAACACCTGAGCGTCGTCGACGGTGCCTTCCTGCACCTCGAGAGCCCCGAGATGCCGATGCACGTGGGCAGCCTGGCGCTGTTCGACGCGCCGCCGGGCAGCGCCAGTGCATGGCACGAAGCGGTGAAGGCGCACGTGACGAGCCGCATGCACCTGGCACCCGTGTTCACGCGCAAGCTGGCGCTGATGCCGTTCGACCTCGCCAACCCGGTGTGGATCCACGACGACGACATCGACCTCGACTACCACATGCGCTACCTCGTGCTGCCCAAGCCCGGCACGATGGCGCAGATGGAAGCGCTGTGTGCGCGCCTGCACTCCAGCCTGCTCGACCGCAGCCGCCCGCTGTGGGAGTTCTATGTGATCGAGGGCCTCGCCGACGGCCGCCTCGGCTTCTATTCCAAAGTGCACCACTCGGCTGTCGACGGCCAGGCCGCGGTGGCGATGGCCAACAGCATTTTCGATGTGACGCCCGAGCCGCGCCGCGTGAAACCGCCGCGCGCGGTGCGCAGCAACCGCTACCAGCTCGGGGTGGCCGAGCTGCTCGGCGCCGCGCTCGCCAACCAGGCGCGGCAGTTGCTGCAGTTGGCCGCGCTGCTGCCGCCCCTGGCCGGTGCCGCCGTCGGCGCGGCCAAGGCTGCGCTGGCGGCGCGGCGCGCGGGCGTGAAGTCTTCAGTGCCCACGCGCTTCAAGCTGGCGCCCGCCACGCCGTTCAACACCTCGATCACCAACCAGCGCGCGTTCGCCGGCGTGTCGCTGCCGCTGAAAGAGGTGAAGGGGATCGGCAAGGCGCATGGCGCGTCGATCAACGACATGGTGCTGTGGCTGTGCAGCACCGCGCTGCGCGAATACCTCGCCGAAGGACGCGAGTTGCCGGACAAGTCGCTCGTCGCCGGCGTGCCGATCTCGCTGCGCGCCGAGGGCGACACGAGCAGCAACAACCAGGTGTCGGGCACGGTGATCGATCTCGCCACGCAGGTGAAAGATCCGTTGAAGCGCCTCGCCGTCATCATGGACGGCACGCGCGCGATGAAGGCGCAGATGGGCACCTTCGGCGATCTGATCCCGAAGGACTTTCCGTCGCTCGGCTCGCCGTGGCTGCTGAGCGGCCTGGCCTCGCTATACGGCCGCTCGGGACTTGCAAAACGGCTGCGCGTGGCCAACGTCACCATCTCCAACGTGCCCGGCCCGCAGGTGCCGCTGTACCTGGCGGGCGCGCAGATGGCGGGCATGTACCCGCTGTCGATCGTCGTGCACGGCGTGGCGCTGAACATCACCGTGCAAAGCTACATGGGCCAGCTGTGCTTCGGCCTCATCGCGTGCCGCCGCGCGATGCCCGACGTGAACGATCTTGCTGCTCATCTGGTGCGCGCGATGCAGGCCGCGCGTGCGCTGCCGGTGCCCGACGCGGCAGCCGACACCCCGGCGCCCGCGCCCAACGTGCCCACGGCCACCAAGCGGCGCAAGCCGCGCCTGGCGGTGGTGAAGGCGGTGCCTGTCAAGACGCCGCTCAACACGCCGCGCGCCGCACCCGCACGTGCGCGGCGCCGCGCCGCCTGATGAGCCCAGTGATGCGCCGAACCCGATGAGCACCGACACCGCCGCCGGCGAATCGATTCGGCCCCCGGGCCTGGGCAAGCTGCTGCTCGAGGCGCGCGCGCCGTTCGAATACGCGGCCAGCCTGCTGGCAGCGCCGTGGCTGTTGAACGCACCGCGCGGCGACGGTCACGCGGTCATCGTGTACCCGGGCCTGCTGGCGTCTGACTTCAGCACGCGGCCGTTGCGGCGCCTGCTGGTGACGCTGGGCCACGATGCGCGCGGCTGGGGCCAGGGGCGCAACAACGGCGCGCGCAGCGGCGCGCTGGAACAAGCGGTGCAGAACTTGCGCGACGTGCGCGCGGCCACCGGGCGCACCGTGAGCCTGGTGGGTTGGAGCCTCGGCGGCTTGTATGCGCGCGAGCTCGCCAAGATGGCGCCCGATGCGGTGCGCGCGGTGGTCACGCTCGGCAGCCCGTTCACCGGCCCGCGCGACGCCAGCAACGCGCGGCGCACCTACGAGTGGCTGCAACGCGGCCGCCCGCAATCAGCGCACCGGCACGAAGACTTGCGCACGCCGCCCCCCGTGCCGACGACGTCGATCTACACCCGCACCGACGGCATCGTGGCCTGGCAGTGCAGTGTGGAAACGCCGCGCCCGATGGCCGAGAACATCGAGGTGCGAGCCAGCCACATGGGGTTGGGCGTGAACCCGCTGGCGTTGTACGCACTGGCCGATCGTTTGGCGCAGCCCGAAGGCGCATGGCGGCCCTTCGATCGCAGCGGGGCGCGGCGCCTGCTGTACCCCGACCCGCAGCGCAGCGCCTGAGCGCACAAGGTGCGCGTGGTGGAGTTGGCGCAACCGCGTCCTCACCCCGGCACACGCACCGCGGCCGCCACGTCGAGCCCACCTTCTCCGCGTGCGATGCCGTCATCGAGCAGCGCGGCCAGCGCAGGGATGATCTTCAGCCTCTGTCCGACGCGTGGGGCCTCTTCCACCATGAGGCGCAAGTCTTTGCGCGCCATCAGCGGCTCGAGCACGGCGTCGACCGAGGCGTCGTCGGCAAGCGAGAGGTGAATGCGCTCGGCCCCTTGCACCGCCTGGGCCACGCTGGCGCAGGCGATGACGCCTGAGTCCTGGGCGGCCAGCGCCTGCGCCTTGGCCGCGCCGCGGTTCCATGCGCGCACGGTGAGGCCGTTGGTACGCGCGCGCCGCACGAAGCCGCGGTCGAGTGGTGTTGTCCATTCATCCGATCCATGAGGCAGTCCATACTGCTATGTCTTCATACGAAACTGCCTCTGCGAGAACCGGATGATCGAGATCAAGAACTACCTCTCGCGGTTCCTGGCGGCATTGGGAAATCTGGTCCGCAAGGCATCGAGGTTCCGGCTTTCTCTTCTTGATTTCAATGCGTCGCAAAAAGTCGGTCGCGACGCTCAACCTGAAGCCACACAGAGCCACGTACAGGGAGGTTCTTCTTCAGGGCCACGACAGTACACGGTTGTTCTTCGAGGCCCGTCGGCAGCAAACTTCAGCGAGGATGCCGGGATTCATGTCACCGAGGAAAACCCGGTTGTCGGACCCGTCCGCGTCAATTTGCGAACTCGTTGGATATCAGTCGGCGTTCAGAGCAAGATGCCTGGCCATATCTGGCTAGAGGTTTCCGGCTCCGCTAGCAGCCTTGACGAGGCGGCTGAGCAATTTTCTCGCTCTGCCGTAGTCTTTCTGCCCGTGGTCGCCATTGCGGCCAACGCATCCGTGGACGATCCCGAGATGGAGCTTGCTTTTGAGACCACCGCTACAGCAAGCGAGCGCGACTTTCTTCAATGTCACATCCCGGACGAGCAAGGCGCACCGCGTCGTGGAAGGCGGATTGACCCCATCGCGACTGTCGCCTTGCTAGAGGCCATTCAACGTTCAGTACATCGCGAGCGGGTCTTACGCGCGGTAAATCAGTATCGTTTATCGCTGCAATCGTGGAGGTTCGGCTACGAATCAATCGCAGTTGCGCACCTTTGGATGGCCGCTGAGGCTCTAACGAAGGCCGTGCTTCGTGCAGAAATCCAACGACGTGGGTTAACAAGCGAAGCCGATCTCGCGAGCGCACTGGGCGTAGACATCAAAGTTCTAGATTCGACAATTCGGCGCCAGATCATCTTTGCCGGTGACACAGAGTGCTATGAAAACGGCAAAGGCGCTAGTCGACTGAATCATTGAAATCGGATGCAATGCCACCAGATAGTGAGGCATGCAACGAACAATGCTGACGAGCGAACAGCGCGGTGAATTGGATGCGGTCATGCGCAAGCGGCACGGCAATGCGGCGCTGGCGCGTCGCGCTCGCTGTGTGCTGTTGTGGGCCGACGGAGAGCGCCGCGTCGATATTCGATCCAAGCTCGGCTGCAACGACGCATTCGTCTCGCGTTGGACCGAGGCGTTCGACGAGCAAGGCCTGGCAGGGCTGGTGTCTTTGCACCCGGGCCGTGCGCCCAAGCGCCCGGTGGCCAAGCTGGAAGCGCGAGTGCTCGATCGAACCCTGAAGCACCTGCCGCGCGACGGCTCGACGCACTGGAGCAGTCGCAAGCTGGCAGCCGAACTGGGTGACGTGTCGTTCTCCGCCGTGCAGCGCATCTGGCGCAAGCACGGCGTGCGCCCGCACCGGTTGGACACCCACATGGTCTCCAACGATCCGGACTTCGAGGCCAAGGCGGCCGACGTGATCGGGCTGTACCTGAACCCGCCGGCGCATGCCGCGGTGTTCTGTGTGGACGAGAAGACCGCGATCCAGGCGCTCGATCGCAAGGACCGGATGCTGCCTCTGTCGCCCGGACGGGCTCAGAGCCACGGCTTCGAATACAAGCGCAACGGCACGCTGAGCCTGTTCGCGGCGCTGAACACCGCCACTGGCGAGGTGCTGGGCAAGACCGCCGCTCGCCACACCAGCGAGCAGTTCGTCACCTTCCTCAACGACATCGTCGCCAGCCAGCCCTGGCATCGCGAGATCCACGTCATCTGCGACAACGTCAGCAGTCACAAGACCGAACTCGTCGAAGCGTTCTTGACCAAGCATCGTCGCGTCCAGATCCACTACACGCCGACGTACTCGTCTTGGCTCAACCAAGTGGAGAACTGGTTCGCCCGCATCCAGCGCGACGTGATCACCCGCGGCATCTTCACCTCACCCAAAGACCTCGACAAGAAGCTCATGCGATACATCCGTCAATACAACAAGAATCCAAAACCGCTCAAGTGGAAGTACGCCGACCCAACCCGCCGTATCACCGCCGATTCTTCGGATTCAGTGGACTAGCGACGGCTTGGAGCATGGCTTCCTCGGGTTTGATGAGATTCGGACCCGAGCCGCCTCGATTCGTCTTCGCATGGCGCGTCTTGTGCGCAACGCGGTGTTTGATGTGCTTGACGTACCAGCCGCAACCGCAACACTTCTCGGCAGTGCGCCTTTCGATGAACCACTAGGCAATTGGTCGATGGTTCGGTCGATTCGGGGAAGCCTAGTGGGTACGGGCGAACAACTCGCCGCGACAGGCCGCCCGTACCCTATTCTTGCCTGGACGGTATCGTTGAAAGAGGCCACACCCGCTGCGGACGGGAAGATGGATGCTCAATTCACCGAATCAATGACTGCAAGCCTGGGACCCGGGATTACGTTTGAGCCAAGGCGACATGAGGTTCGAGGCCGATGATGTGCTCTGTAGTGCCTCGCCCATCTCCCCGGCACGACGCCACTAGTCCGCAAACCCCTTCCCCTCCCCCGCCATCTTCACCACCACCCCCGCCGGCTCAAACCGCGCCCCGTACTTCTTCGCCAACTCCCGCGCCCGCTCCACAAACTTCTTGGGCCCGAACGCGTTGATGAATTGCAGCGCCCCGCCCTGGAACAGCGCGAAACCCCTAGATCGAGCCAATGTTGCCATCGGCCACCGAGCGCAGCACCTTTTCTTCGTAGCAGCGCGCGGCCTCGTTGGCCTGGGCGAACATCAGGCGGTCGATTCGGCATCCGGAATCGCCGTTGATTCTGTTGCGCAACGGCTACCCTGCGCCGCAGAATCGGGCATGAGCGCCAAACGCCGCCGCCCTGGAAGGGTCGGTGGGGCTTCTGCGGAAGCGCAGACACGCGACGAGGGGAGCGTCGTCCCCAGTCCTAGTCTGTTCACTCGGCTGAGCACCAAGATCAGGACACTCAAGGGCGCGATCGTTGCTATTGCTGGGGTCGGCGCCATTCTGGGCGGCCTCGCGGGATACTGGAATGCATATCAGGCGGCACGCGGAACTGCGCAGTCTTCGCTGCTGACGCTGGCGGGCACGGGCAACGCGGGGCCGCTGTCCATCGTCGTCTTGCCGTTCGCCAATCTCACCGGCGATCCACAGCAGGCTTACTTGGCCGATGGGCTCACGTCTGCTGTGACCGCCGACCTATCGCGCATCCGCGATGCATTTGTCGTGAGTGCAACGACCGCCTATGCGTACAAGGACAAGCTCGCCACGGTGCAACAGATCGGCAACGAATTGGGCGTGCGCTTTGCACTGCAGGGTGGCGTTCAACGCAACGGCGACAAGATCCGTATCAGTGCACAACTGGCCGACACCGTGTCCAACTCTCAATTGTGGTCGGAAAGCTTTGATGGGAATCAGGCGGACTTATTTGCCTTACAAGATCTGGTCACCGCCCGCATCGGAAACAGCATTGGGCGAGAGATGGTGATTCTGACTGCTCGCGATAGCGAGACGCGCAAGAGCGATTCAAAGGTCGCCGATCTGATGCTGCGCGCTAGGGCGATAGGTCTAAAGCTCCAGTCGATGACGAGGTATGGGGAGGAGCAGGCACTCTACCGCCAGGTGCTGCGCCTGGAACCGAACAACGCGATGGCCATGGTTGGCCTGGCAATCTCGCTCACAACTGAAGCTTGGAACGACAAGGTCCCGGACCCGATCGCCAAGGAGAGGCAACTGGTCGAGGCCCGAGACTTGGCCCTAAGAGCCAGAGAACTTGACCCGAATGATCCGAGAATCTATGTGACGCTCTCTGACTACGCGCTAGAACATGGTGACTATCAGAGTGGATTGCGCCTCGTGGAGAAAGCGCTTTCTCTCGATCCAAAGAACCCCACCCGGTACAACAATATGGCAACTGCCTACCTAGCAGCCGGAGAACCCAAGAAGGCCATCGAATACTTAGCAGAGGGCATCCGTTTGGATCCGAAAGATGTCGACCAAAGACTCTTTCAGAACATGGGGGGCGCGCACTTCGCGCTTGGCGATGACGAGACTGCAACCCAGTGGCTTCTAAAAGCAGTGGACGCAAATCCGGACCTGACGCGTCCGCATATGTTTCTGGCAATGGTGTACGCACGCAAGGGGGATCGCGCCCGGTCACGAGCCGAAGTGGCCGTGCTAATGAAGCTGGATCCCAAGACCAGTCTGTCGAATGCCGACCCGCGAAGTATCGAAGCGAGCCCACCCGCCTTCCGGGAGTACTGGGAAAAGAGGTTTGTGCCAGCTTGGCGGCTGGCAGGATTGCCGGAGTAGGCTCGGATCAATCCGCGAATGTCTTGCCCTCCCCCGCCATCTTCACCACCACCTCCGCTGGCTCGAACCGCGCCCCGTACTTCTTCGCCAGCTCCCGCGCCCGCTCCACAAACTTCTTGGGCCCGACCGCGTTGATGAACTGCAGCGCCCCGCCCTGAAACGGCGCGAAGCCCCAGCCGAAGATCGAGCCGATGTTGCCGTCGGCCACCGAGCGCAGCACCTTCTCTTCGTAGCAGCGCGCGGCCTCGTTGGCCTGAGCAAACATCAGGCGGTCGATCAGCTCTTGCTGGTCTGGCTGGTCGGTCTTCGGCGGGTACATCTTGGTGAGCTCGGGCCACAGGCTCTTGCCCTTGCCGTCGGCGCCCTGGCCCCAATCGTAGAAGCCCTTGCCCGCCTTCTTGCCGATGCGGCCGATCTCGCACATCTGGCGGATCACGCTCGCGCCCGGGTGCTCGGGGTAGGTCTTGCCCTCGGCGGCCAGGTCTTTGCGCGTTTGCTCCTGCACGTGCAGGCTGAGTGACAGGCTCACTTCGTCCTGCAGCGCCAGCGGCGGCATCGGCATGCCGGCCTGCAGGCCCGCCACCTCGATTGATCGCGGGTGCACGCCCTCCTTGAGCATCGCGATGCCTTCGGTCACGTAGGTGCCGAACACGCGGCTGGTGTAGAAGCCGCGCGAGTCGTTCACCACGATCGGCGTCTTGCCGATCTGCAGCACGTAGTCGAAGCCCTTGGCCAGCGTGTCGTCGCTCGTCTCCTTGCCGACGATGATTTCCACCAGCGGCATCTTGTCCACCGGGCTGAAGAAGTGCAGCCCGATGAAGTTCTTGGGCCGCTCGCTCGCCTTGGCCAGGCCGGTGATCGGCAGCGTGCTGGTGTTGGAGGCAAACACCGCCGATGCGGCGATCTGCTTTTCGGCCTTGGCCGTGACGTCGGCCTTGATGGCGCGGTCTTCGAACACGGCTTCGATGATCAGGTCGCAGCCCTTGAGCTCGTCGTAGCTGGTGGTGGCTTTGATTTTGTTGAGCACCGCGTCGCGCTTCTCCGTCGTGCTTCGGCCCTTCTTGATGGCGCCGTCGAGCAGGCCTTGCGAATACGCCTTGCCCTTGTCGGCCAGCTCTTGCGTGCTGTCGAGCAGCACCACGTCGATGCCGGCCTTGGCCGACACGTAGGCGATGCCGCCGCCCATCATGCCGGCGCCGAGGATGCCCACCTTCTTCACTTTGCTCGGTGCCACGTCCTTCGGGCGCGAGGCGCCCTTCTTGATGGCGTTGAGCTGGTACCACAGCGTGTTGATGAGGTTCTTGCTCTCCTGGCTCATCACGCAGGCGGCAAAGTAGCGGCTCTCCACCACGCACGCCGAGTCGAAGTCGAGCAGCCCGCCCTCGAACACGCAGCTCATGATGTGCTTCACGGCGGGGTAGTTGCCGTAGCTCTTGGCGCTCGCGATGCTGGGCGCGATCGCAAAGATCTGCTTGGCGCCTTCGCTGCGGCTGTCGCCGCCCGGCCACTTGAACTTGGGGTTGTCCCACGGCTGCTGCGCCTTTGGGTTGGCCGCGATCCAGGCCTTGGCCTTGGCCATCAGGTCGGCGCGGTCGGTGGCCGTGTCGGCCAGCAGGCCGATCTGCTTGGCTTTGGCGGGCGCCAGGTCGTTGCCCTCGGCGCAGATCTGCAAGCCTTGCTGTATGCCCAGCAGGCGCGGCAGCCGCTGCGTGCCGCCGCCACCGGGCAAGAGACCCAGCTTGACCTCGGGCTGGCCAATCTTGAGCCTGGGGTCGTCGATGGCGAAGCGTGCGTGGCACGCGAGCGCGATCTCGAGCCCGCCGCCGAGCGCGTGGCCGTTGATGGCCGCCACCACCGGTTTGCCCTGCAGCTCCATCTTGCGCAGCACGGCCTTCATCGCCATCGAGGCGGCGAAGGGCTGCTCAGGCGATGTCCACTTGCTCATGCGGTCGAGGTCGCCGCCGGCGCAGAAGTCGGCCTTGCCGCTGGTGATCACAAGGCCTTTCACCGCGGGGTCGGCGAGCTTGTCCACCGCGGCCTGGATGCCGGCCATCAGCGCATCGCCCACCACGTTCATCGGGCGGCCGGGCACGTCCATCGTCGCGACGAGGATGCCGTCGCTGCCCACTTGTAGATTCACTGCGTTGCTCATGATGGTGCTCAGACTCGTTCGATGATGGTGGCGATGCCCATGCCGCCGCCGACGCAGAGGGTCGCGAGGCCGGTGCTCAGGTTGCGGCGCTCGAGCTCGTCGAGCAAGGTGCCGAGGATGATGCAGCCCGTGGCGCCGAGCGGGTGGCCCATCGCGATGGCGCCGCCGTTCACGTTGACGCGGTCGAGCTCCACGCCGAGGTTGCGTGCGGTCTGCATCGGCACCACGGCAAAGGCCTCGTTGATCTCGAAGAGGTCGATGTCCTTGGCCGTCATGCCGGCCTTGGCCAGCGCCTTGCGGCACGCCGGCGTGGGGCCGGTGAGCATGATGGTGGGCTCGCTGCCGATCACCGCCGCGGCGCGGATGCGTGCGCGGGCTTTCAGGCCCGCCTTCTTGCCGCCCTCCTGGCTGCCGATCAGCATCAGCGCGGCGCCGTCGACAATGCCGCTGGAGTTGCCGGCGTGGTGCACGTGATTGATCTTCTCCACGGTGGTGTATTTGCGCAGCGCGGTGGCGTCGAAGCCCATCTGCCCGATGGTGATGAAGCTGGCCTCCAGCTTGGCCATCGCTTCGAGGCTCGCGTTGTCGCGGATGGTCTCGTCGCAATCGAGCAGCGGCAGGCCGGCGATGTCGCTCACCGGGATCACGGCGCGCTTGAAGTGCCCATCGGCCCGCGCGGCCGACGCGCGCTTGTGCGAGTTGAGCGCAAAGGTGTCCACGTCGGTGCGGCTGAAGCCTTCCATCGTGGCGATGAGGTCGGCGCCGATGCCTTGCGGCATGAAGCCCAGCTTGTCGTTGATGCGCGGGTCCATCGCCCAGGCGCCGCCATCAGAGCCCATCTTCCAGCGGCTCATGCTCTCGACGCCGCCGCCCACCACCAGGTCTTCGAAGCCGCTGGCCACCTTGGCGGCCGCGAGGTTCACGCTCTCGAGGCCACTGGCGCAGAAGCGGCTTTGCGTGACGCCGGCGACGCTTTGTGCCCATTCGGCATCGAGCACCGCGGTGCGCGCGATGTCGGCGCCCTGCTCGCCGATGGGCGTGACGCAGCCGAGCACCACGTCGTCGACGAGCGATGTGTCGAGCTCGTTGCGGCGCTCCATCTCCTTGAGCAGCGTGCGCAGCAGCCACACCGGCGATGCCTGGTGCAGGCTGCCGTCCTTCTTGCCCTTGCCGCGCGGCGTGCGCAGGTGGTCGTAGATGTAGGCGTGGCTCATTGCTGGAGCTCCTTGAGTAAGCGGTTAGGGTGCATGCCGTTGGCGTGACCCATGAACGGCGGATGGATGCTGTAGCCGAGCAGCTGCTGCACCCGTTCGGGATACTTGGCCACCACGTGCGGTGGCACGGAGAGCAGCATGCTCTCCATCTGGCGGCCCCAGGCCACGCAGTATTGCGGCGTGATCACCAGGCGCGACGCGTTGCTCTTGTTCTCGCCGCCGCGGTGCCACAGCGTGCCAGGCGTGAGCATCAGCGAGCCGCTCGGCATGATCACTTGCTCGAGACCCGGGTGGTCTTCGACCGGCACCTTCTTGCCGTTGATGAAGGCGTCGTAGAAGCTGGCACCGATGGGCGCGTCGCTGCCCCACTTGTGGCTGCCCGGGATGATTTCGGTGGGGCCGTTGTTTGCGGTGAACTCGTCGATCGCCCAGAAGCAGCTCACGCCATACGGCGGCCGCGGCCGCGGCACCTTGTAGAAGCTGTCGTCGAAGTGCAGCGGCTGCGCGTTCTCGCCCGGGTAGGTGTTGATCGCCAGGCACGCGCTGAGCATGAAATTGGGGCCGAGCACGGCCTCGCACACGTCGAGCACCAGCGGGTGCGTGGCCAGGTCGGCGAACACCGGGCTCTTGGCCAGCAGCGCGTAGACGCGCTCGCTGTCGTAGCCTTCGAAGTCGTTGCGGCCCTTGAGCTTGCCTTGCAGGTACGGCGCCAGCGCGTCGCGGATCGCTTTGACCTGCGATGGCGGCAGCAGCGACGGCAGGATCACGTAGCCGTCGTCGTCGAGCTGCCTGATCAGCACGGACAGTGGCGTCTTGGAGTCGGTGTGCTTGAGCAATTCGGTCTCCTCACATCGAACGCGACGCGAGCTCCTTCATGATCTCGTTGGTGCCCCCATAGATGCGCTGCACGCGCGCGTTCACGTACAGCTCGGCGATCGGGTACTCCATCATGTAGCCGTAGCCGCCGAAGAGCTGCAGGCACTCGTCCATCACCTTGCCCTGCTGCTCGCTGACCCAGGCTTTGGCCAGCGCGGCGCGCGGCGCGTCGAGCTCGCCCTTGAGGTGCGCCACCATGCAGGCGTCGACGAAGGCGCGCGCGGCCAGCACGATGGCGTTGACCTCGGCGAGCTTGAAGCGCGTGTTCTGGAACTCCCAGATCGCCTTGCCGAAGGCCTTGCGCTCTTTCACGTAGGCGAGCGTCTCTTCGAGCGCGCGCTCCATCGCGGCCACGCCGCTCAGGCAGATCTGCAGCCGCTCCTGCGGCAGCTGCTGCATCAGCTGGATGAAGCCCTGGCCCTCGCGGCCGCCGATCAGGTTGTCGGCGGGCACACGCACGCCGTCGAAGAAGAGCTCGCTGGTGTCCTGCGACTTCAGGCCCACCTTGTCGAGCCGGCGGCCGCGGCGGAAACCCGGCGTGGAGTTGCGCTCGCCGAGCGTGTCCGTCTCCACCACGACCAGCGACGTGCCCTTGGCGCCGAGCGCCTTATCGGTCTTGCACACGACGATGATGATGTTGGCGTTCTGGCCATTGGTGATGAAGGTCTTCGACCCGTTGACCACGTAGTGGTCGCCGTCGCGCACGGCGCTCGTGCGCACGGCCTGCAGGTCGCTGCCGGTGCCGGGCTCGGTCATCGCGATGGCGCCCACCAGCTCGCCGGTGGCCATCTTGGGCAGCCAACGGCGCTTCTGCTCCTCGGTGCCGCATTCGTAGAAGTACGGCGCCACGATCGACGAGTGCAGCCCGCCGCCGAAGCCGCTGAGCACCGCGCGCGACGACTCCATGAAGATCACCGCGTCGTGGCCGAAGTCGCCGCCGCCGCCGCCGTATTCGGCCGGCGTGCTGGCGCACAGCAAGCCGTTGGCGCCGGCCTCGCGCCAGGTTTCGAGCGGCATCTGCCCTTCCTCGCGCCACTTGGCCGCTTGCGGCACCCAGCGCTCGCGGAAGAACCGCGCCGCCGAGTCTTGCAGCATGCGGTGCTCGTCGGTCATCCAGACCGAGGGGAAGTTCTGGATCATGTGAGGTCCTAGGCTTTGGACTGCAGGCCGCGGCGCACGGTGTCGTTGATCACGCGCAGCTCGGCCAGCGTGGCGTCGATGTGCGCGCGTTTGGCCTCGAGCTCGGCAATGGCCTTGTCGGTGCGCGACAGCACCCACTTCATCTGCTGCACGCGGCCCTCGCCGTGCGCGCCATAGAGTTCGAGAAAGGTCTTGATCTCCGACAGCGGCGCGCCGATGGCCTTGCTGCGCAGGATCAATGCGAGGCGCGTGCGGTCGCGCCGCGTGTAGATGCGCGTGTTGTTGACGCGGCGCGGTTTCAGCAGCCCTTTGTCTTCGTAGAAGCGCACCGCCCTGGCCGTGATGCCGAACTCATTGCACAGGTCGCCGATGCCGTAGAGCTCGTCGGGTTCGCTCTCGTGGTGCGAGGCGACAGCGGCGTGCGCGTCGTACGCGCGGGGCGCATCGGCGGCCGCGGCACGTTTGCGAACCAGGGTTTCGGCCACTCGGCTTGCCTTGCTCAGAATACGCCTTGCAGCTTGAGCGCCACGCCCATGTCGCCGCTGACTTTGATGCGACCGGTCATGAACGCGGTGGTGGGGTTGAGCTCGCCGGACATCATCTCGCCCAACGTGTCGACCGTGAGCGCGATCGTGCAGTCGGTGTCGCGATCGGTGTTGTCCACCGTGCTCGGCCTGGCGGCGCCGTCGATGACGACCACGCCGTCGGCGCCGCAGTCGAACTTCAGCGTGGCGCCGAGGTCGCTGTCGACGCCCACCTTGTTGCGCAGGGTGGTGGTGGCGGTTTGCAGATCCATTCGGGCGGCTCTCCCGGGTGCGGTGCGACCATGCTAGCGAGCGCCTCGCCAGGGCACACTCTCGTAATCACCTATGGGTGACTGGTTGACGTTAACGTCACCCTCTTGCCTAATTCTGCCACTGACCCTCCGGCCGGAAAGACACCATGAAGTTCACCCCCGAGCACGAGCAGATCCGCGACACCGTCAAGCGCTTCGTGATCAACGAGATCAACCCGCACGTGCCCGAGTGGGAAAAGGCGCAGCAATACCCGGCGCACCAGGTGATGAAGCGGCTGGGAGAGCTCGGCATGCTGGGCCTGAAGTACCCCGAGGCCGACGGCGGCGCCAACCTCGACTTCAGCTATTCGATGGTGATGGCCGAGGCCCTCGGCTATTGCGATTGCGGCGGCGTCCCGATGTCGATCGGTGTCCAGACCGACATGGCCACGCCGGCGCTGGCGCGCTTCGGCAGCGACGAGCTGCGCAAGCAGTACCTGGCGCCGGCGATCGCCGGCGACATGGTCAGCTGCATCGGCGTCAGCGAGGCCGGCGGCGGCTCCGACGTGGCGGCGCTGAAGACCTTTGCGCGCAAGGAAGGCGACGACTACGTGATCAACGGCAGCAAGATGTGGATCACCAACGGCCTGCAGGCGGACTGGTGCTGCCTGCTCGCCAACACCAGCGCCGAAGGCGGCCCGCACAAGAACAAGAGCCTGATCATCGTGCCGATGGATGCCAAGGGCATCACCAAGCAGAAGATCCACAAGATCGGCATGTGGTCGAGCGACACCGCGCAATTGTTCTTCGACAACGTGCGCGTGCCGCGGCGCAATCTGGTGGGCCAGGAGGGTTCGGGCTTCATCTACCAGATGATGCAATTCCAGGAAGAGCGTCTGTGGGCCGCGGCCTCGAACATCACGGGGCTCGATCTCACGATCGACCAGACCATCGAGTACACGCGCCAGCGCCAGGCCTTCGGCAAGAGCATCCTCGACAATCAGGTGGTGCACTTCCGGCTGGCCGAGCTGCGCACCGAGGTCGAAGCGCTGCGCGCCCTCACCTACCGCGCCGTCGAGTTGTACACGGGCGGCAAGGACGTCACCAAGCTGGCGTCGATGGCCAAGCTCAAGTGCGGCCGGCTCTCCCGCGAGGTCAACGACGCCTGCCTGCAATACTGGGGCGGCATGGGCTTCACGTGGGACAACCCGGTGTCGCAGGCGTTTCGCGACGGGCGGCTCGGCTCGATCGGCGGCGGTGCCGACGAGGTGATGCTCGGCATCATCTGCAAGCTCGAAGGCACGATGCCCAAGGGCATGCACTAGGGGGCGCCTCTTGCGCGCGGGGCGCGAGTTGCTGACACTCCTGCTGTCAGCAACAACAACTGCAATGGCCATCGACGTCAACACACTTTGGGATCACAGCAAGCCAGCACTCAGCGAAGAGCGCTTTCGCGCGGCGCTGGCCACCGCAACAGGCGACGATGCGCTGATCCTGCGCACGCAGATCGCGCGCAGCTGGGGCCTGCGGCGCGACTTCGACCAGGCGCGCGCGCTGCTGGCCGAGGTGCAGCCGCAGATCAACGCAGCCGGGCCCGCCGCGCAGGTGCACTACTGGCTCGAGCTCGGCCGCACCTATTCGTCGGCCACGCACGATCCTGCGTCGCAGACCGAAGACGCCAAGAACCGCGCCCGCACCGCGTACGACAACGCATTGGCTCTGGCGACTGCGAACAAGCTCGACTACCTGGCGATCGACACGATGCACATGTATGCCTTCGTCGACCGCACGCCCGAAAATGATATCCAGTGGGTCGATCGCGCATTGGCCGTGGTGCAAGAAGTCGACGCAGGCCGACGCCAAGCAGTGGGAAGGCTCGCTGCGCAACAACCGCGGCTACGCGCTGCACCAGGTCGGACGCAACGATGAAGCGCTGGCCGAGTTCAAGCGGGCGCTGGCCGCGCGCGAGCGCCAGGGCAATGTGCGCGGCATCCGCATCGCGCACTGGATGATCGCGATGACGCTGCGCCACATGGGCCGGCTGTACGCGGCGCTGGAGATCCAGCAGCGCCTGGAACGCGAGTGGGATGCCGATGGCGAGCCCGACCCCTACGTGTTCGAGGAGTTGGAGAAAATCTATCGCGTGCGCGGCGAGACCGCGCGCGCCGACCACTACGCCGCGCGCTTGAAGGCGACGCAAAAGCCGTGAACCCGCGGCGCACGGGCACAGTTCGTGCCCCCGGCCACAGCCGACAAGCCCTGAATCACCGGAGGGCCGACACGATGAATCGCCTTGTGCACGCAACCTGGCGCGCTACCACCGGGGTGGCCGCGTTCGCTGCCGTGACGGCGGCCCTGCTGTGGCCGCTGCACGCCTCGCTCGGCCGCAGCGACGCCGCGCCACGCGCTGTGGCCCCGCGCGGGCCGCTGGCCGCCGACGAGGTGGCCAACATCGACGTCTTCAAGCGCATCGGGCCCTCGGTGGTGCACATCACCACGCTGACCACGCAGCGCGAGTTGTTCTCGGCCAACGTGCAGCAGGTGCCGAGCGGCACCGGCACCGGCTTCATCTGGGACGACGCGGGCCACGTCGTCACCAACTTCCACGTCATCCAGGGCGGCAACGCGGCGCGCGTGACGCTGGCCGACCAGAGCAGCTACGCGGCCAAGCTGGTGGGCGCGTTTGCCGACCGCGACCTCGCGGTGCTGCGCATCGATGCGCCGAAAGACAAGTTGCCGCCGATCCCGATTGGCACCAGCCGCGAGCTGATCGTCGGCCAGCGCGTGTATGCGATCGGCAACCCGTTCGGGCTGGACCAGACGTTGACGATGGGCATCGTGAGCGCGCTGAACCGCGAGATCGAGTCGTTCAACGAGCGCGTGATCCGCGGCGTGATCCAGACCGACGCCGCGATCAACCCTGGCAACTCGGGCGGCCCGCTGCTCGACTCGGCGGGCCGGCTGATCGGCGTCAACACGCAGATCGCCAGCCCGAGCGGCGCCAGCGCCGGCATCGGCTTCGCGATCCCGGTCGACGAGGTCAATCGCGTGGTGCCGCGCTTGATTCGCGACGGCCGCCTGGTGCGACCGGCGCTGGGCATCGCCGCGCTGCCGCAGAGCGTGAACGAGGCGCTCAAGCTGCCCAAGGGCGTGGGCCTCGCGCAAGTCACGCCCGGCGGCCCGTCGGCGCGCGCCGGCATGCAGCCGTTCCGGCGCGCCGACGACGGCGAGGTGGTGCCGGGCGACGTGATCACCGCGGTCGACGATCGGCCGGTGGCCAACCTCGACGAGCTGCTGACGCAACTGGAAGCTCACCAGCCCGGCGACAACGTCACGCTGACGTTGTGGCGCGCCGGCAAGACGCGCAAGCAGGCGGTGGCGCTGGCCGCGCCGCAGCCCTGAACTTTTCGCTCGGAGCCGCGTCGCGCGCGGCCTTCAGACAGGCCACGCCGACGGCACGTCGCAGGCGAGCCAGCGCGCGATCGCGGCGTTGACTGCCACCGGCTGTTCCTGCGCCATCCAGTGACCCGACGGCACGACGCCTTCGCGCAGCTGAGCACAGTCGTGGCGCATCGGCTCGGCCAGGCGCGAGATCAGCGTCTCGCAGGTGGCGTCGTACTTGGCGTGCAGAAAAAGCACCGGCATCGCGAGCTTGCCGCCGTCGACCGAGCGCGCCGCATACTCGTTGTTGCGCCGATGGTTCATGTACCAAGCGTTGGGGCCGAAGAAACCATTGCGCTGCAGCGCGGTGGCGTACTGCTCGAGGTCCTGTTCACTCAGCACGTCGGTGTCCAGCGGCAGATCGGGCGCGCGGCCGGCCGCGCCGAACCAGCTGCCGCGCTTGCGGATCGACGCCAGCGGCGACGGTTGACGAATGCGGGTGGCATTGCCCTTGCGAAAATTCAGCCGCAGGGTCGCGCTCACGTCGGCCTCGAACTCGCGCACGGTGGCGTCGAAGTTCTCTTCGTAGTGAAGCATGTAGTCCCACTGCCCGACCGGGAACTCCGCCTCAGGGTAAATGTCGCGCGCCAGGTACGGCCCCATGTTCTGCGGACTGAAGCCGTTGGCGAAGTACGGCACGCACAGGTTGGCCACCGCGATGCAGCGTTCGGGGTGATGGCTCGCGAGGCCCCACACCACCGGCGCGCCCCAGTCGTGGCCGACCCACACCGCTCTGTCGCGGCCGGTTGCGGCCAGCAGCTCCAGCATGTCGGCCACCGCGTGCTCGAGCGCATAGTCTTCGTGTCGCGGGTACACGCTCGAGCGGCCGTAGCCGCGCATGTCGGGCGCGATGGCGCGAAAGCCCAGGCTCGCGAAACACGGCAGCTGGTGCCGCCAGCTCAGCGACAACTCGGGCCAGCCATGCACAAAGATGATCGGCGGCGCATCGGCGGCGCCGCACGCGAGGTAGAAAGACGTGTGGCGTGGCGTCTCGAGCAGCTGTTCCTCTACGACAAACGCCATCGAGATCTCCTGGCCGGGTGGTTGGCTGACCCGATCAGTATCTCCAAAGCGGCGCGCGAACGGGCGCACCGCCCGCTGCGACCCTAAGGTGCGCCGGGCAAGCCGCGGCCGGCGACGCGCGGGCGCACCGACGCGCGCTCCAAGAGCGGCAGCATCGGGCTGTTCATCTGGCGCGCCAGGCGCAGCACGGTCATGTCGGGCTGCTGCGGCAAGCGGTAGCCCGGGTTGGCGCCGTGTGCGAGCAAGAACTCCACCATCGGCTGCTGCTGGCTCGGCTGGTCGAGCCAATCGCTGCCCAGCGTCTTGGCCAGCGGCACCCAGGGCAATTGATCGCCACGCGGCGGCGGCACGCGATTGGCCAGCTCGGGCGCACGCGCCAGCCACCAGTCGATTGCCGGGTAGTTGCTGCTGCGAAACGCCTCTTCGAAGCCGGAGCGCAGCTTGCCGTCATACGGGTCGAGCGCCGCGCGCACGCTGTGGCCGCCCGCTTCGAGCTGGGCCGACAGCGGCGTGTTCAGCAAGTCGGGGTGCAGCGCCGACAGCGGGCTGAAGCCCAGGCCGCCGGGCGGCATTTGGCCCTGCGCCACCCAGCGCACGATCACCTGGTCGAAGCCCACGGCGCGCGCGTTGGGGCAGCTCAGCATGCGCACCACGTCGTGGTGGATCGCCCGCGCATCGGCCTGCGCCAGCCACATCAGGGATTCGCGCACCTTGGGCGTGGCGGCACTGAAATCGGGGCAGGCATTCGCCTGCGCCAGTTCGACCAGCGGCGCATGCGCGCACGCCTCAGGCATGGCGCCCTTGTCGATCAACTCGGGCAGCGCGGGCCACAGGCGCGGGTCTCGCGCCGCCATCGCCAACGGGCACATCGGCAGCTTGTACGAGGCGGCCAGGTCGGCAGCCTTCATCAGGCCCGGCTGGTAAGGCAGGCAGTGCGGCGCCAGCGCGCGCTCGACGCTGTTGAGGTAGTAGCACGGCACCGGGCCGCCCTCGACCCACTTGTCGTGGAAGTGCTTGGCGATCGACCAGGTCACGCTGGTGTCGGTGGCGATGCCGATCGCGCCGATCACCGCCATCGGGGCGGTACAGCCGGCGAGCCACACGACGCAGCCCGCGAGCCACAGGCCAGCACGGGCCCGGGCAACACGGAGCAGAAAACGCAGGGAGAGCGACATGCAGGTCGGCGCTGAAAGGCCGGTCTTGTGGTCTTTGGGGGCGGACCAAGCGTGACACGTTGCACGCGCCGGACGGGGTGGCACCTCGTGCGCAGGCGTGAACGATTGCCGTGGCGTCGCAGAGGTCTTTGGTAACGGCGGGTCATTGCACGTTGCACGACGCACGAGTGCAAAAAAGGCCGTGCCTATCGCAGCGCAGCAACGATCGCGGGAAAACCACCACCAATCCACACCGTTCCCCGTGCCCGCGCGGCGCCCAGATCACGACAATGTCCGGGTCGCGGCATGGAAGGGATCGCGACGACGGCCTCTCCGGCAGCGCGGGCGGGGAACCCGACGCTGCCGCGCGCGAAGCCGGCCATCTGGACCATGATCGTGCCGACCGTGCTCGTTGTCGACGATGTGCCCGAGAACCTCACGGTGCTGGGCGAGTTGCTGGTGCGCGAGTACACGGTGCGGGCTGCCAACTCGGGCCCCGCGGCGCTGCGGTTGGCGGCCACGCACCCGCGGCCCGATTTGATCCTGCTCGACCTGATGATGCCGGGCATGGACGGCTACCAGGTGATGCGGCACTTGCGCGACGACGCCCGTGACGCGCGACATCCCGGTGATCTGCGTCACCGCGCTCAACGCCACCGAGGACGAGGAGCGCGGCCTGTCGATGGGCGCGGTCGACTACATCACCAAGCCGCTGCGCCCGCCGGTGGTGCTGGCGCGCGTGCGCACGCAGATCGAACTGAAGCTGGCGCGCGACAAGCTCGTCGAACCACAACGCGTTTCTCGAGGCCGAGGTGGCGCGCCGCATGAGCGAGAACCAGCAGGTGCAGGACGCCAGCATCCACGCGCTGGCACGGCTGGCCGAAACGCGCGACCCCGAGACCGGCAACCACATTCTGCGCACGCAGGAGTACATGCGCCGCCTGGGCCAGCTGTTGTGCAAGCACCCGCGCTTCGCGGCGTCGCTGGGCGAACACGCGATCGAGCTGCTGGCCAAGTCGGCGCCGCTGCACGACATCGGCAAGGTCGGCATTCCCGATCACATCCTGCTCAAGCCCGGCCGGCTCGACGCCGCCGAGTGGGAGGTGATGAAGACCCACGCAGCGCTCGGCGCCGAAGCGATCGAGCGCGCCGAAGCCGACGCGCAGCAGCCGATCGAGTTTCTGGCAGTGGCCAAGCAGATCGCGCGCCACCACCACGAGCGCTGGGACGGTCACGGCTACCCCGACGGCCTGGCCGGCGATGCGATCCCGCTGCCGGCGCGGTTGATGGCACTGGCCGACGTGTTCGACGCGCTGATCTCGCGGCGCGTCTACAAGCCGGCCCTGCCCTACACGCGGGCTCGCGACATCATCGCGGGCAGTCGCGGCACGCATCTGGACCCCGACGTGGTCGACGCCTTCCTCGCCGACTTCGACACCTTCCGCACCATTGCCGAGCGGCACGCCGACTCGGCCGAAGACCTGACCGCCAAGGAGGCCCGATCTGCGGCGCAGCCCGCCGGGCGAGGCGATGCCGCGATGACGTCGCTCGGCGTCATGACTGCCGACCGTCCGGCACCCCCGACTCGATCGGTGGCACCGCGACGGCCGCATCCTGGGGGTGGCATTCGTCTACGCGCTTTTCGCATCGCTGTGGATCTACGGCTCCGACTTCACGCTGGAGCATCTGGTGGCCGATGCGCAGCAACGCAGCGCGTTGGGCCTGTACAAGGGTTGGGTCTTCGTGTCGTGACCTCGTCGCTGCTGTACTGGCTGATGTGGCGCATGCGTCAGCGGCGTGGCGTCGGATCGCCCGGCCCGGGCTTCTTCACTCAGCTGGCGCTGCTGGCCGTGCTGGCGATCGGCGTGATGACTCGGCGAGCGCGGTGACGCTGAACTACCGGCTCGAGCGCGGCGCGCGACGTGGCGCGGCTCGAGGCGGTGTCGGACCTGCGCGCCAAGCAGATCGACGACTGGCTGTCCGACCGCATGTCGGAGGCGCTGTTCCTGCGCAACAGCGAGTACTTGTCGTCGGCCTACGTGCAATGGCAGGACCAGCGCGATCGCGTCGCCGGCGAGCGGCTGCTCGAGCGCATGAGCGAGTTCACGCAGTCCAACCACTATCACGGCTGGCTGTTGCTCGACAGCGCCGCGCAACCGGTGGCCAACGAGCCGAACACCGACCGCGCGGTGCCGCTAGCCTGCGCGCCGCGGTGCAGCGCGCGGTCGCCACCGGCGACGTCCAGCACAGCGACATCTACGGCGTCGACGACGCGCAGCCGCGGCAACGACTCGACATCGTGGCGCCGTTGATTCGCACCGGCACGACGGTGCGAGCAGTGGCCGTGCTGCGCGTCGACATCAGCGCGTTCCTCGGGCCGTTGCTGCGCGGCTGGCCGGTGCCGAGCCGGACCGCCGAGTCGCTGCTGGTGCGCGTCGCCGACGGCATGGTCGTCGGCACAATGGGGCGCGCGGCGCCGTTGCCACTGAGCACGCCCGATCTGTTGTCCGCGCAGGCGATTCGCGGCGAGCAGCCGTTCGGCATCGCGTACGACGGCAACGACTTTCGCGGCGTGCCGGTGACGGGAGTGGTGCGCCGCGTGCGCGGCACCGATTGGTACCTGGTGGTCAAGATCGACCGCAGCGAGCTGATGGCCAACGCGATGGGCAACTCGGTGTGGATCGTCGCCGCCGGCCTGCTGGCGCTGTTCGCGCTGACGCTCGGCTTGTACGCCGCACGCGAGCGCGAGTCGCTGCGCGTCGCGCTGGCACAAGGCGGCGAGCGTGAAGCCAAGTTGCGCGCGCTGGCGCTGCTCGACTCGCTGACCGAGGGCTCGACCGATTCGATCTTCGCGCGCGACCTGCACGGCCGCTTTCTGTTGCGCAACCGGGCAGCGCTGGAGGGGCTGCCCTTCAAGAACGCAAGCGGCGATTCGCTGCAGGACCTGGCCCTGTCCGACGCCGAGATCGAACAGTTGCGCGCCAACGATGCGCGCGTAAT
This sequence comes from uncultured beta proteobacterium, assembly GCA_963774185.1. Taxonomy (GTDB): domain Bacteria; phylum Pseudomonadota; class Gammaproteobacteria; order Burkholderiales; family Burkholderiaceae_C; genus JAEUPI01. The sequence goes on from CAVZEK010000037.1 coordinate 261,314, forward strand.
CAGCGAAGGGCGCACGCTCAGTCTCGTCGAGCAGCTCACCACGCCGAAAGGCCGTCGCACGTTCCAGTCGACAAAAGGGCCGCTGCGCGACGGCCAGGGCACGGTGATCGGCGTGTTCGGCATCTCGCGCGACATCACCGAGCGCGAGCGCATCGCCGACGAGCTGGCGCAGCACCGGCATCGCCTGCAGGACCTGGTGCAGGAGCGCACGACCGAGCTGCAACTCGCTGCGGCCCGGTTGGAGCAGTCGGAGGCCTTTCTGCGGTTGTTGGCGGCCAACATACCCGGCATGTTCGGCTACTGGGATCGCGAGTTGTATTGCCGTTTCGCCAACATCGACTACGCGCGCTGGTTCGGCCTCACGCCCGAGCAGATGCTCGGCAGGCATGCCCGCGACGTGCTGCCCGCCGATCGCTACGACGCCAACCTGGCCATGGTCAAGGAGGTGCTGAACGGGCGCGCACAACTGATCGAGCTCGAGGCGCGCTCGCCCACTGGGCGCGTGGCGCCATCGCTGGCGCACTACGTGCCCGACACGCGCGACGGCACGGTGCACGGCTTCTTCGTGCTCGTCACCGACATCAGCCACGTCAAACGAGCCGAGGCGCAACTCAAGCAGCTCAATGCCGACCTCACCGAAGCACGCGACAAGGCCGAGGCGGCCACGCGCGCCAAGAGCGCCTTCTTGGCCAACATGAGCCACGAGATCCGCACACCGATGAACGCGGTGATCGGCCTGGCGCATCTGCTGCGGCGCGACGACCCGCGCCCCTCGCAGGCCGACCGGCTCGACAAGATCCACGACGCTGCGCGGCATCTGTCGCAGGTGATCGACGACATCCTCGACCTGTCGAAGATCGAGTCGGGCAAGCTGACGCTGGAGCACACCAACTTCTCGCTGCGTGCGATGCTGCGCCGCGCCGAGGCGATGGTGGCCGAGCGTGCGCGCATCAAGGGCCTGACCATCACGGTCGACGCCGGCACGGTGCCCGACCGCCTGCGCGGCGACCCGACACGGCTTTCGCAGGCGCTGCTCAACCTGCTGAGCAATGCGGTGAAGTTCACCGACAGCGGCGGCATCGAGATGCAGGTGCGGGCCGTCGACCAGGACGAGGCCGCGCTGCGCGTGCGCTTCACGGTCGCGGACACCGGCATCGGCATCGAGCCCGACCAGATCGCCAAGCTGTTCGCAGCCTTCGAGCAGGCCGACAGCACCACGACCCGCCGCTTCGGCGGCACCGGCCTGGGCCTGGCCATCACGCGCCACCTCGCACAGCTGATGGGCGGCGATGCCGGCGTGTCGAGCGAACCGGGACGCGGCAGCCGCTTCTGGTTCGAGGCCCGGCTCGAACTGGCGCAAGACGAGCGCAGCGGCGACACCGTGTTTGGCAATGACATGGAGGCCGAACCCGGCGAGTCGTTGCGCGTGCTCGAGGCGCGTTTGCGCCAGCAGCACGCGGGTGCGAGCATCCTGCTGACCGAAGACAACGCGGCCAACCTCGAGGTGGCCCTCGAGTGGCTGCGCACGGCCGGCCTGCAGGTCGACGTCGCGCTCACCGGCGAAGAGGCGGTGGAGGCCGCACGGCGCAATCGCTACGACCTCATCCTGATGGACGTGCAGCTGCCGGGCATCGACGGGCTGCAGGCCACGCGGGAGATCCGCGCTTTGCCGGCCCACCGCGACACGCCGGTGTTGTCGATGACGGCCAATGCGTTCGGCGATGACCGGCTGGCCTGCGAGCAGGCCGGCATGCAGGACCACATCGTCAAGCCGGTCGATCCGGAGCTGCTCTACAGCACGCTGTTGCGCTGGCTGCCGCCCGGTGCACCGTCAGCGGCCGATGCGGCGCTGGCCCCGCAGCTGGCGCGCCCACCCGAGCCCGCGCCCGAGCGCGCGAGCGAGCCGGTGCACGGCCTCGATGAATCGGTGCTGGCGCGCTACTTTGCGGGCCGCGTCGATGTCTACGAACGCGTGCTCAGACAATTCGTGCTGACCTACCGCAACGGCATCGCTGCGCTGAACAGCCCGCTCGCCGATCCTGCACTCGATGCGGCACGCCGCCAGGCCCATTCGTTGAAGGGCGCCAGCGCGGCGATCGGTGCCAGCGCGCTGTCGGCACACGCCGCGTCGCTCGAGCGCGACGTGCTCGACGGCATCGGCGCGAGCGAACTCGATGGTGACGCGCAGGCGCTGATGCGCGAGTTGGCGCAGGTGGTGATGGCGATCGACGCGCGGCTGGCGACGACGCCTTCGACCCTAACTGCGCCGGAGGTTGACCGCGCGTGGCTGGAGGCTGAGCTCGACCGCCTTGAGGCCTTGCTCGAAAAGGCGGACTACGCCGCCTTGGGCCACTATCGCCAATTGCAAGATGCGATGCAGGCGCCACTCGGCCCCGGCAGTCGGCGTTTGCGCGGCCTGCTGCAACGCTTCGAGTTCGCGCAGGCGCTGCTCGTGCTGCGCCAGTTGCGCGCCGCGCATCGCGAGCACCACGGCGTGAATGCCTGAGCCGGACGAGAGCCAGCACCTGCGTGCTGGCGATCGCCTGCTCAGGGGCAGGCGCTTGCAAGCGCCGGCGCGGGCTGCAAGCCTGAGCCGCCGGCACGGCACTTCGTCACGCTCGCACGGCAGGCGCCGTGGCGTACGCGCCGCACGCGATGCGATGCAATCGTGTGAGATTCAACGCCCTGCTGCGCGCCGCATGCGCGACCCCCTGGCGAGGGGGCATGCAAAAGCGGGCGGCTCGACCTACCGTGGGGACACACGCAACACGCGCGGAGACCCCATCATGGCAACGCCCACCACACACCGGTTGTTCAGCTCAGCGACGATCCTGCTCGCGCTCGCGGGCGCCGCAGCCATGGCCGCTCCCACCGACGTGGTCTGGGTCGACAACGAGAGCTTCGCCATCTACGGTTGCGCCGGCAGCGACGCGATGCCCGGCGGCGAGGATCCCCAGGTGCTGATGCGCGCGCTGCGCGAACGCGGCCTAGCCGACGCCGGCCAGGTGGTTCGCCTGAGCGGCAAGACCGCATCGAGCGTGACGCTCACCCCGGTGAGCGCCACCTGGCGCTGCGATGGCGCGCCGTCGTCGGTGGTGTTTCGCATGTCGACGCTTGACCGCAGCAGCGGGCAAGCCACCACCACCCACTTGGTGAGCCGTCTGCCGGCGCCCTCGACGCCGATCGCCTCGAACCGCTGAGCGCGCGCGGCGCGCCAGGTTGCGCCAGGCGCGCGCGGGCTATGCTGGTGGCCGATGACGCATGGCCCTACACCCCGCCGCAGCTCTGCCGAACAAGCCCGGCTCGACACCGCGCTGACGACGCTGTTCGAGCAGCAGATCCGTTTCAACCAACTGCTCGGCCTGAAATTCACCGGCCACGGGCCCGACGGGCCGACGCTGCGCTTCGAGATGCGGCCCGAGCTGGTGGGCCACCACCTGTACGGGCGCCTGCACGGCGGCGTGATCTCGGCCACGCTCGACGCGATGGGCGGCCTGGCGTTGATGTGGGCAATCGGCGAGAAGCATGCCGACGAGCCGGCGGCGCAGGTGATGCAGCGTTTTTCCAAGCTCGGCACGATCGACCTGCGCGTGGACTACCTGCGTCCGGGCCTGGGCAAGCACTTCATCGCCAGCGCCGAGGTGCTGCGGCTGGGCGGCCGCGTCGGCACCACGCAGATGCGTCTGGTCAACGACGATGGCACGCTGATCGCCACCGCGGCGGCCGCCTATGTGGTCAGTTGAACGGTGAATATCGTCCTTCGCGCCAGGCCGCAGCGTCGGGCGCGAAGCTCACGCGCCGCCGCTCGACGATCTGCTCATGAAAGGGCGTGTCGGAGCTCTGGGCGAAACGCCAGCCCGCGCTCTCGATGCGGCCCTCGACGATGTCGTAGCCCATCAACGCGAGCACCCGGTCGCCGAGAAAGATCGGCCGCGCGTTGCCGTACCAATCGACGCAACTGGCCTTGCAGCGGTCGTCATGCGCGCCGGTTTCGCTGGCGCGCAGTTGCCCGAGCGCCGTGAAGCGCAGGTCGCGATTGCGCAGGAACAGCACCGCCGCGGCACCTTGCCCGCCCGCATACACGCCGTGGCGCCGCCCGCCACTGCCCAGCACCGGCAGGCCGAGCATGCCCAATTCGTCGGCTTGCGCGCGGTAGAAGAAGCCGTGCGTGCGCGTCTCGCCTTGCGCGACGCCGGGCTGCACGTGGCGCCCAGCAGGCCGCGCCTCGCCACGCGCCAGGCGCACCGGACTGAAGTGCAGGTCCGCACCGAGCGAGCCGACCAGCACCGCGTCGCGACCGAGCGCCTCGATGCGCTCGACCGCATGGCCAGGTGACAGCACGCTCGCCTCGGCCGCCGATGCATAACGCAGCGCCCAGGCTGACGCGCCGCTGCCATCGACGGCACCACCCCACACCAACCAGTCGCCGACGAAGCGGTTTTGCAGAGCACCGCCTGCCGCGTCGGGCACGCGCCGGTAATGTTCGCGCCGCGCCGCGCCGCGGCCGTCGCCGAACTCAGACAGCGGCACGCGCAACAGTGCCATCGAGCCCTGTGTCGCCTCACTGCCCCACATGCCCTCGCCGCGGCCCGATTCCCTGAGCAACACGTTCAAGTGGCCGCGCTCTTCCAGGAACGACATCTGGTCGATCGGCACGCCCGCTGTCTTGATCGCACTCGGTGCAGCGCCATCGAGCGGCAGACGAAACACCGCGGACAGCGTGCGTGGCGGCTCGACCCGCTGGCCCGGCTTCACGGGTTGGCGCCGCCACGTGCTCGTCCAGACATACACCGACCCTTGCGAGACGTAGAACACGCGCCCCGCGGGGCCGAGCACGGCGGTGGACTCACAGCGCAGATCGTCGCCGCCGAGTTCACAGGTGGTGACGGTGTGCAGCGCCAACGCCTCGCCGGGCTCGAAATCGTCGTCGGTGCGGTACACGCGCGTGGCGGGCAGGATGGGTCGAAAGCCCAGCGCGTCGGTCTCGCCCTGCCAGCGCCTCACCGCCGGAAACTGCTGCCACGGCTCGGCGCGCCACGGCGACAGCAGCGTCGGCGTGTAGAAGATCAGCCGGCGGCCGATGAGGCGGCTCGCGTAGTTGCGCGAGCTGTAGTAGTCGAACGAGCGCAGGTGGTGCGTCGCGCGATAGCGCAAGCCGCCTTCGCCGTCGAGTTCGAACAGGCTGATCTCGGTGCCGCCGCGCGCATACGAGTAGCCGATCACCACCACGTCGCGGCCGGAGACCAACAACTCGTCGTACCAAGCCCCCTGGGGATTGGCGTTCGGCGCGAAAGCGTCGACGGCGGCGATCGGTTGCAACGCGTCGCCGCCAACCCGCACGGTGAACAACCGGCCACGCCGCAGCACGATCAGGAAGTTGCCCACCTGCTTGACGATGCCGCCCTCGTCGACGCCAGCCGTCTGCACGTTGGTGATCGAATCGCCGGCCGCCGCCTCGGCCACAGCGGCCGGCGCCGCCACGCTCTTGGCAGCACTATGGGCCAGACTGATCGACGGCGCGGCGCTGTCCTGCGCCGCCTGCCCTTCGGCGCGGCGCCGCTCGCCGGCCTGGCGCTGCGACCGCTGCTGCCAGCGCTCGAGCGCCTCGCGCATTTGCCCGTCGCTGTCGTAGGCCATCAGGTGGCCCGCCTCCGCCCGGGCGGGCGACGTGAATGGCCCCGCGATGGCCAGGGCCAGGCTGCTGGTCAGAAGGGTCCGACGGTGGATCGTCATCGCAGTCTCCGCGTTCGAGTTGGACGGTGCCGCCGCGGGCCGCGTTGTCCGCTGGGACGGACGAGGCGCCGGTGGGCCGACCTGGTCTTGAACGGGCGGCAGCGCCCGGCGGGGTTAAGGCCCCCTCGATTCAGGCTTTCACGGAAGAAGAAAGGTATTGAGAAATATTCGCGTTTAGATTAGACTTCCGGCCAACGACTGCCTGCCCCAACGACCCGCCATGATCGTCTGCCTGTGCCACCGCGTCTCTGACCGCGACATCCATCGAGCGGTCGCCTCTGGCGTGCATTGCTTCGAGGTGCTGCAAGACGAGACCCGCCTGGCCTCGTCTTGTGGCTGCTGCCACGACTGTGCGCGCGAGGTGTTCGACGCGGCAGTGGCGGCGCCTTGCTCACGTCGCCGCGCCCCCGGTGTGCCAGCGGTTGCCACCGCCGAAGCATGATCCGCCAGCGCGCACGTGCCCCGGTGGCCTGCGGGGCCGTGCTGACGCTGATCCTGATGGGTTGCGGCGGCGGCACGGCAACCCCCGAAACGCCTGCCGCGACCGAGCTGTCCGACCAGGCTGCGCTCGGCGAACTGATCTTCAAGGATGTGTCGCTGTCGGCCTCGGGCCGCCAGGCGTGCGCGAGCTGCCATGTCGAGAGCAATGCGCATTCGCCCGACAACGCGTTGCCGGCGCAACTGGGAGGCCGGCTGCTGGATCAACAGGGCGGCCGCAGCGCCCCGTCGGCGCGCTACCTCGCCTTCAACACCGACTTCTTCTTCGACGGCGAGGGCGCGCCCACCGGGGGCTTGTTCTGGGACGGGCGCGCGCCGTCGCTGCGGGGTCAGGCGCACGAGCCCTTCCTGAATCCGCTGGAGATGGCCAACGCCGACGCTGCCGGTGTGGTGGCCAAGCTGGCGCGAGCGACGTACGCCGAGCAGTTCAAGAGCGTCTACGGGGCCGACATCTTCACGCGCCCCGACGATGCGTTCGACCGCATGGCACTGGCGCTGCAGCGCTATCAGTTGGAAGACGTGGAGTTCCGCCCGTTCAGCAGCAAGTTCGATGAGTTCCTGCGCGGCAACGCGCAGCTGACAGCGCAGGAGCAGCGCGGCCTGGCGCTGTTCAACTCGCCGGCCAAGGGCAACTGCGCGGCCTGCCACCCGTCGGCCAAGGGGGCCGACGGCAGCCACCCGCTGTTCACCGACTTCACCTACGACAACCTGGGCGTGCCACGCAACATGGAGCTGGCGCAAAACGCCGACCCCGCGTTTTACGACCTCGGCCTGTGCGCGCGCCCGGCAGGCGACCTCGCCAGCCGCGCCGACCTGTGCGGCGCGTTCAAGGTGCCGTCGCTGCGCAACGTGGCGCTGCGCAGGGCGTACTTCCACAACGGATTCTTCAAGTCGTTGAAGAGCGCCCTCACCTTCTACGTGCAGCGCGACACCCACCCCGAGCAGTGGTACCCGCTGAAGGCCGACGGCAGCGTCGACAAGTTCAACGATCTGCCCGACCCATACAAGGCCAACGTCAACAGCACCGAGGCGCCCTACAACCGCCAGCTCGGCGACATGCCGGCGCTGTCCGACGCCGAGATCGACGACCTCATCGCCTTCCTGCACACGCTGAGCGACGGCTATGTGCGTTGACGAACCCAACATCAACAACAAGGAGCATCGTGTTGCCACGCATCCGACCGACCCGCATTGCTGCCGTGCTGGCCGCGGCCACTGCCGCCACGGGTGCGCTCAGTCAAACGCCCACGCTCACCGAGGCCGAGCTGGCGCGCAAGCTCGATCAGCTGGCCGCCGAGCTGGCGGCTGTGAAGGCGCAACTGGCCGCGCTGCAGCAGCAGCGTGCGGCGCAAGGGCAAACAGTGCCGGCGCCGGCGGCCGCCGCGTCGGCACCGACCGCGATGGCGGCCACTCCCGAGGCCGCGCCGCCTGCCGCGCCGGCCACTGTAGTTTTCAGGTTATGCCGAACTCAACTACACCCGCCCTACCAAGCAGCCCGAAAACACGGTAGCCGATGTTCAGCGCTTCGTGCTGGGCATTCAGCATCGCTTCAGCGAGACCACCAAAATGGTCGGCGAGATCGAAGTCGAGCACGCCGTCAGCTCTGCCGACGACGTCGGCGAGGTGGAGATCGAACAGGCCTACATCGAACACCAGTTGGGCCGCACGTGGGCGACACGCGGCGGTCTTTTCCTGATTCCGGTGGGCCTGCTCAACGAGAACCACGAGCCCACGGCGTACTTCGGCGTCTATCGCAATTTCGTCGAGACGTCGATCATCCCGACCACCTGGCGCGAAGGCGGTGTGCAGATGATCGGCCAGTACGGCAACGGCATCACGTTGCAGACCGGCATCACCACCGGTTTCGACCTCACCAAGTGGGACGCCACATCCAACGAGGGCAAGGAATCGCCGCTGGGGTCGATCCACCAGGAGATGGCGCAGGCCATGGCGGCCAACCTGTCGTTGTTCGGCGCCGCCAATTGGCGCGGCATGCCAGGCCTGCTGCTCGGCGGCAGTGTGTTCGCCGGCGACGCAACGCAACGCCAGGCGGTGACGACCTCGCGCGTCACGCTGTGGGATCTGCATGCGCGTTACACGCCCGGCCGCTGGGACCTGAGTGCGCTGTACACGCGCGGCACGATCTCCAACACTGCCGCGCTCAATGCGGCGCTGATCGGCAACCCGACGCTGATCCCCGCCGCATTCGACGGCTACTACATGCAGGCCGCGTACAAGGCGTGGTCGCAGCAAGACTATGCGCTGTGGCCGTTCGCGCGCTGGGAGCGCTTCAATACCGGCAAGAGCTACGCCGATCTCGGCCCGGGCCTGACGCCGCCCCCGCTGCCCACCGAGACTGTGTGGACCACTGGCGCCAACTTCCAGCTGACGCCGGGCGTGGTGGTGAAGGCCGACTACCAGTGGTTCAGCGTCAACAAAGACAGCAACCGCTTCAACCTCGGGTTGGGCTGGAGCTTCTGATGACGAGCCACAGCCCCGCGACCGGCGTGGTGGTGACACTCACCACCGCGTTCGCGCTGGCGCCGTCGTCCGTTTTCGCGGTCGACTACATGAATGCGGAGCAGGCGGCCAAGCTGATGTTTCCGCAGGCCGACCGTTTCGAGTCGCGCACGCTGACGTTCGACGCTGATCAGTTGCGCCGCCTCGAGGCCACCGGCGTATCCGCGCGCTCGGCGCGCTGGCGGGTGCGGGTGGCGCAGCGCGACGGCGCAACGCTCGGCTACGTCGTGGTCGACGACGTGATCGGCAAGTTCGAGCTGATCAGCTACGCGGTGGGCATCGGCAGCGATGGCACGATCCGGCAGATCGAGGTGCTGTCGTACCGCGAGAGCCACGGCCACGAGATCCGCTTGCCGGCCTGGCGCAAGCAGTTCGTCGGCAAGGACTCGTCGGCGCCGCTGCGCGTGGGCGAAGACATCGCCAACATCAGCGGCGCCACGCTGAGCTGCAGCCACGTGACCGAAGGCGTCAAGCGCATCGTCGCCATGATCGACCTGGCGCGCCAGACGGGGACGCTGTCATGAACGATCGACGCACGCCATTGCTGGTGGTGCGGCGCGCCCGGCCGCTGCTCGGCACGCTGGTCGAGGTGGGCCTGTGCGGCGCACGCTCGGGCGACGATGCGGCGCTTGCTCGCGGCCTGCGACCTCGCGTTCGATGCCATCGCGGGCGTGCAGCGCTGCCTGTCGCGCTTCGATCCGGCAGCGACATCGCACGCTTCAACGCGCTGGCAGCCGGTGGCTGGCTCGACGTGCAAGCGGACACCGCCATCGTGCTGTCGGCCGCGCAGCAACTGTTCAGCGACAGCGACGGCGTGTTCGACGTGTCGCTCGGCAGCGCGCCGCGGGGCTGGCTGCTGCGTGACGGGCGGCTGCACAAGCTCTACGACGACGCCCGCCTCGACCTGGGTGGCATCGGCAAAGGCCACGCGGTCGATCGCGCCGTGCAGGCATTGCAGTGCGCGGGCCTGGCCGGTGGCTGGGTCAATGCGGGCGGCGACCTGCGCAGCTTCGGCAGCGCTGCGGTCGAGCTGAAACTGCGCGACGAGCAACGCGGCGGCGTGGTCGATTTCGGGCGTTTGCACGCCGGCGCGTTTGCCACCAGTTGCTTCGGGCCGGACACGCGCTTGGCGCTGAGCGCCGCCGGGCGCGCGTGCACGCGCTCACACGTCAGCGTGGCGGCGCCGTCGTGCTTGCTGGCCGACGCACTGACCAAGGTGGTGGCCGCCAGCGGCGACGTCCACCATCGGCTGCTGGCGCGCGCCCGCGCGCGGGCGTGGCTGCATTGAGCCCACGGAGACGCAGTGGTCAGGCCCGGATCGCAACACCTGTCGTGGCACCAGCGCATGCTGGTCCATGCCAGCGGCTGGTTGCTGTTGGCCAGCGGGCTGGCGTGGCTCGGCGTGCACTACCTCGCCGGCGCCGGTGCCGGCCAGCTGCCGCACCCGATGGAAGCCTGGACGATGCGAGCGCACGCGCTGGCCGCATGGATCGGGGCCTTCGCGCTCGGCGGGATCGCGGCCGGCCACATCCCGCGCGGCTGGCACACCACGATGAGACGCCGCACGCCCGCGCAACGCCATCTCGGGCTCGCGCTGTGCGTGATGGCGCTGGCCCTGGTGTCGAGCGGGTATGCGCTGATGTACCTGGTGCCCGAGCCCGCGCGTGCGGCCTGGGGTTGGGCGCACAGCGCGGTCGGCGTGCTGATGGCCGCGGTGTTGATCGTGCATGGCAGCGGCGCGCTGCAGCGCAGGGCCGCATGACGACGCCCGCCGTGATGGCTCTCACCGACCTGGCCAACGGCCAGCGCGGCGTGATCGTGGGTGTGCGGGCCAGCGGTGACCTCGTCGATGCGGCCACCGTGCAACGCTTGAACGAGTTGGGCTTCCTGCCCGGCGAACCCGTGCGCCTGCTGCAACGTGGCCCGGGCGGCCGCGAGCCCATCGCGGTGCAGGTGGGCGACACACTGTTCGCACTGCGCTGGGTCGAGGCGCGCTGCATCGACGTGCATGCCGAGGTGAATCATGTCTGACCTGTCACATCCCGCGCGCGCGCGGCTGCAACCGGGCGCCACCTTGGCGCTGGTGGGCAACCCCAACTGCGGCAAGACCGCGTTGTTCAACTTGCTGACCGGCGCGCGCCAGAAGGTGGCCAACTACGCCGGCGTGACGGTCGAGCGCAAGGCGGGCACCGCCCGCTTGAACAACGGCACGAGCGTGCAGGTGATCGACCTGCCCGGCACCTACAGCCTGACCCCGGCCACGCCCGACGAGCGCATCACGCTCGAGGTGATCGAAGGCAAGCGCGCGGGCGAGACGCAACCGGATCTGATCGTCGCAGTGGTCGACGCCACCAACCTGCGCATGAACCTGCGCCTGGTGCTCGAGCTCAAGCAGCTCGGCCGGCCGATGGTGGTGGCGCTCAACATGGCCGACGTGGCGCAGGCCAAGGGCCTGGCGATCGACACCCAGCGGCTGAGCGCCGAGCTCGGCTGCCCGGTGGTGGAGACGGTCGCCGTGCGCCACGACGGCCACGCTGCACTGCTCGAGCTGTTAGCCACGCAGGAGTTGCTGGCACCCCAGCAGCCGCCGGCCAGTGCGCCTCGATGCTGCTGTCGCACGACGCCGCACACTTGCAGCGCGAGGTGCGCCGCATCCTGGCCGCCGCTGCGCCGCGCGCGATGCAGGTCGATCGCTTTCAGCACCGCATCGACGCGGTGGTGATGCACCCGGTGTGGGGTCTGGCGTTGCTGGCGGTGGTGCTGTTCCTGATCTTCCAGGCCGTGTTCTCGTGGGCCAACGTGCCGATGGATGCGATCAAGGCGGCGATGGCGGGCCTCGGCCAGTGCGGTGAAGGCGTCGATGGCCGACGGCCCGCTGCGCAGCCTGCTGGTCGACGGCGTGATCGCCGGCGCCGGCAGCGTGCTGGTGTTCCTGCCGCAGATCCTCATCCTGTTCTTCTTCATCCTGCTGCTCGAGGACTCGGGCTACCTGCCGCGCGCCGCGTTCCTGCTCGACACGGTGATGGGCAAGGTCGGCCTGTCGGGGCGCGCGTTCATCCCGCTGCTGTCGAGCTTCGCCTGCGCGATCCCCGGCATCATGGCCACGCGCACGATCGCCAACCCACGCGATCGTTTGGTGACGATCCTGATCGCGCCGCTGATGACGTGCTCGGCGCGGCTGCCGGTGTACGCGCTGCTGATCGGCGCCTTCGTGCCCGAGCAGGCGGTGGGCCCGTTCAACCTGCGCGGGCTGACGCTGTTCGCGCTGTACGTGGCCGGCGTGGTCTCGGCGATGGCGGTGGCCTGGGTGTTCAAGCGGCGCTGGCTGAAGAGCCGCTACCAGCCGCTGATGCTCGAGCTGCCGCCGTACCGCATGCCCGGGCTGCGCAACCTGGCGATCGGCCTGCTGGAGCGCGCGCGCATCTTCCTGCGGCGCGTCGGCGGCATCATCTTCTCGCTGATGGTGGTGCTGTGGTTCCTGTCGAGCTTTCCGGCGCCGCCCGACGGCGCAGTCGGCCCGGCGATCCAGTACAGCATCGCCGGCTGGCTCGGCCAGGGCTTGCAGCACGTGTTCGCGCCGATCGGCTTCAACTGGCAGATCTCGATCGCGCTGGTGCCGGGCCTGGCCGCGCGCGAGGTGGCGGTGGGCGCGCTGGGCACCGTGTACGCGCTGTCGGCCGCCGGCGACTCGGTCGCGCAAAGCCTGACGCCGGTGATCGCGCAGAGTTGGTCGCTGGCGACCGCCTATTCGCTGCTGGCGTGGTACGTGTTCGCGCCGCAGTGCCTGTCGACGCTGGTGGTGGTCAAGCGCGAGACCAACAGTTGGCGCTACCCTCTCATCATGGCGGGCTACCTGTTCGCGCTGGCCTACGTGGCGGCGTTCGTCACCTACCGCGTCGCGCTGATGTTCGGAGCGGGCACATGACGGTGCAGTGGGTCGCCGTGGCCATCATCGTGCCGCTGTGCGCGCTCTATGCGGCGTGGAACCTGATGGGCGCGGCGGGGCGACGGCGAGTCGTCGCGTGGTTGGCCAAGCTGCCGTGGCCGGCCGCGTGGTCGCGCCGCCTCACGCAGGCCGACACGGCCGCGTCGGCCTGCGGCTGCGATGGCTGCGACAAGCCCGCGGCCGCGGCCGCCGAACCGCCCACGCAGTCGATCGTGCGGGTGCATCGCCGCAAACCCTGAATCGCCGACGCGCAGCACGCGGCGCGCGCCACAGCGAACCCGCTTGCTCAGCGTCAATGCGCGGCGCGACGCGGCGGCCCACCATCGGCGGCATCGACCGACCCGGCATCCATCGGACCAAGCCATGTCCACCCAATTGCTGCTGATCCAAGGCCACCCCGACCCGGCTGGCGGCCACCTGTGCCACGCACTGGCCAAGGCCTATGCCGATGGCGCCCGCGAGGCCGGCCACGAGGTGCGCACGCTGGACGTCGCGCAACTCGACTTCCCGCTGCTGCGCAGCCAGCACGCCTGGACCCACGAGCCGCTGCCGCCTGCGTTGCTGCCGGCACAAGAGGCGATCCGCTGGGCCGATCACATCGTGTTCTTCTTTCCGCTCTGGCTGGGCGGCATGCCGGCGCTGCTTAAGGGTTTTCTCGAGCAGGTCGCGCGCGAAGGATTCGCCTTCGCCAAAGACGCCAAGAACCCGATGGCCACCAAGTTGCTCAAGGGCCGCTCGGCACGGCTGGTGGTGACGATGGGCATGCCTGCGGTGGTGTACCGCTTCTACTTTCGCGCGCACAGCGTCAAGGCGCTGGAACGCAGCATCCTCGGCATGGTGGGCATCGCGCCGATCCACGAGACGCTGATCGGTCTGGTCGAGGCGATGGACGACAAGGCACGCGACAAGTGGTTCGAGAAGCTGCGCGAACTCGGGCGGCAGGCCCAGTGAGCGAGGGCTCGCCGATCGCGATCTCGATCACACACCAGTGACGCCGTCACGCGCTGGGGTACGATCCGACCCCATCGCGGCGCGCGTCGGGCCGCCTTCGTGGAGCCCTTCAATCGTGCTGGTCGTCTGCCTCGATCTCGAAGGCGTGCTGGTGCCCGAGATCTGGATCGCATTTGCCGAGCGCACCGGCATCGTCGAGTTTCGGCGCACTACGCGCGACGAGCCCGATTACGACAAGCTGATGCGCTACCGCATCGGCCTGCTGCACCAGCATGGCCTGAAGCTGCCCGATGTGCAGCGCGTGATCGGCGGCATGCAGCCGCTCCCCGGCGCACGCGCCTTCCTCGATGACCTGCGCAGCCGCCATCAGGTGCTGATCCTGTCGGACACGTTCTACGAATTCGCCGACCCGCTGATGCAGCAGCTGGGGCGTCCCACGCTGTTTTGTCACCGCCTGATCACCGACGCCGACGGGCGCATCGTCGACTACCGGCTGCGCCAGCCCGACCAGAAGCGCCAGGCCGTCATCGCGCTGAAGGGCCTGAACTTCCGCGTCATCGCGGCCGGCGACTCGTACAACGACACCGGCATGCTGGGCGCGGCCGACGCCGGGTTCTTCATCCACCCACCGGCATCGATCGCGCAGCAATTTCCGCAGTTCCCGGTGACGAATTCGTACGACGAATTGAAGGCCGCGCTCGACGCCGCGGCGCCGCGGCTGTTGCGATGAGCGCGCCGACGCCATCGAGCTGCTGGCCCCGGCGCGCGACGCCGACATCGGCATCGAGGCCGTCAACCATGGCGCCGATGCGGTGTACATCGGCGGCCCGGCGTTCGGCGCGCGCGACAAGGCGCCCAACTCGATCGCCGACCTCGAACGGCTGGTGCACCATGCGCACCGCTTCCACGCGCGCATCTACGTCACGCTGAACACCATCTTGCGCGACGACGAGCTCGACACCGCGCGCCGCCAGGCATGGGACCTGTACCACGCCGGGCGTCGATGCGCTGATCGTGCAGGACATGGGGCTGCTGCAGATCGACCTGCCGCCGATCCAGCTGCACGCCAGCACGCAATGCGACACCCGCACGCCCGAGAAGGCGCGCTTCCTGCAGGACGTGGGGTTCTCGAAGATCATCCTGGCGCGCGAGCTCGATCTGCAGCAGATCCGCGCCGTGCGCGCGCAGGTCGACCGCGCGACGCTGGAGTTCTTCATCCACGGCGCGCTGTGCGTGGCGTATTCGGGCCAGTGCTTCATCAGCCATGCGCACACCGGCCGCAGCGCCAACCGCGGCAGCTGCTCGCAGGAGTGCCGGCTGCCCTACACGGTGACCGACGGACAGGGCCGCGTGATCGCGCACGAGAAGCACGTGCTGTCGATCAAGGACAACGACCAGAGCGCCAACCTGCGGCGCGCTGATCGACGCCGGCGTGCGCAGCTTCAAGATCGAGGGCCGCTACAAGGACCTCGGCTACGTCAAGAACGTCACCGCGCACTACCGGCGGCTGCTCGACGCGCTGCTCGAAGGCCGCCGCCGACTTGCGGCACGCCTCGTCGGGCCGCACGACGTTCACCTTCACGCCCGATCCGCAGCGCAACTTCAACCGCGGCGCCACCGACTACTTCGTCAACGGCCGCAGCGACGACCTCGGCGCGTTCGACAGCCCCAAGCACGCCGGGCTGCCGATCGGCCACGTGGCGCAGGTGGCCGCGTCGCACGTCGACATCGAGCTGATCGACGACTGCGGTGACGCTGGCCAACGGCGACGGCCTCACGCATCTACGACCTGCACAACAACCTGATCGGCTGGCAGGTCAACACGGCGCAGCGCGTCGAGGGCCGGCTGTGGCGCGCCTGGCCTAACGAGCCGATCGAGCAGCTCAAAGGCCTGCGGGCCGGCACCGCACTGAATCGCAACCGCGACATGGCGTGGGATCGCCAGCTCGCGCACAAGAGCGCCGAGCGCCGCATCGGCGTGACGCTGCGCCTGCGCGACACCGAGCGCGGCTTCGCGCTCGACGTCACCGACGACGACGGTGTCAGCGCAGGCAGTGAGACGACGCTCGCCAGAGCAGCCGGCCGCGCGACGCTGGCACAGGCGCACGCTGCGATCCGCGAACAGCTCGGCCGCCTGGGCAACACGGTCTTCAAGGCAACGCGCATCGAGATCGCTTTCGAGCAACCGTGGTTCGTGCCGGCCAGCGCGCTCAACGCGCTGCGCCGCGACGCCATCGCGGCGCTGAAGCGGCACGAGCCGCAGCGCTGCAGCGGCCCACCGCGCGCCGCCGCGGTCGAGCCGCCGGTGCCCTACCCCGGCGACGCGCTGACCTACCTGGCCAACGTCTACAACCAGGCCGCGCACGACTTCTACGTGCAGCACGGCGTGCGCATCATCGATGCCGCGTACGAGAGCCATCAGGCGCTCGGCGACGTCAGCCTGATGATCACCAAGCACTGCGTGCGCTGGTCGTTCAGCCTGTGCCCCAAGCAGGCCAAGGGTGTCGACCGGCGTGCAAGGCACCATCCGCGCCGAGCCGCTGACGATGACCAGCGGCGGCGATACGCTGACGCTGCGCTTCGATTGCAAGCCTTGCGAGATGCATGTGGTGGGCCGCATCAAGCGCCACGTGCTTAGCGACACACCCGCACACCCCATCACCTTCTACCGCGCCCGCAAGGCGGTGGCCGGGTGAGAGCGGGCCGCCGGTGCGCGCTGGCTCGGCATTGTTTGCAGCCAGCGCGGCCCGGGCGCAGGTCACCCCAAGCTGAAGCTCTAGAAGCGACGCGCAACCGGCATCGATCGATGCCGATCACGCCTTCAACAACGCACGCAGTTCGCGCCACGCCTCGGGGTGATCGCGGCGCTGGTTGATCAACTCATCGCGCAGGCGGCGCAGTCGCGCGGTCATCTGCGCCTCCTTGATGGCCTGCACATCGCGCTGCAACGTGGCGAAATCTTCGGCGCGCGGATCGCCTCGCGTGTCGGAGTCGCTGCGCTCGAGCAGCAGGTCTACCGCGTCCATTAAGCGGCCAATCTGGCGCCCGTAGCTGTGTTGGCTGACGATCTGCTGCTCGGTGTCGGGCGCAGTCGAGTTCTGCTCGGTCACTTGAATCAAGTTGCCGAAGGTCCAGCCGGGTTGATCGGCTGCGTCAGGCTGCGCGGCATGACCGCCAACGCCTGCGTGGCCTGCAGGGCCAGTCGCCACGGCGTCAGCGCGGCTTCGGTCCAGGCCTGCAGCGCGGCGCTGTCGTTCATGTCGGCACCGCTGCGGTGGTGGATGCCGGCCGCGCCACCGGCTCGAACTGCGTCGCGTTGTCGCGCAGCCATGACAGCGCACGCGACTCGTCTTGCTGCAGTGGATGGAACCCGGCGCTGCGATAGCGTCGCCACGGACCCGCCAGCGCGCGCACCAGGCCGTGGCGGCCAAACAGAAAGCGCCAACCACTGGCCCAGGTGCTGGCGCGCCAGAAGCTGCCGTCGTGCCACAGGTTGTTCACCGTCTGGCGCAACGAGTCGGTGACGAAGTGCCACGTCACCAAACGGAACAGCCGCAGGCGCCACTCCTCGTTGCCGTCCATCAGTCGATACAGATCGAACGCGGTGGCGCGGTGCTCGGTCTCTTCGCTGGCATGCCACAGCCACAGCGTGGTCAGCCGCGGCTCGGCACCCTGCAGCGACGCCGGGTCAGTCAGCAAATGCTCGGCCAGGATCGCGGTCAAGTGCTCGGTGGCGGCAGTGGCGCCGACGGCAATGCGCGGATCGACGCCCTCCAGCGATCGGATGCGGCGCAAAGCCCGCGCCTCCCACCGATTGACAAGTCCTTGCGTCGTGAGGTGAGCATTGAACAGCGCGTGGATGCGCCGGTGCGTGGCCTCTTGCCCGATGAAGCCCTTGACCACCGGCTCGAAGCGCGCGCGCTCGGGCTCGGGCAGCGTCTGCACGCCGGCGCGCACCGCATCGATGAAGAACTGCTCGCCCGACGGAAAGCTCATCGACAGCGCGTTGAACCACGCGGTGCGAAACGCGTCGCCGCCGCACCAGTGGCGAGCGGGCGGCGTGTCGAGGTCGATCAACAGGCGGCGAACGGCCAGGTCAGCCATGACGAACTCTTGCTCCAGCGAACTTTTCGGTCGCAACGCTGCGAACATACCACCGCATCGCCACGGCGGCGGGGCGCGCAGCGGCTCAATCGCGTGCAGGCCGCTCGCGCGCCAGCCGCCAGACCATGGTGCCGAGCAAAGCCACACCGATCACCAGCACCGCCCACAGCAGCAGCGGGCGCAGCTTCGCCATCTTTTTTTGCGCCTCTTGCGCCTGCGCCACCGCGGCGACTTCGCTCCAGGGTCCCAGCGTGGCGCGACCGAAGCGCTTGCGCTCATCGTCGAGCGCCGGCACCAGGGTGGCCACCGGGAGCGCCGACACGGTGGCGTTGCTCGCACCGGCTTGCAACGCGAACGGTGCCTGGCCCTGGGTCGCAAACACCACGCTCGCCAGTTGCGCCTGAACCACGAGCTGGACCTGCTCGGGCTGCAGTACGGCGGCTCGCGCATCGGGCAGCACACGCAGGTATCGCACCGACGCGTGCAGCGCCAACGGTGGCGATGTGCTGGTCTCGGCGTCGCGCTCCAGCCGGTAGAACACGGCTGCACCGAGATCACGCCACGGCTCATCGACTCGACTGCGGCCCTGCAGCCGCGCGGGCATCACGCGGGTGCCCGATGGCAGGCGCAGGTCCACCTGCACCAGCGGCAGCACGCCACCGAGATCGAAATGCCATACCGGCGTAGCCGTCGCGGTGGTGGCATTGACTGCAAACACCAGTTCGGTCGGCACATCCAGCGCGTGGCTGCGTTGCTGCGCGGCGATGACCCGCGCGCCGGTGAGTGCGGGCGCGGTGGCCGCATCGGCCCACACCAAGCGCACGAAACGGCCGCTGTTGGCTGGCAGCACGATGGTCGGCTGGGTCATCGAGACGCTGTTGGCCGCGGACAGCGCCAACAGCTGGCCATGACCGCCTGGACGCCAGCTGCGCAAGTCGTCGCTGGTCTCGAAGCCGAATGCCGCAGTGAACTCCGCGAGGCCCGACCACTGCACGCGCAGCGATTGCGGCGGCGGATCGTCGCGGCCCCGCTCGCCCAGGTCGATCAGCCATCCGCCCGAACGCGACGCGCCGGCTTCACCGAGAGGCCGGCCCTTGCGGGTGACGCTGATGCGATCGCCCTGCGACCTGCGATCTCCACCGGCGAGGGCCAGATCGCGGCCGGCGGCGGGCTTGGGCGGCAACGCGTACAGCGTGGCATCGCGCTGCTGCTCCACCTGTTGCAACTCGGCCGCGCGCGGCGCCAACACCGCGAACGGCACACGCTCGCCGCGTGCATCGACGATGCGCAGGTCTTGCAAGCCGGGCAACACGCTGCGGCCGTACGCACTGGCCGGCAGCGGCAGTTGCACGAAGGCAGCGTTCTGTTCGATCGCGATCGGCGCGCTGTACCGGTAGGCCACCTCGTCGGCAGCCGATGCGCGGTCACCACCACGCAGGTGAGCGCGGCAGCGGCAGCGGCATCAAGTCGGCGCATGGCGAGCGTTCTTCTGGCCGCCGGCAGCGGGGCCACGTAGCCGATCACGAGCATCAACACGCCGACTCCGATGAACGAGACGATGCGGGTCACGGTGCCGGTGCCCGATAGGTCTACCAGCAGCAGCTTGAGCACCACCGCGGCCAGCAGCGCGGCACCGACCAACCACGGCGAGCGCAGCGCGCGATGCGCCGACCACCACATCACGCCCAGCGCGACCACCGTCCACAGCAGCGTGATGCCGGTCTGCACGGCCAACGAACGCAACCAGGCATCGACGTGATACGGCACACCGTCATAGTGGTGGAAGGCGCGGATCAGCATCGCGTTGAGCCAGACGAATCCTGCTGCGGCCAGCAACGCGGGTGGCAGCGCGGGCCGGCCCGCCAGCAGGGGGCGCGCGGCGGCGCTGCGCAGCCACAGCCAGGACGCGAGCAGCGCGATACCCACGCCCAGGTCGAGCGGGTTCAGCAGCGGCACATGCGGCAGTGGTTGCGGCCGATCCGTCGGACGCGCCAGTTGGCCAGCAGCGTCCACAGCAGCAGGCCCGCGGTGAGCACGCCCGCGACAACGCCTTGATAAACCGCCGGCGCTGCGCTGATCGGCCAGCGGCGCGCGCTGGCCGGGCGCGGCAGCCACATCAGCAGCGCGGCGGGCACCACCAGCCAGCCCAGCCACGGCCACGCACTGGCGTCGTCGCCCCAGCCCGCGGTGATTGCACGGCCCTGCAAGGCGCCAAGCGCTGCCAGCACCAGCGCGCCCATGCGCATGCACGGTGTCGCGCGCCCGGGCCGTCCAGTGCGGCGCCAGCCAGCGCAACACCACGCCGTGCGCGAGCAATGCCAAAGGCCAGGCCCACGCGCCACCGTCTTGCAGCGGCCGCGCCAGCGTGACGGCGACGATGCACACGCCCACCGCGTGCAGCGGCGCGTGGGCCATCGCCGGCACCCCGATGTGCGGCCAGTCGCAACCGCACCGACAGCAGCGCATACAAGCAGCGCGATGCCACTGAACGTGGCGAGCCAGGTCGCCAGCGCGAAGCGCTCGAGCACGAACGCATCGATCTGTACCGCCGCTGCGGCCAGCAGCCACAGCGTGCCCCAGCCGATCAGCAGCGGTTCGGCGAACGGTTCAGCGAGCGCGGCGGATGGCGCAGGCTCGGCGGCCGCGCGCGCGGTCGCGACGTTGCACCGTCAACGCTGCCAGCAGCGACGCCGCGGCGGCCAGCAGCCGTTGAAGAAGATCGGATTGAACACTTGGCTCGGCGCGCCGTGGCGCTCGTGCGCGTACAGCATCGTCAGGCCGGCCAGGCACAGCAACGCGTAACCGAAGCGCGTGCGGCGCCGCGCCGCTGGCGATAGGCCGATCCAGACCAGCCCGGCACCCTCGAGCGCCCAGGCCCCGGCGGTGCTGCGAGCGTCGAGCGCGAACGGAATGACCAGCGTCAGGAACACCGTCGCCGATCGCCAGGTGCCGTCGAACGCCAAGCCGAGCCGCGCGGCCGCCGCGCATCCAGCTCGCGAGCAGCGACGTAGAACGCCGGCCAGCACCAGGGCCGATATCGCGACGCCGTACGGCGGTGTCGCGCACCAGGCCGTACTGCAGCGCGAAGGTGATCGTCGGCAAGCCCGAACAGCAGGCTGCTCGTGGACCCAGACGTCCTGCGCGCGCGATCGACGCGCCCGGCTCGGCCGGAGCGATCGGCGCCGCATCGGCCGGCAGCGCCGCGCCGGCATCACCATGATGGCGACGAACAGCAGGAAGAACGCGATCAGGAACGCCTCGCTGCTGGCGAAGTTCTCCGGCCGGTACTTGAGCACGCCCCACGCCGTGGCGACGACGAAGGTGCCCGAAGAAGCCGATCAGGTTCAACGAACGCCAGGTCCTTGTGCCAGGCGACCGCGGCGATGCCCAGATCGAGCACGAGGTAGTAGCTGAACAGCGCGACGTGATTGCCGCTGCCGGTCGACACCAGCAGCGGCGTCGCGAAGCCGCCGAGCGCACCGATGACCGCGAGCGCCCGCGCGTCCTGCAGCACCGCCAGCGCGGCGGCCAGTGCCGCGACGACCACCATCAGCGCGAAGACCGGCAGGGCATCGACGACACGCCGTAGAAGCGGAAGGCGACGAACAGCGTCAGGTAGAGCACCGCGACCGCGCCGCCCTGCAGCACCTGGGCGTAGCGGGCGCGGCAGGCGCAGACGCCAGCCGAGCGACGAGCAGCACGATCGCGACGCCGGCGATCGCGGCCAGGCGCATCTCGATCGGCACGTGCACGTGCTCGCTGGCGAACTTGGCGAGGAACGCCAGGCCGATGAACAGGATGCCGACGCCGACCTTGACGATGGTGTTGCCGCCGAACAGCCAACGCTGGATCGCTGCGAGCGGGTCGACTGGCGCCGGACCTGCGGCTGGCTCGCGGCGCAACGGCGCGCGCGCACGCGGCGCGGCGGCCATTGCGTCGGTGATGGGTTGCCTCACGGGGAGCGGCGCCACGTGGCCTGCGGCTGACGCGGCCGCCGGCAGCGAGTCTCGCTGAGCGGCGACCGATGCGGGTGCATCGCGCTCCTCGAGCGGCTGCGGTTCAGTGTCCTTGAACGCTGGCACTGCGCCCGTTGCACCTCGGGCCTCCACGGTCGGCAGCGTGGCGGCGAGCGGCTCGCCCGTCGACCCGCGCAGCGCTCGCAGCTCGGTGATGCCGCGCTGCAGATCTGCGATCGATCGCGCCTGCTGGAGGCTTCGCACCATCAGCCAGGCCAACGCGGCGCCAGCGATCGCACCGAACGCGCCGCCCCAGTTGGCACCCAGCGCGATACCGAGGATCACTGCAATCAGAAGCTGCAATCCGCGCTCCCTGTTGCCACGAACGGCGCGACTCTAGCAGCGGCGTTCGGCCCTAGCATCGCGTTCGATGCGGTATCACGGCGTGCGCCGTGAGGTTTCAACGCATGCTTCCAGTCGAGAAGTCGCAGCGCCGCGTTGACTCCGGTCGGTGCATGATGTTGGCCATGGTTCCCCTGTCCATCCTCGACCTCGCCCCCATCGTTGAAGGCAGCGATGCCGCCACGGCGTTGCGCAACAGCCTGGACCTCGCCCAGCACGCCGAAGCGCTGGGGCTACAAGCGCTTCTGGGTCGCCGAGCACCACAACATGGACGGCGTCGCCAGTTCGGCCACCGCGGTGCTGATCGCTCACGTGGCGGGCGGCACGCGCACCATCCGCGTCGGCTCGGGCGGCATCATGCTGCCCAACCACGCGCCGCTGGTGATCGCCGAGCAGTTCGGCACGCTGGCCACGTTGTTTCCCGGCCGCATCGACCTCGGGCTGGGCCGCGCACCCGGCACCGATCAGCTGACCGCGCGCGCGCTGCGCCGCCACTTGAACAGCAACGAGGAAGACGACTTCCCGCGCGACGTGGTCGAGCTGATCAGCTACCTCGATGCGCCGCAGCCCGGCATGCCGGTGCGCGCGATCCCCGGCGTGGGCACGCAGGTGCCGGTGTGGATCCTCGGCTCGAGCCTCTATGGCGCGCAGCTGGCGGCGTACCTGGGGCTGCCGTACGCGTTCGCGTCGCACTTCGCGCCCGAGCTGCTCGAGCAGGCGCTGCAGGTCTACCGCGAGACGTATCGCCCCTCGGCGCGCTGGCCCGAGCCGCACACGATGGTGGGCGTCAACGTGGTCGCCGCCGACAGCGACGCCGAGGGCGCGCGGCTGCTGACCTCGCTGCAGCAGCGGTTCCTGGGCATGCGCCGCGGCATGCGCGGGCCGCTGCCGCGGCCGGTGCCGTCGATGGACGGGTTGTGGAGCGATGCCGAGCGCGCAGGCGTCGAGCGCATGCTGGCGGCCACCGCCAGCGGCGGGCCGGCCAAGGTGCGGCGCGAACTGGACGCGATCGTGCAGCGCACCGCGCGCCGATGAACTGATCGTCGCCGGCGCGGTCCACGACCATGGAGCCCGCCTGCGCTCCTACGAGATCGTCTCGACGCTGGCGGCTGCATGAATCGATCGAGCTGATGATCAACCGCGCTGCCCGCATGCCCTTCGCGCCACCCCGCTGGATCGCCGCGTGGCTGGTGCTGATGTTGTGCACCCAGGCGCCGGCCCAGAACAACCCAGCGGCACCGAGATCGGCCGCGGCCAGCGCGCCGGCGCTGTCGTCGTACCCCGATGCGCACCAGCGCCTGCAGGGCGCGGAGCTGGTGCGCGCGCTGCGCGAGGGCGGCCTGGTCATCTACTTTCGGCACACCGCCACCGACTTCTCGAAGAACGACCAGAACATGCGCGACTACGACGACTGCGCCAATCAGCGGCCGCTGAGCGACCAGGGGCGCCGCGACGCGCGTGCCATCGGCGAGCGCATTGCCGAGCTGCAGTTGCCCATCGGCATCGTGAAGGCGAGCCCGATGTGCCGCACCATGGAGCATGCCAAGCTGATGCTGGGCATGGCCACCCCCACGCACACGATGCGCGAACTGAGCAACGGCGAGTACAGCGGCCTGAAGCGGCTGCTGTCGGCGCGGGTGCCGGCGGGCATCAATCGCTGGATGGTGGGCCACGGTATTCCGTTCCGCGCCGTGGCCGGCCCGCCGCAACTGGCCGAGGGCGAAGCCGTCGTGTTGCGGCCGCTGGGTGAGGCGTGGATCGTGCTGGCGCGGCTCTCCATCGCCGACTGGTCCGCGCTCAGGGACGGTTGAAGGGCCGGCCGCGGCCTGCACCTATCATCCGGCCCATGAGCGCGCGCACCGGCAGCCTGATTGCTCAAGCCCCGCTGGCGCGCCGCGTCGTGCCCTGGCTGCTGGGCTGGTGGCACATCGTCTACTTCGGCGCAGTGATCGGCGTGATGGCCTTGTCGCCGGGCAGCTACGGCGTCAACCAGCGCCGCACGGTCGCGCGCCTCGTCGTGCTCGACACCGCGCCGGTGCTGGTGTGGTTCACCTTGCTGTCGTCGCTGCTGTGCCTGGTGATCGCGCGCATCGTGGTGGTCACCGCGCTCAGCTACGGCCTTACGCGATACGCGCACGAGATGCTGGTGCGGGTGCTGGTGATCGAGCTGATCCCGCTCACCGCGGCGCTGTTCGTCGCTGTGCGCTGCACGATCCCGCACGGCGCCGAGGTGGCCGTGCTGCGCCAGCGCGGCACCTTGCAGGCGCTGCGCGAGCGCGGCATCGACCCGCTGCGCCACGAGGTGCTGCCGCGCGCGCTGGCCGGCATGTTCACGGTGGCACTGCTGGCGATGCTGGCCGGCGTGGTGGCGCTGGTGCTGGCCTACCTGGCGACCTACGGCCCGACGACCTGGGCGCTGGCCAGCTACACGCGCACCGTGGGCCGGGTGTTCGCGCCGACCATGGTGGTGGTGTTCCTGCTCAAGACCTTCATGTTCGCGCTGGCCGTCGCGCTGGTGCCGCTCGGCTCGGCCCTCTACGACGCGACACGATCGCGCATCAGCGCCGAGGTGCGCGGCCTGGTGCGCTTGTTCGCGTTGTTGCTCCTGATCGAAGCGGCCTCGCTGGTGGGCAGCTATGCCTGACCCGCGGCCCAACGTCGACGATGCGCTCGACCGGCCAGTGGCGATCAGCCACCTGGGCTTGAAGGCGGGGCTGCTGCTGCTCACGCTGGTGCTGCTGGTGCTGGCGTCGGTGGCGTACCTGCTCTATGCGCGCGGCGTGTTCGAGGCCACCCAGCGCCTGGTGCTGGTGGCCGAGGATTCCGAAGGCGTGGTGGTCGGCATGGACCTCACGTTCTCGGGTTTTCCGATCGGGCGCGTGCGCAGCGTCGATCTCGGCGACGACGGCAAGGCGCACATCAATGTCGACGTGCCGACCTCGCAGGCGCACTGGCTCAAGGAGTCGAGCGTCTTCACGCTGGTGCGCGGCCTGGTCGGCAACACCAACATCCGCGCCTACACCGGCATCCTCACCGACCCGCCGCTGGCCGACGGCGCCGTGCGCACCGTGTTGCGCGGCGACTCGACCGACGAGATCCCCAAGCTCGTGGCCGCCACCAAGGACCTGGTGAACAACCTGAACACCCTGGTTGGCGCCGATTCGCCGCTGGCGCGCACGCTGGCCAACCTGGAGGCCACCAGCCAGAAGCTCAGTAGCCAGCGCGGCGCGTTGGGTGTGCTGTTCGGCAATGAGCGCGATGCGCAGCGCATCGTCACCACGGTGGATCGCGCCAACGCGCTGCTGGCGCGCCTGGACGGCATGGCCGTCAAGGCCGACACGCAGGTGTTCGGCGCCGGCGGCGTGATGCCCGAGGTGCGCGACGCCATCTTGCAGTTGAAGACACTGCTCGGCTCCGCCAGCGCTAGTCTTAAGAAGGTGGACGCCATCCTCGACGATGCGCAGGCGATCGCCGGCAGCGCCAGGGGCGCCACCACCGACCTCGGCTCGCTGCGCACCGAAGTCGAGACCAACCTTCGCAAGATCGACCAGATGATCAGCGAGATCAACCGCAAGTGGCCGTTCGCGCGCGAAGTGGAGATCAAGCTGCCATGACGCGGCTCCGGCACACGCTTGCGGTGGCGAGTTGGTGTGCGCTCGTGCTGCTGCACGCCTGCTCGAACAACCCGCCGGTACCCGATTGGAAGCTCAATGCGCAGGGGGCACTCGAACGCGGCACCAGCGCGTACCTCGCGGGGCAAACGACCATCGCCGAGCGCGAGTTCGCCATCGGCGCGCTCCGAGATCGCACGCACCGGGCGCCCCGACCTGCTGGCCCGGGCGGAGCTGATGCGCTGTGCCGCACAAACCGCGAGCCTGGCGTTCGAGCCTTGCACCGCGTTCGACGCCCTGCGTGCCGACGCACAGCCTGCCGAACTTGCCTATGCGGCCTATCTTGCAGGACGCAGCACGGCCAGCGACTTGCCGCTGCTGCCGCCGCACCATCGCGCGGTGGCGACGCCGGGCGGCAACGACGCCGCGGCCATGTCGGCGCTGCAGGCCATGCCCGACGCGCTGTCGCGCCAGATCGGCGCCGCCGTGCTGCTCGAAACCGGGCGCGCCAACCCGGCCGTGATTGCGCTGGCGATCGACAACGCGTCGGCGCAAGGCTGGCGCCGCCCGTTGCTGGCGTGGCTGACGCTGCAGGCGCAGCGCGCGCAGGCCGCGGGCGACAGCGCGGCGGCCGATGCGGTGCGCCGGCGCATCGCGCTGATCGAGTCGGGCGGCTGATCCCTCCACGCGCCGCGAAGCGCGCACGGCGGTCAATCGCCTTGCAGGCTGCGCTCGCGCTTTGCATGCACTCGCCCCTCGTGTGGCATTCGCCAGCGCGCAGGCGCTGGCTCATGTCCTCACTCGGCCTTGATGCCGTTGTCCCTGACCACTTTGGCCCAGATGTCGATCTGCGCTTCAATGAAGGCCTGCGCGTTGGCCGGTGTGCCGTCGCGCAGGTCGATGCCTTGGGCGGCGAGCTTGCCCGCGACCTCCGGTGTGCGCAGCGCCTTGTTGATCTCCTGGTTCATGCGTTGCACCACGTCCGCCGGCGTCTTGGCCGGTGCCAGCACGGCCCACCACGCCGGCGCGTCGAAGCCGGCCGAGCCGCTCTCGGCAATCGTCGGCACGTCGGGCAGGAACGGGGAACGTTGATTCGTCGTCACCGCCAATGCGCGCAGGCGTTTGCTGTCGATGTGCGGCTTGAGCAGGAACACCGATCCGATCGACAGCGGCACATGCCCGGCCAGCGCGTCGTTGACCAGCGGCCCGCCACCGCGATAGGGCACGTGCACGAGCTCGAGCTTTTCGCCGCGCGCGAACTGCGTCATCGCCAGGTGGCCGAGGCTGCCCGAGCCGATGCTGCCGTAGCTGACGGCCTTGCCGCTCTTGGCAGCAGCCACCACGTCGGCCAGTGTCTTGTACGGCGCGTCGGCATGCGCGGCCAGCACCATCGCCCCGGTGCCGATCAGCGCCACTGCGCTCAAGTCTTTGCGCGTGTCGTAGGGCAGCGCCGGCATCAGGCTCGGATTGACGGCATGGGTGTCGAACACCACCGCGAAGGTGTAGCCATCGGGCGCCGATTGCGCGACCGCACCGGTGCCGATCGCGCCCGACGCGCCGCCCTTGTTGTCGACCACCACCGTTTGCCCGAGCTGCTGCTGCAGCGCCGGCGCGAGGATGCGGGCCACCTGGTCGACCGAGCCGCCGGGTGGAAACACGGCCACCAGTTTGATCGGCTGCTTGGTCGGCCACGCCTGCGCCGCCACGTGCGCCGGCAAGCCCAACACGCCCAGGCACAGTGCCCACACACACCAACACGCTTTCATGTCATGGCCCGATGCATTGCAGGGCCGCCATTGTCGGAGCGAACGGCGACGCGCCTGCCCCTGGCAAACGCGAGGGGCCGCCCGCGCGCCGGCGCGTGGACAATGGCCGCATGAACACCCCGACACTCAAGCCCGAATCGCTGGCCGCGCAGGCGCTTGGCTGGGTCGATGCCACGACGCGCGCGATCTCGCCGCCGATCCACGCATCGACCACCTTCATCCGCGATGCCGACAACCAGTACCGCAGCGGGCGCGCTTACGCGCGCGCGGACAACCCGGCCTTCGACCAGGCCGAGCAACTGATCAGTTGCCTCGAGGGCGGAGCCCAGGGCGCGCTGTTCGCCTCCGGCATGGCGGCGGCCACCGCGGTGTTCCAGTCGCTCGCCCCCGGCGACCACGTGCTGGCGCCCAAGGTGATGTACTGGTCGCTGCGCAACTGGCTGATGAACTTCGCCACCACCTGGGGCCTGAAGGTCGAGCTGATCGACATGACCGACCCGGTAGCGGTGCGAACGGCGCTCAAGCCCGGCAAGACGAAGCTGGTGTGGATCGAAACGCCGGCCAACCCGCTGTGGACCGATCACCGACATCGCGGCCACCGTGGCGCTCGCGCACGCGGCCGGCGCGCGCGTGGCGGTCGACTCGACGGTCGCCACGCCGGTGTTGACGCGGCCGCTCGAACTCGGTGCCGACATCGTGATGCACGCCGCCACCAAGTACCTGAACGGCCACTCCGACCTGATCGCCGGCGTGCTGGTGACGCGCGCGGACGATGACTTCTGGAAACGCGTGAAGACCGTGCGTGCGCAACTCGGCGGCACGCTCGGCTCGTTCGAATCGTGGCTGCTGCTGCGCGGCATGCGCACGCTGTATCTGCGCGTGCGCTGCGCGTCGGCGTCGGCGCAGCGCATCGCCGAACACTTCGCACGGCATCGGCACATCGAAGCGGTGCTCTACCCCGGCCTGCCCGACGCGCCGGGCCACGCGATCGCGGCGCGGCAGATGCAAGGCGGCTTCGGCGGCATGCTGTCGATCCGCGTGCGCGGTGGCGAAGCGGCGGCCATCGCCACCGCAGCGCACGTCGCGCTGTGGAAGCGCGCCACCTCACTGGGCGGCACCGAGAGCCTGGTCGAACACCGCGCCAGCGTCGAGGGCGCGGGCACGCCGGCGCCGCCCGATCTGCTGCGGTTGTCGGTGGGCATCGAAGACGCCGGCGACCTGATCGCCGACCTCGAGCAGGCGCTGGCACGCGCGCACGGCTGACCCGCATGCCGCTGCTCGACGCGATCGAAGCGCTGTCCGACGAGATCGCCGCCGTCCGCCGCGAGATCCATGCGCGGCCCGAACTCGGCTTCGAGGAACACCACACGTCCGACCTGGTGGCGCGGCGCCTCACCGCATGGGGCATCGCGATCGATCGCAGCCTGGCCAAGACCGCCGTGGTGGGCATCGTGCACGGGCGCGACGGCGGTGCATCGGGCCGCGCCATCGGCCTGCGCGCCGACATGGACGCGCTGCCGATCCAGGAGGTCAACTCCTTTGCGCACCGCAGCCAGCACCCCGGCACGATGCACGCCTGCGGACACGACGGCCATACCGCGATGCTGCTGGCCGCGTCGCGCCACCTCGCCGCGACGCGCGACTTCGACGGCACGGTCTACCTGATCTTTCAGCCGGCCGAAGAGGGCCGTGGCGGCGCGCTGGCGATGATCGGCGACGGGCTGTTCGAACGCCACCCGATGGAGGCGGTGTTCGGCATGCACAACTGGCCGGGCTACCCGGTGGGCACGCTGGCCGTGAGCCCGGGGCCGGTGATGGCATCGGCCAACACCTTCAAGATCGTCGTGCGCGGCCAGGGCAGCCATGCGGCGTTGCCCGACTTGGGCGTCGACCCGATGCCGGTGGCTTGCCAGATCGTCGGCGCGCTGCAGACCATCGTCAGCCGCAACAAAAACCCGCTCGACACCGCGGTGTTGTCGGTCACGATGGTGCATGGCGGCGAAGCCACCAACGTGGTGCCAGAGACCTGCACCATCGAAGGCACGGTGCGCGCATTTCGCACCGAGGTGCTCGATCTCATCGAGCGGCGCATGGGTGAGATCGCCGAACACACCTGCACTGCACACGAGGCCTCCTGCGAGTTCGAGTTCAACCGCCGTGCGCCGCCGGTGGTCAACCACGCGCGCGAGGCGTTGTTCGCCGCCGAGGTGATGCGCGGCATCGTCGGCGCGGCCAACGTGCGGGTGCAGGAGCCGGCGATGCCATCGGAAGACTTTGCCTTCATGCTGCAGGTGAAGGCGGGCTGCTACTGCTTCATCGGCAACGGCGACGGCGACCACCGCGCGCTCGGTCATGGTGCGGGACCGTGCATGTTGCACAACCCGAGCTACGACTTCAACGACGCGTTGATCCCGCTGGGCGCCACCTACTGGGTGCGCCTGGCCGAATCGTGGCTCGCAGACCGCTCGCTCGCGCGCTCCTGAACGCCGGGTGGCCGCGCTCGACACCGGGCGACGGGATCAACAGTTTTCCAATCGCGCCAATTCCACACGATCGGCCCCTCTGATCGGCGCGCGGCCAGGCGCATCGCGCGCTAAGGTGGCACGCATGATGATCCTGCCCGCCTACGAGCCGCCGAGCGACCGCCGCGCCAGCTTGGCCGTGGGGTTGGCGCCGGTGTTCGTGCTGGTGGTGTTCTCGCTGATCGTCTCGGGGCTGATCGCCTTCGACACCGGGGTGGCGATCTTCCTGGCCTGCACCGTGTGGGTGGTCTACGAGATGCTCGACTACCAGCGCGCCGTCGACGCCTACCACCAGCAGTGCGTGCAGGGCCAATCGGCCTGGCGCGGCTCCGAGGCGCTGACGCTCGCGCAAGACGGCGCTCGCACCTTGCTGCCCGAGCAGTCGCGGCTGTAGATACCGCCTCGACGCCG
This sequence comes from uncultured beta proteobacterium, assembly GCA_963774185.1. GTDB lineage: Bacteria > Pseudomonadota > Gammaproteobacteria > Burkholderiales > Burkholderiaceae_C > JAEUPI01. The sequence goes on from CAVZEK010000037.1 coordinate 291,734, forward strand.
CGCGCCCGACCCGTCAATGCATGCGCGGCGCACCCGGTGCGTCGACAAAACGCTGCACGAACACCAGGTCAAGCCAGCGGCCGAACTTGCGCCCGACCTCGCGAAAGTGCGCCACGCGGTGAAAGCCAAGCCGCTCGTGCATGCGCAGCGAGCCTTCGTTGGCGGCGTCGATGCCGCCTACCATCACGTGCTTGTCCATCGCTTCGGCCAGCGGAAACAGCGCGCGCACGAGCGCGCTGCCGACACCGCGCCCGCGGTGGCCCGGATGCACGTGCACCGAGTGTTCCACCGAGTGCAGGTAGCCCGGCCAGGCGCCGCGAAACTTCGCGAACGACGAGAAGCCCACCACCACGCCGTCGCACTCGGCCACCAGCACCGGAAAGCCGTCGGCAACGCGTGCGTCGAACCAGCGCTGCGCTCGGCCAGCGTGGTGGGCTGCGGGTAGTAGATCGCGGTCGACGTGGCGATCACGTCGTTGAAGATCACGGTCATCGCCGTCGATGTCGTCGGCTGGGCGGCACGCACAGTGAGCATGTTCATGCGCGGTCTCGTCAGGCGCGGGGTTGCGGCCATCATTCCACGATCAGTCAGACTCTCGTCAACGATGGTGGACTCCTCGACCCCGGACCCGACGCCACTGATCGCCCGCCGCTTGCGCGACAGCGCGCGCGGCGCGGCTGGACGCTCGACGACCTGGCGCAGCGCACCGGCGTCTCCAAGGCCATGCTGAGCAAGCTCGAGCGCTGCGAGGCCAGCCCGACCGCGACGCTGCTCGGGCGCATCAGCGGCGCGCTGGGCATGACGCTGAGCACGCTGCTGGCCAGCGACGATGCCGCCGGCTCGCGCCTGGTGCGCCGCGCCGAGCAACCCAGCTGGCGCGACCCGCAGACCGGCTACCTGCGGCGCCAGGTGTCGCCGCTGTCGGACCTGCCGGTGCAGTTGATCGAGGTGGAGTTTCCGCCAGGGGCCGAAGTGGCCTACCCCGCCGCGGCGTTCGCCTTCATTCGACAAGCGATCTGGGTGATGGCCGGCACGCTGGAGTTCGCCGAAGGCGCGCACCTGCATCGCTTGCGGCCGGGCGATTGCCTGGAGCTCGGGCCGGCGGCCGACTGCGTGTTCGCCAACCGCGGGCGCACGCCCTGCCGCTACCTGGTGGCCGTGGTCAGGCGCTAGCTTCGCTGCGGTGACACCGGCTGTCTCGCGAAACGGGCCCGGTGCGCTCGCGTCGCCGTGAGGAGCGCGGCGCGCGGCAGGCGCGCTCGCGCGACAGTGTTGCGGCCCGTTGTCGCGGCTGGGACAACCCCCGGCGACACGGTGCCTACACTGCGCCGGGGCGCACCCCAAGCGGCCCGCCACATCCACCCTCATGAGCGCCACGCCGCGCGAACACCGTTTGACCCACGGCCCGGTGCTGCCGGTGCTGGTGGCGATGGCGCTGCCCAACATGCTGGCGATGTCGGCGGCGGCGGCCGTGAGCATCGCCGAGACGGCGTTACGTCGGCGCGCTCGGCCGCGACGCGCTGGCTGCGATGGCCGTGGTGTTTCCGTTCGTGATGCTGATGCAAACGCTGTCGGGCGGCGCGATCGGCGGCGCCATCTCGTCGGCGGTGAGCCGTGCTTTGGGCGCCACCGCGACGTCCCGGCGCGCTGCGCTGGCGCTGCACGCCACGGTGATCGGCGCTCGTCGGCGGCGCTGCTCTTCCTGGTCGTCTTCACGCTGTTCGGCCCGCTGCTGTACCACCTGCTCGGTGCCCGCGACACGGTGCTGCAGCAGTCGCTGCTCTACTCGGCAACGTGTTGTTCGTCGGCGCGCCGCTCACCTGGCTAGCAACTCGCTGGTGTCGGTGGTGCGCGGCAGCGGCAACATCCGCTTGCTCGGCGCTGCTGATCGTGGGCGCCACCACGATCCAGGTGGTGCTCGGCGCCGGCCTCGGGCTGGGCCTCGGCCCGTTCCCGCGCTGGGGCATGGCGGGCGTGGCGCTCGGGCAGGTGCTGGCGGCCTGCGCGGCCACGGTGGCGGTGCTGCTGTACCTGCGCTCGCCGCTGCCCCGCGTGCAACTGGTGTGGCGCGGCATGCGTCTGCAGCGCGAGTCGTTCGCGGAGATCCTTCGCATCGGCCTGCTGGCCGCGCTGTCGCCGGTGCAGAACGTGTTGACCGTGCTGGTGCTCACCGGTCTGGTGGCGCGCCTGGGCGTCGATGCACTGGCCGGCTACGGCATCGGGGCGCGCCTGGAGTTCCTGCTGCTGCCGCTGTCGTTCGGCGTCGGCGTGACACTGGTGCCGATGGTTGGCATGGCGGTCGGCCGCGGCGACGTCGCCCGCGCACGACGAGTCGCCTGGACCGGTGGCCTGCTGGCGGCCGCCGTGGTGGGCACGATCGGACGGTGTGGGCCTGCATCTGGCCGCATGCGTGGGCGTCGTTGTTCACCGACCAGCCGCGGGTGCTCGCGCACGCCGAGCTGTACCTGCGGTGGGCCGGCCCCGGGTTTGCGTTCTATGGGCTGGGCATCGTCGCTGTACTTCGCCTCGCAGGGCGCCGGTCGGGTGCTCGGCCTGGTGCTCGGCGCCAGCGTGCGGCTCGGCGGTGATCGTGCTCGGCGGTGCCGCTTGTCGCGGCGCAGGCGCCGGCGTGGACCTATTTCGCGCTGGTCGCTGCCGCGATGGTGGCGTACGGCCTGTTCAACGCCGGTGCGCTGGTGCGCACTCGATGGGGCGTCGGCCGCCGCGCCGTCGCCGGTGGCAAGTCGGTGAGCGATGCCGTGGACGCGCCTCGGCACCGCCTGGTACCTGCCGCTGGGCGACGAGGTGCACGCTGTTCGAAGCCGCCTGGCGCGCGCGCCTGCCGGTGCTGCTCGAAGGCCCCACCGGCTGCGGCAAGACCCGCTTCGTCGAGCACATGGCGTGGCGGCTGTTTCGTCGCGATGGCCCTGCCGCGCATGCGCCCGCGCACGCCGCTGATCACCGTGGCCTGCCACGAAGACCTCACCGCCACCGACCTGGTGGGCCGCTACCTGCTGGTCGACGACCAGACGGTGTGGAGCGACGGCCCGTTGACGCGCGCGGTGCGCCACGGCGCGATCTGCTACCTCGACGAGGTGGTCGAGGCGCGCAAGGACACCACGGTCGTGATCCACTCGCTCACCGATCACCGCCGCGTGCTGCCGATCGAGAAGACCGGCGAGCTGCTGGCCGCGCACCCGAACTTTCTGCTCGTCATCTCCTACAACCCGGGCTACCAGAGCGCGCTGAAGGACTTGAAGCCGTCGACCCGCCAGCGCTTCGTGACGCTGCCGTTCGGCTACCCGCCGCTGCACGCCGAGGCCACGGTCGATCGCGCACGAGGGCGGCGTCGACGCTGCGCTGGCGCAGCAGCTCGCGCTGCTCGGCTCGAAGCTGCGCCAGCTCGAAGGCCACGGCGCTGCCGGCCAGGTCGGCACGCGCCTGCTGGTGTACGCCGCGCAGCTGACGGCGCAGGGCATCGCGCCGCGGCGTGCGGTCGAGGCCGCGATCACGCGCGCGGTGGGCGGCGAGCCCGAGCTGCAGCAGGCCATCACCGAACTTGGCCGACGTGATCCTGCCGTGAGCGGCATGGCTGAACCGCCGTCCGCAACGATTTCGCTGGCGGCTCTGCAACCGGCGCTGGCGTTGTTTGCGCAGGCCCTCGCCGGGCGCGGCGTTGCGCTGCGCGAAGATGCTCCAGCGGCGCCGCGCAACGCCTCGGCCACAGCGACGACCCCGATCACACCGACGACCACCTCACGCTGCCGCCGCAGATCCATGGGTTCGCGAGCGAACGCGACAACCGCGGCGCGTACCGCATCGCGGTGATGCGCGCAGGCACTCGCGGGCCACGAGGATCCATCCCTGCGGGCGGCCCTCGCGGCGGCATCGATCTCCTGGCGACGGATGTGGCGCTCGCTCGAGCGCCTGCGCATCGACGCGGCGATCGCGCGCGCTACCCTGGCGCACGCATCGACCTGGCACGTCTGCGCGCGAAGCGAGCTGGCACAGTGTCGACAAGCAGCTTCGCGGCAATGGCCACTGACGCTCGCGCTCGACACGCTGTGCGCGGCATGCGTTGGGCGACACGCGGCCGGCAGCGACGGCCGACGATCTCGACCTGCACACGGTGCTGCGCGACGCCGACACCTTGCGCGCCGCCGACGCCGGCGCGCTCGACAGTGCCCGCGTGGCGACACGCATCTGCGCCACGCTGAATGTGCCGGCACTGGCCAGACATCGCGCACTCACAAGCGCGCCGGGCGGCGATACCGGCTGTGCTCTTTGCGCCGGGCGCGAATCCGTCGGACTCTCGCGACACGGCTGCGACGGATCCTCGGGCGGTAGTGGTCGCGACCCTCGCGCCGCCCGCACGAGCCGATGGCAACGCGGGTTCGAGTGGCGCAAACCCGGCCATGCGCCGTGCGGCGGCCGCGATCACGGCGCCGCGCGCTGCGACCATGACGCGCACGCAGCGGCCGGCCAGCTCGCGGGCAGACGCCGAACGGACCGGCACACCGGCCGCTGCCCGACGACGGCCAACCGCCCGGTCACGCGCACGCCGATCGACGAATGGGACTACCGGCAGCAGCGCCTGTTGAAGCGGCTGGTGCACGCTGATCGAACGCCGGCAGCACGGCGGCGACACCGCGTTCATCCACAGCGTGCGCCGCCGCCACGCCGAATTGGCGCGCCGCGTGCACCGCCAGTTCGCCGCGTGGCGCCCCGAAGGCCTGCAGCGCGTGCACGGCGCCAGCGACGGCGACGAGGTCGAGCTCGATCGCGTGATCGAAGCGATGGTCGATCGCCGCGCCGGACTGCTCGACGACCGCGCGTGGTACGTGCGGCGCGATCGCGCGCAACGCGACGTGGCCACCGCGTTCCTGGTCGACACCAGCGCATCGACCGACTTCGTGCTGCCCGACGCGACGAGGGTCGGGCCGCCGCGCCCGGCGCCGTCGGTGCAGGCCGAGGCGGTGTACCTGTACGACCTGGCACTGAGCGCGCCGCCGCCCGAGCCGCCGAAGCGGCGCGTGATCGACGTCGCCAAGGAGGCGCTCGCGCTGATGTGCGATGCACTGCACACGCTGGGCGACTGCTTCGCCGTCTACACGTTCTCGGGTCACGGTCGCACGCAAGTGGACTTTCGCGTCGTCAAGTCGTTCGACGAGGCGGTGTCGTCGCGCACCGCCGGCGCGCTGGCGGCGCTGCGCCCGCACGGGGCCACGCGCACCGGCGCGGCGATCCGGCACGCAACCGCACAGCTCGCGCGTCAGTCGCAACGCCGCCGCACGCTGATCGTGGTGACCGACGGCTATCCGGAAGACATCGACTACGGCCCCGACGCCACGCGATCTGCGCTACGGCGTCGAAGACACCGCGCACGCGCTGCTCGAAGCGCAGGCGTTGGGCGTGCACACGTTCTGCCTGTCGATCGACCCCGCCGGCCACGACTACCTGCGGCGCATGTGCCCGCCGCAGCGCTATCTGGTGATCAGAGACCTGGCCGCCCTGCCCGGCGAACTGGCCAAGGTCTATCAGGCAATGACGCGCGCCAGCCACGACACGTGAATGGCAGCGTCGCGGCGGCCATGCGCTATCGCACGGCGCGGCCGGCCGATCGCGGCAGCCGCAGCGGCACCATGCCGATTTGACGCTATCGTTGCCGCCCGTTGATCGATTGACAGCCGAGGAACTCAAAGATGTCGTCCAGGTGGCCGATGACTTGCGCGCGGGCGGCGCTGCTCGTGTGGGGCGTTGTCGCGGGTGCGCGTCGTCGCAGGCGCAAACCGCCGGCCAAGCCAGCGACGCGCCAGCGCGTGAGTCTTTTCGCGTCTGCGACGCCAAGGCGTTCCTGGCGCTGAACATCGCGCGCAACTACCTGATGACCGGGCGCAATCGGCAGGCGGTGCTTCCTTACCTCAATGGCGACGCGGCGGCCGAGGCGCTGGCCGACGACGATGTTTCGCCGCGTCGACGCGGGCGAGATGCGCCATCCGGGCCAGGCAGCCGCCGACGTGCTGTTCGAGTGCGCCGCGCAACAGAAGATGGCCGTCGGCGCGCCGCGCCAGCAGGTCGCGCTGTGCTTCACGCGCACCGACATTGCGTTCCTTCTGCACGTCGAGCGCAGCAGCGGCGTCGTGCGCCAGCAGGCGGTGTCCAAGGTGCAGGCGCGACTGAAGTCGCGCGAGGTGTACCCGACGGCGCTCATCAACACCGTGGCCGAAGCGGTCTACGCGCCGCCACAGATACCCGATGTGCGCCAGCTGATGGGCAGCGTCGCGTGGGGCTGCATCAACCGCCCGCCGTCGGCGGCGTCCGCAGCCAGCGGTTGAGGCGCGCTGCCGGCATCGAAGGCGCTCGTCATCGAATCTTCAGGTCTCGCCAGCTACAACCCCAACTCGCTCAAGCCCGCATGGTCATCGGGGCGCCGCCCGAGCGGCCAGTGGAACTTGCGTTCGCTCTGCGGCGATCGGCAGGTCGTTGATGCTGGCGTAACGGCGCTGCATGAAGCCCTGCGCGTTGAACTCCCAGTTCTCGTTGCCGTAGCTGCGAAACCAGTTGTTGGAATCGTCGTGCCACTCGTAGGCAAAGCGCACGGCGATGCGGTTGTCGGCGCAGGCCCATAGTTCCTTGATCAGGCGGTAGTCGAGTTCCTGCGCCCACTTGCGCTGCAGGAAGTTGACGCACCTGCTCGCGACCGACCGGGAACTCTGCGCGGTTGCGCCAGCGCGTGTCTTCGGTGTAGACGAGCACGACCCGGTCGGGGTCGCGGGTGTTCCAAGCGTCCTCGGCCATTCGCACCTTCTGGCGTGCGGTGTCGGGCGTGAACGGTGGCAGCGGGGGTTTGGTTTCCATCAGCAGTTCTCCATCACATCAAGAGAAGAGCGCAGTAGAACACCCGCGTTGGCAGTGAGTTCAACCCTTTCTGGCAGGATGTTCCGCCACGCGGCCCATCAATTCAGGAGCCTCATGAACGCAGCGATCTCTGCGAGCCGCCCCTCGCGCATCGGCGCGGCGCTGGCCACGCTGACCCTGACAGTGGGGGTGTTGTGCGCTGCGGCCGCGCTGTTGGCCGGTCCGGCCTACCGCAGCGAAGTGCTGGCGCTCGGCCCCGCGCTCCAGACCATGCGCTGGGCGGCCACCATCGCCATCGGCGGCGCCGTGGTGGCGCTGGTGGCCGTGCTGTTGCTGGTGGCGCGCCCGGTCGTCGCTCGCGCCAGAGGGCGCGCCGCGCTCGCCCTGCTGGTCAACGTGGTGGTCGCCGCACCACCGCTGTACATGTACTGGCAACTGCAGCACCTGCCGAAGATCCACGACATCAGCACCAGCGGCGACAACCCGCCGGCGTTCGAAGCCGTGCTGCCGCTACGCAAGGGCGCGCGCAATGCGGTCGACTATCCGGCCAGCACCGCCGCCGAGCAACGCAAGGGCTACCCCGACATCGCGCCGCTGACGTTGCCGCTGGCACCAACGCAGGCGTTCGATCGCGCCGTGCAGGCTGCGCGCGCGATGGGGTGGGACATCGTCGCCACGGCGCCCGACAAACTGCGGCTGGAAGCCACCGACACCACGCTGCTGTTCGGCTTCAAGGACGACGTCGTCGTGCGCATCACGCCGCAAGGGCAAGGCAGCGTGGTCGACGTGCGCTCGCTGTCGCGCGTGGGCGGCAGCGACTTCGGCACCAATGCCAAGCGGGTGCGCGCCTACCTCAAGCGTTTGTCGGACAGCGCCGGGTCGTAGCGCTGCATCGAGCCGCCGCCGCAGGACGCTGCGCAGCGCGGCGGCGGACACCACCGACGCCGCCGCACCGTCACGGTGGATGGCGACAATGCGCCGCCCGAGCACACGCGACAGCCGAGGAGTGCCCCTTGACGACCCACGATTCGAGCGCAGTGCCCGCCACGTACGGCGCCGACGCCAACGGTCTGATCTGCGGCTTTCGTTTCCGCGGCGGTCGCACGGCCGAGCCGATCGACTCGCAGGCCGCAGCCAGCGTGATCGCCGCGCCGGCGTCCGATGGCGGCTTCGTCTGGCTGCACTTCAACCTCGCGCACACGGCGGCCGAGGGCTGGCTGCGCGCGCACTCGGGCCTCGACGACTCGTTCTATGAAGCACTCCACGAGGGCTCGCGCTCGACGCGCATCGAGCGCGTGCTCGACACGTTGTTTGCGGTACTCAACGACGTCACGTTCGATTTCGCGTTCGAGGCCAGTGACGTCGCCACGTTGTGGATCAGCGCACGCTCGCACGCGGTAATCACCGCGCGGCGCAGCCCGCTGCGCTCGGTGGACCGGCTGCGCGCAGCCGTCAAGCGCGGTGAGCACGTAGCCAGCGCCGCCGCGCTGCTCGACCACCTGCTGCGCGACCAGGCCGACGAGCTGCAACGCATCGCGCGCAAGGCCACCGATCGCGTCGACGAGATCGAAGACGCACTGCTGGCCGGCCGCACCGAACGCCTGAGTGCGGAACTCGCTCAGCTGCGCCGCATGAGCGTGCGCCTGCAGCGGTTGCTGGCGCCGGAACCGGGTGCCTTCTTTCGAATGCTGTCGAATCCGCCGCCATGGGTGACGGCCGACGACCGCCAGCGCCTGCAGCAGGCGAGTGAGGAGTTCTCGGTCGTGCTGCGCGACATCGGTGCGCTGCAAGAGCGCATCAAGCTGCTGCAGGACGAATCGGCCGCCCGGGTGGCCGAGGAGAACAACCGCAGCCTGTTCACGCTGACCATGGTCACGGTGCTGGCGCTGCCGATCAACCTGGTGTCGGGGCTGCTCGGCATGAACGTCGGCGGCGTGCCGTTCAATCAGGAACCGCTGGGTTTCTGGCTGGTGCTGGCGCTGATCGCAGCGGTCACGGCGGCCATCGCCTGGCTCGCCGTGCGGCGGCTCGGGCTGCGCCAGTGAGGCCGTGCTCGCGCGCAGAGCCTTCATTGCAACGCCTGTCAAGGGGTTGGCCGCCGCCAGGCGCCAAGTCAGCCGGTGCTCTGCGATCCGGGCGCGCGCGGATTGGCGGCGGCCCGCGTGTCGCGCACGTTGCATGGCGCAGATACCCGAGCGCGCCGTGGGCCGATGCGCTCGGTGCCGCGGCGAGCGTGGCACAGTGCTGCATGTGGCACGGAGTTCTTTCGTCTGCCACCCCTCTGAAGCACCGCCCCACGCACGGGAGACCGCCACGATGTTGAGCCTTGCGCAATCGTTGTTCCTCGATTCCGAACTGCGTGTCGAGCAAGACCTGCCGCGAGCCGGCAGCACGCTCGAGAACCCCTTTGTCTACGACGCCGTGGCCCGCGAGTTCGAGCAAATGGCCCAGCGCGGACTGGTGGAGATCGTGCAGGAACACAAGTCCAACGACGGCGAGCCGCTGATCGACTCGCTGCGCTTCCGCCGCGTGCGCATCGGCTGACCCCTCACCCGGCGCAGCGCGCCGGCAGCGGATACGCCGGGTCGTTGTAGCCCGGCGTCGACGGGTGGCCGGGCTTGACCAGCGAATCGACCAGCGCTTCGTCCTCGGCGTCGATCGTGCATTCGAGCGCGCCGAAGTAGTCCTGCCATTGCTGCAGCGTGCGCGGCCCGGCGATCACCGCGCTCACCGCCTGGTGCGCCAGCACCCACGCGGTGGCGAAGTGCGTGAGCGAGACGCCCTTGCGATCGCAGTGCGCCTTCAGTGCTTGCGCTGCACGCAGTGACTCGTCGCGGAACTCGGTTTCCATCATCCGCTTGTCGCCGCGCCCGGCGCGTGTGTCCTGCGGCCGGCTTGGCGCCCGGTGCGTACTTGCCCGACAGCACGCCGCGCGCGATCGGGCTGTACGGCACCACGCCCAGGCCATGGTGCGCGCAGGCCGGCAGCACCTCGATCTCGGGCTGGCGGTTCAGCAGGTTGTAGTACGGCTGGCACACCACCGGCGCCGGCATGTTGATCGCGCGCGCAGCGTGCACCACCTCGGCGATGCGCCAGCCGCGAAAGTTGCTCAAGCCCCAGTAGCGGATCTTGCCGGCGCGCAGCAGGTCGTCGATGGCGCGCAGCGGCTCATCGAGCGGCATGTCGTTGAAGTCGCGGTGCATGTAGTAGATGTCGATGCAGTCGACCGCCAGGCGCTTGAGGCTCGCGTCGCACGCGCGCTGCACCCAGCGGCGCGAGTAGCCCGATCTCGTTGGGCCGCTCCGACATGCGGTTGCCGAGCTTGGTGGCCACGATCCAGTCGTCGCGCTGCCCTTTGAGCAACTCGCCGACCATCGATTCGGATTTGCCGAGGCTGTAGACATCGGCGGTGTCGATGAAGTTGACGCCATGCTCGCGCGCATGGGCGACGATCTCGCGCGCCGTGCCGAGGTCGGTCTGGTCGGCGAACATCATCGTGCCCAGGCACAGCGGCGAGATCTTGAGCGGGCTGGCGCCGAGGTGGCGGTGCTTCATCGAGGGTTCTCCAGTCGGCGGCGCGCGGCCAAATCGCCTGTGCAGACGGGCCGACGCCGGGCCGGCAGTATGCCGCCGCCGCGCGCATGCCACTGCGCGAACCCTCGCGAAGACCCACGCCGCGCAGGGTCGGCGCGTCATCGACAATCGGCCACACGCATGTGTGCCCGCCCCACCCAGCCGCTCGGCGCCTATCGCGCCAAGCGCAACTTCGCCGCCACGCCCGAGCCGCAAGGCGACGAGGCCACGAAAGAGAGCCCGGGCCCGCTCGCCTACGTGATCCAGAAGCACGCCGCGACGCGGCTGCACTACGACCTGCGCCTCGAGCACGGCGGCGTGATGTGGTCGTGGGCCGTGCCCAAGGGGCCGAGCTACGACCCCGCCGACAAGCGCGTGGCGATCAAGACCGAGGACCACCCGATCTCGTACAACCGCTTCGAGGGCACGATCCCCAAGGGCCAGTACGGCGCCGGCACCGTGCATCGTGTGGGACCGCGGCAACTGGGAGCCGGCCGGCGACCCGCGCGCAGGGACTGGCCGAAGGCAAGCTGCTGTTCACGCTGCACGGGCAAAAGCTGCGCGGCCAGTGGGAGCTGGTGCGCATCAAGCCCAAGGACAACGAGCGCCAGGATCCGTGGATCCTGTTCAAGAAGCGCGACGGCTACGCACGCCCGCGCGAGGACTACGACGTGGTGCGCGCGCTGCCCGACAGCGTGGGCCCCGAGCCCGCGGTCGCAGCCGCAGCGGCCGCACCGGCCAAAGCCGCGCACCGGCCGCAGCAAGGCCGCGCGCAAGGCGGCAGGCCTGCCGCTGCCCGAGGCCGCGGTGCCGGCCGTATTGCCGGTCTCGTTGTCGCCGCAGCTGGCCACGCAGGCAAGCGGATTGCCCCCGAACGGCAGATGGATCTTCGAGATCAAGTTCGACGGCTACCGCATGCTGGCACGCTTCGATGGCGCGGCCAAGCCGCGCCTGTTCACGCGCAACGGCCACGACTGGTCGTCGAAGATGCCGGCGCTGATCGATGAGTTGCACGCGCTCGGCCTCAAGGGCACCTGGCTCGATGGCGAGGTGGTCGTGCTCGGGCCCGACGGCCTGCCCGACTTCAACGCGCTGCAAAACGCCTTCGACGGCAAGGCCACGCGAGACATCCGCTACTTCGTGTTCGACGTGCCCTACTTCGAGGGCCATGATTTGCGCGCCGCGCCGCTGCGTGAGCGGCGCGCGCTGCTCGAAGCGTTGCTCGACAGCAACACGCCAGCGAGCACGTGCGCTTCAGCAGCGCACTTCGATGCCGACCCGGTGAACCTGATGCGCTCGGCCGAACAGCTCAAGCTCGAAGGCTCATCGCCAAGCGCGACGACGCGCCATACGTCTCGCGGCGCACCGACAGCTGGCTCAAGCTCAAGCTGCAGCAGCGCCAGGAGTTCGTGATCGCGCGGCTTCACCGACCGCGGCGGCGACGCGGCGTCCCAGGAGATCGGCAGCCTGCTGCTCGGCGTGCACGACGACCAGGGCCAACTGGTGCCGGCGGGCAACGTCGGCACCGGCTGGTCCGGCAAGACGGCGGCGCGACCTGAAGCAGCGCCTGCGTCAAGCTCGAGACGCCCAAGACCGCCTTTGCCACCGCGACCCGACCGGCAGCAAGCGCTGGGCGCGCCGCGCCGGCGTGTCCGAGCGCTGGGTCAAGCCGCAACTGGTGGCCGAGATCGTGTTCGCCGACTGGACACCCGACGGCCAGCATCCGCCACGCCAAGTTCGTGGGCCTGCGCAGCGACAAGCCGGCCAAGCAGGTGATGCGCGAGAGCGGTGGCAGCCGCCCGCCGGCGCGATGCCGCTGCAAGCGCGCGCGCCACGTCAGACCAAGGTGACGCACCCCGATCGCGTGATCGACCCGGCGAGCACAGGCTGACCAAGCTCGACCTCGTGCGCTACTACGAGAGCGTGGCCGACTGGTTGCTGCCGCACCTGAAAGGCCGGCCCTGCTCGCTGGTGCGCGGCCCCGAGGGCGTGACCGGCGAGCTCTTCTTTCAGAAGCACCTTGGCAAGATGACGCTGCCCGGCGTGCAAGACGCTCGACCCGGCGCTGTGGCCCGAGCACGAGCCGCTGCTCGAGGTGGCCACCGCGCAAGGCGATCGTCAGCGCCGCGCAGATGAACGTGATCGAGTTCCACACCTGGAATGCGACGGCGCGCACGATCGACAAGCCCGACCGCATGGTGTTCGACCTCGACCCCGGCGACGGCGTCGTCTGGTCGCGCGTGCAGGAGGCCGCCACGCTGGTGCACGCGTTCCTCGACGGAGCTCGGGCTCGAGGCCTGGCTCAAGACCAGCGGCGGCAAGGGCCTGCACGTGGTGGTGCCGCTGGCGCCGCGCCACGACTGGGACACCGTCAAGGGCTTCTCGCAGGCGGTGGTCGAGCACCTGGCCAGCGTGGTGCCCAATCGCTTCGTCGGCCAAGAGCGGCGCCGCAAAACCGCGTCGGCAAGGTGTTCGTCGACTACATCCGCAACTGCGCACGGCGCCACCACAGCGGCGGCGTATTCGGCGCGCGCGCGTCCCGGCCTCGGCGTGTCGATGCCGGTGTCGTGGGAGCAGTTGAGCGCGCTGAAGTCGGGCTCGCAGTGGACCGTCGCCACCGCGCGCGAGCACCTGTCGTTCCAGAAAGCCGACCCCTGGGCCGACTACTGGAGCGCCCGCCAGCCCCTGGCCAAGGCCATGAAGCGGCTCGGATACAACAGCACTGAGCAGGTGTAGGCAGTTTGCAGGCCCTGAACGGAGCGCGCATCAACCGCCGGGCTTATGCTTGCCCCTCGCGCCGGCGGTGGCAACCCGCTTGGGCGCTCGCGTGGAGAGAACCAACATGGCAGCCCGATCGATCGCATCGCTGACCCTGGGCTTCGGCCTGGTGTCGATCCCGGTCAAGCTCTATTCGGCCACCGAGAGTTCGTCAAGCGTCCGCTTCAACCTGCTGGCCAAGGACGGCTCGCGGGTCAAGCAGCAATACGTGTCCGAGACGCGACGGCAAGGTGGTCGAGCGCGCCGACATGGTCAAGGGCTACGAGTTCGAGAAGGACAAGTTCGTGCTGTTCCAGCCCGACGAGCTGAAGACGCTCGAAGAAGGCAGCGACCACGTGATCGACATCGTGGCCTTCGTGCCGCAGAAGTCGATCGACCCGATCTACTACGACAAGGCCTACATGCTGGCGCCCGACAAGCGCGGCGGCAAGCCGTACGCGCTGCTGATGGAGGCGATGCGTCAGAGCAACCGCTGCGCGCTGGCGCGCTGGTCGTGGAAGGCCAAGCGCCACGTCGTGCAGGTGCGTCCGGCCGAAGACGGCCTGATGCTGCAGCAGCTGTACTTCGCCGACGAGGTGCGCTCGCTGAAGGACTTGAACATCGAAAAGGTCGACGTCACACAGGCCGAGCTCGACCTCGCGATGCAGCTGATCGACCAGATCGCCGAGGAGTCGTACGACCCGCACGCGTTCAAGGACGAAGAGAAGCAGCGCATCCTGGCGGCGATCGACCGCAAGATCTGCCGGCCAGCAGATCGTCGCGCACGAAGAAGTCGAGTCGCCGGCCAGCGGCCAGGTGATCGACCTGATGGAAGCGCTGCGCGCCAGCCTCGGCAAGCGCGGCGCCGCGGCCAACGGCAGTGCCAAGGCCACGCCGGCCAAGGCCGCCAAACCCGAGGCCGCGCCGGCCGACGCGTTGCAAGACAGCGCAAGGGCGTGCGCCGCGCTGTCGCCGCCGAGGCCGCCGCGCCGGCACCGGTGCGCGCGCGCGCCAAGAAGTAACGCACGAGTGAACCCGCTTGCGCAGCCGCCGACCCGCTCGCGGGTGACTGCCCGAAACGCCGTCGCTGCGCGCCGGGCCCCGCGACGTGGAGGCAGGCGTTGTGGCCAAGGCCCATTCGCTGAAAAGCGTGCGCGACATGCTCGGCTTGTCGGCGACCACAGTGTCGCGGCTGGTCGACGCCGGCTTCGTGACGCCGGGCCGCGGCCCGCGCAACGAGTACCGGTTCTCGTTCCAGGACGTGGTGCTGCTGCGCACCGCGCACCGGCTGCAGGCCGCGAAGATTCCGCCGCGCAGGATCGTCAAGGCGCTGACCAGCCTGCGCGAGCAGCTGCCCGAGCAGTTGCCGCTGACCGGCCTGCGCATCAGCGCGGTCGGCAACGACGTCGCGGTGCAGGCTGGTGGCGTGCAGTGGGACGCCGAGTCCAAGCAGATGCTGCTCGACTTCGAGGTGGCACCCGGCCGGCGGCACGGTGGCGCTGATCGCGCGCGAGCTCGACGCCGAACCGGCCGCGCCGCCGGCAAGGCCGGCCGCCACGTCGAGCGCCGACGCGCACCTCACGCACGCGCGCGAACTCGAGACGAGCGACCCCGCCGCGGCCGAGCGCGCCTACCGCGACGTCGATCGCGCAGGCCGCCGACTCGGTCGACGCCTACCTGAACCTGGGCGCGCTGCTGTACGAAGCGGGCCGCCTCGACGAGGCGCTGCGCGCCTACGACGAGGGCCTGGTGCAGGCACCGCGCGAGTCGCGCCTGCACTACAACCGCGCGCTGGCGCTCGAAGACCTGCACCGCGACGACGAGGCGCTGGCGGCCTACGAGGCGTGCCTGAAGCTGGCGTCCGACTTTCGCCGACGCGCACTTCAACGCGGCGCGCCTGTACGAGCAGCTCGGCCACGGCGCAGCTGGCGCTGCGGCATTTCAGCGCGTACCGCCGGTTGCAGCGTTAGTGTCCGAGCCTCTTCGCATCCACCTCGACGGCAGTGACGCCGTCTCGGGCCTGTTCGATTCGCCGACGTCGCCGCTGGCGTGCTATGTGTTCGGCCACGGTGCCGGCGCCGGCATGGCGCATCCGTTCATGGCGCGCGTCGCGCAGGGCCTCGGCGAGCGCGGCATCGCGACGCTGCGCTACCAGTTCCCGTACATGGAGCGCGGTTCGCGCAGGCCCGACGTGCCCAAGGTGGCGCACGCCGCGGTGCGCGCCGCAGTCGCCGAAGCGGCAAGGCGTTTGCCTCGCCTGCCGTTGATCGCCGGTGGCAAGTCGTTCGGCGGGCGCATGACCTCGCAGGCGCAATCGGCGTCGCCGCTGCCCGGCGTGGTGGGCCTGCTGTTCTTCGGCTTTCCGCTGCACCCGGCCGGCAAGCCATCGATCGACCGCGCCCAGCATCTGGCCGGCGTGAAGGTGCCGATGCTGTTCGTGCAGGGCACGCGCGACGAGATGGCCGACGCCGGCCTGATCGAGCCCACGGTCGAGGCGCTGCGCGCCACCGCCACACTGCACTGGGTGCCCGAGGGCGACCATTCGCTGCACGTGCCGGCGAAATCGGGTCGCACCGACGACCAGGTGCTGAACACCGCGCTCGACGCCGCGCAGCACTGGATCGAGCGGATCATCGAGCGCTGAGCTGCCTCGCGTGCCGATGCGTTGGGAGCGCTCCCAATGGCGGCGCTCCCAACTGCCGAACGTCCCGTCTTGGCGAAGGCCGGTTGCAGCAGGTGCAATGCGTTGCGCGGTGCAGTGGGTGCCGCCCCTCAACACCAAGGAGCGTCGCCATGTCATTCAACCTGATCGCCGCGCTGCGTCCGCCGTGTCGCAACAGCATCTCGCCGCGCCGATCGACCCGCCGCCTGCATCGCAGTGGTCGAGCTTGATCTCGCACGCCGTCGACGCTGTGTCAATCAACCCGCAACCGCTGCCGCCTCGCGAAGGGTCTGCTGGGCGCGCTGCACAGCCGCTTCGATGCCGTGTCGCTCAACCCACAACCGCTGCCGCCTCGCGAAGCGCTGCTGAGCGCGCTGCACAGCCGCTTCGATGCCGTGGCGTTGAACCCGCAGCCGCTGCCACCTCGCGAGTCGTTCTTGCGTTGATCCCGCGAGCCGCACGGTCGATCGACCGCGCGCAAACACAAGCGCATCATCGGGCGGCAGCTGCTGGGGCGAGCCGCCCTGGGTTAGGCTTGCGTGGGTCAGTCACGAAAGGTGGGCAAGACCATGTTGTGCTTCAGCACCAGGGCGCTTGCAATCGCATGCATCTCGGCAGCCCTGTTCGGTGGGGTCTCGCTCGCGCAGGCGCAACAGCCGAAGACAAACACCGTTGCGGCTCTGCAGGCCAAACATGCCGAACTTCTGCCGCAACTGCGCGCCAGTGCCTTCGGAGCACCGGTGGTGCTGAATTCGCGCGAGGCCAGTGACCGCGTCGAGGGCGACGTCTACGCCGAGGTGGACCATTCCTTCGCCCAGGTCGCGTCGACGTTTGGGTCGCCGGCCACCGTTTGCGAGTTTCTGTTTCTGCATCTGAACGTGCATGCCTGCAAGCCCTCGATCGTCGGCTCTGGCAACGTGCTGACGCTGGTGGTCGGCCCGAAGCGGGCGAGCGCGGTCGGCGCGTCCTACAGCATGGCCTACGGGTTGCGCACCGAGGCCGCGACGGCGACCTACCTGCGCGTCGTGCTGCACGCGGAAAGCGGGCCGCTGTCGACGAGCGACTACCTCATCGTGTTCGAGGCGGTGCCGCTCGAGGGCGACCGCAGCTTCGTTCACCTGGGGTACGCGTACAGCTACGGCATGATGGCCAAGCTGGCGATGCAGGCCTATCTGGCCACCGCCGGCCGGGCGAAGATCGGCTTCACGGTGGCCGGACCGGGCACCGACGGCCAGCCCATCTACATTCGCGGCGAACGCGCCGCGTTGGAGCGCAACGTCATCCGCTACTACCTGGCGCTGCTGGCGCACTGCGGTACCAGCGACAAGCCACCGCAGGAGCGGACCGAGGCACGGCTGCGAGCCTGGTTCGCGCTCACCGAGCGCTACGCCGCCCAACTGCACGAGCTCGATCTGGACGAGTACCTGCAAGAAAAGCACGACGACCTGGCACGCAGCGAAACCACGAAGTGAGCGCACGGCGCGCGGCGTGCGGCGCTGCGACACATGCCCCGCGGCGCCGACTCGCGGCGCTAGGACTGTCCCTGACGCCAGCGGCCGCCGCTGCGCCTACAGTGCCTTGCAGATGCTGCGAGAGATTGCCATGCAACCACGCCCTCCGTCCGCCGCCAGACCCTTGCCGATCTGCTGCGCCGCACCGCTGCGCGCTTGCCCGACAAGCCAGCCATCCGCTGCGGCGACACCGCGTGGACCTGGCGCGAGTTCGACGCCGTCGCCTCGCGCCTGGCCGCTGGGCTGCACGCGCAGGGTGTGGCCCGGGGCGATCGGGTCGCGGTGCTGGCGCGCAACTCGCATGGCTTTGCAGCCCTGCGATTTGCCCTCGCACGACTGGGGTCCGTGCTGGTGCCGGTGAACTTCATGCTCAACGCCGACGAGGCCGCCTACATCCTGCGCCACGCCGGCGCGCGGCTGCTGGCGGTCGACAGCGGCCTGGCGGCGCTCGGCAAGGACGCCGCGTCGCGCGACACGCGCGTCGAGCGGCTGTTGTGGCTGCCATCGGAACAAGCGTCGGCCGCGCCGGCCGGCATCGCGTTGCGATTCGATGTGCTGATCGACACATCGACCGCGCCGCCCGAGGTCGACATCGGCCGCGACGACCTGCTGCAGATCGTCTACACCAGCGGCACCGAGTCGGCGCCCAAGGGCGCGATGCTGACGCACGGCGCGGTGATCGACCAGTACGTGAGCTGCATCGTCGACGGCGAGATGGCCGAGGGCGACACCGTGCTGCATGCGCTGCCGCTGTACCACTGCGCGCAGCTCGACGTCTTTCTGGGGCCCTGCGTGTACCTCGGCTCGAGCAGCCACATCACCGCGACGCCGACGCCCGACAACCTGCTGCCGCTGCTGCGAGCGCCATCGCATCAGCGCGTTCTTCGCGCCGCCCACGGTGTGGATCGGCCTGCTGCGCTCGCCGCTGTTCGACCGCTGCGACCTGAGCCACCTGCGCAAGGGCTACTACGGCGCCTCGATCATGCCGGTGGCGGTGATGCGCGAGTTGACCGAGCGCTTGCCCGACATGCGGCTGTGGAACTTCTACGGCCAGACCGAGATCGCGCCGCTGGCCACCGTGCTGAAGCCCGAGGATCAGTTGCGCAAGCCCGGCTCGGCCGGGCGGCCCGCGCTCAACGTGGAGACGCGGGTGGTCGACGACGCGATGCACGACATCGTGCCGGGAGAAGTCGGCGAGATCGTGCACCGCTCGCCGCAGCTGCTGCAGGGCTACTTCAACGACCCCGAGCGCACGGCGGCCGCGTTCGAGGGCGGCTGGTTCCACTCGGGCGACCTCGCCACCATCGACAGCGAGGGCTACATCACGGTGGTCGACCGCAAGAAGGACATGATCAAGAGCGGCGGCGAAAACGTCGCCAGCCGCGAGGTCGAAGAGGCGCTGTACCGGCTCGAGGGCGTCAGCGAAGTGGCGGTGGTCGGCCTGCCGCATCCGCGCTGGATCGAGGCGGTGACCGCGGTGGTGGTGGTCAAGGCCGGCCACACGCTCGACGAGGCGCACGTGCTCGCGCATGCGGCGCAGCAGTTGGCGACCTTCAAGTGCCCGAAGGCGGTGGTGTTCGTCGACGCGCTGCCCAAGAACCCGAGCGGCAAGCTGCTGAAGCGCGAGTTGCGCCAGCGCCTGCAGGACCACTACGAGCGGGCGTGACCGGCCGCGGGGCCTCGGTCACCGGGAAGGGTGTGCGCCGCTACCATCGGGGCATGACACGACCCCACTTGCTCGCCGCCGCCTCGCTGCTCGCCGCGCTCGGCGCCGTGCAGCCGGCCGCCGCGCAGTACGGCGTCACGTTGTACGGCGGCGCGCGCGCGGGCGGCGGCTTCGAGCAGGCCAACCCGCCCAACAACCCGGTCGACATGCGCAGCAGTGCGGCCGGCTCGATCGGCATCGATTGGCCGTACGACGCCAGCCGCCAGTTCCAGCTGCTGCTGTCGTACCAGCGCACGCAGCTCGAGCTCGGCACGGCAGCGCCACCCGGCGGCCCCACCGAGATGCCGCTGCAGGTGAGCTATATCCACCTTGGCGGGCTCAACTTCTTCGACGGCCAGCTCGGGCGCGGGCCCTACGTGGCGGGCGGCGTCGGCGCGACGATGCTGAATCCCAATTTGCCGGGCACGTCGTCGCGCGTGCGCCCGTCGTTCAACGTGGGCATCGGCTATCAGTGGCCGCTTTCCGGCTCGCTGGCGCTGCGCAGCGAGCTGCGCGGCTACATCACGGCGATCAACAGCAGCGGCTCGTTCTTCTGCTCGGGCGGCTGCGTGGTGCAGATCCAGAGCACCGTGATGACGCAGTTCGAGGCGATGCTGGGCCTGACCTTCGGCTTCTGAAACGCAACTGTCACAGTCGGCGCGCTGCCAGGTGTCACCTGCGCGCCAGGGTATTTCCGCTGCTCGCGCGGTCGGCGCAGCAGTTCAATCGTCTCCAAACAAGGAGACAAACCATGCAATCCCAGCGCTGGAATTTCTGGCGGCTGTGCGGCGCATCGGCTGCCGCGCTCGCCGTCTCGGCCTGCGGCGGTGGCGGCACCGACACCGCGAGCGACATGCAAACGGGCATGAGTGCAGGCAACGCTGCCATCGAGAGCGCTTCTGCGCACGACGCCACGAGCGACCACTTCGGCCGCGACTCGAACTTCGTGATCCGCACGCTCGGCAACCGCGCCGACCTGATCAGCGACGGCGACGCGCTGGTCGAGGTGCAGGTGCCGCAAGACGTGCGGCTCGACAAGGTGAAGCTCACGCTCAACGGCACCGACATCACCGCGTCGTTCGTCGCCGACGCGACACGCGAACACTGCGCGGCGTGTCGACCGGGCTCCGGTCGGCAAGAACGAACTGGCTTCAGTCGCAGAGCCCGCAACGGTGACGGGCACGGCTCGGCCGACGACAACGACGACGCCAGCCTGACGATCACCAACCATCCGCGCGGCGGGCCGGTGCTGCTGGGCTCGCAGACCACGCCATGGATCTGCGCGACGCCCGCGCCGGTCGCCGCAGTCGCGGCAACACGCCGGCGTCGAACGCGAGCGGCCTGACGACGTTCGCGGTCGATGCGCAGTGCAACATCGCGACCGAATACAAGCTGTTCTATCGCACCGACGACGCGCCGGCTGCTCGAGCGCGCCTGCCCGACCCGAGCCCGCCGGCCGCCGCGCACCGACGAACAACTGCTTCAAGCCGTACACGGTCGGGCAGCGACGCCGGCCGATCTGGCGACGACGACCACGACCGCGACCGGCCTCACGGTGCCGTACATCGTGCGCGTCGAGCGCGGCACGATGAACCGCGGCATCTACGACATCGCGGTGCTGTTCGACCCGACCAAGCCCGCCTGGACGGCGCTGGCGCCGCAGCCGCAGTGGAACGGCAAGGTGGTCTACAGCTTCGGCGCCTCGACCGGCCAGCCGCGCCTGCAGTTCCGCACCGAGCAGAACTGGGCCGACGACACGGCGCTGTCGCGCGGCTTCATGGTCGTCGACAACAGCCTGACCGATTCGCTCTACAACTCGAACCGCGTGCTGGTGGCCGAGACGACTGATGATGATGAAGGAGCACATCGTCGACAGCTACGGCGAGATCAAGTACACGATGGGCAACGGCTGCTCGGGCGGCTCGATCCAGCAGAACACGGTCGCCTCGATCTACCCCGGCCTGCTCGACGGCATCCAGCCGAGCTGCGACTTCCCCGATTCGATCACCACCGGCCTGGAGGTCACCGACTGCGTGCTGCTGGTCAACTTCTACGCCGGCCCCGACTGGACCGCGCTGATGACCGGCCTGACGCAGGCGCAGATCAATGCCAAGAAGACCGCGATCAACGGCCACCTCGACCAGATCGGCTGCCAGTCGTGGAACAACTCGTTCGGCTTCAACAACAAGCCGGGCAACTACGTGCCGACGCTGGTCGTCAATCAAACGACCGGTGCGATCGCGCCCGCTCGGCGCACCGCGCAACAACTGCCGGCTGCCGGCCGCACTGGTCTACGACCCGGTCACCAACCCGAACGGCACGCGCTGCGGCGACCCCGACCTGGCCACCGCGGTCTGGGGCACGACCGCACGGCATCGCCCCGGGCAGCACGCGCGCCTGCAGACCGGCGACAACGTCGGCATCCAGTACGGACTGAAGGCGCTGCTCGTCCGGCGCGATCACGCCCGAGGAGTTCGTCACGCTGAACGAGAAGATCGGCGGCATCGACGCCGATTCGAACCGCACGCCGGCGCGCAGCGACGGCCGACCTGCCGGCACTCGACATCGCCTACCGGGCCGGCATCGTGTCCAGCGGCAAGAACCTCGGCAAGCTGCCGATCATCGATTCGCGCGGCTACGACGAACAGGGCATCCACTACATCTGGCGCACGCTTCTCGGAGCGCGCGCGCATCGACGCGGCCAACGGCGGCAACCACGGCAACCAGGTCATCTGGCGCTACGGCACCGGGCTGCTGCCCGCGACGGCGGCGCAGGTCGCGGCGGTGACGGTGCAGTCGTTCCTGACGATGGACACCTGGCTGTCGAACGCTGCTGACCACCGCGCCGAAGGCGACGCTGAACGCCGTGCGCACGCAGGCGCAGGTGATCGCTGCGAAGCCGGCGACGCGCGTTCGACCTGTGCTACCTGACGGGCGACGCCACCTTCTCGACCCCGGTCACCGACATGGCGGTGTGCGACGCCGACCCGCGGCTGGCGAAGCACTCGTCGCCGCGCCAGGTGGCCGGCGGGCCGCTGGCCGAGAACATCCTGAAGTGCCAGCTCAAGCCGCTGAACACCGCCGACTACACGCCGGTGACGTTCACCGCCGCGCAGCTGGCGCGGCTGCACGCGACGTTCCCCGACGGCGTGTGCGACTGGAGCAAGCCCGGCGTCGGCCAGCAGGACGCGGTCTCGCCGCTGACCTTCGCGGACGGCCCCGGTGGCCAGCCGCTGCCGCCGGCACCGGGATCGAATGACGGGTGGTTTGACTAGGCATCCGCCGCGTCAGACCCACTCGCACGGCGCCACGCCAAGGCATTGGCGTGGCGCCTTTTCAATTCACATGAAAAGCATGGCCGGGGCTGTGCGCCGATGAGGCATCGCCGCGCGTGCAGGAGCGGAGAGACAATCGCGCCGATGCACAGCTCCCCTGCGCGCGGCGAAGAGTTCCGCGACGACCTGCGCCCGCTGCCCAACGACGCGGCGCCGGCACGTGCACGCGCGGGCACCGGCAACGCAGCGGCGCGCAGCATCCTCTCGCCGGCCGAACTCGCGCCGCTCGCCGAACTCAGTGATGTACGTTCGCTGCTGGCGATCGGGCAGACCTTCGGCACCATCGCGCTGGCCGTCGCCTTCGGCGTCGCTATGTGGCCGAGCCCGTGGGTCTTGCTGGCGGTGCTGGTGGTTGGCGTGCAGCAGCACGGGCTGTTCATCCTCGCGCACGAGGCCGCGCACTACCGGCTGTTCAAATCGCGCGCGCTCAACGATGCGATCGGCCGCGCCATCGGCATGGCCAGTGGCCTCTCGATGTGCACCTACCGCGTGATCCACCGGCTGCATCACAACAACCTGTACACCGACGAAGACCCGGACACAGCGATCCACGGCGGTTACCCGCGCGGCGTGGCCTACCTGTGGAGGAAGCTGGCGCTCGACCTGGCCGGCGTCAATGCCTGGAAGACGTTTGCCTACTTCTTCGGCGCGCCCGCGCTCAACACCGAAACCAACCGCGCGGCGCGGCCGCTCGACGACACCTCGCCTGCGCTGCGCGCCAGCGCGCGGCGCGATCGCTGGATGGTGCTCGCTGTTCAACTGGGTGCGCCGCTGGTCGCCTACGCGCTGGGCGGCCTGCACGCGCTGCTGCTCTACGCGGTGCTGTGGCTGCTGCCGCTGCTGACCGTACTGCAACCGATCCTGCGGCTGCGCGCGATCGCCGAGCATGGCGCGGTGACCGACCTGTCGTCCCCACTGACGGCGGCGCGTTGCAACCGCACGTTCGGCTCGCTCGGCAACTGGTTCGCACGCGCGCTGATCTTTCCGCACCACGTGAACTACCACCTGGAGCACCACCTGTATCCCGCGGTGCCGCACTACCACCTGCCGGCGCTGCACCGGCTGCTGCAGAGCAAGGGCGTGCTGGCTGGTGCCGAAGTGCGCGACGTCGCGGCGACGATGCGCATCGTGTTCGCGCCGCAGCGCTAGCACCTTCGGCAGCTCGCGCCTTCATCTGCGCCGCGCGCAGGAAGTCGAAGTCCACGCCCTGGTCGGCCTGCGTCACGCTCGACAAGAACAGCTTGCGATAGCCGCGCTCGGCGCTCGGCGGCACCACCGGACTGCGCCGCGCGCACGGCGCGCCAGCTCTTCGTCCGACACCAGCAGCGCTGATCTCGCGCCGCGCCACCGACAGGCGAATGCGGTCGCCGCTGCGCACGTACGCCAGCGGCCCGCCGATCGCCGACTCGGGCGTCACGTGCAGCACGATGGTGCCGAACGCGGTGCCGCTCATGCGGCCGTCGGAGATGCGCACGATGTCCTTCACGCCGGCGCGCGCGAGCTTGCGCGGGATCGGGATGTAGCCGGCCTCGGGCATGCCGGGCGCGCCCTTGGGGCCGATGCTCTTGAGCACCAGCACGTCGCCCGCGTGCACGTCGAGTTCGTCGCTGTCGATGCGCTGCGGCCAGGTCGGCGGCGTTCTCGAACACCACCGCGCGGCCTTCGTGCTCCATCAGCTGCGGGTCGGCGGCCGACTGCTTGATGATCGCGCCGCCCGGCGCCAGGTTGCCCTTCAGCACCGCGATGCCGCCTTCGCGGTACAGCGGCTTGTGCGATGCTGTGCACCACGTCTTGCTTGAACGGCGGCGCTGCGCTGCTCGATCTCTTCGCCGAGCGTTCGGCCGGTGACCGTGAGCGCATCCAGGTGCAGCAGCGGCTTCAGCTCGCGCAACAGCGTGGTCATGCCGCCCGCTGCATGAAAGTCTTCCATGTAGTGCGCGCCCGAGGGCTTCAGGTCCACCAGCACCGGCGTCTCGCGGCCCATGCGGTCGAGCGCGGCCAGGTCGACTTCGAAGCCGCAGCGGCCGGCGATCGCGGTGAGGTGCACGATGCCGTTGGTCGAGCCGCCGATCGCCAGCAGCACGCGCATCGCGTTCTCGAACGCTTTCGCGGTGAGGATCTGGTCGATCGTCAGGCGCGATCGCGCGCCATCTGCACGGCGACTGCAGCCGCTGCGCTCGGCGATGCGCATGCGGTCGGCCGTCACCGCCGGCGGCGACGCGCCGCCCGGCACGCACATGCCCAGCGCCTCGACGATGCACGCCATCGTGCTCGCCGTGCCCATCACCGAGCAGGTGCCGACGCTGGCCACCAGCTGGTCGTTGACGGCGGCGATCTCGTGCCGCGTCGATCTCGTCGGCGCGGTAGCGGCCCCAGTAGCGCCGGCAGTCGGTGCAGGCACCGACGGTCTCGCCGCGGTGCGAGCCGGTGAGCATCGAGCCGGTGACGAGCTGGATCGCCGGCAGGCCGGCCGACGCGGCGCCCATCAGTTGCGCCGGCACCGTCTTGTCGCAGCCGCCGATCAGCACCACCGCGTCCATCGGCTGCGCGCGGATCATCTCCTCGGTGTCGATCGACATCAGGTTGCGCAGGAACATGCTGGTCGGGTGCGCGAAGCTCTCGCCGATCGAGATGGTGGGGAACTTCACCGGCAGGCCACCGGCCATCAGGATGCCGCGCTGCACCGCCTCCACCAGCTGCGGCATGTTGCCGTGGCAGGGGTTGTAGCCGCTGCCGGTGTCGGTGATGCCGATCACCGGCCGCTCGAGCGCGGCGTCGGTGTAGCCCGCGCCCTTGATGAAGGCCTTGCGCAGGAACAGCGAGAAGCCGGCGTCGCCGTAGCTCGTGAGGCCCTTGCGCATGCCGGTGGCGGCGGCATCGGGGTTTGGCGGCGGCGGGTCGGTCGGCGATTTCGGCATGGCGCCCTCGCAGTGGCGTGGCAGCCATTGTGGCTGAGCACCCTCGCCCGCGACCTGATGGGCCCGAGTTTCACCCGGGCGCCATGCCCGGCGGCTCCAATCGGAACGTCCCCACCACCTGGGCCAGACGACTCGCCTGGTCTTCGAGCGATTCGGCCGCGACGGCGGACTGCTCCACCAGTGCGGCGTTGCGTTGCGTCATCTGATCCAGTGCGTTGACGGCGCCGTTGACCTGGCCGATGCCGTCGGACTGCTCGGCGGCCGCGGCGCTGATCTCACCGATGATGTCGGTCACGCGCTGCACCGAGGCCACGATCTCCTTCATCGTGGCACCCGCGTCAGCCACCTGTTTCGAGCCCGACCGCACCTTGTCGACGCTGGTGCCGATCAGTGCCTTGATCTCACGGGCCGCATCGGCGCAGCGCTGGGCCAGGCTGCGCACCTCGCTGGCCACCACCGCGAAGCCGCGGCCCTGCTCGCCGGCGCGCGCCGCTTCCACCGCGGCGTTCAACGCCAGGATGTTGGTCTGGAACGCGATGCCGTCGATCACGGCGGTGATGTCGGCGATCTTCTTGGAGCTGGCGGTGATCTCGTCCATCGTCGAGACCACCTGCGAGACCACCTGTCCGCCGCGCTCGGCCACCGAGGCGGCCGAGCAGGCCAGCTCGTTGGCTTGGCGGGCCGAGTCGGCCGATTGCTTGACGGTGCCGGTGAGCTGCTCCATCGACGACGCCGTCTGCTGCAGGTTGGCAGCGGCCTGTTCGGTGCGCGACGACAGGTCCGCATTGCCGGTGGAGATCTCGGCGCTCGCGGTGCCGATGCTGTCGGTGGAGGCGCGCACCCGGGCCACCATCGTGCGCAGCGTCTCCTGCATCTGCAGCAGCGAGCGCAACAACTCGGCCGGCTCGTCCTGGCCTTCGGTCTGCCTGTCCGACGAGAACAACTCGCCGGCAGCGATGCGCTCGGCCACCACCTTGGCGCGGTCCAGCGGGCGGCAGATGGCGACCTGGTTGAGCCACGTGAGCGGCACCACGATCGCGACGGCAACGGCCAGTGCGAGGCCGAACCACGCCATCGTGCTCCTCGCCAGTGCCGCCTGACGCGCGCGGGCCGCCTCGGCTTCGCTCACCAGCGTGGCAGCGAGTGCATCCAATGCTTTCACGCTGTCGGCCAGTGCATCGGCGGCCGGGCGCATCGCATCGGGCAATGCGCTGGCGCCAAGCTCACCGCTGCGCATCCTTTCGCGCATCGCGGCAAAGGCCTTGCGGTAGCGGGCGAGCCCTTGCTGCGGGCCATGGGCGGCCAGTTCGCTGCGGCCGGCGACCAGACCTTCGGCCTGCTGCTCGGCCGCGGTGGCGGCGCGCTGCCAGCGCGCGAACGCGTCCTCGGTCGAGTCCATCGTCTCGATGCGCTTGAGCAGTTCCTGCTCGCTGCGCCGGATGTCCGACACCGCCTCGCGCAGCTGCGAGAGCTTCACGCTGGCCGCGAACGCGCTGTCGATGAAACGCTCGCTCGATGCCTGGATCTGCAACATGCCCGCCAGCGCCAGTCCGCCAACGCCTGCCAGCAGGGCCAGCACCATGCCGATGGCACCGAACATGCGCGCGCGAATCGTGAAGCGGCGCATCCAAAGGGTCGCATCCATGCTCGGGCTCCGATCGGTTTATCGAGCTGCCGCCCCGGACATGGGCAGTCACGGTCAGCCGTTTCGATGGTTTTCGGAGCCGCTGCCGAATTCTTGAGCCGTCGAGCGTGAACCTTTCAATTCGGCATGGCTTGCGCGAAGGCCGCCACGTTCTCGATGTCCTCTCGCGTCAAATCGTGGGCGATCACCTTCATCACGCTGCCTTCGGGCCGCTCGTCGGTGCGCTGGAAAACGACCAGTTGCTTCATCAGGTAGTCGGCATGCTGGCCGGCAAGGCGGGGAAACGCGCCGTTGCCCTTGCCTTCGGGCCCGTGACAGGTCGCACAGGCCGGAATGTTCTTCGCACTCACGCCAGTCTCGAAGATGGCCTTGCCCGCCTGCACTTGTGCCGCGGTCCCCTCCACAGGTTGCCGCAGCGGCATTTGCGCCGCGAAGTAGGCCGCCAGGCCTTTGATCTGGTCGTCGGTCAGGCTGCGGCTCAGACCCCACATGTATTCGAATCCGGCCGGGTCGCGCCGTCCGTGGCTCTTGAAGCCATTGACCTGCGCAATGAGATAGTCCTCCACCTGCCCCGCGAGGTTGGGAAAGTTCGGCGACGTGGCGCTGCCCGTCAGCCCGTGGCAGTTGGAGCAGACCTGCTGCGCCAGCGTGGTGGCCGACACACTCGGATCGGCCAGGTTGCGCGAGCGCGTCGGGTTCGCGCACCCCGACGACAGTGACGCGGCGGCGATCAAGAGCGCCAACGACGAAACCTTCATGCGAATCTCCCGGGTTGCATTGACATCAGTAGGCAGCCCACATGTAGAGGAACAGCGAGTTGTTGTCGCGCGCATTGCGGCCGAAGCCGTCGTAGTTGTTCGATGCGCCGTTGAACGCGAATAGGTGGTGTATTGCACGCCGACACGCATGTACTGGATCGGCGTCCAGAAGGCCTCGTACGTCCAGCCCCGCGTGGCCGGATCTCCGCTGAGGTTGCCGTTCACCCGTGTCGACGGGGCCGACGCGGTGGGGTCCGACGTGATGGTCATCGTCGCCGGGTCGAACCCGGAGGTCTGGTTGGCCGTGTTGGTGGTGCCGGTGAGATTGAAGAAGCCCAGGCTGCCGCCGTACTTGGCGCGGTACACGTAGGTCAGCTTGGCGCGCAGGACATCGATCGTATCCGTTTCGTTGGAGTTGGGCAGCGCATTGCCCGATGAGTCGACGAATGCTGCAGCCTGTCCGACGAGGAAACCGGGATAGCGGTGATGCGTCTTCATGTAGGCGACCTGCGCCGTCACCGAATGCGGATCCAGCAGGTACTGGTACTGCGCATCGAGCCCCAGGTCCTTGAAATGATGCGTGGTGTTCGAGTCCGAGGTGTCCAGCGGGTCGTCGTACACGTTGGCGACCATGCCCGATGTGCCCACCATCAGGCTGTGCGCGCCCCATTCATGGTTGAGGGCCAGGCGCCAGTAGGGGTTGACGCCGTTCAGCTTGGTCACGTCCGCGTTGTGCAAACCGCCGCTCATGAACGGAAGAAACCGTCGGCCGTCCGGTAGCCGCCGATCTCGGCATACAGCGTCTGATTCCAGAACGCGTAGGCGGTGATGCCGGCCACGTTGCCACCGGAACCGTAGCCCGGGTACGGCGCGTTGCCGTCGATGAACTGGCTGCTGGTCGGGCTCGGCACCGGCACGTACTGCATCCAGGCCGGCGCCGTGTTCCACGGATCAGAGACCGAGGGGTTGTTGTTGACGCTGACGCCGACGATCACGTCTCTGTTGGTGTCGATGAACCGATCCGCAAAGCGAATGTCGACGTTGTCGACATTGGTGTGGCCGTGGAACTTTCCGTCGTCCGATTGCGTCGCGTAGTTGTCGTAGGTGATCTGCGTGAAGGCGCCGATGTTGTCGGTGATCTTGCCGGCGAGGAACAGGCTCGCGGTCGGCATGATCAGCGACCCGTTCTTCTGGAAGTCGGCGTCGGGGTCGTCGCTCTTGGAGGTGTCGGCCACCTTGGAGTAGCTAACCACGGCCATGCCCGATACCGGGACCGTTCGCTGCCCGATCGTGTAGCCGGTCATCTTGAACAGGCGCCCGTACGGCGTGAGCTCGGGAAACTGTCCGCCGGCATGGCAGGCGACGCAGTTCTGGCCCGTCTGGCGGTTGAACAGCGGGATGCCCGAAGCTTGCTGCGGCAGCAGCCCAACGAGCGTCAACACAATCGCGCCGATCGCCGTAGTGGCATTCGACAACGCGCGCATCGCGGCGCAGATGGTGCTGTTCATCGGCAGACCCCGTTTACTGTTGCTGCCTGAATTGAGCGCCGAGCCCCCGTCTGCTAGCCTTGACTTAACGCAAGCGAGCACCAGCGTGCGATCTGCGCAACAGGTAGCTGAACCGAATCTGAACAAGACCGACCCAGCGAGCGGCCGTCGGATCCAAACCCCGCGAGACTCGCGAGCACGGTGCACGATGCCGCCAACTGCGCGGCACGGCGGTTGACGAGATGGTTGTCAGCGAGGTGCATCGGAGGAGACCGGCAACACTCCACCACATCGACAGGCCGCCTCCATCGACCTCTTGCGCCGTCAGACCACGGCACCGAACAACGCACCCACACCCGCCGTGATCGCCATCGCCAGCGCGCCCCAGAAGGTGACACGCCAGGCACCGGTGAACACCTTGGCGCCGCCCACTCGGGCGGCCACCGCACCCAGCAGCGCCAAAAAGAGAAGCGACGTTCCAGACACCCATGCAATCAGGCCGCCCTCGGATGCCAGCGCGGTCACGGCGAGCGGCAACGCTGCGCCCACCGAGAAGCTGCCGGCCGAGGCCAGGGCGGCCTGCACTGGCCGCGCGCTGAGGGCTTCGAAGAAGCCGAGTTCGTCGCGCGCATGGGCAGCCAAAGCATCGTGCGCCATCAATTGCTCGGCCACCTGCTGCGCGAGCGCAGGCTCGAGCCCGCGCTTGACATAGATGCCCGTCAGCTCGCGCCGCTCCGCGGCGGGGTCTGCCTCGAGCTCGGCGCGCTCGCGCGCCAAGTCGGCGCTCTCGGTGTCGGCCTGCGAATGGACCGACACATATTCACCGGCAGCCATCGACATCGCGCCAGCCACCAGCCCCGCGACGCCGGCCACCAGAATGCTGCTCGAGCTCGAGTGGGCCGCCGCGACGCCGACCACGAGGCTGGCGGTGGACACGATGCCATCGTTGGCGCCCAGCACGGCGGCGCGCAGCCAGCCGATGCGGTCGGTGCGATGGCGTTCGGCATGACGGCGCAGTATTGGCATGGTGTGGAGTCTCGGTTTGGGGAACAGCGAAAAAGCACCGCATCGGACCCTCTTTGGCGCAGCGGGTCGTTGACGGCCGCAAGCCACGGCATTGACATTGGAACTCCGCGCCTGAACGCGCAGACGAGGCCCGCTTCGTGAACGCCCAACTTGCTCGATGGATCATCTGGATGGCCTGCGGGATTGCGGCAACCGCAGCGCGCGCCGGCACAGACGTGTCCGTCGACAGCGAGGCTGCGAGCGCGCCACGCAGAGGCAACGTGCTGACGCTGCGCAAAGCCCCGGCGCAGGCGCCCAGCCACACGCCCGCGGTCGAGGGCTTCGTGCGCTTGGCCGCCGCCGGCAATCTCGACGCGCTGTTCCTGGCCTTCGACGACGTGCCGGTGCAAGCCAACGGCGAGGCGGCGATCAGATACTTCCTCAGCAGCGAGGTGATCCCGTTCTTCGCCGACACCGATCGGCTCGACACCCAGATGCGCGTCACCGAAGCCACTTTCGAAGACGGCACCACCGGCCACATGGCCTACAGCTACGTCGTGACGACGTCGGGGCAGGTGAAGCCCTTCGTGGTCGCCTGGCGCAGTGACGACGCCAAGCTGCGCGTGATGGACGTGCAGATGGGTCACTGCGTGAAGGCGCGCCACCCTGTCGCGGCCGGCCGCTGCGATCGTTAGCCGAGCGCGCGCCGAACACGGCACGCACGGCGCTCGCCACAGACGTCCTCCGTTGCCGGGCATCAGCGCCGCAACGTGCGGTCGAACAGCGCGAACAAGCGCGACCAGTGCCGCTCGGCAGACGGCTTGTCGTAGCAGTGGCGCTGCGGAAACGCAAATCCGTGCTCGGCACCGGGATACCACTCCACGCGGTGCGGCACGCCGGCTGCCTTCAACTCCGCTTGCAGCACCTCGATGTCGGCTTTGGACGCCCACTTGTCGATCTCGGCGCACGCGAAGTAGCTCTCGCAGCGCAGTTGGCCGACCATCCGATGCGGGGAGGTGGGCTTGTCGTTGACCATGTTGGCGCCGTAGATCGATGCGATGCAGCGCAGCCGCTCGGGGTGCGACACCGCGGCCCACACGACGAACGGGCCACTCATGCAGTAGCCCACCGCGCCGATGCGCTTGGCGTCGGCCTGCGGCTGCGAGTCGACGTAGCGCAGCATCGCCTCGGTGTCGCACACGGTGGTCTTCATGCCCAGCGAGCGCATGTGCTCGAACATCACCGCCATCGCCGGCTCGGTGCGCTCTTTCAGCCAGTAGTCGCGCGTGCGGCGGTAGTACAGGTTCGGCAGCACGACGAAGTAGCCCACGGTCGCGATGCGCCGCGCCATGTCGTGCAGCTCGTCGCGCTTGCCGGGCGCGTCCATGTAGAACAGCACCACCGGAAACGGCCCGCCCTCGTCCGGGTGCGCGACGAAGGTGTTCATCGCGCCGTCGGCGGTGGGGATGTCGATGTGGTGCTCGATCATGAACGCGTCTCCTTCGATTCGAGTGTAGCGGCGGGCTCCTGTGCGAGCTTCAGTGCTTGCCCTCCTGGCTCTTGGTCCACGCCTGGTAGCGCGCCTTGTTGTCGTCGTTGGGCGGATACAGCCCGGGCAGCGCAGCACCGGCGTCCACTTGACTCATGATCCAGCCCTCGAGCCGCTCCTGCTCCACCGCAGCGGCGATCACTTCGTCGAGCAGCGCTGCCGGAATCAACACCGCGCCGTCCTGGTCGACGCTGATCACGTCGTTGGGGAATACCGCCACGCCACCGCAATCGATCGGCTCCTGCCAGCCGACGAAGGTGAGCCCGGCCACCGACGGCGGCGCCGCCGTGCCCTGGCACCACACCGGCAACCCGGTGCCGAGCACGCCGGCGACGTCGCGCACCACGCCGTCGGTGACCAGGGCCGCCACGCCACGCCGGCGCATGCGCGCACACAGGATGTCGCCGAAGATGCCGGCGTCGGTGCAGCCCAGCGCGCCCACCACCGCGATGCAACCGGCCGGCATCGCCTCGATGGCGGCGCGGGTGGAGATCGGCGAGCCCCACGACGCCGGCGTGGCCAGGTCTTCGCGCGCCGGCACGAAACGCAGCGTGAACGCACGGCCGATCAGCCGCGGCAGGTTGGGCGCCAGCGGCCGCGTGCCGCGCAGCCACACGTTGCGCAGCCCGTGCTTGAGCAGCACGGTGGTGAGCGTGGCGGTCGACACGCCCGACAAGGCTTGCACGACGTGGGCATCGAGCGGGATAGCGGGCACCGACATGATTCACTCCTGGCATCGACAAGCAACAACGCGCATTGTGGCGGTAGCATCCGCGCTCGTCGCATGCGCTCGTGCGGCGCCGTGCATCCCAGGAGGTTCGCGATGGTGGTCGTCATCTTTCGGACGCGCATTCGCCCCGACGCCGACTTGGCAGCCCTCGAGCGCGCCGGCCAGCGCATGGCTGGACAGGCCTCGCAGATGCCGGGCTTCGTGTCGTACAAGGACTACGCGGCGGCAGACGGCGAGTCGCTGACGCTCGTGGAGTTCCAGGATGAGCCCACGCTGCTGGCGTGGCGCATGCATCCGGAGCACGTGCAGGTGCAGGAGGCCGCGCGCCGCGACCATTTCTCCGAATACCAAGTGCAGGTCTGCAAGCCCACGCGCGCCTACGCGTTCGATCGCCAGGCTGGCCGACGCGACATCGCCGCGTCGTGAGCACGATGCTGCTGCGGCCGACGCGCCCGCAGGGGCGCGCGAGCCAATGACCGCTAGCGGCGCGACTCCAGGATCGCGGCAGCCTGCTTCTTGCCCAAGGTCCTGAGCGCGGCAATGGCCGGCAAGTGCTTGGCCCGCGGCCGGGCCTTGCCGTCTTCCCACTTGTAGACCGATTGCCCCGACGCGCCAAGCAAGATGCCGCATTCGTGGGCCGACAGCCCCAGGCGCTTGCGGTGCGAGGCCAGGCCCTTGGCACTGAAGCGAAACGAACCCATTGACTCGTCGTCGTCTGCCTGGGCGGCCGGCGCCGCCTTGGCGCCACCGCCCTTGCGCAGGCCGCGCAACTGCTGCTCGAGCGCTTGCGCACGGCGCTTGAGCGCCGCGATCTGCGAGCGGTAGGCGCTGACGGCCTTTTTGAGTTGCAAGGTTTCGCCGCGGATTTCCTTGCGGGCGACTCGGGCGATTTCGCTTTTAAGGATGGATGCAATGTTTGGCATGGGCCCGATTGTGCATCGAGAAACGATGTCCGCGCGCCAAAGGGAATGCGGCCCGGCGCCTTGACAAGGCCGGCCGCCTATGGCCTGTTTACGCATTCTTACGGGTCGGCCGGCGTGCTACCTTGCGCGACATGACATCGTCGAACTCGCGTTCGGCATGCCGTTGACGATTGAACAGGGCCATCGGTTGCAAGAAATGACAGGCGAGACGCCAGTTCTCAACAACGAGCGCAGCGGGGAACGCATTCTCGTGCTGCGTTATCGCTTCATCGGCGACACCCTGCTGACCGTGCCTTTCTTGCGCAACCTGCGCCGCGCCAAGCCCGACGCCCGCATCGTCTGGGTGGTGGCGCCAGGCTCGGCCGATGTGGTGGCGGGCATTCCCTATGTCGATGAACTGCTCTATTGGGATCCGGTGACCCGTCATGCCGAAAGCCACGGCACGCACAAGACCTGGCGCGACAAGCTGGCCTTCATCCGCGCGCTACGGCGCCAGCGCTTCGATCGCGCCTATGTGCTCAAACGCTCGTTGACCAGCGCGTTGATCGGGTTGCTCAGCGGCGCGCCGCGGCGCATCGGCTTCGCCACCGAAGGGCGCGGCCTGCTGTTGACCACGCGCGTGCCCTATCGGCACGACCAGCACGAAGTGCAGAACTTTCTCGATGTGCTGCGTGCCGACGGCGTGCCGGTGCACGACGATCACCTCGAGGCCTGGCTCAGTGCGGGCGAGCGGTTGTTCGCCGGCACCTTTCTTCACCAGCACGGCATCGGGCCGGCAGACCGGCTGATCGCCATTCACCCCTTTGCCACCAACAAGCCGCGCGCCTGGCACGAAGACAATTTCGTCGCGCTCGCCAACCGGTTGCAGGCTGCGCATGGCGGCCGGGTGATCGTGTTCGGCGGGCCGGGCGATGTGGCCGACGCGCGATATCTGAGCGAACGCATCGAGCCTGCGCCTGTGATGGCGGTGGGCAACACCACGCTGCGCCAGACGATGGCGCTGCTCGAACGCTGCGAGCTGCTGGTGTGCAACGACAGCGGCATCATGCATCTTGGCGCGGCGCTGCGCCGGCCGCTGGTGGCACTGTTCGGCCCGCAGTCGCCGGTGAAATTCGGGCCCTGGGGCGAGCACAGCTCGGTGGTCTACAAGCGATTGCCCTGCAGCCCCTGCCGGCAGAAGTTCTGGCAAGAGTGCGAGCCATCGGCGCGGGGCAAGCCCGCGTGCATGGAGACGATCAGCGTGCCCGACGTGATCGCGGCCATTGCAGCCCGCTGAACACACAGAAACCTGGAGATCCGCATGCCCGCCATCCGCACCGACGACGGCGTGAACCTGTACTACGAAGAAGCCGGCAGCGGCACGCCAATCGTCTTCGTGCACGAGTTCGCCGGCGACCATCGCAGCTGGGAGCCGCAGATGCGGCACTTCTCGCGCACGCATCGCTGCATCGCCTACAGCGCGCGCGGCTATCCGCCCAGCGACGTGCCCGCGGGCGCCCCGAGCTACGTGCAGGAGCGCCAGCGCGACGATGTGCTCGCGGTACTCGATGGCCTGAACCTGCGCCAGGCCCACGTGGTGGGCTGCTCGATGGGCGCGTTCGCGACGCTGCACTTCGGCATGCAGCACGCCACCCACCCGGCGACGGCGCGCGCGCTGTCGCTTACCTTGGTCGGCGTCGGTTCGGCGCGCACCCGGCGATCTACCGGCAGTTCCAGCGCGAATGCGTGGAGCGCGCGGCCACGATCCGGCGCGACGGCATGGCGCAGCTGATGGCCACCTATGGCCACGGCGCTTCACGAATCCAGTACCTGAACAAGGATCCGCGCGGCTTCGCGGAATTCTCGACCCAGTTGGCTGCCCACTCGGCCATCGGCTCGGCCTACACGATGGAGGGCTATCAGGGGCAGCGCCCGTGCCTGTACGAGCTGACCGATCGCATGGCCGCCATCGACGCGCCGATGCTGATCGTCTGTGGCGACGAAGACGAGTCGTGCCTCGAGCCGTCGCTGCTGCTCAAACGCGTGGTGCCCAAGGCAGGCCTGGCGATCGTGCCGCGCACCGGCCATGCGGTGAACCTGGAAGAACCGCTGCTGTTCAACCGGATGCTGGAGGGTTTTCTGCACCAAGTGAGCCAGGGCAAGTGGCTGGCGCGCGATCCGCGAACCAAGCCCGAATCCATCTGGGGGCCGGCGGGGCGACCGCTGGCACGCTGAAAAGCGCAGGCAGATTCGCCATCGCATCCGTCCAAGTGGACAGCGCCTGCGTGAGTCAAAAGAGCTTGGCGTTGTCGGCGGCGGCGAACACGATCTTGGTCAGCTCGTTGAGCTGCGCCGTCACGTCCGGCGACGGCGGCGAGCTGGCCTTGGCCGTCAACAGCAGACGGCCGCTGCTCGCTTCGGTGACGTTGCTGCTGATCGCATAGCCGACATTGGTGCGGCCGCCGCCCACCGGGGCCGACACGCCAACACCGGTGCTGATGCCGCCGCCACCGCCGCCAAAGCCGAAACCGCCGATGCCGAACGAAACACTGGACGGGCCGCTGACGCTGACATCGGCCTGCGTCACGTACTGCGTGATCACCGCTTTGGCGCCGGCATTGCGTGCGGGGGGGAGGTACTGATCGGCGCCCAGCGGCCTGCCCGGCGCCTCATTGGTGGTGTCCGGGGCGGCCACCGCTGTGCCGCCGCGCGCTTTGACTTCGGCGGCCATCTGATCCTGGCAGATGCGCTTGATCACCAGGTCGTGCGCTTCGCAGGCGACCATGACACGCGCTCCGCGCAAGCTGCCCGGCGCGAGTTGCGGGTCGGACCATTGCGCATCCAGCCGGGTGGAGGCGCAGCCGGCGATCAGCACGGCAGCCAGAGCGCTCACCGCAACGACAAAGCGCGAGAAATGAATCGCAGCCATGATCAGACTCTCCACGGTACAACCCCGCGAGCATAGAGCACCACCGCGCTCGCACCGCGTGAATACGCCCCGTGCCGCGGGGCGATGGGGCGAGACCGCTCACTTCCTGGCCGGCTCCTTCGCGGCAGGCTTCGCGCCACGGTAGGCTGCACCGTTGATCGTCAGGCCCTGCGCAGAGAACTTGGCGGCGCTGCTCTGACCGACGCCCTTCATGCGATCGATCATGTCCTGCCAGTCCTTGAACGCGCCCTTGCGGCGCTCGTCGAGGATCATTGCCGCGATCGAAGGGCCGATGCCCTGGATCGACTCGAGCTCGGCCTGTGTGGCCTGGTTGGCATCGACCGGCGCGGCGAGGCACACCATGGTGAACGCAGCCAGCAGGCCGGCAACAATCCTCTTGATCATCTGTCACTCCACGGTCGACGACGAACGGCGGCGGTGACGACCTTGGCCAACCGCAGCGAGCACAGCGTACCGCGCCCGGGCCTGCGCGCAGACACTGCGGCGTGCGCCGCCGCCGCATCGTTTTGAATGGGGACGCCGACGCGCATGCGCCGGCGCAATTTGCTATACGCTCGCCCCACCGTTGGCGTGCAGCGTGGTGGAGGGCCGGGCTGGACCATGAACTCGATGTGCCCCGCATGTGGAGCATCACTCGGGCCGGATAGTCGGTTCTGCCACGCCTGTGGCGCGCGCACTCTCGAACGGGCGCAGGCTCCGGTGCGGTATGCGTCACCGCTCAACTACACGCCGCGGCACCTTGCGCAGCGCATCCTGACCACGCGCAGCACGCTCGAAGGCGAGCACAAGCGGGTCACGGTGCTGTTTTGCGACATCGTCAACTCGACCGCGCTGGCCGCACGCTTGGGTGAAGAGCGCATGTACGAGCTGCTCAACCGCTTCTTCGAACATGCGCTCGAAGAGGTGCACCACTTCGAGGGCAGCGTCAACCAGTTTCTCGGCGACGGGTTCATGGCGTTGTTCGGCGCGCCGCTGGCACTGGAGCACCATGAGCAGCACGCCGTGCTGGCTGCGCTGGGCGTTCGCCGCCGCGTCGCCGAGCGCTTGAACGACGCCGCGCAATTGGCCGGAGTGCCGTTCGATGTGCGCATGGGCCTGAACACCGGGTTGGTGGTGGTCGGCAAGATCGGCGACAACCTGCGCATGGACTACACCGCGGTGGGCGACACCACGCACGTGGCAGCGCGCCTGCAGAACATGGCCGCACCCGGCGAGCTCCTGATCGCCGACACCACCTTCGAGCAAGCGCAGGCGTTGGTCCAGGCGCGCCCGCTGGGCCCGATCCAGATCAAGGGCAGAAGCGCGCCGCTGGCGGTGCACAGCCTGATCGGTCCGCGCGCCGCCGGGGCGCCGGCGCGCAGCGCCCGGGTACTCAGCCGCTTCGTCGGGCGCGAGCGCGAGATGGCCGACCTGATGGATTGCCTCGAGCACGCCGAGGCCGCGCGCGGCCAAGCGATTGGCATCGTCAGCGACCCCGGCATGGGCAAGACCCGGCTGCTGTGGGAGTTCCGTCAACGCATCGCTCAGCGCGATGTCGGGTACGTCGAAGGGCAGTGCCTGTCGTACGGCACCGCGATGCCCTATCTGCCGATCATCGACATCGTGCGCACGGCGTGCCGCATCGCCGAAAGCGACACGCCAGCCGCCGTGCTCGACAAGGTGCGCGCGGCCGTCGCGGCCATCGGCGTCGACGTCGAGTCCACGGCACCATACCTGCTGCACGTGCTCGGCCTCACGCAGGATCTCGGCGCGCTGGCCTCGATGACGCCCGAGACGATCCAGGCGCGCACCTTCGAAGCCCTGCGCCAGTTGTGCCTGAAGAGCAGCCGCCGCAGGCCACTGGTGTTCGTGATCGAAGATCTCCATTGGGTCGACCGCACGTCAGAGGATTTCATCGCCGCGATGGCCGACAGCCTCGCGGGCGCGTCGATCCTGCTGATCTGCACCTACCGCCCTGGCTACTCGCCGGCTTGGATCAACAAGTCGTACGCGACCCAGATCGCGTTGCGGCCGCTGTCGCAAAGCGGCGGTCTCACGATCGTTCAGGAGCTGCTGGCCAGTCAGGGCACGGTGCAGGCGATGGCGCGCGAAATCGTCACCCGCGCCGAGGGTAACCCGCTTTTTTTGGAGGAGCTGGCGCGCGCGGTCGGCGAACATGAGAACGCGGTGGACACCGTGCCCGACACGTTGCTCGGCGTGCTCAGCGCCCGCATCGACCGGCTGCCCGACAAGGCCAAGAGCCTGCTGCAAACGGCCTCGGTGATCGGCCGCGAGTTCTCGCGGCGTCTGCTGGCGCTGGTGTGGGAAGACGACGCCACGCTCGAACCCGAGCTGGCGCGATTGACTCGCCTGGAGTTCATCTACGAGCAAACGTCGCACAGCGATGTCACCTACGCCTTCAAGCACGCGCTGACGCGCGAAGCGGCGTATGCCAGCTTGCTGAGCCGGCGCCGGCGCGCCTGCCACGGCGCGGTCGGCCGCGCGCTGGAGCGCCTGCACGCCGAGCGCATCGACGAGGCGGTGGAGTTTCTGGCCCACCAATTCGGACAAAGCGAGGACGACGAGAAGGCGGTGGACTACGCGATCCGCGCTGCCGAGCGCGCACAGAGCCGCTGGGCCAACACCGAGGCGCTGGCGTTTGCCGATCTGGCACTGCAACGCTTGAAGGCAATGCCACCCTCCGACGCGAGCCGGCTGCGCCAGATCGACGTCGTGATCAAGCAGGCCGAAGTGCGTTTTGCGCTTGGCCAGCACACAGCCCAACTGGCCGCCTTGGCCAGCATCGCCTCACTGGTGCTGCCCACTGACGATGCAGCTCGTCGCGCCGCGTGGCACTACTGGACCGGTTTTCTCAACAGCATCACCGGCGGCCGTGCGGAGGCCTCGATCGGCCATTGCCAGGAGGCCTCGTCGATCGCCAAGGCTGCCCACCTCGAGGACCTCAGCGCGTCGGCCGACTCGTGCCTGGCGCAGGTTTATGTTTTTGCGGGCGAGCTGCACAGGGCCATCGAAACCGGTGAGCGCGCGCTCGAAGTCTTCGAGCGGCGCGGCAACCGCTGGTGGGCTTGTCGCACGCTGTCGCAGCTGAGCCCCGCGGCTAACGCGCTGGGCCAGTGGCAACGCAGCCTGGCCTATTGCGCCCGCGCGATGGAGCATGGCGTTGCCATGGACGATCTGCGTCTGAAGGTGTCGGCCACGATCCGCCTGGCGTCGGCACAGATCCAGCGCGGCGATTGGCACGCTGGGCTCGCCTACTGCGAGCAGGCGCAGACGCTTGCGCCGGTTCAGTACGACGCGGCGGCGCTGCGCGCGATCCGCGGCTACGGATTGGTCAAGGCGGGTCGCGTGCCGGAGGGAACGGCAGAACTCACGGCGGCTCTGGCCTGGTACGACCAAGCGAACCTGCGCTACACACAGGCGCAGTTCACCACGTGGCTCGCGGAAGGGTTCGTGCGCTCCAAAGCCATCGAACAGGCGAAGTTGCTGCTCCAAGGCGTGCTCGCCACCTGCACTGAATTGGGCTACCGCCATCTTGCAGGTGTCACGCACCGGATGCTGGCGCAATGCCTGCACGCAGTCGACGCCACTGCGGCGACGGTTCACTTGCGCCAGGCAACCGAGATCTTTCAAGCGATCGATGCCAAGAGCGACCTCGCCAAGACCTGGCTGGTGGCCACAACCTTCCCCAATGAATGGGTCGAGCCGTCGCGTGCGGCAATCATTCGTGAGCAGGCGCTGCACAGCCTGCAGGAATTAGGGACCATCAATGACCTCTGAACCGGGACCCCAACCCTCGCGCTGCATCATCGGCTGCGCCACGGATTGCCCGGCGCCAGAGCGCATGCCAGAATGAATTGAGCATCCGGCGGCGGGTCCATCACGGCCGATCGTGTTGGATGCGGTGACAGAAAGCAGGCAAGAACATGGATCCAACAGTGCTTCTGTACGTACCGGAGGAAGCCGGTGATTTGGGAAACTACATCTTTTGCACCAACCCCTATCAAGCGGGCTACCCGCCCAAGGGAACCTGGCTGCACAAAGACAAATCGGGCCCGCCAGGCACGGTGGCTTTGATCGACGAGGGTTGCGATCACGATCCCCCGTATTCGCTGGACTTCGCCGGCAACGAATTGCACGAGAAGCCAGGCGAGTGGAAGTTCAAATACGCAGACCACTACGTGGCACGTGCGGTCCGGGTGCCGTACATGTACTACCAAAAGTCGAAGGCTGATCCCAAGATCGGCGTGCTGGTCAGAGACTACTTCCTGATCGGCTTCGAAGGCGGCGGCGCCTACTGACGTCATCGTGCACGCTGGCGCGTCGCACTGTAGCGACCTGCCCTCGCGTCGGGCCATGCACAGCCTTGAACCGGCGCCATCGAGTCGGCAACCCACCGCGAGCGCTGCTTCGCCCGGCGCGAGGTCGCCCGATGGTCGAACGCCTGTATCCCGGTGTCTACGTCAGTGAGATCACGTTCAGCGCCAAGCCGATCGATGGCGTGCCAACAGCATCGGTTCACACCGACACGGGGCATGCCAGCGTGCCATCGCCGGACTGGACCGAGCACAACCCAAGCGATCCGGGTGTCACGTTCGCCCAGTTGTTCGCGTGGGTTGGCGAGTCGTTGCTGTTTCGCTCGCACACGGGCCCCATTGACCGCGCGACGCACTCGCTCGCGGGCTCGGGCGTCGTGAACGCACTCGCGGTTGAGGCGCTTGGGGGCGCAACGAACGGCGTGGCCGTTACGCCCGGTGTGGCCTTTGACGCAGCGGGACGACCCATCGAGGCTGAGTCCCCCACCCACGCGCACCGCGCGCACAAGCCGTGACACACGCGTTGCGCAGCCGTTGATCGGCGTCAGCGCCTGCGGA
Source organism: uncultured beta proteobacterium (assembly GCA_963774185.1). Lineage (GTDB taxonomy): Bacteria > Pseudomonadota > Gammaproteobacteria > Burkholderiales > Burkholderiaceae_C > JAEUPI01. The sequence continues at coordinate 332,950 of CAVZEK010000037.1, forward strand.
GGTGCTCGCTCGTCACCGTCACCATGCTGGCGCGTGGGACCTCGCGACCGGGTTCGACAACACGAACAACCGCACCGCGGCAAGTGATGCGCAGGTGCACGTGACGAGTCACCCGATTGAATCCATCGGTGCAGGAAGTACACGCCGTGGTGCTCAGCCCCCCACACCAACCAGCGCGTGATCGCGGAGCGCGGTCGCCCGCGTCGTCACACGCGCCGCGATCTTGAAATGTCAGTAACCGCGGCGGCCGCCGCCGTTGTACCCACCGCCGCCGGCACCGCGGTTGCCACCGCCGCCACCGCCGCCACCATAGCCACCGCCGGCGCCGGCTTCCTTGGGACGCGCCTCGTTGACCACGATGGCCCGGCCGTCGAGCGATTGGCCGTTCAGGCCGCGGATCGACGCCTGCGCTTCCGCCGGCGAGCTCATCTCCACGAAGCCGAAGCCTTTGGAGCGGCCGGTCTCGCGGTCCATCATGACCTTGGCGGACGTGACGGTGCCGAACTCGGCAAAGCGTTGTTGGAGGTTTTCGTCGCGCACGGAATAAGCCAGATTGCCGACGTAGAGTTTGTTGCCCACTGGGTGGTGCCTTTCAGAATAAGCGTGAACAGAGGCCATCACGGCTTGCCACGCGGAAACAAGAGCGGATTCGAGTCAACGAGCCCGCTCAACGGAAATTGCGCTGCGCCGCGCGCGGCGCCGGGGGACCGGAGCGCTCGAGGTGCCTGAACGTGATGCGCCCCTTGGTCAGGTCGTACGGCGACAGCTCCAGCGAGACGTTGTCGCCCGCCAGGATGCGGATGTGGTGCTTGCGCATGCGCCCGGCGGTGTAGGCCACCAGGCTGTGCCCGTTGTCGAGGATCACGCGGTAGCGCGAATCGGGCAGCACCTCGGACACCTTGCCGCGCATTTCAATCAGTTCTTCCTTAGCCAATCGAGCTCCTTGAGGCTGTGAGGGTGGCGCGCTGTAGCCAGGCCAGGCCGTGATCGACGGCATAGCGCTGCGCACTGTCGCGGGTGTCGAAACGAGGCACGAAGCGCAGCACACGATGGTGCGTGGCGCTGCCTTGGCCGCTACGGATCGAGACCGACGCAGCAAAGCGCCCCGCGTCGGTGCGGGTGACGAGGGGTGAGACAAGATATTTACCCACCGCGAACGTGTTTTCTTGAGTTGTTTTCATGAACATGTGCATTCGCGCAGGGCCGCAGGCGGCCCGTGCGCGAGAGAGATTGCGGGTGCCGTTGGGCAGACCCGTAGGAAATACGGCGACGCAGGGCCGCCATGCAAAGGTCCGGCCGCGACGTATCAACGAGACCGGAGGAAGAGCTCGCCGCTTGGTGAAGCTGACGGCCGCGAGAGCCGGTGGGGCCGGCCGAGGGGCGTGGCGCGGGCCAAAATGAGGCCGGGGCCGTGTCAGGCAACAAATGCCGCGCTAGTGAGCAAGGCGCGGCAAGAGCTGGCATTGTACCCGTACTGGGCGCACACCGCGGCGGCGGCGCGCAACACTCACCGGGCAGCAGCGAAATCCGAACGCCCAAGGTCAGCCCAGGGCGACATCCGACAGTGCGCCAGCGCGGCGCCGATCGTCGTCCTAGCGGCGCGGAGCGGCGCGCCGCTCGAAGCGCGCGAACGGCTCGTTGAGCATCTGCGAGACGACGAAGTCCACCGCCGCCTCGGGCGCCATGACGCCGGTGCGCTCGAAGTCGTACATCTCCGTCGCGATTTCTTCGGCGTCCTCGAGTGCCAGGTGCGGGTCGAGCTGGCGCATGCGCGCCATGCAGCGCCGCACCCACAGCTCGGCGCTCAAAGTGGCGCCGCCAAGCCCCATGCCGTTGGCTGACGAAGGCGCGTCGGATCTTCTGCGTCTAGGCTGTTCCACACGAGGCCTCCCTGCCCTCTGTGCGTTGGGTACGGCATTGGGTCACGGCAATCTGGCGAGCGGCTGACAGCGCCGAAGTAACGCCATGCGGCCGGTGGCTTGTCACGCAGCCATCGGCTCGCACACCGATTGGCGAAATCGCGTCGGCACGCTGTCACGGTCGGGTCGCCGTTCAGCATTGAACGTGCGCACGGCCACTGCGCAATCGATTTCAGCGAGCTTCGGGGAGCACAGTCAAGGGCAGCACACCTCTCCAGCCCAAGAGGAGCCCGCATGAACAACAGCCAACTGCCCTTCGCCGTCCGCGCCGCCGCTGCCGCGCTGGCCGTGTTCATGACGACGGCCGTGCTCAACGGCGTGATCTCGATCGCCGAGCCCCAGCGCAGTCAGCTGATGGCCCACAACGCCGCGCGCCAGGTTGTGCAGGTTGCTTCGGTGCAGCGGTGGGCCGTGATCGTGGCGCAAGCCTCGACGAGCCCACTGGATCGCTGAACCGCTCAGGGTCGCGCCGCCGCGGCGCGACGCTGCACGCGATCGGCGCCTACGAACTTGGGACGCGGCAGCCACAGCGAAAGCAGCAGCGCCAGTGCCATTGCCGCCAGCGGCACGCGCGCGTCGACGCGGGTGAGCACCGGCCGCGCCAGCGCACTCGCCTGCAGCGCCTCGGCCAGGGCCTGCGGCTGCAGCAGGCGGTGATAGACCAGGCCGTTCTCGGCCGCCAGCAGTTGCAAGTAGGGCTCGCGCAGCGACGATAGATGCTCCGCTCCCGGCGTCGCGCCCAGGCCGACGGCCGGCACCGCGTCGCCGTCTTCGGTCATCGTCTCGCCGCGCACGCTCGCGTCGCGCCCCTGGCTGCGCGGGTCGACCTGCAGCACCTCGTCGGCCGACCAAAATCCGAGCGGTCGCCCCGCGGAATCGCTCTTCGGAATCGGCACCGGCGTGGTCCCGCCGACACCGACGATCAGCCCGCCGACCTCGCCCGGCTTGTCGTCGAACGCAGGCCGATGCCGCGGATTCAGCGGCGGCGCCTCGTGGCCGTCGGTGACGAACACCAGCGACGGCACGCCGGGCAGCGCCTTGGCGATGGCGATCGCGCTGTGCAGCCCCTTGGCGATCTCGCTGCTGCCGGTCCAGGCCATTCGGTTGTCGATGTCGTCGAGCGTGGCGCGCAGCTCAGCGCGGTTGGCGCAGACCTCGACCGGCGCGAACAGCAAGAAGCTGCGGTATTCGGTGAAGATCGCCCAGCCGAGCTTCGAGCCGCACGGCAGCCGTTCGATCGCGCGGCGCAGCGCCTGGCGCGCAAATGTCAGTCGCGACACGGGGCGGCCAGCGAGCTCCTGGTCTTGCACGTCCATGCTCTGCGTCACGTCAAGCACGACGATCATCTCGTAGCGCGGGCGCTGCAGGCGGATCTCCGGCTGCGCGAAGGTCACTGCAAGCAGCAGCACCACCAGCACGAGACGCAGGCGGCGCGAATCGCCGATGCGCATGCGTCGCAGCCGCTCGGCAATTCTTGCGTCGCGCCCTTGACGGCTCACGGCAACCCCGGCGAATAGCCGCGCATCGTCGTCGCCGCGCGTTCGGCGCTGCGCTGCGGGCCGGCCGGATCGGGCTCGACCTCCTCGGGGTCCGGCACGAGGCGTTGCGCGCGCTCGAGGTTGTAGCGCGCATTCCAATGCTCCGGATCGCGACGCAGCACCTCGCGGTAGTGCTCTTTGGCCAATTCCACCAGGGCCAGCGCCTGGCCAGGCTGCGATCGCTCGCGCAGCGCGATGGCCTGCCGCATCAGCAGGTTGGCACTGTTGTAGCGCGCGGCCTGCCCGACTGCGGGATCGTCCTGCAGCGCGCCGTACTGGCGCAGCGCGGCCTCG